>NZ_JAHBBG010000002.1 GCF_019331715.1 Bifidobacterium simiiventris
TAGGTGTACCAACCGTCGCATGAGGCTGACAGGCTGACGTATTTGACCGTGTCGCCGATGCGGTAGTACATCTTTGCCCCGTCCCACGATGCGGCCGGCTTGTAGTACACCGTCATCGGCTGCTTGGCAGCGGGAGCTGAACATTCAGGGGCCGTCGAGGATGTCTTGCCGTTCGTGACTGCAAGAATCTTTCCGCTGCCCCAGTAGCCGTTGGATTGTCCGTTGGTGCTGCCGTTGTTGTCGGTGTGCTTGTTCGGCCCGTCGGTGAATACGAGCTTTACCTTCGTTCCGCCGGTGTCCTCGATCTTGTAGGTGTACCAACCGTCGCATGAGGCTGACAGGCTGACGTATTTGACCGTGTCGCCGATGCGGTAGTACATCTTTGCCCCGTCCCACGATGCGGCCGGCTTGTAGTACACCGTCATCGGCTGCTTGGTCGCGGGCTTGGTGACGGTGAGCTTGACCGTGGCCTTCACGTTGCCGGATTCGGCGGTGATGGTGACGGTGCCGGTGGACTTGGCGGTCACCTCGCCCGTGCCCATCACCGTCGCGATGGACGAGTCAGAGGAGGACCAGGAGACGCGGGCCGTGTCCTGCGCGGACGCGGGCGTGACGGTGGCCTTCAGAATGGCCGACTTGCCGACCTGCAAGGACAGCTTGCCATTCTTCACACCGTCACCCGAAATCGTGATCTTCTCGACAGAAGCCACACACGGGCTTACGGAGCCGAGCTGGCCGTTCTTGAGCACGATGGTCGCGCCGGACGCCTTGTAGTTCTGGCCGCCGTTGTTGTCCCACTGGCCGGAGCCGTTGGTCACCACGAACTCGACCTGCTGCTCCTTCACGTCCTTGATCGTGTAGGAGACCCAACCGTCGCAGGCCGCGGTCATCTTCACGCCCGGAACGGTGGTCCAGGTGCCGGAACCGACACGGTAGTGCAGGTAGGTGGAGTTCGCGCCGAAACCGGTGCTCGGGTAGAACACGGTCGTGTTGTTCGCCACGGGCTTCTCACCGGTCACGGTCATGGCAACGGTCGCGGACTTGCCGCCCGCGGTCGCCGTAATCGTCGCGGTGCCCTTCTTCACGAACGTCACGAGGCCGTTCTTGTCAACGGTCGCGACCGAAGTATCGGACGACTTCCACGTGACCTTCTTGTTGGTCGCATTGTCAGGCTTGACGGTAGCGGTCAGCTGTGCGGAGGTCTTGCCGGCGGCCAGATCGGCCGTCAGCTTGCCGGACTTCACGCCGTCGCCGGAGATCGCCACGGACTCGACCTTCACGGTCGTGTCCTCGCCGGAACCGCCGTCGGAGGAATCCGAACCGCCGATGCGTGCGAAGTTCACGGTGAAGTTGTCCTGATCGGACTTCTCGAAGCTGTTGTTCTCCTGCGAGCCGGCCGAATCGTCCAGATCGGCGTTGTCGTTGACCGCGAGATCGTACGGGAGCGCATCCATGCCGGACTTGCCCATCGTGGCGACCAGCTGCACGCCGAGACCGCTCTTCGCGATCTTCGCCGCGTCGGTACCGAGTTCGCTCAGCGGGATGGACATCTCATAGTGGAAGTCCATCGTGGACGAGTTGTGGCCCTTCTCGTTGAAGTTGACCCAGTTCGCCTTGCCGTCGGCCTTCATGTCGCCGGGCACGCGGCCGTTGTTGGTGCCGTACGCGCCGTCGATGCCGTTGACCTGCGAGCTCAGAATACCGGTGCCGTACTTGAACACGATGCCGGACTTCTCGGTCTCGGTCTTCGCGTTGGCCGCCGGGCCGTACTGCGCGTTCGCGTTCAGGCCGTCGCTGTCGCCGCCGTAGATCCACGGGCCGTTCGCGCCGTTCGTGGAGATCGCGAGCACCTTGTTGAGCTTGTTCTGCCAGGTGATGCCGGAATCCCACAGCGTGCCGCCGGTGTTGAGCTGCGCGCTCTTGCCGATGCGCGTGGAGCTGTCGCCGGTGTCGAACGCGAAGAAGAACGGGACGTTCATGTTGTTAAACAGCGTGCCCTGCGTGAGCGGGTAGTTGTCGTTGGGTGCGACCACGTCCTGCACGTTGGTCATCTCCCACATCAGGTACAGGTTGTCGTCGTCGTACGTGCCGTACAGCGTGTACAGATCGATCGGGACCTCGTACATCGAGTTCGGACGGTACACGCGCGGATCGTCGTTCGCGGCGCCCTGCGCGATGATCATCGAGCTGTCCCAGTCGTTCGTGTCGCCGTCGACCGTGATGGTCTTCTTCGTGGCGTTCGTCTTCGTCTGGTACTGGGCGGCGAGATTTTGCGCTTCGACCTCGGTCTTCGTGTACGTGTACGTGTTCTTGAGCGTCTCTCCGGTCTCCGCGTTGGTGGCGGTAACGGTCACGGTGACCTTCTCGCCGATCTTCAGGGAGCCGCCGACTTCGATGGTGTCGCCGTCCTTGAACGAGCCGGACTTGCCTTCGGAGGTGGTGTACTTGGCGTCCTTCACGTTCTTCGCGTACAGCGTGACGGTGGTGGAGTCGGTGCTGAACGACTTGGATGCGGTGGCGGAGACGGAGGCGACCTTCGCGGTGCTGCCTTCGGCATCGTAGTAGACGCTCACGGCGTTGCCCTTGGCGGTGCCTTCGGTGATCTTGCCGCCCGCGACGGTGATGGTGCCGCCGTTGACCTGGTCCTTGTACGTGCCGTCGTCCAGCGTGGTGGCCGAACCGACCAGGCTTGTGTCGCCGCCCATGTTGGCGACCACGACGCCGTCGTTGGCATGGTTGCCGTCGGAGACGTAACGCTCGACCATGAGGCAGGAGTTCTGGCCGCTGCAGTTGCGCAGGTACTCGGCCTCGCCGTCCATCGCGTTGCGGAAGTGGTTGACCGCCACGACGGACTTGTCCTTCCACATGTCGTCGCCGGCGTCGCCGAGCTGGCTCTTCTCCGCGAACTGCGGGTTCGAGCCGCCGGATCCGACCGGACGGTTGAAGTACAGCGGCGCGCCGGCCTGACGGGAGGCGACGAGCGCCCAGCCCATCTTCAGCTGGTAGTCGTTGAGGTACGTGGATTCCTTGTCGCCGTTCGCGTAGTTGTCGTGCGATTCGACCCACGTGACGAGCTGGTCGTTCTTCGCACCGCCGTTCGACAGGTTGTTGAGCGTGCCGGCGCTCAGGTTGCCGTTCTTGATCGCGGCGCGCACGGTCTGGCCGTAGCTGGACGCGGTGTTGCCGCCGCCGTCCGACGAGTACTTGGTGAACAGGTCGGCGTAGCCCTTGTAGTTGAGGCTGGAATCACCCTGCAGCACTTCGCCGTACTGGTACTGCGCGCCGTTCTGCAGGATCGTGTCCCAGTAGATCGAGTGCTCGCCCAGCTCGTCCGGCAGCTCGACGTGCTTGGCCGCATCGAAGCGGAAGCCATCCACGCCGTCCGAGACGGCCTGCACGAGGAAGTCCTTCATCTTGTTCGCGGCGGTCTGGTTCTGCGTGTTGATGTCCCACAGGCCGAGCAGGTGGCACTGGGTGACCTGCCAGCGGTTGGAATAGTTGATGTTGTCGCCGTTCGCGCCGGAGCAGTTGGTGCGCTTGTGGAAGAGGCTGGTGTCCTTCCAGTCGGAGTCGATGGCGTTCCAGTCGGAGGTGAAGTGGTTGGCGACCACGTCGACGATGATGCGCACGCCGTACTTGTGCGCCTCGGCGGTGAGCGCCTTGAGATCGTCCTCGGTGCCGACGACGAAGTTGCCGATCTTCGTGTTCGTGGGCTGGTAGACGTAGTACCAGTTCTCGGTGAACTTCTTGCCGTTGGCGGTGTTGACCTTGATGTGGCTCATCGGTTCGGTCTGCACGGAGGTGTAGCCGGCCTCGGCGATGGCGGCCATGTTCTCCTTGATGGTGTTGAACGACCACATCCAGGCGTGCAGGATGGCGCCGGAATCCATTGATTCGGTCAGGCCGTACTTCTCGCGGGCGGCCTCGAACGTGGCGTTGCCGCGGGTGTTGGCGTAGCTGTCGGTCACGCCTTCGTCGGCTGTGGCCGACATGGTGGCGACGGATACGCCGCCGAGCAACGTGGCTGCGGCGGCGAGCCATGCGACCGCTTTCTTGCCAACCTTTGCAAACGGGGATTTGCGGCGGGCATGGCGCGGTTCTTGCGAACGCGCGCCGCCTTCCGAATCCGATGGATAGCCGGTATACATGCTGCTCCTTTGCTTCTGTGGTCTCACAAACGCGCGAACTGACGTTGAACTATGCACACGTTCCCATGTGTTTTGTTCGACGAAAATCGCTGTTTACTGCCGATTTCACCGCGTTTGCAGTATGTTGGCGGCTATTCTTCGACAACGTTTGCACTATTGGGTTATGTCGAGGGCAATACCTTGCTGTTCCGGTGGGCTTGTGGCTCCGGTTCATTCCGGTGCTGTGGAGAGGAACGCTCTCTTCAGCGTCTTTGCTTACTCTTGCACTCAATGGTAACCCATTTTTGCAAGCGTTGTCAATTTGAGGGATGTTCGTTGAACGGTGCGTTCGTTACGTGGGTGCGTTAGCATCGGGGCGATGACTGATGTGACTGAACCTATGATGATGCGGCGCGACGCGCGTGCGCTGACGTGGCTGTTTCCGATGTCCGACCGCAGCGACCTGCTGCTCTACCTGGCCGTGATCATGCTGCCGGTGGACGGCACGGTGGTCGGGCCGTACGCGCCGTTCTGGACGCCGATCTCGCCATGGCTGTTCCTCGCCTACGCGGTCGCGAACTGGCGCGACCTGCCGCGCGTATACCGCCGGTTCCGCGAATGGATGCTGCTGCCGGCCGTGCTGGTCGTGCTGTCGGCGCCCGGATGGGCGACATTCGCGTTCCATCCTGTTCCCGCGTTGACGAGTCTCATGGCGGTGGTCTGCGCGCTGGCCTGTCTCGCCTCGCTGGACATCGCCCTGCGTTGCAAACGGTTGCCGTGGCAGGGCCTGCTGCGTGCGCTCATCGCGGCGTACTGGTTCGCGTTCGCGGTGGGCGTGGTGCAATGGCTGGGCATCAGGCTGCACCTCGGCTCGGTGAAGTCGTACTTCACGCATCTCATGGCCCGCGAATACATCACCAGCACCTCCCATTGGGGCGGCGGACGCCCGCAGTTCCTGTTCGCCGAACCCAGCTACATTGGCATGCACCTGTTCGGTGTACTTTTACCGCTGCTGTGGGTGATACGTTCGCGCGACTCCATCTATCGCAAGCGTCTGCGCGACCTGATCGTCGTGTTCGCGGCCGGATCGGTGGTGATGGGGGCCGGCGTGCGCATCATTCTCGATTCGTTGGTCGCCCTGATTGTCGTGATCGTCGAACGCGTGCATTGGCGGCAACGCTCCCAGCGCAACCGCGGCATCGCGGCATTGGCCGGCACCATGCTGCTCGGCGCGGTCAGCATCGCGTTGAACAGCCGTCTCAACAGCATCGCGGCGAACGGCATGGACGGCGACGGTTCGTTCTACGGTCGCATCTGGCAGTCGCTGGGGCCGATCTGCGGACTGTTGCGGCATCCGCTGTACATCCTGACCGGCTACGGTGCCGGTAGCATCGCCGACGCCACCCATGCCGGGGCCCGCGACGCCGTGCGGTTGCTGGGGTCGCTGCATCTGAACACCGCCAGCCCGGTCGCATGGTATAGAAGTATGACGGCCGACAGCATCTGGACGATGAGTGCCTACACGAGCTTCCTGACCGAATACGGTCTGGTCGGGTTGGCTCTGGTCATGGGATTGCTGGCGTGGCGCATCACGGCTCGCCGCATGTGGACCAAGACGGTGATCTGCTGGTTCGTGCTCGTGGCTTACTTATACGTCCAGTTCGAAGGATACGCGTTCTACGCCATCCCGTTGCTGACGTGGTTCGTCGAGTGCGACGCGCGATCGTCGACGCACGCCATATAAACGACGGTGGGGGCGTTTCCGTATCGTTTGGAAACGCCCCCACCGTCGTGTGCTGGAAGATCAACTAATGCTTTGTCGGACTTAACGTGATGGGTCTGACGCTCCCTCAGTCGGCTTTGCCGACAGCTCCCTCGGCCGAGGGAGCCGAGAACAAATTAGGCCCGGTGAGCGCCGTGCGTATGTGTGTCGCGCTGGTACTGCGCGAAGATCTTTACGGCGTAGGCCAGCGTGGTCAAGATGGCGACCGCGACCAGAATCATCACGGTCGTGGCACCGGTCGAGGCGAGCGTGCCGGGCTGCTGGGTCTCGTTGGAAGCCGTCGCATGGGAAGCGGAGCCGGTACTGTTGGTGTTGTTGGACTTCGTGGCAGTCGCCTGGGTGGTGGACTTGCCGGTCGTTGCGGTGCCGGCGGATCCGTTGGACTGCGAATCCGTGCCGCTGGTCTTGGAGCCGTTGCCGGACGTGGTGCCGGAGACATTGGTGGTGGAACCGTTGACGGAGCTCGAGCCGCTCGTGCCGTTGCCGACGTTCTTCGTCGCGTCGGCGATCACCTTGCTCAGATTGTCGTGCCACTGCTGGAGCGTGTTCACGAGATCGAGATGATCTTGCTTGAGTTGGTCGTGATCCTGCTTGAGATCCTCGTGCGTCTGATCGAGATGCGTCTGCGCGTCCTGCGCATCCTGATGCAACGTGTCATGCGTGTCCTGCAGCCGATCCTTCGCGCCGTCGGCCGCATCCTTGATGTCGTCATGGGTCTGCTGCGCGTTCTGCCACGCCTGATCCGCATCCTGCCGCAGGTCGTCCGCGTCCTGATGAGCCTGATCATGCACATCCTCGGCATGCTGCTTGGCCGTATCGGCATCCTGCTTGATCTGATCCTTCGTATCGTTCGCATGCTGCTTGGCCGCGTCGATATCCTGCTTGATCTTGTCGTTCGTGTCCTTCACCTGCTGCAGGGCGTCGTCGATCTTGTCCGGCAGCGTACCAGACACGTCGGTCTGTCCGTCGATCGTCACATCCAAGCCATCCGCCATCGCGCCGGCCGGCAATCCGAACGCCAGACCGCACGTCGACAACACGGCGACCGTCGCCGCGAGGATCCTCTTCTTCATAGCCGTCGTCTCGTTTCCTTACGTTTTCGATATATGCTCATACGGGTTTCAACCCGGTATTATAGGCCGCCCGCGGGTTTGCGTCATCGGACAGTTGTATGGTTGTATGTCTATTGAGCGGGGAAGCGTTGCCGGTTTTCGACGATTGTCCGGTGAATGATGATAACGGATGCTGCGTGGCATGCCGGATGATGACCGAAGGAGCGAACCATGGAGACGTTGACGACATTGGCGGTCGACCCACACGTCGAACAGATGTCTGATCTCGAACCGGCCGGGCCTGATCTGCCGGATTTCTTCGACGGTGAGGAGCCGTCGTCGTGCGATTGGGAGGACGGTTGGTGCTCGGAACTCGCCACGCACTACATTCTCGCGTACTGCAGCTATCCGGACTGCAAGGACGACCATACGTCGCGGTACTGCCTGCGGCACTACATCATCAATCTTGGCCTCAAACTCGATCATCTTAAGGTGTGCCCGTCCATGCGCATCGCCTCGACGCCGGACGATATTAGGCGTGTGGTCATCGAGCATGTGCCCGGCTTCGGCGAGATCGGCGCGGAATCCCGCCGGCGGGGCAATGACGCGGCGCGTGACGATGCGGATCGTGACACGGTTCAGGATCCCGCGGAGGAACGGATGGCGGATGATGACAGGGTCGACGACGAGTTTGCCAAACTGGAGGAGTCTCGCGTCCACTCCGGCTCATACGACTCGCTGCACATGGACGAGACCACGACTCTCGCCGACGTGCAGCGGTGGCTGGACGGCCTGGAACTGTGCCATTGGCGGATGCGCGTCATGTATTTCAGCTGGCTGGACGACGAACTCATGTATCTGCAGGAAAGCCGGTACGACAATTCATGGGAGGGTGACCCGTACCGCTCCCGCGTCTACGATCCGATCGCGAACGAACTGGAATGGTCGGCGGCCGACAGTCTGTCGATCGAGCGTCGGGGACTGCTGGCGCCGAAACTCGTCACCGACCAGAATCCCGATACCGGTGAACTGCGGTACTGGTACACGTGCGACACGCTGCGGGCGCAGGAGATGATCGAATCCGGCCAGTTGACCGACAGCGAGATGATTCGCGTGCCGAAGACGTTCGCCCTCGTGGAGGAGCGCACGGACACGGTGATGCCGTTCACCGACGGTTCGTGGCTGCAATGGAAGGCGCAGTTCGACGGCGACGAGAACCAGATGACCATCTGCGATGCGGCGACGTTCCGGCGCTCCATCGTGCCGTACCTCGAGTACTACGACGAGAATCGGCCGCTTGACGTCGCCGAGGCGATGGCCAAGGCCGCGCAGCTCGAGGGGCGGATCAACCGCATGATCAGGGACGGTGTACGGTGAACGCCGCGGTGCATGAGGGCCGGCGTGTGCGCAAATCGCCCGATGAGCGGCGGCGTGAAATCCTCGACGCGGCCGTACGGCTGATCTCCGAACGCGGGTACAATGGCATCTCCCTGCAGGACGTGGCCGACGAGGTCGGCGTGACCAAGCAGGGCGTGCTGCGGTACATCGGCAGCAAGGACAAC
The DNA here is from genome assembly GCF_019331715.1 of Bifidobacterium simiiventris. Taxonomy (GTDB): domain Bacteria; phylum Actinomycetota; class Actinomycetes; order Actinomycetales; family Bifidobacteriaceae; genus Bifidobacterium; species Bifidobacterium simiiventris. The sequence continues at coordinate 8,525 of NZ_JAHBBG010000002.1, forward strand.
CTGCTGGCGATGGTGTACCGCGACAACTACAACGCCACCGGCAACGTCGAGGAATTCATGGAGTCGGGCCTGCCGGGCAGTGCGCCCGACGATCTGCGGTTCCCCGCCTACCTGCGGTTCCTGGTGCGGTACAACTCCGGCCGACGCATGCTGGTGCAGCTGTTCTCCGTGCTGCAGGTCGAATCGTTCAACCCCGATCATCCGTTGCACGCCGAGTTCGCGGGGCGTGCGGATGGGATGTGGGAATACTATTCCGCGTTCGACTGGCGTATTCCGCCGCGGATCGGCTCATGGGACGAGCATATGCGCCCGGTCGTCCGGCGCGCGATGGAGACGATGGACGGCGTGCAGCTGCGATGGCTGCGCGAGCCGGCTATCGATCTCAACGAGGAGTGGGCCGATCTCGAGCCGCTGCTGTTCCCGGCAGAGGTGTGGAAAGGGTATTGCTGACGGTTGGTTTAGCCATGGCGTGAGCTGATTTCGATGTCTGGCCATACGGCGTTTTCATGCGAATTACCTGTGCGCATGTGCGTGTCGTGCGCACCTTCATATTAAACTACCAATTGGTAACTATAAATTGTCGTTTGATTTCACCGAAGAAAGAGAAAACGCCATGGCCATAACCGCATCAACCTTGCCATATCGCGATCCGAGCCTGACGGATGACGAACGCGTCGCTGACCTGCTCTCCCGCATGACGCTGGAGGAAAAGGTCGGCCAGATGATGCAGCTCGACGCCCGCAGCGCCGACCTCGAGGACCTGATCGTCAACAAGCACGTCGGTTCGATTCTGCACACCAGCCCGGAGGGCCTGCCCCGCGCGGTCGAACTGGTGAACACGAAGACGCGCCTGGGCATTCCGCTGGTCATCGGCGACGACTGCATCCACGGATACTCGTTCTGGCCGGGCGCGAGCATCTTCCCCGAACAGCTCGGCATGGCCGCCAGCTGGGACGCCGACAAGATCGAGGCCGTGGGCCGCGCCACTGCCGAGGAGGTCTCCTGCACCGGCGTACATTGGACGTTCTCCCCGGTGCTGTGCATCGCTCGCGATACCCGCTGGGGACGCGTGGGGGAGACGTTCGGCGAGGATCCGTATCTGATCGGCGAACTGGCGTCCGCGATCGTGCGCGGCTATCAGGGCGGCGCCAAGGCCGGCGAACCGCTGCCCAAGGATGCGATCCTCGCCTGCGCCAAGCATTTCGCCGGTTACTCCGAGACGCAGGGCGGGCGTGACGCGTCCGAGGCCGATCTGAGCCACCGCAAGCTCGAGTCCTGGTTCCTGCCGCCGTTCGAGCGCGTCGCGAAGGAAGGCTGCGGCACGTTCATGCTCGGCTACGAGTCGATCGATGGTGTGCCGGTCACGTTCAACAAGTGGCTGCTCACCGACAAGCTGCGTGGGGCATGGGACTACCGTGGCATGCTCATCACCGACTGGGACAACGTCGGCCGTTCCGTATGGGAGCAGAGGATCAAGCCAGACTATGTGCGTGCCGCCGCCGACGCGGTCAGGGCCGGCAACGACCTTATCATGACCACGCCGCAGTTCTACGAGGGCGCGATCGAGGCCGTGCGCACTGGCCTGCTCGACGAATCACTCATCGACGCCGCCGTGAGCCGCATCCTCTCGGTCAAGTTCCGCCTCGGCCTGTTCGAGGACCCGCGCCTGCCCGACAAGGCTCGCATCGCATCCGTCATCGGGTCGGACGAACATCAGCGTCTCAATCTGGAAATCGCCCGGGAATCCGTCGTATTGCTGCGCAACGACGGTACGCTGCCGTTCGCTGCCGACGCGGTGCGCCGCATCGCCGTCGTCGGTCCGCTCGCCGACGATGCGCAGACGCAGCTCGGCGACTGGGCCGGCAGCTCCGGCCAGGTCAACTGGATGCCCGACGGCCAGCCGCGCGACATGATCGCCACCGTGCTCGACGGCATCCGCGAACTCGCCGGCGATTCCTGCGATGTCGTGTATTCGCGCGGCGCGAACGTCGTCGACCTTGTCGACGACCCGGCCGGCAAGTTCTTCCCAGACGGCCAGCCGCGGCCGAAGGTCGCCGTCAATGCGGCCGTCGACCAGGATCTGATCGACGAAGCCGTGGACAATGCGCGTCAATCCGACGTGATCGTCGCCGTGGTCGGCGACGTGGTGCAGCTGATCGGCGAAAGCTGTTCGACCGCCACGCTCGATCTGCTCGGCGGGCAGAACGCACTGCTCGACGCGCTCGCGGCCGTCTCCCGTGAAACCGGCAAGCCGATGGTCACCGTGCTCATCAGCTCCAAGCCGCAGATCCTGCCCGCGAGCATTGTCGGTGCGAACGACGTGTTCGCCAAGCGCTGCAACGATCCGGCAGCCGGCGTCGGTTCGATCCTGTGGGCGCCCAGCCCGGGCATGGAGGGCGGGCGTGCCATCGCCGAAATCATTTTTGGCCGGATCAACCCGTCCGGACGTCTGCCGATCACGTTCCCGCGTCACGCCGGCCAGCTACCGGTCTACTACAACCAGATCCGCGGCCAGCACGGCGACCGGTACGCCGACCTCACGCAGGATCCGGCGTTCGCGTTCGGCGAGGGGCTCGGTTATTCGACCTTCGAGTACGGCGATCCGGCGATCACCGGCGGTGCTTCGCACGGCGACGGCACATTCGCGGTAGACGACACCGTGCATGCCTCGATCACGCTGACGAACATCGGCGACCGGACCGGCACCGAAGTCGTGCAGGCGTACGTCAGCGACGTCGTCACCTCCTACAGCTGGACCGACCGCGAGCTCAAGGCGTTCCGCCGCGTGACCCTGGAGCCCGGCGAAAGCGCGACCGTCACGTTCGACATCCCCGTCGCCGACTGCGCGATCGTCGACCCGGACGCGCGCCGCATCGTCGAACCCGGCGAGTTCGAACTGCTCATCGGCCATTCGTCTCGCCGCGAGGATCTCAAGTCGATCTCGTTCATCGTCTCGTGACGCCCGCTGCGGCGAGATTCGGATAGGGGCGCGTGCCCGCATGCGGCAATGCGTGCGGGCACGGGGTGGCCGATCCGCAGGTGTTCGGGGACGATCGGGTGCTCGCCGTCGTCCGTGTCGGGGTGTTTCCCGCTCTCGCGTGTGTTGCAGTGACGTGCGACACGCCGATTGTTGTATGTGCAACTGTTGTATGAGGGGCGCATTAGTCTTTGATGTTGCATATACAACAGTTTCATATGGGACTGTTGCAGGTACAACATCATGATGGGAGGAATATGGATCAGCATGTCCTCAGCATCGAAATGCGTTCGCTGAGCAAGGCAGTGGATCGCTATCTGGGCGAAAGCATGCCGGAATCGGCGCGTGTGGCGACCGGGGGTAACGCGCATATCATCGTGTTCCTCGCCCGTAATCGCGACAAGGACATCTACCAGCACACCATCGAGCAGAAATTCTGCATCACCCGTTCCACCGCGTCTCGCGTACTTGCCCTGATGGAGAAGAAGGGGCTCATCATACGCGAACCGGTACCGCATGACGCACGGCTCAAACGCATCGTGCTCACCGCCAAGGCCGATGACATCGTCGCCGATCTGAAGGCGAACGCCGAACGGACGGAACGACTGCTGGTCGAAGGGCTGAGTCCCTTGGAGCGGGAGACACTGCGCCAATGCATCCGCCGCATGCGGCAGAACATCAACGAGGCGCAACACGAGTTTGAACAACATGCGGATTCCCGTGCGCATGCGGCGCTTGCGCCGGACGAGGAACCCGAAAACGACGACGATATGAAGGAGGAAAGCAAATGAGCGATAACGCAGCCGCAACCGAAGCGGCCATCGAACGGTCGCGCAAGGCCGTCGAACCGGACCGGCCGAAGCACATCATCCGCACACTGGCCGGATCGATGCGCGAGTATAAGAAGGAGAGCCTGCTCGCGCCGCTGTTCGTGTTCATCGAAAGCATTCTGGAAATCGTGATCCCCACGGTCATGGCCTCGCTCATCGATCAGGGCATCACCGGCGGCAGCATGCCCGCCATCGTCAAGTTCGGCCTGATCCTGCTCGTCTGCTCGCTCGTCTCGCTGTCCTGCGGATTCCTCGCCGGCAAGTTCGCGGCCATCGCCGCCGCCGGCTTCGCGAAGAACCTGCGACGCGACCAGTTCGAGAAGGTGCAGGCGTTCAGCTTCACCAACATCGACCGGTTCTCCACCGGCTCGATCATCACCCGCCTGACCACTGATGTGACCAACCTGCAGAACGCCTACGGCATGATGATCCGCATGGGCGTGCGCGCCCCGATCATGGTCGTCGTCGCATGGATCTTCTCGTTCCGCATCTCGCCGTCGATCTCGCTGGTGTTCCTTGCCTGCGTGCCGATCCTCGGCCTGGGCCTGTGCGGCCTTGCCGTGCTCGTGCACCCGGTGTTCGAGCGCGTGTTCCACACGTACGACGCGTTGAACAACGTCGTCGACGAGAACCTGCAGGGCATCCGCGTCGTCAAGTCCTACAACCGCGAATCCCATGAGATTTCCAAGTTCGACCGCATCTCGCAGCGCATCTTCAAGGACTTCACCAAGGCCGAGCGCATCATGAGCTTCAACAGCCCGATCATGATGTTCTGCATCTACGCGTCGATGATCCTCATCTCGTGGATGGGCGCGCAGCAGATCGTCGCCTCCGGCAACAACGCCGCACTCGGTCTGACCACCGGCGACCTGACCGCGCTGGTGACCTACGCGATGCAGATCCTCATGGCCATGATGATGCTGTCGATGATCTTCGTCATGATCATCATCTCCCAGGCGTCCGCCGAACGCATCTGCCAGGTGCTGCAGGAGGAAAGCACCGTGACGAACCCGTCCAAGCCGATCACGACCGTGGCCGACGGCTCGATCAGCTTCGACCACGTCACGTTCCGCTACTCCGGCACCTCCGAAAAGCCGGTGCTCGACGACATCGACCTCGGCATCCGCTCCGGCATGACCGTCGGCATCGTCGGCGGCACCGGCTCGTCCAAGTCGTCGCTCGTGCAGCTGATCCCGAGACTGTACGACGTGAGCGCCGGCTCGCTCAAGGTCGGCGGCGTGGACGTGCGCGACTACGATCTCGAGGTCCTGCGCGACCAGGTCGCGATGGTATTGCAGAAGAACGTGCTGTTCTCCGGCACCATCGCCGAAAACCTGCGTTGGGGCAACCCGGACGCCACCGACGAGGAGATCCGCCACGCCTGCCAGCTCGCGCAGGCCGACGGCTTCATCCAGGAATTCCCCGACAAGTACGACACGTACATCGAACAGGGCGGCACCAACGTCTCCGGCGGCCAGCGCCAGCGCCTGTGCATCGCGCGAGCGCTGCTCAAGAAGCCGAAGATCCTGATCCTCGACGACTCGACCTCTGCCGTCGACACCAAGACCGACAAGCTGATCCGCGCCGCGTTCCACAACGAGATCCCGGACACGACCAAGATCATCATCGCCCAACGCGTCGCCTCCGTGCAGGAATCCGACATGATCCTCGTCATGGACAACGGCCGCATCATGGCCCGCGGCACGCACGACGAACTGCTCAAGACCTGCGACGAATACCGGTCCATCTACGAATCCCAGACCAAGAACACCGCCGAAGGCCAGGCCGCGCTTGACGCGGAGGCCGCCCGCGAAGCCGCCGCGGTGCGCGAAGCCGCACAGGAAGGAGAGGCACGATGAGCGATAAGAAGCAGAACTTCAACAATCGCAAGCCGGGCATGGGCAAACCGGCCCCCGGCACCACCAAGCGCATCTTCGGATACATCATGGCATACCGGTGGCGTGTGGTCGCCATCGTGATCTGCATCCTCGTCGGCGCGGCCGCACAGGCCGGCTCGGCGCTGTTCCTCCAGTCGCTCATCGACACATATATCCTGCCGATGGTGGGAGCCGAGAACCCCGACTGGGGGCCGCTGCTGAGGGCCGTGACGCTCATGGGATGCCTGTATGTCGTCGGCATCGTGGCGAGCTGGCTGTGGCAGTGGCTCATCGTCACCGTCGAACAGGGCACGCTCAAGAAGATCCGCGACGACATGTTCGCCCACCAGCAGTACCTGCCGATCCGCTACTTCGACACCAACGAGCACGGCGACATCATGAGCCGCTACACGAACGACACCGACACGCTGCGCCAGGCCATCAGCCAGTCGTTCCCGCAGATGTTCGCCTCGATGATCTCCGCGATCGCCGCCATCATCTCCATGCTGTGGCTGTCCATCCCGATCACCGTGTTCGTGCTGCTGTTCACCGTGCTGCTCTTCTTCATCATCCGCAAGGTCGTCTCCCGCGCCGGCCGCTACTTTGTTAAGCAGCAGCAGTGGCTCGGCGACGTGAACGCGTTCGTCGAGGAATCCGTCAACGGACAGAAGGTCATCAAGGTCTTCAACCACGAGGACGCCACGCAGAAGACCTTTGACGAGAAGAACGAGGAACTGTTCGAGGCGGCCGCCGAGGCGAACACGTGGGGCAACGTCACCATGCCGATCGTCGGCAACATGGGCTACATGCTCTACATCCTGCTCGCCATCGTCGGCGGCGCGATGGCCCTCGGCGGGGTCGGCAACGTCGGCCTGTCGGGCTTCGGCACGCTCACGCTCGGCACCCTCATCTCCCTGCTCACCCTGTCGCGCTCGTTCATCAACCCGCTCGGCCAGGTCTCCATGCAGCTCAACATGGTGATGATGGCGCTCGCCGGCGCCTCCCGCATCTTCGCGCTCATGGACGAGCCGGTCGAGGCCGACAACGGCACCGTGACGCTCGTGAACGTCGAGCTGGGCGAGGACGGCCGCACTATGCGCGAGGTCGATCATGAGACCGGCCACTGGGCGTGGAAGCGCGAGGAGGGCGACGACGGTACCCGTTCGCTCAAGGCTGCCGAAAAGCTGCGCGGTTCCGCCCGCGAAGTCGCCGTCAAGGCCAAGGAACAGGCCATCACCTCGCCGGACGGCCGCTACACGCTGCTCAGGGGCGACGTGCGCTTCACCAACGTGACCTTCGGCTACAACCCCGACAAGCCGGTCTTGCACGACATCACCTGGTTCGCCAAGCCCGGCCAGAAGGTCGCGCTCGTCGGCGCGACCGGCGCGGGCAAGACCACGGTGACCAACCTCATCAACCGGTTCTACGACATCCAGGAAGGCCAGATCCTCTACGACGGCATTTCGGTCGCCGGCATCAAGAAGCCCGATCTGCGTCGTTCGCTCGGCATCGTGTTGCAGGACGTGAACCTGTTCACCGGCACCGTGATGGACAACATCCGCTACGGCCGGCTCGACGCCACCGACGAGGAATGCATCGAATCCGCGAAGCTCGTGAACGCGGACGGCTTCATCCGCATGCTGCCGCAGGGCTACCAGACCGTGCTCGAAGGCGACGGTTCGGGCCTGTCGCAGGGCCAGCGCCAGCTCATCTCGATCGCGCGCGCCGCGGTCGCCGACCCGCCGGCCCTGATCCTCGACGAGGCGACCTCGTCGATCGACACCCGCACCGAGGAGGTCGTGCAGGCCGGCATGGATGCGCTCATGAAGGGCCGTACCGTGTTCGTCATCGCACACCGTCTGTCCACCGTACGCAACTCCGACGTGATCATGGTGCTCGACCACGGCAACATCATCGAACGCGGCTCGCACGATGAGCTCATCGCGCAGCGAGGAGAGTATTACCAGCTTTACACGGGTGCGGTGGAACTCGAGTAATAGCCGATACGGACGGCCTGACGGCCGACTGTCGACATACCTCAGCGCTGCCGCGCTTCGGCGTCGCCTACGGACAGTCCACTGGACTGTCCGCTTGACGGCTCCGCAGCTCTACACGGGTGCGGTGGAACTCGAATAGGTTCGCCGCATACGAAGAAAGCCTCCGCGATTGCGGAGGCTTTCTTCATGATTGACGGAGAATCCGTCAGGCCAGACCGGAGAGCTTGTTGATCAGATCCGGATCGCGGGTGGCGCCCTTGTCGGCGGAGCGGGCGAAGGCGGCGTACGCCTTGAGCGCCTGGCTCACCTTGCGGTCGCGATGCGCCACATAGCCGTCGCCGGCCTCGAGCTCGGCACGGCGCTCGGCCAGCTGCTCGTCGGTCAGCTCCACGTTCACCGAACGGTTCTCGATATCGATGTTGATGATGTCGCCGTTCTTGATGAGCGCGATCGGGCCCTTGTTCGCGGCCTCAGGCGCGATATGGCCGATCGCCAGACCGGACGAACCGCCGGAGTAGCGGCCGTCGGTCAGCATGGCGACCTGCTTGCCGATGCCCTTGCCCTTGACGAACGAGGTCGGGTACAGCATCTCCTGCATGCCAGGGCCGCCCTTCGGGCCCTCGTAACGGATCACCAGCGCCATGCCCGGCTTGAGCGTGTCGTTCAGGATGACCTCGATGGCCTGCTCCTGCGATTCGACGACCAGCGCCGGGCCACGGAACTTCCAGATCTCCTGCGGCACGCCGGCGGTCTTCACCACGCATCCGTCGGGCGCGAGGTTGCCGCGCAGCACGGCCAGACCGCCCTCGTGGATCTCCGGGTGATCGATGTCGTGGATCGCGCCGTTCACGCGGTCGGTGTCGAGCGAGTCGAACAGCGTCTCGTGCGTCCACGGTTCCGGAGACACGATGTGGCCCGGTGCCGCGTGATACATGGTCTTGGCCTCTTCGGTGCAGGTCGGGCGCATGATGTCCCAATCGTCCAGTTTGGCTTCGAGCGACGGGTAGTCGACCGAATGCACGTCGCGGTGCAGCTTGCCGGCGCGGTCCAGCTCGCCGAGGATGCCGGTGATGCCGCCCGCGCGATGCACGTCGGAGATCTCCCACTTGCCAGACGGGGACGCCTTGCAAATGCACGGCACGGTGTGCGAGATACGCTCGATGTCGTCCAGCGTGAAGTCCACGTCGGCCGACTGCGCCATCGCGAGAATGTGCAGCACGGTGTTCGTGGATCCGCCCATCGCGACGTCCATCGTCATCGCGTTCTCGAACGCGTGCTTGGTCGCGATCGAACGCGGCAGCACGGAGTCGTCGTCCTCGTGATAGTAGCGGTTCGCGATGTGCACGATCTCGCGCGCGGCCTTGCGGAACAGCTCCTTGCGGAAACCGTGCGAGGCCAGGATCGTGCCGTTGCCCGGCAGAGCCAGGCCGATCGCCTCGGTGAGGCAGTTCATCGAGTTCGCGGTGAACATGCCGGCGCACGAACCGCAGGTCGGGCACACGGTCTTCTCGTAGTTGAGCAGATCCTCCTCCGAGATGTTGTCGTCGGCGGACGCGTACATGACGGAGATCAGATCGGTGTTCTTCTTGACGGTGCCGTCGGCCAGTACCGTGGTGCCAGCCTCCATCGGGCCGCCGGAGACGAAGATCGTCGGGATGTTCAGGCGCAGCGCGGCCATAAGCATGCCCGGGACGACCTTGTCGCAGTTCGGGATGCAGATCAGCGCGTCGGCGCAGTGCGCGTTCACCTGGTATTCGACCGTGTCGGCGATGATGTCGCGGGACGGCAGGGAGTACAGCATGCCGGTGTGGCCCATGGCGATGCCGTCGTCCACGGCCATTGTGTTGAACTCGCGCGGGATGCCGCCGGCCTCCTTGATCGCCTCGGAGACGATGCGTCCGACCTTGTTGAGGTGCACGTGGCCGGGAAGGAACTCGTCAAACGAATTGGCGATGGCGATAATCGGCTTGCCGAAATCCTTGCCGTCGACACCGGCGGCTCGGTAGAGGGCTCGGGCGCCCGCGAATACGCGCCCATTCATCAGTTTCGCGGATCTCATTTCTGCCATGACTCTATTCAAGCCCTTAATCGAGACACGCGTGTTGTCAATAGTCGGATAGTGGAATTCACATATCGTTTACGTTGCGCGGCGTCCGGGACACCGCGCGCAACTCCACGATCAGCGGTCGTGATCGCGCATCCATTCGAAGCACATGCGCGTCTGCTCGGCATCGGCCAGCGCACGATGTTCCTCCACATCGGCGATGTCGAACCGCTGGATCAGGTCGAGCAGCCGGTGGTGCCGTTCGTCGGGGAACATCGCCCGGCTCATCTCCAACGTGTCGATCACGCGGTTCGGCACCGGCCGGTGCAGCAGACGATCCGCCGCGGCGGCGATGAACCGGATGTCGAAACGGATGATGTTGTGCCCGATCAGCACGTCGTCGCCGCACCAGTCGAGGAACACAGGAAGCACGTCGTCTAGATCGGGGGCCGGCTCAAGCATGTCGTCGGTGATGCCGGTCAGCTGCGTGATGCGCCAGTGCAGTGGCCTCATCGGGTTGACGAGCTGCTGGAACGTGGCGACCGGTTTGCGATCGCGCACTTTGACCGCGCCGAATTCGATGATCGTGTCGCGCTGCCAGCTGATGCCGGTCGTCTCCAGATCGAGCACCACGTAATTGTCGGGCAGCTGCATGGTCATCGTCGTGTCTCCATATCTTTGTGATAATGCCGAACACCGCCGTCCGTCGCGCGGGTGCAGCATCGTGCGGTCCGTGCCGTGACGCGTGGGCGAATCATCATCATACAGGCATGCGGGCGACCGGCGCACGACGATGGGTATGCTGGTGGGGTAATGGCCGGACAGGCCGCGGAACAGGTCGTGGATCATGGATCATATGGTGCGGCGTCACGCGGCCGGCAGGCCGTATGGGCGAGGCAAAGGAGTTCGGGAACGGCATGAAGCACATCGTCGCAGGCATTCTCGCGCATGTGGACGCGGGCAAGACCACGCTGTCCGAGGCGTTGCTGTACTCCACTGGTACGATTCGCAAGCTCGGCCGCGTCGATCACGGCGACGCGTTCCTCGACACCAACGTGATGGAACGCGCCCGCGGCATCACGATCTTCAGCGAACCGGCCGTCATCGAGTCCGGAGACCTCGAACTCACCCTGCTCGACACGCCCGGCCACGTCGATTTCGCGGCCGAAACCGAACGCACGCTGCGGGTGCTCGACTATGCGGTGCTCGTCATCTCCGGCGCGGACGGTGTGCAGGGGCATACGGAGACGCTGTGGCGGCTGCTCGCGCGATACCGGGTGCCCACGTTCCTGTTCGTCAACAAGATGGATGCGCCCGGCGCGGACCGTGCGGCGTTGCTGGCGCAGCTCAAGCACCGGTTCGGCGACGGCGTGACCGATTTCGAGGATGCCGCGGCGACCCCCGAGACGAGCGAGGACGTCGCGATGCAGGACGAGGTGGCGACGGACGCGCTGCTGACGGACGGCATGATACCGCTCGACGACATCCGGCGCATGATCGCCGAGCGCAAACTGTTCCCCTGTTTCTGGGGTTCGGCGCTCAAGATGGACGGCATCGACGCGTTCCTGGCCGGATTCGAACGGTATGCGCGCGAACCGGATTATGATGCCGCGCCCGAATCGTTCGGCGCCCGCGTGTACAAGATCTCGCACGACGCGCAGGGCAACCGGCTGACGTGGCTGAAGGTGACCGGCGGCGAACTGAAAGCGAAGACGATGGTCGACGGCGGCTTGAACGGCGACGGGGCGCCGGACGCCATGCACGACGGCCGCGATGCGGACGCCGGGGACGGCTGGAGTGAGAAGATCGATCAGGTGCGCGTGTATTCCGGCGCGAAATTCACGACCGTCGAATCGGCGCCGGCAGGCTCGATCTGCGCGGTGACCGGCCTGACGTGCACGTTCCCCGGCGAGGGACTGGGCCGTGAGCGTGACGCCGCCAGCCCGAGCCTGCAGCCGGTGCTGACGTATACATTGCTGCCCGGTGACAACGATGTCCACAAATGTCTGCTGGCATTGCAGCAACTGGATGACGAGGATCCGCTGCTGCATGTGGTGTGGGTGCCGCGACTGCAGGAGATCCACGTGCAGCTCATGGGCGCGGTCCAGCTGGAGATCGTCCAGCAGATCCTGCACGACCGGTTCTCGCTGGACGTTGAATTCGGGCCGGGCGGCATCCTGTACCGTGAGACGATCACGCATGCGGTCGAAGGCGTCGGCCATTTCGAGCCGCTGCGGCATTACGCCGAGGCGCATATCCTGCTCGAACCGCTGGAACCCGGCAGCGGACTGCGGTTCGAAAGCGCGGTGAGCGTCGACGAGCTCGCGCGCAACTGGCAGCGGCTGATCCTGACCCATCTGGCGGAGAAGGAGCATCTGGGCGTGCTCACCGGCTCGCCGATCACCGATATGCGGCTCACGCTGGTCGCGGGGCGCGCCCATGAAAAGCACACGGAGGGCGGCGATTTCCGGCAGGCCACATACCGGGCCGTGCGTCAGGGCCTGATGATGGCGCGGGCCGAAGGCAACGTGTCCGGATACGGTTCCGATGCCGAAGATACGGCTTCGGATGGTATCGGTTCCGCGGCGGCCCACGATGACAACGCTGGCATGTCCGACGGCCGAACCACCGCTGCGAACGATGGCGACGATCGTCCGATCGAGCAGGGCTGGTGCCGGCTGCTCGAACCGTGGTACCGGTTCCGACTGGAAATCCCGCAGGATATGGTCGGCCGCGCGATGGCCGACATCCAGCGCATGGCCGGCACGTTCGACCCGGCCGATATCGACGGCGACTACGCGACGCTGACCGGCGACTGCCCGGTATCCGAAATGCGCGACTACGCGATGGACGTGAACGCCTACACGCACGGGCTCGGACGCCTGTCGTGCACATTCGGCGGCTACCGGCCATGTCATAACGCGGACGAGGTGATCCGCGAGAGTGCATACGATCCCGAATCCGATCTCGACAACACCCCGGACTCGGTGTTCTGCGCCCACGGCGCCGGCTACCCGGTCAAATGGTATAAGGTCCCCGAATTCATGCATCTCGGCTACGCCACCGCGATAGCGGTGTGAGCCTGACGGATGCCGCGGCCATGCGCCGATCGTGATACACATGGCCGCGGCGAGTCGGAAAGACGCGAAACGAACGGCCCGGATCCGTCACCGTTGCAGGGTCTTGAGCATGGCCAGGGCCTCGGACACGCTCACGGACGGTACATAGGCGCGCATGACCGCAAGCCCCAGCTGCGGCAGGGCGGCTGGATCGGGATAGCACACATACACCGGCTCCTCGCTCGGCTGGAACTTGCGCTTGAAGTTGAACAGGGAATGGAAACCGTACGCCGGCTCCATCCAGTCGGCCACGATCTGCAACGCGTGCTGCAGCATCGCCGTGCCGGTATCGGTGTGCCCGGTTCCGTCTGTATTGTCTCGGTCGGGATTCATGCCGGCCAGCGGCGCGGCCGACAGACTCATGAACTCGACCGCGCGGTCCGGATCATCCTGTCCCTCGTCACGCAGGCGTTCGGCCATGCGCGCGATCAGGAACTCCATGACGCCGTTCGGGGAATCGGTCCGATGCCGCATGAAATCCAACGTCCAGCCGACGATCCGGCCATCGCGCCACGTCGGCAGCCAACTGGTGACGCCCAGCACCAGTCCGTTTTCGTCGACCGCATACAGGATCCGCACGCGCGGGTCGCGCAGCTCCTCGACACCGCCCAGCGTGAACTTCATCTCCGGCAGCGCCTTCTGTCCGGCCCACTGCTCGGAAATCTCCTCGATCTGCTCGCGCACGTCCGCACCGGCGTCATCGAACGTCGTGAGCACGTCCACGATGCCGTCGCGCTTCGCCTTGTTGATCGCCGTGCGGATGTCCTGCCATTTCTTGCCGGTTGTCTTCCACGTGCGCGGATCGACGACCATCTCGCCGCCCACTTCAAGCGAATACCAGCCGGCGGCCACCAGCGCGTCTCGCTGTTCGCGATGCACTGCATAGAACGCCGGCGACCACGAATGCGCCGCGCAGAACCGTGCGAACTCGCGCAGATCGCTCAACCATTCGCTGCTCTCGCCGAACGGGCCGGTGCAGGTCAGGGCGATGCCGTTGACCACGCGGTACGCCACAGCGGAACGGCCGGTCGGGGAATACCAGTATCGGTTACCTTCCCACGTGGTCATGAAACTCATCGATTCGCCGTCGTGCTCGACCAATGCGCCGGCTTGATGTCGCGCGCGGTCGTCGATGACGAGCACATCGCGCAGCCAACGTACGCATACGATCAGCACCACCGCCCAGAACACAAAACCGACGCCCTGATACACCACGGACGCAGGTACTGTCAGCGGCATGAACCGCAGGCGTGTGCGGCTCAGGAACCCGATCGGAATGAACCGGCCCGGCAATTCGGCCAGCAGATCGGGCAACGTGGCCGATGGGCTGAACTCGCCCGGCCACAGCAGACCGTACCCGAGATAGACGACTACACAGGTCAGCAATGCGGCCAGCATCGAAATCAATCCCCGCCGCAGCCGCCGGGCATCGGTACGAATCGGGAAATGATGCAGCGACATGAGCAGCGCGGCGGCGAACGCGACGGGCAGCAGCGCGTTCGCCAGACATGCCATGATCGCCCCGTGGCGGGTCAATGACGCCAGACCGTCCGGGGCGAACGCCAGCGGCATGACCAGATAATAGACGACAGTCAGCGCGGCCGCGCCCAGATTGCACAGGGCCGTCACCCAAGCGGCGAGCCGGCGGCCACGATACAGCCCCCACGCCATGATGACCATCACCGTGGTCGGCAGCAGCGAACGCAGGATCGCGCCCGGCATCGAGGTGCGCAACAGATCGAACTGGAAGAAACATCCGCGATGCGCGGCACCTGCCAGACATGCGGCCAGACGGGTGGTATCCGGGTCGGCCGGGCTGAGCATCAGGCCAAGCGAGCTCAACGGTCCGACATGCGTAGGCGAGGTGATCGCGAGGATCGGGCCGAGCGCGAGCACCAGCGCGAACGCGGCGAACATGCGACGAGCCTCGAACGACGTGTTCAACTGCCAATGCATCGGATCGATGTGCGACGTGGCGGCACCGGAGCGCCGCACCATGAGCGAGCCGATCAGATGACCGGTCAGTGCGGCCGCCAGCATGCAGTAGTTGCCGGGATTGCCGCTGAACAGCAGCACGGCGAAGATCGACGCGTAGCCGATCAGCCTCATACGCCGCCTCCACAGCGGCCGGCTGAACGCGCTCGCCGCCATCAGCATGCCCACGCCAAGCGTCAGCGGACTGAGCACGAACCGAACACGGTCGATGACGGGCGTGCCCTGCATCAGCGCCGCGAAACCGGCGCACAGCAACAGTCCAAGCACCGTGCCGGCCAGCGTCGACACGGCGCCGACCAACAGCATGCGGACACGTCCCAACAGCGGTTCCGACAGCGACAACATGACCAGCAGCAGGACGACGTCGATCAGCAGTTGCAACACGCCTCGAGCCAGCAGCAGCGTCGCGAGCAGCTTCGACAAACTGAACTCGCCCATCGACGTGGCCAGTTCGGTCAGCGGCAGTCCATGACCGAGCATGGCGGCGATGATCCAGACGACCACGTTGCAGACCGCGAACGTGGCGGCGAACCAGACCGAAAGCAGGTGCGCCATGATCCAGCTGCGGACGTCGCCGAACAGCGCGCGCAGGGCGGGGGAGTACTGCTTGCTGGGCCAGGCGCGACGTCCGGTGCGGCCGCCGGTGGATGCGCCGTTGCGCGCCCCGGGTTCCGGCGGTTGTTTCACTGGCTCCGGCTGCGGCTGTGCCGGCTGTGCCGGATTGATATCTGTCGATACGCTCATCGAATCACCTTCAGTCTCGTGTAGTCCGACCATGTCTTGTCCGTCCTTCCCAATCCGATCCGCGCGCACCACCACGGCAGGGCCGCCTGAAGCGTCGCGTTCACCGCATGCCAGTCATGCCCGGTGCCGGGAACCTCCAGTGTGACCGTGTCCATGCCGGCCTTGCGCGCCGCCGCGCCGATCGTGCGCACATTGGCGAGTGACGTCTTGTCGTTCTCGCCGGCCGCCAACACCGCCGCCTGATCGGACGGCGCATGCGCGGCGATCGCGTTCGCCGGAACCTGAGATTCGTAGGCCCGCCTGTCGCCGCCGAAATACGTGGTGACCATGTGGTCCACGCTGCCGTCGGTCGGTGCGATCTCGCCGTCCACGGCGATCATCGTGCCGAACAGTTCCGGATGGCGCGGCGCCAGCTGCGTCGAACAGGTGCCGCCCTGCGAGAACCCGCCGATCGCCCAGTCCGCGGCTTTCGCGGACACCGGAAGGTGGGCTCGAATCCAAGCCGGCACATCGCCTGTCAGATACGTTTCCGCCTTGCCATGTTTCGTTGTGTCGGCGCACAGGCTGTTGATCGTGTCCGCACCGTTCTGATCAGGAGAGACAACGATCGGAGCAAGACCGTCATGCTCGGCGGCATAGTCGTCGAGCAGCGCGGTGATGCCGCTGGCCGACATCGCACGCCCCGGGCTGCCCGGCTGGCCGGCGAGCAGGATCAGCACCGGCAGTCGCGGCGGAGTTGTGCTCAACGCTGCCGGCGGCAGCCAGACCAGCGCGTCGCGCGCCTGAAAACCGGAGCGCTCATTGCCGATATGCTGCGAATACGTTTTGCCGTGTGCCGGCATGGACGGCAAATCGTCATCCGCCGCCAGCCTGCGCCACCGGGCCACGCTCATCGAGCCGTCTTTGAGTCCGGCCGAGTCGACCGACCGGTACGGCGTGTATCCGAACAACGAGCCGATCGTCTGGTATTCGCCGTAGATCGCGTCGATGCGCAAGCCCGTGCAGACCAGCAGGATCGGCACCATAAGCGCCGAGAGCGCGCGGCGTACACCATGTGCCTGCACCGCCGTCGCGACCGCGAATCCCATGGCGGCGCACCCTGCGGCGGCCGTGAATATCACAGGCCAGCCCAAGG
This sequence comes from Bifidobacterium simiiventris, assembly GCF_019331715.1. Taxonomy (GTDB): domain Bacteria; phylum Actinomycetota; class Actinomycetes; order Actinomycetales; family Bifidobacteriaceae; genus Bifidobacterium; species Bifidobacterium simiiventris. The sequence continues at coordinate 25,243 of NZ_JAHBBG010000002.1, forward strand.
AAACGCCGAACACCATGATGCCGTCGGAGATCAGCCATGCCGCCAGCAGTCCCAGCGCGCCCGAACCGAGCGCGACGGCAGCCTGCATGAGCAAAGCCTTCCTGTCGTCACGCAGCATCTGCCATACGACCAGCGATACGAGCCCGACCGCGCCCAGCGCGAACGCCGTCGACGGCACCGGTCCCGAGACCAGCCCGACCGACATTAACGAACGCATCCAAGCTGTCAACTCCTCCATATCGTGCCTCCCCATGCATGATCCAACCGCGATAGTGTAGGCGGCGAATCTGCAAGCGCAAATCCGCCGCGGGGACGATATCGGCGCGCGTATGCCGGTCGATACGATCGATGTCTCGCATACGCCGGGCGAAACACGAAACAATCGTGAACATCGCATGCGCCATGCGCGCTTTGTCAGCAACGGCGAGGACAATAGACGCGATATGCCGTCATGCATGGGGCCAGGAGGGCGAGGCGCCCGATCCCGATGACGGCTGACCGCGAAGCAAGCAGACAGTGAAACTACTCGTGAAGTGCAGGTTTATGACCAACGACAACAAACACGCTGTAAACGACGATGAGATCGAGGAACTGTGGATCGCCCGCAAGGGGGAGCGCCCCCACGTGGAGCCATCGACGGCCGGCACCATGCCCGATACCGCTGACGCGACCGACGGGAACGACGCTGCCGCGGATGACGCGCAGGACGACGACCAGTCTGACGAGCAGGCGGAACGCAACGAACGCCGGTGGTTCAAATTCCGCAGCAAGCCGTTCCCCGGCTGGCTGTACGCCATCTTCTTCGTCCTGTTCGATCTCGCCGCCGTCGCCGCACTGCAATGGGGCGTGTCGCTCAAAAGCACCCGCGTCAAGCTTTCCAGCCCCACCGTCGGATGGGGATTCGTCACCAAGATGTGGCTCAGCCACAACTTCGTGCTCGTGCTCAACCTCATCTTGTGGGGCGTCATCTATCTGATCCTGCTCATGCTCATCAACCGGTTCTGGATCGCCACACCGATTTTCCTCGCGATCGCGATCGTCATCGCCGTCATCGAGCATTTCAAGGTGCAGATCCGCTACGAGGCCGTGCTGCCCAGCGACCTGAACTTCCTCAAGGCCGATAAAGGCAACCTGCTGAGCTTCATGCCGCCCGGGGCCCACTGGACGATCATCGGCGCCAGCTCGATCTTCGTGGGCGTGGCGCTCGTATGCTACCTGCTGTACCGCATGGACGGACGCAACGGCCGACTGATCCGCTTCGACAACCGCGGACTGGGCTTCACGGTGCGTCTGCTGCTCATCCTCTTGCCGGGCATGTTCTTCACCCTGTACACGATGCAGGTGAGCACCGTTGGCTCGTGGGCGAAGTCGTTCGCCACCGTGATGGGCGACAAACCGAGTATGTGGGATTCCGTCTACGACGCGCAACGCAACGGCCCGCTCGTCTCGTTCACGCGCCAGCTCAACCCGCGCATCATGGAAAAGCCCGCGAACTACAGCGAGGAGACGATGCAGGCGCTCGCCAAGAAGTACGCGGGCGAGGCCGAGACGATCAATGAGAACCGTTCTGCGGACATGACCGATTCGACCGTGATCTACGTGCTGAGCGAATCGTTCTCCGACCCGTCGCGCGTACCCGGCCTCAAGGTCAACAAGGACTCCATGCCGAACATCCGCAAGATCAAAAGCGGCACCACATCCGGCCTCATGTTCTCGTCCGGGTACGGCGGCGGCACCGCGAACCTCGAGTATATGGGCCTGAGCGGCCTGAGCATGGCGAACTTCGATTCGTCGCTGTCGAGCCCGTACCAGCAGCTTGTGCCGAGCGAGCACTGGACGCCGACGATCAACCAGATGTGGGGCGCGGCCAAGTTCTCCGAGGCGTTCCATCCGTACGAATCGTCCATGTACTCGCGCCAGACGAATTATCAGAAGTTCGGGTTCTCGCATTTCTATACGCTGACCGGCGACGGCAAGGGCAACGACATCATCAAGTACCAGGACAAGATCGACGAGTCGCCGTACGTGTCCGACGAGGCGACGTACCGGAGCGCGCTCGAGGAGATCTCGAAGACGGACGAGAACCAGTTCATCCAGATCATCACGATGCAGAACCACATGCCGTACAACAACTGGTACTCCGACAACGATTTTACGGCCGAATCGACTGATCCGTCGCAACCGCTCGAGAAGGACGAGACGAAGTCGATCGAAACGTACCAGAAGGGCGCGAGCCTGACCGACGAGGCGACTGCCGCGTTCCTCGACGAACTCGACAAGCTCGACAAGCCGGTCACGGTCGTCTTCTACGGCGACCATCTGCCCGGCATCTACGAGACGGCCAGCGCGGACACGAACAACTCGCTCGCGCTGCATCTGACCGACTATTTCATCTGGTCGAACAAGGCGAGCGGTTCGCAGGGCACCGACATCGACAACGACGCCTACTCGTCGCCGAATTTCTTCGTGGCACAGGCGGCCGAGCATATGGATGCGAAGGTGTCGCCGTATCTCGCGTTCCTGACCGAGATGCATGCGAAGATCTCCGCGATGGAGCCGCCGGTGGTCAATTCGATCCAGGGTTGGGACCGGATTCCGGAAGGCCAGAACATCTACCTTGATGCCGACGGCAAGCCGATGGCCGAGTCCGATTTCGACGAGGAGACCAAACAGCTGTTGGAGGACTACCGGCTGATCCAGTACGACATCACAGCCGGCAAGAACTATCTCAAGTCCACCGGCTTCATGGATCTGCCGTAACGGAGGATATGCCCGTCCATCGTCTGCCTGGTACGGCGATGGACGGGCGCGGACAGACGGTGGACGGGATACGCAGGGGCGCGAAGGATTGTTATTCGGTGGCCTTGGCGATGATGGTCAGGGCCTGGCAGATCTGGTCGTACGCCTTCTGGAACACCGGGAAGTCCTTGCGGTGAGGGTCCTCGATCGAGATCGGGGCGGGCAGCATCGGGCGGATCATGGAAGCGTTGTCGATCACCGATTCCAGCCGTTCCTGGCGAGTGGAACCGATGATGAACCCCTGATTGGCGCAGTAGGCGCACATGTTCGCGAAATCGGGCAGCAGGAACGTGCGGCGGCCTGCGCGTGGCGCGATCGTGGCGATGTCCTGACGCTGGTGCGGTTCGAAGCAGAAGATCAGATCGGCAGAATCGGCCAGTTGCGGCGTGATGCGTTTGGAACGGAACGCGCTCGGGTCGATGCCGGCCTGTTCCATGAGTTTCGCGCTGGACGGGTCGATCGCGTGGCCGGCAAGGCCGCGGGTGCCGGCGCTGTCCACGGTGATCGACGGATCGTTGATGTAGTGGGGGAGCAGCAGCTCGCCCATCGGGGAACGGCAGATGTTGCCGGTGCACACGAACAGAATCTTCATGCCTACCACCTTAGTTCGGGGGAAAAGGGTGTGACGTCAGTGCGTGTCGGTTCCCGGGATCGGCCTTACCGGTCCCGGGAACCGGAAAAGTGACATATATGCACATTCGCACATTGCGATATCCCGGAATACCGCCGTTTCGTGCGAAAAAACGATCATGGCCGGTTCCCGGGATTTTCCGTGTGAGATCCCGGGAACCAGCCATGAGCTGCCATGCGGACGCTTAGCGCAGGGCGAGGTTCGCCGCACCGATCAGGCCGGCGTCCTGGCCGGCGGTGGCGGCGACGATCTTCGCATGGCCGCGGTAGGCGCTGCCTTCGAGGAAGCGGGCGTAGTTGTAGCGCGCCGGCTCGAGCAGGATGTCGCCGACGGCGACCACGCCGCCGCCGATCACGAAGATGTCCGGATCGAGCACCGCCGCGGTGGCGGCCATCGTGCGGCCCAGCCACTCGCCGATCTTGTTGAAGGCGTACAGGCCGAGCACGTCGCCCTCCTGGGCGGCCTGCGAGACCATCGGGCCCTCGAGCTTGGTGATGTCGCCGTCGCACAGCTCCAGCAGACGCTTGGCGTCCTGCGGGCGGCGGCGCACGGCCGACTTGGCGAAGTTCTCGAGCGAAGTGCCCGAGGTGTAGCGTTCGGCGCAGCCACGCAGGCCGCAGCCGCAGTGGTCGCCATCCGGGACCATCGGCAGGTGGCCGATCTCGGCGGCCATGCCGAAGGAGCCGCGGTACAGCTCGCCGTTGATCACGATCGCGCCGCCGAGACCGGTGCCCACGGTCAGCGCCACCATGTTCTTGCTGCCCTGGCCGGCGCCATGCACGTACTCGCCCCAGCCGGCGCAGTTCGCGTCGTTCTCGATGACGACCGGCACCGCGTGGTCGATGAGCGCGCCGATATGCTCGGACAGGTCGTAGTTGATCCACGCCGGGATGTTCGCGGCGAAGGTCATGGTCTTGCGATCCGCTCCGACGTTGCCGGCGGCGGAGACGCCGATCGCCTTGATGTCGTGGCCGGCGGCGGTGGCTTCGCGGTAGACCTTGGCGATGTTCTCGTTGATCGCGTCGGCGTTCATCGGCGTGGGGACGCGCCAGCGCTGGACGATGGCATCGTTTTCATCGCACACGGCCGCGGCGATCTTGGTTCCTCCGATATCGACGGCGAGGGTGGACATGGCTCTCCTTTGATTGTTCCTATGCCTGTTAGACACTGGAATGATAACGGTTGCGTGAGACGATGCGGACGATTTGCGCTTAGGATGCCGTCAAAACGTCGCCGTTGGTATGCTGGGAGCGTTCACACTCGGCGTGTCTTAGTTACCAACCGTCAAGCAAACGATGTCAGACGCAATCCGCTCCACGATGCGTGGTGGGCCGCTCCCTTTGCGGAATGTCTGGCCAGAGCAGCCTCCACGCATGCTTCGAGGGCGTGGGTTACTGGGCGCGCAATTCCTCCAGCTGCTGCCGGGCCTTGTGCAGCTTCGCGAAGATCTCGTTGCGCTGGTCGGCGTCCTTGGCCCGCTGGTGGTCGCGGGCCAGCTTGTCTATCGTCATCTCCAACTGGCCGATCTGCGCGCGGCGCACGATGCGCGCGTCCAGATCGGTGCCGTCCGTCGTGCCGAGGATGACCTGAGCGCACAGCGACGACCACAGATCGTCGACGGATGCATCCGTTCCGCTCTTCGCGACGGCATCCGTGTCGAGCCTCGCCTCGCCGGCCGGCCGCCACTCGTCGGCGAACACCTCGTGCACGGGCAGATGGCCGGCCCGTCCCGGCAACGCGCGTCGCACGGCGATCGCGCATTCCTCGCGGGACTCGCCGGCATGCGTCGCCTCGCGCACCACGGCGAACACGATGCCGGACTTGCGTTGGGCCGCGATCAGATCGATTACTTCACTGGGCACGGTGGTGGCCTTCGGCGCGAGCCTCAGGCCGATCACCAGGATCTCCGGCACGCGCGTGCCCGAGGCAAGAGCGGTGTTGGACGCCCTGAGCAGCGCCAGCATCGTGATGGATTCGATGTCGCTGGTCAGACGCTGCCGCAGTTTCGCGGAGATCTGCGCGCGGCCGACGAACATCGCCTTCGGCAGTCTGGATTTGGCTTCCGGGATCGCCGTCGTCGCGGGCAATCCCAACGTGAGTGCGGAAACGGAACCGCAATGCGCGATCGCGTGCGGCGCCTGCTGTTCGTCAGTCATCGTCGACCTTCCTTTCCGGTCCCTGCCGTGCGGGGGAACGGCTGCCCCGTGCCCCTCGACGGCATCAGGCCGTGTGCGTGACATCGGTCACTGACCACCCTAGCGCATCCGTTCGCTGAACGGTATGGTACGGCCGAAAACGGGAGTGGACCGAAAGCGTGGCCGGCTCTTCGCCGCCGGTCGCGGCGGGCGATTCGCAGGCAAAACGCGATGCCGTTCATGATCGCGGCGAATGCATATGCGAAGGGCTTGGAACCATGCGGATTCCAAGCCCTTCGATGGTGCCCTGGATCGGATTCGAACCGACGACACCCGCTTTAGGAGAGCGGTGCTCTATCCCCTGAGCTACCAAGGCGCAAGTGTCCATTGTACATGGTGCCGGCGGCATTGCGTCACGCGTGCCTCGAATTCGTGAAAGGAATGGAAAAATCGTGGCGATGATCGGCAATGACGCGATGGCGGCCGGGCATATCCGTTACAGTGGTCGCCGTGCGTGTGAAGCAGAGGAAACAAATCCGCAAGCCGGTTCGAAAGCCGGTCCGCCAGTCGCCGGCGTGGCGTGTTCGGGTCATGGGATGGATCGCATGGTTGCTGGCGGTGGCGGCGGTCGTGAGCACGGCCGCGCGCATGTTGCCTGCCGACATGCAGGCGTTGCCGTACGTGCCGGTGCTTGTAGCCGTCACGCCGTGGTTTGCGTTGGTCGCGGTGTTGGCTCTGGTACTGGCTTTGCTGGGCCGGCGCTGGGTTGCGGCGTTGATCGCGGTGCTGTGTCTCGCCGTACAGGTGTGGTGGCAGTACCCGTTCTTCCGCGCGTCAGCCGCATTGCCGGCCGAGGCCGGGCGGGCGGTGTCGGGAGCGTCGGCGAACACCGGCGACCGGTATGCCCGCGTCATGACCTGTAACGTCTATAAGGGACGTGCGGATGCGGCCGCCATCGTCGAACTGGTGCGCGACCAGCGCGTCGAAGTGCTCGCGTTGCAGGAGACAAGCGACGATTTCGTGGCGGCGCTCGATGAGGCCGGCATCAAGGATTATCTGCCGTACTCGCAGGTGTCCACGTCGGACGGCGTGTACGGCAATGGACTGTGGTCGGCGGCCCCGCTGGAGGATCCGGCCGACGACGACGTCAATTCGAGCGCATCGTTCATGCCGGGCGGCACCGTGACATTCGTCGGGGATGATGCGCAGGAGATGCCGATACGGTTCGTGTCCGTGCACACGACCTCGCCGACGCCGGGATACTGGGCGCAGTGGAAGCGGTCGCTGGACGAGCTGGCGCTGATGCGCTCGCACACCGATGCGAGGTACGTGTTCATGGGGGATTTCAACGCGACCGTTGACCATACTCCGTTCCGCATGTTTCTCGGCGACCGGTTCACGGACGCCGCATGGCAATCCGGCCATGGCTTCACGTTCACGTGGCCGGCCGACAAGTCCCCATTGCCGCTGTTCGCGGGCATCGACCATATCGTGCTCGACCAGGGCATCGTGGCCGGGCAGATGCAGGTTCGCAGGATCGCCGGCTCGGATCACGCGGCACTGCTCGCCACGATCGCGGTGGAACCGGCGAAGTGAGCGGCCGCGGTAGCGAGTCGCGAAGGGAACTCAGTCGAGATTGGACTGGGCTGAGCCGTTAAGCGGACGCGCAGCGTCTGTAGGCGAAGTGAGCGGCCGCGGTAGCGAGTCGCGAAGGGAACTCAGTCCAAATTGGACTGAGTTCCAGCGGTATCCGCGCTGGTGGCCTGTTCGGCCTGTGCCGCGTCGAGCTTCGCCCTGACGTCGTTCAGCAGGCTCTGCGCGCGCTTGGCGAGTGCCTCGCCGATCTCCCACTGGCGCATCGACTGGTCGAGGTTGAGGCCGCCGGCCTCGAGCGCCTGCACGGCCTGGATGAGCTTGTCGCGAGCCTCCTCGTAGGGCATCTGCGCGATGGCCTCGCGCTCCTTGTCGGTCAGGGAGGAGGTGGCGGCGGTGGTCTTATTGGTCTTGTCGGTCATGGTGAATTCCTTGTGTAATGGTGGGCGTATCCGCCCGGGTCGGTTTCGCTGACGTCTCCTTGTGCGGGAGTCGGGGGCACACGGTTCAGGAGACGGTGGCGTTGAGCGGCCCGTGCTTCAAGGTGATGGTCAACGGGTCGCCACTCGAGACGGCAGCGGGATCGTCGAGTACATGTCCGCCGGCCGCCTGCACGACCGCATAGCCGCGGTCGAGCGTCGATTGCGGGCTCAGCGCGGTCAGACTGGCGTGCAGCTTCTCGACCGTCAGGCTTGCGTCGTCCACGATGCGAGTCAGGCCGATGTCCATGCGCCGTCGGGCGTCGTCAAGGAACCGCTGATGCGGTTCGAGCATCGTCAACGGTCGAGTCAGGCTCGGCCTGTTCGCATATCCCTCGACCAGTCGGATCTCGCCTTCGACCCGTGCCTCGATGCGCATGCGCGCCCGATGGATCGCGTTGTCGATCAGCTGCCATTGCTCACGTACGTCCGGCACGACCTTCTTTGCTGCGTCGGTCGGCGTCGAGGCGCGCAGGTCGGCAGCCAGGTCGATCAGCGTCCAGTCGTCCTCGTGCCCGATCGCCGAGACGATCGGCGTGACGCAGGCCGCGGCCGCGCGCACAACCGACTCGTCCGAGAATCCGATGAGATCCTCGAACGCGCCGCCGCCGCGGGCCACGATGATCACGTCCACATCCGGATCCTCGTCCAGTCTGCGGATCGCGGCCACGATGTCGGGCGGGCATTGCGGTCCCTGCACGTGCGCATGCACGACCTTGAACCGCACGGACGGCCAGCGCAGGTTCACGTTCGTGATCACGTCGCCCTCCGCGCGGGCCTGTGGCGCGCAGATCAGGCCGATGCACGACGGGAACTCCGGCAGCGGCACCTTGCGGTCCGCGTCGAACAGTCCTTCGCCCTTGAGCTTCTTGCGCAGCTCGTCGATCTGCTCCTTGAGCCCTCCGCCCGAACCGATCTTGCGGATCTCATCGCCGATGAAACTCAACCGGGTCTGCTTGACCCAGATGTCGGCCTTGCCGTGGATCACCACGCGGTCGCCCTGCCGGAACGCAGCGGCCTGCGCGGCGAACGCGCGCCAGCCGGACACGGAGATCGCGATGTCCTCGAAGTCGTCGCGCACGGTCAGATACGCCGAACCGGCGCGGCGCGTGTTGATTTCGGTGATCTGACCGCAGATCCACGCGGACGGCCACTTCTCCACGGCGGTGTGGAACTTCTGGCTCAGCACCGACACCGGCCACGGCCGTTCCGCGGTCGTTTCGCTGGCCAGTCGCGGCAGTTGGTCGAGCGGCTGCGGCGCCGGCGCGTTGGTTCCCATATCCCAGTTCATACAGTCCAGATTCACCTATATAACGGACAAGGCCCGCTGGCAGGCAGCATTCGTCCGGGCGCCGCGGCGCGATCCCGCAGGGCTTGAGCGCGACACGCTGGGAGCAATTCGTTACGTAAATCACACAACTGCGCTTTCGGCTTGATTCTGCCACTTACCACTATATTTAGGAGAAACACGGCGCGCCGACACTAGATATCGGGGTGGGGTTGCCGTACAGTACATAGGGCTTAAAACTTAACGGCCATGGCTCGGCCGGCGGAAACCGGGCGGGACAGCCAGACGACAGGAAGGATTTCAGATGGAAACTCAGGTGATGGACACCGCCTCGACGACCACCCGTGCCACCAAGGGCGCGGTGCTGGTCGAGAAGCGTGACGGTCGCGTGGTCGACTTCGACCCGATCAACATCATCGAGGCCGTGAAGTCCGCCTTCGGCGACCTCGACAAGCAGATCGGACCCGAAGAGGAGAAGATGATCCGCGGCTTCGCCAACCAGGTCGAAGGCGAGATCAAGGGCCGCTACAACGGCCCGGCCAAGATCGAGGACATCCAGAACCTCGTCGAGCACGCGCTTATCGACGCGCACCTGTACGACGTGGCACGCGCCTACACCAACTACCGTCTCGACAAGGACATCCAGCGAGCCAAGGCCACCGACGTGAACGAGGCCGTCGCCCGCTTCATCAACCAGGACCCGACCCTGATCCACGAGAACGCGAACAAGGACGCCAACGTGTATGCCACGCAGCGCGACCTGCTCGCCGGCGCCGTCTCCAAGGCCGCCGCGTTCAACATGCTGCCGCCGGCCGTCTCCAACGCGCACATGAAGGGCGACATCCACTTCCACGACGCCGACTACTCGCCGTTCACCGCGCAGTCCAACTGCTCGCTGCCCAACTTCTGGGACATGCTCGCCAACGGCTTCACGCTCGGCAACGCGCCGATGGCCTCCCCGAAGTCCATCGCCATCGCCGCCACGCAGATCACGCAGATCATGAAGGACGTGGCCTCCAGCCAGTACGGCGGCCAGACCGCCAACCGCGCCGACGAGCACCTCGCCGTCTACGCGCGCAAGGACTACGAGAAGTTCCTCGAAGAGGCCCGCGAGACCATCCCCGACGGCATGCCGGTCGAATTCGCCCGCCGTCAGGTCGAGAACGCGAAGAAGAACGAGCCGACCAAGCTGCACTTCGGCTCCCGCGAGCCGCTGCCGATGGACACGCCGTTCCACACCGACGTCGACGAGCTTGAGCAGGAGCGCGAGATCCTCGCCAAGATCCGCACCCGCAAGGCCATTTACGACGCCATGCAGACGATGGAGTACCAGATCAACTCCAACCGCGTCTCCAACGGCCAGACCCCGTTCGTGACGATCGGCTTCGGCCTAGGCACCGACTGGTTCGCCCGCGAAATCCAGCGCGCGATCCTGTTGAACCGCATCCGTGGCCTCGGCAAGGAGCATCACACCGCCATCTTCCCGAAGCTCGTGTTCACCGTCAAGCACGGCGTGAACGCCGACAAGGGCGATCCGAACTACGACCTGAAGCAGCTTGCGCTCGAATGCGCCACCAAGCGCATGTACCCGGACGTCGTGTTCTACGAGAACATCGTCAAGATCACCGGCTCCTTCAAGGCGCCGATGGGCTGCCGCTCCTTCCTGCAGGGCTGGATCAACCCCGCCACCGGCAAGGACGAGGAAGACGGCCGCATGAACCTCGGCGTCGTCTCCGTCAACGTGCCGCGCATCGCGCTCGAATCCCACGGCGACAAGAACCGCTTCTGGAAGCTGTTCGAGGAGCGCATGGAAGTCGCGCACCAGGCCCTGCAGTTCCGCATCATGCGCTGCAAGCAGGCCACGCCGGTCAACGCCCCGACCCTGTTCCGCTTCGGCGCGTTCGGCCGTCTCGGCGCGAACGACAACGTCGACGAGCTGTTCAAGAACGAGCGCGCCACCGTCTCGCTCGGCTACATCGGACTCGCGGAGACGACCGCCGTGTTCTACGGCAAGAACTGGATCCGCGACCACGGCTGGGATCCGGAAGGCAAGGAGTTCGCGCTCTCGATCGTCAAGCGCATGAACGAGCTGTGCAAGCAGTGGAGCAAGCAGGAGGGCTACCACTACTCCGTGTACTCCACGCCGGCCGAGTCGCTCACCGACCGCTTCAACCGCATGGACCGCGAGAAGTTCGGCCGCGTCGAGGGCGTGACCGACCACGACTTCTACACCAACTCGTTCCACTACCCGGTGTGGCTGCAGCCGACCCCGATGGAGAAGCTCAACTACGAGAAGGACTTCCCGTACTACGCGTCCGGCGGCTTCATCAACTACTGCGAGTACCCGTGCCTGCAGGACAACCCGAAGGCGCTCGAAGCCGTGTGGGACTACGCCTACAATGTCGGCATCGGCTACCTCGGCACCAACACGCCGATCGACCACTGCTTCGTGTGCGGCTTCCAGGGCGACTTCGAGCCGACCGACGAAGGCTTCAAGTGCCCCGAATGCGGCAACTCCGACCCGGACAAGTGCAACGTGACCAAGCGCACCTGCGGCTACCTCGGCAACCCGGTCCAGCGTCCGATGGTGCACGGCCGCCACGAGGAGATCTCGCACCGCGTCAAGCACATGAGCGGCGAAACCGGCCACGTGACGCTGGCCGACGGCCAGACCCGCGAGTGGTTCGAAGAGGCCAAGTAACTACTGATATCGCGAAAGGTGTCCGCGTCCCGCTGGGGAAGCCGATACATGTTGCGTGACACGCTCCAGGCCGCTCGGCCGAGTCTTACGGTCTCGCAACATGTATCGGCTTCCCCAGCGGGACGCTCGTTTTCGCTCAACGTTACGGTTGGGCGGGAGCGGAAGGGGTAGGAGAGTGATGATGGATAAGACGCCGACGTTGCATGATTTTGCGGCGGGGGAGACGGGGCGGGGGCCTTCGATTCCGACTGGTGAGGCGAACAATCCTCGGGCCGGGCAGTGGGATGGAAGGCGCATGTCCAAGCGGATGATCGCCGACTACAAGACGTTCATCGTCACCGACGGCGAAGGCGTGCGCAACTCCCTGTACGTGTCCGGCTGCCCGTTCCACTGCGTCGACTGCTTCAACTCGTCCATCTGGGACTTTCAGGCCGGCCACGAATACACTCAGCGGCTCGAGGACAAGATCATCGACGACCTTCGCGCCCCGTGGGTGCAGGGCATCACGTTCCTCGGCGGCGAACCGCTGCTTAACACGCCGGTGCTCGTGCCGCTTGCCGAACGCATCCGCGCCGAGTTCGGGATGACCAAGGACATCTGGTGCTGGACCGGCTACACGTGGGAGGAACTCATGCGTCCCGGCGAAACGCCGGACAAGCTTGACCTGCTGCGTCTGATCGACATCCTCGTCGACGGCCGCTACATCAAATCGCAGCATGATTCGCTGCTGCAGTTCCGCGGTTCGAGGAACCAGCGCATCCTCGACGTCCCCGCCTCGCTTGAGGCCGGCAAACCGGTCATCTGGGCCGGTCTGCACGATCAGGAGCGCGACATCCCCGAAATCTACCTTAAGGACCGCATGGCCGGCGAGGACTCGCAGTCGTCGTCGTGACCGATCTGCGAACGTCTCTGCAATACATATGATGATGGCCCCGCACATGGCAAGATGTGCGGGGCCATCATCATATATGCGACTATCCGTCCGATCGTCGCTCACTTCACGCGCTTGACGGCGAGAATCAGCAGGCCGCCGATCACGCAGATGATCGTCTCGGTCGGGAAGATCCAGCGGTAGTCGTTGCCGGAGATCGTCAGGATCGCGCCGGCGATGGCCGGTCCGAAGATCTGGCCGAGCGTGTTCGCCATGTTGATGATGCCGAGGTCCTTCGCCGCGGTCTTCGGATCGGGCAGCACGGCCACGTTCAGCGCGCCGTCCACCGCGTTGTACGCGCCCATGCCGATGCCGGCCACCAGCGCGTACGCGTACATCGTCCACGGTTCGGCTGCGAAGAACGGGAAGAACGCGCCCACGCCGAGCATGATCGTCGTGATCGCGACCGGCAGCTTGAGCCGGTGGAACCGGTCGGCCAAGGGCCCCGCGATCACGCAGAACACGATGCCAGTGACCATCAGGATCATCGACATGATCTTCAATGCCGCGTTCTGGCCGTCCGCATCGAGCTTCATGTAGTCGCTGAAGATGTACAGCTGGTAGCCGACGATCACGTACTGACCGGTCACCATGAGCATCTTGCCGACGAGCGCGAAGTAGTAGTCGCGGCAGTTCTTCGTCGGGAACATGAAGTTGCGTTTGATCGACTCGGCGTCGAACTTGGCGCGCGCGGCGTTCAGATTGCTCGGCTCGCGCATGATGATCGGCGAGACGACGCCGCCCACGGCCGCGATGAGCGCGAAGATGAGCACGCCGGTCGAGATGGCCGCGTTGTCCTTGATGAAGCTCGACGCGATGATGCCCGAGCCGTAATTGCCGATGGCCATGCCGATGCCCCAGCACGAGGAGATCGTGCCGCGCCAGCGCGGGGCGATGCGGTCGGAGATCTGGGCGATCATCGGGGCGGTCACGCAGTTGAGCGCCACGTTGTACAGCGTCCAGATCACGAGCAGTGTCGGCCACGAGCCGGCGAACGCGAACCATACGAAGAACAGGCCGCACGCGATCGACGCGCACACGATCCACGGGGAGCGAGAGCCGAAGCGGGAACGCGTGATGTCGGACAGGGCGCCGGCGATGATGTTGGAGATGGTCGCGGCGATCATGGCGACCAGCGAGAACAGCGGGATGAGCGCGACCTTCTGGCTGGGGGCGAGGATCTGCAACTTGGCGGGCAGCAGCGTTGCGGACACGCCGACGTAGGCGAGCATCCAGCAGGCCGGGCCGACGAGGAGCCCTGCACCGAGGCGGGTGGGCAGCGTGGGCTGCTGGTCGTTGGTGACGCCGTACGCGGGCTGGTGTTCGGCGATTTCCATGGATGTGGTTGCGTTATCAGATCCGTTGCCTGCAGACGGCACTGTTTGTTCTGACATGCGATATTCTTCCTCTATTTGTCAGGCTTGTAGAAGGTCTGACTCCGTTTATTGATGATGTTTGCGTAAACATTTGCGTGATATATCATACGACATGCTGTGACATTGTGTGCACAAAAGTTACGAAATGTTGAACTTGCGACGGCAGATGTGGTGATGGACGCAGCCGTGGTTGCGGTGGCGGATACGGTAATGGCAGCAACGATGGGTGCAGTGATGACGGTGACGATGAGTGCGGTGGCGGGTGCGATGACGACGAAGACGCGATCCTGCGACCGTCAACCGTCATCATGTTCGAGTGATGATGAGAGCGGCTCGAACATAGTGATGATTCGGGTGGCTGAACCGTCACTATGTTCGAGCGGTGTCCGTAAAGACTCGAACATAGTGACGGTTACGGTGGCAGTCCCTTGGCCGCAATCCGACAAAGCGGGGAGACGTGCGGGGTTTACCGCCTTCCTCTGTTAGATAAATCACGCCGGCCCAGCTCCCCAGACGGCTGCTTGGGCGGGGCTTCAGACTACAGTATGAAAGCTGAGAGGCCGGGCAACGCATGAATCGGATGCGCCACGGGATGGCACGCATCCGCGACGGACGAACCGCGAAACAGCGAGCAGACCCATGATTTCATGCCCCGGAAGCAGCTTAAAGAGGTTTACATGGTGAACGAAGCACATACCGCGGCGGACCGCCACGATACGAAGCCGTTGCGCGTGGGACTCGACATCGGTTCCACCACGGTCAAGGCCGTGGTGCTCGATCAATCCGACTCACTGTCCGACACCATCTTCTCCGACTATCGCCGTCACCATGCCAACGTGCGAGCCACCGTCGCGGGACTGCTCGTCGACATCCACAAGGAACTCGAAACCCGAGGCCGCGGCGACGAGCCGATCCGTCTGGCCATCACCGGCTCCGGCGGCCTCGCGCTCGCCGACAGCATGCACGTGCCATTCGTGCAGGAGGTCATCGCCGAAACCGAGGCGATCGACAAGGAATACCCGGCCGCGGACGTCATCATCGAACTCGGCGGCGAAGACGCGAAGATCACGTACCTGAAGCCCACGCCCGAACAGCGCATGAACGGTTCGTGCGCGGGCGGCACCGGCGCGTTCATCGACCAGATGGCCACACTGCTTGACACCGACGCCTCAGGTCTCAACGAAATGGCAAAAAGCTACGAGAACCTGTATCCGATCGCGTCGCGCTGCGGTGTGTTCGCCAAAACCGACTTGCAGCCGCTCATCAACGACGGTGCCGCCAAGCCGGATCTCGCCGCGTCGATCTTCACGGCCGTCGCCACACAGACCATCGCCGGCCTCGCCTCCGGCCGCCCGATCCACGGCACCGTCATCTTCCTCGGCGGCCCGCTGTTCTTTATGAGCGAGCTGCGCGCCGCGTTCCAGCGCGCGCTCGACGGCAAGGTCGACGAGTTCATCGTGCCGACCAACGCCCACCTGTACGTCGCGTACGGCGCGGCATTGCAGGCCGACATGGACACCGACGACGAAGGACACCATTTCGAGGCGCGCACCTGCGACGACATCTTGCACCGTCTCGACGAGCTGAAGAACCTGCCGTCCAACACGCCCACCATGCCGCCGCTGTTCCCGACCGAGGCCGACCGCGAGGCGTTCAACGAGCGCCACCACCGCGAGCACATCCACATCGGCACACTCGACGGCGCGCACGGCCCGCACTTCCTCGGCATCGACGCGGGTTCGACCACCATCAAGGCGACCCTCGTCAACGACGACCGCGAGATCGTCTGGTCGAGCTATGCGAACAACGAGGGCAGCCCGCTGACCGCCGCGATCAACATCGTCAAGAAGATCCAGTCCCAGCTGCCTCAAGGCGCGTGGATCGCGCGATCCTGCGCGACCGGATACGGCGAGGGCCTGATCACCACCGGCCTGCACCTGGACGAGGGCGTGGTCGAGACGATGGCACACTACCGCGGCGCCGAAATGGTCAGCCCCGGCGTCACCGCCGTGATCGACATCGGCGGCCAGGACATGAAATACCTCGCCATCACCGACGGCGTGATCGATTCGATCGCCGTCAACGAGGCATGCTCGTCCGGTTGCGGTTCGTTCCTGCAGACGTTCGCCATGTCGATGGGCCTGACCATTCAGGAGTTCACGCAGAAGGCGCTCGCCTCGACCCATCCGGTCGACCTCGGCTCGCGCTGCACCGTGTTCATGAACTCGTCCGTCAAGCAGGCGCAGAAGGAAGGCGCCTCGATCGAGGACATCGCCGCCGGCCTGTGCTATTCGGTCGTGCGCAACGCACTGTACAAGGTCATCAAACTGCGCGATTCCGGCGAACTCGGCGACACCGTCGTCGTGCAGGGCGGCACGTTCCTGAACGACGCCGTGCTGCGCGCGTTCGAGCTGCTCACCGAACGTCAGGTGACCCGACCGAACATCGCCGGCCTGATGGGCGCGTACGGTGCGGCGCTCACCGCGCGCATGCACTACGAGGATATTGCCGACGACGATCACGAGCATGTACTCGCGGACGGATCGTCGGCCGAATCGAACGACGCGGCCGCCGCGAACGGCACCGGTACGGTCGCCGCCGACGGTGAGGCCAAGTCGGCCGACATGGCCGGCGTCGACGTGACCAATGCGGCCGACATTGCCGCCGGACACGAGCACGAGGTCGTCGTCGACGGCGTGCACCACACCGCATCGTCGATCCTGACCGGGGAAGCCCTCGACAACATGTCGATGACCACCGAACGCGACGTGTGCAAGCTGTGTCAGAACCACTGCAAGCTCACCATCACCACGTTCTCCGACGGCTCTCGCTTCGTGACCGGCAACCGCTGCGAACGCGGCGGCGACGCGAAGAAGCGGCGCTCCGACCGTCCGAACCTGTACGACTACAAGTACAAGCGCTGCTTCGCCTACCGCCGCCTGACCGACAAAAAGGCCACCCGCGGCGAGATCGGCATCCCGCGCGCGCTCAACATGTACGAGAACTACCCGTTCTGGTTCACGCTGCTCACCTCGCTCGGTTTCAAGGTCATGATCTCCGGCCGCAGCTCGCACGAACTGTTCGAGACCGGCATCGAATCGATCGCATCCGAGAACATCTGCTACCCGGCCAAGCTCGTGCACGGACACATCAAGTGGCTGCTCAACAAGGGCATCAAGACGATCTTCTACCCGTGCGTAAGCTACGAGGACAACCTCGTGCCCAACACCGACAACCACTACAACTGCCCGGTCGTGGCGAACTATCCGCTCGTCGTCGGCGCGAACATGCCCGAACTGCGCGCCGAGGGCGTGCGCTACATGCACCCGTACTTCAACCTCGCCAACCACGAGCTCATGGTCGACCGTATCGTCGAGGAGTTCGCGTGGGCGAACGTGACGCGCGAGGAGGCCGAAACGGCCGTCAAGGCCGCGTACGCCGAGGACAAGGTGTTCAAGAACGACGTGCAGCAGGAAGGCCTGAAGGCGCTCGCGTACATGAAGGAGCACGGCTGCCGCGGCATCGTGCTTGCCGGCCGCCCGTACCACGTCGACCCGGAGATCAACCACGGCATCCCCGAGACGATCTGCTCGCTCGGCATGGTCGTGCTCTCGGAAGACTCGATCTGCGAACTGCAGCCGGGCGAAAAGCTCGATTTGACCGAGTTCCTGGCCGCCGGCGAGGAGGACCCACGCAAGAAGAACGCGAACGGGTTCCGTCACGTCGGTGACCGCAAGGTGAGCGTCAACCGCATGCCGCTGCGCGTGACCAACCAGTGGGCGTACCATTCGCGGCTGTATGCGGCGGCGCATTTCGTTGCCTCGTATCCGGGACTCGAACTCGTGCAGCTCAACTCGTTCGGCTGCGGCCTCGACGCGATCACCACCGATCAGGTGTCGGAGATCCTCGCCGACAAGGCCGACGTGTACACGCTGCTCAAGATCGACGAGGTGTCGAACCTGGGTGCGGCGAAGATCCGTCTGCGCTCGCTCAAGGCCGCGGTCGAGGAGCGCGAACGCAACAAGGCGAAGGCGATTGCGGCCGTGTCCGCGGCGGCCAGTGCCGGTTCGCTCGGCGCGCAATCCGTCAGCAAGCATGATCAGGCGGTCTCCGCCGCGCCGTCCGCAGCCGACATCGAGGCTCGCAAGGCCGCCCAGGCCAAGGCGCAGGCCGATCTGGCCGCCGCGGAAACGCAGCTTCAGGCGGCGAAGGAACAGCTCGCCGCTGCGCAGGCAGCAGTCAAGGCCGCCGAAGCCAAGCGTGCGGCCGCCGGTGACGCTGCGGCTGCGGCCGCAGCACCAAAGTCGACCGGATTCCGCAAGACCGGTTCGGCCGCGCCGACCCCGGGCCGTCAGGTTTTGCTCGATACGACGATGGCCGCCAATCCGAAGCTCACCGAATCGGTGCGTCGCGCCTCGCGACTCGCCGCGCAGCGCGACATCGAGGCCGCCGCCTCACAGACTGGCACCGGCACATCGGCCGAAAAGCAGTCCAAGTCCGGCCACAACAACGCGACCATGTCGCGCTACGCGCACCGCCAGAAGTTCCTCAAGGACATGAAGAAGGACTACACGATCGTCGCCCCGCAGATGAGTCCGATCCACATGTCCCTGGTCGAGGCGGTCATCCGCTCCGGCGGCTACAAGTTCGATATCCTCAAGCACGCCAGCCGCGAGGACGTCGAAACCGGCCTCAAATACGTGAACAACGACGCCTGCTATCCGGCCATCATGGTCATCGGCCAGCTCATCGACGCGATCATCCAAGGCAAGTATGATCCCGACCACGTCGCGCTCGCGATCACGCAGACCGGCGGCATGTGCCGTGCAACCAACTACTTCGGCCTGATCCGCAAGGCCCTGATCGACGCGGGCTACCCGCAGATCCCGGTCATCGCGATCTCTACGCAAGGCCTGGAGGACAACCCGGGCTTCAAGGCCACGCCGGCGCTGCTGCATCGCGCGATCAAGGCGCTGATCCTCGGCGACCTACTCATGAAGTGCCTGTACCGCGTGCGTCCGTACGAGGTCGAGCCGGGCTCGGCAAACAAGCTGTACGAGCAGTGGGACACGATCGTGCGCGAGACGCTCGAACATCACGGCTTCTCGAAGACCGCGGCCAAGACCCCGTGGCTGGGGAAGGCGTACTTGCCGTACGGCACGCTCGCGGCCGAGATCGTCAAGTCGTTTGATGCGTTGCCGCTTAAGGACATCCCGCGCAAGGTGCGCGTCGGCGTCGTCGGCGAGATCCTCGTCAAATACCAGCCGGATGCGAACAACCATGTGGTCGACGTGATCGAATCGCAGGACTGCGAGGCCGTGGTGCCCGGCATCATGGAGTTCATGACGACCCGTCCGTACATCACCGACTGGAACGAACGCAACCTCGGCATGGGCGGCAATCAGCAGCTGTACGCGCTCATGCGCTGGGGCCTCGACCGGTACAACGCGCCGATCCGCAAGGCCATCGCGCTCGCGAACGGCAAGTTCAAGCAGGACGATCCGATGCCCGAGCTCGTCAAGAAGGCAGCCGAGGTCACGTCGATCGGCGTGCAGGCCGGCGAAGGCTGGCTGCTGACCGCGGAGATCCTTGAGCTGATCGAACAGGGATGCCCGAACGTGATCTGCGCGCAGCCGTTCGCATGCCTGCCCAACCACGTGACCGGCCGCGGCATGTTCGGCAAGATCCGCCGCCTGCACCCGGAGGCCAACATCGTCTCCATCGACTACGATCCGGGCGCGAGCGAGGCGAACCAGCTCAACCGCATCAAGCTCATGATCGCGGCGGCCAAGAAAGCTCACGACAAGTTGATTGCGGCGGATTAGTCTGTGATTGGGTGGCTTGGCCGCCGCCTTCGCGGGTTGCCTGTATTGCAACCCGCTCACTTCGCCTACGGACAGTGCACTGCACTGTCCGCTTAACGGCTCAGCCAAGAAAGCTCACGACAAGTTGATTGCGGCGGATTGATTGGCGGCCGGGTAGTCCGTTATCGGTTTTTCGTATAGCCGGACGGCCGCGTCGCGGCATATTCGTCGGCTAAGCTGGGCGCATGAGTACACCGCGCATCAGTTATGCCCATTTGCTGGCCAAACCGAATCCGAAGCATGTCCAAAGCCTGCTCGACTTCTTCGAGCATGGCCGGTCCAAACGCGGAACCGGCGGCTTCGGCGTGGAGATCGAACACTTGCCGGTGCACAACAGCGACGACACCGCCGTGAGCTACTACGAGCCGAACGGCATCGAGACCCTGCTCAAGCGCATCGCCCCGTACTACGACGAAACCAAGGAATACTGGGAGAACGGCCATTTGGTCGGCTTGGGCCGCGAAGGCATCGCCGTTTCGCTCGAACCGGGCGGGCAGGTCGAATGCTCGCTCGGCATCCTCAAGAAACCCGAGGACCTCAACACGCTGTACCGCTCGTTCCGCCGCGACGTCGACCCGGTGCTCGACGAACTGGGCTTCCGTCTCGTCAACTACGGCTACCAGCCGAAATCGAGCTATGCGGACGTGAAGGTCAACCCGAAGGACCGCTACGACGCGATGACCGCGTACCTGGGCCGCGTCGGCCAGTTCGGCCCGTGCATGATGCGCTGCTCCGCGTCCACGCAGGTGAGTATCGATTACGTGGATGAGCAGGATGCGATCGAAAAGCTGCGGCTCGGTACCGTGGTCGGTCCGATCCTCGCATGGTACTTCCGCAACACGCCGTACTTCGAAGGCGAGCCGAACCCATGGCCGCTGCTGCGCCAGCGTATGTGGGATTTCCTCGACTTCCAGCGCACGAACGTGATCCCCGGGCTGTTCGATCCGCGCTTCGGCTGGGAGGACTACGCGGTGGACGTACTGTCGACGCCGCTGATGTTCGCCGATCTGACGCATACGCCGGAGGCCGAGGGGCTCAGCGGCAAGGAACTGCATCACCCGGCGTTCTACGAGAACGCGGGGGAGGTGTACCCCGATCGTCCGCTCAACCCGTACGAGATCAACCACATCATCTCCACGCACTTCAACGACGTGCGCCTCAAGAACTTCATCGAACTGCGCCACTGGGATTCGCTGCCGCTGGCCCGTGCCGAACGGCTCACCGAAATCGTCGCGTCGTTGTTCTACGTGCCGGAGAACCGCGAACGGCTGGTCAGCTACTTCGATGGCATCCGCGAAGAGGACGTGTTCGAGGCGAAGACGAACCTGCAGGCGCACGGCCGCAATGCCGCGCCATACGGCCAGCCGCTCGAGTTCTGGAAGGAATTCCTCGGTCTCGAAGGCGTGCTGGCGGATGAGCCTGGCGATCCGAAGCACCCTGACGTGTTCCAGGAGTAATCCCCGGCAGACTCATGCCGGCGGTTCCCGCCCGTCCGCGCATTGGTTGGCCGGCCCGAATAGGATGCAAGAAAACAGGTGCATCGAAAGGGTCGACCATGAGCGTGATACGAGTGATGGGTACGGAAACCGAATACGCGGTGTCTCGCGCGGACGGGCAACACGCCAACCCCGTGCAGCTGTCGTTCGACGTGGTCGGCGCGGCAGCGACCGAGGCGAACGCGCACATCCGCTGGGACTACCGGCAGGAGGATCCGGTCAACGACGCGCGCGGCACCAGGCTTGAACGTGCCGCGGCCCGGCCCGACATGCTCACCGACGCGCCGCAGCTCAACATCGTCAACGTGATCGCCGCCAACGGGGGTCGCGTCTACGTCGACCATGCGCATCCCGAATACTCCGCGCCCGAAACCACCGACCCGTTCGAGGCGGTACGTTACGACCACGCCGGCGACCGCATCATGCTGGCCGCCGCACGCAAAGCCACCGATATCACCGGCCGGCCGATCGTCCTGCACCGCAACAACGTCGACGGCAAGGGTGCCAGCTGGGGGACGCACGAAAACTACATGATGCTGCGATCCGTGCCGTTCGACACCGTTGCACGCCTGATGACCGCGCACTTCGTCACCCGGCAGATCTACACCGGATCGGGCCGTGTCGGCATCGGCGAGCACAGCGAGACGGACGGCTACCAGCTGAGCCAGCGCGCCGACTACTTCCACATGAAGGTCGGTTTGCAGACCACGTTCGACCGTCCGATTATCAACACGCGCGACGAATCACACAGCACCGACCAATACCGCCGTCTGCACGTGATCGTCGGCGACGCGAACCGCATGGACGTGCCGCAGACCCTCAAGCTCGGCACGACGTCGATGCTGCTGTGGCTGGCCGAACATGCCGACGAAGCGGGACTTGACATGGACGACCTGCTCGGCCAGATCGAACTCGCCGACCCGGTCGCCGCCATACACGACGTCTCGCACGACCTGACACTCGCCGAACCGCTGCCGTTGGAGCACGGCGGCACGATGACCGCGTGGCAGATCCAGGTCACCCTGCGCGCCGCCGTCTACGCGGCGTCCGCAATGATGTACGGTACCGACACCAAGGGGGAGCCGGTCTGGCCCGACAAGCCGACGCGGTCGATCATGGCGATGTGGGGGCAGGCGCTCGCCGACACCGGGGCCATCCGGCACGCCGACGACGATCACCGACTGCAGCTGAGCGCCGAGGCCGGCCGCATCGAATGGCTGTTCAAATGGCAGCTGCTCGAAAAACTGCGCCGCAAAGGCTCCGGCAGCTGGCAGGATCCGAAGCTCAAGGCCGTTGATCTGAGCTGGGCCGCGCTCGATCCGGCGCGTTCGGTGTTCGGCAAGCTGCGTTCGCACACCGAACGCGTCAACACGGACGCCGAAATCGCCGCGGCGGCCGAACACGCGCCCGAAGACACCCGCGCATGGCTGCGTGCCGCGATCGTGAACCGGTACCCCGAACAGGTCGTTGCCGCGTCGTGGTCTCATCTGACGGTGCGCGCGCACCCCGATGCGGTCGACGACATCGACTGGTACGGCAACGCCAGTCGCCCGCAGATCAGACAGTCCGACCTGTTCACGCTTGACATGTCCGATCCGCTTCGTTTTGACCGGTCGGCATGTGAACGGATTGTGGACGAATGTTCGAGCGCAGCGGAAACGCTGTCGAGACTCTCTGCGATCATCACCACTTCCAGATAAAATCGAACATGGTAACTGAACGTTTCGCACAAGGGCACAGAGGAAGCCGGCGCGCCGGGCTCTTGGCGCCATGACGACCGAACATACAACCGCAATGCCGATATTCGGCGGTAGACGAGGAGACACATGGAACTGAGGGAACTTGCTCTGGAGGTGGCGCGCATCGCGCAGGACGCCGGACGGCACGCGCTGGGCGACCAGATGAACCCGCGCGATCTCAAGGGTCTGCACTTGGCCGAGGACAAGCCGTCCACCCTTGACGTGGATAACCGGCTCGTGCGGTTCATCACCAACCGTATTTCGTACGTGGAGAACTTCAACGGCCTGTGGCAGGACCGCCCCGCCGAATGCCATCCGGGGGAGCGCTACTGGTGCGTGGGCAACATCGACGGCATCATCAACTACACGCGCAACATGCCGGAATGGGCCATCACGATCTCGCTGTTCGAATTCAACGAGGAGCTGTCCGCCCAGCCGATCCTCGGCGTCGTGCATGCGCCCGGTCTCGGCCTGACTTATCTGGCCGCCCGCGGCCAGGGCGCCATCCGTATCCGCAAGACCGCGGTCGGCGAGAAACGTGAGAAGATCATGCCGTCCACCACCGCGCATCTGGAAGGTTCGGTCGTCAGCTACGGCATGTCCTACGTGCCCACCGAATCGAAGCGCGCGCTCGACGTGGTGAGCGCGATCGCCGGTCAGCCCGCCGACATCAAGCGTATCGGCCCGGCATCGCTTGACCTGTGCAAGGTCGCCGATGGCACCTACGACGCGTATTTCGAGCCGCACCTGCACAAGTGGGATGTGCCCGCCGTATCCGCCGGTGCGGTCGTATGCTGGGAGGCACAGGCCAAGCTGCGCACGTGGAAGGGCGGCCAGGTGCATTGGCGCCGAGGCAACGACATCGTCGCCTCGAACGGCCTGATCATCGATGAGCTGCGGCCGTATTTGCAGTGATGGAACGGTTATGATCGTATCGTGATCGCAAACGATTGCTCCCCTCGGGCCCTGCCCAAGGGGAGCATGTCTGTTATGGAGGGAACCATGCCTCAGGAATTTGTGCAGGGCAAGGCCGAACAGGCCGTCGAACACGGTGAGGAGACGACGCGCGTCGAAGCCGTCGAGGCGCAGGAGACCGGTGACGTGCTTGATTCGGTGCTGGACGACATCGAATCCGTGCTCGAGACCAACGCCGAGGAATACGTGAACAGTTTCGTGCAAAAGGGCGGCGAGTGATGCCCCAGCTGCGCGACAGCGGCAACAGCGGGCCCGGCGCATCGGTGCCGTTCTCCCCGCAGTTCGAAGGATTCGCCCGCATCTTCGGCGTGGAGACCGAGTACGGGGTGTCCGTCACGGGTGCGACCCGTCCGATCGAGGCCGGGCAGGTCGCGATGACGATGTTCCGGCCGATCGTCTCCCGGTCGCGTTCCACGAACACGTACCTGTCCAACGGATCCCGACTGTATCTCGACGTCGGCTCGCATCCGGAGTACGCCACGGCCGAGGCCCGTGACCCGCTGGACGCGCTCGCCCAGGATCTGGCCGGCGAACTGGTGATGCGCCGGCTCGCCGTGCAGGCGCAGGAACGGCTGCGTGACGCCGGATATGGCGAGGGGGCGCGCGTGCACGTGTTCAAGAACAACGCCGACTCCGCCGGACATTCGTTCGGATGCCATGAGAACTATCTTGTGCGCCGTTTCGTCTCGCTCGAACAGGTCGAGCACGAGTTGCTGCCGTTCCTCATCACGCGTCAGCTGTACACGGGCGCGGGCCGCGTTACCGACGAAGGCTTCGAGATCACCCAACGAGCCGATTACCTGGATGAGGCGGTGTCGTCGGCCACGACCAGGTCGCGTCCGATGGTCAACACGCGCGACGAACCGCACGCCGATCCGGAGGAATTCCGTCGTCTTCATGTGATCATCGGCGACTCCAACCGATCGCAGTGGGCGACCTGGATGAAACTCGCCGTGACCCATCTGGTGCTGTGCGCGATCGAAGATGCCGCGCGGCAAGGAAGGCCGAGCGGATTCGAATCGTTCGCATTGGCCGATGCGGGGGACGCCAACCGTGCGGTCAGCCGCGACCTGACCTGCCGCACTGCACGACTGCGGCTGGCCGATGGCCGCGAACTAGGCGCGTTGGACATCCAGCGCGGCTATCTGCATATCGTCGAACGGTTCATGGCCGACCGCCGCGAACCGATGAACGATGCGCTGCCGCACGACACGGCCGAACATATCCTTGACGAATGGCGGCATGTGCTGGATCTGCTCGAGTCCGGGCAAAGAGCCAGCCTCGCGGATCGCATCGATTGGGCGGCGAAGCTGCGCCTGTTCGACGCGTTACAGGCACGGCATGCCGGCAAGATCCCGCAGTCGAAGCTCGAGCAGCTCGACATGGATTACCACGACATCGTCAACGGCACGCTGTACGACTCGTTGCTGCGGCGTGGCGCGATGACTCGGCTGCTGGGGGACGACGATGCCCGTCAGGCATTGAGCGAACCGCCGGACGATACCCGTGCCGCGCTGCGCGGACGATTCGTCGCCGCAGCGTTGGCCGCCGGCGCGCAGTTCTCCTGCGATTGGACGCGACTGACCTTGACCAGTCCCGAACATCGCGAGGTCGTGATACTGGACCCGTTCGCGAACGATCCTGCGCCGGAATACCGGCAACTGCTGTCCGCACTGTAGAGCGGAGGGCGTTGTCGTGCGCGATCCCGAGCATCGCGTACCGTCGCAGCCCGGGCATGAAAAAGCCCCGACCGTCCATGGTCGGGGCTTATCTCGTCTGTCGTTGCCGAGACTACCGAGCGGAACCGCTTACTCGGTGATTCACTCGGTGACGGCCTTCTTCAGCAGGGAGCCGGCGGAGATGCGGACACCGTAGGTGGCCGGGATCTCGATGGTCTCGCCGGTACGCGGGTTGCGGCCGGTGCGAGCGGCACGCTTGACGCGCTCAGCGGAGAAGAGACCGGTCAGCTTCAGGCCTTCGCCGGACTGCATGGCCTCGATGAACACGTCCTGGAAAGCGTTGACAGCCGCCTCGGCCTGGGCCTTGGTCAGGTTGGACTTCTGGGCGATCTTCGAGACGAGATCAGACTTGTTGTATGCCATAAAGCATCCTTCTTGAGTCAGGGGATGGCCCTCCTAGGTCGAACCATCCACACGTTCATACTGAATAATAGCGCACGATCGCGCCAAATACCGCATTTTTCAAGGGTTTTCGAGGGAATTTACCCCGAAAACGACACATTGGACGCACCTGCGACAGCATTTGACCGTCCCGGGGGAGCGGAACGGTCGACAAACGGCTCCACCATTGGGCTTACGCGATGTGCTGGTCGGCGATCAGATGAGGTTGCGCCGGTCCAGCCATCGCATCGCCGCCGCACCCAAGGGGATGCGTACCCAGAAGAACACCACACGGTACAGCAGCGTCGCCGACAGTGCAACACCGGCGGGCACGCCCATCGCGCCGAACGATACGGTCAGTGCCGCCTCGACGCCGCCCAGGCCGCCCGGGGTGGGCACCGACGAGCCGACCGCATTGGCGATCATGAAGATGAAAAACGTTTCGATCGGATTCGTCATGTATCCGAACGCCAGCAGCGCCACCCAGAACCCCAGACCGGTCGCCACGTTGAGCACCAGCATACCTGCGATGCTCGGCAGCAGCTTCACCGGATCGGACAGGGTATCGACCAGTTGGCGGGCATAGGTCTTCACCAACGGCAATATGGTGCGTGCGGCGAAATGCCGCACCGGCGGGATCATCATCGCCACGGCCAGTGTCATCAACACCACGCCAAGCACCACGATCAGGGTGTTCGTCGGGATCATGCTGCTCAACGCGTCGCTGCCGGTGAACAGGCCGACTACCAGCGTGAGCAGCACCGTGCCGACATAATACACGACCAGCACCGCGCCCATGATCGCCGTGGCAGCGGTGTTGCGGTAGCCGCTTTTGCGCAGGAATTGCAGGTTGACAAACGCCGGGCCCACGCCGGCGGGCATCGACACCATTGCGAAGCTTTGCGCCACCTGCGACATGAATATGCCCACGGGATCACGTCGCTGCCTGTCCACGAACGCACCGAGCTCCAACGCGGATCCCAGCCACGCGACGAGTCCGAACGCCAGACAGATCACGGCCATCGCCGGGTTTGCATTGCGCACCGCGGAGATCACCTCGTCGGGCTTGAGCTGCGTGAACATCACGGATACCGCGACCACCAGCAGCGCCAGTCCGATGAACGAGCGCACACTGAACCGCGACAGCGTCACTGGCTCCGTCGTCTCGGCGGCATCCTGCGGCACCAGATCACGCAACCGGGCGCGCAGGTCGTCCAGCACATGGTTGTTCCAGCCGTCCAACGCGCGCGTCGCCTTCGGTATCGCCGCCTTCTGCACGAACGGGATCAGCTCGATGATCGTGTCGACACCCCAGACGCTGCGTCCTGCCGCGACCGCACGTTCCGGGCCGATCAGGGCGGCCAGCAACGCCAGCAGCTGCACTTGGTCGAGTGCCACGTTCGCCGCCGTGCTTGCATCGTCGCCGTTCTGCCATCCCGCAATGATCGGCGTGCCCGACTCAAGCCGGGCCAGTGTGTTCGGCGTGATGCGGCGGTGCGTGTAGCCTCGTCTGTTCGCCACGGACAGGAACCGCATCAGCGCGATCGCGTCCTCATCGCTGATCGTGTTGCGGTTGCATTCGTGCATCGCGTCATTGCCCTGCAGGACCAGAATCGACGATTCTCCCGTATCCGCCACGCCGTAGACGCGCGGCGTGGGCAGACCGCAGTTATGCAGCCCCAGCAGCATCGCCATATGATGCTGCGTGGCCTCGCGCGGGGAACGGTCGCGCCGCGTGGACACGCCGGTGAAACGAATCCACTGCCACAGTTGGCGCATGTATCCGGCCGTATGCGATTGGCTGTCGAGCACCGAGATCACGAAATGGCGGCCACGGTCGTCCTGCGCGTCATAGCGGCGTGAGCGTTCGACCAGATCGTCGTCGAGCGAGGACCGGGACGCGGCTGCGGAAACGGACTCGTCGCTGTCGATATGCCGGGACAGATACACCAGATGCAGATCGATGCCTGCCAAGGCCTGCACCAGCTCCTCGCCCCACACGCCCTGATTCTTGGTGCCGACCGCGAACCGCAGCAGCATGCCGATCAGACGGCCGATCGCGAACGACACCAGCACGCCGGCCACGGAATTGACCGACAGCAGCACCAGCAGCGCCGCCACGGTGTACAGGATGTTCCAGCCCCATTTGACGGTGGATCTTGTACGTCGCGGCCCGCCCGCCGTCAGCAAAGCGGCGGCGCCGGCGTAGAAATCGGGCAACAGACTGGACCCCGTCCAGCTGTTGGGCGAACTCAATGCGGCGATCAGCGTCGCGTCGCCGAAACGCGTCACGGTCAGGGAAATGCCCCACACGGCGCCCAAGGCGGCGAACATCGCCAACACCGACAATGCGGCCTGCATCCATGCGCGACTCAGCAGCAGCTGCGCGACCACCATCACCACGATGGAAACGATGGCCAGCTGCTGCAACAGCGTGGTCGGCAGATCGACCATCCAATTGAGCGCCTGCCCGGCCGTGTGTGCGTCGGTCTCGACGCCGGTGGTGATGCCGCGCAGGTACATGGCCGACAGCATCGCAACGACCGCAAGCACCACGGACGCGCCGGCCCGCAGCAGGTCGCCGACGTCATGGATGCGCCTCGGCGGCACGTCGTCGATGACGGTCGTGGTGACCGGAGCCGTCCCCTCGTCCGTCATCTTCGGAGTGATGTTCGTAAAACGCGATTCCGCCGACGAGGCGGTGCGCTCGTCGGCGGAATCGGTCGCATGCTGTTGATCGCTCATCAGAACCCTTCGCGATTGACTGCGTGCATGTCAGTGCGGCTGGGCCGCCGTTCAGCGGTCGAAATCGACCAGCTTGCTCGCCACGCCCGTGTATGTGGCCGGGGTGAGCACCTTGAGGCGTGCGGCGGTTTCGGGATCGAAGGACTGCTGGTCGATGAACGCCTCGACCTGTTCCTTGTTGATCTCATGGCCGCGCATGAGCTCCTTGACCTTCTCATACGGCTTGTCCATGCCGGGCAGGCCCTTGAGCTCGCAGGCGCGCATCGCGGTCTGGATCGGCTCGCCGAGCACCTCCCAGTTCTCGTCCAGCTCGCGCGAGATCACATGGTCGTTCGGATGGATGGACTTCAGGCCGCCCATGAGGTTGTACAGGGCCAGCTGCGAGTAGCCGAGCGCCGAGCCGATGTTGCGCTGCGTGGTCGAATCGGTCAGATCGCGCTGCCAACGGGACTCCACGAGCGTGGCCGACAGGGTGTCGAGCAGCGAGCAGGAGATCTCGAAGTTCGCCTCCGCGTTCTCGAAGCGGATCGGGTTGACCTTGTGCGGCATCGTGGACGAGCCGGTCGCGCCCTTGACCGGCACCTGCGCGAACACGCCGCGCGAGATGTACATCCACACGTCCACGCACAGGTTGTGCATGATGCGGTTCGCGTGGGAGACGGTCGAATACAGCTCGGCCTGCCAGTCGTGGGATTCGATTTGCGTGGTCAGCGGGTTCCACGTCAGTCCCATGCGGTTCGTGACGAAC
This sequence comes from Bifidobacterium simiiventris, assembly GCF_019331715.1. Lineage (GTDB taxonomy): Bacteria > Actinomycetota > Actinomycetes > Actinomycetales > Bifidobacteriaceae > Bifidobacterium > Bifidobacterium simiiventris. The sequence continues at coordinate 54,863 of NZ_JAHBBG010000002.1, forward strand.
TCGCGGGAGACGGCGATCCAGTCGACGTCCGGGCAGGCGGCCAGATGCGCACCGAACGTGCCGGTTGCGCCGTTGATCTTGCCCAGGTACTCCTGGTTCTCGATGTGCTTCAACTGGCGGTTGAGACGGTAGACGTAGACCGCGAGCTCCTTGCCGAGCGTGGTCGGCGTGGCCGGCTGGCCGTGCGTGAGGGACAGCAGCGCCTTGTCGCGGTATTCGTCGGCCTTGGCGGCCAGGTGGTCGATGATCTCCTTGAACGCCGGGGTCCAAACCTGCTCCATCGCGTTCTTCACGCAACGGGCGATCGACAGGTTGTTGATGTCCTCGGACGTGCAGGCGAAGTGCACGAGGGTTTTCAACGCGTCGTTGATGTTGGTGAGTTCTTCCGGGGCCTTGTCGATCTGGTCGTCGATGTAGTACTCCACGGCCTTCACGTCGTGGTGGGTGACGGCCTCGTGCGCGGCGTGCTGCTTGATACCCTCGGCGCCGAAGTCCTCGGGGATCGCGCGCAGAAACGCCTTTTCTGCCTCGGTGAACGGCTTGACGCCGTCGATGATCGGCTGGTTGCCGTTGCCGTCGAAGCCGTTCGCCAGCAGGATCATCCATTCGACCTCGACGCGCATGCGCTCACGGTTCAGGGCCGGCTCGCTCAGGTATTCGACGAGCGGAGCGGTGGCGTTGTGGTAACGGCCATCGAGCGGGGTCAATGCGATTGCGGGGGAAATATCAGTAAGCTTCATGGATTCTAGGGTACTTCCAGCCGTGAACCGGACGACAGGGCGGTGTCAACGACAGTCCGGCACATGCCCGATGCGTACGGTATTGCCGAATGCTTCGGCGAAAACGTACGAATGGGCGATGTCAGCGTACGGTATTGCCGAGGTCGTCAGCGGAAACGTACGCGAAGCAGCCGTCAGCGTACGGTTGTGCCGACGGTTCCGGCAATAACGTACTGTGGGACGCGGTACCGTGGAACGATGCGGAGGGAGGCCGGCATGGGTGCGCGCATATTGGTGATCGAGGACGATGCGGACATCAACGAAGTGACCTGCACGCGGTTGAGCCGTGCCGGGTTCGACTGCACGGCCGCATACTCCGGTTCGGAGGCACGGCTGCTGCTGGAACGCGGGGCGACCGGATCGTCGGACGGCGGCTTCGACTGCATCATCACCGACCTCATGCTGCCCGGATTGAGCGGGGAACAGCTGGTGACGATGCTGCGCGAACGCGGGGCCGGCGTGCCGATCATCGTGATCTCCGCACGCGACACCGTCGCCGACCGCGTGACCTTGCTCAAGCTCGGCGCCGACGACTATCTCGTCAAACCGTTCGATCTGGATGAACTCGTTGTGCGCGTCGAAGCGCAGTTGCGCGGACGCGGCTACGGGCATGGCCGCACAACCGACTCGGTTTCCTCGGTCGAGAAAGCACCGGAACCGGTCGCCTCGGATGATCGCGCATCCCTGCTCACCGCCGGCCGCTGGACGCTCAGCCCGGCCGCCCACACGTTCGCCATCGACGGGCGGCCGGTATCCCTCACCAACACCGAATTCAACATCATCGAACTGCTCATGGCCCATCCCAGCACGGTCTTCACCAAACAGCAGGTCTACGAACTGTGCTGGAGGGAACCGTACATGGTCGACGACAACACCGTCACCGCGCACGTGAGCAAGATCCGCGCCAAATTGAAACCCTCCGGCACCGACTCGTATATCAAAACCGTCTGGGGACTCGGCTTCAAGCTCGACGTGTGAGCGTCGTCGATCGTCATACTTTCGCAAGGTTTCCGTGAGACTATCGCATGAGGTGAGTGGCGATTGCGCAAGATCCGTTCCGTACAGTGGGGTGCATCATCCAAGGAAACGTAAGGAAAGGAACGGAAGATGGACGCGATTCGCATACGGTCGCTTGCCAAACGGTACGCCGGCAAACGCGCGGTCGACCATTTCGACATGAGTGTGCCGCAAGGCGCGATCTACGGATTCGTCGGCAAGAACGGTGCCGGCAAGTCGACCGTGATGAAAATGATCGCCGGACTCATCACACCGAGCGGCGGCGAGATCACGCTGTTCGGCAACACGTCCGACGGCGCCGGCAATGCAGGCGGCGGCGTGCAACGCGTCGGCGCGCTCATCGAGAACCCCGGACTGCTGCCGCACATGAGCGCTTTCGACACGATGATGGCACAGGCGCTTGCCCTTGGAGTGGCCGATCCGAAACCCGTATGCCGCGACCTGCTCGACCAGGTCGGACTCGGCACCGTCGGCCGCAAGACAACCGGCGGCTTCTCGCTCGGTATGAAACAGCGGCTCGGGTTGGCGCTCGCCCTCGTCGGCGGGCCGGATCTGCTGCTGCTTGACGAGCCACTCAACGGCCTCGATCCGGACGGTGCGCGCACCATGCGCAATTATCTGGTGCAGCTCAACCAGCAGCGCGGCATCACCATCGTCATCAGCTCGCACGTCCTCGACCAGTTGGAACGCATGTGCACCCACTACGGCGTCATCGCGAACGGCCACATGGTGCGCGAAATGACCGCCGAGCAAGTCCAAGCCGAATGCGGCGACAGCCTTACCGTACGCACCGCCGACACCGCGACCGCGCTCGCCATGCTCGAGGACCGGTTGCCGGACAATCCGACAGATCCGGTGCGCTTCGCCGCCGAACCCGACGGCTCGATCACCATCGCCGGCGGATTCGACGCGGCCGAAGTATCCCGAATCCTGCATGAAACCAACCAAACCATCCTCGAACTGTCCGCGAAATCGCACGACATGGAAGACTTTTTCGTCGCTCTCATGGACGACGCCCATACGGAAGGGAGCCGATGATGCTCAACTTACTGCGTTCCGACCTGTACCGACTCATCCACGGCCGTAAATTCTGGGTCGTCACCATACTGGTCATTCTGCTGACCGCCGGTCTGCTCACTACGCTGATGCTGCTCGGCGCCGCCACGGGAGCTGCGCAAACCGACACCGACGGCGTTTCGGTCACGACTAATGCCACCGCCGGATTGGCGGCGACCGCCCGCATGATGGACTCGCATACCGCGATGCTGGCCAGTTCGGGATTGGGCGGCGGTTCCGTGTTGGCTGTGTTCGTCTCCGTGCTGGCAGTGCTCGTCGTCATGGACGACTGGGATGCCGGATTCGTCAAGAACCTCGTCTCCGGTCGTCCGAGCCGGACTGCCTACATCGCCGGCCGATTGCTGCTGTCGGTGCTGCTGTCCGTATGGAACGCGGTCGTGGCTATCGCCTCGCTGGAACTGGCCTGCTTTGTGCTCGGCGTGCGGTTCCGTCGTACGGAGAGTTTCGGCTCGTATCTTGGGTTCTGCGGCTTGAAGATACTGGGCGCGGCCACGCTTGTGCTGATCGTCGTCGCCGTGACGATGATCGTGCGGAGCAAGGCGTTCGGCATCGCCGCCGCGGTGCTGGTCGGCGCGGGCATCATGGGATCGATGACGAACATCGTATTGTCGGTGATCGCCGCGTATGCGCCGTGGACCGGGCAGTTGACGCAATGGCTGCCGTCAAACAACGCGAAACTGTATTCCGACAGTGCCGGACTGTTCGCCACGACGGCCGGCGGCATGTCGCTCGGCATGCCGGTCTGGGCACATGCGCTGATCTGCTTCGCCGGCTGGATCATCCTGTCCGTCGGCGCGACGCTTCTCGTCAACCGCCGTCGCGACGTGTGCTGACAATCGTTGCCATGGTGATTGTGGGGTTGCTGGTCGGACTGGTTGCGGGGATCGCGATCGGGGCGGCGGTGTATGAACGCGAGATGCGGCGGATGGCCAGGTTTCTGCGTGATCGACCGGCGGGAAGCAACGCGCGGCTGAACGTGGAACTGCCCAGCGGGGCGAGCCGTGAACTGGCACGGGAGATCAACGTGCAACTGGATGCGATACAGGGCGAGCGGATCGCCGCGATGGCCAAGACGCAGGAGTTCCAGCGTGATCTGTCGTCGTTGGCGCATGACGTGCGCACGCCGCTGATGGGCGCACAAGGTCATATCCAACTGGCGATGACGAAGGATCTGTCTGCGGATGACGGACGTCACCTGACGGTGGCGCTGCAGAGGCTGGATGACATGCGCGGGTTGCTCGACCAGCTGTTCGCCTATGCGCGGGCGAATGATCCCGATCGCACGCTGGATCTTGAGCCGGTTGCCGTGCAACCGCTCGTGGCGGAGGTGCTGGTCGGCCATTATCCCGAGTTTGAGGAACGCGGCTGGGAGCCGACCGTCGACTTCGACGACGAACGGTTCACGCTGGAGGCTGACCGGACCGCATTGCGTCGCATCGTCGACAACCTCGTCACCAACGCGTTGCGGCATGGCAGCGGCGCTCCCGTGATCACGCAACGCGGCGATGCCGTCTCGTTCTCCAATCCGATCAGCGCCGAAGCTGCTGCCGGCATCGATGCCGCCAAACTGTTCGACCGGTTCTATCAGGCCGACGATTCGCGCGGCACACACGGCTCCGGCTTGGGACTCGCGGTCGCACAGTCCCTGGCCCGGGCCATGCATCTGCATCTGGCGGCACGCATCGACCGAGATCCTGATACGAGAACCAGCGGGATTGTCATCGTCCTCGAACCGGCACCTGGCATCATGCGTTCTTGACGACCCGACCGGGTGAAAAACCGGCGTTTCCCGGTCAGTCGTCTGCGAGCGTATCCGTATCGATGCGGTGCGGAGACGGGGCGGTGGTGATGCCTCCGTGCATCATGCGGCCGCGATAGTAGCGGGTCTCCTCAAGCTCGCCGTCAATGACCTGCTGGAAATGCCGTTCGTGCGCGTCGACGGCGGGAGAGCCCAGGTCGGAGGCATTCCGATAGGCGGCCTGATGGTATTTGAGCCAGTGCGTGATCTCCTTGTCGTCCGGAGCGTCCTTGACTTCGGCGCCGGCGTAGTCGCGGCTCCACGACGACGATGCGGTGCCGGGCATGCAGGCCACGTCATCGTCGACCGTGCCGGTCGTGATGCCGTTGGCGGTTTTCGTCGCATAGCCGTGGACGGTCAGCCAGTTTTCGGTCGTGGGATTCGCGGCCCCGTCGAGCGCGGCGACCAGTTCGTCCTCCATTTCGATGCTGGTCACCCACGTCTTCGACGGGATCGGATGATTCGCGACCGGGGAACCGGCCGTCACCACATGCTCGATGGTGTACTGATCGGCCATATCCGCGGCGATCGCCGCGGCGACGATCCCGCCTTGGGAGTGGCCGATCAGTGCGACCGGCTCGTCGGAGCCGATGCCGGCCTGACGCATTGCCTCGACCACCATGCGCGCACTGTCCGCGTTCATACGTTGTTCGGGATCGTCGCTCATCAACTCGACGTTCTGCGCCCATCCGAACGGCGAATCGTCCTCGCCGTCCGTGCCTGGGATCGTTACGAGCCAGCCCACCGAATCGTCCGCTCGCCGGTACTTCTGGATCGCTATCGTCGCATAGTCCAAACCACTGTTCAGCTCGATCGTGCCGAGCCGTTCCTCGGCCAGCCGGCGCAGGTTCTCCAATGCCTGTGAGACGGATGAGGACGCGCCCACCACCGGCGCCCTGCTCGAGACCTCCTGCACGTCGAGCATGTCGCCCTGCCTGAGATCCTTCCACGGCTTGGTGACCCGCGCTATCCGGCCGGCCGCCACGTTCACCTCGTCGGTGCGGCCGATCCCGCCGATCGGATTGATGCCGCCCACGAACGCGCCCAGACCGCTCATCAGTCCCTCGTGCGTCTTGGCCGACGAGGTCAGTCCCCAGATCGGGTTGAACCGGCCTTCATGTAGGGATCCGGCGAGCATGCCTCCGCCGGCCAGCGCGGCCCCGCCGGCGGCCGAGAACTTCGGCTGGCTTGACGATATGCCTTGCAGCAGCTCGTTGAGCAGACGGGTCGCCCATGATTCCGACTCCGCATACAGCGAGTGCGCCCGGATCAGTAGCAGGGCCATGCCCGACAGTTCGTCGGCGATCAGACGACACCGGTTCGCATGGTCGGTGCATCGTTCCACCAGGCGGGCGTACGGCAGCGTGGCATGTCCGGGCATGGCGGTTGAGGGACTGCCGGACGCGAGCGTGGCGCACAACGGCACGCTGAACCGTTGCTGCGTCAGCCGCAGCGCCGCGGTGGACCATGCATTCGAGACCGCGCGCCAATCGGACGACGCGTCATGCAAAGCCCGAGCGGCGGCCCGGTATTCCTCGAACGCCGCAGACGAATACCGTCGTCCGCCGTGAATGACCGAAGTGACCTGCCATCCCATCATGCACCGCCGGTCCATGCCAGACGGTGCGTGACGGCGGCGTCATCGCACATGCGCCGGGCTTGCGCATCACAGTCGGACAGTCGTCGCCGGAACAAGGTGGCGGCATTGCCCTCCCAGGCGATATCCGAGGATCGCACATGCGCGGCCGCGGCATGCGCCGCCGCGTCGACCGTGCCACGTTCATGCATGGCGATCAGATCGCGGCCGTCCGTCACGACGGCGCGGCAGGCACATGCGGGAGACGATGCGCCGAAGAACGGGAACCCGCCGCTGACCTCGAACGGGCTGGACGTGGGGAATGACGATGCCGATTGCGGGAAATATGCGTTGTTCATGTTCTCATTGAACGGGATGCGGCTGGGCCCGTCCAACGGATACGGGACTGTGGACGCAATCGGCGGTCATCGGCGTGTTGTGGATAAGTCGCGGTGGATAATTCCATCCACAATGAGCCGCATTTCGGTACCGAACCGATTCACGGCACCGAGATACGGCTCGGACGTCAGCGTCAAGCCGCAGCCGAACAACTCACCAAGGCTTAGAACTGTTACCGGTGTTGTTCGTCGTTTCGGACTGCGATCCGTCGGCCGACGACCCATCTGCGGGAGCGTTCTGTCCGTTGGACTGCAGCAGTTCCTCCACCTGACGGCGCTGCTCGTCGGTCAGGCCGGACTGCGCCGAGCCGGAATCGTCCTGCGTCTGGTCGTTCGTGCCGCTCTGCCCCTCGGCCGTCTGGCCGTTCTGCTGATCGGTCTGCTCGCTCAGCCGTTGCCGTACCAGCTGCGTCAGTTTGGCGGAAACGTCGGCGTTCCTGGCGATCGCGTCACGTATCGACGGCAGCAGCACCGCACCGGCGGCCGCAGCGTCGCGGAACTGCGCGTCCGTCTGATCCTGCAGCGTGCTGAGCGCGTTGTAGTCCGGCGTCTCGGCGTTGACCGCCGCGATATGCTCCGTCAGATCGTCCGTGGCTCGGTTGAACGTGTCCACGGCGCGCAGGTTCACCGCCGCGAGCACTCCGAATACGACGAACACTGCGGCCGCCACGCCGAGCGCGACCCGCACCGCCAATCCCGCCCGAGCCTTGCGGGCCGAAGTCGTATCGCTCATATCAGCCTCCTCGACAATGCCAGCCACGAACCCGTCTCCCATGCCAGCAGCACCAGCGCGAGCAAGGCCAACGGCCAGACTACCGCGGTGGCGCGCGTGCGCTCTTTTACCGTTCGAGTGACCTGCCAGCGCGACGACAGTTCCTTGGACTGTCCTTCCGCCATGGTCGTGGTCGCGTTCACCGCAAGATACGATCCGCTCAGCTCGTCCGCGATGTCGCGCAGGTTCGTCTCATCCATGCGCGAGATGCCGGGCTGACCGGTGTCGGGATCAGTGACCCATGACCCGTCCTGCGTCTGTCCGCCGTCGGCTCCGTCCCGTATGACCGGGATCCTGCCGCCCTCCGTCGAACCCACGCCGACCGTGAACCCGTCGTTCACGTACTTGCGCAGCGTCGAATACGAACGCCGCGTCGTCGTTCCGGTCTCTTCGCCGTCGCTGATGAGATACACGATGATCGCGTCGTCCGGCCTGGATTCGTGCATCGCCTTGAGATTGACGAGCAGCTGGTCGAGGGGCGCGTCCAACGACGAACCCGCCGACACACTGGTCGCCTCCACGCCCAGCGTGTTCGCCCAGTTGCCGATCGCGCGCGCATCGGGGGTCAGCGGCACGTCCACCGTGCCGGACGAGCCGAAGCGCAATCCCATGAAACTGGCATCGGGGTACATCGCCGTGATATCGGCGACGGCACGCTTCGCGGCGTCGAGCCTGCTGATCGTCTCGTCCGAACCGTAGTGGGCGTCCGCAACGGCCATCGAACCGGTCACATCGACCGCGATGACCACGTCGGTCGCGTTGACGGCCTGGCTGGTCGTCGTCGAGACGATGCTGGGCGTGAGCGCCATCACCGCGAGCGTCACGCACAATGCCACGCGCCGTACGCAGGCCGCCACCGTCTCGTCGCTCGATCCGCGGTGCCGCACATGCACGATCACCGCGGCCGCCGCAAACGCCATCATGACCGTCGTCAGAACGATGCCGGCCGGCCAGCCGAGCGCGGGGGAGAACGTAAGATTCGTCAACATGCCGGTGAACGTCATCGACGCAACCTCCAAGCCAGGATCATCCAAACGGCTGTCACCACCGCAAGCGCGAGCGTCCACCAACCGGGGGCGTCGGTCACCGCGGCCTTGGCATCCGTCTGGCTGGCGGCCTCGCGCCTGTGGTTGATCTCGCGCACCAGCTGGCTGACGCTTGAGCCGTTCGACTGCGTGAGGAACATGCCGCCGTGCGCTTCGACGAGATTCCTCATATCGGTGGTCGTGGCCTCCGATTCGCTTGATTTCGGCCCCGAGAACAGGCCATCCACGGTGATGCCGGCACCGGAGACGAGGTCGAGGGCCGCGCTGAGCGTGTAAGTCGGGTCGCCGGAGACGACGTTATCGGTCGCCAGCACGATCGACGCGGCACGCTGGCGCTGCGCACCCGTGCCGGACGACGACCCGTAGGCGAATCCGGGCAGCATCGCCGCACAGCTGACCACGCCGTCGCCAATCAGCGAGGTCGCGTTCGTGCGGTTCTGCGTGCCGTCGAGCCAGTCGGAGATCTTCTGGTACTGTTCGTCGCTCATCTTGTCTATGTCGTCCTGCGTTTCGACCCCCTTGAGTATCTCGGCGGCCGATTCGAGTTGGGAGGCGACCAGATCGTAGTCGTCGGTCAGCGGGAACACGGTGCGCGACGTGGAGTTGAAGATGCTCAGTCCGATACGCTCACCTTGGAAATGGGACACGAGATCACGGTATGTTTCGATGACCTCGCGGTCATACGGCAGCGTGGAGCCGGATACGTCGAGACACAGCACGATGTCGCGTTTGCTGGCCCGTTCCTCGCTCACGTCGATGGAGGATGGACGCGCGACCAGCACGACGGCCAATGCGCCGGCTACGACGAGCAGTGCGACGGCGACGCGGTTGAGCGTGCGCCAGCGTCGCAACTGACGTGCGGCATGTTCGGTCGCCAGATCGTCGTCCAACGAGAACACGGGCGCGTCGTCGGCACGATCCCGCACCGGCCGGGAACAGACGACGATCAGTATGATCACGGCCACCGCAACCAGAACCGCGGCCAACGCGGCCCACGGCCATTGCCAGGTCAGCGTCGAGGGCTGCATCAGCGCCACCTTTCCATCAGATTCGACACCCAGCCTGCCGCCTCGTCCACGCTCGTCTCGCCGGCGATGCGGTTCAGTCCGGAGTCGGCGAACTCCGCTGGGTATAACGCCGAAATCGTCTGTTTGAGCAAGTCAAGGCTGCGGCGGTTGCCGTCCGTGCGCGGCATCACGGCAAGATCGCTCAGCGTGCTGGCTCGCATGTCCGTGCCGCTCGCTTCGCTTGCGAACCGTCTGGCGATATCGGCGAGCTCGACGAACGACTCCTCGCGAGACAGAGAGCCGTCATGATGACGACGCACGACGTCGTCGACGCGCCGCCGCCAGCGCGCCAGCATGCCGCCATCGACGTGGACGCCGTGCGCGCCGCGACGTGCGACGGTTCTTTTCGGACGCGACAACAACACGATCGCGACGATCAGGACGACCGCCGTCGCCACGCACGCGACGGCAACGGCGAGCAGCGGTGCGGTCAAGTCGAGTCGGCCGACCGGATCCAGGTCGTCCGTGCCGTCGGCAAGCAGTATGCCGATCATCGCGCACCTCCGGAACGTATCTCATTGAATGCGGGCGAGACCGTGGCCAGCGACACCAGCCGCACGAACTCGTCGAACATCGCCTCGCTGGACGCGCCGCGGATCATGCGCGAGCCGCACCGGGCCAGCTCCCGCTGCAGCGAGGCGGCCATGAATCCGCGGTGCACGTCCACCTGCTCGGCGCACGCCGCGTCGCGCAGGAACGCGGGGACCCGACGGCGACGCACGCCATCGACGACCGTCATGCCGGCATGTCTGGCGAATGGGTTGATCGTGGCCACGTCGATGAGCACGACCGGATGCGTGCGTGCGATGCGGCCGATCAATGCGACATGCCGTTCTCTGAGCGCATGTTCATCGGTGGCGAGCACGATCAGCGCATCGCGGTCGCGGATGCGCCTCGCATATTCCAACAGGGCGTCGATGTTACGTTCGTGCGTCCACTCGCGTTCCAGCGCCTGGTCGAGCGTGCGTTCGAACTGGCTGAACCCTCCATGGAACGGCACGCGTGTGATGCTCGCCGCATCGCCGAACACCAGCGAGATGTCATCGGAGCGACGCAGCGACAACGCCGCGAACATGCGCAGCGCGTTCGCGGCGATCTGCCATGCCCGCTCGCCTCCTTCGCACGCGCCGGTCATCTCGCGGCCGACGTCAAGCAGCAGCCAGACACGGCTCGTCGCGCGCCGTTCGCGCTGGGCGGCCATCGGTCGGCCCAGCCTGGCGCTCGCCTTCCAGTCAATGGCGCGTGCCTCGTCTCCGGGTCCGTAGACATGGATGTCCATCACGTCGTCGTTGCCGCCGCGACGACCCGAGGCATGCTCGCCTTCAAGGACGCCCAACGCCTTGCGCACGGTCGGCAGGCTCAGCGACGTGCCGAGGGATTCGATTTTCCTGCGAATCGGATCCTCGTTCGGCGTGCGTCCGATCATGGGACCGGAACCGCCTTGACGATCGAGTCGACCACCTGGTCGGCGCTCACGCCGTCGGCCAGTGCCTCGAACGTGAGCATGATGCGGTGACGTAGCACCTGATACGAGAACGCCTTGATGTCTTCGGGCACCACGTAGTCGCGTCCGGCCAGCAGGGCGTTCGCCTGCCCGATGCGCGTCAGTGCGATCGAAGCGCGCGGGCTCGCCCCGAGCCTGACCAACTGTGCCAGCCCCTTGACCGGATGCGTGCCTGCGCCGCGCGACGTGGCGGCCATATCGACCGCATAGCGCATGATCGCATCCGACACGTGCACGCGCCGCGCGGCCGCACGCAGGAACTCGACATCGCGGATCGACAATACGTCAGGAGCCAGCATGGACGGGTCGAGCGCGTCCGAACCGCGCCGGGTGAGCATCGCCAGCATGCGGGTCTCCTCGTCGGCGCTCGGATAGGTCATCACCGCCTTCATCATGAAGCGATCCATCTGCGCCTCGGGAAGGTTGAACGTGCCCTCCTCCTCGATGGGGTTCTGCGTGGCGATCACCATGAACGGCGTGGGCAGCGCGATGCGCTCGCCGCCGATGGTCGTCGCGCCTTCGGCCATCGCCTCGAGCATAGCGGACTGGGTCTTCGCATTGGAACGGTTGATCTCGTCAAGCAGCACGAAATTCGCGTGGATCGGGCCGATCTGTGTGGTGAATCGCTGCGAGGCGAAGTCGAAGACCTGCGTGCCCACCAGATCGGACGGCATAAGATCAGGCGTGCACTGGACGCGCTTGAACGTGCCTGACACCGAGGTGGCGAGTGTCTGGGCGGCCGTGGTCTTCGCCAGGCCCGGCACTGATTCGATGAGGATGTGTCCACCGGCCACGAGCGTGACGATGAGCGATTCGCGCAGGTTGTCCTGTCCGATCAGCGTAGATGCGAAACGGGAGCGGAGACGGTCGGCGAGCTGACGGGCGCGGGCCACGTCGTCCGCGGCCAGGCCGACCGTCGAAGACGGCTGCGGTATGGCCGGCATCGACGGCGCGGCGGGCGGCATGGCGGAGCCGGGCTGCGGCGGAACGTTCGGTTGCATCGGAAATAAAGGCATGCGCCCCACTGTAACCGCACTTGCTGAGATTTGATTTCAGCTGTGGGCGGGAAGGGTCCAGTCCACAGGATCGGCGCCCATGGCCTCGAGGGCGGCGTTGGCGCGGGAGAACGGCTTTGATCCGAAGAAGCCGCGCGAGGCGGACAGCGGGCTCGGATGAGGGGATTTGATGATGACCGCGTTCGTCAGCAGCGGTTCGAGCGTTTGCGCATTGCGCCCCCATAGGATGGCCACCAGCGGTTTGGGTTTGCCGTCGGCGTCGGTGCGCGCGTTCAGCGCCCGGATGGCGGCGTCGGTGATCTGTTCCCAACCTTTGCCCTGATGCGAATTCGGCCTGCCGACCCCGACCGTCAGACATCTGTTGAGCAGCATCACTCCCTGATGCGTCCATGGCGTCAGGTCGCCGTTGGCCGGCGCCGGCACACCCAGATCGTCGACCAGCTCCTTGTAGATGTTGATCAGGCTCTTCGGCAGCGGCCGCACGTCGGGCGCGACGCAGAAGCTCAATCCCACCGGATGCCCTGGCGTGGGATACGGGTCCTGGCCGACGATCAGCACCTTGATCGAATCGAACGGGATCGTGAACGCCCTGAGGATATTGCGGCTCGCCGGCAGGTAGTGGCGTCCCGCGGCGAGTTCGGCGCGCAGGAAATCGCCCATGCGGTGCACGTCGGGCTCCACCGGGGCGAGCGCCTCGGCCCATCCGGCCTCGACGAGTTGCGACAACGGTTTGACATGAGTTACATCCATGTGAAAATACTGTAGGCGTACCGCCGGTCGTCCGCATCGCCGAGCGCCTCGGCCGGTTCCGCCGGCCGCTTGGGCAAGGTGGCGGTTAGACTCTTGACTAGCTGTGTATGGAAGGGCTGATATGGCGAAACAAGACAAAGCGACCTACGATTCGTATGCTCCCGACATGTTCGACAACCCGCCGGTCGGGCCGGTGGGCGTTCATCGCGGGCCTCGTTCGCTGGGTGCGCGTGTCGCCCCGTATCTCACCGTGCTCGTCGTCGCGATTCTCGCCGGCGCGCTGACCTGGAGCGTCGTGACGGGCGAGTTCTCCAAGATGTTCGGCCTGTCGGGCGGTTCCGATGCCACCACTTCGCAGACCAGCGGCAGTTCGTCGGACCAGACGTCCTCATCCGACTCCGGCACCGGTTCGGACGCCGGTTCCAGCGATGCCTCATCGAATGCCGACGCCAATGCCGACGGCTCGGGCTCCACCGACGGCGACGGCACGACGGACAGCCAGTCGAACGATCAGAACACTGATTCCCAGAACACTGATTCCCAGAACGGCGACCAGAGCGACCAGAGCGCGCAGGTGAACAAGGCGGCCTCGGTGCGCGTCGTGAACGCCTCCGGCATCAACGGATACGCGGGCCAGAAGAAGACCTCGCTCGAAGCGGCCGGGTACACGTCCGTAGAAGCCGCGAATCCGACCTCGAGCGATCTGCCGACGGCCAACGTCGTGTGGTACCAGAACGACACGGACAAGGCGACCGCCGAGGACGTGGCCGCCACGCTCGGCATCTCCGACGTGCAGCAGACGACCGGTCTGGATGTGTCCGTGGTGGTCGTGCTGCTCAACTGACTTCGATGCGCGCCGCGCATCGTCGCGGCGCGCATCACGATCGGCTCAGGCCCGTCAAGCCGGCCGACGAATGCGCTTCGTCCCGCCACTCGCTACAATAGGGATAGTCGCAAGGCGGGGGGAGTGCGATTTGTGCTGTGTGTGTTCTCTTCCTTTGAGTCTGCGATGTTCGGATTACCAAAGAAAGAATGGTTATGGCACACGGAACCGTGAAGTTCTTCAGCGCAGGAAAGGGTTACGGCTTCATCAACCCGGATGATGGTGGCGATGATGTGTTTGTCCACTACTCGGTGATACAGGCCGATGGATTCAAGACGCTGGACGAGGGGGACAAGGTCGAATATGAGGCCGAGCGCGGCCCCAAAGGCATGCAGGCAACCAAGGTGATCAAGCTGTAGGGATCGTCTTGTTCGACAGTCTTCCGTCAATCAGCCCCGAACGCATTCACGTGCGTTTCGGGGCTGATTTTGTATGTGGGCAGTTTGCCGTAAGCACAATCGCCGGGCGACCGGTTGGCACTCGGGCACCGAGAGTGCTAATCTCCCAATTAGCACTCGGAAGGTGAGAGTGATAACCGGCAGCTGACGGCCGGCCTCGCCCGGAGCCTTCCGGTGAGAACAAGTACCGTGAAGCCATTTGGAGGATATCAACCATGGCAAAGATCATTTCGTACGACGAGGAAGCTCGCCAGGGAATGCTCGCGGGCCTCGACAAGCTCGCCAACACCGTCAAGGTCACCCTCGGCCCGAAGGGCCGCAACGTGGTGCTCGACAAGACCTACGGCGCGCCGACCATCACCAACGATGGCGTCTCCATCGCCAAGGAGATCGATCTTGAGGATCCGTACGAGCGCATCGGCGCCGAGCTGGTCAAGGAAGTCGCCAAGAAGACCGACGACGTCGCCGGCGACGGCACCACCACCGCCACCGTGCTGGCCCAGGCCCTCGTGCACGAAGGTCTGAAGAACGTGACCGCAGGCTCCAACCCGATCGCGCTGCGCCGCGGCATCGAGAAGGCCACCGAGGCCATCGTCAAGGAGCTGAAGGCCTCCGCCAAGGAAGTCGAGACCAAGGAAGAGATCGCCGCCACCGCGACCATCTCCGCCGGCGACGAGGAGATCGGCGACAAGATCGCCGAGGCGCTCGACAAGGTCGGCGAGGACGGCGTCGTGACCGTCGAGGACAACCAGGGATTCGGCCTGGATCTCGAGTTCACCGAGGGCATGCGCTTCGACAAGGGCTACATCTCCGGCTACTTCGCCGCTGGTTCCGAGAACCAGACCGTGTCGTTCGACGACCCGTACATCCTGCTGACCACCAGCAAGATGTCGAGCATGACCGACTTCACCCACATCGCCGAGCAGGTCGTCAAGACCGGCAAGCCGCTGCTGGTCATCGCAGAGGACGTTG
Organism: Bifidobacterium simiiventris; assembly: GCF_019331715.1. Lineage (GTDB taxonomy): Bacteria > Actinomycetota > Actinomycetes > Actinomycetales > Bifidobacteriaceae > Bifidobacterium > Bifidobacterium simiiventris. The sequence continues at coordinate 69,916 of NZ_JAHBBG010000002.1, forward strand.
ACGGCGAGGCCCTGGCCGGCATGGTCATCAACCACACCCGTGGCGCGATCAAGTGCTGCGCCGTCAAGGCCCCGGGCTTCGGCGACCGCCGCAAGGCCATGCTGCAGGATATGGCCATCCTGACCGGCGGCCAGGTCGTCTCCGACGATCTGGGCCTCAAGCTCGACTCCGTCGATCTGTCCATGCTGGGCTCCGCCAAGAAGGTCACCGTGACCAAGGACGAGACCACCATCGTGTCCGGTGCCGGCTCCGCCGATGAGATCGCCGCTCGCGTCGAGCAGATCCGCGGCGAAATGGCCAACACCGATTCCGACTACGACCGCGAGAAGCTGCAGGAGCGCCTGTCCAAGCTCGCCGGCGGCGTGGCCGTCATCAAGGTCGGTGCCGCCACCGAGGTCGAGGCCAAGGAACGCAAGCACCGCATCGAGGACGCCGTGCGCAACGCCAAGGCCGCCATTGAGGAAGGCCTGCTGCCCGGTGGTGGCGTGGCCCTGATTCAGGCTGCCGCCAAGGCCGAGAAGGACGTCAAGCTCGACGGCGACGAGGCCACCGGTGCCGCGATCGTGTTCCGCGCGATCGAAGCCCCGATCAAGCAGATCGCCGAGAACGCTGGTCTGTCCGGCGACGTCGTCATCGACAAGGTTCGTGCGCTGCCTGCGGGCCAGGGCCTGAACGCCGCGACCGACACCTACGAGGACCTGCTGGCCGCCGGCGTTGCCGACCCGGCCAAGGTGACCCGTTCCGCGCTGCAGAACGCTGCCTCCATCGCCGGCCTGTTCCTGACCACCGAAGCCGTGGTGGCCAACAAGCCGGAACCGCCGGCAGCTCCGGCCGCCGGTGCCGGCGCCGACATGGGCTACTGATCCCGTCGGTGACTGACTGATTGCAGGGAGACTCCCCTTGGGGAGTCTCCCTTTTTTTGTTGCGGTCCCTTTTCGTTGCGGTATTACGAAGTGAACAGACGTGCGGCCTGCGCCTCGGCCTCGGCGTAGACGCTGGATGCGGACGCCAGCGCACGCTGGATCGATTCGAGCGACTGCTCCATCTGTTGCTGTGCGGCACGCCACTGCTCGGCGACGGACGCGAACTGCGTGGCGGCGCCGCCACGCCAGACGCCCTGCAGATGGTTGAGATTGGCGTACATGCCGTTGACTGCCTGACGAATCGCGTTGACCGACGCGTTCACGGCTGCCGACGAGGACTGGATCTGTTCGGAATCCACTTGATACTGGGGCATGGTGTTCTCCTTTCCGAAAGAACGGGTTGTGTGTGGTTATGGCAGCGGCCGGATGCTTGGCGAAGCCGGCCGCTAAGGTGGACGATATGACAGATCACGAAATCGCAGCGACGAAAACGACCTATGTGGTCGAACGGTATTCTCACGGCGTGTCGCCAGTGTTCGCAGTACTTGCGGCGCTGCTCACCCTGATTTTGTGTTTTGGAAATTTCTCCGCGATCGCCCTCGCCGACGATACGGGTACGACGAATGACGCCACCGGCGGCGATTCGTCATCCGATACGTCGGGCGCTACATCCACCTTCACCGATGACGTCACCGACGTCAACAACCTGCTTGGTGCCGACCTGACCAAGGTGACCGACGCCATCAAGACGACCAAGGACGAGACCGGCGTCACGGTGCGCTTGATGTACATCCCAAGCTTCGGCACGACGAGCAAGCCGGCCAAATGGGCGAGTGACGTGCTGGAGGCCATGTCTCCGGCCAAAAACACGGTGATGCTGGCGGTGGCGTCCAACGACGGCAATCTGGTGGTGGCTGTTTCGTCGAATTCCGACGAATGGCTGAAAAAGCAGCAGACTGTCGATGACCTGTCGAAGGCCGCGGCCGACCCGCTGCTGGAGAGCACGCCCGACTGGGCCGGATCGGCCACCGCGATGATGGACGAGCTGGTCAAACAGAACAAGACCGCGACATCGAGTTCCTCGGTGACGGTCGGCATCGTCGTGATGGTCGTCGTGCTGGCCGTACTGGTGGCGATCATCGCCGCGACCGTCGTGATCCGGCGCCGCATCAAACGCAAGGTGATGAGGATGGCCGCTGAACGCAGGAAATCCGCAGCCGGCTCCGGCGAAGAGGGCGGCGAGGGCGAAGAACGTCTCAGCCGCAAGGAGATCCGCATGCGCCGCAAGGCCGGCATGTGGAAACAATAAAATCTACAGACGGCATTCAGGAAACCTTCAGATCGGCGCGACATGCTGGGAGGCATGAGTAAGCCTATTGAAGCATCGATCGTAGTTGTGGACGACGAACCCTCCATCCGCGAGCTGCTCGTCGCATCCTTGCATTTCGCCGGTTTCGAGGTCGCCACCGCGGCTTCGGGCTCCGAGGCCATCGAAGTCATCGAGAAGACCGATCCTGATCTCATCGTGCTCGACGTGATGCTGCCTGACATCGACGGCTTCACCGTGACGCGTCGCATCCGTCAGGAAGGCATCGGTGCGCCCGTGCTGTTCCTCACCGCACGTGACGACACGCAGGACAAGGTCATGGGGCTGACCGTTGGCGGCGACGACTACGTCACCAAGCCGTTCAGCCTTGAGGAGGTGGTTGCCCGCATCCGCGCGATCCTGCGCCGCACCCGCGAGCAGGTCGAGGACGACCCGATCATCCGCGTCGGCGATCTGGAAATCAACGAGGACTCGCACGACGTGTCGCGCGCCGGACAGGCGATCGACCTGAGCCCCACCGAGTACAAGCTGTTGCGCTATCTCATGGACAACGAGGGCCGCGTACTCTCCAAGGCGCAGATCCTCGACCACGTCTGGCAGTACGACTGGGGCGGTGACGCGGCCATCGTCGAATCGTACATCTCGTACCTGCGCAAGAAGGTGGACGGCATCACCTACACCGACGCCAACGGCGAGACGCGCAAGGTCACCCCGCTGATCGAAACCAAGCGCGGCATCGGCTACATGATCCGCGAACCGAAGACCGCACCCGGCGCATGAGCAACGTACCACCGCAACCCACGGGCGGCGCACCGTCGAACGGGAACCCCATGAACGGGAACCCGGCGAACGGCGCGCCGCAGCTGTCTTCCGACATCTCGCAGCAACCGCAATCCCAGCCGTCGGCAGCCGCCAGGCCGGCCGCGTCGAACATGCCGAACGCCGCGACGCCGGCCATCGTCGCGCAGGCCAGGCCGAACTGGTTCCAGCGTCACGTGCGCCGCCGCATCGACGCGGTTCCGCTGAGCACCAAACTCGTCGCATGCATCATTGTGCTGCTCACCATCGGATCGTTCGCCCTGTCGTTCTCCATCCGCCAGCTCGTCAGCAGCTATCTGATGGAAAAGACCGACAAGCAGCTGTCCAACCAGAGCGAACTGGTCGTCAACGCGGCCGACATCCTCGCCAAAACCGATCCCAGCCAATCCAACTTCGGCCTCAACGACTACTACGTACAGCTGCGCGACCTCGACTACAAGATCGTGCGCGTGCCGCTCAAGCCCACGTCCGCGAACGGCACGGCCAGCATCGCGCCGCTGCTGCCGGACGACGGATCGATGGGGTCGGTGCAGCTCGGCGTGCCGTTCACCACCACCGCGGTGATCACGACAGAGACGGTCTCCGGTCAAAACTCCCAAAACTCGCAAAACGGCTCGAGCGACCCGCAGAACGGCTCGAACGGCGGGACCCAGGACGATTCCGGCAGCCAGAGCGCGCAGAACAGCCAGAGCGCGCAGAGCCAGCAGGGCCAGATCACCGTCACCAAGTCGAATGCGCCATGGCGCGTGCTTGTGCTGCCCACCGCCGACAAGAACGGCACGCCCAACGGCTACGCGTTCATCGCGTTGCCGCTCAAGGACGTAGTCGACACCACCAACACGCTCACCCGGTACAGCGCGATGGTCGGCATCGCGGTCGTGCTGCTCGGCGCGGCGATCGGCACACTGCTCGTGCAGACCACGCTCACCCCGCTCAAGCGCATCGAGAAAACGGCCGCGAAGATCGCCGCCGGCGACCTGAGCCAGCGTGTGCCGTCCGCGCCGGAAAACACCGAGGTCGGCTCGCTTGCCGCATCCCTGAACGCCATGCTCGCCCGCATCGAACAAAGCTTCCACGAGCAGCAGGAGACGACCGAGAAAATGAAACGGTTCGTCTCCGACGCCAGCCACGAGCTGCGCACGCCGCTCGCCGCCATCCACGGCTACGCGGAGCTGTACAAGATGCAGCGCGAGTTCCCGGGGGCGCTCGAGCGCGCCGACGAGTCGATCGAGCACATCGAGGCATCCAGCGCGCGCATGACCGTGCTCGTCGAGGACCTGCTCTCGCTCGCGCGCCTCGACGAAGGCCGCGGCATCGACCTGACCCAGCAGGTGCCGCTCACGTCGATCGTCTCCGACGCCACCGAGGACCTGCATGCGCTCGACCCCGAACGCGGCATCCGCTCGGGACGGCTCGAATTGGTGCCCGCCGAGGACGGCAGCGGTTCTCGGTTCGCGTTCACGCCGGGCGACATGCCGCAGATCACGCTGTCCGGCGACGGATCGCGCCTGCGCCAGGTCGTCACGAACATCGTCGGCAACATCCACCGCTACACGCCGGCCGACTCGCCCGTCGAGGTGTCGATGGGCGTGCTGCCCGCATCGATCAGTCCCGAATCACTGGCCCGCATGCCCGCCACTGAAGCCTCGATGAAACATCTTGTCGAAGCGGTCGAAGTCGGCCAGACCATGCACGTCGGCATGAACTACGCGTTCATCCGATTCTCGGACCACGGCCCCGGCGTGCCCGAGGAGTCGCGTTCCCAGATATTCGAACGCTTCTACACCGCCGATCCGTCGCGTGCGCGTCTCAAGGGCGGCACCGGACTCGGCATGGCGATCGCGCTGTCGGTCGTCAAGGCGCACCGCGGGTTCATCTGTGCGTCCGGGTCGGAAGGAGGCGGACTGACGTTGACGGTGGTGCTGCCGATCGCACCGGTCGAGCCTCAGGTCGACGCCGCGCACGGGACGATGGCAGCGCCGGCCGCCGTGATGAACGCCGCCGAGACGCGGCAGCGTTCCGCTAAGCCGGACAAGAAAACCCGCGTTCGCTGAACAGACCTTGAGGTAAACTGTTACTTTGGTTTGAAGTCGGCGGGCACGGGGCCCGCCGACATGCGAGGCGAAGAACGAGGTGTGAAACAATGCCCAGTGGACGAGTGCGCTGGTTCGATGCGAACAAGAAGTACGGTTTCATCATCAACGAGGAAGGCAAGGACGTGTTCCTGCCGGCCACCGCGTTGCCTGCAGGCGTCACTACGCTGCGCAAGGGCGCGAAGGTGGAGTATTCGGTGGTCGACGGCCGTCGCGGTCCGCAGGCGATGGGCGTGACGTTGGTCGAAAGCGCCCCCTCGCTGGTCAAGGCCACGCGTCCGAAGCCGGACGACATGGCCGCCATCGTCGAGGACCTCATCAAGCTGCTCGACTCGGCCGGCAACGACCTGCGCCGCCACCATTACCCATCCGCCGCCGACAGCAAGAAGCTGGCCACGCTCATGCGCGCTGTGGCCGACAATTTCGACGTACAGGAATGATCCATGAGCGATGAGATGACCATGCAGGACATGGCCCAGACGCAGGAGCCTGCCGAGCTCGCCCGCGCGGTGGCGCTCGACATGGCCGACGAACCCGAGCAGGTCGGCGCGTTCGTGGAATCGATCGATCTGGGCGACCATGTGACCGATTTCCGGTTCGTCTGCGGCATCAGGGGCTACGAAGGCTGGCAGTGGTCGGTCACGCTCTACCATGACGAGGATGCCGGCCGGTGGACGGTCAACGAATCGTCGTTGATCCCCACGGAGACCGCATTGCGGCCGCCGCAATGGGTGCCGTGGAAGGATCGTCTGGAACCGACCGATCTGTCGGTGACCGACTCGATCGGCACCGATCCCGACGACCCGCGCATCGAGGACGGATTCCGCCGGACGCAACCGGTTGACGGCGAGGTTGCGGATCGTGCTGTGGCCGACGGTTCGGACGACGGTACGCCGTCTGGTGGTGATGCCGGTGATGCCGATGCCGTTCGCACGGATGCTGCTGATGCCGATGGCGCCGGGCATGCGGGGGAGCCCGCGCAGTCTGGTGACGAGTCGGCGCAGGCCGTCACGTCCGAGCAGGACGTGGACGACGCCGTGACCGAATTCGAGCTGTCGAGACGCCATGTGCTGAGCGCGCTCGGCCGCTCCCAGACCGCGAAACGCTGGTACGAAGGGCCGCACGGCCCGAAGTCGCTGTCCACGAAGACCGCAGACGGCAATATCTGCGCGAACTGCGGGTTCTTCATCCAGCTCAAGGGCGAATTGAACGTCCTGTTTGGCGTGTGCGCGAACAAATGGAGCCCGGATGACGGCCGCGTGGTGTCGGTGGATCACGGATGCGGTGAGCATTCCGAGATCGCCCCGCCCGAGCCGACGCATCTGTGGGTGCAGTCCAAGCCGGCCTACGACGACTATCATATCGATGTGATCGCGCAGGCACCGCGTGAGGAGAGCGGCCAGATCGAGCTGCTCGAACGTCTGGCCGATGCCGGCATCAAGGTCGGCAAGGGCGTGATCGTTCTCAAGTCGCAGCTCTAGACTGCTGTAGATGCAGCGAGGGGACGCTGGAACCGACTTCCAGCGTCCCCTCGCTCGTTTTTCGCCGTTTATGTGCCCGGCCCATACGTCAGTGCACGACGGTGAGGGTGCATTCGGACAGGGCGACGAGCTGCTTGGATACCGAACCGAGGAAATGCGCGTCCAGTCCGGACAGCCCGCGCGACCCCACGACCAGATGGCTCGCGTACCGCGATGCCGCGATCAGTCCCTTCGCCGCGGCGATATGGAACGCGTGCGCATGCGCTTCAACACCGTCGGGGAACGACGTGTCCCGCATGAGATCGTCGAGCATCTGCTCGGCGCGGCTCTGACCCGCATCCACCGAGGCGATGGCGTTCTCGTAGCCGGGCACCGTGCCCAGATCGCGCAGCTGCCAGCAGAACAGCACATGCAGCGGCAGACCGTGCACCTGTGCCTCATGGGCGGCGAACTCCAGCGCTCGCCGCGACGTGGTCGAACCGTCCACGCCGACCACCACCGGCCGTCCGCTGGTCTCGAGATTCGGACGGTCGTACCCGGTCGTCACGTTCGCCGGGGTCAGCGCGTTCGCGATCGCATCCTGCATCGACTCGTCCTCGTCAGAGAAGATGCGCACCACCGTCACCGGCACGCTCGCCTCCTCGGCCAGCGAAGCCGAGAACGAGCCGGTGAACCAACGGGCCACCCGTCCCAGGGAACGCCTGCCCACGACCAGCTGCTGGGCGTCCTCGCCGATCTTCAGCAGTGCGGCCGAACCGGACGCATGCACCGACGTGAGCTTGACCTTGTCCAGCGACACGTCGCCCATGCCGGCCACCGCGGCATCGACCCAGTCCCTGAGCCGCTCCGCGATCCTCAGCCGCAGTTGCTCCCAACCGTCCTCGCTGTCCGGTTCGGGACCCATGTCCCACGAACGTGTCCATCCGTACACGGCGTTCACCTGCTGGCCGGTCAGCTGGGACTCGCGTAACGCCCAGCGCAGCGCGGCGAACGACTCGTCGGAACCATCCACGCCGACCACGATGTCGGCCAGATTCATATTGTCAGCCATGATGCCTCCCTTGTGCAACGTGCATAACAACAGCCATGTTCCCAGCATAATGGTTCACGTTGCGTCCACAGCGCAATTCGCGGAATGTCGGCAATAAACGTCACCGCGAATCGGTAGAGTGTTATGGACTAACAAGAGTGGAAGGACAAGCATGTTCGAACGGTTTACCGACCGTGCCCGGCACGTGATCGTGCTGGCGCAGGAAGAGGCTCGTGCCCTCCAGCACAACTATATTGGCACCGAGCATCTGCTGCTCGGCCTGATCCGCGAAGGCGAAGGAGTGGCCGCGAAGGCGCTCGCCTCCAAGGGCGTGACCCTTGAAGACACCCGCAAACAGGTCGAGGAGATGATCGGCAAGGGCAACGCAACCCCCGGAGGTCACATTCCCTTTACTCCGCACGCCAAGCAGGTGCTGGAACTGAGTCTGCGCGAGGCGCTGCAGCTGGGACACAGCTATATCGGCACCGAGCACATCCTGCTCGGCCTGATCCGCGAAGGCGAGGGCGTCGGCACGCAGGTGCTCATCAAGATGGACGTCGATCTGGGCGAGCTGCGCAGCGCCACCATCGATCTGATCCGCGGCAACTCCGCCGGCTCGGACGGCCAGGCCAAGGGCGATCTCGCGAACGCGGGCGGCGTGCAGGACAAGCGCGCGCAGACCGGTTCCGCGATCCTCGACCAGTTCGGCCGCAACCTGACGGCCGAGGCCGCCGAAGGCAAGCTCGACCCGGTCATCGGACGCTCCAAGGAAATCGAACGCGTGATGGTCGTGCTGTCCCGTCGCACCAAGAACAACCCGGTGCTGATCGGCGAGCCCGGCGTCGGCAAAACCGCCGTCGTCGAGGGCCTCGCGCAGAAGATCAACGCGGGCGACGTGCCGGAAACGCTCAAGGGCAAGCAGGTCTACTCGCTCGACCTCGGTTCGATGGTGGCCGGCTCGCGCTACCGTGGCGATTTCGAGGAGCGCCTCAAGAAGGTGCTCAAGGAGATCAAGACGCGCGGCGACATCGTGCTGTTCATCGACGAGATCCACACGATCGTCGGCGCCGGCTCGGCCGACGGTGCGCTCGGCGCATCCGATATGTTGAAGCCGATGCTCGCGCGCGGCGAACTGCAGACCATCGGCGCGACCACGACCGACGAGTACCGCAAGTACATCGAGAAGGACGCGGCGCTGGAACGCCGTTTCCAGCCGATCCAGGTGCATGAGCCGTCGATCGCGGAAACCATCGAGATCCTGAAGGGCCTGCGCTCGCGCTACGAGAACCACCACAAGGTGACCATCACCGACGGCGCGCTGCAGGCCGCGGCCGAACTGTCGGCACGGTACATCCAGGACCGCAACCTCCCGGACAAGGCGATCGACCTGATCGACGAGGCCGGCGCACGACTGCGCATCAAGCGTCTGACCGCGCCGCCGGAGCTCAAGGAGCTCGACGGCAAGATCGCCAAGCTCGCCGCCGACAAGGACGAGGCCATCAAGGCCCAGGACTTCGAGAAGGCCGCCACGCTGCGCGACAGCCAGGAGAAGCTGGAAGCCGAGCGCAAGGACAAGGAAACGGCTTGGAAGCAAGGCGAATCCGACGTCAAGATGACCGTGGACGAGGACGTGATCGCCGAAGTGATCTCGAACACCACGGGCATCCCGGTGTTCAAGCTCACGCAGGCCGAATCCAAGAAGCTCATGAACATGGAGGCCGAGCTGCACAAGCGCATCATCGGCCAGGACGAGGCCGTCTCCGCGCTGTCCCGTTCGATCCGCCGCGCCCGCGTGGGCCTGAAGGACCCGAAGCGCCCCGCCGGCTCGTTCATCTTTGCCGGCCCGACCGGCGTCGGCAAGACCGAGCTGGCCAAGGCGCTCGCCGAGTTCCTGTTCGACGATGAGGACGCGCTGATCCGCGTCGACATGTCCGAGTTCTCCGAGAAGTATGCCGCGTCGCGTCTGTTCGGCGCGCCCCCGGGATACGTCGGCTACGAGGAAGGCGGCGAGCTCACCGAGAAGGTGCGTCGCAAGCCGTTCTCCGTCGTGCTGTTCGACGAGATCGAGAAGGCGCATCCGGACATCTTCAACACGCTGCTGCAGGTGCTGGACGACGGCCACCTGACCGATGGCCAGGGACGCAAGGTGGACTTCAAGAACACCATCATCATCCTGACCACGAACCTCGGCACGCGCGATATCGCGAAGATGGCGAACACGGGCTTCAACCTCGGCACGAACACCGAGTCGAGCTACCAGCGCATGAAGGACCAGGTGAGCACGGAATTGAAGCAGCAGTTCCGTCCCGAGTTCCTCAACCGTCTGGACGACATCATCGTGTTCAAGCAGCTCACCGAGCCGCAGGTGCGCCAGATCGTCGATCTGGACGTCAAGCAGCTCAACGACCGTCTGTTCGACCGTCACATGTCGCTCGAACTGACGGACGCGGCCAAGGACCTGCTCGCGCAGAAGGGCTTCGACCCGCTGCTCGGCGCGCGTCCGCTGCGCCGCGTCATCCAGCGCGACATCGAGGATGCGATCTCCGAGAAGATCCTCATGGGCGAGCTGGAGGACGGCCAGCGCGTGATCGTGGGCACCGAAGGCGACAACGTGCTTGAAGAGGAGTTCACCTTCAAGGGCGAGAAGTTCGAGGAGCCGGCGACCGCTGGTGCCGAGGCTGCCGGCGCGTCCGGCGATGCGTCCGAGAACGTCGACCAGCCGCAGCCTGTCGTCGCCGACAGCGGTGACGCCGCTCAGGAGCACGCCGCTGAATAAACGGTGAATTGACGGTTGCCGCCAACAGCTGCCAACGGTTAAGGGGGTTCAGTCCACATTCGGGCTGAACCCCCTTACTTTGTGTTTGGACCACACCCGGACGACGCGACGATGTGTCGTTCTCCGGGAATAGTTGCGCCGAGAACGTGGGAATTGCTATGAGCCGACTGTTCGGTGGGGGCAGTCGGATTGACGGTGGAAGATTCCATGGGATGACGTGAATAATGACACGGGATCAGTCGGGCATAGACGAAGAGGCGGGTATCGGAACAGACATCCCGATACCCGCCTCTTGCGATGTGAGATGATGTCGGAGCAGGCAGAATCGGGTCCGATTCTGCCTGCTCCGACATCAGGATGGGCGAAGAAGTTACTTGATGGCGTTGAGCCACTGCTCCTTGGTGGCCTTCTCGGCCTCGAGCTTGGCCTTCTTCTTCGGATCGGACTCGGCAGCGATCTTCTCGTTCAGCTCGGCGAGCTGTGCGTTGAGCTGCTCCTCGAAGCTGGACTTACGTGCGTCGGCCTCCGGATCGGTCTTCTTCCACGCGGCGTCCTCGACGGCCTTGATCTGCTTGTCGACCGCGTCGAGACGGCCTTCGATGCGGCGCATATCGTCACGCGGCACGTAGCCGATCTGATCCCACTCTTCCTGGATGGCGGCGAGGGCCTGACGGGCCTTCTTCGCGGACGCCTCGTCGGAGACCGGCACGAGCGCCTCGGCCTTGACCAGCAGCGCCTCCTTCTTGGCGAGGTTCTCCTTCTCGGAGGAGGAGATCTGGTCGCGGTCGGCCTGACGCGCGTTGAAGAACGCGTCGGCGGCGGCGCGGAACTGCGCCCACAGGGCGTCGTCCTCGTTGCGGCCAGCGCGGCCGGCCTGCTTCCAGCGGTCCATCAGCTCGTTGAACTTGCGCGACGTCTCGCCCCACGCGGTCGAATCCTTGAGTGCGTTCGCCTCGGCGATGATGGCCTCCTTGGCCTCCTTGGCGGCGTTGCGCTCGGTGTCGCGGGCCTGCGCCCACTTGCGGCGGGCCTGATTGAACGTGGTGCGGGCGGCGGAGAAGCGCTTCCACAGCGCGTCCGCATCGGCCTTGTCGATGCGGACCGTGGTGCGCTGGTGCTCCTGCCACTGGTCGAACAGGGCACGGAACTTGTCAGCGGTGGAACGCCAGTTCGTGCTGTCGCCCAGCGAAGCGGCCAGCTCCTCGGCCTTGACGACGATCGCGGTACGCTCCTCGACGGCCTTGGCCATCGCGGCCTTGCGGGCCTCGGTGATCTTCGCCTTCTTGGCCTCGCCCTCGGCCTTGAGGGCCTCGAACTGCGCCTTGAGCGCGGCGATATCGCCTACGACGTCCGGCTGAGCGGTCTCCTCGGCGAGCGTCTTGATCGTCTCGTCGATCTCATGCGCCTTCACGTTGTTGGACTTGAGGCGCCCGGCGAACAGGTTCAGCTTGCCCTTGAGGTCGAGGAAACGGCGGGCGTACAGCGCCAGCGCCTCCTCCTTCGACACGTCGGGGAACTGGCCGACCTCGCGCTCGGCCTCGCCGTCCTTGACGAAGACGGTGCCGTTGTCGTCCACGCGGCCGAACGCCTCGGCGGCCTTGACCTGATCCTCGGCGTAGCCGGTGACGGCCGGGGCCGGGGCGGCGGTGTGCTGCGGCTTCTTAGCGAACGCGGCCGGCGACGGCGCGTGCGGCTTCGCCAACGCGGCCGGCGACGGCTTCGCGGCTGCTGCGGGTGACGGTGTTGCGGCGGCGCTGGCCGGCTCCTGGGGAGCGGGCGTGCTTGCCTGCTCGGTGGTTTCGGTGGTGTTCTCGGATTCGGTGACGTTCTCGTCGGCCATGGCCAGCTCCTTAAGCTACAAGGTGGTAGAGGGGTTTCGGATCGCGTGCAGGGCAACGAAAACCCTGCCGCGTTTTCCGCAACCTCCCTTATTATAGGGAACCGTGGCTAAAGGCGCATCTATTTCAGGATTTCCAGAGTGGCTCCCCTCTGAACGTGTCGTGGAGCAGCGTGTCATCGACACGCTCCGTAGGGTGTTCGAGCTTAATGGCTTCATCGGCATTGAGACTCGCGCGGTCGAGCAGGGTTCCAGCCTGCTCAAGAAAGGCGAGACCAGCAAGGAGATCTACCTGCTGAGCCGTCTGCAGGAGGTCGGTCAGGAGAACGACACCCCGATCGAGGACCGTCTCGGCCTGCACTTCGACCTGACCGTGCCGCTGAGCCGGTACGTCGTCGAGCATTCCGGCGATCTCGCGTTCCCGTTCAAGCGCTGGCAGATCCAGAAGGTGTGGCGTGGCGAACGCCCGCAGGAAGGCCGTTTCCGCGAGTTCGTGCAGGCCGACATCGACGTGATCGGCCAGGGTGATCTGCCCGACCACTATGAGGTCGAGCTGCCGCTGGTCATGGTCTCCGCGCTCGAGCAGTTGCGCGCATATGGTCTTCCGAAGGCGACCGTGCACGCGAACAACCGCAAGCTGTCCGAAGGCTTTTACCGCGGTCTTGGGCTGACCGACATCGAAGGCGTGCTGCGTGAGATCGACAAGCTCGACAAGATCGGCGCGGACGAGGTCGTCAAACTCCTGGTCGACGGCTGCGGCGCGAACGAAGCGCAGGCCCGCGCGTGCCTCGAGCTGGCCGATCTGACCGCCGCGAACGGCGACGAACTGGCCGTCAAGTTCGACGCGCTGTGCGCCAAGCACAACATCGCCGCCGATTCGGAAGCGTACGTGCTTGCCCGTCAGGGACTCGACACGCTCGCGATGATCGTCGACGAATCCGCCCGCATCCGCCCGGGCTCGGTGATCGCCGACCTCAAGATCGCCCGCGGACTCGACTACTACACCGGCTCCGTCTACGAAACGTTCCTCGACGGCGCCGCGTCGCTCGGATCGATCTGCTCCGGCGGCCGCTACGACAACCTCGCCTCGCAGGGCAACCGCAAGTACCCCGGCGTCGGCCTGTCGATCGGCCTGTCGCGACTCGTGTCGTACATGCTGCACACCGCCGGTGCGCACGCCAGCCGTGTCTCGCCGGCCGCCGTGCTCGTCGCCGTGTGGAACGAGGAGGACCGCACCCAGTCCAACCTCATCGCGGCCAACCTGCGTGCGCGCGGCATCGCCGCCGACGTGGCCCCCACTGCGGCCAAGCTCGGCAAGCAGATCAAGTACGCCGACAAGCTTGGCATCCCGTACGTGTGGTTCCCGGCCGACAAGGCCGATGAGAACGCTCACGACGAAGTCAAGAACATCGTGTCGGGCGAGCAGATGCAAGCCGATTCCCAGTCTTGGGAGCCGGATAGTGTGGTTGCCCGGCAAACCGTGGAAGTAGCGGATCGCTGAGTCCGTTTGTTGCGGCGTCTGCCCGTCCGCGCCAGTTCGTGCGGACGGGCAGACGCCCATGACACAGAAATAGAGGAAGCATGAGCCAGACGGCTTACAGAACACATCATGCGACCGACGTGACCGAAGCGCTCGTCGGCCAGAAGGTGACGCTCGCGGGTTGGGTCGACCGTCGCCGTGACCACGGCGGCGTGGCCTTCATCGATCTTCGCGATTCGACCGGCCTTGTGCAGGTCGTGATCTACGACGAGGAGATGGCGCGTCCGCTGCGTTCCGAATTCGTCATCCAGGTCGTCGGCGAGGTGCGCCTGCGCCCGGACGGCAACGAGAACACGCATCTGGCGACCGGCAAGATCGAGGTCGTGGCCGAGTCTATCGAGATCCTCGCCAAGGCCGACGCCCTGCCGTTCCAGGTCTCCACCGCACTCGAGAACGAGTCCGAGAACAAGCTGCCGGGCGAGGACGTGCGCCTCAAGTACCGCTACCTCGACCTGCGCCGCCCGTCCATGCAGCACAACCTCAAGCTGCGCTCCGACATGGCCAAGGCCGCCCGTCACGCGCTCGAGGACATGGACTTCACCGAGGTCGAGACCCCGACGTTCATCAAGTCCACGCCGGAAGGCGCCCGCGACTTCCTCGTGCCGGCCCGCCTCGTGCCCGGCTCGTGGTACGCGCTGCCGCAGTCCCCGCAGCTCTTGAAGCAGCTGCTCATGGTCTCCGGCGTCGAGCGTTACTACCAGCTCGCCCGCTGCTACCGTGATGAGGACTTCCGCGCCGACCGTCAGCCCGAGTTCACGCAGCTCGACATGGAGATGAGCTACGTCGACCAGGAAGACGTGATGGCCATGGCCGAGAAGGTCGTCGCCGCGATCTGGAAGACCGCCGGCTATGAGATCCAGCTGCCGCTGCCGCGCATCTCGTGGCAGGAGGCGATGGACAAGTACGGTTCCGACAAGCCGGATCTGCGCTTCGGCAACCCGCTCGTCGAGCTGACCGACTACTTCAAGAACACGCCGTTCCGCGTGTTCCAGGCCCCGTACGTGGGTGCCGTCGTGTTCAAGGGCGGTGCCGCCACGCCGCGTCGTCAGTTCGACGCATGGCAGGAGTGGGCGAAGCAGCGCGGTGCCAAGGGCCTCGCGTACGTGGTCTTCGCCGAGGACGGTGAGCTCAAGGGACCCGTCGCCAAGAACCTGTCCGACGAGGAGCGTGCCGGCCTGCGCGAGGCCGTGAACGCCGAGCCGGGCGACGCCGTGTTCTTCGCCGCCGGTTCGCGCGAGTCCTCGCAGCTGCTGCTCGGCGCCGTGCGCGTCGAACTGGCCCGCCGCGAAGGCCTGCTCGACCCGAAGAAGTTCGCGTTCACCTGGGTCGTCGACTTCCCGCTGTTCAAGCGCACCGACGATCCGGACGACGACGATGTGGCGGTCGGCCACTCCAAGTGGACCTCCATGCACCACCCGTTCACCATGCCGTCCAAGGACTGGATCGACAAGTTCGATCAGGATCCGGAGCACGCCATGTCCGACTCCTACGACATCGTCTGCAACGGCGAGGAGATGGGCGGCGGTTCCGTGCGTATCCACCGCGACGACATTCAGGACCGCGTGCTCAACGTGCTCGGCATCGGCAAGGAGGAGGCCGAGGAGAAGTTCGGCTTCCTGCTCGAGGCGTTCAAGTATGGCGCCCCGCCGCACGCGGGCATCGCGCTCGGCTGGGATCGCACCGTGTCGATTCTCGCCGGCACCGACACCATTCGCGACGTTATCGCCTTCCCGAAGGCCGGCGGCGGCCGCGATCCGCTGACCGGCGCCCCGGCTCCGATCACCGACGCGCAGCGCGCCGAGACCGGCGTCGACTACGACCCGGAGGACGAAGACTGATCTGCGGAGCGTATGCCGCCTTTCCTCACCCTCGACGTACCCGTTGTACGCCTTCGGGTTCGGACGGCGGCCTCCGCACGCGCGGCCCGGTTTTCCAGGGAGTGCGAGCAGATAATCGCTGATTGACAAGAAGGGCGGTTCCCCTAGGGGAGCCGCCCTTCTTGTTGCGTCGGTGCTCGATGGAACGCGAGCAGTGAATGATGCCTGGTCAGTCGTCCGGCTGGCTTACGATCACGCCGTCGGCGATGGAGCCGTCGACGCCGCGGTGGGAGGTGCCCGCGGCCGTCGCATCGCTCGCCATGACGATCTCGGTATGTAACAGGTACTGTTCGGCAAAATCCAATGTGGTGTATACCATCCGCGCTTCCCCCTTTCGTTGCGTGACGCGGCAGTAATCGAACGGCGTTCCCCTCCGCCGTTGAACGACAATCAAATCATGAAACCGCACACGACACAAGACCGGCGTCATAGCGATTGCCGATGACGCGTTCCTGGTTCGACTGATAGGTGCCCGCGACACATCGCGGCGACGATTAGACTGAATGCTGGCAATCGAGGGGACGATCATATGCGGCGATTCAAATCAACCATGACGGCTCTGTCCAAGCGGGTGACCGCGCGCCGTCCGTCCACGCTTGGAACGGCGGTGCGTTCGCGGTTCATGCCGTACTGGACGCTGTTGATCGTGGCATGGCTGCCGTATCTCGTGCTGGTCTGGCCGGGCGCGCTGCGCGACGACACGCTCGCGCAATACCTGCAGACCGCCGGACTGCACCGGTACTACACGCAGCATCCCCTGTTCGACACGCTGGTTTTCGGACTGTTCTGGAAGGTCGGCGGCATGCTCGGCTCGCCGCTGATCGGCGAGGCGATCTACACGGGCGTGCAGGCGTTGCTGCTGTCTGCCGGATGCGCGCTGGTCCTGTGCTACATCCGCAAACTCGGCGCGCCACGGTGGCTGCGCGTATCGGGACTGCTGTACCTCGCCACGAGCTACGTGGTGGTCGGCTCGGTCGGCACGATGGGCAAGGATTCGCTGCATACGGTGTTCTTCCTGCCGTTCGCCGTGCTGTTCGCGGAAACGTGCCTGACCTGTGGTCGGGTACTGATGCGTCGTCCTGCGGCGCTTGCGTTCGTGGCGCTCGCATTCGCCGTGATCGTATCGAAACGCACGGCGCTGATGATCGTGCTGTGTGCCGGAGCTCCGTTGCTGGCCGTGTGCGCTCGTGGACGGATCCGCCGTCGGGCGTTCGTGTGCCTGCTGTCGGCGATCGTGCTTGCGCAGGGCGTGTTCACGCCGGTCGTCGCCGCTGTGACGCACGCCAACCAGTCGCCGTCGCGCGAGCTGTGGGGCATCATGACCCAGTCGGTCGCCCAGGTCGCGCATGACCGTCCACAGGCGATATCGGGGGAGCGGAAAGACGCGCTGGACAAGGTCATGCGACTCGATCAGGCGGCGCTCGCCATCAACCCGCATCGCACCGACGAGACGTTCCACACGCTGCGCGAGGACCCGCAGCCGTCGGCGGGCGAAAAACTCGCGGCGTTGCGCGCATGGGCCGGATTGGGCCTCTCATATCCGGATGAGTATCTCAAGGCGTGGGCCGGGCCGATTCACGGCTGGTGGGACATGCGCGTGAACTTCGCGTATCCGACCGATTCGGATTACCTGCTGCGCGGCGGATACCTGCGGCAATGGGCCACGTTCCTGCCCGAGGACGCGGGAATCGCGGGACGACGGGATGTCGATGCCGCCGATGCCGACGCCGTTGCGGCATTGCGCGTTGCCCGGATCGGCCGTGATCTGGCACCGCTGATGGGGACCTCGCGCAAGCCGGCGTGGCGGCGGGCGCTGCTGGGACGGCTGCGCCGGTGGGTTCGTGACGACAATCCGCTCACCGCGATGGCCCTGTACGTCACGTGGATTCCGTTGATGACCATGGCGGCGTTGTTGGTGCAGCTGATGCGCAAGCGTTCGTCATCGCGGCTGGGCGGCTCCTCCATCTCTTCGCAGGCCGCCGTTCCCATGCCGTCCAGGCCGGACTCGTCTGACTTGCCGTCTCGACCGAGCGTGTTTTCTTCTTTGTCATCTCGACCGAGCGAAGCGAGCGGAGAGACCTTTCCGCCTCGCCTGCGCCTCGCCGCGTTCTCCCTGTTGTTCTTTACGATCCTGTCGTTGTATGCTTCTCCGGAAGCCCTGTTCTGGTATCCGATCCCGGTGTTCCTTTCCATGCCGTTGTTCTCCGCGCTGCCGTTCGCCGGGGCATGCCGCGTGTAGCCGGACGCGACGGTCCATGCGGGATAATGATGTCTATGACAACGATCGCGATTGTGGACAATGATCGGTTTGCGCTGGGCATGCTGACGCAGATCGTCGGGCGGGCCATGCCCGGTGCGAACGTGATCTGGACGGCGGAGGACGGGCGGACGGCCGTGCACCGTTGCCTGTACGAAGGCGAGGCGCAGGTGCCGGATGTGTTGGTGCTCGACATGTCGCTGGGGGAGCCGGGCATGGGTGCCGACGGCGCGGACGCATGCCGTATGATTCGCGAGGCTTCGGCCCGGCCGGCGATCCTGTGCCTGACTTCGTATTCGCGCGCGCATTACCGCCAGACGGCCATCGACGCCGGCGCGCAGGGACTGATCGGCAAGGATTCGACGCCGAGGGAACTCGCCGCGGCGGTCATAGCCGTGGCGGACGGACAGATTCTCGACGGGTTCATGGACGTGAACGCCGCGCATGCGGCATTGGCGTCCGTCGCGCAGCGGACGGCGGCGTTGTCCGATCAAGAGCGCGAGGTGATGCGTTTGTATGCGACGAACCATACCACCGAGGAGATCGCGCAACGACTGGGCATCAAGGCATCCACCGTGTTCGTCGTCACACGCCATGCGAAACGCAAACTCGGGGCTTCCAGCAGAGCCGAAGCCATCCGAATATTGCTGGGCGGGTGACGGTCTCCTCCATTCGCGCTTCATCTGCCGCATACCCCACCGCGTAAGTGGGCAAAACCGGACTCGGATTTTCATAAGTGGGTAAAACCCGTCTAGAAAACCCTGTTGCGATCTTCTATCTAGTAGAGATCTACCCACCTATGGTGCTACGTGGCCTGTCTGTGTCCGGATCTGCCCACTTTTGAGTCGGATCTGTCGGTTTGACGGTACCGTCGAGTGTGTCGATGGCCTGATAGGTGCCGGTCATGGCGTGTTGGATGAACGAACGGATCGTGCGTAGGTCGTCCAACTGGGAAGGCGGCAGATCGTCGCGTTCCAGATCGGCGTTGATCAGCATGATCGCGTTTGCCAGATCGTTCGTTGTCCGGTCATGCAGCGACGAGGTGATGCGCTCGCGCTCGCGACGCTGCCGAGCTTGGTCGTGCAGCCGGCGATGATCGGCCATCCACCTCGACACCAGGCCGATGACGATTGCGAACATGCAATAGGCGAACGAGATCACCACCGAATCGGTCACCCCGAGCCCGAACAGCAGCCTGCGGTCGACCAGCAGCGCGGTGACGGCCAGTCCGGCGGCCAATCCCGCAGCCCATCGGTTCTCGCGCCAGATCAGTCCTGCGGCGAGCGTCATTGCCATCAGATACGAATACGACATCGGGAACGGCGAGACAAGGCCCACACAGGTCAGCGTCGTCACGAGCCACGCTCCCGCTTCCGGAACGAACGGCAGTGCGGCAAGCGATGCCAACGCCAGCAACGGGATCAGCAGATACGACAGGTGGAAGTTCGTGGCCGGCCAGCGCAGCACGGTTTCCACGATCACGCAGCATGCGATGCCCACGCATGCGACGGTCATGCGGTGCTGTGACGCGAATGGCGGCTGAGAACGGTTCATACGACCATGATCCCACGTGTCGTGTCGACGATGTCGGATTACGGTCGTTCCAGAGTCGGAATCGACCGCAACTCAATGGTGGTGAGGCGTTTGTGTTGAGTTACGGTCGTGCGGGAGCGGGGAAGGATCTGCGCGATGATGATGGCCGCGGATAAACGGTCATAAGGAACGTCTATAGGGCAGCGGTGTTGCGCGAGTGGCATGGCCGGTAAGCTGGCGCGTAACAAGTTGCGGGGGAGGCATACCTATGACTCTGGAAATACTGGACTGGCATGATGGGGATCTGCTGGCGAAACCGGTGTTCGACGCGTTGAAGGGGCTCGTCGAGGCCGGTGTGCCGGAGAGCAAGATCCTCGGGGTCACGATCAATACGGACGAGGAATCGGACACCGACCTGTGGTGCCCGAAATACGGGGTGCCGTTCGAGAACACGGGCAACGTGGTCGTCGTGCACACGCACAAGACGCGCAAGGCGCCGCCGCAGTTCGCCGCCGCGTTCGTGACGGCGGACACCCGGGCCGACCTGAACGGTGTGGTCAAGCACACGCTGGAGGTGAGCAAGGTCAGCTTCGCGCCGATCGCGGATGCCGTGGAGGCGACCGGCATGGAGTCGGGCGGCATGTCGCCGATCGGATTGCCGGGCGACTGGCCACTGCTGGTGGACCAGCATATTCTCGCGGTGCCGAAACTGTATATCGGCTCGGGCATCCGCCCGTCGAAGCTGGTGATCGACGGGTCGATCTTCGCGGACATCCCCGGAGTGACGTTCGTGGCCGGATTGGGCAAGCCGCGCGGGTGATTGATCGATCTGCGCGGGTGAGCGTTCACGTTCCGTACGTGAACGCTCACTGTCTCATGAAGCGTCCGAAACATGGACGGCATGTGTCGAATCGGTAACATACGGCCGATATACTGCCCGCATGCCAGAAATCCAAGAAGAAGAGAAAACCGCCCGCACTCCGCTGGTGCCGGGCGTCGAATACCCCGATCACCCGCTCGTCGAGCTGACCCACGTCGAAAAGTACTTCGGCGACCTGCACGTCCTCAAGGACATCAACCTGACCGTTAACAAGGGCGAGGTGCTCGTCATCGTCGGCCCGTCCGGCTCCGGCAAGTCCACCATGTGCCGCACCATCAACCGACTCGAGACCATCGACTCGGGCGACATCCGCATCGACGGCAAAGCCCTGCCGCAGGAAGGCAAGGAACTTGCGAACCTGCGCGCCGAGGTCGGCATGGTGTTCCAGTCGTTCAACCTGTTCGCCAACAAGACCATCCTCGAGAACGTCACCCTCGCGCCGATCAAGGTGCGCCACATGAACAAGACCGAGGCCGAGCACCTCGCGATGGACCTGCTCGCCCGCGTGGGCGTCGACTCGCAGGCCCACAAGATGCCCTCGCAGCTGTCGGGCGGCCAGCAGCAGCGCGTCGCCATCGCCCGCGCGCTCGCCATGAAGCCGAAGGTCATGCTGTTCGACGAGCCGACCTCCGCGCTCGACCCGGAAATGGTCAACGAGGTGCTCGACGTGATGGTCGAGCTGGCGCACGAGGGCATGACCATGCTGTGCGTCACCCATGAGATGGGCTTCGCGCGCAAGGCCGCGGATCGCATCGTGTTCATGGCCGACGGCCAGATCCTCGAACAGAACACGCCCGACGAGTTCTTCGAGCATCCGCAGACCGACCGCGCCAAGGACTTCCTGTCGAAGATCCTCACCCACTGAGATTCGCGCGGGGAGACTATCACATGACTGTGAAACTATCTGTGAAACGCATTGCCACGCGCATGATCGCCGCCGTGGCCGCGCTCGCCTGCACGTTCTCGCTCGCGGCGTGCGGCGAGGACGAGGCCGGCAAGATCCGCATCGGCATCAAATTCGACCAGCCGGGCCTCGGCTTCAAGAAGTCCGGCACCTACGTCGGCTTCGACGTGGACGTGGCCAAGTACATCGCCAAGAAACTCGGCTACTCCGAGGACGAGATCATCTGGAAGGAGGCGCCGAGCAAGCAGCGTGAGGCCATGCTGCAGAACGGCGACGTCGACATGATCCTCGCCACATACTCGATCACCGACGAACGCAAGAAGGCCGTCTCCTTCGCCGGTCCGTACTTCGTCGCCGGCCAGGACCTGCTCGTACGCAAGGACGACCATTCGATCAAGGGGCCGGAGGATCTGAACGGCAAGCGCCTGTGCTCCGTCACCGGTTCGACCTCGGCCGCGACCGTCAAGGAGAAGTTCGCCTCCGAGGTCCAGCTCATGGAGCAGCCCGGCTACGCGGAATGCGCGACTGCGCTGTTCTCCGGCATCGTGGATGCGGTGACCACCGACGACATCATCCTCGCCGGCCTCGCCTCCGCCTCACGCGGCAAGCTGCGCGTCGTCGGCAAGCCGTTCACGCAGGAATACTACGGCGTGGGCATCAAGAAGGGCGACACGAAACTCGCCACGCAGATCAACAATGCGATCGTGCAGATGATCCAGGACGGCTCATGGCAGCGGGCCATCAGCGACAACACCGAAGGCACCGACTACACGCCGGACGTGCGCTTCAATCCGCCGACGCCGAACGAAGGGGAGGGGGAGTGATGAACGGATTCCTCGAACTGTTCAGCCAGTACGACGTGCTCGGCGCGTTCCTCGTCAACATCGAACTGACCCTGTGGAGCACGCTGTTCTCGCTCGTGCTCGGCGTGATCCTCGTCATGATGCGCATCTCGCCGATCTCGTCGCTGCGCTTCGTGGCCGGCGCGTACGTCGAGCTGTTCAAGAACCTGCCGCTGACGATCATCATGGTCTTCATGGTGCTCGGCGCGTACGCGCAGTTGAAGCTCAGCTTCTCCGACACGTTCGCCACGAACTTCTTCTGGCTCGCCGTCACCGGTCTGAGCCTGTACACGGCCGCGTTCGTATGCGAATCGCTGCGAAGCGGCATCAACACCGTGCCGATCGGCCAGGCCGAGGCCGCGCGTGCGCTGGGACTCGGCTTCATGCAGTCGGCCACGCAGATCATCCTGCCGCAGGCGTTCCGCGGTTCGGTGGCCCCGCTCGGCAACACGCTGATCGCACTGCTCAAGAACTCGACCGTCGCCGCGGCCGCGTCCGTGTCGACCGAAACGTCGTCGCTCATGAGTTCGATGATCGAATTCCGTCCGGACGTGATCATCCAGATCTTCCTGATCTTCGCGTTCGGCTATGTGATCCTGATCATCCCGATCGGCATGCTTACCACGTACCTGTCCAACAAGCTCGCCGTCAGGAGGTGATTTCGGATGGCTGATACTTCCAATTCCGTACTGTTCGACGCGCCCGGCCCGAAGGGTCGGCGCACCATCCGCATCGCCAACTGGATCGCCGGCGTGATCTTTGCGATCGTGCTTGTGCTGATTCTGATGCGTCTGCACAATCCGCCGCAGGGCGAAAACCAGCTGAGCTGGGAGCTGTGGAAGCCCGCGATCGAACGCGAGGCATGGACCGACTTCTACCTGCCCGGCCTGTGGGCCACGATCCGCGCGACGATCGTCGCCGTGATCGGCGCGGTCGCGTTCGGCCTCGTGTTCGGCGTCGGCCGACTGCTGCCGAACATCGTGATCCGGTCGATCTCCGCGGTGATCGTCGAGTTCTGCCGTGCGGTGCCCGTGCTGCTGCTTATGATCTTCTTCTGGCGCTGGTTCGCGTTTGCCGGAATGCCCAGCCCGTCGTACTGGGCGGTCGTGCTCGCGCTCGTGTTGTACAACGGCTCGGTCGTGGCCGAACTCGTGCGCTCCGGCGTCGGCAACCTGCCGAACGGCCAGCGCGAGGCCGCCGTGGCGCTGGGTCTGACCGAAACGCAGTCGCTCATGCAGGTCGAAGTGCCGCAGGCCGTGTACGCGATGCTGCCGGCCGCCGTCACGCAGCTGGTCGTCGTGTTGAAGGACACCGCGCTCGGCTCGATCATCATGTACACCGACCTGTTGCAGGAATCGCGCCGACTCGGCTCGATGTACTTCAACATCCTGCAGACGCTCGTCATGGCTGCGGTGATCTACTTCGTCGCCTGTTGGCTGCTGTCGCGTCTGGCCGAATGGCTGCCCGAGCGCATGCAGCAGCGCACGGCCGCGCCGGCCGAACCCGAGCCGGTCGCGCCGATCGCCATCATGGACCCGTCGAACGTCAACCAGATCGCCGTCGCGAAGGAAGTCAAGGAGCTGCCGCTCGGCGGCACGCCGCGCAAGTACCATGTGCACCACCGCGGCACGAACGCGTCGATCCGCAACTGGCGGCGCACCCGCTACGAGCAGGGTTACGACGAGACGCATCCCGAGTCGCAGGTCGATCCGCTGACCGGCGAGTTCCCGGCCGCCCGCAAGGCCGCCGAGGACGAGAAGGCCGCCAAGGCGAAGGCCGTGCGCGCCAAGCGCAAGGCCGAAGCGGAAGCCGCCGACGGTGCCGACCGTCACGGCGACAAGGCCGCGCACCACACCGACGCCATGCCCGAACACAACCCCGTGTTCAAGCACGGCAACGACGTGGGCAAGGGCCATCCGAACCTCGGCGGCAAGCCGAAGATCTGAGACCGCTGACGCGTTGGCGTCTCGCTCGCATAGGTAAGGAGCCGGTTTCCTCATCAGGGAACCGGCTCCTTGTCGTATTGTGCGACCGCCCGTCATGCTGTCGCCGCCTGCAAGGCCGCCGGGCGGGATCAGATGGTGTCGGCGGCGAAGCTGATGCCGCGCGCGTGCAGCAGGCGGATGTTGGCCGCGCCGGTCGCCGCTGGCCGGGAACCGGTACTCGATGCGCACATGGTCGAACAGCATATGCTCGAACACCGGCACCTGACCGGAATCCTCGCCATCGTCGGTGTACGGCACGCCGTGCAGTTGGCCGGGCCGTTGTGATCCAGCTCGCCGATGTTGATCAGACTTGACAGGCAGTCCATTTCGATGCCCTCGAACCGGCTTCGGATATACGGCTCGTAATCGGCCGGGTTTGTCGTGCCCTGCAGTGTCGCGCCCGCGGCGACGACGAGTTCAGTGTGCGAGTGCATGCGCAGCGCGCCGGTGAGGAACGTGCCGGCCGGGATGAGCACTGCGGAGTCGGCGTCGCAATCGTCCAATGCGCGTTGGATGACAGTCGTGTTGAGCGTACGGCCGTTGCCGACCGCGCAGTATGGCGGCTTGGTGACGTCGAGCATACGTTTGACGGCGGTCGTGCGGGCCGTTATGGTTCCCAGCTCCCGGCACGCATGACCGTCGCCGTCCGCGTCGAGAGACACGGCGATGCGGTACGTATGCGATGGCTGCAGGTCGTCGATCGTGTAGTGCGTCACCGTCGTCTCGTGCGTTTCGTGCGCCGCGCCGCCGCTGACCGTCACCTGATAACGGTGACCGGGCCGCGCGTCGCCCGGTCGGTCCCACCATATCGTCAACGATTCGTCCGTCGCCGCATACCGCAACCCTGCGTCAGCCATATTCGTTCCTTGCATCCGTGAAACCGCCATATTCGTACGGTTTACGGTATCCACAGCGGAGACATCGACGACAGACCGTTGCCATGTTTTGCCCTATGCCGCGTTCGCACTAACCGTGCATGACGAACGGTGCGGCCGGCTGCGGAAGCCGGCGGTTTGCCCAGTGTTCAGATGCGGTATGGCCGGCGTTCGCGTGGATACGGTGTCGGGTTCACTCGGGGTTTCTAGCGTGGGATTCGTCCATATCGATCGGCGGCGGGCTACGGTGAGGTGCATGCCCGCCCGTCGGTGCAGAAGAAGGGGTATCACGCATGGGGAACCATCACCGTATCGCGGCGTCACGCCGTGCGATCGCGCTGCTGACCGCGGCGGCGACGCTGTCGGGACTGGCGGCCGTCGCCGTGCCGACCGCGGTGGCCGAAGCGCCGGCCGCGGCCAAGCCGTCCGTCATCATCAACGAGGTCTTCGCCGGCAACACGAAGGAACTCGGCGATCCGGTCGCGCAACGCGACGACTGGGTCGAGCTGAAGAACACCGGTGACAAGCCGGTCGACGTCAAAGGCTGGGGCATCTACGACGAGAAGCAGAAGAAGCACTACACGATTGGCGTCGACAAGGAGATCAACGCCGACACCGTCGTGCAGCCGAACGGCTATCTCGTCGCCTACATCGACTACAACGGCGAGCCCGGTCTTGGGTCGGACGCCGATTCCGTCTATCTGACCTCGTCCGTCGGCGACAAGTACGATGCCGGAGCCGAAGTCGATGCGACCACGTGGAAGCTTGCTGACAAGATGACCGCCGCGCAGTCGTGGTCGCGTGCCGACGACGGCACGTTCAAGGTCAGCGACCAGCCGACGCCGGGCGCGGCCAACGAATTCCCGTCATCGACCCCGACCCCCGAACCGGGCGAGACGATGACCGTCGACGCATGGCCGGGCCTCGACACCGTCACCGCGATCGACGCGGACGGCGAATTCGGCGCGAAAGGCCAGTCCGGCGACCATACCGACGGCAACCTGTCCGGACTGGTGTACGAGTCCGGCCGCGACGGCGCCGCCGACACGCTGTGGGCCGCCGACAACGATCTCAACCCGACGCTCGGCAACACCGAAGACAAGGGGCCGGGATCGATCAACAAGTTCGTGCTTGACGCCGCGACCGGCACGTGGAAGCAGGACCCGACCGGCGGATGGACGTTCGACGTGAACGGCCAGACCAAGGGCGGCAAGCAGCTGCACTTCAAGGACGGCAAGGGCGGCGTCGACTCCGAAGGCATCACGCTCATCGACGGCGACTCGTCCAAGGGCGTGTTCATCGGCGCCGAGCGCGACAACGAGAACAAGAACGTGCC
The DNA here is from genome assembly GCF_019331715.1 of Bifidobacterium simiiventris. GTDB lineage: Bacteria > Actinomycetota > Actinomycetes > Actinomycetales > Bifidobacteriaceae > Bifidobacterium > Bifidobacterium simiiventris. The sequence continues at coordinate 96,171 of NZ_JAHBBG010000002.1, forward strand.
TCGTCCGTCCATCCTCTCGTACGACGCGAACGCGGCCGCCACCGACACGAACGGCGACGGCGCGCAGGACCTCGCCGCCATGCACGAGTGGAACCTCGTCGCGCCGCTGAGCCAGTTCGGCGTCACGCTTGGCAAGGATGACGCCAACCTCGGCGTCGAAGGCATCGCGTTCATTCCGGACGGCGTACTCACCGCCAAGCATTTCAAGGTCAACCTCGATCCGAACAACGTTCACGACTACGATCCGGCCGGCACCGCCAACGACTACGGCGGCCTGTTCTTCGCCGCGCTCGAGAAGACCAACGCGATCTACGCGTTCGCGCTCGCCACGGTCGCAGGCAAGGACGTGGCCTATCCGATCGCGCAGATCCCGTTGCCCGCCGCCGCGGCCAACGCCGGATTCGACGGCCCGCGCGACCTGACCTGGGACGGCGAACACGGCCAGCTCCTCGCCGAAGGCGACAACGACAACGGCACCGGCGCGAAGATCGCCACCTACACCTTTGACCAGAACGGCACGCTCGCACTCACCAAGCTCACCGCGACCCCGGCCGAGATCGCCGGTCAGAACTCCGAAGGCTTCGCGATCACGCCCGATTCGGCCGCCACCACCGTGAAGGGCGGCGTCGAGGGCAAGACCTACAAGCCGGTCTTCTGGGCCGACGACGGCGTGACCGGCGGCCACTCGCTGCGCCGGGGCTGGATCGAGGCGACCAACCCGAACCCCCAGCCGAACCCGCAGGATTCCGCCAAGGTGACGCTGTTCGGCATCACCGACTTCCACGGCCACATCGAAAACGGCGGCTACCTCGCCACCGCGCTCAAGGAAACCAAGGCCGCCAACCCGAACACGCTGTTCGTCGGCGCGGGCGATCTGGTCGGCGCGTCCGCGTTCGAATCGTCCATCGCGAACGACGTGCCCGCCATGGATCAGCTCAAGGCGATGGGACTCGCCGTCTCCGCCACCGGCAACCACGAGTACGACAAGGGCGCCGCCGATCTGGCGAATCGCATCGTGCCCGGCATCGCGCCGGCCAAATACGTCGTCGCGAACGTGACCGGCGACGTGCTCAAGGGCAAGGTCCAGCCATACGTGATCGAGGAATCGGGCGGCAAGAAGATCGCCTTCATCGGCGGCATCTTCAAAACGCTTGCCGACTCCGTCTCCCCGGCCGGCATGAAGGGCATCACCGTCACCGATCCGATCGAGGCGATCAACAAGTACGCCGACCAGCTGTCCGACGGCGACCCGTCCAACGGCGAGGCCGATGCGGTCGTCGCGCTCGTCCACGCCGACGCGAACGATCTGAAGAACCTCGACGCGAACGTCGACGCGGTGCTCGCCGGCCACACGCACCTGTACGAGACCGCGAAGACCGACACGGGCGCGCCGATCATCGAAACCGCGAACTACGGCGTCGAATACTCCACTACCGATCTGGAGATCACCGGCAGCGGCAAGGACGCGAAGGTGAGTGCCACGGCGGCCAAGCACGACGTGTTCACGCAAGACCAGGACGGCAAGGACGTGCCGCTGTTCGAGGCCGACCCGGCCGTCAACCAGATCTACCTCGACGCGAAGGCCGCCGCCGACGCGAAAGGCAATGAAGTACTCGGCACGCTGGCCGACGACGCCACGTTCAACCGCGGCGCCAGCAAGCCCGGCGACCTGAGCACCGTCGGCAACAACCGCGGCGTCGAATCCACGCTCGGCATCCTCAACGGCAACGCCGCGAAGTGGGCCGCAGAACAGTCCGGGCAGAAGGCCGACATCGGCGTGATCAACGCGGGCGGCATGCGCGCCGACCTTGACCCGAACGGCGACAAACAGGTGACGCTCAAGGAGGCGCACGACGTACTGCCGTTCGGCAACTCCAACGCCGTCGTCACCCTGACCGGCAAGCAGCTCAAGACGCTCATCGAACAGCAGTGGCAGCCGGCCGACGCGCAGCGGCCCGTGCTCTGGCTCGGCTTCTCCGACAACGTCGACTACCAGTACGACACGTACGTCGCCACCGTCGACGGCAAGCAAGTGCCGCGCGGCGCCGTGCACGACCTGACCGTCAACGGCAAGGCCGTGCACGACAACGACACGTATCTGATCGCCGGCAACTCGTTCCTGCTCGCGGGCGGCGACAACTTCACCGTCTTCCAGCAAGGCACGGGCTACGTCGACACCGGATACATCGACTTCGACGGATTCTCCGACTACCTCAAGGCACACCCGAAGCTCGAATCCGCGAAAACCCGCCACAGCGCCGGCTTCTCGGCGGCGCGCCTGGCCGACGACGGTACGGTGACGTTCACCGTGAGCGGCCTCGCGTTCACCACCGACGAACCGCGGCCGTGGGGCGTGCGGCTGACCGCGAACGGCGTCGACTTCGGCGACCTGACCGGGCTGGACTACACCGGCGAGGAGCAGGGCCCGGGCGCGGGCTCGATCACCGTGACCAAGAAGCTGACCGACGCCGAACGCGCCGCATTCGTGGCTGCGGCGGCAAAGGCTCCGGCGGCGGCGAAGGATGCGGCCGCGGCCGACGGCGGGGCGTTCGCGATCGGCGCTGCGACGGTGGAGACGCTGCTGACGAAGCCGCAGGCGGAGCGGCCGACGCCTCAGCCTGAGCCGACCCCGACTCCGGAGCCGACCCCCGAGCCTCAGCCTGAGCCGACCCCGGAACCCACGCCGACTCCGGAGCCAGAGCCGACGCCGTCTCCTGAACCTGAGCCGAACCCCACGCCGACCCCGGATCATGAGACGCCGACGACACAGGAGCAGCCTATCTCCAAGCCGCAGAACAAACCCCAGGCACAACAAACGGATACCGCCACCGGCACTCCGAACGGGGGCGCGCAACATGGGCGGCAAGACACGTCGAAGCCGTCCGTCCAGTCTCAGGGCAAGACGGGCAAGCCCGTTACGGCGGAACGCGGCGGCTCGGCGCAGGTGACCGTGCGTCGTCTCGCAGATACCGGTTCATCCGTGGCGTGGATGGCGCTCGCCACCGCCGTCCTGTTGGCATTGGGCGTCATCGGAGTCGCCGCCTTGGGTGTGCGACGCGACGATGGACGGTGATGTATAGGTGCGTCTTTGATGCACGCCAGACGGGATGCGCCGCCGAGGGGCTACTCGGCGGCGTATCCCGTCTGTTCCATAGGAGATTTACGCCGTTTGACGGTGTTCTCGCGGTGCATGACGGCGGTCGGTCGGATGATATGCGCCGCTGCCGTTGGAGCATCCCGATCGGACGTACAATCATGGCATGGGCAAGGACGCTGTCAAAACCATCACCAAGACGCTCAAACGCGCCGAAAACGGCATCGAAGCCATCGAAACAAGCGGCGGCGTGGCCGAGCGGCTCGCGCGCGCGGCCAAATCGAGCGAACTGCTCAGCGCGGTCTGGTCGTTGCCACCCGCCCAGAGGCTCATGTTCCATCCCGGCATGCAGGTCGCGCAGATCCGCGGCGCGTCCACGCCCGGCTTCGACGGTGACAAGGCCGACGCCGAACGGTTCATCGCGCTGAGTTCCGCCGAAATCGCCCGATATCAGAACCTGCTCTATGCCAACGGCGTGCACGGTTCGTCCCGCCGTCTGCTCATCGTGCTGCAGGGCATGGATGCCTCCGGCAAGGGCGGCATCGTCAAGCACGTGTTCCGTCAGGGCAACCCGATGGGCATCCACTACCACGGGTTCGGCAAGCCGACCGCCGAAGAACAGGCGCACGACTTCCTGTGGCGCGTCGAACGCGAACTGCCCGACCCCGGCTGGATCGCCGTCTTCGACCGCTCACACTACGAGGACATCGTCATGCCGCATGTCTACGGCACGCTGCCCGAGGAAACATGGCGTGCACGATACGAGATCATCAATGATTTCGAGCGCGACCTTGCCGCCAGCGGCTGCACGGTCATCAAGATCTTCCTCGTCGTCAGCCGCGACGAGCAGAAACGCCACTTCCTCGCCCGTCTCGACGACCCGACCAAGCGGTGGAAGTTCGACATGTCTGATCTTGATGCGCGCGACCGCTGGGACGACTACATGGCCGCATGGCAGGAGGTGTTCGAGCGCACGAGCACGCCCGTCGCGCCGTGGTATCTCGTGCCTGCCGACAATCGCTGGTATTCGCGGGCCGTCGTTTCCGAACTGCTGCGCACGAGCCTGAAGAACATGAACATGACTTGGCCGGCGCTGAAGTCCGGCATCGATCCGGACGAGGCGAGGCGGCGGCTTGCGGTGGAGTGACATGTGGAATCATGCGCTGGCTCGCAGTCGAAATGACATATATATGTAACGATACATGTTGGCATTGCTGAGAATATCGTGATTGTATAACTTGCTTATTCGTATCAGTATGATTACTGTATGTACCGATACATTGATGACGGTCGGCGATGTTCGGTTGGTTGCGGATGACCGGTGCCGGATCGATGATGCCAATGAAGGAGCGCGAGCAATGACGACGATGACGGAACCGGTGCGCTGGCAGGCACAGATGATCGGAGGTCCGGACGATGCCGTGGTGGTCGACCCGGTCAAAGCGGGCGGCGAGATGCGGCGGCCGCCGGTGATCCGCTGCGATTTCGACGTGGCCGGCACGCCGGCTGCGGCCCGGCTATGCGTGACCGCGTGGGGCCTGTTCGAGGCGGAACTGAACGGCCGCCGGGTCGGCGAGGATGTGCTCGCGCCCGGCTGGACCGTGTACGACGAACGTTTGCCGTACTGGACCTACGACGTGACCGATCTGGTGCATGACGGTGCGAACGTGCTGGGTTTCCGGCTCGGCGACGGATGGTATCGCGGCCAGATCGGATTCAACGGCGGGCAATGCGACAACTATGGCGACCGGCTGGGCGTGTTCGCGCAGCTGGAGCTGACGGATGCGGACGGCACGGTCACGATCGTCGCGTCGAACGCCGACGACGGGCGCTGGAAAGCGGGTTATGGGCCAATTCTCGCCAGCGGACTGTACGAGGGGGAGACGCTCGACGCGAGGGAAGAACGCGACCCGTTCGCGGAGGAGCTCTCCGACCATCATTGGCGGCCGGTCGAACGGCTCGACTTTGATCAATCGGTGCTGTATCCGGCAGACGAGTCGACTGCCGTGTGTTGCATCGGCGAGCATCAGCCGGTATCCATCAACCGGCTGCCGGACGGCCGCTGGCTCGTCGACTTCGGCCAGAACTGCACGCAGCGCGTCGTCCTGACCGTCCCCGCGACTGAGCCCGGTCGCGAGATCGACATCCAGCACGTCGAAGTCATCAATCCCGACGGCACACCGGCCACGCGCCCGTTGCGCCGCGCCATCCAGCACGACCATTACATCAGCGACGGCTCACCGGCCGTCTGGGAGCCGCGCTTCACCATGCACGGTTTCAGATACGCGGTCATCGGCGGCTGGCCGGCCGATCGCCCGCTCACCGCCGCCGACCTGCATACGCGCGTATACAGTTCCGCGCGACACCGTCTCGGCTGGTTCTCCTGCTCCGACGAACGCGTCAACCGGCTCGCCGAAAACGCGCGCTGGTCGATGCTGTCGAACTTCGTCTCCATCCCCACCGACTGCCCGCAACGCGACGAACGCTTCGGCTGGACCGGCGACATCGCCGTGTTCGCGCCCACCGCCGCCTACCTGTACGACGTGAACGGTTTCCTTGACAGTTGGCTCACAGACGTTGCGATCGAAACGGAACGCTGGGGCACTGTGCCGTACTATGTGCCGTATCCGTTTCCAGGCTGGGGCAAGCCGGATGCGGTCGCGCTGTGGGGCGACGCGGCGACGATGGTGCCGTGGGCGCTGTACATGGCGACCGGCGACGTCGCGGTGCTGCGACGGCATATCGGGCTGTCCCGGCGCTGGATGGACGAGGTCGCCGGACTGCTCGCGGACGACGGCGTGTGGGATCGCAAGCCCGACGTGTGGTGCGGCCAGCTCGGCGACTGGCTCGACCCGACCGCGCCGCCGGACGATGCGGCCCGCGCCATGACCGACAAGGCGCTCGTCGCCACCGCGTTCGCCGCGCACTCGGCCGATCTGGTCGCGCGCATGCTGCGTGTGCTCGGGGACACGGCCGCGCAAGAACATTACGAGAAGCTCGCCGCGCATATCCGCGCCGGGTTCCGCGCGCGGTTCGTGCGATCGGACGGCACGATGACTTCGGACACGCAGTGCGCGTACGCGCTGCTCATCGCGCTCGACCTGCTGGCCGGCGTGGGTGGAACCGCGGAATACGACCGGCTGCGTGCGGCGGCGGGGGAACGGCTCGTGAAACTCGTGCGCGAGCGCGGCTTCGTGGTCGGCACCGGATTTGCCGGCACGCCGTTCGTGCTGCCCGCATTGTGCGCGACCGGACATGCGGACGAGGCGTTCTCGCTGTTCCTGTCCGACCGTTGCCCATCATGGCTGTACCAGGTGCGCATGGGTGCGACGACCACATGGGAACGTTGGGATTCGATGCTGGAGAACGGCGAGGTGAACCCGGGCGATATGACCTCGTTCAACCATTACGCGTTCGGCTCGGTGCTCGACTGGATGCACTCGGCGATCGGCGGGCTGGAACTTGCCGACGCCGGCTGGAGCCGCGTACGCGTGCGGCCGCAGATCGTCGCGGCGTTGGCGCATGGCGTGACCTCGGGTTCGGCCGCGCATGTCACGCTGCACGGTAGGGTGTCGGTTTCTTGGAGCGAGGGCGACGACGGGCATGTTCGTCTTGACGTGGACGTGCCGCAGGGCGTCGAGGCGGAGCTCGGCCTTGACCTCCGGGACGAGACCGGCCGCCGTCTGCCTGCCGGAACGCTTGTCGCGCCGGGCGTGCATCGGCTGGTTCTGGCATAGGTCCGGTTCCCGGGATTTCATCGGAACAATCCCGGGAACCGACTATGTACGTTTCATCGCGGACGATCCTTGGAAAATCAACGATCGCAATGTGCGAATTGTCAGCTTATGCGCGATTGCCGGTTCCCGGGATTTTCCCGGCGAATCCCGGGAACCGCATGGGACGAAGTAGACTGGGGAGCATTATGGCTGATACTGAGACTTATGGTTCCCTGGGGGCGTTGGCGCCGAGCTGGGACGACGGCGAGCGCAACATCGATTCGGACGAGATCTATGAGCGGTTCTTCGGCTGGGTGCATGACGTCAAGCGCATCGAGCCGTGGCCGCATCAGGAGGAGGCCATCATGGACCTTCTCGCCGGCGACCATGTGATCCTCAACACGCCCACCGGCTCGGGCAAGTCGCTGGTCGCACTCGGCATGCATTTCGCCGCGCTGTGCACCGGGCGGCGCTCGTATTACACCGCGCCGATCAAGGCGCTCGTCTCGGAGAAGTTCTTCGATCTGGTCGACGTGTTCGGCCGCGACAACGTGGGCATGATCACCGGCGACACGCATATCAACGCGGATGCGCCGATCATCTGCTGCACGGCCGAGATTTTGGCGAATCGGGCGTTGCGCGAGGGCCGGCATGCCGACGTCGGCTGCGTGGCGATGGACGAATTCCATTACTACGGAGACCCGGAGCGCGGCTGGGCGTGGCAGGTGCCGCTGCTGACCTTGTCGAAGACGCAGTTCCTGCTGATGAGTGCGACGCTCGGCAACGTGGATGCGATCGCCGACAAGCTCGAGGACATGACTGACACGGACGTGGACATCATCGCCGACGCGCCGCGACCGGTGCCGCTGACGTATGAATACACGCTCGATCCGCTCGAGAAGACCGTCGAGCTTGCGTTCCGCGAAGGTTCCACGCCGATCTACGTCGTGCATTTCTCGCAGGATGCGGCGTTGGAGACCGCGCAGGCGCTCGCCTCGACCGGCGTGTCGAGCAAGGAGCAGCGTGCGGCCATCGCCGAGGCGATCAAGGGCGTCAAGTTCACCACCGCGTTCGGCAAGATCCTGCAACGACTGCTGCGCACCGGCGTCGGCATCCATCATGCCGGCATGCTGCCGCGCTACCGTCGTCTGGTCGAACAGCTTGCCCAGCAGGGCCTCTTGCCGGTCATCTGCGGCACCGACACGCTCGGCGTCGGCATCAACGTGCCGATCCATTCGGTGGTTCTCACGGCGCTCACCAAGTTCGACGGCACGCACATGCGCAAGCTGCGCGCGCGTGAGTTCCATCAGATCGCCGGTCGTGCGGGCCGCATGGGATTCGACACGGAAGGGCTTGTGATCGCGGAGGCCCCCGAGTTTGAGATCGAGAACGCGAAGGCCGTGGCCAAGGCCGGCAATGATCCGAAGAAACTCAAGAAGGTCAAGCGCAAGAAGGCGCCGGAAGGGTTCGTCACGTGGAATCAGGCCACGTTCGACAAGCTCATCGACGCGGCCCCCGAAACGCTCGTGCCGCACATGAAGATCACGCATTCGATGGTGCTGAACGAGGTCGCGCAGGGCGGCGACGCGCGCTACCGCGTTGACCGGCTCATCGACGACTCCGCGCAGAGCCCCGACCAGAAGGAGAAGCTGCACCAGCGCGCCGACGAGATCTTCCAGACCCTGTTCGACACGAAGGTCATCGAAACCGAGGATCGCGACGACGGCGGCAAGAACTACTATCTCGACGTCGACGTGCCCGACGATTTCGCGCTCGACCAGCCGCTGTCGCCGTTCCTGCTCGCGGCGTTGGAACTGCTCGACCCCGAATCCGATACCTATGCGCTCGACGTGATCTCGATGGTCGAAGCCACGCTCGAGGACCCCAAGCAGGTCCTGAAGGCGCAGGAGCGGCAGGCGCGCGACAAGGCGCTTATCGAGATGAAGGAAGACGGGCTCGAATACGACGAGCGCATGGACAAGCTGCAGGAGATCACGTACCCCAAGCCGCTTGAAGACATGCTGCAGGCCGCGTTCGACCAGTACCGGCAGGACGTGCCGTGGGCGAACGACTACTGGCTGTCGCCGAAGTCCGTCGTACGCGACATGGTCGAGACCGCGTCCGATTTCACGGGGTATATTGCCCGCTACAACATCGCTCGTTCCGAAGGCACGCTGCTGCGCTACCTGTCGGACGCGTACCGCGCGCTGGCGCGCACCGTGCCGGCCGAGAAACGCGACGAGCAGCTGGACGACATCATCTCGTGGCTGCGCGTGGTCGTCCGTTCGATCGACTCCAGCCTCGTGGACGAATGGGAGCATGCGGGCGACGAATCCGATGCGGCCGCCGAAGCCGCAGCGAACCTGGCCGCGCCGGGCGGCGCTCGCGAGGCCGTGGTCGAGGACCGTCGCGGACTGATCGTGCTCATCCGCAACGCGATGTTCCGCCGCGTGCAGCTCATGGACTTGGACAAGCCCGAGGAACTCGGCGCGCTCGACAAGGACTGGGGATACGGCGTGCACGAATGGGAGGACGTGCTCGACGATTATTACGACGAGCACGAGTACGTCGGCATCGATGCGGCCGCCCGTTCCGGCAAGCTGTTCATCCTCGACGATTCGCTCGAACAGAAGGAACATGCGTGGAAGGTGCGGCAGATCATCGACGACTCCGACGGCGACCATGACTGGGCCATCACCGGCACCGTTGATCTCGACACCACGCAGGAGACCGGCGAGGTCGTCTTCTTCGACTACCACGTCGGCAACTGAACCCATCGCGTGGCGGTTTGCTCTCACGGGGTTCGGCTCAGTGAGAGCAAACCGCCACGCGACCTTGGTCATAAACGGGAACGTATCGCGCGGGCGATGAACCGCACGATCAGCACCACACCGTAGCCGAGATAGCCGGCGACGAGATACAGCACCAGAAACGACGGCACCGTATCGACCAGCGTCGTCCAGTCGATGAACCAGCCGTTGCCGATCGGCGTGCACACGCCGTTGATCGGGCATTCATCCTGATACGGTGCAGCCAACACGAATACCGCGACCGCGCCGATCAGCGTGCACGCCGCAGGGAACAGCAGCGAACGCAGCCAATCGGGAACCACTCGCTGCCTGCCGCCGTCCGGTCCGGCTTCGCCGGCGTTCGTTCCCGGGCCGGCGACCCGGCATCCGCCCGGCATCGCCGCGTCACGGCTCGCGTATGCGCCGCACGTCACCAGCAGGACCGGCGGTACCACGAAATTGATCATCAGCGCCGCGGCCATCGCCAGCTGCCCGCGTATCAGCGAGAACGCGATCACCAATCCATAGGTGATCGCCAGCGTCAGCCAGCAGCCGAACCGCACCGCGTCACGCCGCGCCCACGTGACCATCCGGCCGCTCGCGCTCGTCTCAGATGGGGCAATGAACAGTCGGCGCAATCCGTATCGGCCAATCGCAAAGCAACAGAACGCCACTGCGGCGTACGCGAGCAGCAACACCGCGCATCCGCCCAGCGCCTGCACGGCCAACTCCCCACCATGCTCGCGCATCAGCTCCAGCCAGTCGTCCCACCGGTAGTATTCGACGTAGCCGAGCATGCGCAGATGCGCCCAGCCGAAGCCAAGCGGTCCCATCAGCGCGCTGACCAACGGAAACGAGAGCGAGCCGGAACGGATCGAGCCGAGAACGAGATTCGCGACACCCAATCCGACCGGCCAGTAACCCGCCGTCATGACGGGCGTCCAAACGAAACCATCCGGAATCGGCCGGCCGTCGAGTTCGGGCAGGAACGTGGCGAGACGGGAATACGAGATCAGCAACAGAAGGACCGCGAGGGCGATGACGCCGATCCAGTGGGCGCGGTTCCACGAGCACTGTTGCGCGAAACGGCTCACGACGCCGTGTGCGGGACGCGTCGTGCGGCGGTCGGCGTTGCCGTCCGGAGGCGTGTTCGGGCCTTGCGCGGCGGGATTGGTGTGTACCGAGGTCATGATGGCCTCCTTTCCGGTCGGCTGTGACGACCGTCCAAGCCGGGCGGCGGGCCACGTCGGATAATCGACACGGTGATCGCCCACTCGCTCGGCGTGTTGTGGTGATTCCAGTATGGAACAGACGCGAGCCGTGGAATGATGGATGTCATAGCCCGTATGACGCGGCGCGACGGTGCGGCCGCGCGGGCGCGCATGATGGTGACACGGGGAGGTGCGCATGACCGGGACGTCTGGAGAGCGGTATGACCATGCTGCTGCTGACGGTGCAAACGCGCGTATTCATATCGGCATCGTCGACAACGATCCGTACGCGGTGGCCGTGCTCTCGACGATGATCGCGCGCATGGACGCGCGGTTTGACGTGGTCTGGACGTGCGAACTCGGCGCGGTCGCGATCAGCAGATGCCTGAACCGTGCGCAACGGCCGGACGTGCTCGTGACCGACATGTCGATGAACGACGTGCCCGGCACCGAGGTATGCCGGGCGATCCGCGTCAAACGCGCGGACGTGGGCGTGGTCGGCGTGACCTCGTACGCGGTCGACTCGTTTCTGGACGAGGCGACGCGCTGCGGCATGCAGGCGTTGGTCAGCAAAACCGATCTTGCCGGTATGGCCGTGGCGATCCGACGCGCCGCGCTGGGGCTGGCGACGAACGCGAATACCGGACTGCCACAGTTCCTCGACGCCGCCGAAGCGCACACCTTACTGGAGGATGCGTCGTACGACGCCGGCCGCGGGGCGCTTTCGCCCAAGGAACGGGACGTGCTGCGGCTGTACGCGGACGGGCTGACCACGCGCGAGATTGCGGATCGGCTCGGCATCGGCACGCCGACGGTTGCCACGTTCGAGCGGCGGGCGCTCGCCAAACTCGGCGCCCGCAGCCGCGCCCACGCGATCTCGATCTGCGTGCGACGGCATGTGTTCTGATCCTGCTGCCATGTCGGGCGAAAGCCCAATGAACCGGCTGTATCGATGGGGACGACCAAATGAATTTGTCATTTCGAGCGAGGCGAAGCCGAGTCGAGAAATCTTTCTTGTCGTTGTCGCGCTGGAAAGATTTCTCCGTTCGCTTCGCTCGGTCGAAATGACATATATGTGAAAGCGAGGTGACGGAGGATGACTGAGTGGCTGGAACGGTTGGACGACGCCGACCGGCGGACGGACAACGCGTGGCTGCTGACGGCGGTGCTGGTCGTGGCGCTGGTCTGCGCCGGCGAAACCCTGGGAGCCGTGACATCCGGCGTGATGCCGGCCGCGGATGCGGCGTGCACGTTCGCTGTCGTGGCGGCGACGATGCTCATGGCGTTCCGCCCGGTGACCGGCGCGTTCACGGTCACGGCGCTGTGGTCGTCCCTCAGCGTCGCCGCGGTCGACATGCCGTCGGCCATGCTGCTGTGTCTACTGGCCGCCATCGGCATCCTCGGCTACGCCTATCGTCGCACGGCCGTGGCCGTCACCATCATCGCGCTGGCCGTCTGGATGTTCACCCAAGGCGGCGTCGCATTGCCATCGGGAAATACCGGAACCGGATCGTCGTACAGCAGTAATATGGACTCGCCATCGTCAGACAGCCAGCCGGATCAATCGAATCAGTCATCATCCGGCAACGCCGACGATCCGGCGAATACAGCCACCGATCCCAATGATCACGTTCTGCTCGGCACGGTCGCGATGTCCGGCATCGCGCCGGTCGCCGTCCTGTTCGCGGGATTCCTGCTCGGCGGCATGGCCGCACGCTGGAACCATGAGCGGCACAGCGAGCGCATGGAACTCGCCTACCGCCGCCAACGCGCCCGCGCCGCGCAGGACATCCACGACTACGTGTCGAACGATCTCGCGTACCTGATCCTGCGACTGGACAAGGATATCGCCGACGGCAAATCGCCCGGCGTCGAAGAATTGCGCGAGCTGCGCGACGTGGCGTCCGGCGCGCTTGACCGCACGCATCAGGTCATCGGCGTGATCGAGGGTCGGGAAACCGGGCAGCAGGCGACAGCGGCAAACGGTCGCACCGGTGCCACCGCTCCATCCGTGGCACCATGCATCGACGATCGGCCATCCGACCATTCCGGCGCGTCGTCGTCGTTCGGAAGTCATCATGCGCGGCGATCATCCGGATTATCCGTCGTCAATCCGAACGCCGAACGCGACGACTGCCCGCTCGCCGAGCAACTGCGTACGATTGCATACGCCGGCGATCATCGGCTCAAGGAACTCGGTTTCGACGGCCAGACGATCATCACGAATGCGAACGATAGCGCCGAGCCGGACGATCTGATCGCGGGATTCCTCGAGGAACTGTACGGCAACATCGCCAAACACGCCGATCCCGCCGGCGGCTATGTGCTTACGATCGGCATCGGCCGCGACGCCGTGCAGATCGCGCTCGTGGACACGGCGCTGGATAATACGTCATCTCACGCAAGCCTGTCTCTTGGTACCGGGCTCGATAGATATCGGATGCGGGTTGATTCTCGTGGTGGCGTGTTTGATATCAATGCGCGAAACGATGAATGGACGCTGTCAGTGTTGATTCCCCTGCGGTAGCAGAAGCGTGGGGTTGCCAGCAATTTTTGTGGCCACCGTTGCTAGTGACAGAGAAGGCTCGTCTGACATACATCAGACGAGCCTTCTCTGCCACTAATGGTAAGAGATCAGCCGACGGAGCGCTGGGAGGTTTCGGCGCCGAAGAAGCCGACGATGAGCATCGAGAAGATGGCGATCACGCTGATCGACACGAAGATCGAGGTCGCGCCGAGCGCGGTGAGCATCCAGCCCACCACCATCGGCATCAACACGTTGAGCAGCTTGGCGATCGCGTTCGCGAGTCCCACGCAACGGAAGCGGACCTTGGTGGCGAACAGTTCCGGCGCGTACACGGCCACGACCGACGCCATCAGCGTGTACAGGCACATCATGAGCAGGAAGCCGACGATGATCGCGCCGGCGGTCGAGGTCTGGAACGCGTACGCCATGCCGAACACGCCGGTGAACAGGAACGCGGGCACGATCGTGCGCTTGCGGCCGATGCGGTCGATGAGCAGGGACCCGATCAGGCAGCCGACCGGGGCGCCGAGCATCATGAGCGTGGACGTGGTCAGCGACGCAGACAGGTTGATGCCGCGCTTGACGAGGATCGTCGGCACCCACGAGGTGAACGCGTACGAGCACACGTTGGTCGCGCCCACGGCCACGATCGCCACGAGCAGGCAGATGCCGAGCGAACGGCCGCCCGCGTTGCGGTTCTGCGCGGCCGCGTCGGCGGCGGTGTCGAATGCGGAAGCCGGTTCGGAACCGTTGGCCTCCATTTCCTTGACGATCGCGTCCGCCTCATCGTAGCGGCCATGCACGGCGAGCCAGCGCGGGGATTCGGGGATGTCGCGGCGCAGCCACCAGATCACGGCGGCCACCACGCCGATGCCGACGAACAGCGGGCGCCAGCTCCAGCGCGGGATGATGAACGCGCACAGCAGCATGGCGATCGGCACGCCGCAGTTGGCGACGAGTGAGACGATCGCGCACCAGTGGCCGCGGCGGTTCATCGGCGCGAACTCGTTGACCATCGCGAAACCGGTCACGATCTCGGCGCCGAGGCCGAGACCCGCGCCGAGACGGCACAGGGAAAGCACGGCCATGTTCGGAGCGAACGCGCCGAGGAACGTGAAGCCGCCGAACAGCAGCAGGTTGATCTGGTAGGCGGTGCGGCGGCCCTTGAGATCGCCGACGAAGCCGGCCAGCAGGGAGCCGATGAGCAGGCCGAGGAAGCCGGCCGACATGAACGTCGAATTCTGCTTGACGGTAGACCAGCCGGTGGCCAGCGCGCTGGACGCGACGGCGGAGCCGATGTACACGTCGATGCTGTCCATCAGCATGCCGGCCGCGACGAGCGCGACGATGCGATGGAACATCGTGGTTTCATGGGCGCGATCCACGCGCGAGATGATGTCCTGCACTTGTGCCGGATCCGCGGTTGCCTCGCTGGTGCGGGCGGCCGCGGCGGCGGAAATCTGCTGTTCTGCAGCAGTCATGATCTTCAAACCTCTACTTGGGAATCTTGGCTGGTCGATCGGCGTCCTAACGATCCCATTGTGTGGGATGCGCGGTGTGCGCGAAAACCGGCCTTGAACCCGGAACGCCCGCCTATTGTGTAGGCGAGCGTTGTCCTTGTCGATAGATTAGGTTTGTGTGCGCCGGATGCCCGGGAACGGTCACATAGTGGACGGATCAGGCGTTCTTGCCTAGAATCTCGTCGACGATCTTGGGCTTTTCCGTGAGCTGGCCGGTGAATCCGGGGCGGATATCCATATGCAGCACGAGGCTCGTGCGGTATCCCTGCTCGGCGAGCTTCTTGGCGGCCTCGCCGGCGACGTGCAGCACCTCGTCAAGATCGCCCTCGACATCGGTGAACAGCGCGTTGGTCTCCTGAGACAGACCGGATTCGCGGATCACCTGAATGGCCTGGGCCACGTACGGCGAGACCTCGGAGCCAGCGCCGGAGACGGACACCTGAATCGCGGCGACCGTGTTGAGGTAGGGCTTGCCGGTCTTCGGGTCGATGGGGACTTCCTGCTTGACGGCATTGCGATCAATAGGCATGATGGTTGCTCCTTTGTGTTCAACGGCTCGGTCCTGCAATTACGGACGCGCCGTTGGCGCGGCGGATTTTTGCCTTCGTTCGGCTTTCGCCTCGCTCAGGGCTCGCCTACAGGAAGCCCACAGGGCTTCCTGCTTAACGGCTCGCCCATGCGTGGTCCATCGGGCCGGAACCGTGGCCGAGATTGAGTTGGGCATTGAGCGCGCCGGTCAGATAGTTCTTGGCGTGCCGGATCGCGTCGGGCAGCAGCTCGCCTTTGGCGAGGTTCGCGGCGATGGCCGACGACAGCGTGCACCCGGTGCCATGCGTGTTCGGATTATCGACGCGCGTACCCGGGAACCATGTCGCGGTGCAGTCCGGTCCGACCAGCAGATCGTTCGCGTCGGTCACGCCGTGCCCGCCCTTGACGAGTACCGCGCAGCCATATCGGCCGGCCACGGTGCGGCCGGCCTGTTCCATCGCGGCATGCGCGTCATCGGCCTGTGCGAGCGGCGAGACGGCAGGGGAGAACCATTGCGCGGTGTCGAGCGCGGCGGACTGATGCTGGATCAATCCGACCAGCTCCTCGGTTTCGGGGATGTTCGGCGTGACCAGCGTCGCCAGCGGGAACAGCCGTTCGGTGAGGGCCGCGATCGCGTCATCGTCGATGAGCTTCGCGCCGGACGTGGCGACCATGACCGGGTCGAGCACGATGTTGCGCGCGTGATGCGCGGCGAGACGGTCGGCGATCGTCTCGATGATCCCGGCCGACGAGACCATGCCGATTTTGACGGCCGCCGGCGGGATGTCCGCGAACACCGCGTCGATCTGCGCGGCGACCATGCTCGCCGGCACGTTCTCGACCGCGGTGACGCCCATCGTGTTCTGCGCGGTGATCGCCGTGATCGCGGACATGCCGAACACGCCGTTGGCGAGCATGGTCTTGAGATCGGCCTGCATGCCCGCCCCGCCGGACGAATCCGACCCGGAGATCGCCAGTACGGCGGGAAGCGTGGTGGGCATGCAAGTTCCTTTCTGTTGATGGATACGGGTCACTGGGCGGTGGTGTAGAGCTTGCCGCCCTGCTCCTTGAACTTCTCGCTCATCGCGGCCATGCCCTTGGCGATCTCCTCGGCGGACTCGTTGACGATCTGCTCCTGCTGAGCGGCGTTGCCGAACTGCTTGCGGATGTTCTGCGAGATGGCCATCGAGCAGAACTTCGGGCCGCACATCGAGCAGAAGTGCGCCATCTTCGCCGGCTCGGCCGGCAGCGTGTCGTCGTGGAACGCGATCGCGGTGTCCGGATCGTAGCTCAGGTTGAACTGGTCGAGCCAACGGAACTCGAAGCGGGCCTTCGAGATCGCAAGATCACGATCCTGCGCGTGCGGGTGGTGCTTGGCGATGTCGGCCGCATGACAGGCGATCTTGTACGCGATCACGCCCTGCTTGACGTCGTCCTTGTTCGGCAGACCCAGATGTTCCTTCGGCGTCACGTAGCACAGCATGGCCGTGCCGTAGCGGGCGATCTCCACGCCGCCGATCGCGGACGTGATGTGGTCGTAACCCGGCGCGGTATCGGTCGTCAGCGGCCCCAGCGTGTAGAACGGCGCGTCGTTGCAGATCGCCTTCTCCATCTCGATGTTCATGCGCACCGTGTCGAACGGGATGTGGCCCGGGCCTTCGATCATGACCTGCACGTCCTTGGCCCACGCGCGCTTGGTCAGCTCGCCCAGCGTCATCAGCTCGGCCAGCTGCGCCGGATCGTTCGCGTCCGCAAGCGAACCCGGACGCAGGCCGTCGCCCAACGAGAACGCGACGTCGTACTTGGCGAAGATGTCGCACAGCTCGTCGAAGTGCGTGTACAGGAAGCTTTCCTGATGATGCTGCAGGCACCATTCGGCCATGATCGAACCGCCGCGCGAGACGATGCCGGTCACGCGGTTCGCGGTCAGCGGCACGAAGCGTAGCAGCACGCCCGCGTGGATGGTCATATAGTCGACGCCCTGCTCGCACTGTTCGATCACGGTGTCGCGGAACAGCTCCCAGCTCAGCTTCGACGCGTCGTCCTCGACCTTCTCCAGCGCCTGATACATCGGCACGGTGCCGATCGGGACAGGGGAGTTGCGCAGAATCCATTCGCGCGTGGTATGGATGTCGTTGCCGGTGGACAGGTCCATGACCGTGTCCGCGCCCCACTTGGTGGCCCACGTCAGCTTCTCGACCTCCTCGTCGATGGACGAGGTGACGGCCGAGTTGCCCATGTTCGCGTTGAGCTTGGTGAGGAACGCGGAACCGATGATCATCGGCTCCGCCTCGGGGTGGTTGATGTTGCACGGCATGACCGCGCGGCCAGCGGCGAGTTCGGAACGCACCAGCTCGACGTCGCAGTTCTCACGCTCGGCCACGTACTTCATCTCAGGGGTGATGATGCCGTGGCGGGCGTACCACATCTGCGTGATCGGGTGGTCCTTGGCCTTGAGCGGGTTGTGCTTGCGGCCGCGCCATTCCTTGGTGGCCTTGCCGCGCTTGATGGCGCGCTTGCCGTCGTCCGCGAGGTTGCGTTCGCGGCCCTCGTACTCCTCAACGTCGCCGCGGTCGAGGATCCAGTCGAGGCGCAGGGGCTTCAGACCCTCCTTCGGATCGCACTTGGGGCCTTCGGTGTTGTAGTCGTGGAACGGCGGGTTCGGGCCGACGCCGGGCGTGTCCGAGAGCTTAATCTCGGTGTACGGCACCTCGAGATCGTAGGAGCCGAACTGGTTTTCGAAATGCACCGACTTGGTTTTGCGGATATGCGCCTTGTCGCGCTGCTTGGAGCCGCGGGCTGCGATGTCGACGCGCTGCTGCTTGGCGAGCTTCTGCGCCTCCTTGGCCTCCTTCGCGTTGGTGAACTTCGGCTCGGCGGACTCGGCGGCTGCGCCTTCGCTGGTTTCCGGCTTGGCGATCACGCGCTTGGCGTAGCCGTGCTTCGCGTCGCCGCGCACGGCCTTCCAGCCCTCGACCATCGCGCGGGTCGCGGCCTGCGGATCGTCCGCACCGGCGATCGCGGAGACAGCGAACCAGCCGGCGGCCTTGGTGTGCGCGAGCATGTCCATGTCGGCCGCGGTCACGCCGCCGCCGACCACGACCGGGAAGTCGCAGGCCGAGCAGATCGTGTTGATCTGGTCCGCGTCGAGCGTGCGGCCGGAACCGTCATTGCCACCGACCGAAGCCTCGGGCTTGGTCGTGGAAACGTGCAGCGGACCGGCGCCGATGTAGTCGATGCAGCCGTCGGGCAGCTCGTTGATGATCTTGACGAGGCTTTCGGTCTCCGCCGACAGGCCGACGATCGCGTCGTCGCCGAGCATCGCGCGGGCCTCGCGCGGCTCCATGTCGGTCTGGCCGATGTGCACGCCGTCGACCTTGATGCCCTTGTTGCGGCACTGCCACACGACATCCACGCGGTCATCGATCACGAACGCGACCGAATCGGACTTGTCGTTGTCCTCGATGATCTGCGCGATGTCCTGGGCAAGCGAGGTGATCTCCTTGGCGTCGGCATCCTTGGCGCGCAGCTGGATGAACGTCGCGCCGCCGCGCAGCGCCTCCTCGATCACATCGGTGACCGGTCGGTCGTGCGTGTCCTGCGGGCCGACGACGAAATACGCGGACAGGTCGAACGAGTCGCGCATCGATGCGAATGGATAGTTGTTCATGTGGTTTTCCTTTTGGGTTGATTAATAGGAAAGTCTTGGTTGATGTTGGATTGGTGCTGGCGGAGCCTTGGCTCCCTCGGCTGAGGGAGCTGGCAGCCGAAGGCTGACTGAGGGAGCGTAGATGGTGTGACCTTGATCTGTTTCTGACTGCCGGAATGCCGTTACCCCGTCACGATCGCGGAACCCGCCACCTGTGCGGGCGTGAGGTTCCACAACGCATCGAGGAAGTGCGGCTGGAACGTGCCCGGGCCGTCCGACTTCGCCTCGGCGATCTCGCCGGCGCGGTTGAACAGCAGCGAGGCTGCCAGCGCGGCCGTCAGTGGTTCGGCGACCGCTAGGTACGTCGCGGTCACGCCGCCCAGCGAGCAGCCGGCACCGGTGATCTTCGCCATCAGCGCGCTGCCGCCCGGCAGGCGGTAGACCTGCTCGCCGTCGGTCACGAGATCGACCTTGCCGGACACGGCCACCGCCGCCGTGCCGTGCGGCGCGGATCGAGCGAGGAACGCCGCCAGCGTCTTCGCCGGTTCGACCGCCGCATCAACCTCGTCCACCGACTCCACGCCGGCCGGCCGGCTCGCCTCGTCGGGGGAGACCAGTCCCCACATGGTCGCCAGCGCGATGATCTCGGACGCGTTGCCGCGCACGATCGTCGGGGGAGCGGCGCGGAATGAGCGCAGGATCTCCGTGCGGGTCTTGCCGATGCCGGCCGCGACCGGGTCGAGCACCCACGGGTGGCCGGACTTGCGGAACGCGCGGGCGATCTGCGGCAGCGCATCCTTGTAGAACGGCAGCAGCGTACCGACGTTGATGTAGTCCGCGCCCGAAATCGACGCGGTGTCGATCACGTCGTCCGGCAGGAAGCTCATCGCCGCGGTGCCGCCGGCCGCGAGCTGCGCGTTCGCGACGAGGTTGATCGTCACGAAATTGGTGAACGACTGCGCCAGCGGCGTACGTTCCCTGACATCGTGCACGGCCTGTGCGATGCGCTCGCGCAGATCGGCCAGATCGGTCGGTTCGGTGGCGGTTTGATCGATGCCGGCCTGATCACAGACGGAATGGTCGATGTCGGACCGACCGGCATCTGACTGATCGGTGCCTGATTGATCGGCGCAACCGCAACAATGCGACTGCGTGTCGGTATGCGAATCTTCGCTCATATCGCTGCTCCCTACGATGGTCTTAACCAACAGGTTCTAAGGGTCAGGCTCGCGCCTCTCTCAACCCGCCGCACCGGCCGGGTTCCCCTGCATTACGCTCCCGACGCTATGCCCCAACATGGACATATCCCCGTTCTTTCGTGTCCTTCCTCTGGCGTTTCTTGCCCGCCTGTGGTATTAAGGCGCTCCTTATATCACTGTCACGCTGTGCCTATAGACTCGGGAACGCTAACTAGTCCCCAAACCGTTCAAACCAGAAGGTGCATTGTGGCTGTATCCAAACTCGATGAAGTCGTGTCCCTCGCGAAGCGTCGCGGGTTCGTGTTCCCCGCCGGAGAAATCTACGGCGGCACCCGTTCCGCGTGGGATTACGGTCCGCTCGGCGTCGCGCTGAAGGACAATATCAAGCGCGAATGGTGGCGTTCGATGGTCGTCACCCGTGGCGACGTGGTGGGCGTGGATACGTCCATCATCCTGCCGACCCCGGTGTGGGTCGCCTCTGGCCACGTGGCTGTGTTCAACGACCCGCTGGTCGAGTGCCTCAACTGCCACAAGCGCAACCGCGCCGACAAGCTGCAGGAGTCCTACGCCGAGAAACACGGCGACAAGCTGCCCGAGAACGGCATGGCCGACATCGTGTGCCCCGACTGTGGCACCCGCGGCAAGTGGACCGAACCGCGCGACTTCAACATGATGCTGCGCACGCACCTCGGCCCGGTCGAGGACGAGAACAGCCTGCACTACCTGCGCCCGGAGACCGCGCAGGGCATCTTCGTGGACTTCAAGAACGTCATGACCTCGTCTCGTTCCAAGCCGCCGTTCGGCATCGCCAACATGGGCAAGTCCTTCCGTAATGAGATCACGCCGGGCAACTTCATCTTCCGCACCCGCGAGTTCGAGCAGATGGAGATGGAGTTCTTCGTCGAGCCGGGCACCGACGAGGACTGGCACCAGTACTGGATCGACGCGCGCACCCAGTGGTACCTCGACCTCGGCGTCAAGCCGGAGAACCTGCGCCACTACGAGCATCCGAAGGACAAGCTCGCCCACTATTCGAAGCGCACCGTCGACATCGAATACAAGTTCGGCTTCCAGGGCTCTGACTGGGGCGAGCTCGAGGGCATCGCGAACCGCACCGACTTCGACCTGTCGGCGCACGCCAAGCACTCCGGCGAGGACCTGAGCTACTTCAACCAGGCCACCGGCGAGAAGTACGTGCCGTACGTCATCGAGCCGGCCGCCGGCTTGACCCGCTCCCTCATGTGCTTCCTCGTGGACGCGTACGACGTGGACGAGGCCCCGAACACCAAGGGCGGCGTCGACAAGCGCACCGTGCTGCGCCTCGACCCGCGTCTGGCCCCGATCAAGGCCGCCGTGCTGCCGCTGAGCAAGAAGCCCGAGCTGCAGACCGTCGCGCAGAACCTCGCGTCCGACCTGCGCCAGCACGAGTGGATGATCGACTACGACGAGGCCGGCGCGATCGGCCGCCGCTACCGCCGCGAGGACGAGATCGGCACCCCGCTGTGCATCACCGTCGACTTCGACACGCTCGACGACCAGGCTGTGACGATCCGCGACCGCGACACCATGAACCAGGAGCGCATCTCCCTGGACAAGGTCGCCGAGTACGTCGACGCCCGCATCGGCGAGAAGCGCACGCACGTGCCGCAAAAGCCGGTCGCGATGGGCGGCGAGGCTTGGCCGGACTCCGTGAAGATCAACGAGGCCGGCGGCCTGTACTGATCCGCTGTTCGCCGAGCGGACCTCGGCCCCCTCTGATGAGGGGGCTCCCGGCGAAGCCGGGTGGGGGAGGGAAGAAGCCATAACGCCGATCTCTCCCCCAGTCATCCTGCGGATGACAGCCCTCTCAGCAGAGGGGGCCAAGTGCGTTATTGACCTTTGTATTCGATCCGGAACCTATTCCATCAGATGAGGGACAACATATCGTGACGAACAAGGATGCTGAAACCGTGCTCACGGCGCGTGACCGCGAGCGACTCGACCCGCGCGGCGACATGGCCGCGGCTGCGGGCGACGGATCGTCGCAGCCGGCGGCCGAGCCGTCCTCGTCGGTCTCGCCGGTGACGATCGCGCCGGTCAGGCTCGGCCCGATCACCGTGCCCACTCCGGTCGTGCTCTCGCCGATGGCCGGGGTCACTAACTGGCCGTTCCGCGTGATCTGCGAGGAATATGGTCCCGACGGCCTGTACGTGGCCGAAATGATCACCGCCCGCGCGCTCGTCGCCCGCAATCCGAAGGCGCTGCGCCTGTGTCAGTTCGCGCCGAGCGAGAAGATCCGCTCGCTGCAGCTGTACGGCGTCAACCCGGCCATCGTCGAACAGGCCGCGCACATCGTCGTCGACGAGCACATGGCCGACCACGTTGACCTCAACTTCGGTTGCCCGGTGCCCAAGGTCACCCGTCGCGGCGGCGGCTCGGCCCTGCCGTGGAAGACCGACCTGTTCCGCGAGATCATCCAGCGCGTCGTCAAGGTGTGCGGCGAGGCGAACATCCCTGTCACCGCGAAGATCCGCGTCGGCATCGACCACGAGCACGAGACGTTCATGGAGGCCGGACACATTGCGCAGGAGGAGGGCTGCGCGGCAGTGACGCTGCACGCGCGCACCACCGCCGAATACTACGGCGGACACTCCGACTGGAGCCGCATCGGCGAGCTGGTCGAGGCACTCGACATCCCCGTGTTCGGCAACGGCGACATCTGGGGTGCGGACGATGCGCTCGAAATGGTGCGCGAGACCGGCTGTGCGGGTGTCGCGATCGGCCGCGGCTGCCAGGGCCGGCCGTGGCTGTTCGCCGACATCAAGCATGCGTTCGCGGGTGACGATATCCGCGTCAATCCGACGCTCGGCGAGGTCTGCGGCGTGATCGAACGTCACGCCGAGCTCCTGACTGAGTTCTACGACGGCGATGAACGCATGGCTGTGCACGACCTGCGCAAGCATATCGCCTGGTATCTCAAGGGATTCCCGGTCGGCGGCTCCACGCGCAAGGCGTTCATGGAATGCGAAAGCCTTGACGACGTGCGCCGCGAGATCGGTCGTCTCGACCCGGCGATGACGTTCCCGGAGCGTGTCAAGGACAAGCCGCGCGGCCGCGTGCGGTTCGCCAAGAAAGTGCACCTGCCGTACGGCTGGCTGGACTCGCGCGAGACGACCCACGAGCAGCGCGAGACGTTGTTCGGGGACGATCCGATGGACGCCAGCTACTGACGGGGATGGCAGCCTTGTGGTGACGTCCCCGGCGAGTATCGTGTGAGATTGCGAAAGAATGGTGTATTCCGTGCGCGAAACGCCGATACACGCTGAGAAAAGTGCCCTCTTTATCAGGGGTTCTGCGATACAGTTATGCGTAACCGTGTGAGTGACAGGAGACAATGGTGAGCGAAATCGCCCAGAACGAGCAGCTTAGCGACAAGATCAACATCAAGGTCGTCGGCGTCGGTGGTGCGGGTGGCAATGCAGTCAACCGCATGATCGCCGAAGGACTGCAGAACGTCGAATTCGTGGCGGTGAACACCGACGCGAAGGATTTGCTGCGTTCGGACGCCGATGTGAAGATCTCCCTCACCGATAACACCAGCCGTGGTCTCGGCGCGGGCGCCGATCCCGAGAAGGGCGCCAAGGCCGCGCAGGATCACCAGTCCGACATCGAGGAGTCGCTCAAGGGCGCCGACATGGTGTTCGTGACCTGCGGCGAAGGCGGCGGCACCGGCACCGGCGCCAGCCCGATCGTCGCCAAGGCCGCGCATCAGCAGGGCGCGCTCACCATCGCCGTCGTCACCCGCCCGTTCTCGTTCGAAGGTCCGCGCCGCTCTGCGTCCGCGAACCTCGGCATCGAGAACCTGCGTAAGGAAGTCGACGCGCTCATCGTTATCCCCAACGACCGTCTGCTGGAACTCGCCGACCGCAACATGAGCATCGTGGACGCGTTCAAGACCGCCGACAGCGCCCTGCTCGCCGGCGTGCAGGGCATCACCGACCTGATCGCGGCCAACTCGTACATCCACGTCGATTTCGCCGACGTCAACACCATCCTTCGTGGCGCGGGTACCGCGCTGTTCGGCATCGGTTCGGCCCGCGGGGAGGATCGTGCCACGCAGGCGGCCGAGATCGCCATCAGCTCGCCGCTGCTCGAGGAGAGCATCGAGGGTGCGCATGGCGTGCTCATCAATATCTGCGGCCCGACCGACCTGGGCATTCAGGAGGCCGCGGCGGCCGTTGAACTCGTGCGCAAGGCCATCCATCCTGAGGCGCAGATCATCTGGGGACAGTCGCTCGACGACGCGTTTGGCGACGAGGTGCGCGTCACCGTCATCGCGGCCGGTTTCGGTCCCAAGACCAAGAACGGCGATCAGGACGCGCCTTCGGCCGCGGCCCCGATCATCGTCCAGTCTGCCGCCGCGCAGCCCTCTTCCACGCCGGCCGCCGCGCAGCCCAATCAGAGCGCACCGGTTCAGCCGCAGCCCGCAGCACAGCAGTACCAGCAGCCTGCCGTCCAGCAGGCGACGCCGGTCGTCCCGTTGCAGCAGTATGCACAGCCGGCCAACTCCACCCCGCAGCACTCCTTCGACGAGACGTCGGAGCATGAAGTGGTGTCCTCCAACGACCCGGGCGATCTCGACATCCCGGATTTCCTTCGCTGAACCGATTGAGTCGAGACGCCGAGCCTGATTGAAAGGAATCCTCATGGCAGGGTTTATGAAGAACGCAATGTCCTATCTGGGCATGACGGATGTGGTGGACGACGATGATCAGTACGAAGACGAGCCGGCCGAGGACGCCACGTTCGATTCCGATCATTCCGTCACGCCGATGACTTCCGGTGCGGCGTCCGCTGCGAGCCAGTCCTCCGGCACTCAGACGACGCGTGAGTCGAATCCGTTCCAGAGCCGTGTGACGCGCATCACCACCATCCATCCGAAAACCTATGACGATGCGCAGCTCGTCGGCCGCGCCCTGCGTGACGGCGTTCCCGTGGTGCTGAACCTGACGGGGGTTCCCGAGGCGGTGGCGTATCGCATCGTCGATTTCTCGGCGGGTGTGGTGTTCGGCGTGCGCGGTTCGATCGAGCGGGTCACGCCGCGCGTTTTCCTGCTCAGCCCGGCGCAGGTCAATATCAAGGTCGAGGAACCGCAGGCCCCGGCCTCGTCTCACGACCTGTTCTCCGACTGACGCTCTGTTTCCCGGCGAACGATCAGTTCGCGTTCAGCATGCCCCCAGCCTGCCTGATAGGCTGGGGGCATGCTGTTATATCTCCTGTCGTACATCGTCAACCGCGTCATCGACGTGTATATCGCGATCCTGTTCATCCGAATGATCCTCGATTGGGTGACCGTGCTGTCGCCCCGTTGGCGGCCGACGGGCATCCTCTATTCGCTGATCGACGTGATCTATCGGCTCACCGAACCGCCGCTGCGATGGCTGAGGCGGTATATCCGGCCGATCCCGATGGGCGCCGTATATCTCGACGTGAGCTTCATCGTGCTATATTTCGCGCTGATCGTGCTGCGCATCCTGATCTGAAGGCCCGAAAGAGTGTTGAAAACCGCCCATAATGGCGTCGAACTGCCATCTTGGCGTGGGGTACGTGATAGCATCATGTGTTGATACCAACACAGCGAGGCATGACCCCAAAGCGAGGTGTAAGGATTTATGGCTTTGTTGACTCCGAAGGATATACGGGAGCATACCTTCCAGACGGTTCGATTCAAGGAAGGCTATGACGTCGACGAGGTCGACGATTTTCTGGATCAGGTGACGGAAACCGTCGAGGCGCTCGGCAAGCAGGCCGTGGCCGCCGGTGCGGCGACCCAGTCCCTGGGACCGGACGTGGCCAACCTCAACAAGAAGATCTCCGACCTGACCGCTCAGGTGCAGGGACTGCAGAAGGAGAACGCGGAGCTGAAGTCGCAGGCTGGCAACGCTGCCGGTCAGGGCGATCAGGCGGCGCAGGTCGCGCAGTCCAAGCTCGCCGAGGCTGAGGAAAGCAACCGCGCGCTCACCGCGCAGAACGAGCAGCTCAAGGGTCAGGTCGACCAGCTCAACAAGCAGATCGATCAGCTGACCGCCCAGGCCGCCAAGGCGTCCGACAACGACGCCCTCGTCGAGCAGCTCGCGACGATCCAGAAGGAACGCGACACGTTCCGCGCCAACAGCGAGGATCTGTCCCGTCAGCTCGCCTCCGCGCAGCAGCAGGTGGTGGCTGCGCAGCAGGCCGCCGCCCAGGTTCGCGAACTCACCAAGCAGCTCGAAGAGTCCAAGCAGCGTGAGAACCAGCTGCGCGAGCAGGTCTCCAAGGTCGAGCCGAGCACCGAGACCGGCAGCCTGCAGAAGATCGCCGGCGCCGCCGCCTCCGCCAACACCGAGCCGGAGCGCGCCACCGCCATGCTCACCCTCGCCATGCAGCTGCATGATCAGTACGTCGACAAGGGCAAGGCTCAGGCCAAGGAGATCACCGAGGCCAGCCAGGCGAAGTACAACGAGCTGATCACCAAGGCCAACGACTACTCCAGCCGCACCCGCTCCGAGGCCGACGAATACGGCAAGCG
The DNA here is from genome assembly GCF_019331715.1 of Bifidobacterium simiiventris. Classification (GTDB taxonomy): domain Bacteria; phylum Actinomycetota; class Actinomycetes; order Actinomycetales; family Bifidobacteriaceae; genus Bifidobacterium; species Bifidobacterium simiiventris. The sequence goes on from NZ_JAHBBG010000002.1 coordinate 122,951, forward strand.
TACCCACGCCGATGCCGACGCCTACTCCGATCGCGTGCGCGCCGACGCCGACGGCTACTCCGTCAAGACCCGTCAGGATGCCGACCTGTACTTGAAGAACAAGCACGAGGACGGCGACGCCTACGAGGCCGAGGTTCAGCGTCGTGCTTCCGAATACGACAAGAAGAAGCGCAACGAGGCCGACGAATACAGCAAGAACACCCGTTCCGCCGCCGACGACTATGCGCAGCAGGTGCGCGACAGCCTCACCGAGCAGTCCAAGGTCATCGAGGGCAACATCCAGGGCCTCAAGCAGTTCGAAAGCGCCTACCGTACTCGTCTGACCGAGTTCCTTACCGGTCTGATGAACCAGGTGTCCGACACGAACAGCTACAACCAGACCGAGCAGTCCGGCCAGTGAGACCATAGGACGGGTATTCGGATATGACTACTCGACAGGGACGGCCGCGCACGCGCGTGGCCGTCTTTGCATGTGTGGCGCTCGTCGCGCTCGTGATCGATCAGCTCACCAAGTTCTGGGCGCAGATCGCCCTTTCGGACGGTCGAACGGTTCCGGTTGTGCCCCCGTTGCTGTCGCTGACGCTCGTGCATAATCCCGGTGCATCGCTTGGTCTCGGCTCTTCGATGACCTGGGTCATCTCGTTGCTGGCGATCATTGCCAGCATCGTATTGGTCGTATTGGGACTGCGCACCGCATCGACGCGATGGTCGGTGATGTTCGCGCTGGCGTTCGCCGGTGCGTTCGGCAACCTGATCGACCGTGTGACTTACGCCGACGGATTCCTCAACGGCAAGGTCGTGGACTTCCTCAATTACGGCTGGTCCGTGGGCAATGTAGCCGACATCTGGCTGATGATCGCCGGCATTGGCATCGTCGTACTGATCATGCTGGGAACGCCGATCGACCATGAAGACAATGCCGCGACGGCAGGCGTCGTCACCGCCGACGACGGGTCCGGCGTGGACTCGAATGCCGTTGCCGCATCATTCGGATCGGATGCGCCGGCCGGCGCTGACGGGAGGGACGCGTCGAAAGGCGGTGCCCTATGAGCCGTCTTGTCCCTGCACCCGATGCCTTGGTCGGCAAGCGGTTCGACGTGGCCGTGGCCAAAATGCTCGGCCTGTCACGCGCCAAGGCCGCGGATCTTATCGAAAACGGTCAAGCGCGTGTGCTTGGCCGCGATATCGCCAAATCCGGCACTCTGTTGGCAGGAGAGACCGTCGAATTCGATCTGGTCGAGGAACAGACGCAGCCCGAACCCGTGGCCGACGACATGGCCATCGTCTACGAGGACGACGACGTGGTCGTGGTCGACAAGCCGGTCGGCGTCGCCGCGCACGCATCGGTCGGCTGGACCGGCCCGACGGTGCTCGGCAGCCTGCTGCAACGCGGCGTGCACATCACCTCCTACGGGGCCGCGGGGCGACAAGGCATCGTGTCGAGGCTCGATGTCGGCACCTCCGGTCTGATGCTCGTATGCAAATCGGATCTCGCATACGTGGAGATGCGGCGCCAATTCGCCGAGCATGAGGTCGTCAAAACCTATCATGCGCTGGTCCAGGGCGGGCTCAAGGAAGACAAGGCCACCATCGATGCGCCGATCGGGCGGGCGAAGGTATCCGACTTCCGGTTCTGCGTCACACCGGCAGGCAAACCCGCCATCACCCATTGGGACGTGATGGAGCGTTTCGGCGGCGAGGCCACACTCGTGTCGGTCAATCTGGAAACCGGCCGTACCCACCAGATCCGTGTGCACTTCTCATCCATCGGACATCCCCTCGTCGGCGATCCGATGTACGGGGCGAATCCTGTATTATCGTCTGAGCTGGGACTTGACAGGCAATGGCTGCACGCCATGAAACTCGGATTCCGCCATCCTCGCACCCGCGTATGGACCACGGTCACATCGCAGTATCCGGCCGATCTCTCGCACGCGCTCGACCTGATGCGTCGGCGGCATGCGCAACAGGAGTGAACCGCGGCTGAGCAGTCTCAGGCCGTTGTTCCTCACAAGCGTCGGCTGCGTCTGATTCGCAGAGCCTCGGCGCCATCTCGGTATCACACCCCGAACGAGGCCTCAGGCATCTATGGGCCAGAAAACCGGCGGTGATATGCAGCACGACTCCGGCGGCCAGACATACCGGGCACGCTGCAATGACCAGACAGGCCAGCAACAGCACCAGAACGTCGAGCGGATCGTACCTGCCACGATCCAGATGGTTCATGCACAGCAGCGCAGCGACGCCCAACGCCGCACCAGTGCCGAACATCGCGTTCGCGATGATACGAAGCGTGCGCACCCGCGACGTCCGACCGACTGCGGGCGCCGGATCTTGGCCGTTCGGGCAAGCCTCGGCGGTGAGCACGCGGGGAGCCGTACCCGGTCGTATCGATCGAGGCATCATGATCATCGGTGGCTGCTTCATCGCGCTCCTTCGCTCGTGACCGGTGCATCCGGCGAACCGATCCGTCCACTCATCATCCCGAAACTCTGCATGGTCGCACAAGCCGAACCGGGTCATGTGGACGCAATCGACGGATCCGGGCGTGTTGTGGATAACCTGCTGTGGATAACTCCATCCACAATCGTCACGGCGAACGGACCGGACAGGCCGCACGGTGTGCCAGTCGGGCATGTCGTACGATGCCGGCGGCGATCTCATTCCTTCGGACGAATCCGTCGGTGAGTCTCATACCCTACAATCGTTCATAGAACGTAGGGAAACGTCACGGATCACGGGGAGACCAGCGGTGCTGACACGCAATCAGATACGCACATTGGTAAACGAGCACGGACACGACATCATCGAGCACGAACACATGCACATCGAACGTGGCTGCTACCAGCACGGCTGCATCACCACGTTCGCCCACTCGCTACGCGTCGCATGCCTTGCCGTATGGTTCGCCGACCGACTGCACCTGTGGAACCGCGTTGACCTGCGCTCGCTCATCCGTGCCGCGCTCCTGCACGACTATTTCCTGTACGACTGGCACGACTGGGACAACGGCGACCACCGCCTGCACGGCTTCACCCACGGCAAGACCGCGCTGCGCAACGCGATGAGGGACTTCCGGCTCAACGCGATCGAACGCGACAGCATCGCCTGCCACATGTTCCCGATGACTCCCACTCCGCCCAGCTATATCGAGGGCTATCTGGTGACGATGGCCGACAAGGTCAGCGCCACCCGCGAGACGGTCAGCCTCAAACGGTTTGGCCGCCCGCCCAAGCCCATCGTTGCGACACGCACATTCGACGCACCTCACGTACACTCACATGACGGGCGAAGGAGCTGAACCATGCTGCTGATCGCGGAGAAACTCTTCCTTTGGTTTCTGTTCTACAGCTGCTGCGGCTGGGTATACGAGTCGATCCTCGTTTCGGTGCAGGAACGCCGCCCCGTCAACCGAGGCTTCCTCAACGGCCCGCTGTGCCCGATCTACGGCACCGGCGCGGTGCTCGGCGTCGTGCTGCTCGGACGCGTCCATAACCCGCTGTGGCTGTTCCTGTTGTCGTCGGTCGGCGCATGCGTGCTCGAATATTTCACCTCGTGGGCTATGGAGCGACTGTTCCATGCTCGCTGGTGGGACTATTCGCATTTCAAATTCAATCTCAACGGACGCATCTGCCTGCTCGGCGCGGTGGTGTTCGGCATCGGCGGCGTGGTGATCGTCGATGGTGTCCAGCCATACGTCGCCGAGATCACCGACATGATGCCCGAACCGGTCATTCACTGGCTGTGCCTCATCCTGTTCGTATTGACCGTGCTCGACACGGCGATCACCGTGGCCGGCATCGTCAACTTCGAGGACAGCCTCGACCAGCTCTCCGCAATGGTCGCCAAGTACGGCGACGCGATGCGAGACCGTCTGGGCGATGCGGCGGATGCGGTCAGCGACGCATCAGGCAAGGTGAGCGAGCTGGTCGGTGGTGCGGTCAACGGGCCATTGCATTCCGGCCGTGAGATGTCGACCGAACTCATGTTCAAGGTCCGGGAGGCGGCCGACGGCATCTTCAACCGCCAGCAGCGCCGCATGATCGCTTCGTTCCCGCGTCTGCGTACCGACCGTAACAACGAGACGTTGCAGCAGCTGCGCGAGACGTTCGAGAAGCTGTACCGTGGTCGCAAGTGACCGGTTGACATGGGCCAGACCCCGGTCGAGCCGTTCTGCGAAACTGATAGGCGCATAAAACCCACAATTTGATAGGGAGAAACCACAGTTATGGCTCACGTCATCGATTTCAAGGAGGCCGGATTCGACTCCGTCCTCGATGAACTGGAATGGCGCAGGTTGATTTCGCAGTCCACCGACCGCGATCAGCTCGCCGCAGCGCTGAACGGAGAGCCGATCACCTATTATTGCGGGTTCGACCCGACCGCCGCATCCCTGCACATCGGCAACCTCGTCCAGCTCATCAACATGCGCCACCTGCAGATGGCCGGGCATCATCCGATCGCTCTGGTCGGCGGCGCGACGGGTCTGATCGGCGACCCGCGCCAGTCCGGCGAGCGCACGCTCAACCCGAAGGACGTGGTGGCCGGCTGGGCCGAGCGTCTCAAGAACCAGATCGGCGGCATTCTCGAAACCGGCGGCAGCAACCCGGTGCGGTTCGTGTCGAACTATGACTGGACCGCGCAGATGTCCGTCATCGACTTCCTGCGCGACGTCGGCAAGAACTTCCGCCTCGGCACCATGCTCGCCAAGGACACGGTTGCGCGCCGCCTCAACTCCGAAGAGGGCATCTCGTTCACCGAGTTCAGCTACCAGGTGCTGCAGGGCAACGACTTCCTGCACCTGTTCGACGAGTACGGCTGCACGCTTGAGATTGGCGGTTCCGACCAGTGGGGTAATCTAACCTCCGGCATGGATCTGATCCGCAAGGTGCGCGGCGCTTCGGTGAACGTGTTCACCAGCCCGATCATCACCGACGCGAGCGGCAAGAAGTTCGGCAAGTCCGAAGGCAACGCTGTCTGGCTCGACGGCACTATGTTGAGCCCCTACAAGTTCTACCAGTTCTGGTTCAACCGCCCCGACGTGGAGATGGAAAGCCTGCTGAAGGCGTTCACGTTCCTGCCGAAGGCCGAGATCGAGCGTTTGGTGGAGGAGTCGAAGACCAATCCTGGCGCCCGCGAGGCGCAGAGGACGCTGGCTTGGGAGGTCACGAGCTTTGTGCACGGCGAGGCCGCGACGCAGGCCGCGATCGATGCGTCCGCCGCGCTGTTCGGCCGTGGCGGCGACCTCGGTTCGATCGACGAGGGCACATTGGAGGCCGCGATCGACGGACTCAAGGTCGAAGGCGAGAATGGCGCCAAGGCTTTTGCGGCCGTGGCCGACGGTGATCGCGTGATTGAGGCCGGCGTGAAGGCCGGGCTGTTCAAGTCGATCTCCGAGGCTCGTCGTGCGGTCAAGTCCGGCGGCGTGTACCTCAACAACAGCCGTGTGGAGGATGAGGAGCAGACGCTGGGCGACGCCGACTTCCTGCACGGTCGTTTCGCGCTGATCCGCCGCGGCAAGAAGGCCCTCGGCGCGGTCGAGAAGCACTGATTTTCCGATAGACAGGTATAAGACACAACAACTATCTCGGCTCTCCTGATACGGAGCCGAGCACGTCAGTGAAGGACATCAATGGCAGAAGAACAGGGCCGCTCGGGCGGCAAATCCTACGGCAATCGCAAGTCCTACGGCTCCGGCCGTCCGGGCGGCCGCGGCGGCAATAGCGGCGGACGTTCCTTCGGCGGATCGCGCGGCGGATACCGCAAGGACGGCAACGGCAAGTCCGGTGGCTTCCATAAGGGTGGCTTCCATAAGGACGGCGGCTTCCGCCGTGACCGTGAGGGTGCCGGCGAAGGTCGCGAGTTCAACCGCGAGGGCGGCGATCGTCGCGACTTCCATCGTGACGGCGAGCGCGGCGGTTTCCGCGGCGGTAAGTCGGGCGGCTTCCACAAGGGCGGCTACCGCAAGGATGGCGAGCGCGGCGGCTACCGCGGCAACGGCGGCTTCCGTCGTGACGACGACCGCAAGGATTTCCGTCGTGACGGCGAGCGTCGTGACGGCGATCGCCGTGATTTCAAGCGTACTGACGGTGAGCGTCGCGACTTCCACCGCGATGGTGATCGTCGCGACTTCCGTCGTGACGACCGTCGTCAGGGCGGCGACAACCCGCGCTACCGTCGCGATGACCGTCGTGACGGCGGTCGTTCGTTCCGCGGCGGCGATGATCGTCGTGATTTCCATCGCGATCATGATCGTCGCAATGATGGCGAGCGCCGTGACTTCCATCGTGACGGTGAGCGCAAGGATTTCCACCGTGATGATCGTCGTGATTTCAAGCGCGATGATCGCCGCAATGAGCGCGGTGCCGAACGTCGCAATGATGGCGAGCGCCGCGAATTCACGCCTGAAGAGAAGCGCGAATACCGCGAGACCAAGCGCCGCGAATACATGGAGCGTGGCCCGCGCCGCAATTCCGACGGCACGATGAGCTTCCCGTCGCAGAACCCGTACACCGCGCGTCGCCCCGACGAGCCGAAGATGCCCAAGGGCATGGAATGGTCGATGCTGTCGACTGACGAGCGCGAACGTCTGCGCGGCCTGTCCAAGGAGCACGCCGAGAACATCGGTCTGCACATTCTCGCCGCCTATGCGCTCGAGGAGTCCAATCCGGAGCTGGCGCTCGCCCACGCCAAGTGGGTGGCACGTCAGGCGTCCCGCATCGACTTCGCCCGTGAGACGCTCGCGTTCGTCGCGTATCGTCAGGGCGATTACAAGCTTGCGCTGCGTGAGTTCCGCACCGCCTACCGCATGAATGGCTTTCCGGACTACCTGCCGTTCATCGCCGACTGCGAGCGCGGCACCGGCAACCCGAAGAAGGCCGTCGAAGTGGCTACCTCCGACGAGGCCAAGCAGCTGCGCGGCGAAGCCAAGGTCGAGATGTTCCTGGTGTACGCGGGCGCTCTTGCGGATCTGAACCAGATCGACAAGGCCATCGAGATCGTGCATACGATCGGCCGTTCCAAGGGTCTGCCGGGCGAGTACCGCATGCGTGCCATTCAGGCAGAACAGTACTTCCTCGAGGAGGCCGGCCGTGGCGAGGAAGCTGCCGATCTCGATCCGCTGCTCGACAAGCTCGAACTGCAGTATGCGGACGATGACGAGGCCGTGGACGACGCCGTGATCGACCATGATCTCGAACGGTTCAGCGACGACGAGCTCGACATGCTCGGCATCAGCGAGGACGACGCGCAGTACGCGCCGGCCGATGACGATGAGGATGCCGATGAGGCTGAAGGTGAGTCCGAGGACGACGGCACTGCTTCAGGCGACGAGGATGCGGACGACGCCGAGGATGTGAAGGAAGTCGCCGGCATGAGCGAATCTGCCGAGCACGAGTCCGAGTTCGACGTCGCCGATGCGGATGACGAGTCCGTGCTGCCGGCTCAGGAGGCTCAGGACGGCTCCGATTCCGCCGTCGAGCCGGAGACTGGCATCGATGACGCTGCGGATGCGGACGAGTCGGCCGACGCCGAGGCGAACGATTCCTCCGACGCCGAGTGAGATGACGCGCATGCTCAAATCCACCGACAAGCCGATCGCGGCAGCCTACCGGCTCGCGCTGCTCGATCTTGACGGCGTGGTGTACCGGGGCAAGAACCCGGTCGAACATGCCGCCGAGTCGATTCGCCAAGCCGAATCGGCCGGCATGACCATCGAATATACGACGAACAACTCGTCGCGCTTCCAGCGCGTGGTCGCGGATCAGCTGCGCGGCTTCGACCTTGAGGTCGAACCGCATCAGGTCATCACCTCATCGGTGGTCGCCGCGCGCATGGTGCGCCGTCACGTGCCGGCCGGCTCCAAGGTGCTGGTGCTGGGCGCCGATCATCTGCGCGAGGAAGTCGCCAAGCAGGGGCTGATCGTGGTCGAAGGCGCGGCCGACGAGCCGGTGGCCGTGATCCAGGGATGGTATCCGGACATGTGCTGGCAGGAGATGGCCGAGGTCGCGTTCGCGGTCGAGCATGGGGCGATGTATTTCGTCACCAACCGGGATCTGACGATTCCACGCGAACTGGGCATCGCGCCCGGCTGCGGGTCGATGATTCAGGCCGTCATCAACGCGACCGGCGTCGAACCGGTCGCCTCGGCCGGCAAGCCCGAATCCGCGATGTACGACGAGGCGCGACTGCTCGCGGCCGGCGACGACACGGAACCGGTGGCCAAGGACGCGTGCCTGGCGATCGGCGACCGTCTTGATACCGATATCGAGGCCGGCAACCGTGGCGGCTACGATTCGCTGGCCGTGCTCACCGGCGTGACCAATCCGCATGAGCTGATGCTCGCGCCGGCGCATCTGCGACCGACCTACATCGTCAAGGACCTGCGCGGACTGCTCGAAGCGCAGCCGGCCGCCGTTGCTGCCGGCGACGGTTCGTCGTGGACGTGCGGCGAGGCGTCCGCCACGCTGCATGACGGCGTGCTGACGGTGAGTGATCCGACCAGCATGAACGCCCTGCGTGCGGCATGCGCCCTCATGTGGGACCATGCCGATGCCGGCGGCGACGTTGCGACGGTCACGTTGCCTGATTTCGCGCTCTGACGTTGCCCTGGCCTCCTCCGACGATCCGACGAGGAGGCCAGCTTGTTATCAGATGTTTTACGGTGAGACAGTGGTTGTTCTGTCTTGCCCCTTCCCGATTCATTCCTACGCAAGGAGCTATGTCATGCCTGACGATCTGTCCCAGAGGTTCCCCGAGCTGGCCGATCTGGACGCCAAGGACATGCCGCAACACATCACGGCATTCCAGGAGGTGCTCGACCGACTCCAGCACGAACTCGACGACAATCGGTGACCTATGGCACGGCTTGACTCCTTACTGGTCGACTTCGGACTGGTCGACAGCCGCTCCAAGGCGCAGAAACTCATCAAAACCGGGCATGTGACGGTTGGGGGAGTGGTCGCGTCCAAACCGGCCATGAACGTTGACGCGGATGCGGTGATCAGCGTCGATAAGGGCGACGACTACGTTTCACGCGGTGCGTACAAGCTGGTCGGCGCGTTCGACGTGTTCGCCGCCGACGGATTGCCGTCGCCGGACGGTCTGCATTGTCTCGACATCGGCGCGTCTACGGGCGGCTTCACACAGGTGTTGCTGCGACGCGGCGCCGCACAGGTCATCGCGCTCGACGTCGGTCACGACCAGCTTGACCCGCGGGTATCCGATGACCCGCACGTCATTCGCATGGACGGGGTCAACATCCGCGACGTGAGCGCCGACAGCCTGCCGTACCGTCCGCAGATGATCGTCTCCGACGTGTCGTTCATCTCTCTGACCTATGTGATCCCGGTCATTGCGAGTATCGCCGCGCCCGGCGCGCATATCGTGCTGCTGGTCAAACCGCAGTTCGAAGTCGGACGCGAAGGGCTGGATCGTCACGGTATCGTGGAGGATCCAGCCCTTCGGGAACAGGCGTTGCATAAGATCACGCAATGCGCGGCAGAGCACGGGTTGGACGTCGTCGCGACGGCCGACTCGCCCATCGAGGGCACCCACGGCAACAGCGAATATCTGCTGTACGCTCGGAACCGTATTAGCCGCGGATGAACTTGTCGATCTGATCCTCTTTGCCCATGATGATGAGCTCGTCGTTGCGGTGCATGACCAGTTCCTTGGAACCGTACTGGAACTCCTTGCCAGGGGATTTGATGCCGACGACGGTGATGCCGTAGCGCTCGTGCACCTTCGCATCCTCGATGCTGTAGCCGACCACATGCTGCGGAGTATGGATCTTGACGACCGTGTGCGCGCCCTCGATCTCGATGTAGTCGAGATAGTTGCCGGACACCAGATGGCCGACACGCTTGCCGGCGTCCGTCTCCGCGTTGATGATGTGCCGTGCGCCGATGCGCTGCAGGATGCGCGCGTGCTCCTTCGACACGGACTTCGCCCAGATATCGGAGATGCCGGCGTCCAACAGGTTGCCGGTGGCGATGACCGATGCCTCGACGCTGTCGCCGATCGCCACGATGGCCGTGTTGAAATCGGACGCATTGAGTTGTTCCAGCGCCAGCACGTCGGTCATGTCCGCCTGTACGGTCGGGATCTGCGACGACCAGCGGTTGACCAGCTCCGGATCCTTGTCGACGGCCAGCACGTCCTGGCCCATCGCATCCAGCGTCGTAGCCACCGAACTGCCGAAACGGCCCAGTCCCACCACCAGAATGCTTCTGCCGTTGACTGCCATGACTGTGGTTCCTCATTTCCCGCACGCACGTGCCATCGATGACAACTAACTACCGGTTATGCATCATAGCGTTCCCTCGACCCGACACGGGGCGAAACCGCTGATGCGGAGCGACGGTCAGCCCACCACCAGCGGTTCGGTGGGATAGCGCACGGTTTCGAGCGCGCGCGGACGACTGATCGAATAGGCGATCGTCATCGGCCCGAGCCGGGCCACCACCATCGTGAACGCGAGAATGGCCAATGCCGCCGGATTGTCCTCTCTGGCCACGCCCACCGTATATCCGCCCAGACCGAACGCGGAACACGCGTCGAACAGCGCGTTCGACAGCGACGCGTCGGACACCAGCATCAGGGCCATCGCCGCGCCGAGCACCAGCATCAGGCATGTGGTGGTGATGCTCACGGCCGTCATCGCCACATCGGTGTGGATGCGGCGGCGGAACGCATTGATGTCTTTGTGGCCGGTGAACGATGCGCGGCACACCAGGAGGATCACGGCGAACGTGGTGACGCGGATGCCGCCCGCGGTCGAGGTGCTGCCTCCGCCGATGAACATGACGATGCTCATGAACACCTTCGTGGCCTCGCTGACCTGAGGCACCCACGACAGGTCGAATCCGGAGCTGCGCGGCATGACCGCCGCCACCATGGCATGCCGCAGCCGCGTCTCCACATCCGCGTTCTTGAACAGATAGGGGTTGTCCCATTCGACCGCCAGGAACCATGCCAGCGAGGCGGCGACGATGAGGAACGTCATCGTCAGTGTCACCTTCGTGTGCAGGCTCCAGCGGCGCGGCGGCACACGTTTGCGGGCGCATCGCATGAGGTTGAGGATGACGGGGAAGCCGAGCGTGCCGCAGAACGCGGACATCATGATCGGCATGCCCACGGCCCAGTTGTTCACATGCAGTCCCGCGCCGTCGGGGGTGAACCCGGCGTTGTTGTACGACATGACGGCGAAGAACAGCGCCTCCCATGCCGTTCTGCCCCAGTCGCCGCGATTGACGGACCACAGGCCCGGAAACAGCGCGAAGAACGTGATCGATTCGATGACGAACGTGGTGGTGATGACCACGGTCAACACGCCCCGGATCTCGGAAAGCTTCGTGGTGCCCAGTTCCGTGGCGGTGAGCAGCCGTTGCGTCGCCTTCATGTGATGGTTGACTGCCAGCGCGATCATCGAGGCGAAGGTCATGACGCCGAGCCCGCCCATCTGGACTGACACCAGCAGGATCGCCTGGCCGAATTCGGTCCAGTGGGTCGTGGAGTTGACGATCGAGATGCCGCAGGTGGACAAAGCGGATATCGCCGTGAACATCGCCGTTGAGAACGTCGTGGTCTCGCCCGGCGGCGTGGACATCGGCAGCATGAGCATGCCGGTGGCGATGACGACGAGCGCGGCGAAGTACATGATCGTCAGGCGCCCGGGGTGCGAGGTCATATGCTGGCGGAACGTGTGCCTGCGCGTGGCCCGGCGCTCGTCCGCGGCGGCCTTCTCGAACGTGTCGCCGGAGAACCACCATGCATATCCGCGCGAGGATTCGCGGTTGGAGGAGGATTCGTCAAAGACGAGGTTCGACATGGCTCCTCCTTTACCGGTTCGTGCGGGCGCGTGCCCTGGTCTCGATGCGTGTAGGACATTCTATGCCCTGCGCGTGAGAACGTGACGCGGGTGGATGGTCTCGGACGGCGTGGCGCAAGGTGGGAAGCGGCGTGTCATGCGAACATGTGTTCGAAATTTTCGGTCGGTTCAGTTAGGATGGGACTGTTCCTGTTTCCTGCGGCAAGGGGGATGTGATGGTCGGCGTTCGGCACGCGGTGGTGGTGACGCACACCCGTCTTCGCGAAAGCGGCACGGTGGTGGCCGAGGCGGTGGCGAGGCTGCGCCAGTGCGGGTTCGAAGTGTCGATCATCGACAATTCGGAGGCACCGGCGTTCGGGGCGAGACCGTCGGTGGTGCCGGACAACACCGAGATCGTCGTCGTGCTCGGCGGCGACGGCACGATCCTTCGTGCCGCCGAACTCGTGCACTGCACCCGCGTGCCGATTCTAGGCGTCAATCTCGGCCATGTCGGGTTCCTGGCCGAGTTCGAGAGCTTTCAGATGAGCGAGGCGATCCGTCGCGTGGCCGAACACGACTATTCGATCGACGAACGCATGATCGCGCATGTGGACGTCTGGCTGCCGGGCGCGAGCGAGCCGCTGGAGGACTGGGCGCTGAACGACATTACCGTGGAACGGGCCGACCGTGGCAAGATGGTCGAGCTGTCGATCCGCGTCGATGACGTGGAGATGAGCTCGTTCGGATGCGACGGGGTGATCGTCTCCACGCCGACCGGCTCGACCGCGTACGCGTTCTCGGCGGGCGGGCCGATCATGTGGCCGAACGTGCAGGCGTTGCAGCTGGTGCCGCTGGCCGCGCACGCGCTGTTCGCTCGTCCCCTGATCATCGGTGCGGGCTCGACGTTCGCGCTGGACATTCTCGACGATTCGATGTCGGACGGATGGATTTGCTGCGACGGCAGGCGCCAGCGCGCACTGCCAAAGGGAACACGCATCGAGGTCCGCCAGTCGAAGGACACCCTGAGACTGGCCCGGCTGTCCGGAGTGCCGTTCACCAACCGTCTGGTGACCAAGTTCGATCTGCCGGTCGTCGGATGGCGCGAACAGGCCCGTGGCGGGGTACAGACGGTACATCATGGCCATGTCTTCCCCGATGGGGTGGAGCACGGCGTGCCTGGCTCCGTTCCGATGGGCGACGTGGCGGGCACAGGGGAGAACGCGGATGCTTGAGGAACTGGAGATCCGAGACCTGGGACCGATCCGCCATGCATTGCTGACGCCGGCGCCGGGCATGACCGCGATCACCGGTGAGACCGGCGCCGGCAAGTCCATGCTCCTGAGCGCGATCAAGCTGATCTCCGGAGGCACTGCGGACTCCGGGCGCGTATCTGCCGGCGCGAAGGAATCCTGGACACAGGGCGTGTTCGCACTCGGGACTGCCAAGCCGGAGCGGAACGGGGATGACGGCCGTGGCTCCCGTGTGCTGGCCGTGGCACGCAATGCCGGCGTCGAGCCGGAGGACGGGGAATTGTTCCTTTCGCGCGTCGTGCCGGTATCGGGCCGTTCCCGAGCCGTGGTGAACGGGCGCAGCGTGCCGCGCGCCGTACTGGGTGAACTGGCCGGCGAACTCGTCACGATCCACGGTCAGGCGGATCAGCTGCGCATCGCGGCGTCGGCGCGTCAGCGTGAGTTCCTCGACATGGTGGCCGGGGACGAGCGCGAGCTCGAACGGTATCACAAGGCGTGGGACGCGCTGTGCGCGCTGGACGATCGCCTCGAACGCATGGAGCATCAGGAGGCTTCGGCCCGGCAGCAGGCGGATTACCTGAGGGAGTCCATCGATCGCATCAACCGCGTGGATCCCCAGCCGGGGGAGGACGACGAGCTCAAGGCCAGACGATCGCGCATCGAACATGCGGCGGACATCGCGCAGGGCGTGTCGGGCGCGCTTGGCGCGTTGGACGCATCCCAGGTCAACGTCGACACGGATGACGCCAGTGCGTCCGAACTCATCAACCGCGCGGTGCAGTCGCTGCGATCCGTTCACGCGGATGGCGATTTCGCGGAACTGGCCAATCGGCTGGAATCCATCAACGCCGACCTGTCGGACGTCGTGTATTCGTTGAGCCGTCAGCTCGACGTGGAAGACGACATGGACGATCTCGACGAGCTCAACGCGCGCATTCATGAACTGGGCGAGCTGACCCGCCGGTGGGGGCCGACGTTGGCCGACGTGATCGCATGGCGTGACAAGGCCGTGTTTGATATGGAGGATCTGGATGCGTCGCCCGAAAAGATCGCCGAACTGCGGCAGGAACGCGCCAAGCTGTTCGACGATGCCATGGCGGCGGCCGAACGTCTGAGCGCCGTGCGTCGCTCCGCGGCCCGGTCACTGGCTGCCACCGTAACCGGCGAGCTGTCGTCGCTGGCCATGGACGGCGCCGAACTGAAGATCAACGTGGCGAAGCGAGAAGGAACAGGCAAGACCGCTTCCTGGCCGCTCGATGCCAATGGATGCGACGACATCTCGTTCATGTTCACGCCGTACGAGGGCGCCCCCGAACTGCCGATGGGCAAAAGCGCCTCGGGCGGCGAACTGAGCCGGCTCATGCTCGCCCTGGAACTGTCCGCGGCGGACCGTCATTCGGGTGACGCTTCCCCGATGACGTTCATCTTCGACGAGGTCGACGCCGGTGTCGGCGGCAAGACCGCGGTCGAACTGGGCCGGCGTCTGGCGCGGCTTGCGGCCAGCGCCCAGGTCATCGTCGTCACCCATCTGGCGCAGGTCGCCAGTTGGGCCGACCGGCAATTCGTCGTCACCAAGGAACCTCCGGACGCGGATGACGACGCCGTCGGGGTCGTGACCACCGTCGAACCGGTGGAAGGGGATGCCCGCATACGCGAGATCGCCCGCATGCTTTCCGGCTCCGAATCGGAGGCGTCGCTGGATCATGCGCGCGAGCTGCTGGACTCATCGCGGATATAGGCATACGACCGGAACGGAGCGAACATGAACGATGTGAGGCATATCAACCAGGGCAAGGCGGCCATTTTCGACTTGGACGGCACGCTGCTCGACTCCATGGGCGTGTGGGATCAGGTCGACATCGATTTTCTCTCTCGCAGGGGCATCGTCGTGCCCGACGATTACATGATCAAGGTCGCCTCCATGCAGTTTAAGCAGATCGCCGAATACACGATCGCCCGGTTCGGCCTGACGGACACTCCCGAACAGCTGATGCGCGAATGGGACGACATGGCTCGCGTGGCCTATTCGACCGTGGTCGAAGCCAAGCCGCATGCCAAGGACTACCTGCGCCGCCTTACCGAAAGCGGGGCCCGGCTGGCGGTCGCCACATCGCTGCCGCCCGCGCTGCGTGAGCCGGCCATGAGACATGTCGGCATCGACGGATACTTCGATGCGGTCGTCAGCGTCGACGACGCAGGCGATGTCGGCAAGGACAGGCCCGACGTCTATCTGCTGGCGGCGTCCCGTCTCGGCATCGCACCCGAGCATTGCACGGTGTTCGAGGATCTGCTCGTCGGCGTCAGATCCGCGAAATCGGCGAACATGCACGTATGGGCCATGCACGACGACTCGTCGGACGGCGATTGGGCGACGATTTGCGAGGAGGCCGACGGCGTATTGTTCGACTTCGGCGACGCGCCGGACCGGCTCGCCTAGTCGGCTGCGCGGCGAAACGGCGCATTCGGATGCCTTTGGCAGCGGTCATAAGCAACGTGTATAGCCACGCGGCCACACGTCGCCGAAGCATCGGGTAAGGTGGGCACCAGCCGCGGGGCGGGGGCCATCGCGGACGGGAAACAGCCACACACGCAAACCATCTCAAGGAGGTGCGCCATGACGAGGTTCAACACGCAGCTGGTCCACGGACTGCCGGTCAACGACAACACCACCGGTGCCGTGAATCCGCCGATCTACAACTCTTCCACGTATGCTTTCGAATCGGTCGAGGCGATGCCCCGCTGGGATTACGCGCGCAGCGGCAACCCCACCCGTGATTTCCTCGAGCAGCAGATCGCGCAGCTCGAACACGGCAGCCGCGGTTTCGCGTTCGCATCCGGACTGGCCGCCATCCATGCGGTCATCAGCATCTTCAAGCCGGGCGATCGCATCGTGGTCGGCAAGAACATCTACGGCGGCACCTATTCGTTGTTCAACGAATACTTCGCCGAACGCGGCATCACGTTCGAGCCCGTGGACACCGCGGATTACGAGGCGCTTGACGCGGCGGTTCAAGGCCGTGAACGCGTCACGTTCGACGGATGCAGGCTCGACGAGACGACGCCGGCGAAGGCCGTGTATTTCGAGGTGCTCACCAACCCGCTGTTGCAGGTCAACAACGTGGGTCGCATTTCCGAGATCGCCCGCCGTCACGGAGCCCTCACGATCGTGGACAACACGTTCGTGACCCCGTATCTGCAGCAGCCTCTCGACTTGGGCGCCGACATCGTCCTGCACTCGGCCACCAAGTACCTGGCCGGGCATTCCGAAGTGACCGCGGGCCTTGTCGTCGTCAAGGACGACGAGATTGGCCGGGCCATCTACTTTGCGCAGAACCGGTTCGGCGGTGTGCTCGCGCCCGCCGAATGCAACGATGTACGCCGGGGCATTCAGACGCTCGCCCTGCGTGTGGAACGCCAGCAGGAGAACGCGCAGGCCGTCGCCGAATACCTGCTCGCCCATCCGCTCATCAAGACAGTGCACTATCCGGGCGTGAAGGGCGATCGCGAATGTCTGCTTGCCGACAATGGGCTACGTGGCTTCGGCGGCGTGCTCTCGTTCGAGGTCGTGCCGGGCGTCGATCCCGGCATCGTGCTCGACAACCTGCACGTCTTCCGTCTGGCCGTCAGCCTCGGTGCGGTGGAAAGTCTCGCCGAGCTGCCCTGCCGTATGACGCATTTCGAATTGCCGAAGGAGGAACGGCTCAAGGTCGGCATCACCGACGAACTGATCCGCCTCGCCATCGGCATCGAGGATGCCGCCGACCTGATCGAGGATCTCGGTCAGGCGCTCGACAAGGCGTATGAGGCGTATCTGCGCAATCACAGCGAGCTTGACACGTTCAGCCAGCTCGCGTCGGGCGTATTCGCCTGAACCGTAGGTCTTATATAAGAGACGTCGGGCCATCCGTGCCGATGCGGGGCGGACGGCCCGGATCATATTTTTTTTGTTCTTTTTTCATTGTTCATTCAATCAAGGGGAAAACCGTATGCGTTCCACCATCACACGTGCAGTCAAAGCCGTATTCGGCATCGCGTTGTCGGCCGGGCTCGTCCTGTCGGCCGCGGCCTGCGGCACCGCCTCGGCCAACGACGCGGACACGGCGAAGACCATCCGTCTTGCCGCGTCTCCCGGCCCGTACAGCGAACTGTTCAAGAAGGGCGTCGCCCCGATCCTTGAAAAGCAGGGATACACGATCAAGGTCACCACGTTCAGCGATGCGCAGCAGGCGAACGACTCGCTGAACGAAGGCAGCACCGATCTCAACGTCGATCAGCACACGGCCTACATGGACGCATACAACGAGAAGAAGAACGGCACGCTGGAGTCGCTCATCCCGATCCCATCCGTGCCTGCCGGCCTGTACTCCAAGAAGCATACGTCCGTCGACCAGATCACGAACGGCGCCACGATCGCGGTCTCCCAAGACCCGTCGAATCTGGCTCGCGCATTGCGGCTGCTGGAGAAACTCGGCTGGATCACGCTCAAGGACGACTCCGATTCGGCCCTCGGATCGATCAACGATGTCGCGACCAACCCGAAGAACCTGAACTTGGAGACGCTCGACAACGGCCAGATCCCGCGCGTGCTGGATGATGTGGACTATGCGGTCGTCACCGGCAGCTGGTCGTACAGCGCCAAACTCGACCCGAAACTCGAGCTCGCCCAGGAGACGCTCAAGCCCGAATACGAGATCGTCGCCGTCACCCGCAAGGACGAAGCGAACAAGCAGTGGGCGAAGGACGTGGTCGCGGCGTACAAGTCCAAGACGTTCCACGATTATCTGGCCAAGAACAACACGACCGGCTACTGGTTCGTGCCCGACGAGCTCAAGCAGTAGGCAAGCAACGATGACGATCACATCGACGCCTCACCCACCGCAACAGGAAACGCCCGAGCCGACGCCGGTCCCGACGATCGGCCGTGGGCGACCGTATTACGGAGTCGGCACCGGCATCGCCATTCTTGACTCCGACATCCCTCGTCCGGTCGGAGACATCGGCAACGCCCGCAGCTTCGGCTATCCGGTACGCTACGAGGTCGTCGCCGGCATCGGTCCCGCCGACATGTTCCGGCCGCGCAGCACCGCGGTGGCGGACGGATTCGTCGCGGCCGTCAACACGATGGCCGACCAAGGCATCCAGGTCGCCGCCACCTCGTGCGGCCTGCTCGCCCACTACCAGAGCGAGGTAGCCGCACGCACGCGGATCCCCGTGGCGATGTCGAGCCTGATCCAGCTGCCGCTCGTGCTGCGCATGCTACGGCCGGAACAGAGCGTGCTGCTAGTGACCATCGACGCACACGCGATCGGCGACCGGCATTTCGAACAAAGCGGCGTCGCGCAATCCGATCGGGATCGCATTGTCGTGCAGGACATGGCCGATGCACCGTATTTTCTGTCCGTGATCAAGGGACGGCAGGACGACTACGAGCCGGCGCGGGCCGAGATCGAAGTCCTTGCCGCCGTGCGCGCAGGACTCGCCCGTGCGCCGCAATGCGGGGCGATCGTGCTGGAATGCACCAACCTGCCGCCCTTCTCACAGACCATCCGCCGAACCACGCATCTTCCCGTCTGGGATGTGCTCACCCTGACCGACTGGCTGGCCGGGGCCACCGCCGTGGACTGAAACCAGAGCCCGCCCATAGGCAACCACTATTACCGCATCATCAGCAAGACCACGTAAGGGGAACACACCATGAGCAGCCAATCCTATCTGGTCGTCGGCGGAGGCATCCTCGGCGCGACGATCGCAGAGCGACTCGCCGTACGCGGCGCGGACGTGACCGTCCTCATCGCACCGGCGAAACCCGGGACAAGCGCCACCGAACGCACCCTGGGATGGATCAACGACACCGGCGTCAGCATCGCGGAATACCGTACGCTGCGCACCATCGGCAAACTGCGCCTCGCACAGCGCCAGCTCGTCGATGCATCCCGGCCGGAAGGGACGACCTGGTACCACCAATCCGGCCGGCTGGATTGGGCGAGCGCCGCCGGACGGCAGGAATTGCCCGCGCACAACGGCGCGCATCGCGAAAGCATCGAAGAGGAAGCCGCCAGACTCTCCTCGCAAGGCCAGGACGCGTACCTGATCTCTCCGAGTGAGGCGGCGGCTATCGACCCAGCCCTGGATGGGGCAAGTCTGTCGGGCAACGTGCTGTGGGTTCCGGAAGACGCCTGGGTCGACCTGCCCCTGTTCGCGCGGACTCTGCTCACCCGTGCGCGATCGGCCGGCGCGTGCATCGTACGCGGCAGCGCGTTGACGCTGCTGGAATCAGACGACGGCACCGTGCGCGGCGTGCGTACCGAGAATGGCGACATCACGGCCGACCGTACGATCGTGGCCGCGGGGGAGGACACCCCAGCGCTGATCAGTCGGTTCGCGGCCATTCCCAAGGCGTCCACGACCGGTGTGACCGTATTCACCACGCCGTTGGACAACCCTCCCCGCACTGTGCTGCGCGCGCCGTTCGCCGGTGCCCGCACCGATGAGCAGGGACGTCTGGTCGTCGTCGCCGACCCCTTGGAGGCAGCCATCCTGCCGGACGGCACGCTCGATCCCGATGCGCTACGGCACACGCTCGACCACCTATCCGCATTCCTGGCCGGTCACCCGGCACTGGAGGCCGAACACGTGTTCATCGGCCCGCGTCCCATTCCCGGTGACGGATTGCCGGTAGCGGGCGTCGTCGCGGCGACGGGAGGCACGCTGGCCGTCGCGTTCACGCACAGCGGCGCGACGGTGGGGTATGCGCTCGGCCAGATTCTGGCCGACGAACTGCTCGACGGCACGCGTGCCGTGGTGCTGGACGCGTTCCGGCCGGAACGCTTCGCCGTGAACGGGCTCGACGCCCGGTTCGACTGAGCGTCGTCGACACAGTCATCAACGAGCGGATGGCGCAGGGACATTCCCGCAAGGGAGGAAGCCTGTGCCATCCGCTCGTCGCGTATTGACGCACCATGCCGTTGCCGTCGGATTGCGGCCAGCACGTCCCGATCGAGAAAAAACTTATAGCCGGTTAACAAGTCCAAGAACCGGGCGGGGCCGTACAGACGCTCAAACTTTTGCCTATAGACACGCCGTGTTGCGTCCTGAACGAAGTACGTATATTCGGGATTGTCATCTTCGAGGGAAGATCCTTACACGGAGGAACGGGAATCCTCCTGACACGCAAACATCGGCAAGCAACATCATCGATCGTCCACCACAGAGAGGGGAAACATCATGACCGCACACAAGAAGACCTGGCAGATCATAGCCGCAGCCGCCACCGCCGCGCTGCTCGCCCTGACCGGCGCCTGCGGCACGGCCTCGGCCACCGGTACCGACACGGCGAAGACCATCAAGGTCGGCACGTCACCCGGCCCGTACAGCGAACTGTTCAAGAAGGGCGTCGCCCCGGTGCTCGAAAAGCAGGGATACAAGGTCACCTACCAGAACTTCAGCGACCTGCAGACCGCCGACATCGCGCTCAACGAGGGCAGCGTTGACCTGAACGTCGACCAGCACACCGCATACCTCGAGGCGTTCAACAAGAACAAGGGCGGCGATCTGGTCGGTCTGACCCCGATCCCGACCGTGCCGGCCGGCCTGTACTCGCAGAAGCACAAGTCGCTCGACGATGTCTCCGAAGGTGACCTCGTGGCGATCTCGCAGGACCCGTCGAACGAGTCCCGCGGCCTGCGCCTGCTGGAGAAGCTCGGCTGGATCACGCTCAAGGCCGACGCCGACCCGGTGACCGTCACGCCGAACGACATCGAAAAGAACCCGAAGAACCTCGACATCCGTCCGATGGATTCAGGTACGATTCCGCGCTCGCTGCAGGATCTCGACTATGCGGTGATCCCCGGCAGCGTCTCCTACAGCTCGAAGGTCGACGCCAAGCTCCAGCTCGCGCAGGAGACGCTCAAGCCCGAATACCTACTGCAGGCGACCGTCAAGAAGGAAAACAAGGACAAGGAGTGGGCCAAGGCCGTGGTCGAGGCGTACAAGTCCAAGGACTTCCTTGACTTCCTCGACAAGAACAACACCAACGACTACTGGTTCGTGCCCGACGAACTGCGGCAGTGACCCGAAAGGGCCCGTGAAACGCAATCTCGGGCCCATGCGCCGGGGCCGGCCGCGTAGGACCGGCCCCGATGCATGCCACACATCCACACGTCTATCCAAGGAAGTGCATTCATGAACACAGCCGTCACGTTCGACCATGTGTCCAAAACCTACGGTCGCGGCAGCAAAGCCCAGAAAGCGCTCAACGACATCAGCTTCGAGGTGCCGGCCGGATCGTTCTTCGGCGTCATCGGCTCCTCCGGCGCCGGCAAAAGCACGCTGATCCGCACGGTCAACGGTCTTGAGACACCCACCAGTGGCAGCGTGGACGCGCTGGGCCGCAACCCCGCGACGCTGAACAAGCCCGAACTGGCCAAGCTGCGCCGCGAGATCGGCATGATCTTCCAGCACTACAATCTGCTGCAGTCCAAGACCATCGCGCAGAACGTCGCGTTGCCACTGGTGTTGGCCGGCGAATCCAAGGACACCATCGACCGCCAGGTTCGTCACACGCTGGAACTGGTCGGACTGGCCGACCGTGCCGACGCCTATCCGTCACAGCTGTCCGGCGGCCAATGCCAGCGCGTCGGTATCGCCCGCGCGCTGGTCACCAACCCCAAGGTGCTGCTCAGCGACGAGGCGACCAGCGCGCTCGACCCGATCACCACGCGCCAGATCCTCGACCTGCTCAACGACATCAACCGGCAGTACGGCATCACCGTGCTGCTCATCACCCACCAGATGAGCGTGATCGCAAGGGCCTGTGAACACGTGGTCGTGCTCGCGCACGGCGACATCGTCGAACGCGGCAAGGTGAGCGACGTCTTCGCCCACCCCAAGGACCCGCTGACCAGGCAGTTCGTCGAAACCGTGGTGCCCCGCCAGCTGCCCAAGAACCTGACCGACCGCATCTCGTCGGGCGGCGAAGGCTCGGTGGTGCGCGTCTGGTACCGCTCGGACGCCGCCAAGCACATACTGGCCGACATCAACGCCGCCGTGCATCCCACCGACATCACCCTGCTGCACGCCAATGAGAACGCGCTGCGCGACGTGACGCTCGGACAGCTCATCATCGGGCTCGACGGCGTGGACGGCTCGTCCCTGGCCGAACGGCTCGCCCCACTGGAAAACGATCAACGTGAATTCGAGGTGCTCCATGTCTGATTTTCTCGACTCCACCGTCACCACCGAACAGTACCTGCAGGCGTTCCAGGACACCCTGTACATGGTGGGCCTTGCGCTGTTCTTCGGCGCCGTCATCGGCATCCCGATCGGCGTGGCGCTCGCCATCACGCGCAAGGGCGGCCTACTGCCGAACCAGATCGTCTACGTGGTGCTCAACACGATCGTCAACATCATCCGCTCCGTGCCGTTCATCATCCTCATGGTCGCGATCATGCCGTTCACACGACTGATCGTACACACGTCGATCGGTACGAACGCGGCGCTCGTGCCGCTGGTCGTCTACGTCGCGCCCTACATCGGACGCCTGATCGAAAGCGCGATCCTCGAGGTCGATCCGGGCATCTACGAGGCAGCCGAGGCGATGGGCGCCGGCACTGTGCAGACCATCCGGTACTTCATCCTGCCCGAAGCCAAGGGATCCATCGTGCTCGCGCTGACCACGGCGTGCATCGGACTGATCGGCGCGACCGCGATGGCCGGCACGATCGGCGGCGGCGGCGTGGGTGATCTCGCGATCTCGTACGGCTACCAGCAGTTCGACACGATCGTCATCATCATCACCGTGATCATCCTCATCGCGATCGTG
Organism: Bifidobacterium simiiventris; assembly: GCF_019331715.1. Lineage (GTDB taxonomy): Bacteria > Actinomycetota > Actinomycetes > Actinomycetales > Bifidobacteriaceae > Bifidobacterium > Bifidobacterium simiiventris. Next base: position 145,830 of record NZ_JAHBBG010000002.1, read on the forward strand.
CAGGTGATCCAATCGTTCGGCAACTGGTACGCGCGCCGCTCGCGGCACACGTCGAACACCGAGGAATAGGCCCGCGGCCATCTCCGCGGCCGACATACAGACGACATCAGAAAGGGAAACGGGATCGTGACGCAGCAAGAGACGACCGGATTCGAGACATTGAGCGTGCACGCCGGATACGATCCGGCAGCCAACCGGGACTCCTCGAGCGTGCCGCTCTACCAGTCCGTGGCCTACGGGATGGAGAACGCCCTGCACGGTGACGCGCTCGCGGGCGGCCAGACCAGGGGATTCTCATACTCGCGCGTGGCGAACCCCACCGTGGACGTGTTCGAACAGCGGATCGCCTCGCTTGAAGGCGGCGATTCGGCGGTCGCCGTGGGCAGCGGCATGGCCGCCGTCTCCTACGCGTTGCTGTGCGCGGCCGAAGGCGGCGGCCGCATCATCTCGCCCACCGACCTGTATGGCGCCTCGGTCGATGCGATGGAGACGTTCTTCCCCCAGTTCGGCATCCACACCGACTTCGTGCACGACATCAACGACCTGTCCGAAGTCGAATCGCTCATCGGGGACGACACCCGTGCGATCTTCGCCGAATCGGTCGCCAATCCCAGCACCGAGGTCACCGACATCGCGCCGCTCGCCGAACTCGCGCACCGTCACGGCATCCCGCTGATCGTCGACAACACCGTGCCCACGCCGTACCTGTTCCGTCCGATCGAATTCGGCGCCGACATCGTCGTGCATTCGACCACCAAGGGCATCACCGGCCACGGCAACGCCCTCGGCGGCGCGATCGTGGACGCGGGACGATTCGATTGGGACAACGGGCGTTTCCCGCAATTCACCACGAACGAGCTGATCCTGAGCGACGAACGCAACGGCGTATGGGAAAGCTTCGCCTCCAAATTCGGCCGCGGCGCGTTCATCCACCGGGTGCGCACCAAATACCTGCGTACGTTCGGCGCGGTCATGGCCCCGTTCAACGCATACCTGTCGCTCGTCGGGCTGGAGACATTGCCGCAGCGCGTACGCCAGCAGGCCGCCTCCGCGCTCGCCGTCGCCGAACACCTGCGCGGCGTGCCGCACGTCACGCGAGTCAACTATTCGGCGCTCCCGGACCATCCGCAACGCCGGCTCGTCGAACGATACCTGCCCAAGGGAGTCGGACAGATCCTCTCGTTCGAGGTGGACGGGGACGAAACCAACGTCAACCGCATCCTCGACGGCACGAACCTGTTCTCCTACGTGCCGAACATCGGCGACGCGAGATCCCTGATCGTCAACCCCGCCCGCATCACGCACCGCGAAGTGCCCGCCGTCTACCGCAAGGCCGCCGGCGTGAGCGACAACCTCATCCGCCTGTCGATCGGTCTCGAGAACGTCGACGATCTGATCGCCGACCTCGATCAGGCCATCGCCCACGCCTACCAACCCGCCTGATCCGACCGCAGCACATCCGACCAACCGCAAGCACACGAAGGGAACACCATGACCGCACAGCATCTGCAAGCAGAACTCGAAGACCATTACCGCTGGTTCCACCAGCACCCCGAGCCGGCATACCAGGAATTCGAGACCACCGCGCGCATCAGGCAGATCCTTACCGAACACGGCATCGACATCCTCGACACCGGCCTGAAGACCGGACTCGTCGCACGCATCGACGGCGCGGCGAAGGACGGCCTGGGCGCCGGCCATGTGGTGGCGGTGCGCGGCGACATCGACGCGCTGCCCATCCAGGAGGACACCGGCGTGCCGTACGCGTCCCTCAACCCCGGATACCTGCATGGCTGCGGTCATGACTACAACCTCACCACCGCGCTCGGAGCGGCCCTGCTGCTTGCCGAACGACGCGACGAGTTCGCCGGCACCGTCAAGGTGATCTTCCAGCCCGCCGAAGAGGTGGCCGCTACCAAGGAGATTCCGACCGGAGCCGTCGCCGTGCTCAACACCGGCGCCCTGAATGATGTCGAGGCGTTCTACGGCGTGCACGACACCAACGGCGAGGAACCCGGCACGTTCGTCATCGCGTCCGGCCCCGACTCGGGAGCGGTCGATAAGTTCCGCGTGCGCTTCCACGGTCGCGGCACCCATGCGGCGCACCCCAACGGCGGCATCAACCCGATCCGCCCGCTCGCCGCCGCGGTCGAGGGCATTCAGTCGATCAGCGGTCAAGACGTCGAGCCCACGCATCCGTGCGTCGTCACCGTCACCCACGTCGAATCCGGCAGCACCTGGAACGTCATCGCCCCCGACGCCTTCCTCGAAGGCACCGCACGCACCGCGTTCCCCGAAGACCGCACGATCATCCACGACCGGCTCGAAGCCATCGTCAACGGCATCGCCGCGGCCTACGGAGTAAGCGTCGACTTCGAATGGGAATACGGCTCGCCGTCCGTCGTCAACGACGAGCAGTGGTCGGCGCTCGCCGCCCAGACCGCCACAGACCTCGGACTCACCGTCGTCACGCCCAAGCAGACCTCGCTCGGCGGAGAGGACTTCTCCTACTACCTGCAGCATGCGCCCGGCTCGTTCATCCACATCGGCGTCGGCAATGGCGACCGGCCGATGCACGGCCCGACCTTCTACGCCAAACTCGACGCGCTCGCCGACGGCGCCGACCTGCTCGCCACCGTCGCCACGCGCACGCTCGCACGCCTCGGCGAATGAACGGACGGTGGACTGATGCCCGGATTCCGGGCGGTTCGTGATTCGTGCTGATACGATGGGAACCGTGAGCCGGCATCGAGGACGGTGCCGGCAGACAAGGAAGGGGACATCATGCTGTTATCCGATTTCACCGGGCCGGTCATCACGGTGCTGGTGCTGGCCGTCGTCATCGCATTGCTGTGCGCGGCGATCTTCGTCGTGCCGCAGCAGCAGGCGTACATCATCGAACGGTTCGGCAAATTCCATAAGGTGCAGTTCGCCGGCATCCACGCGCGCATCCCGTTCGTCGACCGCATCGCCACCAAAACCAACATGCGCGTCTCGCAGCTCAACGTGCAGCTCGAAACCAAGACGCTCGACAACGTGTTCGTCACCGTGGTCGCCTCCACGCAGTTCCGCGTGAACGCCGAGAACGTGGCCACCGCATACTACGAGCTGCGCGACCCGGCCGGCCAGCTGCGCTCCTACATGGAGGACGCGCTGCGTTCCGCGATCCCGGCGCTCACCTTGGACGACGCGTTCGCCCGCAAGGACGATGTGGCGTTCGACGTGCAGAAGACCGTCGGCAACGAGATGGCGCGCTTCGGTTTCACCGTCGTCAAGACGCTGATCACCGCGATCGACCCGTCGCCGCAGGTCAAGAACGCGATGGACTCCATCAACGCCGCCCAGCGCGAGAAGGAGGCTACGCGCCAGCGCGCCGAGGCCCAGCGCATCCAGATTGAGACACAGGCCGCCGCCGAGGCCGAGAAGACGCGTCTGCAGGGCGAGGGCCAGGCGAACTACCGCCGCGAGATCGCCAACGGCATCGTCGACCAGATCAAGTCATTGCAGGCCGTGGGCATGAACATCAACGACGTGAACAACGTCGTGCTGTTCAACCAGTACCTCGATGTGATGCGATCCCTGTCCGAATCGAAGAACGCGAAGACCGTCGTGCTGCCGAGCGCCACGCCAGGCGGCTACGAGGCGCTCTACCGGCAGATCACCGAGGCGATGCTCACCGCCAACGAAACCAAGACCGACGGCGGCGACGCGCCGTCCGACGTGGCTTCCGCCGCGAAGTAGATGTTCCGGTACGGCCTACAATGGCCGTATGAGCAAGACGATCATCAACTGCCTGCCGCTGACCGACGAGGAACGGCAGGCTTTTTGCGATGCCGTGGACGGCACCGACGTGCATCAGGAATTCACGGGCGTCGCCGCACAGCGCGGCATGATGGGCTGGAAGGCGGTCGTGCCGGACGAACTGCGCGGAACCGCCACCGCCGTCATCGGCAACATCCCGGCCGACGAGTGCGCGCACTACCCGAACCTCGAATGGCTGCAGACCTGGAGCGCCGGCGTCGACCCGTATCTGGCGCCCGGCGTGCTGACCGACGGCACGCAGGTCACGAACGCGACCGGCGCGTACGGCCAGACCGTGGCCGAACACCTGTTCGCGATGATGTGGTCGCTGATGAAGAACATCCCCATGTACGCGCGCCAGCAGACCGAACAGCGCTGGCACGACCTCGGCCGAGCGCTGTCGCCGGTCGGCGCGACCGTGCTCGTGATCGGCACCGGCGACATCGGCTCGCATTTCGCGACGTTGTGCAAGGCCGCCGGCGCGCATACGATCGGCGTGCGCCGCGACAAGACCCGCCCGGCCGACGGCATCGACGAGATGCATGATTTCAGCGAACTCGACTCGCTGCTGCCCTCCGCCGACGTGGTGGCGATGGTCGTACCGGCCACTGCCGACACGTATCATCTGATCGACGGCCGTCGCCTGACCCTCATGAAATCGACCGCCGTGCTGCTTAACGCCGGCCGCGGCACCGCCATCGACCCGCGTGCGCTCGCCCGCGCCCTGTCCGAGGACCAACTGCACGGCGCAGGTCTCGACGTCACCGAACCCGAACCGTTGCCCGCGTCCAGTCCGCTGTGGAACGAACCGCACTGCCTGATCACCCCGCACGTCGCCGGCGGCAACCATCTGGCCGCAACCGAGGATCGCATCATCGCGATCGCGCTCGGCAACGTGCGCCGCTACGCCCACGGCGAGCCGCTCGCCAACCGGCGCAGGTAGGGAGGAACATGACTGAGTCCAGCAACGTCATTCGTGTACGTGCCGTGGTCACGGGTCTGGTGCAGGGCGTGGGATTTCGGTATTACACGGTCGAACAGGCGCGCAGGATCGGCGTGGGCGGCTGGGTGCGCAACCGGCTCGACGGGTCGGTCGAGGTCGAGGCGCAGGGGGAGCCGACCGAGATCGCGCAGATGATCTCGTGGCTGAAGGTCGGGCCGGATTGGGCGCGCGTCGCGCACGTGGCCGTGACCGAGATTCCGATCGAATCTGAGCGCGGCGCGTTCCGTGTGCGTAATGATCGCTGAGCCGAATATCCATTTAACGGTTTTGACCGGGACTGGTATGTTGCCGGACCTAAGCTGACGCGTTCTGTGTTCTTGGCTCCCTCGGCCGAGGGAGCTGTCCGCGAAGCGGACTGAGGGAGCGTCGGACCCATCGCATTAAACCCGATAAAGTACTAGTCGGAGGTTAATCAGCTCGCCAGGAACTCGGGGATGGCCTCGGCGGCGGCATAGCCGGCGCGGTACATGCGCTCCAGTCCCTCGAACGACTTGCTCAGCGTCGACAGGCCGTACAGGCTTTCGGGCGCGAGGATGAGCACGCGGCCGTCCTTTTCGTACTCCTTGGCCAATGCCACCTCGTCGTTGTACGTCTTGTAGCGTTCCAGCAGCCGCTCGGCCGCCGCCGGGTACGAGTGGCGCAGGATACGCGCCGGCGCGATGTCTTTCTTCTGCTCGCGCAGCACGTCCTTCAGTTGGGTCAGGATCAGCACCACGCGGTCGTAGCCGTCGTCCAGCGCCTTCTGGACCGGGACCGGATCGGCGATGCCGCCGTCGAAATACGGCACCCCGTCGATCACATACGGTTCGCACGCGACCGGCACTGCGCTCGACGCCTTCATGATATTGAAATCGTCGTAATGCACGTCCGACTTGTCGAAGTACTTGGCCGAGCCGTCGCGCGCGTCGCATGCGATCACCGTGAACCCGGTCGGATTCGCCTCGAACGCCGCGTAGTCGACCGGATATTCGCCGTCATGGTTGCTCAGCGTGCCGTACACGTAGTCGAGGTTCGCGAAATTGTGGTTCTTCACGAACGAGTCGAAGCTCGCGTACTCCTTGCGGAACGCGTACTCCGTGTAGAACTTGTGGTTGCGGCCGTGCTGGCCGGAGATGAATGAGACCATGTTCGCGCTGCCCGCCGAAACCCCATAGCAGTGGTTGAACGCGATGCCGTCCTCAAGGCAGCGGTCCATCACGCCCGCGCCGAAGATCGCGCGGAATCCGCCGCCCACGTCGATCAGCGCCGTCCTGTGCTGCGTCTCCTGCGTCTGCGTGTTGTCAGCCATGCCAATTCCCCTTCGTGCTGTGCCGATATCGCGTCCGAGCTTACGTGCCCAGCCGGGACAAACCGGCATCATCCGGTCAGGAATGCAGCAGTTCGCTTGACAATGTCGCGATATGCTCGCTCGGGTCGGAATTGGCGAGTTCCACGCCGCCGGCCGCATCGTCCGGCGCAAGCTTGCCGAGCGATTCGAGCACGACGCCCAAATGCCGCACCGTGCCTTCGTTGCCGTCGATGATCGCGGTCGAGGCCGGCAGCAGCTCGCGGAAATAGTCGCGGTAGAACACGAAATGCGTGCAGCCGAGCACCACCGAGTCGATCGAATCGAGATCGTACTGATCAAAATAGCCGTGCAGCGTGCGCATCACCAGATCATGATCGCCCAGCCGGCCGTGCTCGACGATCTCCACCAGGCCCGGGCATGGCTCGGGGAAGATCGTGTTCTCGGACTTGAACCGGTCCATCAGCGCGGCGAACTTGTGCTCGCGCAACGTCAGCGGCGTCGCGGCGACGATCACTCGCTGAGCGGCATGCGAGCCGTCCGCGCGGTCGCCGCGGTCGCACGCCACCTTCAACGCCGGCTCCATGCCGATGATCGGCATGTCGTAGTGTTCGCGCAGGTCGTTCACCGCCGCCGACGTCGCCGTGTTGCACGCGATCACCACGGCCTTGACACCCTGTTTCACGAACCGTTCCACGATCGCGAAGCTCAATTCGCGCACCTGCTCCGGTGACTTCGTGCCATACGGCGCGTTCGCGGAATCGCCGAAATACAGCACGTGCTCATGCGGCATGTCGTGCATGATCTGCCGTGCCACCGAAATGCCGCCCAGTCCGGAATCGAATACGCCGATCGGTGCCGTCGAAGCCATGCCGCTGCCTCCTGCAAAAGATATGTGGACGTTCACTAGAGTACTCCGCGCATCCCACGCTAGAGTAAAGCCATGAGCATTCCGCACGTTGTATACAAGGCCCACGCCACGGGCAACGATTTCGTCGTCTACGCCGATCCGACCGGCGAATATGAACCCACGCCGGACGAGGTGCGCTTCCTGTGCGACCGGCATTTCGGCATCGGCGGCGACGGTCTGATCCGTCTTGCGCATCCGGGCGACGTGTCCGATCTGAGCGCCGAACAGGTCGCCGAGTCCGCGGCCGGCGGTGCCGAATGGTTCATGGACTACCGCAATGCGGACGGATCCCTCGCGGAGATGTGCGGCAACGGCACGCGTGCGATCACGCTGTTCGCGCAGCGGCAGGGGTACGCCGAGCCGGCCGGGGGAGCGCCGTTCAGGCTCGGCACCCGCGCCGGCGTGAAGACGATCACCTCGCTGGGGGCCGTGGCCGGGTTCGGCAAGGACGTGTTCCAGGTGGACATGGGAGCGTGGAAGCGCGGCGAGACGGATGCGTTCGCCGTGACGATCCCCGGCACGACCGGTTCGGCGCGCGGCACGTTCGTGGACATGGGCAACCCGCATGTGGTCGCGGTGATCGAGGATTCGTTCGCGACGTTGCCCACGGTCGAGGAGCTTGATCTGGTGACGAAGCCGGAAGTCAGTCCGGTGCTCGAGTCTGATCAGAACGTCGAGTTCGTGCGCATCGATGACATGGATGAGACGAACGATGCCGGAGAGGCGACGATGCGCGTGAACGAGCGCGGCTGCGGGGAGACGCTCTCGTGCGGCACCGGCCTGTGCGCGACCGCCGTGACGCTGCGTGCCAAGACCGGCATCGACCATTGGACGATCACCGTGCGCGGCGGCACGCTGCGCGTCGACGTGACCGACGAGGATGTGAAACTCACCGGCGCGGCCACGTTGGTAGGTCGCATCGAACTGCTCTAGGGAGTCGTCGTCGCGGCTCACGAGAAGATGGCTGCGCCGTCCTTGACGAGAATTAGCACCACGAGCGCGATCAGCCACACCACGTCGGCCATGAGATCGTAATTAAGACGGTAATACGTGCGTAGGCCCTGCGAACGTGCCGGCAGCCCCTGCACGGTGACGGTTGCGTGGCTCAGTGCCATGAACTGGATGGTCGTGGAGAACATGAGCGCGAGGCACCACGGGCACAGGGCGTTGATGACGAACAGCGACTGCGAAGTCAGCCAGTACGAGTAGGCGATCGCGGCGAGACCGCCCAGCCAAGTGCAGGCCGCGAACCAGCGGGGCACTGCCACACGCGTCAGACCGATCACCGCGACCGTGACGAACACGGATTCGGCGGCGATGCCGAAGAACGCGTTCGGATAGCTCAGCCCGCCGAATTTGACGATCTCCGACTGCCACGACTGCGCGACCGTCGAACAGGAAAGCACGCTGTTGATGTCGCAGTCGAGGATCTGGTTCGGGTCGCGCGCAAGCTTGAGCGTTTCCGCCGACAACACGAACGAGACGACCAGCGCGACCGCCGAGGCGATCAGCATGATCAGATACGTCCATGTCGCGGCGTGTCGCCATCCGCTCGGCTGAACCACGGTCTCGTGTGGTTCGCTGTCCTGTTCGTTCGTCATATCAGGTTCCCTTCCGATTCGTTTCGGCATGTCATATGACATGCCGATGACCGGTTTCAGATTACGATGGTCGTATGACTCGCATCGACATTCCTTCCGAACCGCCGCGCACGGGCTGGGACATCCACTGCCACACGGTGTTCTCCGATGGTACGGAGACGCCGGCCACGCTGGTGGAACAGGGCAAGGGTCTGGGCCTGCTGGGCGTTGGCATCTCCGACCATGACACGACCGCAGGATGGCATGACGCCGAGGACGCCGCGTCCCGGTGCGGTGTACCGCTGCTGCGCGGTACGGAGATCACCGCCGATGATGAAGGAATCTCCGTGCACATGCTCGCGTTCCAGTACGATCCGCGCAGCCGGCATATCTGCGAGCTGTTCGAGGCCACACGGGCCGCTAGACTCAAGCGTGTCAGACGGATGGTCGAACTGCTGTCGGCCGATTACCCGATTACTTGGAACAGCGTGCTGGAACAGGTGCGCGAGGGGGAGAAGACGACGGTCGGTCGGCCTCATATCGCGGATGCGCTCGTAGCCGCCGGCGTGTATCCGACCCGATCCGACGCATTCTCCGACGTGGTGAGCACGTCAAGCAAATACTATATTCCAACACCATCGCCGAGTACCCATGAAGTGGTGCGGGCGGTCGGCGAAGCCGGAGGCGTGACGGTCATCGCCCATGCCGGCGATCTGAGCCGCAATGCGCGACTGCTGTCGGATCGGCAGATCGAACGGCTGATCGGCGAGGGGCTGGACGGTCTTGAGGTATGGCATCGCGGCAATCCGCCCGAACAGCGCGAACGGCTGCTGGCCATCGCACGCCGTCACGGTCTGCTGGTGACGGGCGGATCGGACTGGCACGGCAAAGGCAAGCCGAACGCGCTGGGGGAGAACCTCACCGATGAGGCCACGGTAGTCGAAATCGTGCGCCGTGGCGCGATTCCGCTGTGGAAATAGGAAAGACGAACCCATAAGTGGGCAGAACAGGCTCTAGGAAACCAAAGGTGGGTGTTTCGGTGTCATATACGGACGAACATCGTCCCCAAATAACACCGAAACACCCACCTTTGATTATTCGGATCCCGTTGTGCCCACTTTTCGCGGGAAACGGGACGGGACACGGCTTGGACCGGACGTCACAGCGCGCCGAAACCGACGGCGTGCTTGGTTTCCGAACCGATGATCGCGTAACCGAGCGCATCGGCCGGCACGACGATATGGCGGCCCTTGTCGTCGGTCAGCTCGATGGTCTGATGCTCGGAGACGGCCTTGCCGATCACCGCGTTCACCTCGTCCGCGCTCTGTTCGGTGCTGAACGTGACGGTGCGCGCCACATTGCGGATACCCAGTTCGATGTCCATGATGCTCCTTGATGACGGCCGCCACGTGGCGGCATGCGTTTTTCTCTATTGTGCCAAGCGGCGTGGCCGGTACGTTCGGTTACGCCGTCGGCGTGGACGCTTCCTCGCCGTGTTCGCCGCTCTCATGGTCATGATCGTCATGCCCGGCCGGGGTGCCGCCCTGCGCCACCGCGCGCGTGATGCCGGTGCGCGACGCCAGGCCGAGCTGCGCATCGCGCAAGGCACGCTCCTCCTGCTCGAGCAGCGGGATCAGCACGGTCTGCGCATCCTGCTCCTGGGCCGGGCTCATGCCTGCCTGCTGCTGGCGGACGCGATCCTGGTACGGCTGCGAACGGTAGACCTGCGGCTGGTTGTCCGGCGTGTCGTCGGAACCGTCATACGTCTGATCGATGAACATCGCACGGGCCTCGTCCGGGCTGATCGCCATCGTCGGGGAACTCGACGGGGTCCATGACCGGGAGTCGGGCGACGGACGGTATGCCGTCGGCGTGGATTCGGGTGTGTGATCGGCCGTGGCATCCGTCTCACCGGTCGGATCCGACACGACCTGTGCGGAATCGGTGCGATCCATGTCTCCGGTCTCATCCGATCCGGTCATGGCCGACACGGCAGGAGCAGCGGCTCCCTGACCGGCCTGTGCTCCGGCCTGTGCGAGACGCCGCTCGCTTTCGCGCAGCAGCGTGCCCACGGTGATCGTGGACGGCGCCTTGCGCTCGTCGGTCTCGTCTCCGGCGCCCTGCGGTCCGCCGTCATCCGCCGATCCCGCCGCAGGAGCCGAAAGCGGCGCGCCGTCGGCCTTGTGCGTGACGATGCCGAGCTGATGGGCCAGACGATCCACCTGCGCCTTGAACTGCATGATCTTCACGTTGTCGGCACGGTTCAGCGCCTGGATGAAATCGCCCACCTGCTCCATCTGCAACCACAGGTTCGCGCGCAGCATGATCAAATCGTCCAATCGCGAACCCATCATCCGCCCGTATGCGGCCAACACCGCGTTGCGATGTTCCTCGTCCAGTTTGGCGAAGATCCATGCAAGGTCGCGGGCGGGATCGTTGATCTGCATGCCCTGCCAGTTGGTGATCGCGGTGATCGTGGAACCGGAATACAGTACGTCGCCGTCCACGAACCCGCCATGCACAAAGCATGTGGCGAACGACCACAGGCCGTCCGTCTCGATGATCCGCGCCCAGCTGCCGGTGATCTCCGGAGGAATATGACCTGCGGCGCGCAACCGGGTGATCCACTTCGACAGCTGCGCGTGGATCTGCGACGTGCCGAACGACGGGTAACCGCCCGACCCCACCATCGTGCCTGGCAGACGGTGGATCGCGCCGATCGCCGTGCCGATCGCCGAGCAGTCGTCCAATGTGAGCAGATCGAGATTGCGCGCGATGCCGTCGAGATGGTTGATGACCATGACCGCGGTGCCCCCGGTCGGTCCCTTCTCGTTGGCGTCCTGGAACGCGACGACCTGATCCAACCCGAATCCCAGGCCGCCGGGCTCACGCGCCTGCGCCAGCGTGCGAGCGGCCCGCACGCGGTTCCTCAGCCTCTTGCATCCGGCCTCGGTGTCGGATGCGAATACGTCGTACTGCCGTCCGGTCGAATCCAGGACGATCGCCTGATCGATGCCGGCCGTGCCGTCCGCGGCATTCTGCGATCCCGCTTCGCGCACTCCGGCCACGGCGATGCTCGGCATGGCCGCGCAGGCAAGGGCCGCCAACTGGAATTTGCTTCGTTCACTCACAGTTACACCCTAATACATCCCCTGACTCGAACCGGTGTCATCAGGCCAAAACACGCATGGCGCTCGCATGAAGGTGCGGTGGCTGCCACAATGGAACGCATGACATCGGCACAGGACACCCACGCACAGGATCTGCTTGACGGTTTGGACGAATCGCAGCATACGGCGGCGGCCACCGTCGACGGTCCGGTGCGCATCGTCGCGGGGGCGGGCGCGGGCAAGACGCGCACGATCACCCGGCGCATCGCATACGCGTGCAGGAGCGGGCAGTGGGATCCGTCGGGCGCGCTCGCCGTGACGTTCTCCGTCAAGGCGGCGAACGAGATGCGTTCGCGGCTGCGCGGGCTTGGCGTGGATGACGTGACCGCGGCGACGTTCCATTCGGCGGCGCTGCAGCAGCTGCGCCGGCACTGGGAGGATATCTGCGACGCGCCATTCCCGCATATAGCCGACGATGGCGAGCCCCGGCGCATCATCGATGTGGCGCTGGGGCGGGTGTGCGCCGCGGCTGGTGCGGACGAACAGACGGCCCGCGCCGTGCAGGAGGAGATCAACTGGGCGAAGGTGTCGCTGATCGCGCCCGGGGACTATCCGCGCGTGGCCGCCGCGCTGCACCGCCGCCCGCCGGCAGGTTTGGAGGTGCAGCAGTTCGAGGACGTGTACGACTGCTACGAGCAGGAGAAGACGTCGCACGGACTGATCGATTTCGACGATATTCTGCTGATCGCATGCCATGTGCTCGACGAGTTCGATGACGTGGCGGCGGACATCCGTCGTTCGGTCCGCTGGCTGACCGTGGACGAGTACCAGGACGTGTCGCCGTTGCAGCATCGGCTGATGACATTGTGGCTGGCCGACAATCGCAATGTGTGTGTGGTGGGAGACCCCGCGCAGACGATCTACTCGTTCGCCGGCGCCAGCAGCTATGACCTGCTGTCGTTCCCCGGGCAGTTCGGACCGTTGGCCGCCGACGTGAGCCTGAACACGGACTACCGTTCCACGCCGCAGATCGTCGGATACGCGAATCGTATTCTCTCCAGGTCTCCCGAACGCGGGGACTATCTGCGTCTGGTCTCCGCCCGGATCGACGGCGAGCACGTGCGGCACACGGTCTACGAGTCGGACGCTGACGAGGCGAGAGGGGTCGCGGGGCGCATCGCGGCCATGGTTGCCAAGGGGGAGGATCCGTCCGACTTCGCGATCCTGACCCGTATCAACGTCCAGCAGCGCCTGTTCTGTGACGCGTTGCGGGAGCTTGGGCTGCGGTATCGCGTCCGGCGCGATACTGGATGGTCGGGTGCGGCCGGAGACGATCCGGCCAGCCGGCAGGCGGTCCTCGAATCGTTGGGAGCTGACGGTGCGGCGCGCGCGGGAGCGGTCAACGTGTCCACGATTCACGCGTCCAAGGGTCTGGAGTTCAGGCATGTGTTCCTGGTCGGCTGTTCCGAGGGTCTGATGCCGTATGGTTCTCCCGCGGACGGCGACGCCTTGGAGGAGGAGCGTCGGCTCGCGTATGTCGGCGTCACCCGTGCCGAAGACAGCCTGCACCTGTCGTATGCGCGCGCCAAGGATCCGGCCATGCCCGGCCGGCCGCGCGTCCCCAGCAGATTTCTGACCTGACGGTCGGCCGGCGCCTACTGTCGTTCGTCGTCCGGGGAATCTCCGGAATCCTCGCCGAGCAGCTTGCTCAGCTCGGCGTCCCAGTCGATCGCATCGGAGCCGCCGGACGAACCGTTCGACCGGTCCGGAGTGCCATCGCCGTTGCCTGCGTTCGCGGCATCCGTTGCGCCGTCGGCCGGCTTGTCGCCTGGCAATGCCGGCAACAGATCCGGATGACCCCACTTCGCGTCACGGGTCTCGATGCCGTCAGTCGCGCCGATCTGCTCCCAGAGAGCCGCCGCCTCGCGCATGCGCTTCGGTCGCAGCTCCAATCCGAGCAACGACTCGAACGTCCGCTCGGCCGGGCCGCCGACCGCGCGTTCGCGCCGGATCATCTCGCGCAACTGTTCGATATGCGGGATGTGCGCCATGCCGGCACGCCAGACCACGCAGTCCACCCAGCCTTCGACCAGTGCGAGCAGCGTCTCCAACGACGCTTTCGCCTCCTGCTGCTCGGGCGTGTCCGCAATGCCCACCTTCGTGAGGTTCACCGCGCCGGAGATCGCCTCCGGATCCATCGAACTCGCCTCGCGCAGCTGCTCCTCCATCGCGTCTAGGTCGATGTCCACGCCGCGCGCGTACTTGCCGATCAGCGCCTCGAACCGCGGCATCAGCCATGGCACCGACGCGAACAGGCGCGCATGCGCCATCTCGCGCAACGCGAGGAACGACATGACCTCCGCGACCGGGATATCCAGCGATTTCGCATACTCCTCGACGTTCTGCACGATCAGGCCGCCCGCGGGATTGGCCAGCAATGCGACGCCCTGATCGAAACTGCCGTGTACCTCGTGCGACAGGTCGCCCGCCGCATGGCCCAGCTGCATCGCGAACGACGTGTTGCCCAGCAGCCGCATCAGCTGCGCCGGGTTCTTCATGCCTTCGGGGATCGGAATCGACACCGGGCCCGCGAACACGCCCGCGATCTCGCCGTTGAACGCGTCTCCCAGACGTTCGGAGATCACCGAGGCCAGCGCCTCGTTCATCGACTCGGCGACCGGTGCCGCGAACTTCGCCCACGCGTCGATCGTTTCCTCCACCCAGCCGGCGCGGGTCATCACCTCGGGTTCGCCGGCCACCGGATTCATTTCGCACGCCGTGTCCAGCCACAGGTTCGCCTCGCTCATCGCACGGCGCGCCGCGGCTCCCGACTCCGCGCTCACCGTCGGCAACGATCCCTCTCCGTTCGCCTGCTGCAAGGCGATCGACTTGGCCAGCTTCACGTTGATCGGCCCTTCGGCCACGGTCTGCTGCATTTCGCTCGGCGTGTTCAGCCCGCCCGTGGTGAACGCCTGCATCAGCGCTTGCACCTCGCTCGGCTTGGGCAGCTTCGACGGGTCCTGACTCATGAGCTGGTCCTTGATCGCGTCGGGCAGGTCGTTGAGCTGTTTGAAGGCCATCTCGCCCTGGATCGGGCCGAAGCATTCGATCAGCCACTGGTGGATTGCGTTCTCGTCCATAGTCCGTTCCCCGCTTCATGTGTTAACGTCGGTTGGTTCCATAGTATTGGAGGTATGCCGAACATGCACACGAAACGCCAGTCTCACGCCCAAGGCATATTCTCACGTATCGGCGCACGGGTGCGCGAATACTACGGGGCGCGTCCACGCGGGTATCTTACCGGGGCGTTCGCCGTGCTGCTGTCGGTTGTCGTGCTGTGCCTGCCCAGCGCCTACGCGGTCGAAGGCCCCGGCCCCACCGCCGACGTGCTTGGCAAGACGGGCGGCAAGAACGTCATCACCGTCACCGGAGCCGACACGCATCGGGACACCGGCAAGCTGCTGCTCGTCACCGTCAACGCGTCCGGCGTGCCCGGCTATCCGGTCACCAACGCGCAGACCCTGTGGGCGTGGCTCGACCCGCAGCAGACCGTCATGCCGCAGGAGGCCGTCGTGCCGGTCGGCCAGAGCGCCGAGGAATACCAGAAGGAAAGCGAGAAGGAGATGACCTCCTCGCAAGGATCCGCGACCGCCGCCGCGCTTGCGTACGCGAAACAGACGCTCGGCATCGACACGGACGGTGTGACGGTCACCATGCACGTCGACGACATCGGCGGCCCGTCCGCGGGCATGATGTACTCGCTCGGCCTGATCGACAAACTCACCGAAACGGATGAGACGGGCGGCCAGACGATCGCCGGCACCGGCACGATGTCGAAGAACGGCAAGGTCGGCGCGATCGGCGGCATCAGGCTGAAGATGATCGGCGCGAAACGCGACGGTGCGACATGGTTCCTCGCGCCCGAATCGAACTGCGACGAGGTCGTTGGCCATGTGCCGGCAGGGTTGCGCGACGTGAAGGTCGCGACGCTCGACGAGGCGTATCAGGCGCTGGTCGCGATCGGGAAGGGCGAGGGCGCGGACCTGCCGCACTGCACCGCCTGACGGCCGGGAAAGACATGTCCGGCAAGCGTGCGGATCATGCGCTCCGGAAGCGGATCGCATGATCGTTTGATGAGACGCGCCGCGCGTGTTAACGCGGCTGTTCCCCGCGGTTTGCTAATGTAATGTCCCGTGAATCAAACGGCATCTGATAACGCTGAAGAGTTCGGTTTCCACAAGGGCGACATCGTCCAGGAGTGGATGTGGGACGAAGACGTGGACGATTCGATCCGCGCCAAGATCGAAGACCTGACCGGTGAGGATCTGGTCGACGAGGATTACGATTCCGCCGTGGACGGCGTGATCATCTGGTGGCGCGACGGCGACGACGAGGACGAGCTATCCGACACCATCGTGGATGCCTACGCGGTGCTCGGCGACGACGGCCCGCTGTGGGTGCTCACCCCCAAGCCCGGTCGCCCGGGTGCGGCCAGCTCCAGCACCGTGCAGTCCGCTGCGAAGACCGCAGGCATGAACGCCGCCACGCCGCTGACCATCAGCAAGGACTGGAACGGCATTCATCTGCGCGCCTTCGGCAAGGGACGCTGACGATCTTCGAAAACCTGAGTGGGGACGGTCCTGCATCGTCTCCGCTTTCTTGTATGCGGCTGCATGCGGCCTGGCGCGTGCCCGAAACGTGCACGGCTCTGACTGCCCTGACTTTCGATATGACAAAGCCCCGGAACCGTGTGATTTCACCGTGTGGTTTCCGAGGCTTGGCAGGCGGTGGGCGATGAGGGGCTCGAATCATCTTCACCCATGGCTGAGAATCGTTGGGAAATGGCCGCTTTGCCTTACAGGAGTAGGGTTGGGCGGCTTTTTCGTATTTCGGGAAATTACACCGAATTACACTGTTTTTTCAGAAAAATGTAGTCAAAATGTAGTCACGGATATGAGAAGAGCGCCAGACGTTAATCTGGCGCTCTTTTGTGGCCTTGGCGGTGTTCCATGCCGCTGCGGCCGAACCATCTATAACCAACAGCGCAATCCAGTGATTGTTTTGTTGACGGTTCCAATTCTAGAGGTCGGCTTGCGTGAACGCGCCAACCTCGCTGTCCAGGTCGAACAATGGGTCATCGTCCTGCTGCTGGCGGATCGCGTCGAGCTTGGCTGCGGCGTCTACCAGCTGGCGGGCGATGCCGGGCAGGTCACGCGGGGCCGTGTCCGCCGACTCCATGGCCGCGTGCAGGCGGCGAACCACCAAACGAAGACAGTCCTCGTAGTCGGGCGGGACGCCGTTCACGATGTCGTCCAGTTGGCTGTTGGTGATCTCGTGACGCCGGGGTTTCGTAACACGTTTCGTATCAGCGGTGACGCTGCCGTGCTCGTGCTGGCGGGATGCCTTGACGCGGCACGCCGCAGAGCAGTATTTGCGCGGCCTACCGGTCGATTGGGCTGGTAGCTGCTTGCCGCAATACCGGCATTTCATCGTTAACTGCTCCTAGTTTCGTATCAAGGGCCTAGCCCGGGGAGAGATCGGCCCTGTGCCCGAGGTGGCTGCCAGACCGGGCGGGAGGATACCCCACCGTGGGTCTACCAGTCGCCGCTCGTCATCAACGGCAGGGACGTCGATCGTATCATCTGTTTTCCGGCGAGCAGCGCGCGAGCGTACGTGTCGCTCTTGTTGCTTTTGAGTCGATTGCAACGACGATGCACGAGACGGCAGTTGCTGAAGTCCAATGGATCGCCGCCACGTGACACAGGCACGAGTTCGTCGACCTCCGCGCTCAATAGATGCGGAGTGCGCAGGCTCTTGTCGACCGGCTTGCCGCAGATCGCACACACGTCATAGGCGGCAAGCACTCGCTTGCGCAGCTGGTCACGCCGCCAACCGTTAGCCCTGCGTGGATTCGGGCGGGACATTGGCGAGCTGTCCGAGCGTGGCGGCGATCCTGTCGAGCGCGTCCGCGATCCGGCAGCGTGCTTCGAGATCGATGATGACGCTTTCGGCGGCTAGGTTGTTTGTCGTTTTGGCTCGGTTGAGTCGTGCGGTCAGAGTGTCGCCGCGCTGGTTGGCCGGGATATTCATAACGTCCTCGAATGTCTTACTGGTCTTCATGGTTGGCGTGGTCCTTTACTTGGTCGTGGTGGTCTGGTTGACAGTGAGCACTGCGAGGTGGTTCGGGTAGGGGATTCCCCAGCCTATGCGCACGGTGATGCGCACGCCGAACGAATCCTTCTCGAAGTAACGGTCGTCTGTACGGCTCACGGTGATCTGACCACTGGCGCTGTACACGTCTTTCGAGCTGTTGACGAGAATCTTGCCGTCCGGGGCCATGTTGTCGAGGTAGACGGGCACGCCGAACAGGGCGGGGGTGGGTTCGTTGGCTACGTCGGGGTTAATCATTGGCTGGCCTTCGGCGTATCGCATTTTCAGCAGGTACGCCCATGTTCCGTATCCCATGACGAGGGCCGTGGGGGTGCCTCCGTTGGCGCTTACCTGTGCGATTGCGTCTATGATCGGGTCGAGCTTGTTGGTGATGTTCCCGCCTTGGATGATGCCGGGGTAGTTGAACAGGCCGGTTGGCTTCGATTCGGGTTGTCCGTCCGTGGGGGCGGGGTTCTGCCAGAATATGGCGTTGATCTTCTCCGTGATGCTCTTACGCATTCCCTCGGTGATGACGGTGACGACGTCCGCGCCGCTGCCTCCGGCCGTGGCGTTTCCGTCCGCCGTGGCGTTGCTTTCGTTGGTGAACACGTTCAGTAGCGCGACTTTCTGCGTTTTTACCGCCAGTTCCTTGGCGTGTGTGTCGGATTCCTTGATTTCCTCACCTTCGGCGACGATCTGCGCGGCGCTGAGACTGCCGACGTAGGGCAGGTAGAGCGATGGATAGTCGCCGGTGATGTCGCCGGCCGTGGTCGCTTGGGTGAATACCGCCGCGTTGGGGATGACGAGTGATGCGGGGCGTGCTGCCGCGCTGCCGTAACCGGCCATTGATTCCGTTGTCATGTTGTTGTTCCTTTGCTGGTTGCGCGTCCCTGCGCTGCATATGAGAAAGCGGCCGGGGCGCTGTGGGTGCGCCGTCCGGCCGCTGACTGCAAACAAAAGTGCTGCGTTTATTCTACATCATGTCTGGCTTGTTCCTCGAGTCGTTTGCATTGCTGTTTCCAGAAGCGTTTCCCGGCACGATGCCTTGCGCTTTCGATGGTGAGGGACTGTATCCAACGGATAAGCTCACGGCGGGTCATGTGCCGGTACGGTTCCGGCTCCAAATCGTCCGGCTCACTCACGGGGCGGCTCCCTCATGTCGTTGCGACGCTTGAGTTCGTCGGCGATCCTGCATAGGGCTTGCAGCATGTCGTCACGCTGACCGCCTGCGGCTAGTTCCTGTAGGTATCGCGCCTCGAGCGAGGCCGGTCTACGATTGCGGTGTCTGCGGTGTCTTGGCATTCGGTTTTCTCCTTCCATTCCTTCGCCAGTCGTCGCATGAGGGTGTCGTAACGTTCCTGACGTTCGTCCTGATCCAGGCGGCGGCCGGCGTGCCTGTGCAGTTTCGCCATACGGGTTTCCTCCATTCGTTTGATTCGGTGCCGGTAGACGGCGGGTATCCTCACGAGCACGCTTCGATGATCTCCGGTATGTGGGCCGTCTCCCATGCGACCACCTCGGCGAGGTCGTCCAGCCACGTTTGCAGCAGTTCGGTCTTGGTGGCGAGGTCGGCGAGTTCGTCGGGCGTGCTGTCGCTCCAGTAGACGCCGCTGTTCTGGATGCTGTTGGAGCCGGTGCCGTCCGTGAACACGTCGGACGCGAACGATACGGCGAACGGGTCAAGGTCGCTGTCGAACACGACGATCGTGTCGCGGTCGGGTGACTCGGGCGGGTAGCGCTCGAACCTCCAGCCCGGCGAGTGCTCGAGCTGCAAGCGGGGCAATGGTGGCAGCTTGGCGAGGATGCGTTTCATGTCCTCGGGCGAGTTGCGTTTCACCGGGCGCATGTAGTCCTCCTCCGAATACGGTCGAACGTCGGGGGGGGGGGGTGATCTTTTCCGTGCTCATTGTCTGTTCCTTTCCTCGGGTTGGTTTGCTTCACTGGATGCCGGCCGGCGTCCCGCGTCCGTCGTGGCGTCGCCAACCGCCGTGTCGGACGTGTGGCGGTGGATGTCGGCCGGCTTGCGATCCCAGCGTGGCGACGCGCGGGGTTTCACCGGGTCGATCTGCTGGGCGAGTATCAGCATGGACGCGCCGGTTATCGCGGCATCCTGCGGATGGACGGGCACACGGATAACGATGTCGTGGCCGCTGCAAGACTGGATCGCGTGCGCGCAAGCGCGGAGGACTTGGCCGGCGATCCGTTGCGCGTCCCTGCGGGGCTTCGACACGTCCGCGTCCGAGTCCGCGACCGAGAACTTGACCGGGATCATGCCCACGTGGTTCACCATGATTCCGCCCCCTCGAACATGAGTTGCCCCGGACTCGAAGTCGAACCTCGATGCAGTCGGCGAGCGCCGTGATCTTTCGGTTCGTCGGGTAGGGTGATGCCGGTCTGGTTGACGATCTGGGCGGCCTGGCAGAGCGGGCATGAGATGTGTGTGACGGTGGCGGTTGTGCTGTGTTCGGCGTGGGTGACGTTGGTTTGTGTCTGGGTGAAGTTGAGTCGTTTGCCGCACCATGTGATTACGGTGTCGTCTTCGCGCCATTCGACTATGTCGTGGTCGGTTATGGTGACGTCTGTCATACGGTTCATGATCGGTGCTCGATTCTGGGTGTGAATGTGGCGTGAGGTGTTGTGGTCATTGGGTTTTGAGGGTGTGTGGTGTATTAGTTCCCCACGGGGTCATTATCCGTAACGGGGTAGTATTCTGGGGTAGTATTCACGCCTACTCCTGTAAGGGTTTGAATTGTGCCCCGATTAGTACCCCTTTACGGATAATGAGGTGGTGGGGAACTAATCGGCGTCCATGTCGTCCGAATCATCGTTCACGCTCCATATGTGCCCCTGTCCGCGTCCGGTGTGGTTCGGATCGGGGGCGGATGAGATAAGGCCGGGATGTCGCTCCCTCACCTTGCGAAGCTGTTTGACGGTGTACCCGCGTTCGTCGGCGGCGGTCTTGATCTTGTCGAACGGGGTGGGGCCGTGCTCGGTCAGATAGTCGATGATCCAATCGGCCACTTCGCCGCGACTCCTGCGCGGGGATTCCGCGAACGCGACACTCATGTTCTTGTTGATGACCTCGTTAACGTTGCGTTCGGTCGGCATGAAACCGGTGATCTTCGGTACGCTGAACACTCGGTTGGCGTCGTCGGTGATGTCGCATGAGATGAGGCCGTATGAATAGGATTGGTCCTGTGCGGTCGTGTAGGACGATTTGTCGATGGTCAGCACGCAATCGCCGTTGTCGTCGTCGCGGGCGACCAAGAGCAGTGATCTGATGGCGTCGCGGAAGGCATGGGAGCCGCTTATCTTGTCGCTGGCGTAGCCGCCGCCCTTGTTGAAGTGCAGGATGCCGACCACGGCGATATCGAGGTCGGCCGCGAACTTCGCCAACGGGTCGAGCGCTCTTCTCACGTCGTCGCGCTTGTTGCTGTCGCCGTCCATCGCCGACGTGATGGGGTCAATTATCCACATGCGGATGCGGTTTCGCTTGAAGCTCTCCGCAAGCGCGGGCAGGTCTTCCGGGATGCGCACGCCGGAGTCTCCGTATTGGTCGGCCATCCCATAGAACGCGATCCGTTCCAAGTCCGCGCCCTCGGCCTCGAGTCTCATGCTCTGCATCGATTCCGTGTCCTCGATACCGCTGACCGCCACGTTGACCGGCGTGCCCTTCCAGTCGCCGTCCAACAGTCCCTTGGTGGCGAGCGCCGCACGGTAGAGGATCAGGGTGGACTTCGAGACGCCGGCGCGGCCGGCTATCAAGGTGATCGTGCCGACCGGGATCAGGGGATAGTCGATGAACCGGGGCGCGTGGCGTTCCACGGCGGACGCGGGCGTGACTTTCGGCTGGCGCGAGCCATTGGCCGAGTCAAGCATGGTCGCCCGGTCGGCCGCTGCGGTGACGGTGATCTTGGGTGCCGGTTTTATCCTGGTCATTGTCTGGGTCATGCGTCTACCTCCTTGGGCCGGCGAGTGCCGCTGCCAGTGCCTTGTTGTAGCGGGCGGTGTATGGGTTGCTGATGGTCTGACGACTGCCTTGGGGCCATATGCCGTACTGGTATTCGAGTTGTTGGCAGCAGCGCAGTCGGTTCAGGTATTGTCTGTAGGCGGCGACGTTGCGAAGATATTCGGCTTCGAGTTGGTAGTTGCGGCGGGAAACTGGGATACTGGAAGCGTTCGGGTTCGTCATAGTCTGAACATCCCTTCTTCTCTCCTTGAAGGTTTGCCCCGCGCTTTCGTATCCTTTCGGCGCGGGGTTTTCTCGTATCCGGTGGCATTATCAGCAGCGCGAGCAACAGCAGTGCGAGGATGATTCTGTATTCCTCGAGCTGCACCAGAAGCGCGGCCGTGAACGACAGCAGCAGCGATACCAGGATGCGGATTTCATGCAGCATGACGTGGCTCCTTGTGCGAGTGCATCCAGTGAAGGACTTGCCGCCGCGTATAGATCGCGTCGCCGTTCACGAGGGTCACGTGCTCGGGGCCGGCCTCGTTGATACGCAAGTCGATCAGCACGGATAGCGGTATGCCCATGCACGCGGCCGTCGCCCGTTCGCTCATGCGCTTGGGCATGACATCCTTGGCAGCAGTGATCTGTTCTTCGGTGAACGTCGGAATCTTAACCACGATTGCCTCCCTCGGTGAGCCATGCCACGAGTTCCTGCACCTGGGAGGGGCTGAGCGTGACCGGATGCGCAGTCAACGCCTCGGCACCGATCTGGAACGTGACGTAACCCGGCGTATACCGATCACAGAGCAGCGGGCGATCCGGGTCGTATTCGTTCTCGAATCTCAGAGTGTTCTTCATGATCCTCAGTCCTCCTTCTCGGTGGTGTCGGTGCCGGCCATCCACTTGTCGAGGTCTGACTTCCGGTAGTAGACACGGCCGTTCGGCTTCGAGTACTTCGGGCCACGGCCGCTGCTGGCCATGCTGGCGAGACTGCCGGCAGTGGTGTTGCAGTAGTCGGCCGCTTGCGAGCGCGACAACCACGGATCACTGATAGGCGGGGTACTGATCTTCATTCCCGTTAACCTCCATTGATGTTTATTAATGACGTTCATTGTTATTTAATGTCTATGACTATAGAACTACAACAACTATTGATGATTGTCAATAAGCGACACGCAGAGAAGTTAATGAATGGTCATTGTTGTTTATTGCCAATAAGATGAGGGCTATGCCAAGAATCACTAACCCAATCGACGCCACGGGCTTGCAGGTGGCCGAAAATATCAAGCGACTTCGAGGTTCGATGCAATACAAAGAGGTTGCTGAGAAGCTAGAGGCAATTGGCCGACCTATGACGCCGGTTGCGATTAGGGATGCGGAAAACGGGAAACGTCGCGTTGATGTGGATGACCTTATGGCGTTCGCCGTCGTATTCGACGTGTCGCCGCTCACGCTGCTGCTGCCGGACAGCGGCAGCACGAATATCAAGGCGAGTATAACCGGGTTCCCGCATGATCTCGGCTGCGAACGAATATGGCACTGGGCGGAGGGCGAGAGGTGTCTTCCGTCGCTCACGCCGGAGACGATCGAACGGCATATAGAACGAGACACGAGATATCAGGAACGCGCCAAACCAACGGTTGACGAACGTCGTTCCATGAGTGACGACAATCTGACCGAACAGCCGGAGGAGTTCGCAGAGCGCGCAATCAAAGAGTTCTCCACAAACAGGATCGTGAATAATGACGTGTCCGATTACATTCGCTGGGCGCTGACAAACGGCACTCTCCGGTTCGACCGCCCGGATAGCAACGGTCGGTGATCCGTCGTGAGTGTCCGCAGGTACAACGCCAAGGACGGCATGAGGTACTGCGTCTATTACACGAAGCCGGACGGGACGCGCACGACGAAACGCGGGTTCAAACGCAAGATAGACGCCGATCTGTGGGAGTCCGAACACGTCAAGATCGCCAAGGCGGCAGACGCCTATGTCGATCCTCAGGCCGGGCACGCCTTGGTGGGCGATCTCTACCAGGACTACATAGACATGAAGCGTCCGCTGTGGAAACCCTCATGGCTGCACTCGGTCGAAACGTCATGGAGGGTGCACGTCGAATCGCAGTGGGGGCGGCGGCGCGTGGGCGATCTGACGAACAAGGAGATTCAGATATGGGTGAGCCGTCTCGCCGGGAGGAGGAGCGCCAGCACCACACTGAAAGCGTTTCACATTCTGGACGCGATATGTGAAAGAGCTGTTCTGGACAGGCTTATCGCGCGCAACCCATGCGAGGGGGTCGAACTGCCGGTGAAGCCGCGGCGCAAGCAGCGGCGCGTGTACCTTACCGCAAGACAGCTCGTGGCCTTCGCCGACGAATGCGCGAACGCGGAGAGGATCGGGGACGAACGCCGTGCGCTCGTGCTCCTGCTTGGATTCTGCGGTTTGCGCTGGGGCGAGGCCGCCGCGCTGCGCGTCCGTGATATCGACATGAAACGCAACCTCCTGCACGTCGTGGACAACACGGTCATGGTCGGCGGCAAGCCGGTGGACGGCACCACGAAGACCGATGAAAGCCGTGACGTGCCGATGCCTCGCATTGTGGCCGACGCGATCTTGCCCATACTCGCCAGACGACGCGAACCGGCCGACCGCGTGTTCGTGGATACGTCCGGCGCGCCGCTGCGGCCGCAGTCGGCGAGCGCGAAAACCGCGAACAGGACGTGGTGGCCGAGCGCGTTGAAGCGGTTGGGATGGAAGCCGGAAGACTGGCCGTCGCCGCATGACCTGCGGCATACGGCGGCGAGCATCGCGGTGCACGCGGGGGCGAACGTGAAGGCATTGCAGAGAATGCTCGGGCATTCAAGCGCGACCATGACGCTGGACGTGTACGCCGATCTGTTCGACAGTGATCTCATGGACGTGGCGCGGCTGATCGACGCAACTGTCCAGGTCGAATGTAGTCAAAATGTAGTCACGGCGGGCGGTGTAGTCACGGGGAAGGCCTTGGAGCCTTGCGATTCCAAGGAAAAATGAGTGTGGGCGATGAGGGGCTCGAACCCCCGACATCCACCGTGTAAAGGTGGCGCTCTAGCCGACTGAGCTAATCGCCCGCGTTGCACTACTGTATCATGCGGCCGGACCGTGCGACACGGCGTGGCATGGCCGGCCGCCCGGCGCGCGGGAGAAGGCATGCGTCCTTGAGTCGCAAGCGCAACGTACAGTTGAACCGTTGGCACTATCCATAGGAGGTTGATATCCGATGGCGCAGGAAGCTGAAGCAGAACGTGGCGGGTCGTCCATCGCCCGTGCCTCGAGCCGCAAACTGGGGTACGATACGGGGCAGGTCGATGCGTTCCTCAACAAGGCCCACGCGTTGTACGACAGCGACGGGGCTGGGCTGACGCAGCAGGATATCCAGAACGTCTCCTTCGACTTGGCTAAGGGGGGCTACGACATCGCACAGGTCGACGCGGCACTGTCCCGACTGGAACGGGCCGTTGTCGACCGTCAGACCGCGACCCAGATCGCCGAGCAGGGGCGCGTCGCATGGCGTGCCCAGACCGAGCAGCTGTATCGCCGGATCGACGCCCACGCGCAGCGCTCGGAGGGCGAGCGTTTCGCACCGGGCAAGAAGAAGCAGCCGTCATATGACCGCAAGCAGGTGGACTCCCTGATCAACGACGCCGTCGACAAGGCAGCCGCCGAACTTGGCGTGGACGGCGCGGATCGCAAGCTCGCCGAGGATCTCAAGCAGGTGACCGCCGCATCGGTCAGCAACGCGACCTTCACGCAGCGCAAAGGCCCCCGTGGATACGACGAGCGACAGGTGGATTATTTCCTCAACTCCTGCGTTCAGCTGCTCAGCCGTCTCGAATCGTTCTCCCGGGTCAACGAGCTCGACGACGCCGCGAGCGCCAAGGCCGCCTCCGGTCCGGTGGCCGCCACCGTTCCCGCGTCGTCCGCGCCGTCCGGGCAATCCGGCGCCGTCTCGCCGCTGTTCGCAGCCGGAAACGGCCAGACCGCGGCACCCGCATCGTTCGCCCCCCACAGCAGCGACAAGGAATCGTTCGACGCGCTGCACAAGGCGGAGCAGGCCATCTTCACGGCGCCGGTGCCGGCCACGCCGGTTGCGAGCGTGCCGCCGGCACCGGTTGCGGCACATGTTCCCGAGACGCCCGCGACTCCCGCACCTGTCGTGCCGCCGGCACCGGTCATTCCCGGTGGCGCGGATTCGTCGCTGGCCGAGCTGGCGCATATGGCCGAGGCCTCGCAGGAGATGGACGCGCCGAGCGCCTTCCACCCGCATATGCCGAGTCTGTCGACTCCGGCCGTGACCCCGGTGCCACCCGTTGAAGATGCCTCTCCTGCGCCGCAGCCCGCATCCCCGGTTCCGGTTCCCGCCGACGGCGAGGCGACAGGCATCATCATGCCGTCGGCCGAACCCGCCGCGCCATCCGAGCAGATGCCCCAATCGTTCGCTCCGGCCGTCAAGCCGCAACGTTCCGCATCTCATGGACGTGTCAGCCAGTCCGCCGCGCAGGCTCCCGCCGTGTCCGAGAACGTGCCGCAGCAGGTGCCGGCCACGCCGGAACCGCAGGCCGAGCCTCAGATCCAGCCCGATTCGATCCCCTCGTTCGCTCCGGCCGAGATGCCGCAGCATGAGTCGACTCGCCCGGCTGAGCCGCAGACCGAATCCGCTCCGGCCGAACAAGCGAAGCCCGAAGTCGTATCGCCGGCATCCGCGCCGGACAAGAACGAGACGGTCTTCCCGTCCCTCTTCCCTCAGGTCGACACTGACATTCCCGATCTGTCGTTCCCGTCCCTGTACGGCGACGACACGAAGAAGCACGCGTGAGCTCGCACGGCCACGGCCGTGAGACGTTTTGCACCATCACCGACAATACAAAGGACACATCGTGAAACAGCAGGCTACGGTGGTCATCCTCGGATCCACCGGATCCATCGGTACACAGGGTCTGGATGTCATCTCCCGTCACCCCGAACGGTTCGCCGTCACCGGTCTCGCCGCGGGCGGCTCCCATGTGGAACTGTTGGCCCGGCAGGCCGCCGCATTCCATGTGCCGCAGGTCGCGGTGGCCGATCCGAGCGCAGTGAAGCCGCTGCGCGAGGCACTTGACCGTGCGGGGGCCACCTATACCACCGTGCAGGCCGGATTCGATGCGGTCATTGGACTCGCCGGATGCGGAGCCGGCGTGGTACTCAACGGCATCACCGGATCGATCGGTCTCGAACCGTCGATCGCGGCGCTCAAGGCCGGCTCTCAGCTCGCGCTGGCGAACAAGGAATCGGTCGTCGCCGGCGGTCACCTGCTGTTCAGCTCGCAGACGCGCGACAACCAGATCAACCCCGTCGATTCGGAACATTCCGCGATCTGGCAGTCGCTGCGCGCCGGCACGCACGGCGAGGTCAGCAAGCTCGTCGTCACCGCGTCCGGCGGCCCGTTCCGCGGTTGGAAACGCGCCGACATGACCGGCATCACGCCCGAACAGGCGTTGAACCACCCGACGTGGCATATGGGCCCGGTCGTCACCATCAACTCGTCCACGCTGATGAACAAGGGTCTCGAGGTCATCGAGGCGAGCCGGCTGTTCGACATCGCGCCGGACCGCATCGACGTGACCGTGCACCCGCAGTCCATCGTGCATTCGATGGTCGAGTTCTGCGACGGCGCGACGATCTGCCAGGCGTCGCCGCCGGACATGCGTCTGCCGATCGCGCTCGGTCTGTCCGCGCCGGATCGTCTCGACAATGTCGCGGCGGCGTGCGATTGGACGAAGGCCGCCAGCTGGACGTTCGAGCCGCTGGACGACGAGGCGTTCCCGGCCGTGTCGCTGGCCCGACATTGCCTCAAAGCGTCCGAAAAGCATACGGCAGTGCTCAACGCGGCCAACGAACAGGCCGTGCACGCGTTCCTCGAACATCGCCTGCCGTATCTGGGTATCGTCGACACCGTCAAGGAAGTGCTTGACGAGATGGATGCCGAACTGCGCGGCGCCCCGCTGTTCGAATCCGTGGAGGAAATGAGTCAACTCGAGCTGGAAGCCCGCCGTCGCGCGGACGATCTGATAAACAAGCAGTAGTCGATATCGTGAATACGGGCCGTGCGGTTGCCGCCGGCCCGTAACTATGCCACGTAGGGAAACAGACCAGAACATGAATCCTTCGAATACCGAAGCCGCAAGTCTTCAGCAGCCCGTCAACAAGCCGTTTCGCAAGACCGGCGACCCGGTCGAGCTGACCAGCGAATCGCCGCTGCACCCGCGCCGCAAGTCGCGCCGCATCATGGTCGGCCCTGTGCCGGTCGGCGGGGGAGCACCCATCTCCGTGCAGTCGATGACCAACACGCTCACCGCGAACGTGCCGGCCACGCTCCAGCAAATTGCCGAGCTGACCGCCGCGGGCTGCGACATCGTGCGCGTCGCCGTGCCAAGTCAGGACGATGCGGACGCGCTGCCCGAAATCGTACGTAAGTCGCCGATTCCGGTCATCGCCGACATCCATTTCCAGTCCAAGTACGTGTTCCAGGCCATCGACGCCGGTTGCGCGGCCGTGCGCGTCAACCCGGGCAACATCCGTAAGTTCGACCAGGTCGGCCCTGACATCTGCAAGGCCGCGACCGATGCGGGCATTTCGCTGCGCATCGGCGTGAACGCCGGCTCGCTCGACAAGGACCTGTACGCCAAGTACGGCGGCCCGACCCCGGAAGCGCTTGTGGCGAGCGCGCTCAAGGAGGCGCGCATGTTCGAGGACGTCGGCTTCCATGATTTCAAAATATCCGTCAAGCACCACGACGTGATCACCATGGTCGAGACCTACCGTCTGCTCGCCTCGAAGGGCGACTGGCCGCTGCACCTGGGCGTCACCGAGGCCGGTCCGGCATGGCAGGGTACCATCAAGTCATGCCTCGCGTTCGGCGCGCTTTTGGCCGAGGGCATCGGCGACACGATCCGCGTGTCGCTGTCCGCGCCGCCGGTCGAAGAGGTGAAGGTCGGCTGCAAGCTGCTCGAATACATGGGACTGCGCCCGCGCAAGTTCGACATCATCTCCTGCCCGAGCTGCGGCCGTGCGCAGGTCGACGTGATCCAGCTCGCCGGTGCCGTGACCGAAGGATTGAAGAACATCACTGCACCGATCCGCGTGGCCGTCATGGGCTGTATCGTCAACGGCCCGGGCGAGGCGCGCGAGGCCGACCTCGGCGTGGCCTCCGGCAACGGCAAGGGCCAGATCTTCATCAAGGGCAAGGTCATCAAGACCGTGCCCGAAGACCAGATCGTTGAGACGCTGCTCACGATCGCCAACGACATCGCCGCGCAGATGGAGGCCGACGGTCAGGTTCCGGCCGGATCCACCGGCCCGGTCGTCGTACCGATTCAGCATCCGAACCGCGCCGCATGACGACACAGGATCAGCGGACCGCCGCCGAGCCGTCGTCGCAGTTGTGGAGTCGCGGACGACGGCTTATGCTGCGTCTGCCGATCTTCATCATGCTGATCGGCATACTCGTCTATGTGTCGAACGCGACCACCGTGCCGTGGAGCAATGAGCCGACCGGCCGCACCATCGCCTCGCTCGACGCCGATACCGCCGTCACGTTCGACAATCCGCGGCATGTCGCACTGCATCAGATCGGCGACTACGACGTCGTCGAACGCACCGTGTACTTTGACGCGAAGCAGCCGTCCACCGGCGAGACGCAGCATATCCGCATGCTGATCCGTGAGCCGAACGTCGCCGATGATGGTTCGGTCGACGGCAGTGCCGGCGATGCAACAGGTTCCGCCGGCACTGCCGCAACGAAAGACAACCTGCCCGCCGTCGTCTTCATGCACGGTGCGGGCCATGGCGGCACCCCGGACGACTCGTTCGGCGACATCGCCACCGACATGGCGTCCGCCGGATTCGTCACCGCCGTCATCGACAAGCCGATCTGGTCGACCAACGACGTCACGCGCGATTATCCGGCCTCCGCGGCCGCTTATGATCAGGCCATCGAAACCTTACGCGACCTGCCGAACGTCGACTCGGCGAACGTCGGCATCTACGCGACCAGCGAATCGACGTGGATCTCCTCATATCTGCTGCAACAGGACCATGACATCGCGTTCCAGATCCTCTTAAGCCCGATGGTGTTCACACCGCGCCAGTCGCTCGGATTCCTCGCCGCGCAGGATTTCACGCTCGTCGGCGCGAACGGCGGCTACCAGTCGATCGTGCACCGCGTGTTCAGTTTCGACACGGCCCTGATCGGTCTGACGAATTTCGATCTCGCTGATATTCCGAACGCGACGGCCTACTCGATTCCCACGTTCATCGCCTACGGGTCGAAGGACGTGATGACCGCGCAGGTCGACGGCACCGAGACGATTCTCGATCTTGCACGGGCGGCCGGCAACACGGACGTGACGGTGCGTACATATCCGATCGCCAACCATGTGATGCGGTTGGGCAGCGACGAAGAGGCCGGAACGCCGTTCGCCGACGCATACACGCGTGACGTGATCGACTGGGCGGCCGGTACTGTGGCGGGATTGACGCAGACCAGCGAGCGGGTCGCCGGCGATTCGCTGTACCAGTCGATCGCCGTGCCCGACGATCCGGTCGCACGGCGCGGACTGACCGTGTATGGGCTGCTGCTGCATGCCTCGATGGCGGTGACGTTGCTGGTCGCGCTGGTCGTGGCCGTGATCGCGGCCGTGATCGCGGCCGGATGTTCGCTGCGAGGACGGCTGCGGGGGCGACGCAACGTGCTGGGATTCGCGCACGGGTTCGGCCATGCGCTGCTGACGTTGACGCTGACCACCGTGGCGACGCTGCTGCTGTTCGCGGCCGGACTCGGGCAGGTGATCATGGGCGTGGTGCGGCTTGCGTGGGGCAGTGCGCCGGGCGACGATCCGGGCATCATGCGATGGAGCTGGCCGGTCATCCAGATCGTGTGCACGCTGGTGGTGTGGGCGTGGAGCGGTGTGTTCGCGCGGCTCATCGAGGTCGCGGCGTCGCGTGGTATCCTGCAATGGCCGCCGCGTGCCGGTTCCATTCGCGCGGTGGTGACCGGCCGTGAGC
Source organism: Bifidobacterium simiiventris (assembly GCF_019331715.1). GTDB lineage: Bacteria > Actinomycetota > Actinomycetes > Actinomycetales > Bifidobacteriaceae > Bifidobacterium > Bifidobacterium simiiventris. Next base: position 176,700 of record NZ_JAHBBG010000002.1, read on the forward strand.
CGGTGCTCGCTTCCACCCGGCTCGGGCGTGTGCTGTTCTGGTCCGTCGTCTCGGCGATGCTGCATATATTGTTATTCTTCGCGTTCTGGGGTTTGTTCGTGTACTAGTGCCTTGTTGGGCCTCAACTGACGTATCTTTATTCTCGGCCCCCTCGGCTGAGGGGGCTGTCGGCAAAGCGGAGCGTCAGACCCATTACGTTAAGCCCGACAAACACTAAGCGCAGAAAGGAGCCGCGCACATGCCGCTGTACCGCGACGAGGCCGTCGTTTTGCGCACCGCCAAACTCGGCGAGGCCGACCGCATCATCACCATGCTCACGCGTGGCCACGGCAAGATCCGCGCCGTCGCCAAAGGCGTGCGCAAGGTCAAAAACCGTTTCGGCAGCCGGCTCGAACCGTTCATGCGCGTCGACGTGCTCATCGCCACCGGCCGTTCCCTCGACGTCGTCTCCCAAGCCGACTCCATCGCCGCCTACGCCGCGCCGATCTGCGCCGACTACGACGCATACGTGGCCGCCGGCGTGATCGTCGAGACCGCCGACAAGCTTGTCTCCGCCGAACACGAGCGCACGCCCGCGCAGTACCAGCTGTTGATCGGGGCGCTGCACGCGCTCGCCAAGCGTGCGCACGCGCCGGCCATGATCGGCGACTCGTACGTGCTGCGCGCTCTCTCATTGGCCGGCTGGATGCCGCGACTGGCCAGTTGCGTGGTGTGCGGGGAGCCGGTCGGCTCGCCGGCGTATCTGTCTGTGGCGTCGGGCGGCGTGATGTGCGCGGCCGATCACACGCCGGACGCGCACCGGGTCGAACCGGCGGTGTTGCGGCAGTTCGCGGCGCTGGCGCACGGGGACTGGACAGCGCTGGATGGTGCGGGCGGTACGGCCGAATCCCCGTTGCTGCCGGCCACGCGCCGCTTGGTGGAGGAGTGGAGCGAATACTACATGGAACGGCCGATTCGTTCACTGCGCTTGCTAGATTAGCGTCTATGGCTTTTGAGAACGTCGACTACACGTCGCTTGACATTCCGGCGGCGCCTTTTTCCGATCCGTCCATCATCCCCGATTTCCCAAAGAACAAGGTGCCCCGCCATGTGGGTGTGATCATGGACGGCAACGGCCGGTGGGCCAAGCAGCGCGGCATGATCCGCACCAACGGCCATCAGGCCGCCGAGCCGGTGGTGTTCGACACGATCGCCGGCGCGATCGAGGCGGGTGTGCGCTACCTGTCGCTATACACGTTCTCGACCGAGAACTGGAAGCGCTCCCCTCAGGAAGTGCGCTTCCTCATGGGGTTCTCGCGTGAGATCATCCACCGCCGCGTCGCGCAGATGGACGAGTGGGGCGTGCGCGTACGCTGGTCCGGCCGCCGGCCGAAGCTGTGGAAGTCGGTCATCGACGAACTTGAGGTGGCGCAGGAGCGCACCAAAAACAACAAGACGATCGACGTGGTGTTCTGTATCAACTACGGCGGCCGCGCCGAGATCGCGGACGCGTGCGCGGCGATCGCCCGCGAAGTGCGCGACGGACGTATCTCCGGCGACCGCGTCACCGAGAAGATGATCGCCGACCATCTCTACCTGCCCGACGTGCCCGACTGCGATCTGGTGATCCGCACCTCGGGCGAGCAGCGCACGTCGAACTTCCTGCCGTGGCAGGCCGCCTACGCCGAGCTTGACTTCGTGCCTGAACTGTTCCCCGACTGCGGCCGCCAGGTGCTGTGGCGCTCCATCGACCATTACGTCCACCGCGACCGGCGGTTCGGCGGGGTGACCAAGTAGCGTGTGCCGGTTCCCGGGATTCGCTCCGACAATCCCGGGAACCAAGAGTCGCACAATAACGAACAAAGGCCGGAACCACATTGGCGTGATTCCGGCCTTTGACATGTTCACATGCACGAAGTCTGGTTCCCGGGATTTCTTGCGGAATATCCCGGGAACCAGACTTCGCGCTTACTCCAGTCCGATGGACTTGAGGTGATGGATCTTGAGGCTGTCGACCTTGAGCGACCCGGACTCGGCCACCAGCTTGATGGCGCGCGGACCCTCGGACGCATAGGAGTAGGAGCTCAGGACCTGATGGCCGTGGTTCACATATACCTCGACCGAGCCGCGGTCCACGAACACGCGCAGTTCCAGCTTGCCGGTCAGCTCATCCACATCGAGCGGCGCAGCGCGGTAGCCGCGGTCGCCGTGCTTCATCGCGCCGCGGTCGACCACCACGCGGCCGATCTGCTCATCAAAGCCGATCGCTGTATACGCGCCGTCCTCGGTCGCATGCACGCGCAGGCCCGCACGTTCTGCGGTCGAGGCATCCAGATCGATCGTCATCTCGATCTCCACGGCCTCGGCATTGTCCAGCAGCGTCTTGTCGCCGTCCTGCTTCAACTCAATCGCACCGAAATCGATCGTGTCTTCACGCAGACCCTCGACCTCGGCGACCGGCGCGGTGTGGATGTCACCGCAACGCGAGCCGAGCGTGATCTCGCGGGGGAGTGTCAGCTGGCCGCACCAGCCGTCGTCCTCCATCGGGATCGGCTGCACGAACGGGCTCATCCAGCCGTACATGATCTGCCGGCCGTCGCGGCCCGGAGCCTCGGTGTCGCCGGCGGCCGTGTTGAACGACTGCGGCGCGTAGTAGTTGTGGCCGCAATCCCACAGGCGGAACTCGGTCTCCGGCACGAACGCCTCGCCCGGCGTCCACGAGCCGATCTGGTAGCCGGCGGCCGACGTGCTGTGGCTGTCGAAGCCGTGCTTCTTCGCGCCCATCGCCGAATAGCCGATGACCCACTTCTCGTTGCCCTCGGCGTCGCGGATCGGGAAGAAGTCAGGGCACTCGAGCATGAACACGTCCGGGTCCGGATGCTGGAACAAGACGGTCTTGAACGTCCAGTCGACCATGTCGTCGGAGGAGTACAGCCACATCTGGCCACGCTGTTCGGCGGAGGAGACGCCGAACGTCATCCACCACTTGCCGGCGGTCTTCCAGACCTTCGGATCGCGGAAGTGCCAGTGGACCTGATCGCGCGGGCAGTCGACCACCATACCGCGCTTGGTGATGTGCGTGAGCGTGTCGTCGTCCGGCTCGGCAAGCATCTGCACCTGCCATTCGCCGCCGGTGTTGTCCACGCCGTTGGCCCAGCGGTGGCCGGTGTAGAAGAACTTGACCTTGCCGTCGTCGCCGATGACCGCGCCGCCGGAGAACACGCCGTTCTTCTCCTGCTCGAGGCTCGGGGCGAACGCGATCGGCTCGCGACGCCAGGTCACCATGTCGGCGGAGGAGACGTGGCCCCAGTGCATCGGGCCCCACTGGGTGCCGTACGGGTGCAGCTGGTAGAAGACGTGCCAGCGGCCCTGGTAGTAGCACAGGCCGTTCGGGTCGTTGATCCAGCCGCCGTTCGAGGCGATGTGGAACTTCGGGTACCAGCGGTCGTTGCGGGTGGCGGCGAGTTTGGCGACGCCGGCCTCGGCTTTGGCGAGTTCGGCGTCGTGGTCGGCGATCGGGGTGAGGATGGGGGATACGCTCATCGTTGAGTTCCTTTCTGCGGGGGTGATGTTGGGTTTGATGATGAAGGTTCGGATGGGAGCGGATCGGGTCGGAGTGGATGCCGTGCGGGCCGGATAGGGGAGCGGAACGGCTGACAGATGATGCCCGGCGCGAAAAAAGGGGAAACGCTGCCGGGCACCACGATTATGTTGGTCGCGTGGCCGCGTCGGATGACGCGGGATGCGCGAAGCTGGGGAGGATCAGGCCTTGGCCGCTTCCATCTGGCGCAGCTGCTTGTCGGTGTAGAACGGGTCGCCGCCGACATCCTGATCGTCCTTCTTGATGATGAAGAAGCCGTAGATGAGTGCTGCGAGCACGATGGCGGAGATCAGCCAGAAGGTGACGCGCGATCCCATGTCGTTGTCCGGCAGGAGGCCCTTCATGTAACCGTGGAACGCGCCCAGCGGCGTGGAGAAGATGATCTGGCCGACCTGAGAGGCGATCTGGAAGCCGACCATGTACAGCGTGGCCGACAGCTTGGTGTCGAAGTGCAGGGTGAAGTAGCGGAACGCCGGCAGGCAGAACAGCGGCACCTCGATGGAGTGGAACATCTTGACGATGGAGACGGTGATCGGATCGTGGAACACGCCGCACAGGCCGATGCGGGCGAACATGACGAACGCGCCGAGAAGCAGCGAGTTGCGTACGCCGATCTTCTTCATGATGATCGGCACGACGCCCATCATCGCGGATTCGAGGAAGACCTGGAAGCCGTTGAGCGTGCCGTAGGTGGCGTTGCCGATTTCGGCGGTCGGGAACAGGCCGGCGTAGTAGACCGGGAACATCTGCTGATCGAACACGACGTAGAAGGTGTTGGTGAACAGCATGAAGACGATGAGTACCCACAGGGTCGGCATGCCGAGCACGCCCACCATCTCCTTGAACGTCGGGCCGGACTTCTCGGCCTTCGGATCGGCGGCCTTCTTGAGCTCGTCCTTCTGCTCCGCCGGAATCCAGAACGCGTAGATGCCGAGCATGATCAGGCCGCACGCGGAACCGACCCAGAAGTTGATCATCGGGTTGATGTTGAACATGAAGCCGGCGCACAGGGCGACGATTGCATAGCCGAAGGAGCCCCAGGCGCGCGACTGGCCGTATTCGAAGTTGAACTTGCGGCTGTAGCGTTCGGTGACGGCCTCGAGCAGCGAGCAGGCGGCCATGAAGCCGGCCGACAGCACGATGGATCCGATGAGCGCGCCGGCCCAGCGGATGGAGCCGCCGGCCGCGATCATCGGGTGGTAGACGAACTGGACGAACGGTCCGACGAGCGCGGCGATGACGGAGGTGACGATCACGAGGTTGCGCTTGATGCCGAGCTGGTCCTGGATCGCGCCGTACGCGAACATGATGACCATGGTCGCAGCGGAGTTGATGGAGTAGATGGTGCCGATCTCGGCGTCGCTCAGCTGGAGCGATTCCAGCCAGATGCGGAAGAAGGACCACCACACGCCCCATGAGCAGAAGAACATGAAGATGCCGAAGGAGCTTTGCAGGTAGGAAGGATTCTTCCATGCTGCGGTCTTGCCTGCTGCCATTGCATTCCCTTTTCTCTCGCGGCCGCTGCCATGCGGCCGTCTTGTTGTTTGTGATGTTGTGCTGTGTTTGGTTATGGGGATTTCCTTCCGGGCTGCCGTGCCCTTGTATGAAATCGTGATTTGAGTATAAAATGTCAAACGATTTACGTCAAACGATTGACGATGCTTCGGCGTGTCGTGTCAATCGTTTGACGTTTGTGTAACGCTAACAATGGTTTCGAACACTGGAATTGTGATTGTGCCGGTGCCAGTGAAGCCAGTTTGCCGTGCTGCGCGGGGCGGTTCGTTCGACGGATCGGATTCGGTGGGCGGTCCGTCGTGGAATGCGGATGCGGATTAGCCGAGCGGGTGAACCCGATCGGCGCGCACGGACTCCTTCTCAATCAGCGTGCAGTGGATCTTCGCCGGAATCGGCGCATCCAGCGGCGGAATCGCAGCCGTCGTTTCAGGCTGCGCGAACCCGCTCAGATCACGTCCCGGCTCGATCAGCGACACCAGCTTCAGCGCGGCCCAGTATCCCATCTCGTAATGCGGCAGCGCCACCGTCGTCAGCTGCGGCGAGAGCGTCTCCGCCATCACGCGGTGGTTGTCCACGCCGACCACCGACACGTCGCGCCCGATCTCGAGTCCGCGCCGGGCCGCGCACTCGTACACGTACCACGCCCGGGCATCGTTGAAACAGAACACGCCGTCCGGTCGCGCCCGGTCGAACAGGTCGCTCACCGCACGCAGCGCAGGACCGTTGTTGAGCACGTTCGCAGCCAGCGACCCGTCGAACTCGCGTCCGGCATCCTCCAAGGCCTTCCGGTATCCGGTCAACCGTCGATCCTGCGCCAGCAGCGGCTCCGAACAGCCGACGTACGCGATGCGCTCGCAGCCCGCGTCGATCAGCCGTTTCGTCGCATCGTACGCGATGCGGATCTCGTCCGGCTCCACGCTCGGATACTCGCCCTTGTTGTCGGTCGCGTCCACCAGCACGAGCGGATAGTCGGTGAGCGTGTCCGGCACGTCGATGTGCCGGTTCGACATCTTCGCGTACATGAACCCGTCCACGCCGTAGCGTTTGAGCGTGGCGATCTCGTCGTTCTCGTTCGACGCGCCGTCCGTGTTCACCGTGAGCAGCATGTAGCCGAGCTGGCTGGCCGCGTCCTGCGCGCCGAGGATGATGCCGCCCGCGTATGGCGTGGTGGCGACCTCTTCGCTGATGAAGCCGAGAATGCGCGTCTTGCCGGTGCGCAGCGAACGCGCGAGCGGGTTCGAGCGGTAGCCAAGCCGCGTGGCCGTGGCGCGCACCTTCGCCGCGATCTCGGACTTCACGCGGCCCTGATCGCGGTTGTTGAGCACCAGCGACACCGTGGACACCGACACGCCCGTTTCGAGGGCAATCTCCTTCATCGTCGTCATACCGTCAAACGATACACGTAATGGGTGAAGGACGTGGCGTTTCCCCGGGTGTGTCCGGTCTCATGGTGATTCGATGTGCGGAATCCGACCGGGTGAGGCGGCTAAGGGGAGTCCCCTGCGATAATCGTCGTGAATACGGATTGGCGACGAGGGGAGAAACCGTGGCTGAGCATCACAGGCCTGACGCGATCGAAATACGCGGGGCGCGGGTGCATAACCTGAAGAGCGTCGACGTTGATGTGCCGCTCAATGAGATGGTGGGCATCGCCGGGGTGTCCGGCTCGGGCAAATCCTCGCTGGCGCTGGGCGTGCTGTATGCGGAAGGGTCGCGGCGTTACCTTGAGGCGCTGTCGACCTACACGCGGCGGCGACTGACGCAGGCTTCCCGCGCCCAGGTGGACGAGGTGCGCTACGTGCCGGCTGCGTTGGCGTTGCATCAGCGGCCCAGCGTGCCGGGAATTCGTTCGACGTTCGGCACGATGAGCGAGCTGCTCAACAGTCTGCGTCTCCTGTTTTCCCGCTGCGGCACCCACGTATGCCCGCACTGTGGTGCGCGCAATAAGCCGACGCTTGACGTGGCGGCAGGATTGCCGATCGTCTGCTTGGGATGCGGCAAACGGTTCTACGCGCCCGGTGCCGAGGACCTTGCCTTCAACTCGGGCGGAGCATGCCCGACCTGCTCTGGCACCGGCGTCGTGCGCGAGGTGAACCGCGCCGCACTCGTGCCCGACGAGTCGAAATCCATTGATGATGGCGCGGTGCTGCCGTGGGGCTCGCTCATGTGGGATCTTATGAAACAGGTGTGTGGCGCGATGGGCGTGCGCACCGACGTGCCGTTTTGGGAACTGACGCCCGAAGAGCGCGACATCGTCTTCAACGGACCGGCCGTCAAAAAGCACATCCTGTACCGATCCAAGAAGTCGGATGACTTCGCCGAGCTGGATTTTACGTACTATAACGCCGTGTACACCGTCGAGAACGCGCTCGCCAAAGCCAAGGACGAGAAGGGGCTGAAGCGGGTGGCTCGCTTCCTCGCGGAACGTCCCTGCCGCGACTGCGGCGGTACGAGACTGAGTGCCGCCGCGTGTGCGCCGCAGGTGTGCGGACTGAACCTGGCTCAGGTGACCGGCATGGCATTGGATGACATCGTGACATGGGTGCGGGGCGTGCCGGACGCAGTGCCGCCGGACATGCGCCCGATGGCGGCGAACATCTGCGAATCGTTCCTCGACGTGGCGAAACGGCTGCTGGAACTCGGTCTCGGATACCTGTCGCTCGATCGCGCCGGTTCGACCTTGTCGACCGGGGAACGCCAACGCGTGCAATTGGCGCGGGCGGTGCGCAACCGCACCACGGGCGTGCTGTATGTGCTCGACGAGCCGTCCATCGGCCTGCACCCGTCGAACGTTGACGGCCTGCTTGGCGTGATGCATGACCTCATCGCCGACGGCAACTCCGTGGTGGTGGTCGACCATGACGTGCGCGTGCTCGCCGCGGCCGACCATCTCATCGAAATGGGGCCGGTCGCCGGAACGAACGGCGGCCATGTGATCGCGCAAGGGTCGGTGGCTGCCGTCGAACGAAACCCGATCAGCCGCATCGCTCCGTTCCTGAACGAGCACGGCCAGACGCGGGTGCGTGCATCCGTCGCGCCGGAACGGGTGTTCGATCTCGGTCGCATCCACATGGAGACCGGTCAGATGCACACCGTCAAACCGTTGAGCGTGGACATTCCGCGCGGCCGGCTGATCGCGGTGACCGGTGTCTCCGGTTCCGGCAAGACCACGCTCGTGCTGGAGACGCTGATCCCGGCCCTGCGGGCCAATGCCGAAAGGGCCGCGTTACCCGAACAAGTGCGGTCCGTCTGCGCGGACGGCATCGCCAAGGTCAACCTGATCGACGCCACGCCGATCGGTGCGAATGTGCGGTCGACGGTCGCCACTTACTGCGGCGTGCACGACGAGTTGCGCCGCGCCTTTGCCCGCACCGATGAGGCCAAGTCGGCCGGATACAAGACCGGCGACTTCTCCTACAACACGGGGCGCCTGCGTTGCCCGACCTGTGACGGCACCGGTTCGATCTCCCTCGATGTGCAGTTCCTGCCCGACGTGACCATCGCATGCCCCGATTGCCGTGGCGGACGATACGCACCGGCGGCAAGCGACATCCATTGGGGCGTCGACAGGCCGATGACCCTGCCGCAGATGATGGCCATGAGCGTGGACGAGGCGCTTGCCGTGACGAAACCCCTGCGCAAGGCGCATGCCTCGCTGACCACGCTGCATGACCTTGGACTCGGGTATCTCACGCTGGGGGAGCCGACGCCATCCCTCTCCGGTGGAGAGGCGCAACGTCTGAAACTGGCCAGCGAGATGGGGCGGACTCAGTCGGATGCCGTGTTCGTGTTCGATGAGCCGACCATCGGCCTGCATCCGTTCGACGTGCGCGTGCTGTTGTCCGTCTTCGACAGTCTGGTCGCCGCGGGGGCGACTGTGGTGGTCATCGAGCATGACCTCGACATGATCGCCAATGCCGACTGGATCATCGATATGGGGCCGGGCGGCGGCGAGGCTGGGGGCCGCATCGTCGCCGTGGGTACCCCACTACAGATCCAATCGAATTCCGACAGCATCACCGGCCGATATCTTTCCGTCCATGATTGATAACCGTTCGCGGCCCAAGGACTTGCATGCGTGTGCCCGCCTCGAGATGCATTCCGGCTGGCGGCCCTGGCGCATCCACTGCTTCATGTGCGCTCTGGTCGACCAGGCGAACCCGTGCTATGGGGTACCAGTCGGCTCGTTCTATCACCTCCTCCGCGTGATCTGCCGGCAAGGTGACGAAATCGCGCACTTCGGAATCGGGGAATGCGCCGTCGTCATACGGCGGCATCGTGTATCGCGGCACAATACCGACTCGGTCCTCGCCGCGTACCGCGCGAAGCATGGCATCGGCGTGCGGTACGCTGAGCGGCCATCCGGCATCGTGCAATGCCAGCGCCACGCCAATGGCGTTTGCGCAGATCGGATACGCCGCACCATCCAGTACCAGTGTCCAGCCGAATTCATCATGTATCGGCATCAGCGTGACCCATGAAAATCCCGGCCCGGGCAGCATCTCCCACATGTGCCGGTCATCGCGTTCGTCTTCGATCCATGACAGGAACTCCTCCGGAGAATCTCGGTCGAGCATATCCGCCACCTGTCCGCACGGATTCGCATAAGCCCTATGCCAATCCTCAGGCGAGGCGGTATTCGACGGGACTGGGAACCGTGACGCCATATATGCATCCCCGCATGCCCGGTAATAATCGTTCAGGCTCAGTTCGGTCAAACGTTGCCTGGTGTCCGTCCGTACCGCCGATTGCGATGACGGGCGGACGAACAGCCGATCGAACCGTTTGAGTTCGTTCTCGCGCACGGTGGCTTGGACGTAGGCAAGGCTCTCGGGGAAAATCTCCCAGTACGTCTTGCGTGGCATCACGCCCATGCGCATGTCGAACGGAAGCTGTTCGCTCACCCATGCGTTGTATGTGCCCTGAACGCAACGACGCACGCATTCCTCCACGCCGGCGATCAGCCACGACATCAGCTGCATGGCAAATGCGGCATTGACGCCTTGCGGCGCCTCGCGCACGAACCTCACCGAGAACCGGTCGTTCACCGTCAGCAGCCGTGTATCGTCCCGTTCCTCGTATGTCAACCGGTACCACTGCATCTTGTCGGGGTAGCATTCCCGCCAATGCGCGTCAAACTGCTCGTACGAATCGAACAGGCCGTCCGCATGCAGCTGTGCATAGGTGCCGAACGCCTCGATGGAACCGCGTTCGGCCGTGACCCACAAAGCGCGGATTCCGTCTGTTGGCACGATGTTGTGCAGCAGCGCTATCAGTGTTTGAGCGCGCAGATCGATTGGAAGGATCAGATCAGGCGAATTCGAATTCCGTATGCGCATCAGGCCGTCCACTTCGGGCGCGTACAACGTTGCGGTTGCCATGGTCGCTCCTTTCTCGAAAGACACTGCGTCGTGTGTGATATCACTATTGATATCACAATGGTCGTACAAATGTTCGATTGTGGCGGTCGGCGTGTCGGTGCGGTTTCCGGCCGTTGCCGTCATGCGATATGGTGAGCGTAGCGGTGGTTCAGGGAGGTGCGCGATGGCTGACGAAAGTGATCGATACGTCTATCGTATTCATTGGTCGAACGAGGACGACGGATTCGTCGCGACGGTTGCCGAACTGCCGGATCTGCGGTTCATCGCGCAATCTTCGCTGGATGCGCTCGCCGGATTGCGGGTGTTGGCCTCCGAACGGGTGGCGGCGATGCGATCCAAGGGGCAGAACGTGCCGGAGCCGTTCGAAGACCGCCATTATTCCGGTCATATCATGGTGCGTGTGCCGCCGGAAGTCCATCGCAGGCTCACCATCGAGGCCGCCGAACAAGGCGTCTCGCTCAACCGTCTGGTGCAGTCCCGTCTGACGCAATCGACGAAAGCCTAGCCGACTGCATGGTAGAACAATGGTCGTGACCCCGTCCGGACGGCGAGTACAGTAGCCAATCGTGGTGCAGATTCATACGATCAGACGTGCGAGCGCGGACGCGAAATACCGTCAGATGACGACCCAGCCGATCCGCCCGCTCATCTTGAGACTGTGTATTCCGGCTGTGATCTCGAATCTGGTCACCACCGCGTATAACCTTACCGATACGTTCTTCATTGGCCAGCTCGGCACCGCGCAATCTGGCGCGATCGGCATCGCATTCTCCGTCATGACCGTGCTGCAGGCCATCGGATTCTTCTTTGGCAACGGCGCGGGCAACTCCATGAGCCGCGAGCTGGGCAAACAAAACAACGAACGTGCCGCCAAACTGCTCGCCATCGGCTTCACCGGTGCGGTCCTATGCGGTCTGACCGTCGCGGTCCTCGGCCTGCTGACCTTGCGGTCGCTGGTCGTCGCGCTCGGCTCGACCGCCACCATCGCGCCGTACGCCGTGCAATATCTCACGCCGATCCTCGCTGCCGCGCCTTGCGTGTGCGGGTCGTTCGCGCTCAACGGCCTGCTGCGGTATCAAGGGCAGTCCGCGTTCGGCATGACCGGCCTCGTCTCGGGCGCATTGCTCAACTTCCTGCTCGCGCCGCTGTTCATCTTCGTGCTTGATCTCGGCATTTTCGGTGCCGGGCTTGCGACCGGCATCTGCCAGACATTGAGCTTCGTGATCCTGACCACATTGAGCCGCAAATTCGGCGTGATGAAGCTGTCGCTGCGCAACTGCAAGCCCGATGTGCTGCTCGTGCGCGAGATCATCGGCGGGGGCCTGCCGTCACTGGTTCGCCAGGGCGCCGGATCGATCGCGACCACCTGCGTGAACATCGCGGCCAACCCGTTCGGCGATGCGACCATCGCCGGCATGGCCATCGTCATGCGCATCATGCTCGGCGCGAACTCGGTGATCGTCGGCTTGGGCCAAGGCTTTCAGCCGGTGTGCGGATACAACTACGGCGCCGGAAAATACGATCGCGTCAAACAGGCGTATTGGTTCTGCGTCACGCTGTCGACCGCGGTGCTCGCCGTGCTCGGCGCGCTGATCTGGGCGTTCGCACCGCAGCTGGTCGAGATCTTCCGCTCCGACCCGGCCGTGGTCGAGGTGGGCGTGTCCGCGCTGCATTTCCAATGCATCACGGTGGCGCTCAACGGCGTCAACATGATGGGCAACATGTCCACGCAGACAATGGGCAAGACCGGTATCGCCTCGTTCCTCGCCGTATGCCGCATGGGTCTGTTTCTCGCTCCGGCCGTGCTCATCCTGCCGCACTTCCTCGGCGTGCTCGGCGTGGAGGTGGCGCAGTCCGTATCCGATACGCTCTCGTTCGCGGTGACCATACCGTTCCAGCGCAGGATTCTGCGCGGATTGTCGCGATGATGCGCGCGCGTCGTGGCGTGTTGTCCGTTGCGATGACTGGCTCGGCGTATGAAGGCCGTGGTTACGCGCTGGGATGACGCGACGTTGGGATATGTCGAAACGAGATATACTGTCACGCATGAGCGTGATCGAAACGATGATTTTGGGCTTCCTGTCGGAACGTTCCATGTGCGGCTATGAGCTGCGCAAGAAAATGGAACAACTGCAGGGGTCGAGCCGTAAGTTCAGCGACGGTGCGATTTACCCGGCGACCACCCGACTCGTCGACGCCGGACTGATCGCGGAAGAGTCCGAGATGCGCGACGGTCGTCAGCGTCGCCTGTTCACGCTGCTCGACGCCGGCCGTGCCAAGCTGATCGCCGAACTGAAGAACGCGAGCGGATTCGATGTCAGTGATTTCACCCGCTGGATGGTCGTACTCACGTTCCTGTCCGTCATCCCCGACAAAGCCGACCGTGACGCCGTCCTGCGACGCCGGTACGACCTGCTCAGCCGCGGCGATGTCCACTTCTTCTACTGCGATGCTGGCAATCCGCTCTCATTCGACCAGATCACGGACCCGTACCGTCGAGGCATCATCGCCGTACACGACGCGCAGATCGCGGCCGAACTTGACTGGCTGCGCTCGATGCTTGGCATCGACGCGTGAGTTGTCGCGCGTATAGGCGAGGGGTGTCGGTTCGATGTAATGTGAACCGACACCCCTCGCTGTCTGACATTTCCTCGACTGCCGGCTTACAGCGCCCGCAGTCCCGCGAACAGCCTCGTGAACCCCTCGCGCATCCGCGCCCTCGGGCATGCGACGTTGATGCGGATGAACGAGGCGCCGTTGCCGCCGAACTGCGCGCCGGAGGAGAACATCACCTTGTGCTCGCGCTTGAGCCAATCGCACAGTTCGGTCGTGGTCGTAAACCGTGATCCATCTCCGACGAACGCCGAACAGTCCAGCCACAGCAGATACGTGGCCGGGCCGCTCACCAGCATGACATGACGGTCAGCCGCGACTGAACCGTTGTAGTCGTCGATCAGCTGCTCCACCTCACGCTTGTTGCCGGCCAGATAGCTGCGCAGCGCATCCAGCCACGCGCCTCCATGCCCGAACGCGGCAATCGCCGCATCGATGGCGAATGCGTTCGGCTCGGCCACCTCATCGGTGTTGAGCCCGCGCCACACCTTGTGCCGCAGTGTCGGATCGGGCACCATCACGGCCGCCGTATGCAGTCCGGCGATGTTGAACGCCTTCGTCGGCGCCATGCACGTCACCGAAATCGCCGCACACCGCTCGTCCACGGATGCGAACGGCACGTACGAGACGCCTGGATCGGTCAGATCGCAGTGGATCTCGTCGCTGATCACCGTGACGTGATGCTTCCAACACAGCTCGCCGATCCGCGTGAGCGTGGCGCGATCCCAGACCATGCCGGTCGGATTGTGCGGGTTGCACAGGATCATCAGCGAGGTCTGCGGATCCGCGAGCTTCGCCTCCAGATCGGTCCAATCGATCGCGTACCGTCCGGCGGCCGCATCGTAGACAAGCGACGACTGGAGCGCGTTGCGGCCGTTGTTGAGAATCGAATTGAAGAAGATGTTGTACACGGGCGTCATGATGACCACGTTCTCGGCCGGCGTCGTCAGCTTGCGCACCATGCTTGAGATCGCCGGAATCACGCCCGTCGTGAAGATCAGCGACTGCGGGTCGATCGTCAGACCATGCCGCGAACCCCACCAGTCGACGTATGCGCGGCCCCACTCGTCCGGCACGATCGAATAGCCGAACACGCCGTGCGCGACGCGCCGCTCCAGTGCGTCACGCACGGCAGGAGCGGTCGGAAAGTCCATATCCGCCACCCACATCGGCAGCGCGCCGTCGGCCTCCTCCCACTTGAGCGACCACGTGCCGGCGCGGTCCACCGGTGTGTCGAAATCGAATGTATCGTCGTTCTTGCAGTCGGCTGTCTGTCCGTTTGCGCGGCCGATCATATTGTTCATATCGCCGCTCATGCCGCATGCTTCCCGGTCAGAATCGTCGTCTTCGACGGATCGATGCGATCCGCCTCCAACGTCAGTGTGCCGATCGCATCCGCGCGAATCACGCCGCCGGTCGGATTGACGATGCTGTCGATCGTGCCATGCGCGTCCACGTCCACCGTCGAATACTCGAACGCGCGCGTCGTATTGACCAGACGGCAGTCCTTCATGACAAGGTTGTCGATATAGCACAGTCCTTGCAGGCTTTCGATCGTGCAGTTGACGAACGTGAGGTTGCGCGAGTTCCAGCCAAGATATTCGCCGGAGATGTACGAGTTCTCGACAGTCACGTTTTCCGTGTTCCAGAACGCGTCCTTGGAAATGAGCCGCGAATCGCGCACCGTGATGTCGTGCGCGCCGTCGAACGGATAGTTGCCGACCAGACGGAACCGTTCTGCGGTCACATGCTCGCAGTTCATGCCGAAATAATCGCCGCGGGCGACAACGTTGTCCAATGTCACGTTCGTGCAGTTCCAGAACGTCTCCTCGGCGTTCGTCAGATCGACATTGCGCAACGTGACGTCGCTCGCCCGGCGGAAGTTCTTCGGCGCCTCGATCGTCGAATCCTCCACCAGCATGCGGCTCGTGTACCACACGCCGGCGCGGCCCATCTCGAACCACGTCGAATTGCGCACGGTGACGTCGTTCGCATACCATAACGGGTACTTCCACTGGAACGAGCAGTTGTCCAGCGTGATGTTGCGCGCGTGCTTGAGCGGCGACTCGCCGTCCGCGAAGATCGTGTCGATATAGGTCATGTCGTGCGCGAAGAACTCCGCGCGTTCGCCGGTCAGCCGCGCCTGACGGATGATGCCGGACTGGTTCGTTGCAGGTTCGTTCATGAACGTCCTCTTTGCCTCTCGTCGTCTCGTATCGGCCGTCGTCGCCGGCGACCGCCGCTACCCGATTGTGGTAACTTCAAGTGCTCGAAGTCAACGTTCACTCGGATAGCGAACACGCCGGCGTGTGCGGGCGACGAGCCTACCGCCGCCAGGTGCGGCGACGGTAGTTGACGATGCGCTTGCCGCCGACGCCCGCCTTGCCGCCCGGACCCCACGGTCCGCGCGCCTCGGCCTTGAGCTGCGTGAGGTGATGCTTCATCGCAAGCAGCATGATGTGCGTGTCCTCGAGGCCCAGATGTCGTTCGGCGTCGTCCTCGTGCAGCGCGCCCTGGCGCTTCGCATACGCGTCCAGCGTGTTGTCTCCGTCCGGATGGCCCTCGCACGGAATCGAACCCTCGTCCCACAGGCGGCTCATCGGCAGCGTGTCGATGATCGTCACATGCCCGTTGCGGTAGGCCTCCGCGTAGCCGGCCACGTTGAGCATGAAGAAGCTGTGCTCGAACGTGGCCATATGCGCCACGAACGGCTGCGACGTGAGCCGGTGCAGCAGATCGGCCTGCGCGGCCGGGTCCTCGTCGAACAGCGGGAATTCGGCGCCGGTGCGCTGGCTGATGTCGATGCCGGTCAGCTGGATGATGAACGCGTTGCCGTGACGCGCCGCCTCGGGGGTCACGCCGAACGAGAAGCGATGCTGGTCGTACGCGTCGCCGGACTCGTAATAGTCCTTGTCGTAGCGGTAGTCGTCGGGCAGCGAGGTCGGGCGCGGCGACTTCATGTTCATATATTCGAAGCCAACGTCGATGATGTACGCGCGGTACGGTTCGGTGCCGTTCGTCTCCAGATCGATGCCCATCACGTTGTCCACGTCGCGGCCGGGCAGATACACCTCGCGCCAGTAGTCCTTCGGCGCGGCGGCCTGACGGGCGGCCACATGCTCGGCAGCCGCATGACGTGACTTCTCGTAACGCATCTCCGGCACGGCGGTCTCGTTCGTGCGCACCTGTTCGACGCTCGGCACGGCCGGATTGTCATCGTTGATGATCTGCGGCCCTTCGACCAGATCGTCCGCACTGTTCGCGTCCGAACTCGAATCGGCCGGAGCGGACTCGTCGGGGCCGGCCTCGACGGAACCGTACTGCTTCTCGTCCGCCGCGAACAGGGCCATCTGGCGTTCGTGCTTGGCCGCTTCACGCTTCTCGCGGTCGGCCTTGCGCTGTTCGGCGCGCGCGTTGACGATCTCGGCGGTGCGATCCTGCACGTCGGCCAGATCATCGTCGGTGAGCAGGCCTCCCTCGACCGCGTGCAATACCGGCACGGTGACGCGTTGACGGTCCTCGTCACTGACCGTCCACAGTCCTTCCGCGACGCCGCGATCGCGCAGCAGATCGATCTGATCGGTCAGACGGCGATCCGCGTACGCGAGCGCGCGCGGCAGCTCGTACGTCTTGATATGACGGTCGAAGTCGCGCATGAACACCATGCTCATCTTCGCGATGATCGCCTCGAGCCGGTCGCGGATCGCGAGATCGGCCTTGAGCAGGTCGTGCACGTTGCTCGCCGCGCCCGGCTCGAGATCGACCGGCTGAGCGACGCCGATGCCGTGCTCGAGATCGAGCGAACGCACCCAATCCCAGTCGATGTCGTGGTCGTCGGCGTCCTTCAACATGATGTACGCCCACTGGTCGATCGTGTCCTTGGCCTTGGTGAGCCACGTGCGGTCGACGGGCGCGGCGGCTGGCGTGTCGATCGCGGCGGTGGTTCCGGTGCCGGCGTCGGTGGCGTGCTGATCGTTGTCCTGATTGCTGTTATCTGCTTGTTCGCTACTCATACTGTCATTCATATCGTTCATATCACTCATAGTCATCATCATGGAAATATTGTTCCCCACGACTCTTATGGTAACGCTCACAGTCGATGGACTTGCGCTTGGACAGGTGATTCATTGAGTTGCTATTCTCCAGAGCTTCATCAGACATCAGCTTTTTGCTTGGTGATATGTGGACTGGGCGATGTGGTTGCCGTCGGAGACTGATTCATTTGATCGGTAATTGGAAGATGCCGGGAAGGGGAAACCGGCGACGTTTATCTCTGCTAGATGATGTGTCGCCGGTAACAGAGGATTCGAGTACTCCATTCGCCTGTCCTGGTCGTGATTGAATCACTGAAGCAGGTCGGCGATGATGAGTTCGCCTTTCTCTTTGGACACGTGTTGTCGCCGATATAGTTCCAAGCAGTCGCACAACTCATCGGCGTCATGCCAGTAGTCGCGTAGGAAGGCCTCATTTTTGATACGTGTCAGTTCCAGTTCCTTCTTACAGAATTCGCTGGGTTTCAGTTTGCTTTTGAATCGGTTGGTGTACCGGTCGAGCTGTTGTTCTTTGATGATGGCAAGCATTTCAATTTCAGGAGTCGTATAACAGCTGAAGACGGGAATAGTCTCGTTGTATGGGTATCCGAGCTTGAATCGTTCCTTACGAGAATCGAGGATACGGACAATGGCGACTTGCTTATCGTAGTCATAGCCCAGAAACGTGTCCTGAATCGTCTTCGCAGATCTGCAAATGACCGTAGGCCGTTCAGTGATGGTGTCCTTGATGACGGATGATTCGTCAACAATCAGTTTGCCGGCGGCTAGAAGGGTTTCAATGATGACGCGCTCGCATGACCCTTCGCAGACGAAGAGCACGCGAGCGCTTTGCAACATGAATTTGGACTGTTCATCGAGCATCAGCGGCTCCCGTCACCGACTTAATGTAGTTGCGCATTGCTGCTACATCTTCGGCCTTGGGTGCCGTACCCTTTACCAGATTGGAAAAGAAGATCTCGCTCTTCTTTGGTTCCACTCTCGTGACTCTGTCGGAATACTTGATGAGTTGGATGCGACGCTTCTCGTCGCGAACAGCGAAGTAGACGCCGTCCTTGCGTTCCAGATGATCAAGTAATTCTGGGTAATGCGTGGTAAACACCAATGTAGCGCCGCGAGGGTTGGTGATGGGAGATGCGAACAGATCCATGATGGTCTCCACCAGTTTCTTGTTCAGGCTGTTTTCGATCTCGTCTATCAGGAAATATCCTCCCTCCTTCAGAACCTCAACGGCGGCGTTGACGATACGACTTCCACGTATGGTGCCGGCGGACAGCATCTGTGCTGCATCGATCTGTCCCATGATACGTTCATGGTCATCGTCGACGAACTTGAGATGAACCTTACCATCTTCGTCCACGTCCAATCGTTCCACGCTCCGATCAAAGGTGCGAACGATGTCGGACGGCACGGTCGGGGTGTAGAAAGGTACGCGGAAAAAGTCGATGTAGTTCATCACCGGCGTGGAATGACCATTTTCTCCCTTGAGTCCGGAGGTAATGGAAGTGTTGGCCGGTATGTATTTTTTGGCTTCGGCGGCGAGTTCATGACTGCCTCCTATGCCACGGGTCAAGGTCTCCTCGCATCGCCCCTTGAACAGTTCGAAATCGGTCAGTTCTTTCTTGAGGACTGGCCTATTGATGTGTTTCCACATGCGTTCCTCGACGAAGTTCAGCGTATTGCCAGATTCGTAAGGTGCGCCATCACCTTGACCGGTTTTGGCTTTGGTCCTGCTGATGGTGGACTCCAGTAGGAACCACGCATCGTCGTTCGTGAAGATGATGCGTGTCTGGATGGTGCCGGAAATCAGCGCGGCGAGTGGGCCGTATACCAAGTGGTCGGCATCCAAGGGGTTGCCTCGTACGATGTCCAATGCGAAGTTCAGAGCGCGGAGTGTCGTGGTTTTGCCGGACGCGTTGAGTCCGGCTATGCCTATGACGGTCTGTGAGCTGATTCCAGCTCCGATTCCGGTGAACCGATGAACGGTCACGGATTGCGCTGATACTCGGTCGGATGCATATAAATCCATGGAGACGGAGTGATCTCGATAGAGGTCAAGTCCATCGATGGCAAATTTCAGCAGATGCATGGCTTCCCTCCCGTCTTGTAGGCTATAAACATAAAATCTGTTTATAGCCTACAAGACGGGAGGGACAGCGACACGGTTGTGCGCCTATTCGATGACGGCCTGGCCGTTCATGAGGAGGGGGAGGAGCCGGTCGCGCAGCGCGGCGAGGCGGGCGGATTCTTTTAAGCAGACTGAAATTTGCGCGGCCCCGCTCTTGCATAGTGATGCATACGCGTCGATTAACCCATTGTTTTGCGGTAGTGCAATAGGGAACGACAGAGATCCTTCGACATCGAGATGTTTGATTTTTGTGCCGCTGGCATATCCGCTGACATACCGATGATAGTCGACTCGTGACAGCATTTGGTTCAGCAGGTATCGCATGCCTTCTCTGTTTTCGACCAGTCGCACGACGTCCATGGACATTGTGACTTTGTCCTTAAAGATATTCGGCACGAGAAAGGTCTTCGCGATAACATCCGTTGATCCGGTCGAATCTATTGGAGTTTGCTGAGTGACACACATAACGAGGTCATCGGGCGAAAGAAGTTTTGTGTCTTTGACGACTCCTGTGAAGTGTTTAAGCCCGGAATGTTTGTATGTGCCATCCGTGTTAAAAGATGCCAAGTTGATGAGGGACGTGCCCTGATCGGCTAATTCATTTGCCGTATAGGATATTCCTCTATCTATGGAAACTAGCTCATTGGCTGTGATTACTTTCCATCCCTCTGGAATGTCACGGTGGAGGGCTTCGCTGTAGGTCATTGCGCCGCCGGAGAAACGGTAGGGGTTGCCGTGCTCGTCGGGGAAATCGAACTGGGTGAACCAGTAGTCGTACACCGAACGTGCCACTGATTCCAGCTCCGCAATGATCTTCGCATTCGTCTCGATCTTTTCGTCAACGGAGGAAAGCAAGCCCTCTATTCGATCTTGGGTGGCTCGATCCGGCAAAAGGATAGTCATATCCTGGAGAATGTCAGTGTTCAGGGAAGGCATGGTAGAGCCAACGCAACTTGAGAGCATCTGTTTTCTTGCGTAGGACAGCCTAAGAAAATGTGAAATATAGCGAGAGTTGACTGAACTATTGCACCTGACTCTGATGCAATCGGAACCTTGCAGCCAACCGTCTTTCTGCTTATCAATGTAGGCGTGACGATCCACTGATCCCTTCCGGCCAAAAACAATATCTCCTTCGCGAACAAGATGCTCAGAAAGTCTGCGAATCGTTGCTTTTGAAACCATTTTCAATGAGTGAGTATTGACTTCCCCATAGCCGATATCGCCAACGTTAATCATCGGTATGCCTTCGGCGACATATTCGGAGGCAGAGAACTGTGTCCCAAAAGGTCCGGTTTTTAGTTCCGCAATCTCGCCAAGCTTCACCTTACGCAAGATGCACCGCCTTCATCTGCTCCTCGATTTCGCGCTGCAGGCGCTCGCCTTCGGCCCACAGCTCGCGCAGTCTGCCCATCCGCTCGTCCATCTCCGCGTGGAACTGTTCCGGCGTGATGTCCTCGTAGTCGATCTTCACTTCGAAATACTGTCCGGCGCTGAACGAGTACCGCTTCTCCCTGATCGCGTCATACGAGGCGATCACCGAAAAATCATCCTGTTCCCGGCTGCCATTGAACGTTTCGATGATGCGTTCGATCTCCGCATCGGACAGAATGGTCCGCTGGTTCTTGCCGACCTTCTCCTTGGTTCCGAGCTTCGAGGCGTCCATGAGCAGCGCATGGTCGTACTGCTTCGACCGGTCGAGGAAGATGATCGACACGTTCGTGCCGGTGTTCGCGAAGATGTTGCTCGGCATCGACACCACGCCGCGCAGCATGCCGGAATTCACCATGTTCTGGCGAATCTCCAGCTCGATTTTGCTTTTCGCGGTCAGGAACCCGGTCGGCACCACAATCGCCGCCTTGCCGTCCGGCTTCATCGAATCGATGATGTGCTGGAGGAACATCAGGTAGATGGCCATCTTCTCCGGCTGCTTCGCCGGCACCTTCGGCACGCCTGCCCAGAAACGGCTGCCATACTTGTCGGACGCCAGCTGGTCGCGGCTCTGCGAGAAATCGGCCTTGAACGGCGGATTGCTCACCACATAGTCGAACGTCTTGATCGACTTGCCGTCCGGCTCCACATGCCGCGGCGAGACCAGCGTGTCGTCATGCACCACGTTCGCCAATGAACCGACCTGCCCGTTCAGGATCAGGTTCAGCCGCATGAACTCGTTGGCTTTCTGCGAACGGTCCTGCGTGTACGTGGTGCAGTTGCCCTCGCCGATCTGATGCGCCAGCGCCAGCACCAGCGTGCCCGAACCGGCCGCCGGATCGTACACGGTCACGTTCGTGTCTCCTGCGGGAGCGAGAATCCGGGCCATGATGTTCGCGATCGCATGCGGCGTGAAGTATTCGCCGTAGCTGCCGGAATCCTTGTTGTAATCCTTGATGAGATACTCGAACACCTGAGAGAAGAAGTCATAGCCCTGCGAGAACGCGTCGAAGAAGCTGAAATCGACCAACGAGCCGACCAGCGACCTGCAGAAGTCATTGCGCTTGTTCGCCTCGACGATGAACCGGCTCACGCCTTGGAACAGGGTAATCGACTCCGTGCCGGCCTTCACCGAATACACGTCGATGTTGTCCTGCACGATGCCCAGCAGCGCCGTATCGAACGTCTTCGCGAAATCGTCGTCCTGCAGGTTGTACAGCGAGGACACCATCCACTCCGGGCGGATGATTGCTACGGTGCCCAGCTCATACGGCAGCATGGCACGCGCACCCTCGTCAAGGCCGCGATACCGTTCCTCGATGGCGGCGACGTTCTCGCAATCCCTGAACTGGTCGAGCTTGCCCAACTCATAAAGCATGCGGTCGTTGAGATACTTGTACAGGAACGATTCGGTGATGATCTTGTATTCGCTGCTGTCGTTCGCCAAACCGTAATTCGCGCACACGGTCTTCAGCCGGTCGATCATGGCGAGCGTGTCGTTGTAGGTCTCGGTGTTCATGCGAGGCGTGTCTTCCTTTCGTCGGAGTACTCATTGTAGATCCTGTCCACGGTCGTCTTGACCTGCGACGGCGAGAACGTGACGTCGTTGTCCTTGAACGCCTTGATGATCGTCGGGCCGATGCTGTGCTTGAAGATCGCCGGCTGGTCGAGCGCCGCGGCATTCCGTTCGACCGTGGCGTCGATCGAACGCCGCAGGGACGACAGGATGCGGAACAGCGCGGCGTCGCTGGACGCCATCGGCTGATCGTCGCCCATCATCTCCTTGTGGATGCGCATGAACTTCACGTCGCCGCCATATTTGCCGGCGAGCAGGTCGTTCTTCCGGTTCAGCTCGTCCGCCTCGCGTGCGAGCTCCTCGAACTGGCCGATCAGATCGGTCATCTCATCGGTGGTGAGCTCCTGCATGTTGGCTTTGACGAGCTTCTCCCGGAGCTTGTCCAGCAGATTGACGTACGCGGGGTCCTTGGGGTCGTCGTTGCCTTGGAACGAGCCGCAGGCGGTGCGGATCGTCCTCTTCAGCTTGTCGGCCACGGTCAGCTCCTCGGTGCCCTCCTTCTCGAAGCTGAACTCCATATGGTCCAACAGGATGTTGAGCGAGCCTGTGGACAGCTGGCCGAGCTTCAGCGCCTTCTGCTCGTTGATGCGTCCGATGCGCAGATTGACCTCGTTGAGCAGCTTGCCGAACAGGGCGATGTCGAAATGCTCGTCCAGTTCGTCGTAGCCGTACAGGGTGGCCAGATTGCGCAGCTCCTTATACCGTTCGAGCGCCCTGCGAATCCGATACAGCTCGTCTTCGTCCTGGATCGCGCTGATCTCCTTGGCGAACGCGTACTCGTTGTCGGTGCTGTACTGCCACAGCGTGTCCTTGATGTCGGACAAGTCGGCCTTGATCGCCTTCGGATCGTCGAACAGGCTGGCGTACCGTGCGGCATCCTGACCGAACTCGCCGTTCAGTTCGGCCAGATAATCCTGATTGGTCTGGTCGAACTGCTTGGAGATGTCCACGAAATCGACCACGAAACCGTGGTCCATCGACTTGTACGGCCGGTTCACACGGGTGAGCGCCTGCAACAGGTTGTGTGCCTTGAGCGGGCGGCACAGGTACATTTTCTTCAATCGTGGCGCGTCGAATCCGGTGAGCAGCATGTTGAACACCACCAGAATATCGATCTCCCCACGCTTGAACCGTTTCTGGATATCGCGCTGGTCCTCCTTGGACCCCTCGTCGTAAAGCACCAGGGCGGACGAAAGATCGGGATCGTACTGCTGCAGGGCGTCGTATATGTTGCGGGCCTGCTGTGAGGTGCGGGCCACGATCATCGCGCCGATGTTGGCGCAATCCTTGCCGAGCGCGATGCGCGACTGCATGAGGTCGTTCACGATGTATTCCGCCAACGGCTCCACGAAATGCGGGTGCTCGCACACCTGATCGAGATCGGTGAGCTTGTCGATCTCCTGCAGCGTGTCCATGATCGAACGCATCCTGACGCGGAACTGGGGTTTGACATCCTCGCGTAGGAGTCGGAGCGTGTACCCGTCGGCAATGGACCGGTCGTAGAAATAGGTGTGGATGTATTCCCCGAACACCTGCTTGGTGTCCGCACCGTTCTTCTGACGGATCAACGGGGTTCCGGTCAGGGCGATGCGAACCGCGTCGCGATCCGCGTTGAACAGTGCGGCGAGAAAGCTTTTGCCCGGTTTGTATTCGCGATGCGCCTCGTCGATGAAGAACAGACGTTGCTCGTTCAGTCCGTATTCGGCCGTGATGGCCTGCGCGTCGGCACTGAACTTCTGGATGTTCACCACGGCGATCTTCACCGGGGAGATGGTGATCCCATCGCCTTGGCCGGTGTTCCAAGCCGAAGGTTTGCGCAGCAGTTTGACGAAATCGTC
Source organism: Bifidobacterium simiiventris (assembly GCF_019331715.1). Taxonomy (GTDB): domain Bacteria; phylum Actinomycetota; class Actinomycetes; order Actinomycetales; family Bifidobacteriaceae; genus Bifidobacterium; species Bifidobacterium simiiventris. The sequence continues at coordinate 200,808 of NZ_JAHBBG010000002.1, forward strand.
CCTTGAATCGACGCGTATGACCGTCGCGCCGCGCGAACGGAACTCGTCGTCGGCCTGATTTGCCAGGTCGAGACGGTCCACGATAAAGAACGTATACAATACGCGACGCTGTTCCTGGTAATAATCGCGCAGATACCGTGTCAGCAGGAACGCCAGTTCGGTTTTGCCGCTGCCCTGCGTATGCCAGATCACGCCCTGTCTGACGCCGCCGTCAAGCGTGCGACGCGCGGACTGAGAGGCGAAGAACTGCGGATAGCGCATGATGTGCTTCTCGATGACTCGTATGCCGTTGTCGTTGACGTAATCCTTGTAGCACAAGCCATATCGCAGCAGGAACATCAGCCGTTCGCGGGAGAACAGCGAGGTGATGATGCTGTTCGCCGGAGTCCGCGGGTCGACGGTTTCGTTCCATTGTGGCGAATCCAGCAGGGAGATCAGGTTGTTGTCCTTGAGGATGAGCTTCTCCTCGTCGATGCTGCGTGGCTTGAGTCGCTGCAACAATTCCCTTCCGCTGTCCTCCTCCTCGCGGAAACGGTTCATGCGTATGCCGTCGTAGGAGCTGGTCGCGTAGAAGGAGCCTTGGATCGGTTCGCGATCGCCGTCGTCGTACGGTTGATCGTTGCTGAACGCCATGATCTGCGTGATGTTCGCGAAACGGCAGAAAAACGGCTGCCTGAATCTCGTATACATGCGGTCGCGCTCGGCGAGAATGCCGTTGCGGTTGTTCAGCCGCTTGACTTCCATGAAGCACAATGGCATGCCGTTGATCAGGAATATGATGTCCGGACGGAAATTATCGTCGTCATGCGCATAGGTGAATTCGGTTACGACCGTGAAGTCGTTGTTGTCCGGTGTCGTGAAATCGATGAGTCTGTATCCGTCCAGGCCATGCTGCAGGTTGCTGAAGAACGCGCGGCCGAGATCGTCGCTGTCCAACGTGACCGCGCTCTTGCGGATCAGGAACCTGACCTGATCGTCATCGATATCCATATCGGGATTGATACGGCGAAGCGCTTGCCCGAACAGGTCGTAGAAGATATTGGTGTCCGGATCGTAATCGGTACCGGGTTTGTCGTTCCTGATGGAACGATATCGCCAGCCGAGTCTTGTGGCGTGTACCAGAGCGGGGACCTTCACGTACTTGTCTTCTGGACCGTGCATCGTGCTTCCTGTCAACGTTGAACGTGTGTGCATTCCTATGATAAATGGCAACGTGGCATCATGCCTTCATGGAATCAGTCGTGTTGTGGAAGCATATGCTCAGCTGCGTCAGCGATCCGCGAACCGCTGGTTGAGTGCGGCGATGCGCTCGACGAACGCGGCGACTTGCGGGGCGGGGGAGAGCGGGGAGAGCAGACCGTACTGCATACCCACCGGCTCCGGCCAGTCGACGGGGACGTTGACGAGCTGCGGGTGCACGCCGGCCCACATCGGCTTGGAAATGAGCAGGTCGCCGGACTCGGCGCAGTCGTTGAACAGGTCGAGGTCGTAATGGTCGATGTTGACCAACGTGATGTCCGGGTTGCGTTCGAACAGGTCGCGGGCGATGTCGTCGGTGCCGTTGCCGCGCGGCAGGATGCGGACATGCTCGCCGCTTAGATCGTCGATGATCAGTCTCGCGCGTCTCGCGAGCGGATGATTGCGCGGCACGGCCAGACACAGCGGTTCATATGACAGCACCTGCGTGTTGCAGATGCCGTTCCAATGATCCGGCACGAATGCGGTGGCGATCACGTCGATGTCCTCGCCAAGCCGCGCGATGATATCGTCGATCGGCGTGCTGCCGTCCGGCATCGATATGAGTTCCAAACGGATGTCGGTTTGGCCGGCACGCTGCCACAGATCGAGGATGCGGCGGGCGGGGCGCAGGATGGAGATGCCCAGACGCACGGGCGCCGCATGTTGGTGCATACGTTGGCGGGTTCTGCGGATGATCTCGTTCGATTCGCTCACGAGCGAACGCGCGCCGTCGATGAATTCCGCGCCGGCTTGGGTCGGGGCGACGCCGGTGCGGGATCGCTCGAAGATCGTCAGACCATACTCCTGCTCGAACGTGGTGACCTGCTTGGCGACGGCCGGCGTGGACAGGTGCAGCCGGCGCGCGGCTTGGGCGAAACTGCCGGCGTCCGCCGCGGCGATGATCGCGTCGAGTCTGCGGTCGTACATGGACGGCTCCCTGCATGTATGTAAACCTATGGTTTATATATCGTAAACCATAATCATTTATAAACCTATCTATTGTAACGTTTCTACGGAATATCATAGTCATCGCAACAACGTATGGATAACGAATATATAGATAGTACAGATAGGATACGCATGGGTCGTATGTCATTCCCGTCCCCATCCTCGGGCGTCACGACAGCCGCGACGGCCGCCACCATCGCCGCGGCCGTCGCATCGTTCCTCGCCGGCATGGACGTGCTCATCGTCAACGTCGCGCTGCCCACCATCGCAGCCGATCTTGGCGGCGACATGGCCGTCCAGCAGTGGGTCGTGGACGGCTACACGCTGCTGTTCGCCGCGCTGCTCCTGCTCGCCGGAAGCCTCGCCGACCGGTTCGGCGCGAAACGCGTGTTCGCGATCGGCGCGGCGCTGTTCGGTCTCGCGTCCCTGTTCTGCTCGTTCGCATGGTCGATGGCGGCGCTCGTCGCCGGCCGCTGTGTGCTCGGCGTCGCCTCGGCGCTGATCCTGCCGGCGTCCATGTCGCTGATCAACGAGGCGAACCCCGACCCGCGACGTCGCGCATGGGCGCTCGCCCTGTGGGGTGCGGGCGGCGCGTCGGCCTCCGCGGTGGGGCCTTTGCTCGGCGGGCTGCTCACGCCGATCCACTGGAGTCTCGTGTTTGCGATCAACGTGCCGTTCTGCCTGTTCATCCTCGCCCTCGTGCCGCGCATCGCGCCGTCCCCGCGCCGTCCCATCCGCTTCGATTGGCTCGGCCAGACGCTTTCGCTCGTTGGTCTGGGCACGCTCGTGGCCGGCATCATCGAAGTCGGCGCTATCGGCTTTGCGGCTCCCGCGACGCTCGTCCTGCTGAGCGTCGGACTGCTTGCGCTCGGCCTGTTCGTCGTCTCACAGGCCAAGGTCGCATCCCCGATGATGCCGCTCGGCCTGTTTCGCATCCGCGGCATGCAGGTCGCGTTGCAGATCGGCTTCATCATGATCTTCAACTGGTACGGCATGGTCTTCATCTGCACCATGTTCCTGCAGAACGAACGGCACATGGGCGCGTTCGCGGCCGGACTCGTGTTCGTGCCGTCCGCGTTCGTCACGATCGTCGGCAACCTGATCGGCGGGCGCATCATCACCGCGCGCGGCGCGCGATTCTCGATCACGCTGGGATTGGCGATCATGATCGCCGGCTTCCTGTTCGAATTCCTGACCCCCGCGCCGATCCCCGTGTGGGTCATCGCGGTGGGCCTGAGCGTCGTCGGCTTCGGCGCGGCCATCACCACGCCCGCCGCGGCCGGCGTCGTCCTGCATTCCGTCAACCCCGCGCAGGCCGGCATCGCGTCCGCCATGTTCAACACGTTCCGTCAAGTCGGCGGCGCGATCGGCGTGGCCGTGTTCGGCGTCATCGCCACGTTCCTGCCCTCGCTCGACACGGCCCTGCGCTCCGTGTTCCTCGCATCCGCCTTGCTGCTCGTCTACGTGCTCGTCTTCGAGCTGACCCGCTGGCGCGGGCGCTGACCGGTTCGGACGCAACCGAGTCCACGTTCCGTCAATCGTGCGCGATCGTGGTTGTCTCCGGATATGAGACAGGCCGCAGCCGAATCGCATGACGAATCATGGATCCGGCCACGGCCTGTACCCGCGGCCGACGGTCAGGTCGGACCGTCGAGGGAAGCCCAGACGAGCCTACTCGGCGCGGGCGATGGCCTGCTCGTAGTCGCGGGTGCCCTTGAACACTTCCTGGATCCACGGGTTCACGCCCTGCTTCTTCGCGCGGATCAGAATGTAGCCGAGCGCGAGTACGTTCGCCACGAGCGCGACCAACGACACCGCAAGGTTCACGTTCGCGTTGTTCACCGACTGCGTGGAGAACACGGAATAATCCTGGAACATCGGGAACACCTGCGCGAACATGCACCAGATCGCCAGCGTGTTCGCGCGGTTCTGAATCCAGCCGCCCTTGTTCCAGAAGAAGTTCGCCACGGTCGGCGCGAGCAGCAGCGCGAGGCCGCAGTACCACGAGTGCGTGGGCAGGCAGTTGTACGTGTAGCAGAAGTTCCACAGGTCGTAGGCGACGATGAACACCCATGTCATGTCGGGCCAGAGCATGTCGTCCTTCTTCTTGGACACGTAGATGCCGAACCAGCCGGTCATGCACGCGATGTTAATCAGGCCCGCCACGCCGTTGAACACGTTATGCCAGCCGCCCATGAGCGTCACGCCTTCGGTGGACACCCATGTGGTTCCCCACGCGCGGAACGCGGATTCGAAATCGGAGACGACCGCGATGAGGATGTTGATCGCGACGATCACGAACGGGAAGCACTTGAACCAGTCGGATTTGCCGATCGCGCCCCAACGGTACTTGAGCGCCATAAAGCCGATACAGCCGGCGGTGGCCGCGTACAGTTTCGCATAGTGGAACCAGCTGGTCATGTGCACGTAGGTCGGGTTGTTGAGCGCCCAGTGTGCGCCGGCCGCGGCCGCCACGTAGATCGCGACGAAATAGACGGTCAGGATCGCGGGGACGACGAGAAACGCGACGATGCCGCCGATCTTGGTGCGTCGGGCGAGTTCGTTCGCGCCGATCAGACAGCAGAACACGAGTATCCAGCCGAGCCACTGCCACACGGCGTTGTCGCCGTAGACCTGAAACAGCATGATGGTCCTTTCTTCATTCTTCCTGATATGTGCCGCGCCGGTTCCTGCGTTGGAGGCCGGCGCGAGCTGACGTTGCGCAATGTTGACGTTGCGTCAATGTCCGGTGTCGTATGCAGTCTATCGCGAGTTTTGACAATGCGTCAATTTTGGCCGGGTGTGTTGCGATGTCCATGAACCGCGACGGCGGGAATCTTGCGTTGCATCGATGCGGGCTGGTCATTGGGAAGAGACGGCGATGATGGACGATCGGATGGATGATCGATGGGGGCGTGTGTTCGTTGATCGTGGTCTTGTCGGCTTGCGTTGATAGTGTGCGGAGCCATGTGTTCTTTGTGTTGCATGATGATGGGCGACTGCCCGCAGACCGGCGGTTTGCCCGGAAGAATCTAACGGGTCAGCGGAGCCAAGCCCGAAGCCGGGTATGGCCGAATCCGCTAGATCTCGTGATCTTCGATCCCATCATTCGCATCATATTCGCTGACATCCGTCGTCGTGCGCTGACCATGCCGATCCTGTGTGAAGACACATATTCGCATCGTCGCGCAACTGGCGGCAATGTCTGAGTTGGAAAGCAAGAACACCTTACTCATATGTCTCAATCCGTATCCCAAAACTCACAAGCCATATCGACGTTCGAGGCTGAAGCCGACCCGCGCGAAGACGGCTGGATGCCGCGCGTCGCGCTGCTGCTCACCGGTCAGGCGTTCTCCCTGCTGGGTTCCAGCATCGTACAGTACGCTCTGTGGTGGTGGATCGCGCTGGAATGGAAATCCGGCTGGTCCATGCTGTTCGCCACTGTGTTCGGCGTACTGCCGCAGGGTGTCGTCTCGATCTTCGGCGGCTCGATGGCAGACCGGTACCGCCGCAAGCCGCTCATCATGCTGCCCGACCTCATCATCGCGGCCGTCACCATCGTCCTGTCGTTCGCGTTCGCGCACGGCTGGGCCGGACTGCCGCTGCTGTTCGTCGTGCTGCTCATCCGTTCGTCCGGCGGTGGCGTACAGACGCCGGCCGTCCAGTCGTTCATCCCCGACATCACGCCGACCGGCAAACTGCTGCGCGTCAACTCGGTCTTCGGCATGATCAACTCGGCCAACATGATCGTCGCGCCGGCCGTCGCGGCCGTGCTCATCAACGTCATGCCGCTGTGGTCGATCCTGCTGATCGACGTGACGACCGCGGTGATCGGCGTCGGATTCGTCGCGATGATCCGCGTGCCACAAAAGTCCGCCGTGACCGACGGCGATACCTCGCAGTCCGTCGACGACACCGACTCCGATGCGGCAGACCTCCATCCGATCGTCGCCGGCATCCGCCGTACGATGGCCGATCTCAAGGCCGGATTCGCCTACACGATGCGCCACAACCACCTGAAGGGCGTGGTGCTCGGCGACGGCATGACCTGCCTCATGTCCGTCGCGCCGCTCAACCTCACGTTGCTGCTCATGACCCGCGAATACGAGGGCATCGACCTGAACCTCGGCGTCGTGAACCTGACCACCGCATCCGACAAGCTCGCCGCCAACGAGCTGAGCCTAAGCATCGGCATGCTGCTCGGCGGCGTGTTCATGTCGACGATCGGCGTGAAGATCATCCGCAACAACATGCACGTGATCGCGCTCGGCATCGCCGCGGTCGGCGTCACGGTCGTGGGGCTGGGGCTTGCGCCCGGGCTGCTCAGCTACCTCATCATCAACGCGCTGTGCGGCGTCGCGTCGGCCGTCTGCGTCGGACCGATGCGCACCGTCATCCAATCCGAGGCCGACGAGTCGATGGTCGGGCGCGTGTTCGGCCTCGACACCACGCTCGCCACGTTCGGCATGCCGGCGGGCATGCTCGTCTTCGCGCCGCTCGCCGACGTTATCCCGATCATGTGGGTGTTCGTCGCCGGCGGTCTGCTGACGTTGCCGGTCGCGTGGTATGTGTGGCGGCTGTCGAAATGAGCCGCGATTGACGGTGGCCGATGCCGCCGAACAACGAATATGGCCGGTTTCCGGAGATCTCGCAATGGAGAGTCCCGGAAACCGGCCATATTCGTTACCGGAAGGATGCCGACTTACTTGGCCAGCAGTTCCTTATAGTTCTTCGCCGCCTCGGCCAGCGCCTCATCGGTGATGCCGAACGCGCCGAACGTTACGAACGGCTTGACCCACGTCGCGCCGATGTAGTTCGAGGTGCCCTGGAACGGGACCAGCACCTGGTCGATCACGAACTTGTTCGCGCCGTCCGGCTGGTAGTTCGCCTCCGGCGAGCCGGTGGAGACAGCCACCTGGAACTCCTTGCCCTCGAACGCGTGGCCCTCGGAGCCGTACGCCCAGCCGTGCTGCAGCACCTCGTCCTCCCAGGTCTTGAGCAGCGCGGGGGAGGAGAACCACCACAGCGGGAACTGGAACACGATGCGATCGGCGGCCTCGATGGCGGCCTGCTCGGCGGCCACGTCGATCTTGCCATCCGGGTACAGCGCGTACTCGTCGCGAACGGTCACGTTGTCAAGCTCGGCGGCCGCATCGATCAGCGCCTTGTTGACGTGGGACTGGGTGTTGAGTCCGGGGTGGAATACGAGCACCAAAGTCTTCATGATGTTCTCCTTGTATGTATGGTTGCATTCGTGTCGTTTCGTGATATCCCGGTTCGGAATATCACGAAACGAGCTATGTGATATCTGTATTACTTTCGCAGATGACACGCCTCTTGGCGAGCCGGCTACGTTCTGGGCGAACACGGCGGCTCGCCGACGACGCTGTGGCGGGAGATCGATGATTGCGCGCAGGAGCGCGAGACCTGTGTGGTGATTCCCATGGCGTGCATGGCGTCAGATACCAAGCTCCATAACGGTTTCCATGCCATGACTCTTCTGCGTCGAAGCGGTTCGACACGCCGAACGGCAATCGATTGCCGGCAATCGATTGCCGTGATATATTTTCTGCTATCCGAGGACGGCAAAGCTGAAGGTCATCGACAATGAAGTGGTTGAGTCCTCCGGCGGAAGAGAATCAATGTAAGGAGACTTATGGAACGCCGTAGTTTGCGCATCCGTAGGATCATGGCGTCCGCAATGGCCGCGGTCGTGCTGTGCGTGCCGCTGGCGGGATGCGGCAACAGCAAGCCCACCGTCGATGCGGACGGCAGGCCGATCGTCACCATCCGTGTGCGTCGCAACGTCACCGACAATCCGATGAAGGACACCGAATATTCCAAGCAGTTGGAGGAGGCCTGCGGCTGCACCATCGACTGGGAGGAGATCGCCGACAGTTCATGGGGCCAGCAGAAGGCGCCGAAGATGGTCGCCAACGATTTTCCGGACATCGGCCTGACCCTGTACGATCCCACCGACGTGAGCCGGTATCCGAACCAGTTCGAGGACATCGGAGCGCATCTCGATGAGCTGCCGAACGTCCAAGCGTTCTTCGAGGCGCATCCGGTGGCCCGCAAGATGGCCGAGAACAGCGACGGACAGATCAAGCTCCTGCCGTCCGATCGAGGCAAGGGCTACCGCGTCTCCGCCACGCACATGTTCATCAACAAGCAATGGCTCGACAAGCTCGGGCTGAAGATGCCGACCACATGGGACGAACTCAATACCGTGCTCGAAGCGTTCAAGACCAAGGACCCCAACGGCAACGGAAAGGCCGATGAGATCCCGATGAACATCCGAAGCCTCGGCTTCGGCCTCTGGAGTCCGCTGGTGCTGCTCAACTCGTCCGGCGTCGTCACCAACTTCATGGGGTCGAGCGCGTCCTCGCAAGGCTACTACGTGCAGGACGGCAAGGTGAAAAGCTACTACACGTCCGAGGAACTCAAGGACGTTATCTCCTTCCTGCACGGACTCGTGGCCGAAGGACTGATCCCGAAGGACACGTTCACCCGCGACGACTCGCAGTACGTCGCGCAGACGGTCAATGACGGCAAGACCGCGCTGACCGGCGTCACGTTCGGATGGTCCGCATACAGCGAATACGGCAACAGTCTGGCGGACCAGTACGTAAGTGTTCCACCACTCAAGAAGACGGCATCCACGCCCGAATCGGACGTGAAATGGGATTATTCGCAGGATGCTACTGAATTCGCCTACAGCCTGTCCGTCAGCCCGAAGGCCGCGAACAAGCAGGCCGTCTACAAGATCGTCAACGCGATGTACGGCGAGAAACTGTCGGTCGAAGGCTACTTCGGTTCCATTCCGACCACGCTGTCCGACGACGGCGATCACACGTACACCATCGACCGTGAGAAGGCGTACGCCGAATACCCCGACACGCGAGCCATCGCATTGCAGGACCGATTCGCCGGATGGGTGCCGGACGACGCGACCATCGTCAACGACGACAACGCCGATCAGGTGACCGAAGCCAACAAGGCCGTCGAGGATGCGTTGGACCGCGTCGACCCGACCGGCGACGTAATCCCGATCTACGTACGCCCCAGCAGCGACGACCTCGACACCCTGTCGGACAACAACACGTCCATCGGCAACTACGCCAACAACCAGCTGGCGAAGTGGGTGCAGCGCGGCGGCATCGACAAGGAATGGAACACGTACCTCAAGAACATCGCCGAACCCACGCTCGGTCTCGAGGAGAACATCGCGATCTGGCAGAAGTACTACGACCAGGCCGTCAAATAGCCGCGACGGTGGCCAACCGGCCTCCGCCATCAATCAACACTTGCGCCGGTTTTCCCCTTTTCCCGGCGCAGCCATTGCGGGTCCGTCGGCCGTGACCGCCGATCCGGCCGATAGACCCCACCTTCCTCGTATGCGACGGCTTTGCTGATGGCCGTCACTATCCATGATTTCATCACCATCGAAAGCATCATCATGTCAACCAACACAGTCTCGGCCGCCGGCCTGCCCATGCAGGAACCGACGCGCAAATCAAATCCTTTCGCCCTCATCGCCGACCACTTCCGCCGGTACTGGGAACTGTGGCTGCTCACTCTGCCCGCCCTCGTGTTCGTGGGGCTGTTCGCCTACGTGCCGATGTGGGGAATCCAACTCGCCTTCCGCGAGTTCGACCCCGACAAGGGACTGACCGGCGGCGATTTCGTCGGATTCAGATACTTCAACAAGTTCTTCCGCTCGCCGCTGTTCGGCGAGATCATGACGAACACGGTCCGCATCAGCCTGTGGACGCTGGTCATGGGCTTCATCTTCCCTATCATCCTCGCCCTGCTCATCAACCAGATCCACTCGCAGAAGATCAAGGGCTTCGTACAGACCATCACGTACATGCCGCACTTCATCTCGATCGTGGTCATCGTCTCCATGCTCAACATCTTCCTCGCGCCGAACACCGGCATCATCGGCCAGTTCTTCGGCGACGAAAGCCTTATGGGCAGCACGGGCGCGATCACCGCCGTCTACTGGATCTCCGAGGTCTGGCAGCACTGCGGCTGGAACGCGATCATCTACCTCGCCGCGCTGAGCTCCGTGGACACATCCCTGTACGAGGCCGCCAAACTCGACGGCGCCGGCCGTCTGCAGCTCATACGCTACGTCGACTTCCCGGCGATCCTGCCGACCTGCGGCGTGCTGCTCATCCTCAACATGGGCTCCGTGCTCAACGTCGGCTTCGACAAGATCTTCCTCATGCAGAACACGCTGAACCTGCCGGCCACCGAGGTGATTTCCACCTACGTGTACAAGATCGGCATGATCAACTTCCAGTTCTCCTACTCCACGGCCATCGGCCTGTTCAACACCGTCGTCAACTTCGTCTTCCTGGTCGCGGCCAACGCGATCTCGAAGCGAGTGTCCAACGCGAGCATCTTCTAAGACGAGAAGGAGCATCATCATGAGCGCATCAATCGCCACGACCGTGGCCCAGGCCCCCAAGCCCAACGGCAACGACATCCCATGGAACACAAAGCAGCGCGAACGGCGCACAGTCGGAGACTGGATCACCCTTGGCGTTATCGACGGCCTGATCCTGCTCGTCGTGCTGATCGTGCTGTACCCGCTGTGGTTCGTCGTCATATCCTCGTTCTCCGACCCGAACAGCGTCGCCTCCGGCCAGACGCGACTGTTGCCCTCCGGTATCACGTTCGCCGGCTATGCGAAGATCTTCGCCAACGCGCAGATCTGGCGCGGCTACTGGAACACCATCGTCTACTCGGTACTCGGCACCGCGGTCAATATGGCGGTGACCATCCCGTGCGCATTCGCCCTGTCCCGCCCCGAATTCAAACCGCGCCGCGTCATCCTGTTCCTGTTCACCGTCACCATGTTCTTCGCCGGCGGCCTCGTGCCAAACTACCTGCTGTTCCAGCAGCTCGGCATCATCGACACGATGTGGGTGTTCATCCTGCCCGGCGCGGTGAGCGTATACAACGTGATCGTCGCCCGCTCGTTCTTCGAGTCGTCCATTCCCGAGGAGCTGCATGATGCGGCGCAGATCGACGGACTCGGCTATCTCGGCTACTTCTTCAAGGTCGTGCTGCCATTGAGCCCTGCCATCCTCGCCGTGATCGGACTGTACTATTTCGTCGGCCACTGGAACGACTTCATGACCGGCCTGATCTACATCTCCGACCAGAACAAACAGCCGTTGCAGGTCGTGCTCCAGCAGATCCTGCTCGTCTCGCAATCCGTCGCCTCGAACCTCAACGCCGCCGCGCAGCAGCAGCTCGCCGACCAGATCAAGTTCGGCGTGATCATCGTCGCCACGATCCCGTTGCTCGTGCTGTACCCCTGCCTGCAGAAGTACTTCAACAAGGGCGTGATGCTCGGCGCGGTCAAGGGCTGAGCCGAGTCGGAAGACAAAACATGAGCCGGAGCGAGGAACGCGTGATCGCGCGAGCAGCTCCGGCTTCCGCCGTCCCCATATGACGCCGGCGCTTGGCGCATAACATGGCGGACAGCGAACGGAACGGGGCACGTTACTATGAACGGTGCTACATCGACATCGACGCAACGGGGAATGCATATGGTCACGATGAAGGATATTGCGCTCAAGACCGGGGTCTCCACGGCGACGGTCTCCCGCGTGCTCAACGGCAAGGACCAGGGACGTATCAAACTCGAAATCGCCCATGCGATACGCGAGCAGGCCGAGTCAATGGGATACATGATCAATCCCATCGCGCGCGGACTGCGCACCAACCGCAGCCACATGCTCGGACTGATCGGCGACGACGTCGCCACCACGCCATACGCCGGACGCATCATCCTCGGGGCGCAGGACGCCGCCCGCACGTTCGGATACTTGCTGACAGTCGTCAACACTGGCAACGATGCGGAACTCGAACGTGAACAGATCAGCATGCTGCGTCGCTATGGCGTCGACGGATTCCTCTACGCGGCCATGTACGACCGGGTGATGACGCTGCCGGACTCACTCGACGGCTGCCCCACGGTCATGGTGGACGCCGAAGACAAGACCGGTCGGTGTCCGTCCATAGCACCGGACGAGCAGGGGATAGGTGAGGACGCGACGACGCGACTGTTGTCCGCCGGATGCCGTCGCATCGCGTACTATGGTTCGCCGACGACGATCATCGCGCAGCCGAGGCGACTCGCCGGGTATTACGCGGCGTTGGAGCGTGCTGGCATCGTGCGTGATGAACGGCTGGTATTCGACCCAGACGAGAAGGTTGATGCCGACGCGCAGGCCGAAGCGTTGCTGGACACGGGCGCAGACGGCGTGTTCTGCTTCAACGACGTGCGTACGCGGTTCATTTACGAGGCGGCCGTGCGGCGCGGTCTGCGTGTCGGCCGGGACCTGTCGGTGGTCAGCGTGGACAATTTCGAGTTGCTGTCCGTGTTCTTCGAGCCCCGACTGACATCCATCGAACTGCCGCATTATGAGATGGGGTATTGGGGCGCGTGCAAGCTGATCTCGATGATCGAGGGACGCGATCTGCCCGGCGCGCTTGACGCGGTGACGACCTGCGCCGTGCTGCCTGATCTATCCGTGGATCAGGGGCGGATCAGGTGCGCGTTGGTGGAGAAAGGCTCGGTGGCGACGGAGCAAGATTGACTTCGAGCGCTCGAAGTTTCTAACGTCGGTGATGAGACTGCGGTCATGACGATGCTGTTGACATGACCGCGGCGCGGAACAAGAACAAGAGTCACAAGGAGGCATCATGGACAATCCGAGCGCATTCCCGCTTGGCGAGCCGAACGACGCGTACGCGCAGTATTTTGAAGGCCAGAGCTATCTCGCGCCGCTTGCGGCGGACGGTCAGGTGTCGGTGGCAAACGTCACGTTCGAGCCGGGCTGCACGAACCACTGGCACATCCACCACGGCGTGTGCCAGATCCTGCTCGCCGTGGGCGGGCGCGGCTACTACCAGATCGAGGGCCAGGAGCCGGTCGAACTGAAGCCCGGCGACGTGGCCTACATTCCGCCGGAGACGAAGCACTGGCACGGCGCGGCGCCGACCGAGTCGTTCGCGCACGTGGCCATCATGCCCAAGGCCGAGGGCGCGTCGAACGAGTGGCTCGAGCCGGTGGATGAGGACGCCTACCGCGCCTTGGCGTAAAACTCTCTCGGTGTCCTCGGCATCCCAAGGCCGTAGGTCAGCATGATCAAACCGATTCTGTTGACCTACGGTCTTTTTTCGCGTCTCGAAACGACCGTAAGTCAACAAGAGGGCGGCAATCCTGTTGACTTACGGTCGCCGGGAAAGGGGAAGGCGACCGTAAGTCAATGGAGGCAGCGCGAAGATGCTGACTTACGGCCGTCTTCGATTGATCGGTTGCCTACTTGACGACCTTGAAGCCGCCGGTCCAGGGGGTCTGCTCGGTCACGCCGAGGATGATCTGCAGCGCGCCGTAGCCCTCGAGGTACTGCGCGCGCTTGAGGGCGCCGGCGTCCACGGTCTTGAGGCCGGCGGCCTCGATGAACGCGGCGACGGACTTCTTCGCCGTCTCGTCGTCGGAGGCGAGTTGGACGACGGTGGGCGCGCCGTCGTTTTCGCCGGTGGCCAGGGTGGCGGCGAACGTGGTGTTGAAGCCCTTGACGACCTTGCTGTTCGGCAGTTTGGCGGCCACGTATTCGGCGGCGGACTGGTGGCCGGCGGGCAGGGCGAGGTCGAAGGTGGTGAAGTCGATCGGGTTGGCCACGTCGACCACGGTCTTGCCGGCCAGCTGGTCGGCGTAGACGGCGAGCACCTCGTCGTAGGCCGGGAACGGCAGAGCGAGCACGACGATGTCGCCGGAGACCGTGGCCTCGCCGAACTTCGCGCCGGTGACACCTTCGGCCGCGGCGGCGGCCTTGTCCGGGTTGCGGTCGATGACCTGCACGCTCGCGCCGGACTTGACGGCCAGCCCTGCGACCGCGGAGCCGATGTTGCCTGCGCCGAAGATGGTGATGGTGCTCATGATGGTGTTCCTTTCGGTGGCGCCGCGCGTCGTGCGCTGTGCTGCTGGGCGTCTCGCGGCGGCTGTGGTGGTTTGTCTGGTTCGGTTATGGGCCGTGCGACCGTTGCGGTGGAGGTTTCGTCGTCCGCTGCGTTCGCGCTGATGCCAGTATGCACCTCGGAAAGAGATATTTCAAACTGAGATATATCGAAAAGATTTATAGATGACGCAAGATCGGCATGATTCCGCCGTTGATGTAAGGCGTGACGATGTTCGTCGTCGGCGTGTCGTTTCGAGATATCTCGGACTGAGATATCATGAACGTATGATGAACACGATAGAACTCATGACCCTGGGCTTCCTGAGCGAGGGGCCGCTGTGCGGATACCGTCTGCGCAAGAAGATGGAGCAGCTGCAGGGCTACATGCAGGCCGTCTCCGACGGCACGCTGCACTCGGTGACGAACAAATTCGTCAAGGCCGGCTACATCGGCGAGACCTTCACCGTCGTCAACGGCCGCCGTCTGCGCGAATTCCACTTGGAGCCCGCCGGCCGCGAGAGGCTGGTCGAGGAGCTGAGGAACACGAGCGGCTACAACCTCACCAACATCACCAAATGGGCCGTCGTCCTCTCGTTCCTGTCCGTCATCCCCGACGAGACGGACCGCCGCGCCGTACTGCAACGCCGTCTCGACTCGCTCGGCTGCGACGTGCGCCGACTGTACAGCGACGGCGAAGGGCCGATCGACAACGACAAGGTCGCCGACAAATACCGTCGCGCCGTCCTCATGATCCACGACGCCGAAATCGATGCCGAACGCCAATGGCTCAAGCGCGAACTCGGCGAGTGAGTTTCACGTAACATTCGCCGGTACTATGGCACATTGTTTGATATACAACAATTGATGCCGTAACGGAGGATGAATCCATGAACGAACGCGATACCAGCAGAGGCGAGGGCGCGCGGACCACGCCGCCGTCCGCCCAGGCCGCAACGGCCCAAGCCGCCAGCGCCAAACGACCTGTGCCGACCGCCATCGTCGTGTGCGTGGTCGCGCTCGCGATCCTTACGTTCCTCGGCATCCTGTCGGAGACGTCGCTCAACATCGCCTACTCCACGCTGATGCAGGAGTTCGCGGTCGACGCATCCACCGTGCAATGGCTCACCACCGGTTACCTGCTGCTGTTGTCGGTCGCGATCCCCAGCTCGCCGTTCATGGTACGCCGGTTCGCGACGAAAACCCTGTTCATCGCGGCGGTCGCGATCTTCACCGCCGGCACGCTGATCGGCGCGTTCGCCGTGAGTTTCCCGATGCTGCTCGCCGCACGTCTCGTCATGGCGCTCGGCACCGGCATCTCGCTGCCGCTCATCACCAACATCATCCTCGAGAAGGCGCCGCTCGAACAGCGTGGTTCGATGCTCGGCATCGTCAGCCTCGTCACCTGCGCCGCGCCGGCCATCGGCCCGGTGTTCGGCGGCATGGTCATGGAATGGCTCGACTGGCATTGGATCTTCTACACGATGCTGCCGTTCCTCGCCGTCGCGTTCCTGCTCGGCATGGCCACTGTGCCGGAGATCCGCCACTCCGGAGACGGAGAACCGGCAACGATCAGCGTGCCGTCGCTGCTGCTGGTTGCGGCCGGACTCGCCGGACTGATCGTTGCGGTGAGCTTCTTCGCGAGCTGGAACGGCGACTGGCGGTTCTGGCTGACCCTGGCCGCGAGCATCGCGATCCTGGCCGTGTTCGTGATCGCGCAGCTGCGCATGCCGCGGCCGTTGGTCGAGGTGCGCGTGTTCGCCTATCCCGGGTTTTCGCTCGGCATGCTGATCCTGCTCATGGCGTCCGGCGGCGTGCTCGGGCTGAACTTCATGCTGCCGATCCTGCTGCAGCGCGGCTTCGGACTGGGCAGTCTGCCCGCGGCACTGACGCTGCTGCCGGGCGCGGTGGTCGGCGCGATCGCGGCGCCGCTGATCGGCGGTGCGCTGAAAAGCCACTTCCCGCCGAAGTTCATCATGACCGGGTTTGTGGTCGTGACCGTGATGGATGCGGTGTTCATCGTCGCGTCCAACAGTGTGGTTGCGGTGGCCATCGCCTACGCGGTGTTCATGGCGTTCTCCGGATTCGTGCTCGTGCCCGACCAGACCCATGCGTTGAACCAGCTGCCCGCACGGCTCAACGCCGACGGCTCGGCCGTGATGAACACCATCCAGCAGCTCGCCGGCGCGATCGGCACGGCCGTGGCCAGCGCGCTGCTGTCCGAATTCTCCGCCGCGGCGGCCCGGAATGGTGCGGGCGAGGCCGCATCCTACGTGCGGGGATTCTCGTCGAGCATGTGGGTGATCGCCGGCATGGCCGTGGTCGGCATCGTGTTCGCCGCGCTCATGTTCCGCTTCTCGACGCGTCGTGCGCCCGAACTGGTCGAAGCGTAGCGATCACCGCCGTCCGTCGCGCACGAACAGCGACAATGCGAATGCGACGAGAGACACGACGGTCGAGACGACGAACACCGCATCCACGCCGTGCGCAAGTCCCGCCGCAGCCGAACCGACGACCGATGCAGGCCGCGTATTCGTCGTCATGACCGTGAAACAGATCGCGATGCCGATCGCCGCGCACGTCTGCCGCAGCGTGTTGTTCATCGCCGTGCCGTGCGGAATGAGCGGCCCGGCCAGCTGGTTGAGCGCGGTCGTCGTCAGCGGCATCAGACAGAATGCGACGCCAGCCATCATCAACGTGAAGAACACGGCCGGATACCATGCCGGCGTGCCCGCATCCATCCGCGACAATGCGAACGACGCCGCAGCGACGATACCAATCGCCGGGGGAGCGATGCGACGGATGCCGACCCGGTCGAACAGACGGCCGGCGACCGGATTGAACACGCCCTCGGCGATGCCGCCGCCCGCCAGCAGCAGACCGGACTGCAGCGCGGTCATCCCTAGCACGTTCTGAATGAACATCGGCAGGATGTTCATCGTCGAGATGAACGTGACGAACACCAGCACGATCACGATCATCGGCAACGTGAACATCGGCCGCGCGAACACGCGGAAGTTAAGCAGCGGGCGTGGCAGACGCAGCTGTCGGATGACGAACGCGACCAGTGACACCGCGCCGACTGCCAGCGAGATGAGCGTGTCAAGAGAGGTCCAGCCGGACTGGCCGGCCAGCGAGAACCCGAGCAGCAGACTGCCGAACCCGAGCGTCGACAGCGCGACCGACGGCACATCGATCGTCGGATCGGTCTGTGGCGTGACGTTGCGCACCGTCGGGATCGCGGCGGCGAGCACGCCCACGGCAATCACCACGAGCGGCACGAACAGGAAACGCCACGGCAGCAGGTCGATGATCAGGCCGGACAGGGTCGGGCCGATCGCCGGCGCGAACGCGATGACCATGCCGAACCAGCCCATTGCCGTGCCGCGCTTGCTCGGCGGGAACGTGAGGAACAGCACGGTCTGCAGCAGCGGCATAAGGATGCCCGCGCCCGTGGCCTGCAAGACGCGGCCGGCCAGCAGCACCCAGAAGCCGGGCGCGCACAGGCACACGAGCGTGCCGAACAGAAACATGCCGATCGCGTAGAAGAACAGCTGGCGCGTCGTGAACCGTTGGATGAGGAACGCGGTGACCGGGATCATGATGCCGTTGGTGAGCATGAACCCGGTGCTTAGCCATTGTGCGGTGTTGCTGGTGACGCCGAAGTCGAGCATGAGATGCGGCAGGGCGCTCGTCATGAGCGTCTGGTTGAGGATGGCGGTGAACGAGCCGATCATCATGATGACGATCGGCAGGATCGGGTGATCGGATGACGGTTGCGTGTCGGTTGGTCTCGAGGTCGCCGGTTGCGTGGTTGACGGTGCGTCCGGCTGCGATACGCGATGCGACATGCTCGAATCAGACATGGTTGTTCCTTTCAGCTGCGATGCGATGGTGGTTTCCCAGCTGATTTCGGTCAACGTCACGATGAGTCGAACGCCGCCGTCCATCGAAGATCGATGACGATATCGTTCGCATGACGCCGTAGCCCCTGCCGGTCGATGTCATGGTCAGTCTACTGCGGAAGAGGACATCGGTCGCCGGTTCAGTTGTCCGGTCGGCTCAGGAAGGCCTGCGATAAATTGCGGCACGCGCGCGGAAAGCGCTTGCCAAAGACGTGTGATCGGGTACAGTGTGGGGAGGAAACGCCACGGCGCAACGCCGCTACAAGGAGGTATGCATATGCTCGTCAATCACAACAACCCGACCCGTGCCGACATGCTCGCCCATATGGGCAGCATCCAGCAGGCCGCCTATACGCGTCCGATCGAATATCAGGAGGGTCGCTCGCACGGACTGCGCGGCATCGAGGTCAAGAACGGTCCGCTGCGCTTCATGTCGATGGCCGACCGCGCGCTCGACATCGCGCAGATCGAATACCGCGGCGAGAACCTCACGTTCCTGTCCAAGCCGGGTTTGAACGGCCGCAACCAATTCGACACCAACGGCGCCGAGGCTCAGCGTTCGATCATGGGCGGCCTGTTCTTCACGTGCGGGTTCGAGAACATCTGCGCGCCGTACGTGACTCCCGCAGACTCCAAGTACCCGGCCGGCAGCTATCCGATGCACGGGCGCATCCGCACCACGCCGGCTGAGCACGTCTCTTCCGACGCGTATTGGGACGAGAACGACCGGTATGTGCTCGAGGTGTCGGGCGAGATGCGCGAGGCCGAACTGTTCGGAGAGAACATGGTGCTGCGCCGGCGCATCACGAGCGTGTATGGCACGTCCACGATCACGGTCGAGGACGAGGTGACCAACGAAAGCTTCCGCGCCGAGCCGCTCATGTGGATGTACCACTGCAATTTCGGCTGGCCGTTGCTGGCGGAGGGCGCCGAGGTCGTGATCCCGAGCCGCAAGGCCACGCCGCGCGACGAGACGACCGCCGCCGACACGACCCCGTGGAACGAGATCGGCGCGCCGGTCGCGAACAAGCCGGAAAGCGTGTATCTGCACGATCTGGTCGCGGATGCGAACGGTCGCAGTTTCGCCGCCGTCGTCAACCGCACGCTCGGCTTGGGTGTGGTGATCGAATTCGACGCGGCCGACTTCCCGTACTTCATGGAATGGAAGTCAATGGGTTCTGGCGACTACGTGGTCGGCCTCGAGCCGTCGAACTCGAGCGTGCACGGCCGCGGCTGGCACGAGCAGCGCGGCGACCTGCACACGATCGCACCGCAGGCCACCGAACGCAAGACCGTCACGTTCACCGTCATTGAAGGCGACACTGCGATCGACCAGCTCATCGCCCGCCGCGACGCGCTCATCAACGCCTGAACCACCATCCCGGGCCGCTCGCAGCGACGGTAATGTCCGTATGTTCGCGCGATCGCGACAGGGATGCGAACATACGGACATATGGGATCGCTGTGTTCCTCCGTATGTTCGCGTCGCCATGCCAGTCGTGTGAACATACGGAGGATAACGGTCACGTCGAGGTACCGTCCGCGTGAGCGGACGGTTACGGCGGTTACTGTGCCAGCGCTTTGGTTACTGTGCCAGCGCCTTTTTGATGCGATTGATGCTGATCGGTTTGGCCGTGCCGAGTTCCTGCGCCCACAGGGACACGTAGAACTCCTCGAGCATCCAACGGGCCGTCTGTGCCTGTTTGGCGAGCGCCTCGTGTTTCGGACCGGCCGGCTCCGCCTTGGCACGGGCCTGGGCCTTGTCAACCAGCTGCTTGGCCTCGTCGGCCTCCCACGCCCAGCGCACGTCACGGTTCTTGTCGGTTTTCGCCTTCGCCAGCCGCATCATGTCGGCCTGCAGGTAGCGGGGGATGTTCGCCAGCGCATCCGGGGGAGCGGCGCCGATGAATCCGGGGAACACCAGCGTGGCGATATGCTCGCGCACCGATTGCAGCACCGAGAGCATCGGCAGGTCGGCCTTGCCGCTCGTCGCCTTGTCGACTTCCGCGTAGCGTTTGAGGATCGTGATCACGTCGTGCGCCACCGCATACACGGTGTCCTCGAACACTTCCGTGACGCCCAGCACCGCGTCGGCCAGCGCGTCGTCGTCCGGCAGCGAGTCGACCTTCGGCAGCAGCCGTTTGACCGCGGCCAGTTGCAGATCCTCCACCAGATCCTTGGTGGTCTTGTACGGCGCGGACGCCAGCATGAGCGCCTCCGCGCCCAGCCAACGCGACGAAATACGTTCGGACGGCAGCCGCAGCGCGTCCAATGCGCCGCGCCACAGCATGTCGGCGCGCGACTCGGTCGTGGCCCCCGCCTTGTGCAGCAGATTCGCCTGTTCGACCAGCTTGCCTTGGTCGGCCGCGCGATCGGCCTGCTTCTTGACCATCTGCCGTGCCGACGCCTCAGCCTGCGCCGCGAACCTGCGCTGCAGCTCGACCAGCGACTTGCCGGTGCCGAGTACTTTGACCGGGCCTCGCGCGCCACGCCGGCCTCGCGCGTTCTTCGGCGCCGGCAACTGCTGTTCGACCGCGAACGTCATGCGCAGGTACGGGTTGAGCTTTTCCCACAGTTCGCCGGTGAGCACTTCCGGGTGAATCTGCGCGCCGATCGTCTCGATCGCCGCCCTCGTGAACACATGCGGCAGATCGGGCCAACGTGCCGCGTCCGTTCCGCCGACGGTCGTATCCGCACTATCCATGCCGGGAAGACTGGCCGGCGGCAGATTCGGCTTGTTGCGCCCGCCGGAACCCGGCAGATCGGCGACATGCTCGTCGATCCACGCCCGAATCTTGCGGGCATTGTCCGGTGCTGGCACGAACTGCACGCGCAGCGACTTCGGCAATGCCTTGATCATCCCCACGATCAGTTCGTCCAGCAATCCGGGAACATTCCACGTGAACTGTTCCGGCGTCAGCCTCGACAATGCCTTGAGCGGCACGTGCACGGTCACGCCGTCGGCCGGATCATGCGTATCGTACACATAGCTCAACCGCAGATCGATCGGTTGGCCGTCCGTGCCGAGCGTATGCCAATGATCGGGATAGTCGGCCAGGCTCACCGATTCCGCGGACGCCAGGCGCTCCACCTTGTCCGGATCGAAGTCCAGCAGATGCGGATGCTCGGCATGCTCGCGCTTCCACCATTTCGCCAGATCTGCCACGCACGTCACGTCGTTCGGGATCACCGACTGGTAGAAGTCGAACAGGTCCTCGTCGCTGACCGTCTGCGCGACCTGACGCGTACGGCTCGCATCGTCGGCCGCCTCGTCGAGAATGTCGCGGTTGCGGCCCACGAACTCGTCGTAGCTGAACCGCTGCTGGATATCGCCTTCCACCAGACCCTGCCGGATCAGGAAATCACGCGCTTCGGGCGGATTGATGCGTCCCCATTGCACGGTGCGGTCCTGCACGATCGGCAGACCGTACAACAGCACCTTCGCGCTCGCCACCGCCGAGCCGCGCGAGCCGGACCAGTGCGGCTCCGCGTACGTGGTGCGCGTAAGCTGGCCGGCCAGCGGCTCAGCCCACGCCGGGTCGATCGCCGCCGAATAGCGCGCCCACAGCCTGCTCGTCTCCACCAGCTCCGTGCTCATCACCCACGCGGGCGTGCTCTTGGCCACGCTCGAGGCCGGGAACAGGGCGAAATGCGTGCCGCGCGCACCCTGATAGTCGTTCTTCGCCATCTTCTGCGCGCGCTTGATCGCCTTCGCGCGAGCCGCGCCCTTGAGCCCGGTGAAGTCGGACGCCTTCGGCTCGCGGATGATCTGCATGCCCATCATCGACAGCAGACCGGCAAGCATCGACGTGTGGATGCCGCGGTCGTCCCACGAGCAGCGCAACGAGCCGGCCGCCTGCTGGTTGATCGGCAACTGGCGGATCTCCAGGCTCGGCCGCGACGCCGGCTGCGGGGAGCCGACCGTGAACTTGAGCTCACGGCACATGTCGGTGAGCTGGTTCACCAGATCCTTCCACTGGCGCACGCGCAGCCAGCTGAAATACTCGGTCTTGCAGATGCGACGCAGCGCAGAATTGCTCGGTTCGCCGTCCGCCTGGAAGATGCGGTCCCAAATGTTCAGCGCGGTCAGATAGTCGCTCGTCGGGTCGGCATACCGGTTGTGGATGCGATCGGCCTCGTCACGAGCGTCGTCCGGCCGCTCACGCGGGTCCTGCAGGCTCAGGAACGCGACGATCACGAGCACTGCGGCCAACGTGTCCGGCGTGGTCGACTTCGCTGCTTCGATCACCATGCGCCCCAAGCGCACGTCGATCGGGATGCGTGCCAGCTGGCGGCCGACATGCGTGAGCACCACCTCGCCATGTCTGCGGGCCACGGCCTTCAGTTCGGTCAGCTCGTTGAAGCCGTCCGAAACGGCCTTCATGTCCGGCGGGTCGATGAACCCGAAGTTCGTCACGTCCTCGGCCGTGCGCGCCACGCCCACCGACAGCATGTGCAGCACCACTGCGCCCAATGAGGTGCGCAGGATCTCCGGTTCGGTGAACCTGGGTCGCGTCTCGTAATCCTCACGCGAATACAAACGAATCGCGATGCCGTCCGCGATACGGCCGCATCGACCGGAACGTTGGTCGGCGCTCGCCTGACTGATCGGTTCGATCGGCAGCCGCTGGACCTTCGCGGTCTTCGAATAGCGGGAGATACGCGCGGTGCCCGGATCGACCACATAGCGGATGCCCGGCACCGTCAGCGACGTTTCGGCCACGTTCGTGGCGATCACGATGCGCTGGTGCGTATGCGGTTCAAAGACCCGGTGCTGGTCCTTGGCCGACAGACGCGCGAACAGCGGCATGATCTCGATCGCATCCGGACGGCGCATGTCGTCGGCACGCGGGCCGTAATGGCGGCGCAGCGCGTTTTCGAACTCGTGGATGTCGCGCTCGCCGGAAGCGAACACGAGAATGTCGCGCGCACCGCGTTCATGGCTCGAATGGATGACCAGCTCGGCGCAGGCGCGCGCCACGGCCGTCGGCATGTCCATATCGGTATCACGGTCCGTGCCACGGCCGCTACCGCCCCGCTCGGCGGCGCTCGGCGCGGCGGACAGTTCCGCGTACGCCTCTTCTCCGGGCATCGCGCCGGTCTCAAACCCGGGCACGTTGCGCATGAGCGCCGGCGCGGTGCCGAGCGGCTCATACACGATCTGCACGGGGAACGTACGGCCCGACACCTCGATCACCGGAACCTTGTCGTGCAGCGCATGCTCGAAATGTTCCTTGAACTTCACCGAATCGATCGTCGCGGACGTGATCACGAGTTTCAGATCGCGCCGTTGCGGCAACAACGCGGTCAGATAGCCAAGCAGAAAATCGATATTCAGGCTGCGTTCGTGTGCCTCGTCGATGACGATCGTGTCGTACTGATTCAGTTTGGGATCACGTTGGATCTGTGCGAGCAGGATACCGTCGGTCACGACGCGCAAGCGTGTCTTCGGTGAGCTTTCGTCGGTGAACCGCACCTGATAGCCGACCTCGTCACCTAGCCGCACGCCCATCTCTGCGGCGATGCGCTCGGCGACTGTGCGCGCGGCCAGACGACGCGGCTGCGTGTGCACGATCTGCCGGCCATGTGAGCCGCGCCCCAATTCCAGCAGGATCTTCGGCAGCTGCGTGGTCTTGCCGGAACCGGTCTGGCCGGACACGATCACGACCTGACTGTGACGGACGGCCTCGGCGATCTCGTCGCGCGCGGCCGACACCGGCAATTCGGACGGATATTCGAATTTCATCAGTGAACTGTCCCTAACATGCAGTCGGCTCCCCGATGGCGGGGAGCCGCGAATGGAATATGCTTGCCTACTTGTTGCGCACCACTTCGATGACGCGGTACCCCTTGGCGGAATGGTACTTGCCTACCTCGTAATCGTCGCCGAGCGCGCCCGCCAGCCACGGGATCAGCGAGTCGGCGCCAAGGTTCTTCTGCACCACCAGATACGCGGTGCCGCCGGCAGGCTTCAGCCGCGGCAGCCACGTCATGAGCAGTGTGTGCAGCGCCTCCTTGCCGACGCGGATCGGCGGATTCGACCAGATCACGTCGAACCGCACGTCGCTTGGCAGCGGCTCGCAAGCCGTCGCCGTCTGCTCGGGCAGGGGAGCGCCGGACTCGTCCGTCTGCGTCACATGCACGTTCCCGCAGCCGTTGCGCTTCGCGTTCGCCGCGGTCAGCTCGAGCGCACGCGTGTTCACGTCCACTGCCCACACGCTGGCATCCGGGGATGCGAACGCCAACGCCAGCGAGACCGGGCCCCAGCCGCAGCCCAGATCAAGGAACGTGCCGGTCTGCGGAGGTTCCGGCACTTCGCGCAGCAGTACGGACGTGCCCAGATCAAGACGCGATCCGGAAAACACGCCGTTCGACGTCTCGACCGTTGCCTCGTTGCCCTGCAGCGACACCGTCAGCGTACGGCGCACGTCCTCGGACGCGGGCTCGGCGGAAAAATACTGCTCGACCATATATCTCCTTGCACCAGCAAATCACCCATGCGCTGCGGCATGTCTTCCAAAACGATGATAATAAAGACCACCATAGTTCAATCGTGAGTCAAGCAAGAGGTGCCTTTGAGCGAGCAGAGCCAGCAGCAGGCCGTTGACGGCGGCGTCGTGAACCAGCCCATCATGGAAAAAGAACCGGTGCTGACCGGCGTGCTGGCAGACCAGTCCGACGTGCTGCTCGACGAGAACGACCACGGTGCGGGGTTCGGCGAGCGATCCAGCGAGGCCTGGGAGGAGCGAGAGTCTCGCAATCAGCTCAAGCACGTCTCCGGCCTTGGCGAGCTGCAGGACGTCACCGAAGTCGAATACCGCAAGGTGCGTCTCGAACGCGTCGTGCTCGTCGGCGTCTGGTCGTCGGCCGTGACCACCGCCTCCGCTGCCGAGGAATCGTTGCGTGAGTTGGCGGCGCTCGCCGAAACCGCGGGCGCGGTCGTGTGCGACGGCCTGCTGCAGCATCGCTACCGGCCGGACGCGGCCACGTACGTGGGTTCCGGCAAGGCGAAGGAGATCGCCGACATCGTCGCACGCGAGGAGGCCGATACGATCATCGTGGACGATGATCTGCCGCCGAGCCAGCGACGTGCGCTCGAGGACGCGACCAAGGTCAAGGTCGTGGACCGCACCGCTGTGATCCTGGACATCTTCGCCCAGCACGCGACGTCGCGAGAAGGCAAGGCGCAGGTCGAACTGGCCCAGCTCGAATACATGCTGCCGCGACTGCGAGGATGGGGCGGATCGCTGTCGCGCCAGGCCGGCGGTCGTGCGGCCGGCGCGGATGCGGGCATCGGTTCACGTGGCCCGGGCGAGACGAAGATCGAAATGGACCGCCGCGTCATCCGCACGCGCATCGCGCGTCTGCGCAAGCAGATCCGCGAGATGGCGCCTGCCCGCGAGGTCAAACGCGGTTCCCGTCGGCGTTACGGGTTGCCGACCGTCGCCGTGGTCGGCTATACGAACGCCGGTAAATCGTCTCTGACCAATCGGCTCACCGGTTCGGCCGAGCTGGTCGAGAACGCGCTGTTCGCCACGCTGGACACGGCCGTGCGCCGTGCCCGCGCCAAGGACGGCCGGCTCTACGCCTACGTCGACACGGTCGGCTTCGTGCGTCGGCTTCCCACGCAGCTCATCGAGGCGTTCAAATCCACGCTGGAGGAGGTCGCCGAAGCGGATCTGATCGTGCACGTGGTCGATGGTTCCCACCCGGATCCGTTTTCGCAGGTCGACGCGGTCAACGACGTGCTCGCCGATATCGACGGCACCGCGGACATCCCGCGCATTCTCGTGTTCAACAAGGCCGATCGCATCGACCCGGCCGCTCGCGAACGCTTGCACGCGTTGCAGCCGGACGCGTTCATCGTGTCCGCGTACAACGGCGAGGGCATCGATGCGTTGCGCGAGCGTGTCGAGGGCATGCTGCCGATACCGAATGTGCATGTGCGTGCGCTGCTGCCGTATACGTCCGGTTCGTTGCTGTCGCGCATCCGCGAATACGGCCATGTGATCGGCGTCGAATACCGCGACGACGGCATGATGGTCGAGGCCGAGGTGGGCAGTCATCTGGCGGCCCAGGTGATGGAAGCAGCCATCGACTGAGCCGTTCGACGTGCGTGTTGCGGCAGCGGCGGCATTCCGCCGATTCCACGATGTGAGCCGCGATTATGGACATGTGATGTGAACGCTCTCAAGTGTGACGAAGATCACCATATCCGTCCGCAACGCGAGTGTCTCAAACGTCAGCGTGTGTGGATAAAGTGAATACGTTGTTTGGATGAATGCCGACACAATCGGCAGAGTTTTCAAGAGAGGTCGCAACAACATGGCTGAATTGAACGTCAAGCCCACCAAGCTCGCAGTCGTCGGTGCCGGTGCAGTCGGCTCCACCCTCGCCTTCACCGCCGCCCAGCGCGGCGTCGCCCGTGAGATCGTGCTCGAGGACATCGCCAAGGAACGCGTCGAGGCCGAAGTGCTCGATATGCAGCACGGCTCCAGCTTCTACCCGGCCGTCTCCATCGACGGCTCCGATGATCCCGAGATCTGCCGCGACGCCGACATGGTCGTCATCACCGCCGGCCCGCGCCAGAAGCCGGGCCAGTCCCGCCTCGAACTCGTCGGCGCGACCGTCAAGATTCTGCAGGCCATCATGCCGAACCTCGTCAAGGTCGCCCCGAACGCCATCTACATGCTCATCACCAACCCGGTCGACATCGCCACGCACGTCGCCCAGAAGATCACCGGTCTGCCGCAGAACCAGATCTTCGGCTCCGGCACCAACCTGGACTCCGCGCGTCTGCGCTTCCTGATCGCCCAGCAGACCGGCGTCTCCGTCAAGAACGTGCACGCCTACATCTGCGGCGAGCACGGCGACTCCGAGGTTCCGCTGTGGGCCTCCGCCACCATCGCCGGCGTGCCGATGTGCGACTGGACCCCGCTGCCGGGCCACGAGCCGCTCGACGCCGCCAAGCGCGAGGAGATCCACCAGGAAGTCAAGAACGCCGCCTACAAGATCATCAACGGCAAGGGCGCGACCAACTACGCCATCGGCATGTCCGGTGTCGACATCGTCGAGGCCGTCCTCTCCGACTCCAACCGCATCCTGCCGGTGTCCTCCATGCTCAAGGACTTCCACGGCATCTCCGATGTCTGCATGTCCGTCCCGACCCTTCTCAACCGCTCCGGCGTCAACACCCGCATCAACACCCCGGTCTCCGACCGTGAGCTTGCGGCCCTCAAGCGCTCCGCGGAGACGCTGAAGGAAACCGCCGCCCAGTTCGGCTTCTAACATTTTGTTGAATGACGGAGCGTCCGCTGCGTTGCTCCTCGGTTGCGGTACTTAGTACCGCTTCCCTCGGTGCGCCTTGTGGACGCACGCGTCATTCAACAAAATGTAATAAGCGGTAACCACCTTTCCTCACCTTCGACGCACTGTTGTGCGCCTTCGGGTTCGGACGGCGGTTTCCGCACGCATCAGCCGAATATTCGTCTTGATGCGATGGATGGGAGTCGGTTCTGACTTCCATACGTATGTGAAACCCCGGCATTGCGCCGGGGTTTCTTGCGTTGTGGGGTTAATGAGAATGGTTGTGAGAAGCGGTCTCATCACCGTAAGACAGGAAAGGGCGACGTTATGACACATGATCACGGGACCGTGATGCGCAATGGGGAAGACGGAAGGTCTCACCAGAAGCGTCTGTCCATGACACTGGCCCTGACCGGTACCGTGTTCGTGGCCGAAGTGGTCGGTGCGATCGTCACCGGATCGCTGGCGCTACTCGTCGACGCCGGCCATATGCTCACCGACATGTCGGTGCTGGCCGCCGCCACCATCACCGCCATCCTCATGCGCCGCAAACCCAACAACACGCGAACCTGGGGATGGGCGCGACTTGAGGTCATCACCGCAGGCGTCGGTGCGCTGATCCTGCTGTTCGTCGGCATCTATGCACTTGCGGAATCGGGCATGAGACTGTTCCATCCCGCCTCGGACGACATCCGAGACCCGAACCTGCTGCTGTTCTTCGGCATACTCGGCCTTGCCGCCAACGTCGGCTCGATCATCATCCTCGCATCCCAGAGCAAGGACAATATGAACATGAAGGCGGCGTTTCTCGAGGTGATGAACGACGCACTCGGCTCCGTCGCCGTCGTGATCTCGGCGCTGGTGATGATGAGTACGGGATGGGTGGGATTCGACGCGGTCGCCGGCGGCGTCATCGCGCTGATGATGATTCCCCGGGCGATCAAGCTGCTGCATAACGCCGTCAGGGTCCTGCTCGAAGAGACGCCGGAAGGACTGGACCTCGACAAGGTGCGCGAACATATGGAACGGGTTCCGCACGTCATCGCCGTGCATGACCTGCACGCCAGCACCGTCTCCACCGGCATGCCGATCCTCATGGCGCACGTCGTGGTCGAACGGGGACTCACCATGGAACAAGGAGCGCAGATCCTTGCGCAGCTGCAGGACTGCCTGCGTGAGCATTTCCCCGTATCCGTGCCGCATACCACCTTCCAACTCGAACCGGAAGGCTACACCACCGCGAATGCGGAACACCTGCATCAATAGCGGATAGCGGATCCTGCGCCGACGCAGGATCCGAACGGCGCGGAATACGCGGAGACACGGCATTGCTGTCCGGGCGGATTGCCACGTCGCACACCCTGTGCATCGACGTTTGGCTACAGCTTGCGCAGAACGGTGACGACGCGCCCCATGATCTGGGCGTGTGTGCCATCGATGGGTGAGTAGGCGGGATTGTGGGGCATCAGCCACACATGGCCGTTGTCGTTGCGGAACGTCTTGACCGTCGCCTCATCGCCCAGCAGCGCGGCCACGATATCCCCGTTGACCGCAGTGTTCTGCTCGCGCACCACAACGAAATCCCCGTCGCAGATGGCGGCATCGACCATGGAATCCCCGTGCACCTCCAGCATGAACAGGGTCCCGGTGCCGGTCAGACGTTCGGGCAGGCGCATGACATCGTCGATGTGCTGCTCGGCGGTGATCGGTATTCCGGCTGCGATCCTGCCGACCAGCGGTACGTCCTGCGACTGTTGGATCGATGCGCTGGAACCTTCGGGGAACGGCAGGATCTCCGCGGTGCGTTCCTGTGCGGCGGCATTCGAACCACGTTCGGAGGTGGGGCCGACCAATTCGATGGCCCGGCCCTTGTTGGCGTTCATGCGAATGAAGCCCTTTTCCTCAAGCACCTGCAGCTGATGTTTAACCGAAGAGGGGCTTTTCAGGCCGGCGGCTTCGCCGATCTCACGGAACGACGGAATGAAGCCCTTGGTGGCGATGTGCGTTCTGATCGCGTCGAGCACGCGACGTTGCCGCTCGGTGAGATCGTTCTCCTGAGGCGCGCCTGACGGGCGGTGGGTGGTGAAGGGGATGGTGCTCACGGGTGGCTCCTTTCATGTCTTCATCATCATATCGTGACCGTGATAAAAAATCAAACATCTGTTCGACGTGTCGCGTTGCAAAAGTCGAACAGATGTGCCACAATCAAACTGTTGTTCGATAGAACGAAAGTTCGAAAGGGTGTGGTCGCAATGATGTCCGACATGACGAAGACGTCCCGTGCGGCGGTGTGCGGCACGGGACTCGAAACCGATGAACGAACCGTCTGGCGCAGTGTCGCGCGCAACGAATGCAGTGGCTTCTCGTGTGGGCCGATTGCTCCTGACGGGCATGACGGCCGCGAACCGAACGTTGTCGTCCGTTGCATGGCCGCTCTGCTGTGCATGACGCTGGCGTGGATCGCGTATTCGTGGCTGGTCCCGATGCGGGCCGATTCGGCCTCCACCGCGATGGAGGTCACGTGCTACACGGTGCAGCCTGGCGACACGCTCTGGCAATACGCCCAGGCGATCACGCCGGCGGGAGGCGATGTGTCGAGCACCGTTGAACGGCTTCGGCGATTGAATGATCTGGATTCATATTCGCTGCAAGTGGGCCAACGCATTATAGTCCCAGCCGAGTCGGAGTCGTAGCCGGTTGTCTCTCGCGTCATGTGCGATGGAGCGAGGAAGGATGTTTGCATGTATGGTATGGCTCACGCTATTGTTGGGGTCATGCATTGCCCTTTTTGCCAGCAGCCTGACACCAAAGTCGTGGATACTCGCATCAGCGAGGACGGTTTTTCCATTCGACGTCGTCGAGAATGCCTGAAATGCCACAAGCGTTTCACCACCGTCGAAACCACCATGCTCTTGGTGACCAAGCGATCCGGCAATTCGGAGCCGTTCGATCGCGGCAAGGTCATATCGGGCGTACGCAAGGCGTGCCAAGGCCGTCCGATCAGGGAAGAGGATCTCAAAAAACTTGGTCAGCGTGTGGAAGAGGACCTGCGATCGCGAGGGCTTGCCGAGGTGAAGTCCGAGGACGTGGGCAAGGCCATTCTCGCTCCGCTGAAGGAACTGGACAAGGTCGCTTATCTGCGTTTTGCAAGTGTGTACCAGAACTTCGACGGCCTGGATGATTTCCAAAAGGCCATAGACGAGTTGAAGAACGAAGCATAGTTCGTCTGCTATGTTGCCAAGGAGCATGGCGAAGCATGCCCTGAATGAGATACGTATATACGCGAGCATTAATCATCATCACCAGAAGGAACGCTGATCAGTATGTCATATGAGCATCCGAATCGGAACAATGAGACCATTCGCGAAGTGGAACGCGACATTATGCGCCGTCCGCCGGAGCATAACACCACCAACATGGATCTCGACCGCATGAAGCTGATCCTCGACCTGTTCGGGCACCCTGAGGATTCCTTCCGTGTCATCCACGTGACCGGGACCAACGGCAAGGGATCCACCGCCCGCATGGCGGAGGCGATCTGCCGTTCATATGGCATGCGTACGGGGCTGTACACGTCTCCACATCTCGAGCGTATCAACGAGCGCATCGCCATCGACGGCCAGGAGCTTTCCGACGACGATTTCATCGATATCTGGGATCAGGTCAAGGGCCTGATCGATCTGGTCGACGCGAAGATGGAGGAGCAGGGCAAGCCCCGCATGAGCTTCTTCGAGGTGCTTACCGCCATGGCCATCTGGAAGTTCGCGGACGCCCCGGTCGACGTCGTCATCGTGGAGGTCGGCATGGGCGGCCTGCAGGATGCGACCAACGTGCTGAACGCCGATGCCGCCGTCATCGGCCCCGTCGACATGGATCATATGATGTGGCTCGGCGACACCGTCGAGAAGATCGCCGAACAGAAGGCCGGTATCATCAAGCCGGGCTGCGCCGCGATCATTGGCAAGCAGCCGCATGAGGATGAGGTCATGCCCGTGCTCGAGGAGGCCGCGCGCCGCAATCAGGCGACCATGATCCGCGACGGATATGAGATGGAGGTCATCAGCCGTATGCCGGCGGTCGGTGGCCAGGTCGCGACGCTGCGCACGCCGCTGGGCACCTATACGGAAGTGCCGATCGCCAAATTCGGAGAGCATCAGGCGCACAACGCGCTGGCAGCGCTGGCCGCGGCTGAAACGGTGATCCCCGTCTCCGGTGCATTGGACGGCGACCTGGTCGCCGAGGCCCTCAGCGGTGTGAAGATTCCCGGGCGTATCGAGCAGGTGCGTACGTCGCCGACCATCATTGTCGATGGCGGGCATAACGTCAACGCCGCGGAATCATTGCGCGCGGCGATCGAGGAGAACTACGACTTCCAGCAGCTCGTCGGCGTGGTCGCCATGATGGCCGACAAGCAGGTCGAGGAATATCTGGGTGTGCTTGAACCGGTGCTGGATAAGATCATCGTCACCGAGAACTCGTGGCGGGATCGCGTCATGCCCGCCGAAGATCTCGAGAAGGTGGCGGTGCATGTGTTCGGTCGCGACCGGGTGATCCGTGAGGACTCGCTGCCGGACGCGATCCAGACCGCCGTCAACATGGTCGACGTGGAAGACGAACTGGGCGTCGGCTATGGGCACGGCGTGCTGATCTGCGGCAGCTTCGTAACGGCCGGCGACGCCCGAACCCTGCTCAAGGAACGGATGAACGCCGATCTGGCGAAGCCCAAGTCCGAACGCGTCGAGCCGAATCTCGGGAACGGGCCGATTATCCGAGCCGACGAATCGGAAGGGGACTCTGCGCCTCAGACGGATGCCGACCGTGACTTCGAAACCGACGCGAACCCCGATTTCGACGTGGACGACTTCGGTGATTTCGGCTTGTCGACACTCGCCAAAGAGGCCGCCTCCAAGCAGGACGGCACCGACGAGGGCGGCGACGAGACCGGTTCCGAGCGAGACTGACGGGGTCCTGCGACGAATGTATCTTAAGGAACTCACACTCAAAGGGTTCAAATCGTTCGCCTCCGCCACCACGCTGCGGTTCGAGCCGGGCATCACGGCCGTCATCGGCCCGAACGGCTCGGGCAAATCGAACATCGTGGACGCCCTGGCATGGGTCATGGGCGAGCAGGGTGTCAAGAACCTGCGCGGCAATTCGATGGAGGACGTGATCTTCGCCGGCACATCCTCCCGCCCCGCACTCGGCCGCGCGCAGGTGTCGCTGACCATCGACAACACCGATCACGCGCTCGATATTGAGTACACCGAGGTGACGATCACCCGCACCATCTTCCGCAACGGCGGGTCCGAATACGCGATGAACGGCACGCCTTGCCGTCTGCTCGATATCCAGGAGCTGCTCAGCGACACCGGACTCGGCCAGCAGATGCACGTGATCGTCGGACAGGGACGGCTCGATGCGATTCTCAGAGCCGACCCCAGCGGCCATCGTGCGTTCATCGAAGAGGCCGCAGGCATTCTCAAGCATCGCAAGCGCAAGGAACGCGCGTTGCGCAAACTGGCGAACACGGAATCCAATCTTGCGCGCCTCGATGATCTTTTGACCGAGCTGCGCCGCCAGCTCGGCCCTCTCGGGCGTCAGGCCCGAACCAGCCGGCGAGCCGACCTTATCCAGGCCACCATCCGCGACGCCCAGTCGCGCCTGCTCGCCGACGATGCGCAGCGTATCGGCGAGCAGCGGGATGAGACACGCGCCCGCCTGACCGACGTGCGTACGCAGCTCGGCTCGTCACGACACGATCTGGCCCGGATCAAACTGCGCATCGAACAGATCGAAGCACAGTCCGCCGCCTCGTCACCGGTGCTTGCGCAACTCAACCAGCAGTGGCACGACCTATCGCGCATCCAGGAACGGCTGCTATCGCTGTCATCCGTGGCGCAGGAACGGAGTCGTTCATTGTCGGATCGTGTGATCGAGCACGATGACGCTCACCCGGAACTGCTCCGTCGACGGGCCGACGAGCTCGAGGAACAGGCATCACGGCAACGGCAGGCAGCGCAGGATGCGAAAGACGCCGTCGACGCCGCCAGCGCGCGTCGCATGGACGACGAACAACGGCTCGCCACGGTACGTCAGAGCCTGAATGAGCTGCGTGGCATGGCACGGCAGCGCGACGCCTCCATAGCCAACCTACGTGAGACGATCGCCCGCGAGGAGTCCGCGATCCAGCTGGAAGCCGCTCGAGGCAAGGATCTCGCGGCCCAGCGTGAGGGACTGATCCGTCAGCGGGACGATCTGACCGCACGACGAGACGCCCTGAACCTCGAAGCGCGGCCCGATGACACTGCCGACTGTGAAAACGAGCTGAAGGCGGCACGTCTCGAACTGTCCGGGCGACAGGACGAATTGAATGAGCTGCAGGATCGCCAGCGTGAGCTGAACGCGGCGATCATATCGTTGCAGGCCAAGGCGGATGCGCTGAAGGACACGCTGGAAAGCCGCAGCGCGTCACAGACGCTGGAGCATGACCCCGAGGTCGCCTCCATCGGCCGACTTGCCGACTTCATCCATGTGGAGGAAGGTTGGGAGGAATCCGTTGCACGGGCGCTCGACGCGTTCGCCGGAGCCATCGTCGTTCCCGAACCGGGCAATATGATCCACGCGCTCGAACGTGCCAACGAGGATCGGCTTGGCAGAGCCGTGGTACTGACGCCGCTCGACTCGCATGACCGGGACTCCAATCGCGACGCGGATAACAATGCGCTCACGGCGCCGGGCAGGGCAATCCGATGCGCGGCCGACCTGGTATCCGCCAATCCCCATGCCGACGCCGACCAAGCCGACGGCGTGGTGCTTGCGGTCAGGCGTCTGCTCTCCGACGTGGCCGCGACACATACTCTGGACGAGGCATTCGAAGCGGTGGATGAGACCGATGCGGGCCCCTGCCCGGGCCGGTTCTCCAGCGCGGTCACTCAATCTGGAGAATTCGTTAACGCGGTCGGCGCGGTCGGCGGTTCGTCGCTGTCGCAAAGCGACCTGTCACTGGCGTCACGGCGCGACAAGGCGGTCGAACGCGTCGCATCGCTACGTGTGAGCTTCGACGAGCTCGGCGGACGCATCGACCAGGCCAGAACGTTGCGGGATCAGGCGCGACTGCGTGTCGATCAGGCCGTCACCCGTCGAACGGAGATGCGGGTCAGATCAGATCAGGCGGCGCAATCGCTGCGCGTCGCCAACGACCAGATCGTCGCCATCGAACTGCGGATACGTGACGTGGATGGCAGGATCGCTGCGGCCGGAAGCAGCGGCGAAACGCATCAGGCAAAGGTCGAGGAACTGACGCGGACGCTTGAATCCCTGCAACGGGACGATGCCGGCAATGCGGATCCGAATGAACTGACGCAGCGGGAGCAGCGTCTGGATCTGCAGTTGCGCGAAGACCGGGAACATGAGATGAACGCCAACATCGCATGGAACGAGGCCAAACGCGCGGCGGAATCGCTGACAAGACAGGTGGGACTGCTCCGCGACCAGGCCCATGAAGCCGAGATCCGTCGCGCCCGCGTGGAAGAAACGAACGCCCGTCTGCGCCGGCAGGCCGAGCGGCTGCATCGGATCGCACAGGATGCGGCGGCCGTCGCCGATATGGTCGGCCTGTCCGTGCGCGATGTCTCCGACCGGCGTGAACGGGTGCAGTCGGAAGCCGCCGGTCGTCATGAGGAGCTTGGCGGTCTGAGAACGCGACGGGACGAGCTCGAACCCAAGGTCAACGATCTGATCGCGCACGAACACGAGCTGGACGTGACCCGCGAACGGCTGGCTGCGGACTATGACCGGATCGCCGGCAGGATCGCCGACGAGCTCGGCATGGGAGCGGACGAGCTGATCAGGGAGTACGGGCCGGACAAACCCGTACCGATGACGGACTCGGACGCGAAGACGTCCGGTGATACGGCTGCCGAGGCCAAAGCCGGATCCGGCGACGAGCCGGACGAGTTACCTCTGAGCGTCCCCTACGTGCGTGAGGAGCAGGAAAAGCGGCTGGAACAGGCCAAACGCGCCTTGGCGGCGCTGGGCAAGGTGAACCCGCTGGCGGTCGAGGAATACGAGGCATTGCAGACCCGCAACAGGTATCTGCACGAGCAGCGGGACGACGTGGCCAAATCCCGCGACGATCTCATGCAACTGATCCGGGATCTTGACGCCACGATGCTCGACGTGTTCCGTTCCGCGTTCGAAGACACCGCGGAGGCGTTCTCGAAGGTGTTCGCCACCCTGTTCCCGGGCGGCACCGGACGATTGCGGCTGGAGAACCCGAACGACATGCTCTCCACCGGCGTGATCGTCGAGGCGAGCCCGGCCGGCAAACGGGTCAGGCAGCTGAGCCTGCTGTCGGGCGGCGAACGTTCGCTGACCGCCCTGGCACTGCTGTTCGCGATCTTCACGGCGCGGCCCAGTCCGTTCTACGTGATGGACGAGGTCGAGGCGGCGTTGGACGACACGAACCTGACCCGTCTGCTCGACGCGCTCGACCAGTTGCGCGAGCATGCGCAGCTGATCGTCATCACGCACCAGCAGCGCACCATGAGCATCGCGGACGCCCTGTATGGCGTGACCATGCGATCGGACGGCGTGACGGCGGTCGTGTCGCAACGGCTGGAACAGGCCTGAACCGGCCGAAGGTATGCCGCCGGCAGGAATATGGCAAGGGGCTTCCCGTTTCCCGCGGAATCGAACCGCGGGAAACGGGAAGCCCCTTGCCATAGTGGGGTATCGCTACTTGCGCAGCGACTTGCGCAGCTTCTGCACGGCGGCCAGCGTGCCGTAGAACACCTTCTTGATCGGCACGTCACGCGCCGGGGCCACCTGCGTGGTGTCTTCCGCGAACTTGGTCTTGAACATGTTCAGCGATTTGAGCGACGGCGCGAAATCGTTGCCGATGCCCATCAGATCGATCTGCGTGCAGCCCCGTGCGCCGAGCGCGCAGCAGAACGTGTACAGCAGCTTGTCGGGCACGAGGTTGCGCATCACCTCGGTGCGCATGCAGGCGTAGTAGTACACGGCATGGGCGCCGTTCACCGTGACGATCGCCCACGCGACGACGCGCCCGTCGATGCGGGCGGCGAACACGCGGCAATGGTCGGGGCCGAGTGCGGTGATCATGTCGGTGTAGTCGCTCATCGGCGCGGGCGAGAATCCGTCGCGATGCGCGGTCTCGACCATCACCGCGTAGTATTCGGAGAAGTCGGCGACCGCCAGTTCGGTTTCGTCCTTGCATTCCGCCGGGCTTTCGCGCAGCGCCTTGCGCACATCGCGGCGGCCGCGCTTCTTCATGCGCGTCAGGATCGCATCGTCTCCGCCGGTCAGATCAACGATGACGGTTTGGTCATACGGGACAGTTGACAGCACGGGTTCGGTGCCCGCCTCGAACCATGCGTCGATGCGTAGGAACACGATCTTTTTGTCCTTGGCATGTACGGTCTGGACCAAGGCGTCTATGACGTCGCGTTCTTCGGCTTCGGAAGGCTTGGCGACCCAGACCGGTCCATGCACCGAACGCAGATAGTGATAACCGTGCGTCTCGAAATCGATCAGGGACACGAACGCGACCGTCTCGCCGTCGCGCTTGACCAGATACGCGCCCCACGGGGTGCGCCCGTCGATGTCGGCCTGATATGCCGCCCATACTGCGGTCTGTTCAATGGGAAGATTGATGCCGTGTTCGGCGGCGGCCGCTTCCAAGGCTTCGGGGGTGACGGCTTCCAGCGTGATCATGATGCTCCTTGCGATTGACTGGTGACGAGTGTAGTACGGGCCGCGGTGCAGCGGCGGTGTGTCGATGGAACGACTGGGACTGGCGCGACGTGCGGCGTCAGCCCTGCGCGATGCCGAACAGGCGGCGGATGATATGGCCATCGCCCTCGTACAGCGCGTGCTTGCCGCCGACCTTGATCCACTGCTCCTCGCCCTTGCCGATGACCAGCAGCACGGTGAGACGTCCGGCCGCCGCATCGGCACGAGCCTCGTCGACCGCGGTTTCGATGGCCTGCGCCCGGTCGAGGATGATCGTGGACGACACATGCGGGTTGGTGATGTAGCCGCGCATCTCGTTCAGAATGTCGAGCATCGGCTCCTTGACGGTATCCTCCGAGGTGAGGATGATCCGGTCGACCTTGTCCTGCGCGCCGTCGATGATGCCCTGACGGCGATCCACGGCCTTGTCGCCGACCGAACCGGTCACCAGCACGAGCTTGGGATCGCGACCCGCATACTTGCGCAGCACGAACTCGGCGAGCGTCTTCGTGCTCACATAGTTGTGCGCGTAGTCGACGTAGGCGACGATGTTGCCGTCGGCGCTCGCGAAATGTTCCATGCGACCCGAGATGCGTACCTGTTCGAGCGCGGCGAACGCGGGCGAATCCTGCGGCACGCCGGCCTGACGAGCCAAAGCGATCGCCGCCGCGGCGTTGGCCGCGTTGAAGCCGCCCTCAAGCTCGAGCGAGAAGTCGCCGATCGTCGCACCGTGATCGTGGAACACGTACTGTGCGGGGTGCTGCGGGTCGGGGGTGGCGACGACGTCGATACCGTCGTTCTGGCAGACCTTCTCTCGCAACGCGAACGTGACCACCGGCACGCCGGCCCGGCCCGCGTCCTGACGGATCAGATCGGCATGATCGCAGTCCTCCCCGAGCACCAGCTTGCGGCAGTTGTACGAGATCTGCCGCTTGCAGTGCAGATAGTCCTCGAACGTCGGATGCTCGATCGGGGAGATGTGGTCGGGGGAGATGTTCAGGAACGCGGCCACGTCGAACGTGAGACCGTAGACGCGGTGCACCTTGTACGCCTGCGAGGAGACCTCCATCACCAGATAGCGCATGCCGTTGTCAAGCGCCTGCCGCATCATGCGGAACGCGTCGAGGCTTTCCGGCGTAGTCAGCGCGGATTCGGTGTACGTATGGCCGTCGAGGCAGTTGTCGACGGATGAGAACAGGGCGCAGCGGCCGCCGGAATAGGCGTTGAGCACCGCCTGCGTGAAATACGCGGTCGTCGTCTTGCCCTTGGTGCCGGTGATGCCGATCACGGTCAGTGTGTCCTGCGGCCGGCCGAAGAATGCGGCGGACAGCAGACTCATTGCCTTGCGCACGTCGTCCACGATCAGGCCGGGCGCGCGGGTCGCGGTGGAGAAATCGGTCTCGGCCACATACGCGGCCAGGCCTCGCCCATCGACGCCGTTCAGATACTCCGGCTTGAAGTTGCCCTTGCAAAACAGCAGCGTTCCGTCGCTGACCTTGCGCGTGTCGTACGTGACATCGGCGAACGGGCGATCGTGCCCGTCGATGTCACGCGGATCCAGCGTCCAATGGCCGTCAGCGATGATCTCGCGCAGCAGATGATGCTCGGACAGAAGATCCGCCGCCGATTGCAGGGTCAACGATTGCACCGTCAAAGTCATGCCGTGTACTCCTTATCGATTCGCGTTAGTCATCTTAGCGTGAGGCTGGCATGTTCTCCCTTACAATGGGGAGGCGTGGCAGACGAAAAGGTGGCAGCAGCACAGGACGAGGGGGAGCGGACGGTGCCGTCGCCCGGTATGACCCCGGAGATGGCGGCGAAACGCGAGCGGTTCGAACGGCTCGCCATGCCGGCCGTGGACGCCCTGTACCGGCAGGCGATGAAACTGACCAACAACGCCGACGACGCGCAGGATCTCGTACAGGACACGTTCGAGCGCGGGTTCAAGGCGTTCGACTCGTTCCAGGAGGGGTCGAATTTCGAGGCGTGGATGACCACGATCGAACGCAACGCCTATTTCAACCAGTACGCGAAGGCTAAGCGCCGTCCTCAACGGGCCAACGACTCCACCGGCGAATATGACGACTGGGACATCTATTCGGCATCCGAGCATTCGTCGGAGGGACTGAAATCGGCCGAGGACGAGTATCTCGACACGTTTGCGCCCCAGGAGATCATGGCCGCGCTCGACCGGCTGCCTCCCGAACGCAGGCAGGTGTTCATCGACACGGTGATCGACGGCAAGACCTACCAGCAGGTCGCCGACGAGCAGGGCGTGAAGATCGGCACGGTGATGAGCCGGCTCAACCGCGCGCGCACGCAGCTCAAACGCGATCTGTCCGCATACGCGCGCGAGCGCGGATACGTGAAGGACTCGGGCCCCTCCCATGGTTCACTGTCCGCGAAGCACGGTGCGAACGGCGATAATGGAGACGAGAGCAGGAAGACGGTCGGATTCGGACATAAGGAGCGGTCATGAGCGAGCAGGTGGAGCGTCACATCTCGGTGACTCGTCAGACCGCGGACGGTACGGTGGTTCGCGCCGACGTGCATGTCACTACGGTGCATCCCGATCCGGCCGTGCACCCCGGCGTGCAGCCGGATGCGTTGTCCGGCGCCGGCAATGATGCGGGGGAATGCTTTGACCCGGCCACCTGTTGCGATGCGCGCGAACGTGCGCTGATCGAAGCGATGCGTGCCTATCTTCGCCCGCAGGTCGCCCCCGAATGCCTGATGCGGCGCCTCCGCGAGACACTCGACCACTGCTGCTGTGATACGGACGAATGAGCGGCCGGTCGGAGTCTCCCAATTCGGGGGGCGTCGGCTGGACAATATCAGACAATGCGAGAAGCCCCCGTTGCCAATGTATGGCACGGGGGCTTCTCTAGCGTTATTCACGCAGCCTGAAACAGGCTTGGATCAGGCGTTCGGGCGCTTGCCGTGGTTGGCGGCCTTCTTGCGACGATCCTTGCGCTTACGTCCGCGCATGCCCATGATGGACTCCTTTACTTCAAGATTAATAAGCCTACGGGATTATCGCATATCCCGCAGACGTTCGCAACTCGTCGGCGGGATATGTTCAGTGCTGCTCCGCTTTGATGAACAGCTTGGTCGTGCTTGTCTCGCCCGGCTTGATGACGATCAGTTCGTTGCCGGTGTTGAACGCGTTCGCATACGCGGTCTGTGGTTCGACCGCAGTGCCGGCCGGGTGCTGGAACGCCGGGAATCCGGTGCCGGTGCACACCTGGAACGAGGTGATCGTTTCGTCGCCGCCCACCTTGATCTCCAGTCCGTCGGGGCGGGTGAACGTGGCGGTCACGGTGCCGTCGGCGTCGTGGCGCACGTTCGTCCACGCGTCGTCGAACGGCTGGTCGGTCAGCAGCGGGTTGTCGCGCAGATCGTACTTCGTGCCGTCCACCGGCTCGGTGCCGGTCGGGATGAGGTTCTCGTCCACGGTCACATGCGTGTCGGCCGGGACCGTCAGGCGGCACTGCGCGTTGTGGCCGTCGATCTCGTCGCCGTAGCCGTTGAAGCCGTTGTCGAGCCACGGGTGGATCGCCAGCGCCCACGGGGCGTCCGTGTCGCCGTTGTTGTACGCGCTCACGGTGATGTGCAGGCCGTCCGCGTCCAGCTCGTGCTTGGCGGTCACGATCACGTCGAACGGGTAGCCGAGCAGGAACGGCACGCGCCACGACTGGGTGACGGACGTCTCGGTCAGCTCCTCGAGCTTCCAGTAGGAGCGGTAGCCGTAGCCGTGGATGGCGGTGTTGCGGTCGTGCTCGTCGATCGGCAGCGTGTACGTCTTGCCTTCGAACGTGTAGGTGCCGGCCTCGATGCGGTTCGGGAACGGGACGAGCAGCTGGCCGTGGCAGCAGGTGACCGGGTCGTCGGGGCCGAGCGGCACGATCACGTTCTTGCCCTGATACGTCACCTTGCGCATCGTCGCGCCGAGTTCGGTGATCACTGCGGCCCAGTCGCCGTAGTGGATGGAATACTGTTGGCCGGTGCGCGGCGGGATGTTCTTCGTCATATGCATCACTCCATAGTGAGGTCCGTGTGGTTTCGTGTGTCCGGTAACGGATGTTACCGCTAACGATCCAGTCTAGCGCGATGCATGTGCCGAAATGGGCGAAATCGAATCCGATTTCGCCCATTTCGGCATGGACATGAGGAACGGTACAGTGGGGCTGAACATAAGAGGAAAGGTGACGATATGGCGAAACGGATCGTGTTGGCTGACCCGCGCGGCTTCTGCGCGGGCGTGGATCGGGCGATTCTCACCGTGCATACGATTCTCAAGGCCTCCCGGGCGCCGCGCGAGGACGGGCTGCCTCCGGTGTATGTGCGTCGTCAGATCGTGCACAACAAACATGTCGTGGAGGAGCTCGCGTCGCAGGGCGCGGTGTTCGTGCAGGAGCTCTCCGAAATCCCTGACGCAGCAGCTCAGGCCGGCATCCCGGTCGTCTTCTCCGCGCATGGCGTGTCGCCGTCGGTCAAGGCCGAGGCCTCCGCGCGTGGCATGCACGTGGTCGACGCCACCTGCCCGCTGGTGAGCAAAGTGCACCGCGAGGTGCTGCGGTTCGTCAAGGAAGGCTACGAGATCATCTACATCGGCCACAAGGGGCATGACGAGGCGGTCGGCGTGGTGGGGGAGAACCCTGAGCACGTGCATCTGATCGAACACGCCGGCGACGTGGACTCGCTGGACTTCGCGCCGAACACGAAGCTCGTGCTGCTCAGCCAGACCACGCTGAGCATCGACGAGACGGCCGGCACGATCGCCGCGCTCAAGGCCAAGTTCCCGTGGCTCAAGGAGCCGCCGAGCTCGGACATCTGCTACGCCACGTCGAACCGCCAGACCGCGGTCAAGCTCGTCGCTGAA
Organism: Bifidobacterium simiiventris; assembly: GCF_019331715.1. Classification (GTDB taxonomy): domain Bacteria; phylum Actinomycetota; class Actinomycetes; order Actinomycetales; family Bifidobacteriaceae; genus Bifidobacterium; species Bifidobacterium simiiventris. The sequence goes on from NZ_JAHBBG010000002.1 coordinate 242,822, forward strand.
CAGTCCGACTGCGTGGTGATCGTCGGTTCGGCCAACTCGTCCAATTCCGTGCGGCTCATGGAGGTCGCGCAGGATGCGCTGGGGAGCCGTGGCACGGCGCATCGGGTCGACGACGCCTCGGAGATGGATCCGGCGTGGTTCGACGGCGTGGAGGCGGTCGGCGTGTCGTCCGGCGCGTCCGTGCCCGACGAACTGGTGTCCGGCGTGATCGAGACGTTGAAGAAGCGCGGATTCACCGACGTGTCCTCGGTGGAGACGGTCAAGGAGAACATGCACTTCGTGCTGCCAGCGGAACTCCGCCGGCAGCCTTCGCGTGCGCAATAGGCGCGCACGCTCACCTCGCCTACGGGAAGCACACAGTGCTTCCCGTTTGACGGCTCGGCCGTCCGAACTGCGCGGACGGCAGCCTTCGCCGCAAGCGGTGGGTCTGACGCGCAGATGAACGGTTGCCGAACGGCGGGAAACATTAGCCTACGATAAGCCGGCGCCACGTACCGTGTCCGTTATGATGGCCTCATCGATGAATAGGGAGCGGTATGCGGGTTTTCGATTTTGACGGCACGATCTATGACGGCGAAAGTCTGTTCGACCTGTACCTGTTCAGCGCGCGCTACGATCCGAAGGTGTTCCGCCATATCGCGCCTGTGCTGCGGTACGCGATCAAATACAAGCTCGGCAAGGCCACGCTCGAGCAGATGGAACGCGGCGTCGGCGACATCGCCCGCAAATACCTGCACGATCTGGCCGGCTCGCGCACGGTAAACTCCCTGTGCGACGGCGAGGAATCCGAAGAGCGGCCAGGCGATCTGGACGCCATTCTGGACGGCGTCGCGCACGACGTCGAAACTGGACGCATCGTCGCCCGGGAGGAACGGCTCAACGGCGGGCTGGAAGCGTTGGTGAGCAGGTTCTGGGACCGCAACATGCGCAGGATCAAACCTTGGTACCGGCCGCAGCCCGACGACGTGATCCTCACGGCCTCGTTCGATGTGACCGTGGGCGAGGCATGCCGCAGGCTCGGTGTGCATCATCTGGTCGCATCCACGATCGACCCGGATACGTTGGAGGTCACCTATCTGAACTTCAACACGAACAAGCCGAAGCGGTTCCGTGAACTGTTCGGCGACGTGCCGGTCGACGAATTCTATACCGACAGCAAATTCGACCAGCCGATGATCGATCTGTCCCGCAAGGCGTACATGGTCAAGGGAGATAGGATCACCCGGATCAAATAGCCATCCCTCGGCGTCTTCCTGCCGTTCGTCTGACCGATAATGGCAAGGACGCGTCGTCGGGGGCGACGTCGCCGGCGAAGGACGGGACTGATATGGACGAAAGGAGCGCGGCTTATGGGAATGCCGCTTGACCTGTATGTGATCCGCCACGGAGAATCCGAGGCGAACGTGATCATCAGCGCCGGTGATCGCGGCGACAACTCGCTGTACACGCAGGATAACGTGACCGTGCCCGACCGCTCGTGGAGGCTTACCGCGACCGGCCGCAAACAGGCCGACTGCATCGGTCGTTGGCTTGTCGACCAGCAGCAGCTGTTCGACCGCTATCTCGTCTCGCCGTACGTGCGCACGCGCGAGACGGCAGCCACGATGGCTCTGCCGAAGGCGAAATGGGAGGAGAACCGCGTGCTGCGGGAGCGCTCGTGGGGCGAGATCAACACGATCACGAAGGACGATTTCCGCAGCAACTATCCGCGCAACTGGATGTTCAAGAACACGGACCCGTTGTACTGGCGGCCGCCGGCAGGCGAGTCGATCGCCGATGTGGCGGAGAACCGCGTGCACAACCTGCTCACCTCGCTCGATCGCAAATCCGACGCGCAGTCGGTGGTGATGGTCAGCCACGGCGACCTCATGCTCGCGCTCATGCTTGTGCTCGAGGATCTCTCGGACGAGGAGTTCATGCACCGGGCCGCATCGAGTGAGTGGCAGATCACGAATTGCACCTGTCTGCATTATTCGCGGCGCGATCCGGCGACCGGACGCACGTACAAGCGGTTCCGCTGGGAGCAGACCGCGCGTCCGGTATTGAGCGAGGAGACCGGCAAATGGGAGGTGCAGGTGACCGACTGGCGTTCGTTCAAGAAGCCGACCCTGTCCAACGGCGACCTCGTGGACGTGGTGCACGCCGTCGACCCGCATCTGTGATCTGCGGCGTGCGGTTCCAAGCCGAAACGTGAAGGACTGGTGAACAGGTTACAATGGCTCACGATGCGCGGGCGCATGACGTAACGCGCCCGCTCGGAGAGAACCGAAGGAGTTCATCTATGAAGAACCTGTTCACATGGGCGCTGCACGGCGACGGCAAGACGCTCGCCCCCGGCGAGGTCGTCGAACCCGACGAACGCCTGACCTGGCCGCGCACCGTCGGCATCGGCGCCCAGCACGTCGTCGCCATGTTCGGCGCGACCTTCCTTGTGCCGATCCTCACCGGCTTCGACCCGTCGACCACGCTGTTCTTCACCGCGCTGTCGACCGCGCTGTTCCTGCTCATCAACAAGAACGTGCTGCCGAGCTACCTCGGCTCGTCGTTCGGCTTCATCGCGCCGATCACCGCCGTCACCACCGCGCACAAGGGACCCGCCGTCGCCAGCTTCGGCATCATGGTCACCGGCCTGCTGCTTGCGCTCGTCGGCGTGGCCGTCCATTACGCCGGCTCGAAGTGGATCGACATCATCATGCCGCCGGTCGTCAACGGCGCCATCGTCGCGATCATCGGCTTCAACCTCGCGCCGAGCGTGTGGAACAACTTCAAGGCCGCGCCCGACACCGCGCTCGTCACGCTGATCGCCGTGCTGCTCATCGCCGTGCTGTTCAAGGGGCTGACGGGCCGACTCAACATCCTGCTCGGCGTGATCGTCGGCTACGTGTACGCCTGCGCCCGCGGTCAGGTCGACTTCTCCGCCATCGGCAAGGCCGCGTGGATCGGCCTGCCGCACTTCCACACCCCGCAGGTCGACTTCTCCATCCTGCCGATGTTCCTGCCGGTCGTGCTCGTGCTCGTCGCCGAGAACGTCGGCCATGTCAAGTCCGTCGCGCAGATGACCGGCCGCGACTACGACAACCAGATGGGCACCGCCCTGTTCGCCGACGGCCTCGGTACCGCGATCGCCGGCTTCGGCGGCGGTTCGGGCACCACCACGTACGGCGAGAACATCGGCGTGATGGCCGCTACCAAGGTCTACTCGACCGCCGCCTACTGGTGCGCGGCCGGCTTCGCCCTGTTGCTGAGCCTGTGCCCGAAGTTCGGTGCGATCATCAACACGATCCCGGCCGGCGTGCTCGGCGGCGTGACCACCTTGCTCTACGGCATGATCGGCATGATGGGCATCCGCATCTGGGTCGAGAACAAGGTCAACTTCGACAAGCCGCTCAACATCATGGTCGCCGCGATTGTCATGATCATCGCCATCGGCCAGTTCGAGTTCGCGTTCAGCGGCATCCAGTTCAACGGCATCGCCATCGGCACGATCGTGATCCTCGTCGCCTACCATGGCCTCAAGGCCATCGGCAAGGCCACCGGCACCATCGACAAGGACGATCCCGACATCCTGTGACCGAACACATGCGATGATCCGCGATCCCGAGGCTCCCGCAAGGGAGCCTCATTCATATGCAAGTCACACGGCTCCGCCTGCGTTCCGGCATGGCGACCCTCATGCCAGGTGATTCTGGACAAGCTCTGGGCATAAGCGGTTCCGCACCTGACGTTACGCTGGGAACATGTCATTTTTCGATGCGTTTGGTCCATTGTTCGACGGCTCCCGACAAGATGATCGCCGGGGAGACGGCAGCGACGACGATCCGGTGATCCTCAACGTCCAGGCGGACGGCGACGCCGCGTCCTCGGCGTATGACGGCGGTACGGGAGCGCGGCCGCCACGCCGCCACGCCACGCCACGCATCGCGCAGCAACCGTCCATACCCGGGGTGAGCCGCGGCTCGAGGATCCTCATCGGCGTCGTGCTCGCGCTCGTCGTCATCGTCGGCCTGTTCTTCGGCCTCGCCCAGTTCATCACCGATCTCATGTGGTACGGTCAGCTCGGCTTCCAAAGCGTCGTGTGGACGCAGCTCGGTACCAAGGTCGGCCTGTGGGTCGCCTACGCGCTGCTCATGGCCCTGACCGGTTTCGTCTCCGCCATGCTCGCGATTCGCGCGCGCCCCGATTCGGACGACGGCTCCACGATCCGCATCAACGGCGACGTGATCGAGATCGGCAAGGGCGTTGCCTCGAAGACCGCCCGCCGTGTCGCCGTCGTGGTCTCGCTGATCGTCGGCGCCGTGTTCGGCGCGCAGTTCAATGCGAACTGGGCCGACGTGCTGCTCATGTTCAACGCGCAGTCGTTCGGCACCACCGACCCGCAGTTCGGTCTCGACAACGGCTTCTACGTGTTCGTGTTGCCCGGTTTGAAGCTCGTGGTTGCCGCCGTGTCCATGCTGCTCGGAGTCGGCATCGTGTTCTCCGTCATCTCCCACGTGCTCATGGGAGGCGTCCGCTTCACCATGCCCGTGCACGGCCGCGGCATCCTTGCCGTCACCAAGCGCGCCCGCCGTCAGGTCGCCATTTGGCTCATCCTCAACATGCTCGCATGGTCCGCCCGCCAGGTGCTCGGCGTGTTCACCCACCTGACCGAACAGGGCAGCCGCATCACCGGCGCGACCTACACCACCGTCAACGCCACCATCCCGGTCACGTTCATCATGGCCGCGGTCACCGCCATCCTCGGTGTGTTCCTCGGCATCTGGCTCATGCGTTCGCACGCGCTCGAAGGCCCGGCCAAACCCACCGTCCGCGCCGTGGCCGCGCTCAAGGCGTGGCGCGCGCCGGTCGTCGCCATCGCCGCCGCGCTCGTCGTCTCGATGGTGCTCACCGTCGCATGGCCGATGCTGTTGCAGCGCTTCAAGGTCAACCCGAACGCGCAGGAGATGGAATCGACGTACATCCAGCGCAACATCAAGGCCACGCAGCAGGCGTACGGTCTGAACGACGTGAAGGTCGAGCAGTATAAGGCCACCACCAAGGGCGAGTCCGGTGCGCTGTCCGGCGAGGCCGACACCACCGCGCAGATCCGACTGCTCGACCCGCAGATCGTCTCGCCCACGTTCAAGCAGCTGCAGCAGTCCAAGCAGTACTACACGTTCGCGGACACGCTCGCCGTCGACAAGTACGATGTGGACGGCGAAAGCCAGGACACCGTGATCGCCGCGCGCGAACTCGACCTCGACGGTCTCGACAACCGCAACTGGGTCAACGACCATACCGTGTACACGCACGGCTACGGCATCGTCGCCGCCTATGGCAACAAGGTGACCGCCGACGGCCAGCCGAAGTTCTTCGAGTCCGGCATCCCCACCCAGGGCAAGCTCACGGATTCCGAAAAGTACGAGCCGCGCATCTACTTCTCGCCGAACGCGACCGAATACTCGATCGTCGGCGCGCCGGAAGGCACCAAGTCGTGGGAGTTCGACTATCCGACCGGCTCGGAGGGTGCGACCACCACGTTCAAGGGCGACGGCGGCCCGTCGGTCGGCAACATCTTCTCCCGACTGTTGTACGCGATCCGTTTCGGCTCCGACCAGATCCTGTTCTCCGACCGTGTGACCTCCGCGTCGCAGATCCTGTACGACCGTTCCCCGAAAGAGCGAGTCGCCAAGGTCGCGCCGTACCTGACGCTCGACGGCCGTGTGTACCCGGCCGTGGTGGACGGCCGCGTCAAGTGGATCGTCGACGGCTACACGACCTCCGACGCGTATCCGTATTCGCAGATGACCGATCTGGGTTCGGCCACCGCCGATTCGACCACCGAGACGTCGGACACCGTCAAGGGGCTCGGCTCGCAGCAGGCCAACTACATTCGCAACTCGGTCAAGGCCACCGTCGACGCGTACGACGGATCGGTCGACCTGTACGTGTGGGACGAGAACGATCCGGTCATCAAGGCATGGCAGCAGATCTTCCCCGGCCAGTACCACTCCGTCTCCGAGATCTCCGGCGACCTGATGAGCCACCTGCGCTACCCCGAAAATCTCTTCAAGGTGCAGCGCGAACTGCTCGCCAAGTACCACGTGACCTCCGCGAACCAGTTCTTCTCCGGCGAGGACTTCTGGCAGACGCCGGTCGACCCGACCGAATCCGAGGCCGATCAGGCCAAGGACATCCTGCAACCGCCGTACTACCTGACATTGCAGACCGGCGGTACGAACGAGCCGATCTTCTCGCTGACCTCCTCGTACATCCCCGCCGGCACGTCCACGCGCGAGATCCTGACTGGCTTCCTGTCGGTCGATTCGGACGCGGGTTCCGAGAAGGGCGTGATCGGCAAGAACTACGGCACGCTCCGACTGCAGGAGCTGCCCAAGGACTCCAACGTGCCCGGTCCCGGTCAGGCGCAGAACAACTTCAACGCCGACGCCGACGTGTCCAAGGAACTGAACCTGCTGCAATCCGGCTCCACGAACGTGGTGCGCGGCAACCTGCTCACCCTGCCGCTCGGCGGCGGTCTCGTGTACGTGCAGCCGGTGTACGTGAAATCGAGCGGTTCGACCTCGTTCCCGCTGCTCAAGAAGGTGCTCGTCGCGTTCGGTGACCAGGTCGGGTTCGCGGACACGCTCGACGAGGCGCTCGACCAGGTGTTCGGCGGCGATTCCGGCGCGGCCGCAGGCGACGCGGAGAACGCGACCGGCGGTACGGATGCGAACGACGGCACATCACAGAGCGGTTCCGGCGGTTCGGATTCCGGTACGAACGGCAGCGGCAAGGATAACGGTACGTCCGGCAGCCAGTCGAACGGCAACGGTTCGTCGTCGGCCAACGCCGATCTCAAGGCCGCGCTTGAGGACGCCGCGCAGGCGATGAAGGACGCCGACTCGGCCATGAAGAACGGCGACTGGTCCGCCTACGGCGAAGCCCAGAAGCAGCTTCAGGAAGCCCTCAACAAGGCTCTCGAACTCGAACGGTGACGGGAACGACAGACATGTTGAAATACGAGATCCGTTCCGCCGAAGAGCGGGATGTGCAGGCCATCGCCGACATCTACAACGAGGCGGTGATCCGCGGGGGAGCGTCCGCCGATCTTGAACCGGTCTCGCTCGAGGCGCGCCGTGCATGGGTCGATTCGCACAACCCGCGCACAAAGTATCCGGTCATCGTCATCGACGTGACCGATCCGACGACCGGCGAACGCGCGACCGCAGGATTCGGCTCGCTGTCGAAGTTCCACCAGCGTGCCGGTTATGACGGCATCGCCGAATTGAGCTACTACATCGCAGGGCGGTTCCACGGGCAGGGACTCGGCACCGCGATGGTCGACTGGCTACTCGCGGCGGCCCGCGAACGCGGCTTCCGTCACGTCGCGACCATCATCTACGCCGACAACGCCGGCTCGGTCGCGATCATGCGCAAGTTCGGCTTCACCCGATTCGGGCTGCTGCCCGCCGCCGTGGCCACCGCCGGCAGCGACGCGCTTCACGACATGAGCTACTGGTACCGCGTTCTGTAGCGTTGCCGCTCGCCCGTTCCCGCCGTTCGTTCGATGACGGCGGGAACGGGTATGATTCGTGTGTTTGCGTACGATCGACGCGCCGTGACGGTACGGTGAATATGACGATATGAAGAGGACAAGGGGATAGACATGGCATCCGATTTCTGGCTGATCGTGGGACTGGGCAACCCGGGCAAGAAGTACGAGGACACGCGGCACAACATGGGCTTCATGACCGCCGACGTGCTCGCCGAACGCTGGTCGGTCGCGTTCTCCGACCACAAGGGACTCGCCATGCTCGGCAAGGGCGCGATGAACCTGCAGGGGCGCACCGTCAAGTTCTTCCTCGCCAAGCCCCTGACGTACATGAACGATTCGGGCAACGCGGTCGCCTCCATCAGCGCCTACTACCAGATCCAGCCCGACCATATCGTCGTCATCCACGATGATATGGATCTGGAATTCGGCCGCATCAAGGTCAAGGCCGGTGGCTCCGCGGGCGGCCACAACGGCATCAAATCCATCGACAAGGCGCTGAACACGCCCAAGTACGCGCGCGTGCGCATGGGCGTCGGCCACGCCAAGCGCGGCGCGAACGCGCATGACAACACCATCAACTGGGTGCTCGGCGGATTCGGCCCCGACCAGCGCAAGCAGCTGCCCGACTTCCTCGCCGACGGCGCGGACGCCGCCGAAGACATCATCTTCAACGGACTGGCGAAGACCCAGGAGAAGTTCAATGGCCGCTGACGCTCAGGCGACGCACAACGCGCTGGTCAACGGTTCGCTGGCCGGCGTGCTCGCCGCGCTCGAGCGCGACGACACCTTCCACAAGCTTGCCGCCGGCGACATCGAAGCGTATACCGACCGCAACACCAGCCCGATCATCACCGTCGGAGCCCCCGAAGGACTGCGCCCGGCGCTCGCCGCGGCCGTCGCGCACCGCAAGCCGGTCGTGCTCGTCGTCGCATCGGGCCGCGAAGCCGAGGAAACCGTCGACTCGCTGCGCTCCTGGTACGACGGCGACCCGAACGAGATCGCCCAGCTCGAAGCGTGGGAGACATTGCCGCACGAACGGCTCAGCCCCCGCGCCGACACCGTCGCCAGCCGCATGGCCGTCTTCCGCCGGCTCACCCATCCGAGCACGGCGAACCCGATGTTCGGCCCCATCCGCATCCTCGTCATGCCGGTACGCTCGCTCATCCAGCCGGTCGTCAAAGGACTCGGCGACGTCGAACCGCTCGTGTTCACCCAAGGTGAGGAACTGCCGCTCGACGAAGCGTCCCGACGGCTCGTCGAAAACGCATACACACGCGTCGACCTCGTTATGGACCGCGGCGAATTCGCCGTACGCGGCGGCATCATCGACGTCTTTCCGCCCACCGCGCCGCATCCGGTGCGCATCGAATTCTTCGGCGACGAAATCGACACGATCCGTGAATTCCACGCCTCCGACCAGCGCACCTACGGCGACGGCATCCGCATCATCTGGGCCACGCCCTGCCGCGAACTGCAACTGACCCAGGCCGTGCGCGACCGTGCGAAGAGCCTCATCGGCCAGATCCCGAACGCCGACGACATGCTCGAATCCATCGCAGGCGCGATCCCCGTCGAAGGCATGGAATCGCTCATGCCCGCACTCATCGACGACATGGAACCGGTCACCGGCATGCTCGACAAACATGCGGTCGTCATGCTGTCCGACCCGGAAAAACTGCGCCGCGCCGCCGAAGACCTCGCGAAAACCGCGAACGAATTCCTCGCCGCCAGCTGGCACGTCGCCGCGTCCGGCCACGGCGCGGGCGCCCCGATCACGTTCGACCAGGCCAGCTTCCTTGACTTCGAGGATACCGTCAACGCGCTCGCGTACTCGGAACACGACGTGTGGAACCTGTCCAGCTTCGGCGTGGACACGAGCATGCCGAACCATGTGCAGCTCGCCGCACGCACTCCCGGCGAGTACCGCGGCGACGAGGCGAAGGCCGCCGCCGGCATCGAAGGACTGATCGACGCCGGATACCACGTCACCGTCACCGCCGCCGCGCAGGGCACGCTCGCGCGGTTGAAGCGCGCGATCAACGAGACCGGCATCGCCTCGTTCGACGTCATCCGCTCGCAGGCCATCGACGGCTTCGTCGACACGGCCGCGAAGGCTGCGCTGCTCACCGAACGCGACCTGACCGGCCGTTCGTCCGCCGCGGGGCAAACGAAAACACCGAAACGCCGTCGCAAGGCCATCGACCTGATGGAACTGAAGCCCGGCGACTTCGTCGTGCACGAACAGCACGGCATCGGCCGGTTCGTCGGCATGAAACAGCGCGAGATCGGCACCGGCGCAAACAAAAGCACACGCGAATACCTCGTCATCGAATACGCGCCGAGCAAACGCGGCGCCCCGGCCGACAAACTGTTCATCCCCACCGACCAGCTCGACCAGATCAGCAAATACATCGGCGCGGAGGTTCCCAAGCTCAACAAGCTCGGCGGTTCCGACTGGGCCGAAACCAAGGCGAAGGCGCGCAAGCACGTGCACGAGATCGCCGAGGACCTGGTCAAACTGTATTCGGCGCGCCAGCGTACGCCCGGCTTCGCGTTCAGCCCCGACACCCCGTGGCAGAAGGAGCTGGAGGATGCGTTCCCGTATCAGGAGACGGCCGATCAGCTGACAACGATCGACGAGGTCAAGGCCGATATGGAGAAGCCGGTGCCGATGGACCGTCTGATCTGCGGCGACGTCGGCTTCGGCAAGACCGAGATCGCCGTGCGCGCCGCGTTCAAGGCGATCCAGGACGGCAAACAGGTGGCCGTGCTCGTGCCGACCACGCTGCTTGTCCAGCAGCATTACGAGACGTTCTCCGAGCGCTACGAGGGCTTCCCGGTCACGGTCGCGGCGATGAGCCGCTTCCAGACGACCAAGGAGATCAACGAGACGATCGAGGGACTCGAATCCGGTGCGGTCGACGTGGTGATCGGTACGCACAAGCTGTTGAATCCGAAGATCAAGTTCAAGGATCTCGGTCTGGTCATCATCGACGAGGAGCAGCGCTTCGGCGTCGAGCACAAGGAGACGCTCAAGGCGCTGCGCACGAACGTGGACGTGCTGTCGCTGTCCGCGACGCCTATCCCGCGCACGCTGGAAATGGCCGTGACCGGCATCCGCGAGATGTCGACGCTCGCGACCCCGCCCGAGGATCGTCTGCCGGTGCTGACCTACGTCGGCGCATACGAGGATGCGCAGGTCACCGCGGCCATACGGCGCGAGCTGCTGCGCGGCGGCCAGGTGTTCTTCGTGCACAACCGCGTGCAGGACATCTCGAAGACCGCGGCGAAGATCCACGAGCTCGTGCCCGAGGCGCACGTGGGCATCGCGCACGGCAAGATGGGGGAGAAGCAGCTCGACCAGATCATCCGCGACTTCTGGCATCGCGACATCGACGTGCTCGTGTGCACCACGATCATCGAAACCGGTCTGGATATCTCGAACGCGAACACGCTCATCGTCGACAACGCCGACAAGTTCGGCCTCTCGCAATTGCACCAGCTGCGCGGACGCGTCGGCCGCGGCAGGGAGCGCGCGTACGCGTACTTCCTGTACGATCCGGCCAAGCCGATGACCCAGCAGTCGCACGACCGTCTCGCCACCATCGCGCAGAACACGGCGCTCGGGTCAGGCTTCGACGTGGCCATGAAGGACCTGGAGCTGCGCGGCACCGGCAACCTGCTCGGCGACGAACAGTCCGGGCACATCGAAGGCGTCGGCTTCGACCTGTACATCCGTATGGTCTCGGAGGCCGTCGAGGCGTACAAAGCGCCGGAAGTTAGCGTCGAACCGCTGGCGGTGACCATCGACCTGCCGATCGAGGCGTCGATTCCGGTCGACTACATCGATTCCGACAAGCTCAGGCTCGAAGCGTACCGCAAGCTCGCCGCCGCCCACACTGAGGACGATCTGCGCGAACTGGCGGAAGAGCTCACGGACCGCTATGGCAAGCTGCCCGAGGAGTTCGAGACGCTGTTCGGCGTGGCGCGGCTGCGCATGAAGGCGCGCAAGCTCGGCATTTCGGAGATCATCGCGCAAGGCAAGAACGTGCGCGTCGGCAAGATCGACCCGCCCGAATCCATCCAGATGCGCATCAACCGCATCTACCGCGGCGCGCAGTACCGTCCGCTCACACACACGTACACGATCCCCGCCCCATTCGCCGGCTCGCTCGGTTCCGGCCCCATGAGCGGCGAGATGGTCATGGACTGGACCAGCGACCTCCTCAACGACTTCGCATGGAGTCCGAAGAAAAAGTAGGTGAACGGCAGCGCCATTCGTGGACCGGTGTGTGAGCCGACAGGCGAGCCAGCGAAGCGCGGCCGTAAGGCCGTCCGAAATTGCAGGACCGCCGGCGTCAAGCAACCGGCGTGCGGAAGACCGTATATCCGGCCGACGGGAAGGAACCTGAGATGAAGCCGATATCTCGCAGTATGGAGCGGGTGGATCGTCTGGCCGTCCGGTTGACGCGGATTCATGCGGATTGGCTGTTGTATCTGGCCTGGTTCGTCATCTGGGTCGCACCTGGTTCGATGACCCACGGGACGATCGATCTGCCGCAACGGTTGGTGCTCATCCTGCTGGTTCCGTTCCTCCCCATACTGACGCTGGTGTGCTGGCGATGCATGCGTGTCAGGAACCTGCGTCACCCGTACTGGCGTTATCCGTTTGGCATGGCCGGTTTGTGGTTTCTGACCATGATCACGGAATTCATGGCGTTCACGATACTGGCGTCGTAGGATACGGCGGGTCGGGCGAATGACGGGACCCGCCGTCTGACATGAGCAGTGGCGCATGACCGGATAAGTCATGCGCCACTGCTCGCAATGGAGCTCAGCCGATCTTGTCGAAGCGGAATCCTCCGGCGGCCTTGGTGTCGTCGGTCGGGGTGAAGCGAATCCAGCTTTTCTCGCCGGCGTCGGAGACGGTTATGTCGATGGTGCTGCTCGCCACGTTGTCCGGCGTGCAGCTGATCGTCCTATGTTGTGTGCTCGCTTCGTCAACGGTCAGTTCGGCGTCGAAGCTGCCGGTGCCGGAGCAGACCATTGTCAGCCGGTACTTGCCGACCGGCACCGGGGTCAGCGACATGATGGCGGTCGCGGCTGGCGGCACGGTGTCGCCGTTCTTGTCCACGGTGGCCGCCGACCACCACGATGCCTTCGACGAATTGACCACATCGGCATTCTCGTCGTGCGTCATGTCGTCGTCGAATCCGACCGCCTGATTGACGGCGGCCATGCGCCTGACATCGTCGTCGCTGACCGGTTCGGACACGGTCAGCTTGTGCTCGTCCGTGATGCCGAGCTTGACGGCGATCGTCGCGGACAGCGGGAACGAGCCATCCACGTTGCGGATGTTCGTCGGCGTGTTCCGATCGGCGTCCGTCACCTCGAACGTGCTGAGCGCGGGCGTCAGCTGTGCGTACGTGCCGTCGTGGTAGGAGAGGAAGAACACGTACTCGCCGCCGACGGAGAGCTTGCCGGCTCCCGACCCGGAGGCGGTGTAGCCGTGCATGCTGATGATGTCTCCGGACTTCGGCAGTCCGTCCGTCGGATCCGCGTCGTTGCCGTTGGCGGCGCCGAGCACCTCGGCCTTGATCGTGGTGTCGTATCCGTCGTCCTGCGCCGGCGGTTCGGAGCACGAGACGATGCGCGCGTAGACGATCCGGTCGGATGACGCCGTCAGATCATCGATCGTGTCGAACCACTGCCAGTCGTATTGCACATGCTCGTCGCGTCCCTTGCACGTGGTGCCGGTGGTCGTGCCAGTTTGTGATGGCGCGGTGGATGTCGCGGCGGACGGTGTGCCGCAGCCGGCAAGTCCCGTGCACAACAGCATCGCGGTCAGCGCGGCGATGGTGCGGATGATACCCGATGAGCGTGCGGTGAGGCTGTTCATGACGACTCCTTTGTCCCGCGGGACCCGGTATGGGTCCTTCTTGTCTTCCATTGTCCGCCGTCCGCCGTGCCGAAGCGAACGTCCGTAATGCGGCGCATTACACTGGACGGTTATGAGCAACGAACCCGATGACGTGATCAACGAGAGCGTCGGAAACATCGACGGCGGCGAACCGCAGCCCGCCGCGGACGGCATGCATATCCGCCGCGCCGAGACGCGCGACATCCCGCAACTGCACAAACTCTTGCGCGAGGTGCTGGAAGTCCACCACCGGGGCCGCCCGGACCTGTTCAACACCGGCGTCACCAAATACACGGACGATGAACTGGCCGGCATCCTCGCGAACGACGAGACCCCGGTGTTCGGTATGTTCGCTGCCGACGACGCGACGCTGTACGGTTACGCGTTCTGCATCTTCGAACGGCACGAGCACAGTCATATCCTCACCGACATCACCACGCTGTACATCGACGACATCTGTGTGGACGAGTCGGCCCGCGGTCGGCACGTCGGCACCACGCTGTACCGGCATGTGCTCGATTTCGCGCGGGACGCCGGCTGCTACAACGTGACGCTCAACGTGTGGTCGTGCAATCCGGGAGCGCAGGCGTTCTATGAGCGGATGGGACTCAAACCGTACAAGATCGGCATGGAACAGATCCTGTGATGTGGATCCGTCGCGCGTGGCGAGGCCGTCCGATGGCGTAGTCCGCGCGATGTGACACGTAGGCGCATGACCGCATGCGGACTGCGAACATGAACGGCAAGTGAATGGCGGATGACCGGTGGCATGGCGGAGCCGCAAGGTTGTGAGCGCTCACATAATCGTGTCGCGCGATCTTGCGCGTCGTCCACAAAGCCCGGTATTCTTAAGGCTGTCATCACAACCTATACGTTAAAGGAGTAGTTGTGGCAGCAATTGAAAGCGTGTACGCGCGTCAGATTCTCGATTCCCGTGGCAACCCGACCGTCCAGGTCGTCCTCGACACCGAAGACGGCGCCCGCGGCCTGGGTCTGGTCCCGTCCGGTGCCTCCACCGGTGAGGCCGAGGCTTGGGAGCGTCGCGATGGCGACAAGTCCGTCTACGGCGGCAAGGGTGTTCTGAACGCGGTCAAGGCCGTCAACGAGGAGATCGCTCCGAAGGTCATCGGCATGGATGCCTCCGACCAGCGCGCTCTCGACGACCTGATGATCGAGCTCGACGGCACCCCGAACAAGGGCCGTCTGGGCGCCAACGCCATCCTCGGTGTCTCCCTGGCTGCCCTGTACGCCGCCGCCGAGTCCGCCGACGAACCGCTGTACCGCTACATCGGCGGCACCAACGGCCACATCCTGCCGGTCCCGAACATGAACATCATGAACGGCGGCGCCCACGCCGACTTCGCGACCGACATCCAGGAGTACATGATCTCCCCGTACGGCTTCGACTCCTACTCCGAGGCCCTGCAGGCCGGCGTCGAGGTCTACCACACCCTCAAGAACGTCCTCAAGAAGCAGGGCCTGAACACCGGCCTCGGCGACGAGGGCGGCTTCGCCCCGAAGATGAAGTCCAACAAGGACTCCCTGAACTACATCATGGACGCCATCTCCGCCGCCGGCTACGAGCCGGGCAAGCAGATCGGCATCTCCCTCGATGTCGCCTCCTCCGAGTTCTACAACAAGGAGACCGGCAAGTACCACTTCGAGGGTGACGAGCGCGACTCCCAGTACATGCTCGACTTCTACGAGCAGCTCATCGAGGAGTACCCGATCGTCTCCATCGAGGATCCGTTCAACGAAGAGGGCTGGGAAGACTGGACCGCCATCACCAAGCTGCTCGGCGATCGTCTGCAGTTCGTCGGCGACGACCTGCTGGTGACCAACCCGGCTCGCCTGGCCAAGGCCATCGAGCTCGGCGCCGCCAACTCCCTGCTGGTCAAGCTCAACCAGATCGGCACTGTCACCGAGACCCTCGACGCCATCGAGCTGGCTACGGCCAACGGCTACACCTCCATGGTCTCCCACCGTTCCGGCGAGACCCCGGACACCACCATCTCCGATCTCGCGGTTGCCAAGAACACCCGCCAGATCAAGACCGGTGCCCCGGCCCGTGGCGAGCGCGTTGCCAAGTACAACCGCCTGCTGGAGATCGAGGAGGAGCTCGGCTCCACCGCGAAGTACGCCGGCTACAGCGCGTTCAAGGCCTGCAAGAAGTACTTGGCCAAGTGAGCCTGTGACGAACCTTCATAAGGCCATTCGCTTCATGAAGGTCGCATAGTGTGCAATGCCCGCCGCATTCCCCGTCGAATGCGGCGGGTATTTTTATTGCCTATGAGATCACGATCGAATCCCGGCGCATCCCCCGGCAAAACCCGTAAGACCACGGCATCGGGCGCCACACGGAACGGTCGTGCGGCCCGGGGTGCGTCCGCGCCGAGTGCGAAGCGCGGAACGCGACGCACCGCGGCCAAGGCGAAAACCCGCAGCAGCGGTCCCATCGTATTCTTCGTCGCCCTGTTCATCGTCGCGTTGGGGGCCATCCAGCTGCTGTCGACGTTCTACACGTATGCGATCAGCGTCTCCGAACTCAACGGTCTCAAGCGTGAGGAGGCCGCGCTCATCGCAAAGAAACAGGATCTGGAAAACGATATCGCCCGGTGGAACGACAAAGCCTATGTCGCGGCGCAGGCTCGCGACAAGCTCGGCTTCGTCTTTCCCGGCGAACAGGTCGTGCATGTGCTGCACCCGGAGGCCGTCACCGGATCCGCGCCGAACGACAAGACCGATACCGGCGACGAGGATTCCGGCAAGAAATCGCTGCCCTGGTACAGTGAACTGGCCTATTCGTTCGAACAAGCGGACAAGAAGGCCGATGAGGCGACCACTGCCGGCAATGACCAGAAGAATGCGAACGGCACTTCGGGCACCACGCAAGACAACGTTTCCGATGGCACCGGAAGCACCGAAACCGACCACACCACGGAGGATCAGCAACAGTGACGAATCCAGCACACACCCCCGCCGACGGCATCGACCAGGCGATTCTCGACCAGGCTTCGCGGCTGGTCGACCGGTGCATGAACGACCCCGCCACCGATCATGACATTGCCGTCGTCGAACGACAGCTCGGACGGTATCCGCGTGGCATGGTCGCAGTCGGTGCGCGCTGCGTATGCGGCCGTCCGCTCGCCGTCGTGACCCGCCCCGTGCTTCCGGGCGGCATCCCGTTCCCCACCACCTGCTATCTGACCAGTCCGGAAGCGGTCAAGGCAGTCTCCCATGTGGAGGCGAACGGCGTAATGGCCGAGTACAACGATCTGCTCGCCGTGCCCGACGAGGAGGGGGAGCAGCTGCGTGCCGATTACCGGCGTGCGCATGACCTGTATCTCGCCTTTCGGCATGAACTGGCGCAACGGTTAGGCGACAGCGAGGAGCACATCGCCGGCATCAGCGCGGGCGGCATGCCCGTGCGCGTCAAATGCCTGCATGCGCTGCTCGCGCAGACGCTTGTGATGGGCGCCGGCGCGAACCCGATCGGCGACATGACCCTGTCCCGCATCGCCGACGAATTCGACCCGGCCGTATGCCGTTGCGCGGTGGACGCTGAATAGGCTCGGCAAAGGTCGAAAAGCCCGAACGGCATGAACCAGACAATGCAAGGAGAGGATGTTCGATGAACGACGAACAGCGTTCGGTAATCGTGGCCGGCATCGACTGCGGCACCAATTCGATCCGTTTGAAGATCGCGCGGGTGGACGAACACGGCATGCGTGACATCGTGCCGCGTACGTTGCGCGTGATACGACTCGGCCAGGACGTGGACAAGACGCACCGGTTCGCCGAGGAAGCACTGGAACGTGCCTATACGGCGGCCACCGAATTCGCTGCGATCCTCGCCCAGCATCAGGTGGATGGACTGAGGTTCGTCGCCACCTCGGCCACGCGCGATGCGGACAATCGCGACGAGTTCGAGGACAGGATCGAACGGATCCTCGGCGTGCGTCCCGAAGTCATCCCGGGCACGGAGGAAGCTGATCTGAGCTTCCTCGGCGCGACCAGCGTCGCGCCGCGCGGCGATCTGCCGGCCCCGTTCCTCGTGGTCGATCTCGGTGGCGGTTCGACCGAACTCGTGCTCGGCGGCGACGGCGTGACCGCTCCCGACACGCAGGTTCAGGCCGCATATTCGATGAACATCGGCTCGGTGCGCATGACCGAACGTCACTTGCACACCGACCCGCCGACCGAAGCCGAAATCGGCGAGGCGATCGCCGACATCGATGAGCATATCGACGAGGCGTTCCGGACTGTGCCGGCCGGAAGAACGCGCACGCTCATCGGCGTGTCAGGCACCGTCACCACCATGACTGCGCTCACGCTCGGTCTCAAGGAATATGATCACCGTGCGGTCGACGGCGTGCGCGTGCGCAACGAGGATGCCTACGAGGTGGACGATCGGTTCCTGCGCATGACACGTGCCGAGCGCCGCGAATACAAGACCATCCATCCCGGCCGCATCGACGTGGTGGGTGGTGGCGCGCTCGTATGGAACCGTGTGCTCGCCAAGGTGTCCGCCGCGGCCGAAGCCGACCACGGCGAGCCGATCGACTCGTTCGTCGCCAGCGAGCATGGCCTGCTCGACGGCATCGTGCTCGACTACGGCCGCCGACTGCTCGCGCAACGAGCCTGACGATGACGGACGCCGCTTGTCGGCACATGCCGAAAGATGACGTACAATAATACGGTTGGCCTGTTCGCGGGTCAACGCCCCTGTGGCGAAATGGTATACGCAGTCGACTTAAAATCGATCGCTTCGGCTTGCGGGTTCGAGTCCCGCCAGGGGCACCTTATTCGATCGGAAACACGGCGTTTTCTTTTGGCCGGTAGACTGGCCGGCGTTGTTGCCGGACGGCTGCGGAACGTGGCCGGGGAGTAAAGGAACGGATATGGCCGGTTGGTTGGATGTACGCCGTGAATCGAAGGACTCGCTGCCCACGATGCTGATGCAGGCGATCGTCATCGCGGCCGTGCTGTGCGTATGCGAGCTGATCAGCGCCCCGATCTATGTGAAGATGTCCGGCGGCGCGTTCGTGCCGCTGCCATGGTTCCTCATCGCCTCCCTGTTCGCCGTCGCGTTCGCATACACGGTCGGATTCGTGCTGCTGTGGGCCGTCGAATCGCTCACCGACCGGCTGGACATCCCCAGATTGCTGCCGTTCATCTATGCGTTGGCCGGACTGATCGGATTCGCCGCATGGGGATACGCCGTGTTCCCCGCCGTCATCGACTCGGTCCTCACGCCGGCACAAGGCATCGCTCTGACCGGCACTGCAAAGCTTGGCATCGGTGTCAACTGCGCGGCGGCGGGCTTCGTCTCCTTCTTCTTCGGCGCGATCCTGCCCGGCAAACTGGCGAATCGACGTACCGCGGTCATCGCGGCCGGCATCGCGACGATCGTGCTCGCCGTTCTTGGTGGCATCATCTACGGCATGACGCTGTCCGCGCTGTCCTGATCCGTATGCGCATCCGTCGAGCCGCGGGCCCGGCGTCGCGTCGCATGACACAAACCGTCGCTATACTGGCAGCTGATGTTCAGTATTCTCGATATGTTCAAAATCGGTGTCGGGCCGAGTTCGTCGCATACCGTCGGACCGATGGTCGCCGGTCAGCGGTTTGCGTCCTCGCTCGCCGAATCCGGCGTGCTTGACCGGGTCGCTCGCATCCGTGTCGTGCTGTATGGGTCCCTCGCCCTGACCGGACTCGGCCACGGCACCGACCATGCGGTCATGGCAGGACTCGAAGGCGGGCTGCCGGCCACCGTCAACACCGACCATGTGCTTACCATCCGCCAGGAATGCGAGGTGGGCGGCACGCTCAATCTCGACGGCCGTCATCCGGTCGGCTTCGATTACGACCGGGACATCGTATTCGAACGCTGGCAGCGCATGGCCGCGCACCCCAACGGCATGCGCTTTCAGGCGTTCGACGCCGCGGGTAACCTGCTCGACGAACAGGTCTGGTATTCGATCGGCGGCGGCTTCATACGGCAAGGGCACCCCGATGACCTCATGATCGGCATCCATGACCGCCCGCCGGCAGGTACCTCGTTCGCTGACGACGACGAATCGGCATCCACCGATTTCGGCCCGCATGCACCATACGATTTCACGACCGGCGACGAACTCGTCGCGCTGTGCCGCGAACACGACCTGTCCATCGCCGAACTCGTCTGGGCCAACGAAACCGCCGCGCGCCCCGCCGACGACGTGCGCGCCGACCTGCTCAAGGTCTGGAATACCATGCGTGACTGCGTGACCAACGGCTGCACCAGCGAGCTTGCCACCCTTCCCGGCGGACTCGACGTGCCGCGCAGGGCCCCGAAAATGTACGCGCGGCTCGCCGCCAACAGCGACGTGCTCAAACGCAGCCATCGGCTCGACGCCGCGCTCGAAGCGTCCGACGCCGCATGGGTGGACCTGTTCGCGCTCGCCGTCTCCGAGGAGAACGCCGGAGGAGGGCGCGTCGTGACCGCCCCGACCAACGGTTCCGCCGGCATCATTCCCGCCGTGCTGCAGTATTACTGGCATTTCGTCGATTCCGCGAACGAGGACGGCGTGGTGACGTTCCTGCTGACGGCCGGTGCGGTCGGCTATCTGTTCAAGCGCAACGCATCGATCTCCGGCGCCGAGGTCGGCTGCCAGGGCGAGGTGGGCGTCGCCTGTTCGATGGCCGCCGCCGGCCTGTGCGCGGTGATGGGCGGCACGCCGGCGCAGGTCGAGAACGCGGCCGAGATCGGCATCGAACACAATCTGGGACTGACCTGCGACCCGGTGGGCGGACTCGTACAGATCCCGTGCATCGAACGCAACGCGATGGCTGCGAACACCGCCATCAATGCGGTGCGCATGGCCATGCTCGGCGACGGTTCGCACATCGTCAGCCTCGACCAGGCCATCAAGACCATGAAGGACACCGGCGAGGACATGATGGCCAAATACAAGGAGACGTCCGAGGGCGGCTTGGCCGTCAACGTAGTCGAATGCTGACCCGGTTGCGGTTGCGTGCCCGCGCATCGGCGGGTATCCTCGTGTACATTGTGCGTCACTAAGGAGGAACACATGGCGAATATGCCCAAGGTCAACGCCGAATTCGGCGCCGCTCCGGTCATCGAGTTCGAAGGCGAGGCTCCGGCCGGACTCAAGGCCGTGGAACTGGTCGAAGGCGACGGCCCGATGGTACGTCGTGGCGACACCGTGACCGTGAACTACCACGGTGTCGTCTGGGGCAAGTCCGAGCCGTTCGATTCGAGCTTCGACCGTCACCAGCCGGCCAGCTTCGGCATCGGCGTCGGCCAGGTCATCAAGGGTTGGGATCAGACCGTGCCGGGCCACAACGTCGGCTCCCGCCTGGTCGTCTCCATCCCGCCGGAGTACGGCTACGGCTCGCGCGGCGTCCCGCAGGCCGGCATCGGCGGCGGCGACACGCTCGTGTTCGTGATCGACATCATTTCGACCCGCTGACATCCGGGCCGGCACTGTGTCCGGTCCGATCGCGTTTTGCCCGAAACGTGGACGCGCCGGCGCAAGTCGGCGCTTTTTTCGTACCATACAACATCGTTGACAGACTTTGACCAAGGAGGACAACATGGCTGAAGAGAAAGTCGTCCCGCTCACGCAGGATGCCTACGACAAGCTGAAGGACGAGCTCGCCTACCGCGAGGGTCAGTATCGCGACGAGATCACCAAGCGCATCGCCGCGGCCCGTGCCGAAGGCGATCTGTCCGAGAACGGCGGCTATCAAGCCGCCCGTGAGGAGCAGAGCAAGAACGAGGGACGTATCAACGAGCTGACTGTCAAGCTGCGCAACGCGAAGATCGTCGAGGCTCCGAAGGCCGGCATCGTCGGCAACGGCTCGCTGGTGACCATTGAGCTCGCCGGCAACGAGATGACGTACGTGCTCGGCGCGCGCGACATGGCGTCCGTCACCGAATACGACGTGCTGAGCGAGGACTCTCCGATCGGCAAGGCTATCATGGGCGCCAAGGCCGGCGACACCGTCAGCTACCAGGCCCCCAACGGCCGCACGATCAGCGTGACCGTTAAGGAAGCCAAGCCGCTCGAGTAGGCTTGGCCGGACTTGAGATATGCGAATGTCCTGTTGCACGCATTGTCAGGATGCGGGGAACAGGACATTCGCATATCGGTGCGTAATCGCACGCGGATATGTCATTGGTCGTTCAACTATGCATTAATGCCACAGGCTGACGATCACCATGTAAATGGCGACCATGTGACACGCGTATCCGGCGACGGTGCCGGTGTGGAAGATCTCATGGAAGCCGAACACGCGCGGCCACGGGTCGGGCTTGCGTAGCCCGTAGACGATCGCGCCGGCGATATAGCATGCGCCACCCGCAGCCAGCAGGATCACCACGGTCGGCCCCGCATACGGCGAGGTCCAGAACAGGCTCATGAACGCCACTCCGGACACACCGAACACGATGTACACGATCACGTACAGCCAGCGGGGCGCCCCGATCCAGATCACGTGGATGACGAGCGCCACCAGTGTGCAGATCCACATGCCGGCGATGATCGCGTTGCGCCAGCGCGGCTCGAGCGCGAACGAGACGGGCGTATACGTGCCGGCGATGAGCAGGAAGATGTTCATATGGTCGATGCGGCGCAGCACGTCGGTGACGCGTGGGGACCAGTCTCCCAGATGATAGGCCGCCGAATTGGTGAACAGCACCAGCGAGCAGACCATGA
This sequence comes from Bifidobacterium simiiventris, assembly GCF_019331715.1. Lineage (GTDB taxonomy): Bacteria > Actinomycetota > Actinomycetes > Actinomycetales > Bifidobacteriaceae > Bifidobacterium > Bifidobacterium simiiventris. The sequence continues at coordinate 264,999 of NZ_JAHBBG010000002.1, forward strand.
ACACCGCGCACGCCCATTTGAGGCCGGCCCCTTGGGCGAGGCAGATCAGCACGATGCCCGCGGCCAGTGCGAGCGGTGCCGCCACTGCATGGATCCAGCCGCGCAGCAGCGGCTTCGGACGACCATGCACGTCGAGACGGATCTTGCGTTCGACCTCGGCGGGGGAGATGCCCTCGAGCCGCGCCGCGCGGGCCTCCGCCTTGGCGATCACGGACAGCGCATGCTCCTCGCCGCGACGGCGGATGCGTTCCGCTCTGGCATGGGCCCTGACTCGTACCGCATCGGCCTTGGCTTTGAGCGCCGCCTCCCTCGCCTCGGTCGCGGCGTCGCGCGCCGCCTGTATCGCCGCGCGCTTGCGTGCGACCTCGTCCTCGGAGACTGCCATCGTTTCCTCCCTATCGACGTTCGCCGGCACGTCCGGTCGGCGGTCACTATCATCTTAACCTACGCTAACGTAACCTACGTTAACGTAACTTAAATATTTGTCAAGAAACGCGGGGTGGGAACGGTGCTCCAGTCCCTGTCTGATGGTCAACGATGCCGGTTCGCCCGACCTGCGCATACGATTTTGCGGCGGACGCAACGGTACGGCATTGCGTATGATGGACAGCATGGCAGATTTCACACAAGTACTCGCAACGCGGCCCGATTTCGACAGCACCGACCGTGAATGGCTGCATCATCTGGTGGCCGACTGGCAGGTCATCGCCGACCTGAGCTTCGCCGACCTGCTGCTCATCCTGCAGAACGGCAACGGCGAATACGTGGTGGCCGAACAGTGCCGCCCATCCACAGTGGCGACGCTGCGCGCCGAGGATGTGGTCGGCAAACCGGTGCCCGAAGACATGATCGGCGAACTCGACGCGGCGATGCGTTCGGCCGTGGTATTCCGTTCCACCGTGCTGCGCAACGTCGGCAAGTCCACGGTGTGCAACGTATACGCGCCGGTACACCACAACGGCAAGACGCTCGGCCTGGTGGTGCGCGAGACGAACATGGCGACTCGCGAATCCAACGGCCGCAACGAGTCCGAAAGCATCAACGCCGGCAAGCAGCTTTACGAGATGATCCCGCGCGGGCAGTTCCCGTACATGGATTCGGTGATGAGCCAGCGCCACAACGCGCGCGTGGCCGACGGCTTCATCGTGCTGGCGGCCGATGGCGTGGTGCGCTACGCCTCGCCGAACGCGATCAGCTGCTTCCGCCGTCTCGGCTCGCTCGACCCGATGCAGGGCAAGCTGCTGAGCGAGGTCGGCACCCAGCTGCTGCACGAGAACGACCCGCTGCCCGAATCCCTGCCGCTGGTTCTGAGCGGCAAAGCAGCCGTGGACTCCGAACTCAACGCGAACAACTCCGCCGTGTCCATGCGCTCCATGCCGCTGTTCGATGCGAACGGACGCACCGGCGCCATCGTGCTGTGCCGCGATGTGACCGAGCTGCGCCGCCGTGAGCAGGAGCTGCAGACCAAGGACGCGACGATTTCCGAGATCCACCATCGCGTCAAGAACAACCTGCAGGCCGTCTCCGCGCTGCTGCGTCTTCAGGCGCGCAAGACCAAGTCGGAGGAGGTCAAGAAGGAGCTGGAGGAGGCTCAGCGCCGCGTGCAGACCATCGCGATGGTGCACGAGGGACTGAGCCAGACCGCCGACGAGATCGTCGACTTCGACAAGGTGATCTCCAACCTGCTCAAGATGAGCGTCGATCTGGCTACGATGCGCGACCAACACATCAACATCGAATACGTCGGCCAGTTCGGCATGATGCCCGCACAGGACGCCACGCCGCTGTCTCTTGTGCTCACCGAGCTCATCACCAACGCGGTGGAGCACGGCTTCGAGGGACGCAAGGAAGGCCACATCGTGATCTCCGTGGGCCGTTCGGGTGCGAACCTCAACGTGGTGGTCGAGGATGACGGATCGGGTTTGGCCAACGAGGAGAGCCATGGCATGGCGCGCTCCTCCGGTTCGGGTCTCGGCACGCAGATCATCAACACGTTCGTCACCAACGACTTCGGCGGCAGCGTGCGCTGGGAGCCGCGCCGCGAGGGCGGCACGCGCGTGGTGCTCGAAATGAGACTGCGCGCGGCCCAGGAAGAATAGGCGGTTCGAACGGGCGCATGGCGGTTTCGTTCTGACGGGCGCAGCCCGGCCAAGACAAAATCGCCACGCGGAAACGACGCCGGCCCGTTTCGAATGCACGTGAACATGGGAAGGCCCCGGCAGCGGTGATGCTGCCGGGGCCTTCCCGGTGAGTCTGCGAATGCGTCAGAGGTTCTGCAACGCCTGAGAACGGCGGGCGCGCATCGCACGACGCTTCAGGGCGCGGCGCTCGTCCTCGCTCAGACCGCCCCACACGCCGTAATCCTGATTGGTCTCCAGCGCGCACTTGAGACACGCGTCGATCACCTTGCAGGTGCGGCACACGGCCTTGGCCTCCTCGATCTGCTGATATGCCGCCCCCGTGTTGCCTACCGGAAAGAACAGCTCCGGATCCTTGTCGCGGCACGCAGCCTTGGCGCGCCAGTCAAAAGCACTGCTCATTGTCTTGCCTTCCTTGAGGCCCCGCGGGCCCGTTGTAAAAATCCATTACACAGGTAACCACGAAATCGGCGACTTTTCAAGAGCTTTCGCCAACGGAGCGTAAAAGAAAGCACTGGACGGGACTGGCCCGTCCCCGCTCGAGCAGCACGGCCCGCCCGGCCGTGTCGAAATCCTCCGGTGTGAACCGGCCGAGGACCTCGGGCGGAATGCCGTTCATCAAGTCTGTCGGCCGATCCGCGGTCGGGAACACGATGCGCGTCGCGCAATGCTCGGGAACCCGGACATGACGCGATGTGCCGACGGCGAACACGACCGTCATATCCGGACTGAGCAGCGCACGGTGAAACTCGTCGCGCAGGGGATGCGAGCCGATCGGGTCGAACAGTGGGTCGGCATCGTCCGCCAACCATACCGTGTGAGGGCATGCGGGAGGGCCATCCACGTCTTGCCGTGTGCCCGAAGTCGTCTTGTGCGAGGCGAACGGTTCCAATATGGTCGGCGTTTCAGACTGAGTCCGGTGCACGATCTTGCGGATCATCCCGCCGTGTTCCGCCCGGCTGAACACCAGCTGCATGTGCGGTTCATTCCGCAGCGCTTCGAGCAGTAGACGGATCAGCGTCGACTTGCCGCGCCCGTGCTGGCCGATGATCGCGACGTTGCCGTCGGCGATGCGTATCCGCGCGGTGCCGAGCGTGACGCCGTCATCGGACAGGCCGAACCCGACCAGACGATGGCCTGATTCCGACACGACGACGCATGGCGTATCCTCGGCGGATACATACACCGACCGTGGCAGTGGCGCGCTGAACAATCGCCGGGGCATGGCCGTTCCCCGGAAGCGGTGCGCGACCCCTATGGCCCTGACGATCGAATCCATGTCCGAGACCTGCGCGCACAGGAATGGCGCGAGCCGCTCCCCGTCGTGGCAGTACGCCGCCCCCGGCAATGAGGGGCTGATGGACGCCGCGGCATCCGAACCGACGAGTTCACGCGACTGCATGGCGTCACGCACCCGCAGACAGATGCCGATCGCGATGTTCGCCTTCATGTCGGCGCTCACCTGACCCGACGGATGCTGCGTGCACGCCACCAGATGCATGCCTAGCGACCTGCCTAACGAGGCGATACGCACCAGCCGATCCACGGAATCGGGCAGTTGGCTGCGCAGTGCGTGAAACTCGTCCACGACGATCAGCAGCCTCGGCGGCGGATCACGCAGCTGCCGGACATCCCCGACGCGCCGCTCGGCCACCAGCCGCTCCCGTCTGCGCAGTTCGCCCTCGATGGACTCCAGGGCCCGCACGGCATGGCTGAGGTCGAGATCGCACACGTTGCCCACCACATGGGGCAGACGGGCAAGTCCGTTGAACGCCGAACCGCCCTTGAAATCAAGGAATACGAAGTTCAGCCGGTCGGCGGGATACCGGCATGCCAACGCGATGCACCAGGTCTGCAACAGCACGGATTTGCCTGAGCCGGTCGTGCCCGCCACCAGCGCGTGCGGGCCCTGGCCGACGAGATCGATCTCGAACGGGCCGTCCGTCCGGACGCCGACGGTCGCGCGAAGCGCATGATGACGAGACTCGCCACCTTGCAGCCATACGCGCACGATGTGCCGCCACAGCGCCGGCTCCTCGTGCGCGAATGGCAATGCCAGAGACTCCCATGACGGGCATCGTTCGGGGAAGACGCATCCGTCGTCGTGGACATCGGGGGATATGTGACTGGGCGTCTTCGCGTCGTCTTCCGCGACCGCATCGGTTCTGACCGATGACAGCGCCGCCGACGCGGCGCATCCGATGATTCCCGGCACGACCATCATGGCGAACAGCCAACGGCGTTCCGCCAGCATCGCCACGAGCATCATCATCTGGGCTGCGATCGGCGCCGTCGCTGCGATCAGCGCGAGACGACGGCCATGACGGAGACCGGACCGTCGCTTCGATGCGATGTGCGTGGATGATGTGCCCATGATTCGAGTCTGGCTTCATTGCACGGGCGCGCGCAAGCCGAAACAGGTGATGTGGTCGAACGCTTATCGTGCGGCGTGTCGCCTTACGCGGCAACGGCTCCGCAGGGCGACACGCCGACAATCAGCTTTCCGCGAGTGTACCCACCTCGCCGGTGGCATGCTTGCCCGAGGCGAGTTGGGAGAACAATTCGAGATTCGCGGAATCGTCCAGCAGCACAGAGGATCCGACCCCGTCGACGTAATAATCGGGATTGGACCAGTACAGGCTGCCGGTCACGCCGCCGGACCCCGTCGCATCGCGGAACGCCAAGGCCATGGCGGCCAACGTGGCGGGATCGGTGCTCTCATCCACCGTGATCGACGACAGTCCGGCGTTCGCCAGTGCCATGACCTTCGCCGGATTGAGCAGCGTGCCGGCGCTGAGCGCCTTCTTCATCACCGCGGCGATGACCTGACGCTGCCGCGCCGCACGGCCGAAATCACCCTGTGCGTCCGAATAGCGCATACGCGAGAACGCAAGCGCCGTCGTACCGTCCGCGTCATGGCATCCGGCCTGCCATTGAAGTCCCGAATAGCCGTCGTCGACGTCCTGGTCATAACACAGGTTCACACCGCCCACGGCATCCACCACGTTCTTCAGACCGCCGAACTGGATCTCGGCCACGTGGTCAATCTTCTGCCCGGTGATCTGTTCGACTTCGCCGGTCAACGCCTTGTTGCCGTATACCTGGGCCACCGAATTGATCTTCATGTACTGGCCTTCGACCTCGACCAACGAATCGCGAGGGATCGAGATCAGAGAGCTCGGGCCGTTCTTCGGCTTGGTGAGTACCAGCAGCGTGTCGGTGCGGAATCCGGTTACCGTCGCATCGTCCGAACCGACGACGCCCTCGGTGTTGTCGCGCTTGTCGGAACCGACGAGCAGCCAACTCGTCGCACCGGACGAATCGGCCATGGAAGTCAGCCACTGGTCGCGGCCGATCCGTCCGTCGACCCAATTCCATGCGCCGAACACCAACAGCACCAATGCCGCCAGCAGCACCGCGAACACGCCGAAGACGATCCGCCCGGCATGCAGCCGGCGCTTGGCCCTCGTCACACCTGTGCCAGGCCCTTGTGGCAGCCGTCCGATGTGCCGTTCCGTGAGGCGCCGGGACGCGCCGGTGCCCTTGCCCATGACGGACGGTGCGGCCGGCATCATCGGCGTGCGCGGCTGCGTCTGCGGAACCCTGGACGGTGCCGCGGACACATGCGACGCCACCGTCGAGACGCGCGAGCCGGACGCCGAACGCCGCGGCTGACGCGGTACGGCAGGGGAGAAGCTGTGGGGCTGTTCCGCCGCTGCCGAGACCGGAACGACGCTCTCGGGCTGCGCAGGAGCGGACGTTCTCCGTACGGTCGCAGACGGCGGCACGGCAGCTGCGCCGGTCGGCCGTGCGGCGGACCGGCGTTTTGCCGAGGACGGCGAGAAGGACGGCGGAATCGCGGGATGCTGCGTGCCGGCGGCGCCCGCGTCGGACGGAACCTGGTCCGATGGTTGCGCGGACGGCTGCACGCGATCCTGCGACGGCCGTCTTCTGGAACCGGCTGGGGTGAAGCTGGGCGGTGTCGCCTGATGCATACCTCCGTTGCCGTCGATCATGGAATCTCGCCTCCATAGCCTTCGTTACTGTCTCATGTCACTGTCGCACAGGAACCCGCGAACCGGGCCGCAGCCGCGGCGATCCTGCGCAGGAACGGCACATACGCATCACCACGATAACGGCAACGGTTCCCGTCTGACCGTTCCGCGGCCTGTTCGATACGGCCGAACCGCGCGGTGCGGGCTCCGGGCGTGCGCTCATGCGAACCGGCTGACCCTATGTATCACACCTCCGGTGAAATCGACGGTAATGACACGGTTCCCATGATAAGGGATTTGACAAAACACAAGTCGCATGTGTGTAATTTAACGGTTGACAGCATAAGTGCATCGGTAAGGAGGAAGACGAATGTGGGGTGTCGTCGAGGATTCCTCCGAAGAACCGCTACGGCAACTATGGGGGCTGTTCCATACCGAAGAGGATCTGTCGTGGCAGCACAAGGCGCTGTGTTCCCAGACCGATCCCGAGGCGTTCTTCCCGGAAAAAGGCGGCTCCACCCGTGACGCCAAGCGCGTGTGCGCGCAATGCGAGGTACGGGAGCAATGCCTGAGATGGGCCATCGAGCACGATGAACGGTTCGGCATCTGGGGCGGCATGAGCGAGCGCGAACGCCGTCGGTACAAGAAGGAGCACAGGGAGCAGGCATGAGCCGGGCCTCCGCATCCATGCGTACACTTGAGTCTATGAATCCCACAGGCAGCAACGAACTCCAGCAGACGATCTCCACGCTGCTGGCCAGGCGGCCCTATACCCACCGGCAGGACGTGAACCCCGCCATCGCCGCGGTGATCACCGTGGAACGCGATCTGCGATTCTTCCCTGACACCATGAAGGCCGTGCTGCGGCAAAGCATGCTGCCTGCGGTGATCGTCGTCGCGGACTGCACCGGCCGCAGCGAACCGGTCGTGGCCAGATTCGAGGTTATCCCGTCATCCGCGGGACCGCTGCGTGCGGTTCCCGAAAGCAAGAGCGTCGAGATCCGCGTGGTCCCGGTCAAAGGGGCGACATCATTCGGCGACGCCGCGACCAAGGGCATGACCGCCGCTGGGCTGCCGGCGACAGTGCGCGCATGGTGGATGCTGCACGACGATTCGAGGCCTGCGGACGATACTTGCCTCGCGTCGCTCGCCGACGCGTGGCGCAACAATCCGACGACATCGCTGCTGGGTGCGAAACAGTTGGACTGGCAGGCGAACGACCTGCACGACGTAGGCCTGTATGCCAGTCGGCACCGACTCGAATCGTTGGTCGTGGACGGCGAGGAAGACCAGGAACAGTACGACAACCGGCAGGATGTGTTCGCGGTGTCGCTTGCCGGCGCGCTGCTGCCGGTGCGCACCCTGCACGAAGTCGAAGGCGTCAACCGGTGGTTCACCACCTACGGAGAATCAGCTGACTTCTGCCGTCGCATCTGTCTTGACGGCGGCCGCGTCGTCGTCGTCCCCGCCGCACGCATCGCCCACCGGCGCGCCCGCTACGAAGGCGTGCGCACGCGCGGCGGCGAGGCCGTGGCCGACGGTGAACGGCTGCATTCCACGATGGCCGTGATCAGTGCCGGGCAACGGTACCGGTATACCGACATCCGCATGCTCTGGTGGCCGCTGCTATGGCTGTGGCTGCTGCTGCGCGCCTTTGCGGTCTCTCTCATGCAGCTGCTGTCCAAACAGCCGTACCGTGCCGGATGCGAACTATGCCTGCCCGGGCGGGCGCTGATCTCGCTGCCCGGTGCGATACGCGCGCGACGCCTCGTGGCCCGGCACAGCAACGTGCCGATGACCCGCTTGTCCGCGCTCAGCGTCAACCGTCAGCAGATGAACCAATGGAAAGACCGAGCCCAGGCACTGGAGGATCAGCACAATACCGTGCTGCTCAGTCCTCTGGCACGCGCCCATCTGCGCCGTCGCCGCATACGGCGGTGGGGACTGGCCTCATGCATGATGCTGATCGCGCTGCTCGCCGTCGTGATCCCGTACCACACCGTGATCGTGGGGGCCTTCGTCTCCGGCACGTCCCTGTACTCCGCGCAGCTGCTGCCCACCTCGGCCAGCTTCAGCCAATTGGCGCAGGCGGCAACCACGCCGTGGGTGTTCGGTACGGGAACCGGCATACCGGCGCCCCCCGCACCGTGGCTGCTCGTATGGCTTGCCGCGTCGGTGGTCACGATCGGCCATCCGGCTGCCGCGCTGACGATGATCTTCCTGCTGGCCGCGCCGCTGGCCGCGATCTCGTTCTGGGCGCTTGCCGGCATTTTCACCAGATCGAACGGCGTGCGTGTCGCGGGCAGCCTGCTGTGGGTGGCTCTGGCGCTTGCGGCGGGCCTATTCGATACCGCTGACCTGCCCATGCTCACGGTCATGGTGTTCATGCCTGCGGCGTTCGCGTTCGCGTTCCGCGCGGTCGGCATGTACCGCACCGAAGACCAGCTGCACCCGCACCGCTCCATGCAGTCTTCGGCACTGGCATCGCTGTGCTTCATCCCGGTCGTCGCATCGCAGCCGCAGTTGCTGCTCCCTCTGATCGCCAGTTTTCTGGTGTTCGTGCTGTTCGTTCGCCGCCATCGCGTCATGCTGCTCCTTATGCCGGTGCCGGCGGCGTTCGTCGTGTCCCCGACGCTGGTCAACGCGATCAAGTACTCCTCCGAAGGCATGTGGCGCCAGTTGTTCGGCAGCGTGACGGTGCCTCGTCTGAACATCGAGGGCGGGCCGCGGTCCGCGACCATGATCGACGTGGTTATGCGGGTATTCGCGCTCGATGGCATCGGCACGCTGCGAGCCATCGCGATGTTCTTGGTGCTGGCCGTCATCGTGGCGCTCGCCGTACTGTCCCTGGCGTTGCCGTTCGCGTTGCGTGCGTCCCGCCTGATGTGGGTGACGGGGTTGACCGGCGCGGCGCTCGCACTGTGCTGCACGCGCATCGTCGTCGCCTCGGATACGGGTGCTGACGTGGCGGCATCCCCGGTTCCGGGATTCATGATGATGATGCTCGGCCTGCTCTCCTGCGTCTGTCTGGTCGCCGGTGCTGCGGTCAAGCGCTTCGTGCCGTTACGTACCGTTGTCCAGTCCGCCGACGGGACCTCGAAGAGCGACGGCGCGCCTGTTGTGGGGCGGACTTCGGCGTTTGTCCGTATCGGACGGGTGCTGCTGATCATGGGATTGACCGTGTGCGTGGCCGTGACCGGCTGGGTCGGACTGTCCGTCACCGATCGACGCAGCGTGGCCGTCTCCGATTCGGGATTGCCGATGGTCGCGGTCGACTATCTCGCGCAAGGCGAGGATCATCGTGTACTGGCGATCCACGCCACCTCGAACAACGATGTGGCGTTCACCGTGATGCGTTCCGAACGCGGCGATCTCATCGACAGTTCGCCCGTGCGCCGCATACGTCTGGCGTTCTCGACCACCGACGAGACGTCGCAGCGCGCCGATGCCGTGTTGTCGCGGTCGGTGGCGCGTCTGCTGGCCGGAGCCGACGCGCAGTCCATCCGCGACATCAGCACGCTCGGATTCGGTGGAATCTTCGTGGCTGTGGATCCCGCAGACGACACCGACAGCGCCGCCCAGAGGCTGGTCAGCAACGTCACCGCATCGGACGGCACCCAATCGGTCGTTGCCGCGGCCAACGGCACCTATTACCGACTGACCATCAACAGCGCGGATCAGCAGAACATCGACACCTCCTGGCAGCAACGCACACAGTCGAGTTATTGGCGGTATGCATGGCTGGCGTGCATGGGCGTGGTAATCGTGCTGTACTGCCTGGTGGCGTTGCCGCATCGCACCTATCGTTACGCGGGGGAGGAATCATGAGCGGACAGGCACCGCGCCATCGTGCGGCACGCACCGGACTGACCATCGCCGCGGCCACGACCAGCGCGCTGATCGTCATATCGTTGTTCGCGGCCTCGGTCGTGCTGCGGCCGTTCTCCGGCATCGTGGACGACACGGCAGGCTTCGGATCCCAGTCGTCGCAGCAGGTCAGCCAGTTGCAGCTGTCGTCGTACTGTCCGGCCCGCATGAGTCTGGCGGACACCGGCGAGTTCGGAGACAGTCAGTTCAGGATCTCGTCCGGCAACATCGCGTCGTCGGCGCGTTACGCCGCATTCGGATCCGTCTACCAGTCCTCGGTCGGGTCGCTTGCCGCAACCGGCGACACGACATCGTTGGTCTCGGACGGGCAGTCCGACGTCCTCACCACATCCGGCGACGTCGACCAGGCGGCGACCGTGCTGCGCACACGGCTGCTCGAATCGAAGAGCGGCACCGGTACCGCTTCGTCGGTTGCTTCATGGGCCACGACCGGCGATCTCAAAGGCATATCGGCAGCATCATGCGTAGGCATGTCGCTCAGCCATCAGTTCCTGCTGTCCGGCACGGCCACGGGCACGACGCAGCAGCTGGTTATCGCGAACCCGTCCAGCAAGGCCACCGCCGTGCAGGTGGAGGCCTGGGGTACTTCGGGTGCCGGCAAGCTGACGCTGTCCACCGGCGAAAGCGTCACGGTGCGGGCGAACGGCGAGACGACGATCGACCTGTCGGCCGCCGTCCCCGGGCAGAACGGTCTGTACGTATCCGTCTCGAGTCGGCAAAGTCCCATCGCCGCGGTCGTCCGCACGGTATCGATGGACGGGCTGACCTCTCACGGCTCAGAGTATGTGACACCGCTGGCAGATGCGTCCGCCACGTCGGTCATGCCCTCCGTGACTGAAGGCGACCATGTCGATCTGATCGCCTTCGGCAGGACGGACAGCGCCGTTCGCCTGTCATGGGTTACCAGCAAGGGATTGGTATCCGTGTCGGACGAGCGGCTCACAGCAGGGACTGTGGCGGTGATCGACGCGGGTCGGGCTCCCAAGGATGCCATGGCTCTGGTCGCCGTTGCCGACAAGGCCATATACGCCAGTGCTCGGATCGTCCGCAACGGTGAGAACGGCCAGGAGGACTTCGCCATGGAGAACGCGTCCGCAGCGTACGAGTCCTCGGCCGTGGCCATTCCCGACGGGTTCGAGGATGAGGCCACGTTCGTCAACGTCGGCTCCGCGGATGCGAAAGCCGTCGTCAAGGCGTACGACAGCCATGGCACGCTCATCGGCCAGGAAGAGCTTGCGCTTGACGCGAACACGGCGAAGCGGCTCGACATCATGCAGACGTTCCCTGACGCCGTCGCAGTGCGTGTCGACCGCTCATCCGGAGAACTTCACTGGGGTGTATCCCTCAGCCGGAACGCGCTCGATGACGCGTCACTCGCCGGCGTCGCCTATCTGCCGTCGACGCCGTTGGACGAGCTGCGCGAGACGATCCGTGTCGACCAGGATCCGTCCATCGTCAGATAACGGTCCGGGGCGCGCCGGTCACAGCCCCCAGTCCGGGTCGATCTCCTCGGGACGGCGGCCGTAGAGATCTGCGATGCGTCCCACCAGCTCGTCGCGGATGATCAGCTGCATGTCCATACGGCTTCGCGCCACGGACTGAATCGGCATCCGATACAGCACGATGCGGGCCGGCACGCCGTGCGCCGCAGGAAAATACTGCGAGTTCAGATTCGGTTCCGGCTCCCACGGGGCCGGCTGTGACGGCGGCACGTCCTCCACGGCGAACTGCACCGGCTTGATCAGTTGCGGCCATGCGCCGTTCAGCCGACGGATCTGCGCGGCCACCATATCGTCGAACATACCGCTGCGCGTGCGATATCTGGGCAGACGGGTACCGAACATCGGCGTGCGTGTGCCGCGGCCGTGACGATTGCGATACACGCGGGCGTTCCAAGGAGCTTCGATCATGCCTACCACCATAGGCCCAGGCGGCGGCAAGCGGCGTCCTGAGCTCGCCGCGGCGTGCGTTAGGATACTGTCATCGGCGTTATCGCACGGCGCCGACGAACCGAGGGAAAGGCAAGCCGTATGATTCAGGTGCACGCATGGGCAGACCTTGATTATGACGTGCTCGTGCGCGATATGCGGGCCGTCGCCTTCGACCTCGACAACACGCTCGCCTCGTCCAAGCAGCCGATGTCGGCGGCGATGACCGATCGGTTCGCGGAACTGACCCATCGCACGACGGTGGCGGTCATCACCGGCGGACGATACGAGCTTGTGGTCAGCCAGGTGCTTGACGCGATCGGCGGCCGTGCGGATCGTTCCCGCATGCATCTCATGCCTACGGGCGGAAGTCGGTATTACCGCTGGCATGTGGATGACGACGGATGCGGCCGGTGGAAATGCGTGTACGCGCATGACCTGAGCGAGACGGATCGTCGCGCCGCCGCCGCGTCCGTGGAGACTCGGGCCCGGGAACTGGGATTGTGGGAGACCCGCGTATGGGGCGAGCGCATCGAGGACCGCGGCAGTCAGCTGACGTTCTCCGCGCTCGGCCAGCAGGCCCCGGAGACGGCCAAACGCTCCTGGGATCCGGACGATAAGAAGAAGAGGATGCTGGTCGCGGCGGTTTCCCGAGACCTGCCGCATCTGAAAGTACGATCGGGAGGCTATACCAGCATCGACATCTCCCTGCCGGGCATGGATAAATCGTTCGCGGTCCATGAATTGGCCCGCGTGCTCGGCGTTGAGGTCGGCGGCATCGTGTTCGTGGGGGATCGTATGAATCCGGGCGGCAACGACTATCCTGCCGCCGAGGCCGGCGCCTATGCCGTGCGTGTCGGCAGTCCGGATGACACGCTGCGTTTCCTCGAACGGCTGCTCGTACGCCTGTAAGCGTCGTGCGGGGACGGTGACGGCATGACGGTGTATGGTCTGGTTCGCGATATGGTGCTGCCGCGAGGATGTGCGGGATGCGATACGCCGGACGAGGTGCTGTGCGCCGGCTGCAGGGGCGGATTCAGCCACACCATATGCAGGTCGTTGCCCCTCACGGTGATGGGGGAGGGATATTCCTGCGCGAGCTACCGCGATACGGCACGTCACGCGATCCTGTCATGGAAGGATCATGGCGACGAGGAATGCGATGGCGTGTTCTCCTCGCTGCTCGCCGGTCTTGCGGTGCGTTGCGGTGCCGTGGACCGTAACGCACCGGTGACGTTGATTCCCGCCCCGTCATCCCGTTCGTCGATGGTCAGGCGTGGACGGTGGCATATGAGCACCGTGACCGGCCATATGGCGGCGACGCTTGTAGCACAGGGATATGCGGTCGATATGATGCCCGCGTTGCGTACCATGCTCGTGTCGACCAAATCGGTGCAGGCGGGAGGCGCGGCACAGCGAAGTCAACGCATCGCCGGCAATATCGCAGTGACCGGAGCGGATTCGATACGCGGACGGCGGACAATCGTGATCGACGACATCATGACCACCGGCGCGACGATGCGTCAATGTATCGCCGCGCTCGACCAGGCGGGGTGCAAGGTCATTACCGCGTTGAGCCTGGCCTCGGTGGAGCGATAGAAAACCGGCAGGGATTTAGGCCGCCGGATGGTACTTCGGCAGGGTGATCTCGAAATCGACGCCGCGTTCGTCATCCACCACGCGCACTGTGCCGCCATGCAGCTGAGCCGCCCATCGGGCGATGGACAGCCCCAGGCCGGTGCCGCCGGACTCGGTGCCGGGGCCGGCCTTGCCTTTGACGAACCTGCGAAAGATGTCCGCACGCTCGTCGGGGGGAATCTGCGATCCGAAATTGACCACATTGGTGACGATCATGCCATGATCGGTATCCTCATGGGCCTCCACCAGCACCGTGGTGCCGTCGAGGGAATGCTTCAGCGCGTTGGCGATGATGTTGGTGAACAGTTGGCGAAGACGATCCTGATCGCCTTCCATGCGGATGGATTCGTCGACGTTCATGATGATGTCGTGCGCATGCCCCGCATCGGCGATTTCGAGCGGTTTGATCGTTTCGTCGAGAAAATCGCGTACGTCGAACTCCTCGACATTGAGACTTGCCGCGCCGGCCTCCATGCGGGACAGATCGAGCAGATAGGCGATCAGATCACTCAGACGATGCGTCTGGTCAAGGATGCTTTCCAGATTGGCCGCAGACGGTTCGGTCACGCCATCGGCCATGTTCTCGACCATGGCCTGCAACGCCGAAACCGGCGTGCGTAGCTCGTGACTGACATTGGCGATCATGTCGAGTCGCATCTGATCGGCATACTGCAGTTCCTCGGCCATCTCGTTGAACGCCCGGGCGAGTCTGCCGATCTCGTCACTGCTGTCAGTGGCCAGATGCACACGCACCGTGTAGTCGCCGTCGGCCATGGCGTTCGCGGCGTCGCGCATCTGCCGCAGCGGGGCGATCAGTCCGCGGGAGAAGAAATACGTGATGCCCAATGCCACGACCAGGGTCAGCGGCATGGCGATCCAGCCGTTCCAGCCGAATTTGAGCAACAGCCACGACATGCCGAACGCAATCGCGGTGGCACTGGTAATGATGACACTCAGTTCCACTTTGAGCGACGAGAACATGCCAATCGGGCGTACGATACTACGATGAGACCGAGATGAGACGCCGGCCTTGCCGTTGCGGTCAAGACGACGGGATGAAGCGACTTCCGATACTTTGGTTATGGCCGAAGCGGCCTTCGGGGACGATGCCGTTCCCGAAGGCCGCTTGCTGATGTGCTGATGTGCCAATCGACTCACCTGTGACTGTCACTCGCTGGGAGGCTCGAACGCATAGCCCACGCCGTGCACGGTGCGGATCGTCTCCGAACCGAGTTTGTGGCGCAGGGCCTTGACGTGCGAATCGACGGTGCGGGTGCCCGAGGCATCGACCCAGTCCCACACCTCCTCGAGCAGCTTCTCGCGCGTGAGCACGGAGCGGGGCTTGCGCGCGAGCGTCGCCAGCAGGTCGAACTCCGTGGGGGTCAGATGAACCTGATCTCCGTTCATCGTCACGATGCGCTGTGCCGGATCGATAACCAGTGAACCGAAATCGAGAATCTTCTCGTTCTCGGAATTCTTGGCGATGACCTTCGCCCGCTCCACGCGGCGCAACAGGGCCTTGCACCTGGCGATCAGCTCTCGCATGGAGAACGGCTTGGTCATATAGTCATCCGCGCCGGCGCCCAGCCCGATGACCTTGTCGCTTTCGTCGTCGCGCGCGGTCAGGATCAGCACCGGCACCGGGCGTTCGGCCACGATGCGCTTGGTCGCCTCGAGACCGTCCATCACCGGCAGCATGATGTCCATGATCACCAGGTCGGGGCGTAGCTGCTTGGCGGCCTGCACGGCGCTCGCGCCGTCCGAGGCCACCCTTGCAGTCCAGCCTTCGGCCGTGATGCGCTGTGCGATGGCGGTGGCGAGCGTGGGCTCGTCCTCCACCACCAGCACCGTGCGCGGCGCCGTCGATCGCGTCGGAGTGTTCAGCATATTCGGAAAACCGCCTTTCAGTGTGTCGGTTCCAAGAATACCGCTCCCAACGCCGGAATCGTGAGTCTCGCGGACCATTCGCGCGAATGGAATTCGCCTGGCTCGGCCTCGAACGTGCCGTTGTGGATGTCGGAGCCGCCGTATTTGGCGTCGTCCGTGGTGAGCACCTCACGCCACTTGCCGCCCTTGGGCAGTGCGACCTGATAGTTCTCCCACGCCTCGCCGGAGAAGTTGACGACCACGACCATCTGCTCGCCCTTCGTGCCGATGCGCACGAAGCTGAGCGTGTTGTGGTCAGCGTCGTCGCTGGTAAGCCACTGGAAGCCGGCCGGATCGAAATCCTGGCTCCACAGGGCGGGAGACGCCTTGTACAGCTTGTTGAGATCGGCCACGAGCTTCTGCACTCCGCGGTGGTCGGGCCAGTCCAGCGCCGCCCAGTCGATGGAGCCGTCGTGGTCCCACTCGCCCCACTGCGCGATCTCATTGCCCATGAACGTGAGGTTCTTGCCCGGATGCGCCCACTGGTACGCGAAGAGCGAACGCACGCCGGCGTACTTCTGCCAGTCGTCGCCCGGCATCTTGCCGTACAGCGAACCCTTGCCGTACACGACCTCGTCGTGGCTGATCGGCAGCACGTAGTGCTCGGAATAGGCGTAGACCATCGAGAACGTGATCTCGCCGTGGTGCCACTTGCGGTTGATCGGCGTCTCGTGCAGGTACTGGAGCGTGTCGTGCATCCATCCCATGTTCCATTTGAGGCCGAATCCAAGGCCGCCCGCGTCGGTCGGGGCGGTGATGCCCGGATACGCGGTGGACTCCTCGGCGATCATCATCACGCCCGGGTTGTTCTTGTACGCGGTGGCGTTCGCCTCCTTGAGGAAGTCGATCGCTTCGAGGTTCTCGCGGCCGCCGTAGATGTTCGGGCGCCACTGGCCGGGCTGACGGCTGTAGTCGAGGTAGAGCATCGAGGAGACGGCATCCACGCGCAGCGCGTCGATATGGTACTCGTCAAGCCAGAAGCTCGCGTTGGCCACGAGGAAGTTGCGCACTTCGCGACGGCCGAAGTTGAACACGTAGGTGCCCCAGTCCGGGTGCTCGCCGCGCAGCGGGTCCGGATCCTCGTACAGCGGCGTGCCGTCGAAGCGCCCGAGCGCGAACGCGTCCTTCGGGAAATGTGCCGGCACCCAGTCCATGATCACGCCGATGCCGGCCTGATGCAGCTTGTCGACCAGATACTTGAAGTCGTCGGGGCCTCCGAGACGCGAGTCGACCGCGTAGTAGCCGGTGACCTGGTATCCCCACGAGCCGGAGAACGGGTGCTCCGCCAGCGGCATGAACTCCACGTGCGTGAAGCCCTCCTGCTCGACGTACGGCACCAGCTTGTCGGCCAGTTCGCGGTAGTTGGCAACGTCCTTGCGCCAGCTGCCGGCATGCACCTCGTAGATGCTCACCGGGCCGTCGTGCGGATTCGTCTTGCGACGCTTGTCCATCCATGCCTTGTCGGCCCACTCATGATCCGAGTCCACGACGATCGAGCCGGTCGCCGGCGGGATCTCGTGGGAACGCTCCATCGGGTCGGCCTTCATGACCCATTCGTAGTTGGCGTTGAGGATCTCGTACTTGTAGACCTCGCCGGCCTCGACGCCCGGGATGAAGAGCTCCCACACGCCCGAGGAACCGAGTTCACGCATGGCGTGGCGACGGCCGTCCCAGCTGTTGAAGTTGCCGACGACGCGCACCGCATGAGCATTCGGAGCCCAGACCGCGAATGCGGTGCCGACCAGCGGCTTGCCGGCGGTGCCGTCGGACGAGCCCATCGGGTCGTCGAAACGGCGCACGTGAGCGCCCAGCGCCTCCCACAGGCGCTCGTGGCGGCCTTCGCCGAACAAGTAGGTGTCCATATCGCCGATCGTGGGCAGATAACGGTACGGATCATCCTCGACGACGCTCTCGCCCAGTGCGTACACGGTGCGCACGCGGTAGTCCGGCACGGCGAATCCGTCGTCGGTCCGTTCTGCCGGCATGACGGTGACGAACACGCCGTTGTGCTCGTGCAGGGCCTCGTACGAGCCGTGCTGCGTGAGGATGGACACGGCCTTGGCCATCGGGCGCAACACGCGCACCGTCACCTCGCCCGCATGCTCGCCCGTGCCGAGATGCCCGCCGAGCACCTCATGGGGGTTGTAGAAGGTGGCGTTGCTGACCGCGTCCAGATCGCCCTGGGCCACGGGCACAGCAACAGAATCGTCGTTGATGTTCGTATGTGTAGCCATACTTCAGAAGTGTAAAACGACACCGCCGAAAAGTGGGCATTGTGGTGTGTCGTACCGGTTCGACGGCGCGTCGTGCTGCCGAATATGATGCCGTCCACGGCATATGACATACTTATCAGGTTTGTTCTAGGCTCTCACGGAGGATTCATGGCTTACAAGGTCGGCGATATGGTTGTCTATCCGCGGCATGGCGCGGCGAAGGTGGAGGCCATTACCGAGCGGACGGTGAAGGGCGTGACGAGGCAATATCTCCAGCTGTCCGTGCTGTCTTCCGATGGTCTGGTCATCAACGTGCCGGTGGAGAACGCCAAGAAGGTGGGCGTGCGTGACATCGTCGACGCCAACGAGGTTGCCAAGGTGTTTGAGATCCTGCGCACCCCGATCGTCGAAAAGGAAATGAACTGGTCGCGCCGCTACAAGCTGAACGTGGAGAAGATCGCGACCGGCGACGTCAACAAGATCGCCGAGGTGGTGCGCGACCTCGCCCAGCGCGACGTGGACGACCACGGTTTGTCGGCCGGCGAGAAGCGCATGCTCACCAAGGCCCGTAGCATCCTGACCTCCGAGATCGCGTTGAGCGAGAACCTCTCGGACGACGACGCACAGCGTCTGTTGGACGTCAACCTCGGCTATGCCGAGCCTCAGCCGGGGGACGACAAGCATCACACGCTCGCCCCGGAGGAGCCGGCTTCCCAGACCCTCGCCCGCATTGAGGCCGAAGGCAAGAAATCCAAGCGCAAGTAAGCGTAATCGTGTGATTTTTCGTTTTGCATAAACGGACGAAGGGCGGTTCGGATATCATGTGAGCGGTATCCGATCCGCCCTTCTTGCTTGTTTGATACCGGATATTCGCCGGTTGCCGGGCGGACACGATCAGACCGTTGAATGAGATGAAAGGATCCGTACATGCTGATAGGACAGGGATTCGACGCACATCGGTTCGCCGCCCCCGACTCTGGGCGGCCATTATGGTTTGCCGGACTGCTGTGGGACAGCGCCGGCATCGAAGGGGATTCGGACGGCGACGTCGCCGCACACGCCCTGATCGACGCGTTGCTGTCCGCGGCCCATCTGGGAGACATCGGCACACTGTTCGGCGTCGGTGCGCAATCCGCCGGGGCCGGTCGCCACGGTGCCGACATGCTTCGCGAAACCGTCGCGTATCTGCGTTCGCATGGCTATGCTCCCGAAAGCGCCAGCGTCGCGCTGGTCGGCAACCGTCCGAAAATCGGCCCGCGCCGCGCCGAGGCCGAACAGGCGTTGTCCGAAGCGGTCGGCTGCCAGGTCTCCCTGACCGCCACCACCACCGACGGCATGGGCTTCACCGGCCGTGGCGAAGGCATCGCCGCCATCGCATCAGCCTTGGTCAGCCCCTGCGACGGGCGCTGACCAGTTTGGCGATTGCCCAGAACAGGGTGGACAGGGTCACGATGATGAAGCTCGGGGGAGCGGGGAACATCGCGGCCAGCACCAGGCCTCCCCAGATCGCCGCCAGACACAGTGCGCTCGCCATCACCATCGCACGCAGGGGCGAACCGGCGAGGATGTTCGCGGTCGCAGCCGGCGTGATCACCAGCGCGAAGATCAACAACGTGCCTACGGCCGGCACGGCGATCGTGATCACTCCGGCCATGATCGCCATGAACGCGACGTTCATCGCGCCGATCGGCACGCCCTTGGCCTGGGCGACCTGTTCATCCACCGAACTGAACAGCAGTGGCCGGTAGATCACGGCCAGCACCGCCAGCAGCAGCGCGTCGAAGATTGCGAATCCGATGATCTGACCGTCGGTGATCGTCAGGATTGAGCCGAACAGGATCGATTGCATTTGCTGGGATGCCGAACTGGACAGCCGTGCGAAGAACAGGCCCAGGCCGGTGGCGAACGCGAGCACGGTGCCGGTCGCGATCTCGCGTTGCGAGGCGCGTTTGCCGAGCGCGCCGATTACCAGAGCGCCGCCCAACGCGAAGACGCCGAGACCGAGTGAGACGGGCAGCCCCAGCAGCACCGCGCCGGTCGCGCCCGGCAGTCCGATGTGCGCGAGCGCGTGCGCGGCGAACGTGGACTGGCGGGCGATCGTGAAATAGCCCATCACGCCGGCCGCGACTGCGATGCACAATCCGGCGAGGAAGGCGTTCGTCATGAACGGCGCGGTGAGCGTGTACATCCAATCCGGGTCAAACGAGAAATCGATCATCGTGAATCAGCCTCTCTTCTCTGCCGCAGTCGTCGCATCCGTTGTGTTCGTCGCAGCGTCGGGATGATGGTGGTGGAATTCGGCCACTTCGGCCGGATTGTGCGTGTCCAGAATCGTATCGGGGCGTTCGTCCGCGCTGGGGGTGACGAACATGTCGCCTTGCGGGGTGGTGATGACCTGCACCTGCGTGCCGTAGAGGTGCGTGAGCAGCGACGAGTCGAGCACCTGGTTCATCGCCGCGTAGTGCGGGTGGCCGTCGAGCAGGTAGATCGCGCCGGTGAGGATCGGCAGCAGCATGTTGAGGTCGTGCGCGACGACCTGGATCGTCATGCCGAGTTCCTGGTTGAGGCGCGCAAGCACATGCACGACGGAACGCTGGCTGGCCAGGTCGAGGTTGGCGAGCGGCTCGTCGAGCATGAGCAGCTTCGGGTCGGAGACGAGCGCCTGCGCGATGGCGACGCGCTGGCGCAGGCCGCCGGACAGTTCGGACAGTCGCAGGTGTGCCTTGTCGGCGATGCCGGTGAACGTCATGGCTTCGCGCACTTTGGCCTTCTGCTCCTTGGTGACGAAGTGGATGCCGAAGCGGGTGCCGGTCAGTCCGAGCAGCACCGATTGTTCGGCGGTGAGGTTCGAGTCGATGTCGGACGTGTAGCTTTGCGGCACGTAGCCGATCTGCCGGTTCGCGGAGCCTGCCGGGCGCCCGAGGATCGTGATCGAGCCGGCGGCGAGCGGCAGCAGTCCCAGCTCGGCCTTCATCATCGTGGTCTTGCCGGTGCCGTTCGTGCCGACGATCGCGGTGACCGATCCGGTCGGAATGGAAAAGGTGCCGTGCTGCCAGATCGTGCGGCCGCCGCGTGTCACCGCCGCATCGTGAAAGACGATGGCGTCCGCCTGCGCATCGTTTCCGTTGATGATGTCGTTCGTCATGATTCCGTCGTTTCCGTATGTCCTGCCATATATGGCTTACCGGAACGGATTATGACAAATGACGTTGACAATCATTCTCAATAACGTGAGATGAGACAGCATGGTCGCGATGGGCGAGCATGAACCATGCTGACAGCAATCGAATTACTTGCCGGGATCGGGCTGTGTGTCGTTCGACGATGTGCCGGCATCGCTGGAATCGGACTTGGAATCGTCGGACGAGCCGGACGAATCGGACGAATCGGACGACGACGGGGCCTTGCAGGCCGCCGTGCCGGACGTAGATGACGAATCGTCGTCCGACGAAGTGCCCGCATCGCTCTTGCCGTCGGAGGAAGCGTCCGTGTCCGCATCGCCCGAACCGTTCGTATCCGTGCCGTCGGTGCCTTCGTCCGTCGTGCAGACTGTCAGCAGATCGGTGATGCCGTCGACCAGCGAGTCGATCCAGTCGGTCAGGTCGCTCTTGTTTTCCGGCATCTGCTCGCTGACATCGAACACCGGGATATCGGAACGGCCAGCGGTGCCGGTGATCATGTTGGTCGCGTCGGACGCCTCCTGCGTGTTGTTGACCAGCAGGTCGACGTCCTTGTCCTCAAGCAGCTTCTGGAACTCCTGCAGATCCGCGGGAGCCGCTTCGCCCTCGGCGGCGGCCGATGCGGCGTAGCCTTGTGGCGTCTTGTCGGTGAAGCCCATGTCGCTCATCAGATAGTAGGCAACGGATTCGGTCGCGGCATAGGAGGCGTCCTTATGGGCGGCGGCGAACTCGTCCATCTTCTGCTCGACGGATTGCTCGTCCTGTTGCCAGGCCTTGTACCGCTTGGTGAAGTCGGCCTTCTTGCTCGGCAGCGCCTTCGAGAACGCGTTGACCAGTTCCTTGGCCATGCCGCTGCGGGCGTCCTTTGAGAACCACAGGTGTGGGTTGTCGCCTTCCATCGCGCCCACGATCTGCGCGGCGGATACCGTCACCGTCTTGCGGCCGACGCTTTTCGATGCCCATGTGTCGTAGCCGGCGCCATTGACCACCACGATCTGCGCCTTCGAGATCTTGGCCACGTCGGAGGTCTTCGGTTCGAAATCGTGTGCGTCGACGCTGGTGGAACTCAGAATCGACGTAACGTTTACATCGTCGCCGCCGATCTGCTTGGCGAGCGAGCCCCACTGGTTGATTGACGAGATCACCTCGATCGGACCGCTGGTCTCTTCCTGGGATGGTGTCTGGGGTTCGGCTTGCGGATCGGGTGCCGTGCCGCAGCCGCCGGTCGCGGACATCAGCGCGACGGCGAGCAGCCCCGCGAACGCCTTCACTACACGGGATCCACGAATATCCATATTGACCAGCCTCTCCGTCAAGTTGTCCGATTGTCCGAATGCCGCAGCGAACGCCGTCATTGACTGCAATCCACGATAGCCTAACGCTAAGGCAAAGCAACCCGACACAGGAGGCAGACTCATGGCTATCAGACTCGATGGCAAGCAGACGGCGGCGGACATCAAGCACAATCTGGCCGAGCGCGTGTCGCGGCTGAAGGAACGCGGCATCGAGCCCGGACTCGGCACGCTGCTGGTCGGCCAGGACGCCGGCTCGGTCAAGTACGTGGCCGGCAAGCATGCCGACTGCGCCGAGATCGGCGTGCGGTCCATTAAGCACGAGCTGCCGGCCGACGCGAGCTTCGACGACATCGCGGCCGTCGTGCGCGAGATGAACGACGATCCGACCTGCACCGGCTACATCGTCCAGCTGCCGCTGCCCAAGGGCATCGACGAGAACGCGATCATCGACCTGATCGACCCGGCCAAGGACGCGGACGGCATGCACCCGTACAACCTCGGCGAACTCGTGCTGCACGTGCGCGGCGAGATCACGACCCCGCTGCCGTGCACCCCGCGCGGCGTCATCGAGCTGCTCGGCGCGTACGACATCGACCTCAACGGCAAGGAGGTGTGCGTGCTCGGCCGCGGCATCACCATCGGACGCACGATCGGCCTCATGCTCACGCGCCGCGCCGTCAACGCGACCGTCACACTGTGCCACACCGGCACGCGCGACGTGGCCGACCACATGCGCCGCGCCGACGTGATCGTCGCCGCGATGGGCTCGGCCGGATTCGTCAAGCCGGACATGATCAAGGATGGTGCGATCCTGCTCGACGTCGGCGTCTCGCGCGTCTTCGACGAGGAGGCCGGTCGTTGGCGTGTCAAGGGCGACGTGGACAAGGCGTGCTACGACAAGGCATACGCCTATTCGCCCAACCCGGGCGGTGTCGGCCCCATGACCCGTGCCATGCTCCTCGCCAACGTCGTCGAAATGGCCGAACGCCAGCTTGGCTGACGGCTTGCGACACGCCCGAAATATATGGGCAGGGCTACCGGTATTGTTGAGACTTGCGCGTGCGCCAGCATGCGCGCAATAACTGAAGAACGATTTTATCCACCAACTAGTTATTAAGAAACCACATTAATGGCAGAGAACAATAACGAAGTCGCCAAGGTCGCCATCAACGACATCGGCACCGAAGAGGACTTCATCAAGGCAGTCGATTCCACCATCAAGAACTTCGATGATGGTGATCTGGTCGAGGGTACCGTCGTCAAGGTCGATCGTGACGAGGTCCTGGTCGACATCGGCTACAAGACCGAGGGTGTGATCCCCTCCCGCGAACTTTCCATCAAGAAGGATGTCGATCCGGACGAGGTCGTCGAGGTCGGCGATCCGATCGAGGCCCTTGTCGTCACCAAGGAAGACAAGGAAGGCCGTCTGATCCTGTCCAAGAAGCGTGCTCAGTACGAGCGTGCCTGGGGCGACATCGAGAAGATCAAGGAAGCTGACGGCGTTGTTGAGGGCACCGTAATCGAAGCCGTCAAGGGCGGCCTCATCGTGGACATCGGCCTGCGCGGCTTCCTGCCGGCGTCGCTGGTCGAAATGCGCCGCGTCCGTGATCTTTCCCCGTACATCGGCCAGAAGATCAAGGCCAAGATCCTGGAGCTCGACAAGAACCGCAACAACGTGGTCCTGTCCCGCCGCCAGTACCTCGAGGAGACCCAGTCCGAAGTGCGCGAGACCTTCCTCTCGCAGCTCAAGAAGGGCCAGATCCGCGAAGGTGTTGTCTCCTCCATCGTCAACTTCGGCGCGTTTGTCGATCTCGGTGGCGTTGACGGCCTGATCCACGTCTCCGAGCTGTCCTGGAAGCACATCGACCACCCGTCCGAGGTCGTCAAGGTCGGCGACAAGGTTACCGTCGAGGTCCTCGACGTCGATCTGGACCGCGAGCGCATCTCCCTGTCGCTCAAGGCCACCCAGGAGGATCCGTGGCAGCGCTTCGCTCGCACCCACGTCCCCGGCCAGATCGTCAAGGGCAAGGTCACCAAGATCGTCCAGTTCGGCGTGTTCATCTCCGTTGAGGACGGCATCGAGGGCCTGGTGCACATCTCCGAGCTCGCGAACCGTCACGTCGAGAACCCGGAGACCGTCGTCAAGCCGGGCGAAGAGGTGTTCGTCAAGGTGATCGACGTCGATCTCGATCGTCGCCGCATCTCCCTGTCCCTCAAGCAGGCCAACGACTCCGTCGATCCGAACTCCGAGGACTTCGATCCGGCGCTGTACGGCATGCCGGCCGAGTACGACGAGGAAGGCAACTACAAGTATCCGGAAGGCTTCGACCCGAACACCAACGAGTGGATCGCCGGCTACGAGAAGCAGCGCGAGGAGTGGGAGGCCCAGTACGCGGCCGCCCACGACCTGTGGGAGCAGCACAAGGCGTTCGTCGCCAAGGAGCTGGAGAACGCCGCTGCTTCGGCCGCCGAGGATGGTCAGGCTCCGAAGGAGGAGAAGGTCGAGGAGACCTCCAACTACTCTTCCGAGTCCACCTCCACCGGCACCCTCGCCGACTCCGATCAGCTCGCCGCCCTGCGCGACCAGCTGCTCGGCAAGTGAGCATCGCCTGAACGAGAAGAAGTGATTCAGTACTGATCCATCGGTCTGAATGAGAAGCCCGATCCCTATGGGGTCGGGCTTCTTGCGTATATGCCGAGGCGCGTGGCCGTCACGGTGGTTCGTCTCGCGCTACCATGTGAGACGTGATAGTGAGGATCGGACTGACCGGTGGGATTGCGGCTGGCAAAAGCACGGTGGCACGACGGTTGCGCGAGCTTGGCGCGGCGGTGATCGACTATGATGCGTTGGCTCGACTGGTCGTCGCCCCCGGCGGGGATGGTCTGCGCAGGATCGTCGACGAGTTCGGCCCGGACGCGTTGACCGATGATGGCGAACTGAACCGTGCATGGATGGCGGCGCATGTGTTTGGGACACATGCACCGGCAGGTGCGCGGGAGCGTCTCGATGCGATCGAACATCCGTTGATCTATGACGAAGCGGCGAGGGCGGAACGCGAGGCGATTGCCGCGTTCGATCGTGCCGGTGCCGGTGCCGGTGCCGACAACGGTGACGGGACGCTGGTCGTCGTGCATGATGTGCCGCTGCTGGCCGAGGTGATCGGGACGATTCCGTTCCGGTTCGACCATATCGTGACGGTCGAGGCGCCGGTCGACGTACGCATCGCGCGCATGATGGGGGAGCGCGGCATGAGCCGCGAACAGGCCGAAGGACGCATTCGGCATCAGAGCGATGAGGCGACGCGCCGAGGAATCGCCGATATCGTAGTGGATTCCACACAATCTATAGAACAAATGTTCGATATTGTTGATAGGCTGTATGTCAACTGGATCAGCCGGAAGGAGTAATGATGGGCTTCAATATCGAACGATCGAACAAGCCGTTCGTCGTCAAGTCGCCGTACAAGCCATCCGGCGACCAGCCGCAGGCCATCGAGGAACTGGCCACACGCATCGAGAACGGCGAGAACGACGTCGTGCTCATGGGCGCGACCGGCACCGGCAAGACCGCGACGACCGCATGGCTGATCGAACGGTTGCAGCGGCCGACGCTCATCATCGAACCGAACAAGACGCTGGCCGCGCAGCTGTGCGCCGAGTTCCGCGAACTCATGCCGGACAACGCGGTGAGCTACTTCGTGAGCTACTACGACTACTACCAGCCCGAGGCGTATATCCCGCAGACCGACACCTACATCGAGAAGGACTCCAACATCAACGACGATGTGGAACGTCTGCGCCACGCCGCCACCGCGAACCTGCTGACCCGGCGCGACTGCGTGGTCGTCGCCACCGTGTCTTGCATCTATGGCCTCGGCACGCCGGAGGAATACGCCGGGCGCATGCTGTTCCTCAAGGAGGGGCAGGAGATCAACCGCGACGATCTGCTGCGCCAGTTCGTCGCCATGCAGTACAAACGCAACGACATCGCGTTCACGCGCGGTACGTTCCGCGTGCGCGGCGACACCGTCGAGATCATTCCCGTCTACGAGGAGCTGGCCATCCGCATCGAGTTCTTCGGCGACGAGATCGACCGCATCTCCACCCTGCACCCGCTGACCGGCGACGTGATCGATCACGAGAGCGAAGTGCACATCTTCCCGGCCTCGCATTACGTGGCCGGCCCCGAGCGCATGGAACGGGCTCTCAAGACCATCCAGCAGGAGCTGGACGAGCGCACCGCTCAGCTGCGCAAACAGGGCAAGGAGCTCGAGGCGCAACGGCTCACCATGCGCACCACCTATGACCTCGAGATGCTCGCACAGGTGGGCGTATGCTCCGGCGTGGAGAACTATTCACGGCATTTCGACGGCCGCGCTCCCGGCACGCCGCCGCACACGCTGCTCGACTTCTTCCCCGACGACTTCCTGCTCGTCATCGACGAATCCCACGTGACCGTGCCGCAGATCGGCGCGATGTACGAAGGCGACGCCTCACGCAAGCGCACGCTCGTGGACTTCGGGTTCCGCCTGCCGTCCGCGATGGACAACCGGCCGCTCAAATGGCCGGAGTTCCTGGAACGCGTCGGACAGACCGTCTACCTGTCCGCCACGCCCGGCGACTACGAACTGGGGCTGTCCGACGGCGTGGTCGAACAGATCATCCGACCGACCGGCCTGCTGGACCCGAAGGTCGAAGTGCGCCCCACCAAAGGGCAGATCGACGACCTGCTTGCCGAGATCAAGGATCGCGTCGCCAAACACGAGCGAGCGCTCGTGACGACCCTGACCAAGAAAATGGCCGAGGATCTGACTGACTACCTGCTCGAACGCGGAATCAAGGTCGAATACCTGCATTCCGACGTGGACACGCTGCGGCGCGTCGAACTGCTGCGAGAGCTGCGCGAAGGCAAGATCGACGTGATCGTCGGCATCAACCTGCTGCGCGAGGGCCTCGATCTGCCGGAGGTGTCGCTCGTGGCGATCCTTGACGCCGACAAGGAGGGCTTCCTGCGTTCGTATCGTTCGCTTATCCAGACGATCGGCCGCGCGGCGAGAAACGTGTCCGGCACGGTCATCATGTACGCCGACGAGACGACCGACGCGATGCACAAGGCCATCGATGAGACCGAACGCCGCCGCGCCAAGCAGATCGCGTACAACAAGGAACATCACATCGACCCGAAGCCGCTGATCAAGAAGATCAGCGACGTCAACGACATGCTTGCCAAGGAGGACGTGGATACGCAGACGTTGCTGGCCGGCGGATACCGCAACGCCGGCAAGGCCGGCAACACGCATCTCGGCGTGCCGACGCTCGACAAGGACGAGGCCGACAAGCGGCATGAGGAGATCCTCAAGGCCGGGCTGCCGGCGCAGGACCTCGCCGACCTGATCCGCCAGCTGAGCGAACAGATGCACACCGCCGCCGAACAGCTCCAGTTCGAGCTGGCCGCCCGCCTACGCGACGAGATCCGCGATCTCAAAAAAGAACTCAGGGGGATGACCGAGGCGAATAAGTGAGCCTCGGTAGCAGCGAGCAGCGGTAGCGTCGCGAGCGTCGCATGTGATGCCGAGGCAAATAAGTGAACTTCGGCCCCGGCTCGGGACCGGGTGCACGCTCCCTCAGTCAGCCTGCGGCTGCCAGCTCCCTCAGCCGAGGGAGCCGAGGCTCGCTATGCTCGCTGAAGTAGCGTCAGCGCCTGTTCATATGCTGGGAGTCATGTCTGAAACCCCTGTAGTGTTTATGGTCGCCACGTTCGTGGTGCTCGCGGCGTTCTTCGTCGTGGATCTGTTCGTCATCGGGCGCAAACCGCACGTGCCGTCCACCAAGGAGTGCCTGCAGCATATCGCGTTCTTCGTGGTCGCCGCCCTGATCTTCGGCGGCATCATGTGGGCCGTCGCCGGTTCCAAGCCGGCCATCGAGTTCTATTCCGGCTGGCTTACCGAATACTCGCTGAGCATCGATAACCTGTTCGTGTTCGTCATCATCATGTCGAACTTCGCTGTGCCGAAAGTCCTGCAGAAGTACGTGCTGTCGGTCGGCATCACCGTCGCTCTGATCCTGCGCGGCATCTTCATCCTCATCGGCGCCGCGCTCATCGAACGGTTCACCTGGATCTTCTTCCTCTTCGGCGCGTTCCTCATCGTCACCGCGATCAAGCTCGTCACTGGCGGCGACGATGACGAGGAATACCATGAGAACGGCATCATCAAGGCCTTGCGCAAGGTCATGAGGATCTCCGACGAATACGACGGCGAGAAGCTGCGCACCGAGAAGAACGGCGTCAAGTACTTCACCCCGATGCTCGTCGTGTTCCTCGCCATCGGTACCACCGACGTCATGTTCGCCTTCGACTCGATCCCCGCGATCTTCGGCCTGACCAAGGACCCGTTCATCGTGTTCACCTCCAACGTGTTCGCCCTGCTCGGCCTGCAGCAGCTTTACTTCCTGCTTGGCGCGCTGCTCGACAAGCTCGTCTACCTGCCGCTTGGTCTGTCCATCGTGCTCGGCTTCATCGGCATCAAGCTCATCATGGAGGCGCTGCACGGCAATTCGCTGCCGTTCCTCAACGGCGGACAGCCCATCGCATGGGTGCCGGAGGTGCCGACGTGGTTGTCGCTCGCGGTTATCATCCTGGCGATCGGCGGGGCCGCCGTGGCCAGCGTGCTCAAGATGAAGTCGCTGGAAACCACGGACGCCAAGAACGCGTGATGAACTGTTGCTGAACAGTGCGGAACCCGTTGCATGAACCCTTGTCGTGCAACGGGTTTTGCATTATCCGGTGGCTTTGCGTTACAATATTGTGAGCGCTCACAACACACCGCAAAAAACAGTGGCCGTGTTCGTCGTGTGCTAGTAGACTGAACCTCGGCAGCCGGGCCATCCCGGGTCCGGCAAAACAAGATAGGAATAGGCAGGCATTCATGCGTAAAGCCAAGATCGTTGACACCATCGGTCCCGCGACCGAATCTCTCGAGGGCATCACCAAGCTCGTCGAAGCGGGTATGGACGTCGCTCGTCTGAACCGCTCCCACGGCACCCCGGAGGATCACCTTCGCGTCTACAACAACGTGCGCGAAGCCTCCAAGGCCACCGGTCGCAACGTCGCTGCGCTGGTCGACCTTCAGGGCCCGAAGATCCGCTGCGGCTGGTTCAAGAAGAACGCCGAGGGCGAGGACAAGGTCCAGCTCCAGCTTGGCCAGGAGTTCATCATCACCACCGATGATGTCGAAGGCGACGAGCACATCACCTCCACCACCTTCAAGGGCCTGCCGGGCGATTGCCACCCGGGCGACCCGATCCTGATCGACGACGGCAAGGTCCGCCTCGAGGTCACCAAGGTCGAGGGCAACAACGTGTACACCAAGGTTGTCGTGGCCGGTCCGGTGTCCTCCCACAAGGGCATCAACCTGCCGGGTGTCGCCGTTTCCCTGCCGGCCCTGACCGAGAAGGACGAGGCCGATCTGCGTTGGGCCATCCGCACCGGCGCCGACATCATCGCCATGTCCTTCGTGCGCTTCGCGACCGACATCGACCGCGCCCACGAGATCATGGACGAGGAAGGCCGCCGCATCCCGATCGTCGCCAAGATCGAGAAGCCGCAGGCCCTCGAGAACCTCGAGGAGATCGTCAAGACCTTCGACGGCGTCATGGCCGCCCGTGGCGACATGGCCGTCGAGTGCCCGCTCGAAGAGGTCCCGCTGGCCACCAAGCGCATCATCGAGCTGGCCCGCCAGTACGCCAAGCCGGTCATCGTGGCCACCGAAGTCCTCGGCTCCATGGTCCACTCCCCGGTGCCGTCTCGCGCTGAGGCCTCTGACTGCGCCAACGCCGTCCTCGACGGCGCCGACGCGACCATGACCTCCAACGAGACCGCCGTCGGCGAGTACCCGACCGAGACCGTCGCCACCATGTCCCGCATCTCCGGCTTCGCCACCGAGCACGGCTTCGACCGCATCCCGGAGCTGAAGAACCTCGACATGTCCTCCACCGGTGCCGTCTCCTCCGCCGCCGTCGACCTGGCCGACAAGCTCAACGCCAAGGCCATCGTCGCCTACACCCAGACCGGCAACACCGTGCACCGCGTCTCCCGCGAGCGCCCGGCCGCCCCGATCTACGGCATTACCAACAACGAGCACACCTACCACTGGCTCGCGCTGTCCTGGGGCACCGAGGCGTTCTACGTCCCGGAGGACTACCACGATAAGTCCCGCAAGGATCTCATGGCTTACACCGACACCATCCTCAAGAAGGCCGGTAAGGTCTCCGATGGCGACAAGATCGTCGTGCTGAGCTCCGCTCAGGGTGAGCACTCCGCCGGCTCCACCGACACCATCTACGTGCACACCGTCGGCAACGCCGAGTGAGCGTAGCGGTATCGCGCTAGTGTCCATCGCATAGAACGAAGGAACCCCATCCACAGCGGATGGGGTTCCTTCGTTTGTTTCGAGCATCGGATGATGCCGAACGACAATGCCGAATCGCCGGATCGATCACTGGCCGAGGTTGTGATTCGGCGCGGTGTACAGGCGCAGAATCGCGATGATCGTCTTGGCGTCCACGATCGTGCCGTTGACTACCATCTGGTATGCCTCATCCAACGAATACAGGCGAACGTCAGGGCGGGGCGTCTCCGGGCCGAAATCACCGCGGCTGACCGGGGTCAGGTTCGTGGCGAAGAACAATGCCGTATGATGCGCCGCGAAACTCGGCATGTTGAGGAAGCGGGAGAACTGCACGTAGCTGGTCGCCGTGAATCCGGCCTCCTCATGCAGCTTGCGCTTGGCCACCTCGAGGGCGGGCTCGTTCGGATCGTTGGCGTGGCCTCCCGGGATCTCCAACGTCCAACGATGGGTCGGGATGCGGTACTGCTCGACCAGCGGGATGCGACCGTCGTCCGTCATGGCAAGCACGCCGACGCCGTCGCCGTTGTTGCCTTGCAGTACGAACCGGTCGAACTGACCGGCTTTCGGCGTGGACAGCGACACCTGATCGACGTTGAAATAATGGGTGGCGACGATCTGTTTGCGCGATTCCTCCTTGAGCGGCGATGTGCGCCACGGATCGAACTGACGATAGGTCTGCGAATCGTTCATGACTACCTCCTTGTATGGCATTTGAACTACCTCTATGGCATATTGTATGGCATTAGCTGCGATCCGTGCCATTGCGCCGACAACGAATCGCCGCACGAGACGTGTGATTCATGCCACGCCGAACCATGCGGCAACTCGCCGCAGTCGTAAACCTGTGCTATTCTTCCGTAGGTGCGCATAACGCCCTCGTATCCCAATTGGTAGAGGAAGCAGCCTCAAAATCTGCGCAGTGTGGGTTCGAGTCCCACCGAGGGCACGCGATTTGAGCGATAACGGAAGACAGTGTCGGCCGCATCGCAAAGACGCAGGATAATTGTTGTAAGGCCGGGCGTCGATTCATGAGGAGCAGCCTGGCACTTCGATGAAAGAGGTTGGCATGGTTGCACGGAACAAGACCTCGGAAACGCCGGAATCGTTGGGTGCGGTGTTGACGGATGACGAACTGAAGGCGGCCGCGCAGGCCGAGGATACCACTACGACTCAGGACGACGCCGAGCAGACGGCGGACGAGAACCGCCAGCGCACGGTCGTCGTCGCCGAAGACGAATCCGTCAACCGTATGGATCTGGTCGCCATGCTCGAGGACAACGGCTACAAAGTCGTCGGCGAGGCCGCCAACGGCGAGGAAGCAGTCGAACTGACCCGCAAGTTCCGTCCGGACGTCGTGTGCATGGACGTCAAGATGCCGCGCATGGACGGCATCGCCGCCGCCGGTGTGATCTGCGACGAGAACATCGCCCCGGTCGTCATGCTCACCGCATTCTCCCAGCCCGATCTGGTCCGTCAGGCCACTGGTGCCGGCGCCATGGCGTATGTGACCAAGCCGTATGAGGAGTCCAAGCTGCTGCCGGCCCTCGAGGTCGCGATGGGCCGTTTCGCCGAGATCAACGACCTGCTCGACACCGTCGAGCGCGGCGAGAACAAGCTCAAGAGCGCCCAGGAAGAGCTCAAGAAGATGGAGGCCCAGCTCAAGAAGGCCGAGGACACGCTGGAGGAGCGCAAGCTCGTCGACCGCGCCAAGGGTCTGCTCATGGACAAGGCCGACTTCTCCGAGCAGGGCGCCTTCCGCTGGATCCAGAAGACGTCGATGGACCAGCGCATCCCGAAGAAGCGTCTGGCCATGGCCATCATCGCCAAGTACGGCGATCCCAAGCCGGAAAGCAACAATGACTGAGGCGACGCAAGCCTCTGTCGAAACGCGCGGAACACTGCTGGTCGTTGACGGCCATTCGCTAGCGTTCCGCGCGTTTTTCGCTCTACCCGTCGAGAATTTCAGCACACAGGCCGGTCAGGCCACCAATGCCGTGTGGGGATTCGCGACCATGCTCTCCCAAGTCCTCGACGCGGAGAAGCCCGATCATCTCGCCGTCGCGTTCGACGTCAAGGGCGGCACGTTCCGCAACCAGATGCTCCCGCAATACAAGGGCACGCGCGACGCCGCCCCTGAGGAACTGCTCACGCAGCTGCCGCTCATACAGAAGATGCTCACCGCGCTCGGCGTCACCTACATCGAAAAGCCGGGCTATGAAGGCGACGACGTGATCGGCACGCTCGCCACGATGGGTGCCGACGCGGGATATCATACGCTGGTGCTGTCCGGAGACCGTGACGCCTTCCAGCTCATCAGCGACCGCATCACCGTACTGTATCCGGGCCATCATTTCAAGGATCTCAAGCACATGACCCCCGAGGCCGTCGAGGAGAAATACCATGTGCGTCCCGACCAATACCCCGATCTGGCGGCGTTGCGCGGCGAGACGGCCGACAACATCCCCGGCGTGCCGGGTGTGGGAGACGGGTTCGCCGCCAAATGGATCAACCAGTACGGCGGCCTCGACGGCATCATCGAACACGCCGACGAGATCAAGGGCAAGAAGGGCGAGGCCCTGCGCGAGAGCATCGACCAGGTGCGGCTCAACCGCAAGGTCAACGCTCTTGTGCGCGACCTCGACCTCGGCGTGGGACTCGACGATCTCACGTTCGGCAACGTGAATGCCAAAGCGCTTGACGATCTGTTCAAGGATCTCGAATTCGGCGTACGCACGCGCAGCCGCATGGTCAAATCGTTCAGCGGGCACGCACTGCCATCGGCTGCAACGGACGGCAGTGATGCACCGGCCGAAGAACCGGCTTCGCTGCAATTGCCCGAAGCGACCATCATCGCGGATGCGCCGATGCTGCAACAGTGGGCGCATGATCACGAATCCGACATCGCACAGCCCGTCCTGCACCACGCCGGCGGGTCATGGGCGCTGCTCGCGCAGGGAGACTCCAAGCCCGGGAGCGCCTCGCTCGGTCATGTCGTTATCGCCGCAGGCCATCAGGCAGCCGTTCTGGCAGCGCCGTTCGACCGGTCCACCGCCGATGCCTTACGCCGACTGATCGCCGACCATCACGATACGATGATCGTCCACGGGTACAAGGAGCATCTGCACCTGCTCGGCTCGGCCGGCATCGATCTGCCGTTGCCGGCATTCGACACGAAGCTCGCCGGCTATCTCGTGCACCCCGACTTTCATGCGGACACGCTCGAACAGGCTGCGGCGCACTTCCTCGACCTGCATATCGAGGAACAGCAGCCGGCGGCGGAACAAGGACTGCTCGATCTGGGGGAGGAACCGGCCTCCGGCTCCGACGACCAGACACAATCCATCCTCACCCATGTCGCCATCGTGCAGGCGCTTGCCGCCG
Organism: Bifidobacterium simiiventris; assembly: GCF_019331715.1. Taxonomy (GTDB): domain Bacteria; phylum Actinomycetota; class Actinomycetes; order Actinomycetales; family Bifidobacteriaceae; genus Bifidobacterium; species Bifidobacterium simiiventris. Next base: position 298,988 of record NZ_JAHBBG010000002.1, read on the forward strand.
CGCTGGCTCCCATGCTTGCCGAACGAGAACAGTCCAAGCTGCTGACGACCATCGAACTGCCGGTGTCTCGCGTGCTGTACGGCATGGAGGATGCCGGCGCAAGCGTCGACATGCAGCGGCTTGTCACCATGCGCGACCAGTTCGCCGCCGATGCGCGTCAGGCGCAGGAAACCGCATGGGATTGCGCGGGCAGCCGTGTGAACCTGCAAAGTCCCAAGCAATTGCAGAAGGTGTTGTTCGAGGACATGGGCCTCAAAGGCACCAAACGCACCAAATCCGGCACCTACACGACCAGCGCGTCCGTATTGCAGGACCTGTACGTCAAATACGTGGACGACGAGCGTGCCAGCGGTTTCCTCGGCGCGTTGTTGCGGCATCGCGAGACGAACAAGCTCAAGCAGATCGTGCAGACGCTCATCGACGCGACCAATCCGCGAGACGGGCGCATCCACACCACGTTCGAACAGACCGTGGCCGCGACCGGTCGCCTGAGCTCGGTCGACCCGAACCTGCAGAACATTCCGAACCGCAACGACGCCGGCCGCGAGATCCGCTCCGCGTTCGTGCCCGGCGACGGGTACGTGTCGCTGCTCAGCTGTGACTATTCGCAAGTCGAGCTGCGCATCATGGCCGACCGTTCCGGCGACGAGGCGCTCATCGAGGCGTTCCGCTCGGGCACCGACTTCCACCGCTATGTCGCGTCGCTCGTCTACGGCGTGCCGGTCGACCAGATCACCTCCGACCAGCGTAGTCACGTCAAGGCGATGAGCTACGGCCTCGCCTATGGCCTGAGCACGTACGGTCTCGCCCAGCAGCTCAAGATTCGCCCGGGCCATGCCGAGGAGTTGAAGCAGAAGTACTTCGCCACATTCGGCAAGGTGCACGAGTATCTGGAGTCGCTCGTCGCCGACGCGCGCGCCAACGGCTACACGGAGACGATGTTCGGCCGCCGCCGCTACTTCCCCGGGCTGTTGTCCACGAACCGCACCGTGCGTGAAGCGGCCGAACGTGCCGCGCTCAACGCGCCGATCCAGGGTTCGGCAGCCGACATCATGAAGATCGCGATGATCCGCGCCGACCAGGCGTTGCGCGACGCCGGCGTGAAAAGCCGCATCATCCTGCAGATCCACGACGAACTCGTCGCCGAGATCGCGCCCGGTGAGGCCGAACAGGTGACTGCGCTCGTCTCCGACGCGATGGAGCACGCCGTCGACCTGTCCGTGCCGCTGGACGTATCCACCGGCATCGGCGATGACTGGCAGCTCGCCGCGCACTGATCCGCATGTCCGCCGTCGTTTTCGCACCGAAGACGACGGCGGACAACCATATTGTCGTAATTGCATGCAATCGTAAGGAGGACTGGATGCCCACGCTCAAACAGATCGTCGATGTACTCGAAACGCTGTATCCGCTGCGGTATGCGGAAAGCTGGGATGAGCCGGGACTGATCGTCGGAGATCCGTCCGCGCCCGTGACGCGTATCATGTTCGCCGCCGACCCGACCATGGCTGTGGTCGATGCTGCGATCGAACGCGGCGTCGACCTGTTGGTGACTCATCACCCGCTGCTGTTCCGTTCCGTGCATCAGGTGTCCGGACTCGGCGCACGCGGCGACATCGTGCGCAGACTGTACCAGTCCGGCTGCGCGCTATGGGTCGGTCATACCAATGCCGATTCGGCGTACCGTGGCGTCGGTCAGGCCGCCGCTGACCTGTTCGGACTGGTCGACCAGCATCCGCTCGTGCCGATCCGGGACGACGAGGCCGCGTCGGCCGGGCACGAGGTCGGGCTTGGCCGTGTTGGCCGGCTCGCCCAACCGATGACGTTCGAGGCGTTCGCCCGCCGCGTCGCCGACATACTGCCACACACCGAACTCGGCGTCACCGCAAGCGGGCCGCTCGACCAGATGATCGCAACCGTGGCCGTGCTGCCCGGTTCCGGCGATTCACTGTTCGACGAGGTGCGCGCCAGCGGGTCCGACGTGTACGTGACCAGCGATCTGCGTCACCATCCAGCCACTGACGCGATCGAACAGGCCCGATACGAGGCCACGATGCGCACGCAAGGCATCCGCGTCGGCCTTGGTGACGAACGCATCCGCCCGCTGCTCGTCAACACGCCGCACTCCGCCATCGAATCGTTGTGGTTCCACTATGCGATTGAGGATGTGCCGAACGCGGTCGAACAGGCGACTGGCCAGCGGCCGGACGTCGAATGGCTGCGCATGAACACTGATCCGTGGACGCTGCGACTGTAGCGCACGGATCCGCGCGGTACGTGAACGGCCGGCCGTACGGCGTCACACGGCATCGCACGGTGCCATACGGCATCACAAGGAAAGGCATCAAGTCAATGCACGACATCATCGATATGAACGCGCCGGTCGAGGTGCGCTCGCGCGAAACCGTCTACCGTGGCGCGATCTTCACCGTCGAGGACATGACCATCGCCCTGCGCCGGCGCGACGGCGGCACCGTCGACATCCGACGGCAGGTATTGCGCCACGCGCCCTGCGTCGTCATGCTCGTCCACGACACGACCACCGACCGCTATCTGGTCGAACGCGAATACCGCGTCGGCTCCGACCGGTTCGCATACGGCATTCCCGCCGGACTCATGGACGCGGGGGAGGACCCGACAACCGCCGCGCTGCGCGAACTCGCCGAGGAAACCGGCGTCGTGCCGGACGGCGAGAACGGCGTCACCATCGACCATGTCGGCGACTACTACTCGTCCGAAGGCATGACCGACGAACTCGCGCACATTATGGTCATGCACCTGAACCGCTACACGACGACGGCGCGCCATCTCGACGCCGACGAACACGTCGACACCGCGTGGGTCGGCTGGAACGAACTGCTCGCCCTGCCGGTCACCGCATCCAACTCGATCATCGCGATCCAGCACGAACGCATCCGTCGCATCCTGAACGCATCATGAACAGGCCGTGATCGTTCCATTCACATCCAGCAAGACCACACGCAAGTGTCGGCAAACTTCACGGTGAGGTGAGATACTGTACCTATGCAGATCAGACCAGGTTTGATGTACCCGCTCGGCGCCAGCTACGACGGCGCCGGCGTGAATTTCGCACTGTTCTCCCAAGTCGCCAGCAAAGTCGAGTTGTGTCTGTTCGATGACGACGACAACGAGACGCGTATCGAGATGACCGAGCAGAACTCGTACGTGTGGCACAACTACATTCCCGGACTCCAGCCCGGCCAACGCTACGGCTACCGCGTCTACGGGCCGTACGATCCGAATCAGGGTCTGCGATGCAACCCGAGCAAGCTGCTGCTCGACCCGTACGCCAAAGCCATCGAAGGCAACATCGACGGCGACGAAAGCCTGTTCTCCTACTGGTTCGACTCGCCCGGCGACGTCACCAAACGCAACGACCTCGACTCGGCCGGCCACACGATGAAATCCGTCGTCGTCAACCCGTACTTCGACTGGAGCAACGACCAGCATCCGCACATCCCGTACCACGACTCGGTCATCTACGAGACGCACGTGCGGGGTTTGACGAACCTCAACAAAGACGTGCCGCCGGACATCCGCGGCACCTACGCCGGCCTCGCATACCCGACCGTCATCGAATACCTCAAGAAGCTCGGCGTGACCGCCATCGAACTCATGCCGATCCACCAGTTCGTCAACGATTCGTTCCTGCAGGAAAAGGGTCTGTCGAACTACTGGGGATACAACACGATCGGCTTCTTCGCCCCGCACAACGCGTACTCGTCCTCCGGCGAACGCGGCCAGCAGGTCAACGAGTTCAAGTCGATGGTCAAGGCCTACCACCGCGCCGGCATGGAGGTCATCCTCGACGTGGTCTACAACCACACCGCCGAAGGCAACCACATGGGCCCGACCCTGAGCTTCAAGGGCATCGACAACCAGGCGTACTACCGTCTCGTCGACAACGACCAGCGGCACTACTTCGACACCACCGGCACCGGCAACTCGCTACTCATGCGCTCGCCGCACGCGCTGCGTCTCATCACCGACTCGCTGCGCTACTGGGTGTCCGAAATGCACGTCGACGGCTTCCGATTCGATCTGGCCGCCACGCTCGCCCGCCAGTTCCAGGAGGTCGATAAGCTGTCCGCGTTCTTCGACATCGTCGAACAGGACCCGATCATCAGCCGCGTCAAGCTCATCGCCGAACCGTGGGATCTCGGCTCGGGCGGCTATCAGGTCGGCGGCTTCCCGTCCAGCTGGTCCGAATGGAACGGCCGTTACCGCGACTGCGTGCGCGACTTCTGGCGCTCGCAGCCGTCCACGTTGCCCGAGTTCGCGTCGCGCCTCATGGGCAGCTCCGACCTGTACCAGATGAACGGACGCCGACCGGTCGCATCCGTGAACTTCATCACCGCGCACGACGGCTTCACCATGAACGACCTCGTCAGCTACAACGAGAAGCACAACGAGGCCAACGGCGAAGGCAACCGCGACGGCGAATCCAACAACCGTTCGTGGAACTGCGGCGTGGAAGGCCCGACCACGATCCCGGACGTGCTCGACCTGCGCGAGCGGCAGATGCGCAACATGTTCGCCACGCTGCTCGTCAGCCAGGGCATCCCGATGATCTGCGGCGGCGACGAGGTGGCGCGTACCCAGCAGGGCAACAACAACGCGTACTGCCAGGACAACGAGATCTCGTGGACAAACTGGGATCTGAACGATTCGCAGAAGGATCTGTTCGAGTTCGTCTCGAAGCTCATCCATCTGCGTCTCGAGCACCCGGTGCTGCACCGTCGTCGTTTCTTCTCCGGCCGCGAGCAGGGGGATTCTCCCGACAAGCTGCCGCAGGTCGAATGGTTCGACCACACCGGTTCGATCATGGACATGGAGGACTGGCAGAACACGCACGCGTTCTCGGTGATGATCTACCTCAACGGCTCGAACATCCCCGAAATGGACTACTACGGCAACCAGCTCGTCGACAATGACTTCATCCTTATCTTCAACGCGCACTACGAGCCGATCATGTTCACGCTGCCCGACGAGAAGTACGGGCGCAAGTGGCAGCTCATCGTGGACACGCACAACCCGAAGGGGCCGGAGCTGAGCTATGAGGCCGGGTTCGTGATCACCGCGCAGTCGCGCAGCTTCCTGCTCTTGAAGAGCGCGAAGGATCCGCGCAAGCAGCAGAACCACTTGTTCTGAGTGTGAAGTTCGCGCACGTCAGCGATCCGCAGCCAGTCGAGATTCGATCTTCTCGGCTGGCTGTTTCGTATTGGTCGCATGGGCGACCGCCTGCGCGTCCGCCACGCCGTTGGCCGCCGCCGACGCCGCGATGTCGAGCCGGTCGGCCTGCACGCGTACCAGCTGCATCTGCACACGGTCGGCCTCGATCGCCGCGATCTGACGAGAAAACACGATGAACCAGCCAAGGAAGAACGCGCATGCCAGCGCCTCGAGATTCGTGAGCGTATCGTAGCCGCGCAGCATGTAGATGCCGAACCCAGCGCAGATCGCGATCGCCAGATCGGAGATCGCGTACATCGCCTTCGGCATGCGCGGCGCCAGCCACGGCAGCGCGAGCAGCAGCACGCCCATGATGAGCGGCAGACCCTTCGCACACACGTTGTGCATGATGTAGTGCGGCGTGTAGCGGAACACGCCGATGCCGACGAACGCGAGTCCGGAGACGGTCAGCAGCAGCGAGAGGATCGCGATGCGCACCTTGAAATGCTTGATCTCGGGATGGTCGACCTCGTCGCCGTACTGTTCGTGCCACAGCCGCTCGAGCCGCTGCGTGGTGATCAGTTCGGACACGGCGAAGTAGCTGACGATGATGATGCACGTGCCGGCGAGGATGAGCGTCGCGTTGAACATAGTCGCCGCGAACGTGGTGCGGTCGCCGAGTTGCGAGAAGTTGTTGTGATACCAGTACGGGTCGTCGGTGGTCAATCCTGCGGTGCTGACTCCCGAGATCACGAAGAACGGCAGCAGCGAGGCGAGCGTCTTCGCGTTCATGAGTTCGGCCTGTACGAACGTCATGTAGCCGGCCACGCCCGCGAATCCGGCGCAGGCGGCCGGCATGTAGCCGGCGAGCAAGTGCATGCCCATCACCGTGTTCACGACGCTGAACAGGGCGAACGAGGACAGGAAGATCGTGGCCGCGTACACGACCGACAGTGCGAGGATCTCGAAGATGCGGCGGATCGGCACCCACCAGCCGTGCTTGAGCGTGAACGAACGCGAGTTGCTCGCATAGCCGATCACGAACGAGATCACACCGCATGCCGCGATGATGGCCGCCGCCACGCTGAACCGGCGTTGCGTCACCTGCCAGATCGCGGGGGCGAGGTCAAGATACAGTTTCATGCCGAAGAACGCGACGATCGCGCAGATCAGGAACGACACCAATCCCAACGTCTCCGCCCGCTGATGCCGTCCCATCGGTGAACCTCCCTGCCGTGTTCGCGCCGTATTGCGCTCCGACCTCATTGTAGTAGGGGAGCGGATGGCGCGGCATATGCCGTTTTGTGGCAGGGTGCGATCGCATGGTGCGATCGCATGGCCGAACGTGGGCGTGTCAGTCACGTCCACGCGTCCGGTACAATGGGTGATTGTCGTTTTCGCGTGGGCATGATTGTGCGTGACGACGGCATCGGGGCGTAGCGCAGCTTGGTAGCGCGCCTGCTTTGGGAGCAGGATGTCGCAGGTTCGAATCCTGTCGCCCCGACAAGAATGGCGGAATTTCAAGGGTTTTGGTGTCCTTGAGATTCGGGTCTCTGTCGATCGGGTACTAATCGGGTACATTGCTGGGGTTGTTTTCCCTTATTCCAGAGGAACGACGATCTGCTGTTCGACCCATTGGTCGAGGTCTCGTCGTCGGTATCGGATCAGGCGTCCGATCTTTGCGTACGGGAGTTCCCGTCGTTGCTGCTTTTGATCCATCGGATACTGATACATCAGCGTGTTTCTTCCTGTCATGTGACGAGACCTTCTCGTCGCGTCACACCTATGCGGCGAACGACGGGCGGAGACACGAAGACCCGCCCATGGCAATGAGCGGGTCTTCGTCGTATCGTTTACGGGTCGGTGTGGCGCGGGTCTCCGATTGCCGTTGGAGCGGCGTCTCACGTTGTCGTCATCGATTGGATAGGGGTATGAACATCATCTTCGACCGGTCGATGTGCCTGAATCCGTAATGCTCGTAGAAGCGGGTCGCCTGTTCCGTGGCGGGTTCCACCATGAGCGCCCGCGCTCCCACGATTTCCGCGGCGTTCATCGAACGGATGATGGCGTCGCGGAGCAGTTGTCCTCCGATGTGCTGCGTCTGGTAGCGTATGTCCACTCCGAGCATGCCGAGCAGAATGACCGGGATCGGGTCGGGGGTGTTGCGTTTCAGCCATCCGGAGGATTCGCCATGGCTGACGCTGTAGGCGCTGAGCGTATAGAAGCCGACGAGCGCATCGTCTGTGAAGACGCCGTACGCCACTGCGGTATGCTGTCGGGATGATTTGAGCAGGTGCCTGGCAAGCCAGTCGTTGATCAGAGGAAGACCGCAGTCGAATCCGTCGATATGGTCTTCCTGTCGTATGCGGCGTGGTCTTGAGATGTCGTTCATTGCCAGATGGGTTTCCTGCCGATCAGTTCCAGCGTCTGTTCGGGCATGGGGCCGTCCAGCGCGGATGCGAAGGATTCCCACGCCTCGTCGTCCAGTTGGATGGTGTGCGAGGACCTTATGTCCCGCTCGGCCGCATCCAATAGGTTCGACAGCGCCCACTGGGATGAGGATAGTCCTTTGTATTCGGCCGCCTGATCGATCCGGTCTCGCTGATCCTGTGTCAGCCGCATTTCGAAACGGCTGCTTTTCGTTGTATTTGCACTCACCATGCCATTTATTGTACGGCAAATGTACGACCGTTGGCCGTTCGTGGCCAAAGACATCGTCACGCCCTCTTTCCGGTGTAGTGCTCTATTGGCCCCCAAGGGTAGCCTCCTGTTGGAGTGAATCCCCTCAAATGCGGGACGGTCATATTGGACGAAGGCCGGTCGTCCGATGTTCATGGATGACCGGCCTTCCGATCTTTGAATTGATTAACCCCGAAATCCTCTCTGTCGCCGGTTCGGTTGCAGGGGACGACGGTGCCGGGTTTGCCGTCGGTGCCGCCTGGCACACACGTTGTCGTTGGTGTCCGCGTCGCTGGAGTTCCACCAGTTGGTGCCTACCTCATGCTCCTGCTGAGCTGGCTGTTGTATCGTCTGCTGCTGCGTGGTGTTTTGGGGTGTCGTCGGCTGGTCGGTCTGCTGCTGTGGGGGTGACCGTCGTCTGCGGGGTTGTGTTCGTGTGCGGATTTGGGATCAAGCCATTATTGCGACTGCATCGTGGGATGTTTACTGTATCGGAGGAGGATTGCCGCGCTATGTGCGTGTCGCGATTTGACGGAATCGCGATTGGCCTATACAGTACCTATCTGTTGTCTGAACAACGCACTCGTCCGGGTGGCGGAATGGTAGACGCGCTAGCTTGAGGTGCTAGTGCCTATTTTATACAGGCGTGTGGGTTCAAGTCCCATCTCGGACACGAGCGAAACCCCCGTGGAAACACGGGGTTTTCTTGTATCTGTCGCTGATCGCGGCGGCATATGCCGTCATATGCTTGCCTGATAAGGAGGGACCTCACATGCTCGTTGCGTCATGCGTGTTCGCGATGCTTGCCGGTCTGCTTCACGTGCTGATCTTCGTACTGGAATCGTTCCGGTGGACAGATCCGAAGACGATGCAGACGTTCTCCATCGACTCGGTCGAAGAGGCCGAAGCGACGAAGGAGATGGCCTACAATCAGGGATTCTACAATCTGTTCCTTGGCATCATGGCCTTGGCCGGTGCCGTGACCGTCCTGGCCGGGCATCATACCGTCGGCATCACGCTGATGGCGACGGGCACGCTGTCCATGGCGCTCGCCGCCGTGGTGCTGTTCGCGGGCAGCCCCGACAAGTGCGGGGCGGCCGTCAAGCAGTTCGCATTCCCCGCGCTCGCGCTGGCGTTCCTGCTGATCTCCGTCGTCCTGTAAGAGGCTTGCATCGCGTCGCACTGGCGACTGTTCGCGATCGACCGGCGTAGACAATCGCAAGGTGAATCATATGGAGCATCCAATACCGTTGCGTATCCGCGCATACCGACCGGATGATGCCGCCGCGACGATGGATGTGTTCCGCCGCGCCGTCACCGAGACCGCGTCGCGTGACTACGACGACGAGCAAGTTCGCACGTGGGCCGGCAATACGGGAACATCGACGCAGTGGGATGCGCGGCGGTCGGCCGTACACACGTGGGTCGCTGAGACGACGGATCGCCGGCCATTGATCGTGGGCTTCATCGATATCGACGACGACGGCTATATCGACATGCTGTTCGTTGATCCCGCGGTCGCGCGTCGCGGCGTCGCCTCGCGACTGTTCGACCAGGCGGAACAGTATGCGGCGGCCAACGATATCGCTCGGCTCTCCGTCCACGCCAGCATCACCGCGCGGCCGTTCTTCCGCCGTCACGGGTTCCGCACGGTCGAAACACGTCACCCGCGCATCGGCGAGGTGACGTTCGTCAACTATCTCATGATCAAACCGATGCCGGTATGATCGATGCCATGCGCATTGCGATCATCGGATACAGCGGCAGCGGCAAATCGACGTTGGCGAGGAAGCTCGGCGAACGGTTGGCCATCCCGGTCATGTACCTTGACCAAGTACACTGGCTGCCCGGATGGAAAGAACGTGATGACGATGACGCTCGTGCCGTCGTCGCCACGTTCATGAACGATCACGAATCGTGGGTCATCGAAGGCAACTATACGAATCTGCTGTATGACGAACGCATGACGCAAGCCGACGTCATCATCGTCATGCTGTTCGGCCGATTCCGATGCTTCGCGCGGGCCGTTCGCCGCTGGCTGCGCTACCGCGGCGCCAGTCGACCGGACATGACGCCAGGCTGTCCGGAGAAGATCGATGCCGAATTCGCATGGTGGCTGCTCATCAAGGGACGCAATGCCGCCCGCCGGCAACGATTCGTCGACACGGCGCATGCGCATCCCGACACGGCGATCATCGTACGCAATCCCGCGCAACTTGCACGTATACGCCGATATCGGATGATCCGCAGGAACAACCGGCAGACGGATGCAGTGACGGCTGCGCGACCGTATCGGAATCACCGCTGATGTCGGTGTCCGTCATGCAATGGGCGTATTGCCGGTATGCGGCAAACGTAGCATCATGATCGTCAGTCATATGTGAGACGCATGGTTGAAACGGTCAGAAAAAGGAAGGGACGGCATATGGTCACGTCGCATCGCAGTCGGGTAGTGATCGTCGGCACGGGCAGCGTCGGCGCGGCGACCGCCGGTGCCATCGTCCTGCAAGGGTTGTGCGATGAACTGGTGCTCATCAACCATAATCCCGACAAGGCGTCCGGACTGGCCATGGACCTCATGGACGGCTCCGATTACACGGGTCGGTTCGTATCCATCCGCCGTGGCGACTGGCCCGACTGCCGCGATGCCGACATCGTGATCGTCACGGCCGGGCCGAAGCCGAAACCCGGCGAGACGCGGTTCCAGGAGCTCGGTGCGGCCATCGACATCGTCGATCCGATCCTGTGCGCCATCCGCGATTCCGGATTCGACGGCATCCTCATCATGGTCTCCAATCCGGTCGACGTGCTCAGCTGGTTCGCATGGAAGCGCACCGGGCTGCCGCGCGCCCAGGTCATCGGCTCCGGCACGGCACTCGACACATCCCGCATGAAGGCGATCATCGGCGACATCACCAGGCTCGACCCGCGCATGGTGTCCGGCTATGTGATCGGCGAACACGGCGACTCCCAGTTCGTGCCGTGGTCGACAGTCTCGTTCGTCGGCAAAAGCTTTACCCGATATCTGCAGGACAATCGGTCCCGTTATGCGGATATCACCTTGGATGGCATCGAGGAGCGGACGCGGCGGCGCGGTCTGCTCATCAAGTCGCTGCGCGGCGGCACCAGTCAGGGCATCGCCGCCACCGTGGCCGGACTGGCGCGCACGATCCTGTGGGACGAGCGGCGCGTGGTCCCTGTCTCCACGCTGATCGACGGCGAATACGAATACGACGAGCACGACGTGTTCCTGAGTCTGCCGGTCGCGTTGAACGCCGACGGCGTGGGTGATTTCGTCGACCTGCATCTCGACGAGAGCGAACTGGCCAAGTTCCATCGGTCCGCGAGCATTGTGCGGGAGCATTGCGCGATGATCGCAGACCGCCTGTAGAGGGGCGCTTGGCCGTGATGGTGCCTGTGTACATCCGCACATACCGACCGGAGGACGCTGCAGCGACGATGGATGTGTTCCGCCGCGCTGTCACCGAGACCGCGTCGCGTGACTACGACGACGAACAGGTGCGCGCGTGGGCTGGCAATACGGGAACATCGACGCAATGGGATGCGCGGCGGTCGGCCGTGCACACGTGGGTCGCTGAGACGGCGGATCGCCGGCCATCGATCGTCGGTTTCATCGATATCGACGACGACGGGTACATCGACATGCTGTTCGTTGATCCCGCGGTCGTGGGTCGTGGCGTGGCTTCGCGACTGTTCGATCAAGTGGAGCGGTACGCGGCGGCCAGCAATATCGCTCGGCTCTCCGTCCACGCCAGCATCACCGCGCGGCCGTTCTTCCGCCGTCACGGGTTCCGCACGGTCGAAACACGTCACCCACACATCGGCGAGGTGACGTTCGTCAACTATCGTATGGTGAGGGAGATTCGGTTCCCGGGATTTTTCCGGAACAATCCCGGGAACCGAACCATGTCCATATGAACATGCACATGCGCGTCATGATGCGGTTGCCCGTCGTCAGGATGTTCGTTATTGTGCGGTTTCCGGTTCCCGGGATTGTCCCGGAACAATCCCGGGAACCGGATTCATACAGAAATCCTGTATCACACGTTGCTCTACCTGGACAGATGCCCAATAATCAAGGCATCAAATACCCGGACACAGGGGAGCGAGCATATCATGAAACGTCCGTCACATATCCGCACCGGCATCCTGCCGCGCATAATCATCGCCGTCGGCGTGGCCCTCGCCCTCGCGGCACTGCTGATCCCGCTGGGACGGTCGCTAACCGTGCGCGCGTCCTATGCGCACGTCGCCATCACGTCATCCGACCAGTGGGCCGATCATTGCAGCGATATCACAGCCGATGACGAGGCGCTCGCGATCGATCGTACGCGTGCCGTCATGATCAATGGCCAAGCCAATCCGCTGATGTGCACCTTCCGCGATCCGGCCTCCGCGTTGCGCGCGTTCCGTGACACCGCCGATCTGTCTGATATTCAACGGCACTGCATCCTGCCATTGAACGTGCTGACCTGGCGGTGCTATGCGGGCTGGGTCGCCGGGCATGCGCCGTACGATGATCCGCGGATCGCCGCATTCTTCGACATCTACGAGAACACGGACGACAACGACCGCATCGTCACGACGCTCGCCGCCATGCAGCGGCGCGCCGAGGACGGCACGCTCACCGACACACAGCTGAGCGAACTGGCCATGCTGTTTCCCGACTATGCGCCCGTCAGCCGGTATATGCATACGTATGCGGACGATGCGGCGACGGTCGATGACTGACGTCGACATAACCGGTCGATTGAGGGAAGCTGATATGACGGGCATCATGGACCGGATGACGGATGATCATGACGGCCGCGGCCGGATGTCGTCGATGATCGCGACGGTGCTCGCCGTTGCGGTGCCGGTGCTGTTCATCGCCGGCGGACATCGCCACCGTCGACCTCACTTGCGACGGCAGCGACAAATCGCTCACTTCAGGCGAACAGTCGATGACCGACTATCTGTATCTCAACGACGACGGCAGGACATGGACCGAAATCGACCACGGCAACGGCTGAGCAATCGTCAGCCGATGCTTGACGGACGTTCGCTTTTCGATGAACTGACGATTAGCCGGCGGCGCGGCATAATGGATGACGGCATCATTCATGCCGTCAAGGAGGAAAGTATGGCCATCGAGAACGCCAAGGCGCTGATCATCGTGAACAACTGGGGCATCGAGGAGACGGAGCTGACCCGTCCGCTGCGCGATCTCAAAGCCGCGGGCGCCAAGGTCACGCTCGCCGCGACCGAACTGGAACCGTGCGAAACCGTGCAACACGACCGCTACGAGGGCGAGACGCTCACTCCGGACGTGAAGCTGTCCGACGTGCAGGCCGCCGACTACGATCTGCTCGTCGTGCCCGGCGGCACCTGCAACGTCGACCGTCTGCGCGTGAACGAGGATGCGATCACGCTCGCCCAGGAGTTTGCGCATGAAGGCAAGCCGATCGCCGCGATCTGCCACGGCGCATGGCTGCTCGTCAACGCCGGGCTGATGGAAGGCAAGACCGCGTCGCCGTGCCGCTACATCGCCGCCGACATCGAAAACGCGGGCGGCCATTACGTCAACGAGGAAGTGACCGTCGACGACGCGAACGGTTGGCGGTTCATCACCTCGCGCACGCCCGCCGACCTCGACGCGTTCGTCGGTGCGATCAAGAACACGCTCGCCTGAAATTTCATCCCGTCAGGCGACGAAGCGCAGGTAGGTGCGGTCGTCGAAGGATGCCTGGCCGGGCATGAAGCCTTTGGTGGTGCGGTAGTCGCGGATGAGCTGCGGGTCGTCGCGGCGCAGACGGTCCAGTTCCCGCTCCGATTCGGCAAGCGTCGGACGCAACAGGGGATAGCCGTCCGAGGCGAGCACCACCTCGTCGCCTGTATTGATCGGGACCGTACGAATCGGATACGTTGGGTCGGTGAACCCGTCGAACACGAAATAACCGTATTCGCCGCGCCGGTTCGCGAACCGCGACTGCAAACGCAGGAATGGCAAAATCATGTCGCGGGCCGGATCATCCGCTTCGGACGCCGCCGTCCGGCCGGTGGGGGCCGGTGACGATGGCATATCATCCTGCGTGCGGTCCGACTCGTCATCTCTCAACGCCAATGCCTGCGCGGCGAACGATCGCAGCTCGCCCAGCAACTCGTCCACGCGCTTCACCGTCGGCGTCTGCACGCCGTTCACCATGATCTGACAGTCACCGAACAGCCACGCCTCATGCCGGGCCGCACTGTAGACCACCGCGTTCGCCTGCAACCGTTCCCACGGTTCACGTTCGAAGAGCTGCGCGTCGGCGGTCATGTCATACCGCGCCCGCAAGCAGTCATCCAACGCCGACTGCACCTGCCGCATCGTCGCGTCCGCCGGCAATCCGGCAATCGCGCCCAGCAACAGATTCTTCGCGACGACCCCGCCGCTCGGCCGCCACACATGCCGCACGCTTTTGCTCGTCACGCCGTCCACCACGGCCGCGAACCCGTTTGTAACGGCCAGCCCATCCTCGTTCAATGACTGGTCGGCCCTCTTGCCTCGGCAGCACCGTTCGATCACACGCATGCCTTCCACCATAGTCCCATAGCCGCAGCATGCGAATGCGGACGCGACCCCGCCGTTTTTCGATGGAACCGATACGATAAGGCACATGAGCGAAACGAACAATCCCGAACTGTGGCCCGCACCAACGGCGAACGGGCCGATCAACGCCACCGTCACCATCCCCGGCAGCAAATCACTGTCGAACCGCTACCTCATCCTCGCCGCACTCGGCTCCAAGCCGGTGAAGCTGGTCGGTCTGCTGCGCTCGCGCGACACCGAACTCATGATGGGCGCGCTCACCGCGCTCGGCGTGCGCTGCGACATCGATCCTGATGTTGAGACGACCGTCACCGTCACGCCTCCGGACTCCGGGCGATTCAGCGGCAACGTCGACGTGTACTGCGGCCTCGCCGGCACGGTCATGCGCTTCGTGCCCGGACTGGCGCTGTTCGCCGACGGGCCGGTGCGGTTCGACGGCGACGAACAGGCGTATGCGCGTCCGATGAAGCCAGTGCTTGACGGACTCGAACAACTTGGCGCGACCGTCGACTACCACGGTGAGATTGGGCGGCTGCCGTTCACGATCACGCCGCCGGCGCAGTTGCCGGGCGCTGACGGTGCCTCTGGCGCCGCGCATGTCGCGATCGACTCGTCCGGCTCATCACAGTTCATCTCCGGACTGCTGCTGATCGGCTCGCGACTGCCCGGAGGACTATTGCTGACGCATACCGGCGAGAAGACGCCGAGCCTGCCGCACATCCGCATGACCGTCGCCGACGTGAACGGGGCCGGCGGACATGCGCTCGCCGACGAGAACGCACGCGTGTGGACGGTGCAACCGGGCGCGTTGCAGCTGCCGGAACGCGTGGTCGTGGAACCGGACCTGTCGAACGCGGCGCCGTTCCTCGGTGCCGCGCTGATCGCGGGAGGCACGGTGCGTGTGCCGCATTGGCCGGTCGAGACGACCCAGCCGGGCGGCCTGCTGCCGGGATATCTGGAACGCATGGGCGCGACCGTCACGTTCCCGGAGCTCGACGGGATTCGCTACTGCGAAGTGACGGCCGCCACCGGTGCGATTCGCGGTCTTGGCGACTTCGATCTGACGGCGGCGGGGGAGATCGCGCCGTCGCTGGCGGCGATCCTCGTATTCGCGGACGCGCCGACGCGCATGATCGGCATCGGGCACCTGCGTGGGCATGAGACGAACCGGCTCGAGGCGCTGGTCACTGAGATCCGACGCGTCGGGGGAGAAGCCCGCGAACTGCCGGACGGCATCGAGATCACGCCGGTGCCACGCGAGCAACTGCATGGTGCGGTGATGGAATCGTACGCCGATCACCGCATGGCCACGTTCGCCGCGATGATCGGACTCGCAGTACCGGGAGTGGAGATCGTGAATGTGACGACCACGCGCAAGACACTGCCCGACTTTGTGGGCATGTGGACGGGCATGCTGATGTAGCCGTAGCGTAATGGTTCGTTCTCGACGCGCGGACATGAAGAAAGCCCCAACGGTGAAGACCGTCGGGGCTTTCTTCGCATCAGCCGATCAGCATCTCAGCAGACCGGTCTGAATGGCTCACTTGGCGAACTTGTTGCCGTAGGTGTCCTCGCCGGCTTCCGCGATGGCGGCGGACTTGCGGGCGATGGCCAGCTCCTCGTTGGTCGGGATCACGGCGATGACCACGGACGAATCCGGGGTGGAGATGACGCGCGGCTCCTTGGAACGCTTCGCGTTCTTCTCCTCGTCGAGCTTGACGCCGAACGGGGCGAGCTTGTCGCACACCATCTTGCGCACGATGTCGTCGTTCTCGCCGACGCCGGCGGTGAAGGTGATCACGTCCACGCCGCCCATCTGCGCGGTGTAGTTGCCGATGTAGCCGACGATGCGGTGCACGTACACGTCAAGCGCCAGCTTGGCGTCCTCATTGCCCTCGGCCACCAGACGGTGCACCTCGCGCAGATCGCCGAAGCCGGTCATGCCCATCATGCCGGAACGCTTGTTGAACAGGGCATCCAGCTCGTCCACGTTCATGTGGGCGTTGCGGATGAGATGGAAGACAACGGCCGGGTCGATGTCGCCGGTGCGGCCACCCATGACGAGGCCCTCGAGCGGGGTCAGGCCCATCGAGGTCTCGACCGGCTTGCCGGAGATCTCGGCGGAAGCGGAGGCGCCATTGCCGATGTGCAGGACGATCTGCTTCAAGCCCTCGGCCGGCTTGCCGATGACTTCCGGCACCACGGAGGAGATGAACTCGTGGGAGGTGCCGTGGGCGCCGTAACGGCGGATGTGGTACTGGTCGGCGATCTCCTTGTTCAGCGCGTAGGTGCTGGACGCCTTCGGCAGCTGGAAGAAGAAGGAGGAGTCGAACACGAAGATCTGCGGCACGTCCGGCAGCAGCGCGCGCATGACCTCGGCGCCCTTGGCCTCCGGGCCGTTGTGCAGCGGGGCGAGCACGGCCAGATCCTTGACCTGGTTGATGGTCTTGTCATTGACCAGAGCCGGCTTCGGGAAGAGGGAGCCGCCCTGGACCACGCGGTGGCCGACGGCGACGATGTTCGCGTCGGCGAGCTTCGGGCCGTACTCCTCGAAGAAGCCGAGCACGCGCTTCAAGCCCTGCTCGTGGTCGTGGATCGGCTCCTCGAGCTCGTGCTTCTCGCCGTTGTACTCGTGCTTGTAGTGGCCGTCGATCGGCTCGCCGATCTTCTCGACGAGGCCGGACGCGAGGCCCTCGCCGGACTCGAGATCAACCAGCTGGTACTTGATCGAGCTGGAACCGGAATTGATGACAAGGACGGTTTTCGCCATTGTGGGCATCCTCCATATTGTTTGCCGTGCCGCGAAAACGCGGCTTTCCAAATCTTCAGATTACTCGTTGCTTGCTACAAACGACGTGGCAGCATCACTGCTGGGCTTCGATGGCGGTGAGGGCGATCGTGTTGATGATGTCCTGCACGAGCGCGCCGCGCGACAGGTCGTTGACCGGCTTGTTGAGGCCCTGCAGCACCGGGCCGATGGCGAGCGCCCCGGAGGAGCGCTGCACGGCCTTGTATCCGATGTTGCCGGCGCACAGGTCGGGGAACACGAACACGTTCACGTGGCCGGCGACGTCGTTGCCCTTGGCCTTGGTGGCGGCTACGGTCGGCGACCATGCGGCGTCGAACTGGATGGAGCCGACGACCGGCAGATCCGGCGCCTTCTCCTTGACGATGCGGGTGGCCTCCTCGACGACGTCAACGTCCGGTCCCTTGCCTGATCCGAGCGTGGAGTAGGAGAGCATGCCGACCTTCGGCTCGATGCCGAATGCCTTCGCGGTCTCGGCGGACTGGATGGCGATGTCGGCCAGCTGTTCGGCGGTCGGGTTCAAGTTGATCGCACAGTCGGCGAAGACGGCCACATGGTCCTTGAAGCACATGAGGAACGAGCCGGAGACGAGCGACTGGCCGGGCTTGGTCTTGATGACCTGCAGGGCCGGACGCACGGTGTTCGCCGTGGAATTGACCGAACCGGAGACGAGGCCGTCCGCGTAACCGAGCACGACGAGCATCGTGCCGAAGTAGCTCGCGTCCTTGAGCTGCTGGCGCGCCTGGTCCTCGGTCATGCCCTTCTTGGCGCGCAGCTCGCACAGCTTGGCGACCATCGGCTTAACGATGTTCTCGTCGTTCATCGACTGGAAGCGCGCCTTGTCGAGCGAATGCAGCCCGAGCTCGGCCCCGCGGGCGAGAATCGCGTCGCGTTCGCCCACGATGATGAGGTTCGCGACCTCGCGTTCGAGCAGGTAGTCGGCCGCCTTGAGGATGCGGTCTTCCTCGCCCTCGGGCAGCACGATCGTCTTCTTGTTGACCTTCGCGCGGCCGAGCAGGCTGTGCTGGAACGCGTACGAGGTGACGGGGAAATCGATGTCGACGTCGAGCGCCTTGAGCACCTCCTCGGTCGGCACGTTGTCCTGGAACGCCTTGAGCGCGGCGTCCGCCTGCGAAGCCTCGGTGAACGGGGTCTGCGGGATGGTCCACACCGGCAGACCGAACTCGGCGAGCGTGTTCTTGACGAACACCGAATGGCGCGGGTCGCAGCCGGTCACGAAGATGCCGAGCACCTTGTTGCCGGCTGCCTCCATGCCTTCGATCGACAGCTGCACGGTCTCGCGCAGCTCGTCGGGCCAGCGGTCGATCGTGCATACGGCGAGGAAGACGCCGGCCTGCAGGTCGGCGGCGATGTTCGCGTTGAACTCGTAGGCGGTCGGATCGTTGACGTGCGACTTGTCGGTGCCGACGATCAGCGCCGCGTCGGCTCGTGAGACGCTCATCGCATCGTCGAACGCCGCGACGATGTCGCCGCGCGACGCCTCCTTGTCGCGGCGCACCTTGTGGATGTCGAGACCGGAGGACAGGGCCACGCCGAGGCCGGCGTTCGATGCGTTCAGCAGGATCGGCGTGAAATGGTCGTGGTTGGACACGGCAGGGCGGAACACCGCGGTCTTGTACTTGGTGGTCAACGCCTTGAGCACGCCGTATGCGACGACGTTGCGGCCGTTGGCCCCTTCCGGAGAGGCGATGTAGATGTTGGTGACTGCCACAGTGAAACTCCTTGCTTGGGAATGATGCTGCCGTGTGACCACGCTGTTCACACTCACCGATCATTCTAGTACGTGACAGTTGCGGATACGGTTTGCCCCGCAATGTGACCTGCGTCACACTTGCGGGGCAAAAGCTCCGTCGTCAGAGCACGTGATTACTTGTGGTAGAGGCTTACGCGCTCGTACTTCGGTTCGCAGCACACGTTGATGCCGAGCTTGCGGTACAGCGCCTCGTCGGTCGGGGAGATGATGACCGAGAAGAACGCGTCGCAGCCGCGCAGCTGTTCCAGTCCGGCGATCACCTTCGCGGCGAGCGGACTGACCGAACTGGTGATCGACAGCGCGATGAGCGTCTCGTCGGAGTGCAGACGGCGGTTCGTGCTGTTGAGATGCTCGGTCTTGAGCCGGCAGATCGGTTCGATCGTGTTGTCGTCGATCACCGGCAGTTCCGCGTCCACGCCGGTCACGGCCTTGAGCGCGTTCATGAGCAGCGCGCTGGCCGCTCCCATGAGCACGCCGGTCTTGCCGGTGACCACACGGCCATCCGGCAGCACCATCGCGCCGGCCGGAGCGCAGGTCAGCTTCTCCTTGCGCAATGCGGCCGCACGCGCCGGCGACAGGTTCTCGTCCACGCCGGCACGCTGCATGATCGAACGCAGCCGTTCGACCTGCTCCTCGCCGGTGCCGGTGCGCCTGAGCTGTTCGGCGGCCGTGAAATAGCGTCGCACGATCTCCATCTTCGCGGCTTCGCGGCACGCGTCATCGTCCGAGATCGCGTAGCCGGCCATGTTCACGCCCATGTCGGTGGGGCTCTGGTACGGGCTTTCGCCCAGGATTCGCTCCATCATGGCCTTGAGGACGGGGAACGCCTCGACGTCGCGGTTGTAGTTGACCGTCGTCTTGCCGTACGCCTCAAGGTGGAGCGGGTCGATGATGTTCGCGTCGTCGAGGTCGACGGTCGCCGCCTCGTACGCGATGTTGACCGGATGGTTGAGCGGCAGGTTCCAGATCGGGAACGTCTCGTATTTCGCGTAGCCGGCCGTGATGCCGCGCTGGTGCTCGTGGTAGAGCTGCGACAGGCAGGTGGCGAGCTTGCCGGAGCCGGGGCCAGGCGCGGTAACGACGACGAGCGGGCGGCTGGTTTCGATGTAGTCGTTGCGGCCGTAGCCTTCCGGCGACACGATACGTTCGATGTCATGCGGATAGCCGGTGATGGGGTAGTGCAGATGGCAGGTGACGCCGAGTTGGGCGAGACGATGGCGGTAGATGTCGGCGGCCGGCTGGTTCGCGTATTGCGTGAGCACGACTGAGCCGACGTAGAAGCCGCGGGAGCGGAACACGTCGATCAGACGCAGCACATCCTCGTCGTAGGTGATACCGAGATCGCCGCGCATCTTGGCTTTTTCGATGTGGTTGGCGTTGATCGCGATGACGATCTCCACGTCCTGCTTCATGCTGTCGAGCATGCGGAACTTGGTGTCCGGCTGGAATCCGGGCAATACGCGCGAGGCATGGTAGTCGTCGAACAGTTTGCCGCCGAATTCCAGGTAGAGCTTGCCGCCGAACTGCGCGATGCGCTTCCTGATGTTCTCGGCCTGCAGCGCGATGTACTTGTCGTTGTCAAATCCCTGTCGCATGGGCGCCCATCCTTTTCGAACGTCGTCGTAAACGCAAGGATTATACCGGAAAACCGCTCCGGCCGCGACATGCAAAAGCGGGTCGGAACCACAACGATTCCGACCCGCTTTCGCGATTCCTTATATCCGGCCTCAAGATCGGTCCAGGAAAGATTCCAGAGGGAATAGTCGCAGGATGCGTGCGGTAGCAAGGCGTACCGAGGGAAGATGTGCTCAGCACATCGACCGAGGAGCAACGCAGCTAACGCCCCGTCACCTGGTGAGATTCGGCGATGTGTGCGGAGACCGACGTCTGAGGCCGAAGGCGTGCTGAGCACGTCGAGCGCCGAAGAAAGTCGGTATACGCACACATCGCCGAATCTCACTCCCATTCGATGGTTGCCGGGGGCTTGGAGGTGCAGTCCAGCACGACGCGGTTGATCTGGCGGCATTCGTTGGTGATGCGCGTGGAGATCGTGGCGAGGACGTCGTAGGGCAGGCGCGACCAGTCGGCGGTCATGGCGTCTTCGGAGGAGACGGGACGCAGGACGATGGGGGAACCGTAGGTACGCTCGTCGCCCTGGACGCCGACGGAGTGGACGTCGGCGAGGAGCACGACGGGGCACTGCCAGATGTCGCGGTCGAGACCGGCCTTGGTAAGCTCCTCGCGGGCGATGGCGTCGGCTTCGCGCAGCAGGTCGAGGCGTTCCTTGGTGATTTCGCCGATGATGCGGATGCCGAGGCCCGGGCCGGGGAACGGCTGGCGCCAGACGATCTCGTCGGGCAGACCGAGCTCGGTGCCGATGGCGCGCACCTCGTCCTTGAACAGGGTGCGCAGCGGTTCGACGAGCTGGAACTTGAGATCCTTGGGGAGTCCTCCGACGTTGTGGTGGCTCTTGATGTTGGCCGCGCCGTCGCCGCCGCCGGATTCGACGACGTCCGGATACAGCGTGCCCTGCACGAGGAACTTGACTTCCTTGCCGCGTGCGCCAGCCTCTTCGAGGACCTGGCGCTGGGCCTTTTCGAAGGTGCGGATGAACTTCTCGCCGATGATCTTGCGCTTCTTCTCCGGTTCGGAGACGCCCTTCAAGGCGGTGAGGAAGTCGTCGGCCGCGTCGACGGTGATCAGGCGGATGCCGGTGGCGGCGACGAAGTCGTGCTTGACCTGCTCGACTTCGCCCTTCCTGAGCAGGCCGTGGTCGACGAACACACAGGTGAGCTGGTCGCCGACGGCCTTGTGCACGAGGGCCGCGGCGACGGCGGAGTCGACGCCGCCGGACAGGCCGCAGATCACTTCGGCGTCGCCGACCTGTTCGCGGATCTTCTTGACCTGGTCTTCGATGATGCTGGAGGCGTCCCAGTCGTTGGGCAGGCCGGCGCACTGGTGCAGGAAGGTTTCGATGAGCTGCTGGCCCATCGGGGTGTGCTTGACCTCGGGGTGCCACTGCACGCCGTAGAGCTTGCGGGATTCGTCCTGCATGGCGGCGACGGGAGCGCCTTCGGTGTGGGCGAGGACCTCGAAGCCGGCCGGCGCGGTCTTGACGGCGACGCCGTGGCTCATCCACGTGTTCTGTTCGGCCGGGGAACCGGCGAGGATGCCGTCCGCGTGGTCGATCGTGGTTTCGGTCTTGCCGTATTCGCCGAGCGCGGCCTTGTCGACGTCGGCGCCGAGCGCGTAGGCCATCGCCTGGAAGCCGTAGCAGATGCCGAGCACGGGGACGCCGGCGTCGAACAGCTTCGTGTCGACGCGCGGGGCGCCCGGCTCGAAGACGGAGGCCGGGCCGCCGGACAGGATGATGGCCTTGGGATCCTTGGCGAGGATCTCGTCCGCGGGCATGGAATGGGGCACGAGTTCGGAGTACACGCCGGCCTCGCGCACGCGGCGCGCGATGAGCTGGGCGTACTGGGCTCCGAAGTCGACGACGAGCACAGGACCTGTTGCCATAATTCTCCCTTATATAACGAGATGACTGACGGACGGATAACAGATCCATTGTGGCGGCGCAAGGCGACATTGGGCCGTATCGCCACGCTGGTCAAGTAGATGACCGCAATGTGACATCGCGTTATGTTCAGTTGAACAACACGCGCGTGTCTATCGGGAGAAACGAACGCGGCGAAACGGTTCGAGATGCCGGTTTTACGCGAAATGGAGCCGTTTTTGGGTTACGATAGAGTGAACTGCGTGTTCACAAAACGACCATGAAAAGCAAACAAAAGAGAAAATTTCCATAACAATTACGAACACACATGCAAAAAAACGGCCAAAAGTCGGGCTTCGATCGTATGATGCCAAGTGATTGGGATTGAGCACGGCTAAATCGCAAGGTTCGGCACGGCCCATGACCTACCGATAACAATCAATCGCACAACACAGTGCAGGAGTACAGGAGTACATATGACGAGTCCTGTTATTGGCACCCCTTGGAAGAAGCTCAACGCTCCGGTTTCCGAGGAAGCCCTCGAAGGCGTTGACAAGTACTGGCGCGCCGCCAACTACCTTTCCATCGGCCAGATCTATCTGCGTTCCAACCCGCTGATGAAGGCGCCGTTCACCCGTGAAGACGTCAAGCACCGTCTGGTTGGCCACTGGGGCACCACTCCGGGCCTGAACTTCCTCATCGGCCACATCAACCGCTTCATCGCCGACCACGGCCAGAACACCGTGATCATCATGGGCCCGGGCCACGGCGGCCCGGCCGGTACCTCCCAGTCCTACCTGGACGGCACCTACACCGAGACCTTCCCGAAGATCACCAAGGACGAGGCTGGTCTGCAGAAGTTCTTCCGTCAGTTCTCCTACCCGGGCGGCATCCCGTCCCACTTCGCTCCGGAGACCCCGGGCTCCATCCACGAGGGTGGCGAGCTGGGTTACGCTCTGTCCCACGCTTACGGCGCCATCATGGACAACCCGTCCCTGTTCGTGCCGGCCATCGTCGGCGACGGTGAGGCCGAGACCGGCCCGCTGGCCACCGGTTGGCAGTCCAACAAGCTCGTGAACCCGCGCACCGACGGTATCGTGCTGCCGATCCTGCACCTCAACGGCTACAAGATCGCCAACCCGACCATCCTGTCGCGTATCTCCGACGAAGAGCTCCACGAGTTCTTCCACGGCATGGGCTACGAGCCGTACGAGTTCGTCGCCGGCTTCGACGATGAGGACCACATGTCCATCCATCGCCGCTTCGCCGAGCTGTGGGAGACCATCTGGGACGAGATCTGCGACATCAAGGCGACCGCCCAGACCGACAATGTGCATCGTCCGTTCTACCCGATGCTCATCTTCCGCACCCCGAAGGGCTGGACCTGCCCGAAGTACATCGACGGCAAGAAGACCGAGGGCTCCTGGCGTTCGCACCAGGTGCCGCTGGCTTCCGCCCGCGATACCGAGGCTCACTTCGAGGTCCTCAAGAACTGGCTCGAGTCCTACAAGCCGGAGGAGCTGTTCGACGAGAACGGCGCCGTGAAGGAAGACGTCACCGCCTTCATGCCGAAGGGCGAGCTGCGTATCGGTGCCAACCCGAACGCCAACGGCGGCGTGATCCGCAAGGATCTGGATCTGCCGAACCTCGAGGACTACGAGGTCAAGGAAGTCAAGAAGTACGGCCACGGCTGGGGCCAGCTCGAGGCCACCCGTACCCTCGGCGCCTACACCCGCGACATCATCGCCCGCAACATGCACGACTTCCGTATCTTCGGACCGGATGAGACCGCTTCCAACCGTCTGCAGGCCTCCTACGAGGTCACCAACAAGCAGTGGGATGCCGGCTACATCTCCGACGAGGTCGACGAGCACATGCACGTCTCCGGCCAGGTTGTCGAGCAGCTGTCCGAGCACCAGATGGAAGGCTTCCTCGAGGCCTACCTGCTCACCGGCCGTCACGGCATCTGGAGCTCCTACGAGTCCTTCGTGCACGTGATCGACTCCATGCTCAACCAGCACGCCAAGTGGCTTGAGGCTACCGTCCGCGAGATCCCGTGGCGCAAGCCGATCGCCTCCATGAACCTGCTGGTCTCCTCGCACGTGTGGCGTCAGGATCACAACGGCTTCTCGCACCAGGACCCGGGCGTCACCTCCGTCCTGCTGAACAAGTGCTTCCACAACGACCACGTCATCGGCATCTACTTCGCGACCGACGCGAACATGCTGCTGGCCATCGCCGAGAAGTGCTACAAGTCCACCAACAAGATCAACGCCATCATCGCCGGCAAGCAGCCGGCCGCCACCTGGCTGACCCTCGACGAGGCTCGCGCCGAGCTCGAGAAGGGTGCCGCCGCTTGGGATTGGGCTTCCACCGCGAAGACCAACGATGAGGCCGAGGTCGTGCTTGCCGCCGCCGGCGATGTCCCGACTCAGGAGATCATGGCCGCCTCCGACAAGCTGAAGGAACTGGGCATCAAGTTCAAGGTCGTCAACGTGGCTGATCTGCTCTCCCTGCAGTCCGCCAAGGAGAACGACGAGGCCCTGACCGACGAGGAGTTCGCCGACATCTTCACCGCCGACAAGCCGGTGCTGTTCGCGTACCACTCCTACGCTCACGACGTGCGCGGCCTGATCTACGATCGTCCGAACCACGACAACTTCAATGTCCACGGCTACGAGGAGGAAGGCTCCACCACCACGCCGTACGACATGGTTCGCGTGAACCGCATCGATCGTTACGAGCTGACCGCTGAGGCCCTGCGCATGATCGACGCCGACAAGTACGCCGACAAGATCGCCGAGCTCGAGGCCTTCCGTCAGGAAGCCTTCCAGTTCGCGGTCGACAACGGCTACGATCACCCGGACTACACCGACTGGGTGTACTCCGGCCTGAACACCGAGGAGAAGGGCGCCATCACCGCCACCGCCGCCACCGCCGGCGACAACGAGTGACGATAGCCTGATCGCTAGGTCATAAGGGAGCAACGCTCCCCGAGGGAAACCTCGGGGAGCGTTTTTATATTTCATGGCCCTGTTGAGGAAGTAACAAGGAACAACACGACACGAATGATGTGACTACGTAGCCACGTATCGTATACAATCGGACTGTTCGATTCCCGCCCCTCGAAGAAGAAGGACCGATTCCCCGTGGATGTGTCCCTGTCGTATTTCGTCCAACAGGTGCTTTCCAACCCTGCACTGGCCGTGACAACGTTGCTAACGCTCGGCGTCATCTTCGTCAACGGATGGACCGATGCTCCCAACGCCATCGCGACCTGCGTGACCACCCGGTGTATGCGTGTGCGCTCGGCCGTCATCATGGCCGCCGTGCTCAACTTCCTCGGCGTGTTCCTCATGACGCAGCTCAACGCATCGGTCGCATCCACCATCTCCAACATGGTCGACTTCGGCGGCGACACGCACGCCGCGCTCATCGCGTTATGCGCGGCGCTGTTCTCCATCGTCATCTACAGCGTCGGCGCATCCATGCTCGGCATCCCCACGTCGGAAAGCCACAGCCTCATCGCCGGCCTGTCCGGTGCGGCTATCGCCATCCAGGGCGGCATGGGTGGCATCAACATGGGCGAATGGGTCAAGGTGCTCTACGGCCTCGTGGCCAGCCTCGTCATCGGCTTCGGCATGGGATGGATCGTATGCAAGGCCGTCACCCTGATCTGCGCCGGACTCGACCGCCGCCGCACCAACGGGTTCTTCACCTACGCGCAGATCGTCGGCGCGGCCGCGATGAGCTTCATGCATGGCGCGCAGGACGGTCAGAAGTTCATTGGCGTGCTCTTCCTCGGCATGGCGTTCTGCAACGGCCAGCCGAGCGTGGCCGGAGTGGTGATCCCCGTATGGCTCATGATCCTGTGCAGCACCATCATGGGCGTCGGCACATCGGTCGGTGGCGAGAAGATCATCAAATCCGTCGGGCAGGACATGGTCCGTCTCGAAAAGTACCAGGGCTTTTCCGCCGACCTGTCGAGCGCGCTGTGCCTGCTGCTCATGACCGTGCTCGGCATTCCCGTCTCCACCACGCACACCAAGACCAGCGCCATCATGGGCGTCGGCGCGGTCCGCCGCCTGTCGGCCATCAACTTCGGCGTGGTGCGCGACATGATGCTCACCTGGGTGTTCACGTTCCCCGGCTGCGGCATTATCAGCTTCGTCATGGCCAAACTGTTCATGTTCGTGTTCTAGACCGCCGTTATCTGAGTAGGTTCAGGAGGAAACCCCAATGGCAAGGAAAAACGACTCGTTCTATTTCGACGGCTTCAAGCAGAGCGCCGACTACGCCTGTCAGGCCGCGCATCTGCTGAGCGACGTCATGCACACATTCGACCCGACGCAGCTGCGGACGCGCATGGACGAGATGCACCGCATTGAACAGGCCGCCGACGAGGTGCGCCACCGGATGCTCGACGAACTGGTGACCGCGTTCATCACGCCGTTCGACCGCGAGGACATCGCCGAACTGAGCCACATCCTCGACAACGTCACCGACAGCATCGAAGGCGTGCTCGACCGCATGTACTACGACAACGTGACCGTGATGCGCGAGGACGCGCTCGAGCTGGCCGACATGGTCGTGCGCGCCTGCGAGCGGATCGCGGAGCTTGTCGCCCAGCTGCCGCAGTTCAAGCGTTCCAAGACGCTGCGCGAACTTGTGTTCGACATCAACACCATCGAAACCGACGCCGATCATGTGTTCATCGAGGCGATGCGCACCTTGCACACCACCTGCGATGATCCGATGCAGGTGTACGCGTGGCATGACGTGTATCGTCACCTCGAACAGTGCGCCGACGACTGCGAGCACGTGGCCGACGCCATCGACAGCATCGTCATGAAGAACAGCTGACGGTGGCCTCTCCGGCCGGCCGAGGGCTTCGAAAAATTGCTCGACTCGGCTTTGCCTCGCTCGAAATGACAGGGCTGCGTCACAAACCGAGGAGACGATCAGCGGTAGGCGCTGATCCACATGATCGCAAGTTGCGTGCGGTTCGTCAGTCCCAGCTTGTCAAGGATGCCGCTGATGCGGTTGCGCACCGTACCCTCGCTCAGGAACAGTCTGGCGGCGATGTCACGGTTGTCGAGTCCCTCGGCGACCAGCGCGACGATGTCGAGATCGCGGTCGGGCAGCATGGCGAACGCCTCACGGTCGGCCGCATGATCGGCCTTGGCAGGGGATCCCGATTCGGACAGTTTGCCGAGCACTTCGGCGCCGAGCACGATCTGCCCGGCCATCACCGCCTGCAACGCCGGTCCGACCGACGCGACATCCTGCTTGATGAGATAGCCGCGCGCGCCCAACGCCACTGCCTGCGTGATATACGACTTGTCCGCAAACGTGGTCAGGAACAGGATCTTCGCGGCCGGGTCCTTAGCGAGAATCTCCCGGGCGGCCGTCAGCCCGTCCTTGCCGGGCATCTGCACGTCGATGAGCAGCACGTCCGGCCGGCTCGACGGCGAGCGGAAATACTCCGTCACCGCAGCATCACCGTCGTTCGCCGTCCACAGTACATCCGACACATGCGTCGCCGTCAGGATCGTCGCCAATGACTGACATACGATCGGATCGTCGTCCACAATCGCCGTTTTCATGTCAGCTCCTTGATGCGCTTCCGTCAACGGTTCCGTCATATTTGCCGTCAGCATCATGGTACGTCCAGCGCCGTTTGGGAATCGTGACGAACACACGCCACCCGTCATGATACGGGCCGCACGACGCCGTGCCGTCAAGTGCGCGCACACGGGCGTCGATATCGGCCAGCCCCATGCCGCGCATCGCCTCGGGGTCGGACTCGGCATGACGGGTGGACTCAGGCTTCGCCGGCCCCGGATCTTCGACGACCAGCTGCCAGATCGCCGGAAAATCACGCAGCGTGACCGTCGCGGATGCCGCGTCGCTGTGCCGCGCCACGTTTGACAGTGACTCGCGGATCACCGCGGCGAAACAGCGTGTCACCGGCGCCGGAGCATCCGTGATCTCGTTCGACAGGGTCGCCGTGAATCCGGCGGACGTCTCGCCGAACGAGTGCGCCGCGTCCGCGATCTGCGCGACGAAATCCGTGCCGTCATCCTCCAGATCATGCACGGAGCGACGTACCATCGTCATCGCCTCATCCAACGTGCCGTGCAATGCGCCGAATCCTTGCGAGGCGACCGTGTCTCCCGTCGCATCGGCCACCGCCTTGCCGGCCTGCGCCTGCATGATCGCGCGGGTGAGCAAATGGCCGACGTTGTCGTGGATCTCGCGGGCGATGCGCGTGCGTTCGCCCAAGGTCGCCATACGCACCGACTGGGCGCGTTCCTCGGCGACATCGGCCATGCGGCGGCGGTTGACGCGATTGCCGTCACGGGCAAGATCCTGCGTGTGCCGCAACGATCGGCGCAGACGCATCGCCGTCGCACGCGACAAGCCCAGCATCAGGCCGATTACGGTGACCGCCGCGGCCACAAGCAATATCAGATGGTCGGCGACGGCGGTCGTTCGAACCATCGCGACGGCCACCGGCGCCACCGGCAGCAGCCATCTGATCAGCCGGTCCGCACGCGCATCATGCAGCATCGACGGCAGACGTGCCAAGTCGTAGGCGACGGTCGGCATGAACACGCACCAGCTCGGCACGAGCAAGGACGCTGTCATCAAGGCGAGCGCCGGCACGGCCGCCATGGCGCCGCGCCGCGCCATCAGCCATTCGGTCAGGCACGACAGGGAGATTGCGGCCAACAGGCCGATCAGAGAGAGCACATCAACGTCGGAGACCGCCGCCATGGCCGTCGAACAGGCCAGGAGCAGCGCTTTTTCCAGCAAGATGAGCATGCCCCCATGGTAGCCGGTTCCCGGGATTCGACGTGAACATCCCGGGAACCGGCATACCCGTGACAAATGTCACGGATGAGCGCCCAAGTCGTGACGGATGGCTGTGGTGTCACCGCCGCCGACGCGCGATGATGAAACCACCCCCAAGGAAAGGAGCGGACATGACCGACAACACACCGGCCGTCCACGTCAGCCAACTGGTCAAACGATACGGCGACATGGTCGCGCTCGACTACTTCGACCTCGATGTGAGCCAAGGCGAGATCTTCGGTCTGCTCGGCCCCAACGGCTCCGGCAAGACCACCGCCATCAACTGCATCCTCGCGCTGCTCACCTACGATGCCGGCACCATCCGCGTGTTCGGCCAACCGATGACGCCGACCAGCTACGCGCTCAAACGCCGCATCGGCATCGTCCCGCAGAACGTCGCCGTGTTCAACGAACTGACCGTCACCGAAAACATCGACTACTTCTGCTCGCTGTACGTGCCCAAGAAAGCCGACCGTGCGCCGCTCGTCGAAGAGGCGATCGACTTCGCCGGACTCAACGAGTTCCGCAAGTTCCGCCCCGGCAAACTCTCCGGCGGCCTCCTGCGCCGACTCAACATCGCCTGCGGCATCGCGCACAAGCCTGACCTGATCTTCTTCGACGAGCCGACCGTGGCCGTCGACCCGCAGAGCCGCAACGCGATCCTCGAAGGCATCCAAAAGCTCAACCAGGCCGGCGCGACCGTAATCTACACCAGCCACTACATGGAGGAGGTCGAACAGATCTGCGACCGCATCCTCATCATGGACCACGGCCGTCACCTCGCGCTCGGCACCGCCGACGAATTGAAGGCCATGATCGACACGGGGGAGCGGATCACCATCGAAACGTTCGACCTGAGCGACGACGCGCTCGCGGCCGTACGCGCGCTTGCCTTCGTGATCGAAGCGACGTACGACGGGCACGAACTGACCGTGCGATGCCGGCGCGGCGATCACAACCTCGTCGACCTGATCGGCGTGCTGCGCGGCGCGGGCGCGAACCTCGGCCATCTGACCAGCCGGCCGCCGACCTTGAACGACGTGTTCCTTGAACTGACCGGCAAGGCGCTGCGGGACTGAATGCCCCGTCACTCGGTCCAAGGAAAGGAGAACGCTATGTGGAGCACCTTCATCGTCACCTTGAAAACGAACCTGCGCGACAAGAGCTCCCTGTTCTGGCTCATCGTGTTCCCGATCGCGCTGTCGACCATGTTCAACGGCGTGTTCGGCGGACTCGACAAGGCCATGAGCATCACCCCGGTGCCCGTCGCCGTCGTCCAGGACACGAACTGGACGAACGCGCTCGGCGCGGACACGCTGATCGACGCGCTCGCCGGCCAATCAGACGGCGGCAAGACCGGCGACAACGCTGACAAGACGATCGGCGACATCGACATCGGCGTACGACTGCTGGATGTCACCAACGTCGATTCCGCATCGCAGGCGCGCGACCTGCTGACCCAAGGCAAGACGGACGGCATCATCGCCGCGGACGACGACGGGCGCATCGAACTCACGCTCGGTTCCGACACCGTCGCCATCGCCAACAACGGCACGCAGGACGTGGGACTCGACGTCTCCCTGGCCGCGCTCGACAACGTGATCGACCAATACAACCGCACCAGCGCGACCGTGAAGTCCGCGCTCGAGGACAACCCGACCGCCGCCCTCACGCGCACGTTCTGGAACGGCATCGGTTCATCCGTGAACGGCACGAAGGAGATCTCGCTCACCAATTTCAAACCCGACGTGATGGCCAGATACTACTACGCGCTCATGGGCATGGCCTGTCTACTCACCATGTCGTACATGATCCATACGGTCACCACCGCACAGGCGAACCTCTCCGCGCTCGGCATCCGCCGCACCGTCGCACCGCTCGGCCGCGCCAGACAGCTGCTCGCCGGATTCCTCGCCGGATGGCTGTGCGCATGCGCGTGCCTGCTCGTCGCGCTCGCCTACATCCGCTACGTGTGCGGCATCGAGGTCGGCGGTCGCGAACCATTGGCCGTTCTGGCCGTACTCGTCGCCTCGTTCATGGCCTGCTCGTTCGGCACGATGATCGGCGCGATCCCCAAACTCACGGACGGTGTCAAACAGGGCATATCCACCGCGATCGCATGCGGACTGTCGCTGTTCAGCGGCCTGTACGGCGGATTCGCGATGGACCTGAGCGACATGATCGCACGCAAGACGCCGATCCTCGCCGTCATCAACCCCGCCCAACAGGTGACCGACCTGTTCTACTCGCTCATGTATTACGACAGCACCCAACCGTTCGTCCGCACCTGCACCATCCTGCTCGCGATGAGCGCAGTGTTTCTCGCGGCCGGCGTGATCATGCTCAGGAGGCAACGTTATGAACACCTGTAAGGCCACCGTGCGCGTCCTGCTCGCGCACCGCACGTACATCATCATCTATCTCGTGCTCATGGGCGTCATGATGTTCACGCTCAGCTGGTCGCAGATCACCGCCGCCAACCGGCCTGTGGCCGACACGTACGAGCCGGCCAAGGTCAACGTCGCCGTCGTCGACCGGGATGAGAACCGCGGCGGCATCGCCGACTCCCTGCGCGACTATCTGTCCGAATCCGCCACGCTGGTCGATCTGGACGACGACTCCGAATCGCTGCAGCAGGCCGTCGCCTCGAATTGGACGGATCTCATCGTCATCATCCCCGACGGCTATGCCGACCGGTTCCTCAAGGCCGCACGTTCCGGCGGCGACATGCCGCAAGTCGAGACGGTCACCAGCTACACGTCGGGAGCCGGCACGATCGGCGGCATGAACGTGAGCGGGTTCCTTTCGCTGGTCCGCGTCGCGTTGATCGGCGGGCACGCGCACGTCGATCAGACGGAACTCAAAGCATGGTATGAACGCATGGCGGGCACGATGAACGGCGGGGGAGCGCAGGCCGGTTCGTCCGCAAGCCCGGATGCAGGAACGGCCGGAGACTGGTCGAATCTCACGATCGACCCGTCGACGTTCGACTTCGACACGCTGCCGGAAGGCACGCTGACCGATCTGACGATGAACGATGTGCGCGACGCGGCCGGGAACGCCGCGAAGACCGCGCACGACGCGGACGTCAACCGGCCGGTCGCCGTGGAGAAGACCGAATCGCAGGACGAACGGGACGCCGGTGCGGTCAATCCGGTCGCCTCCGGATTCGGCGACACGATGAAGACCGCGCTCTACCCGCTGTTCCTCACGCTGAGCGTATGCGTGAGCCTTGTGGCCCGCGTGTTCGGCGCCGGCGAACTGCGGCGCAGACTCACGGCATCCCCGGTCGGCGCGTCGATCGGATTGAAGCGCATGGGCGTGCTGTGCGTGTTCGCACTGCTGATCTGCATGGCCTATCTGATCGCCGCGCTGGGACTGACGGCGGCGGCCGGGGCGAATCCGGCCGCGTTGCCAGCAGGCGGCGTGGCCATGGCGTTCGGTTCGGTGTGCATGTTCAGCCTCATGTGCGTGGCCTGCGGATTCATGCTCGGCGAATTCGGGGCTTCCGACACGGCCGCCAACGGGTTCGCCAACGTGTTCGGGCTGCTCATCCTGTTCACGTCGGGCATCGCGTTCCCGGTGAGCATGATGCCCGACGCGATCATCCCGTTCGTCAGGCTGACGCCCGGCTGGTGGTACACGTCATCGATCGATGCGGCGCTCGGCGTCGGCGCGGGCGGTGCGGATGCCGTCGGCTGGATGGGCGGGATCGGCATCATCGCCCTGTACGCGGTGACGTTCGTGTGCATCGGGCTCGCCGTGGGACGTGTGCGCAGGATGCGGCCCACGGATGCGGCCGCCGCGACGACGCAGCTCGCGGAAGCGTAAGACGCATCCCCTGCGGCGTCGGCCGTTCGGTCAGGAGTTGTGACCGATATTCAACCGGTACCGCTGGTCCGGGTCATCCTGGAATCGCACCGGGGTGACCCGGCCTTCGCGCAGCAGTTCGCGCAGACCGGCGGTGGCGGCGAGCGGGGTCAGTTGCAGCTCGCGCATGATCTCCTTGACGCTCATCGCCGAATGGCGTTCCAGCACCGTGGTGATCGCCTTGGAAATGTCGCTGGGCGAGCCGAGCCGTGCGGTGCGCTGCTTGGTGATCGTCATGGTGAACGTGTTGATCGTGTTCACCGTGGTCGCCGGTTCGATGCCGGCCTCCCGCAGTGCGGCGGCGATGCGCTGGTAGCCGTCGCCGCCCTCGGGGTTCACGTATCCGCCGTTCGGATACGGGGTCGATTCGAGCAATGTGAACAGGAACTGGTTACGGGTCGACTGGAACGGCGTTCCCGATACCGGATGGGGATCGGTGAGCACATCGTGCGTGACGGTGCCATACAATCCGCCCGGATTGGCGATCTCGATGCGGTCGGTGAACACGCTGACATGCACCTGCGTGCCGCGGGCATCGGGGGAGTAGTCGCGGTGCGTGAGCGCGTTCGCGATCGCTTCGCGCAGCACGACGGGCGGATAGTTGGGCTTCTTCGCGCCGATCCAATGCATCAGCGATTCCACCGCATCGTCGATCATCACCGGGATCGGTCCGACGATCGATTTCGAGGCGACCAGCCGTTCGTCGCCGCGGAACACCTCGTCCCTGCTGATACCCGGGAACACGGCGATCGAAATGCCGAGCCGCGGATAATACTTCTGCGGGTAACGTCCCAACGCGAGCAGGCCGGCCAGCGTCGGCCGCAGCACGCCGCCGACCGTCGACGGATCCGAATCGTCGTGGCGCATCACCTGAAGGTCGAGCAGTGCATCGGCGTCGGCGCGATCGGCGAACACGTGCGGATGCTGTTCGCGAACCCGTGCCAGCAATCCTGACACCAGTGTGGGATCGAGATCGTCGATCGTGGCGTTCGGCACGATATCCAGATCGTAGGTCGGTTGCAGATGCTCCTCGATGAGCCGGTCGACCTCGTACGAATTCATATGCCGGTCGCCGTCGCCGGTGCGGATGTACGAGCCGTTGTACGGCCCTTGTTCGGTCAGGAAGCAGGGTTTGTCGCGCGGCAGCATCTCATCCACGCGGGCGAACACGAGGTTGGTGCCCTCGAACGGGCACGTTACGATCGTCGGACGCACCACCGGTGTCATCTTCTCGCATGCCTGGCTGAGCGACTCCTGCATGGCACGCGCGTTGAACCCCTCGACCGGCGTGAACCCGGCCTTTTCCGACAATCCCAGAATGATCCAGCCGCCCGAGCCGTTCGAGAACGCGGACAGCGTGTCGGTGATGGTCGATGAAATGCGGCGTTTGCACTCCTTGACCTCGCATTGCTGGGTGTCGTTGCCGATCAGACGCATCAGGTCGATCAGCTCGGTCATCTTCGCGGTGTAGTCGTCGGTCATGGCCAGCCTCCTTGACACCATTGTGCCGCAGGTTAGGCTGCTGGGACGGCGGTTCATGGAGAATTCACATACAGGAAAGGGTTCCCGTCGAAATTGGCGAGAACCCTTGGAATGATGATTATGACCGGTGCTTTGTCGGTTTATTCCTCACCGCTCGCGGCGAGACCGTGCCTGTTATTCCTCACCGCGAGCGGCGAGGAAATGCTCCTCACTCGGCAGGACGGCGTTGAGGATGACGGCGACAACGAAGGCGACGGCGATGCAGTTCGAGGCGAAGATCTGCTGGAACAGGGCCGGGAACTGGCTGAAGATATCGCTCACCTGCGTGAAGCCGATACCGATCGTAAGGCTCAGCGCCGCGATCGTGATGTTGCGCTGCGAGAAGCCGGCCTCGGCGATCATCTGGAAGCCGGAAAGGATGATGTTGCCGAACATCATGATCGTGCAGCCGCCGAGCACGGCCTGCGGCAGCGAGTTGAACACCTCGGCGATGGCCGGCACGAAGCTCGCCAAGACCAAGATGAGTCCGCCGGAGAGGATCACCTTGCGGTTGACGACCTTGGTCATGGCCACCAGACCGATGTTCTGCGCGAACGAAGTCAGCGGCAGGCAGCCGAACAGGCCGGACACGGAGGAGATCAGGCCGTCGCCGGCGATCGCGCCCGCGGTCTCACGTTCGGTAGGCTGACGGTTCAGACCAACCTTGGTCAGCGCGGCCGTGTCGCCGAGCACCTCGACCGAGGAAACGACGTAGAGCAGGCCGAGCGAGATGATCGAACCCCAATCGAACGTCGGCTTGAACGGCATGAACTGCGGCAGGGAGACGATCGCCAGGTTCTGGAATCCGGAGAAATCGACCTTGCCCATGCAGATCGCGACCACATAGCCCACGACGAGGCCGAACAGCACGGACAGCTGCTTGGCGGTACCCTTCATGAGCAGCTGGAACGCGAGGCATGCGACCAAGGAGATCAGACCAAGCGTGAGGTTCTGCCACGAACCGAAGTCCTTCGCGCCCGAACCGCCGCCGAACGAGGTCGCGCCCACGTTGAGCAGCGAGAAGCCGATCGACGTGACGACGATCGCGGAGACGATCGGCGGCACGAACCGGCGCCAGTACTTCGCCGTCAGACCCAGCACGAGTTCGAGCAGACCGCCGACGATCACCGCGCCGACGACTGCGCCGTAGCCCTTGTCGGCTGCGATCGCGCATGCGGCCGCGACATAGGTGAACGAGATACCGGTGACCATCGGGAGCCTCGAGCCGATCAGCCACGCGCCGTACAGCTGCAGGCAGGTGCCCAGGCCCGCGACCAGCAGACCGGCCT
Source organism: Bifidobacterium simiiventris (assembly GCF_019331715.1). Classification (GTDB taxonomy): domain Bacteria; phylum Actinomycetota; class Actinomycetes; order Actinomycetales; family Bifidobacteriaceae; genus Bifidobacterium; species Bifidobacterium simiiventris. Next base: position 335,066 of record NZ_JAHBBG010000002.1, read on the forward strand.
GGATGATCGCCGCGGACTGGACGGCATCCATCTTCGCGGCGGACGCGACGATGAAGATCGGGGCGAGGTTCGCCACGAACATGGCCATGACATGCTGCAGGCCGAACGGAATGCCCTTCCAGAACGAGACGGGCGCGTCGAGGCTGCTCAGCGCCTCGAACGAGACGGCTTCGGATTGCTTCTTCTCAGACAATGGGTTCCTCTCTTGTTGTTCTTCTCTTGGAAATCAGTGATCTTGGAAATCAGTGACGGAATTCGATCTCGCCGGTCGCAGGGTCCATCGACTCGACGATCGCGAGCGAATCCACATCATAGCCTTCCTCGCGCAGCTGGTCGCCGCCGCCCTGGAAGCCCTTCTCCACGGCGATGCCGATGCCTTCGACGCTCGCGCCGGCATGCTTACAGATGTCGATCAGGCCGTGCAGCGCCTTGCCGTTCGCAAGGAAATCGTCGATGAGCAGCACATGGTCCTCGGGGCCGAGGTACTTGCGCGAGACGATCACCGGGAACTCGCGCTGCTTGGTGAACGAGTACACGGTGGTCACGTACTGGTCGCCGTCGAGGTTGATCGACTGCGCCTTCTTGGCGAATACGACCGGCACGTTGCCGAAGTGACGCGCGGCCACGCATGCCATGCCGATGCCGGACGCCTCGATGGTGAGGATCTTGGTGATGTGCTTGCCGGCGAAATGCTCGGCCCACGCCTTGCCCATGGCATCGTAGAGCGCCACGTCGCACTGGTGGTTCAGAAAGGCGTCCACCTTCAGCACGTTGCCTTCCTTGACGGTTCCTTCCTTGCGGATGCGATCCTCGAGTTCCTGCATACCACTCCTTTGACGAATCTGGATGGGCGAATATTGTGTAAGTTGTCAGTCTACGCCGGCCAGATGACCGCGCCGGGGAATGGAAACACGCTTGCCATGCGGACGCTCGCGATGCCCCGCCGCCTTGCAAATCGGCCAAAAGCACCCCTTGAACACCCCGATTTCGCGCGTGCCCGATCATCCCACGCCGACCATCCCGTTTCTGTCCGCTCCCGTCGTAACATGACGGGGTGATGGAAACGCAAGCACAATCGACCAGACAGCATTCCGCGGCCCGATACCGTTGCATGGACGGCATCAAGGGCATCGCACTCATCGGCATCATGTGGTACCACCTGTCGCAGCGCACGCTGCCCGGCGGCTTCGTCGGCGTCGACATGTTCTTCACCGTTTCCGGATTCCTGCTCGGCACGAGCCTGCTGCGAGAACTCGACCGCGATGGTCGGATCGCATTCGGCTGGTTCTATCTGCGCCGGCTGGCCCGTCTGTGGCCGGCCATGCTACTGACGATCGCCGCGTCGGTGGGACTCGGCTGGCTGGTGGACCGGGATACGCTGGTCCATATCGGCGGCACGAGCGCCGCGTCCGCGCTGTTCGCGTCGAACTGGTACGAGATCGCCACCGGCGGCAGCTATTTTGACTCGACGTCGCCGCAACTGTTGCGCCACCTGTGGTTCGTTGCGTTGCTGGCCCAGTTCACGATCATCATGCCGTTGCTGGTGATGCTGTTGCAGCGACTCCGTTCGTTCGTGGCGCGTCTGTCGGCGATCGTCGTGCTGGCAGCGCTGTCCGCCGTGGGCATGGCGTTGCTGTACCGTCCGCAGACCGACCCGACCCGCGTGTATTTCGGCACGGACACGCATTGCTTCGGACTGCTGATGGGACTTGCCCTGGCGTTGCTCGTGCACTGTCTCGAAACGGCGACCGCTAACGGGCAGCCGGCCGAGACGAAGATCGGAGCGGGCAAGTTGCCCGTGGCGATCCCGGCATCATGGACGCGCACCGGTGCCCCATGGCTGGCGACGGTCGCGTTGCTGACGCTGCTCACGCTGATGATGCACGTCGGACAGAATGCGTCCGCGTTCCGCGGCGGCCTGTTCGCGGCGGCGATCCTGACCGTGATCGTCATCGGCGGCAGTATTGTCGACGATTCGTGGATGAATGACCTGTTCACGTGGCGTCCGTTGGCGTTGCTCGGCAAGTATTCGTACGGCATCTACCTGTGGCATTGGCCGCTGTTCCTGCTGATCCAACTGTTGCTGCCGGCTTGGCGCGGCCGCGGCATGTGGCTGATCTGGCTCTTGACGCTGGTCGCCAGCGGACTGATGGCGGCATTGTCGTGGTGGATGGTCGAGCGGCCGGTCGCCGAGTGGATCGCGGCGCTGCGTACTCGCCGGGACAAGTCCGGCGTCGGTGCGCAGGCTGCGTCTACGGCATCTGTACGGGTCGTGTCCAATGTGGATCGTGATATGCCGGCGTTCGTCCCGATGAGCGAACAGGAACAGGCCTCGCTGCGCCCGGTGCGTGGCATCCCTTCATGGCAGCGGGTGACGGCCACCGTGGTCGTCGTCATGCTGGCCGCCGTCGGCTTCCTGATGGGCGTCAAGGACGCTCCCGCCAAGTCGCGCATCCAAATGGAACTTGAGCAGAACCAGGGCGTGCTTGACCAGCAGGCCGACAAACGCCAAAGTGATGCGGACGCGGCGAAGGCCGCCGCCGAAGCAAAGAAGCGCGCCGAAGAGGCCGCCCGCAAGCGCGAACAGGCCAAGCAGGAGGCGTTGAAGCATCTCGACGGCAAGAACGTGACCGTGATCGGCGATTCCGTGACGGTCGGCGCGTCGCCGTCCTTAAGCAAGCTGCTGCCCGGCGTGGTCGTCGACGCTCAGGTGTCCCGCTCGGTGCTCAAGGGCCCGGGCATCGTCTCCACGCTCAAGGCACAGGGCCAGTTGCGCAAGTATGTCGTGATCTCGCTCAACACGAACTCCGAAACCAACGCCGAGGAGCTGGATGCCATCGTGAACGCGGCAGGCGACGGTCATGTGTTCGTGCTCGTCACCGCATACGGCGACCGTTCGTGGATCCCGCTCGCCAATCAGGCCACCTTCGACTATGCGAGCGCCCACGCCGGCAACGTGACCGTGGCCGACTGGAACGCGGCCATTGGCGCGCATCCCGAATGGCTGGGCGCGGACGGCATCCACCCGGGCGCACAGGGCCAGGAGCTGTACGCGCAGACGGTCAAGGACGCGATCGCCGGCTGGATCGTCGATCATGGCGCCTGACCGTGACTTATGGTAGACAAGTAAGGCCGAAAACGGCGCAACGAACCGAACGAACGTGAAGGGGAGCAGCGTGCAGCAGGATCCGGATCTCATCGCACGAACCGCAGACGAACTCGTGGGCGATCTCAACCCTCAGCAGGCCGAAGCCGTCCAATACCGCGGGCCGGCGCTGCTCATCGGCGCTGGCGCCGGCTCGGGCAAGACGCGTGTGCTCACTCGGCGCATCGCCTACATCCTTAGCCAGTTCAACGCATGGCCGAGTCAGATTCTCGCCATCACGTTCACCAACAAGGCCGCGGCCGAAATGCGCGAACGCCTCGCCACGCTTATCGGTCCGGTCGCCGAACGCATGTGGGTGTCCACGTTCCATTCGGCCTGCGTGCGCATCCTGCGCCGCGATGGCAAAGCCATCGGACTCAACTCCGGATTCTCGATCTACGATACGGCTGATTGCGAGCGGCTTGTCAAGCTCATCGCCGCCGACCTCAACGTGGACGTCAAACGCTACACGCCGCGTGCGATCCTGAGCCGCATCTCGGACTACAAGAACAATCTCGAAAGCTGGCAGAGTCGGCTCAAGCAGCATGCGCCCGACTACAAACCCGGCCAGCGTGGATACCGGATTGGCAATCCCGGCGACGTCGAAGCGCTGTACGCGGTCATCTACGCCGAATACCAGCACCGTCTCGCCGCCGCGAACGCCGTCGACTTCGACGATCTGATCGGCCGCACCGTCGAACTGCTGCGCACCGACCCGGCCGTCGCCGACTACTACCGCCACAAGTTCCGGTACATCCTCGTCGACGAGTACCAGGACACGAATCACGCGCAGTACGTGCTGGTACGCGAGCTGGCCGGCGTCGATGCCGTGCAGCACTCCGGCATGGCGCAGGGAGCCGTTTCCTCCGTGGCATCCCCCGTAGCGGCTCCCGTCGCGCAGCCGATGCCGGTGATGTCTCCCGCACCGCAGGACGAATGGGACGACTGGGGCGGCTGGGGAGACGAAACCGCGTTGCCGATGATGCCAGCCGCCGCGCCGCCCGCACCCGTTCGTGCCATGCAGCAGCCCGTCCAGACCCCGCGCAACGCCGGCCGCGACGGCCAGGCATGGATCACCGTCGTCGGCGACTCCGACCAGTCGATCTACGCGTTCCGCGGCGCGGACATCCGCAACATCCAGGACTTCGAACAGGACTTCCCGAACGCGAAGACCATCATGCTCGAACAGAACTACCGGTCCACGCAGACCATCCTCGACGCGGCGAACGCGGTGATCGCCCGCAACGAGGGACGCAAGCCGAAGAAACTGTGGACCGCGCTCGGCAAAGGCGAGCCGATCGTCGGCTATGCGGCCGACAACGCGCAGCAGGAGGCCGGCTGGATCGCCAACGAGATCGCCCGGCTGCACGGCGAGGAAGGCATCCCATACTCGGACATGGCGATCATGTACCGCGCCAACGCGCAGTCGCGCTCGCTGGAAGAAGGCCTCATCAACGCCGGGCTGCCGTACCAGCTGGTCGGCGGTACGCGATTCTACGAACGTCGCGAGATCAAGGACGCGATCGCCTACCTGCAGGCCATCGTCAACCCGGCCGACAACGTGAACATGCGGCGCATCCTCAACGTGCCCAAACGCGGACTGGGTGCGCGGGCCGAAGCGGTGATGGCAGACTATGCCGACGCGCACGCGATCCCGTTCTATGGGGCGATCGAACGGCTCGACCAGATCGAAGGCGTGCCGACCCGCACCGCGAACCAGCTGCGCGCGTTCCGCGACCTCATGGACGGGCTGCGTACGTTCGCGGCCGACCCGGCCAACAAGCCGAGCATGATCGTGGCCGAAGTACTCGAGAAATCCGGACTGCTCGACGAACTCAAGAAATCCGAGGACCCGCAGGACGCCTCGCGCGTCGAGAACCTGTCGCAGCTGCAGTCCGTGGCGGCCGAATTTGAGCAGAACACGCCGGACGCGACACTGGCCGGGTTCCTTGAAACGACCGCGCTGGTGGCCGATTCCGACCAGCTGCCCGCCGAAGGCGAGGATTCCGGCAAGGTGACGCTCATGACGTTGCACACAGCCAAGGGCCTCGAATACCCAGTCGTGTTCCTGACCGGCATGGAACAGGGCACGTTCCCGCATTCTCGCGCGCTCGAGGACACCAGCGAGCTGGCCGAGGAGCGGCGGCTTGCATATGTGGGCATCACGCGCGCCAAGCGGCGGCTGTATGTGACGCGCGCCGCCGTGCGCGCCCAGTGGGGGCAGGCCAACGAGATGATGCCGAGCCAGTTCCTCGACGAGATTCCGGACGGGCTGATCGACTGGAAGCGGCGCGAGGCCGGCGTCGAGCGTATGCGCGGCGGCTGGCAGGGCGGCTTCGGCGACGACGACGAGTTCGGCGGCTGGGGCGACGATGACTTCGGTTCGGGCACCACATTCGGCGGTTCGTTGTACGGTTCCGGTTCCTCGTCATATGACAGGGGCTCGTCGTACGGGGCGCGCGGATACGGCTCGTCGGGGCGTTCGACCTACGGCGGGTCCTCGTATGGATCGTCGTCCTACGGTTCCGGCTCGTCGTACGGTTCGGGAACATCCGGCCGGTACGGTTCCGGCTCGACCGGCGGCTCGCGTTCGTCGTACGGTTCCGGCTCGTCGTCCCGATACGGTTCGCGCTATGGTTCATCGTCCGGCTCGGGTTCGTCGCGCGGCGGCAAGGTGACCACGCGTCGCGTCGCGCCGAAGAGCGCCGGTTCGTCGTCCGGCGTGCCCTCGTCGTCACTGAACAAGGACAATCAGCTCAACATCGCCGATTTCCATGTCGGCGACCGCATCACGCACGACCAGTACGGTCTGGGCAAGATCGTCGACACTCAGGACAAGGGCCGCAACTCGATCATCACCGTCGATTTCGGCTCCGCCGGCGTCAAGCGCCTGATGCTGCGTGTTGCTCCTATTGAAAAGCTCTAGCGAGATTTCGATAGGAGTCTTCGCGGCGGTGATGTAGCAGAAAAAGCGGATAAGTCAAGTCTTGTTTTTCCATTTCGTTACTGGAATAATCTGCACAGTTCGCAGACATCTACGAGAGGAAGACATGACCCGCAAACTGTTCGCCACCCTGCCCGCCATCGTGCTCGGCACGCTGATCGCCATCGCCCCGCAGACCTTCGCCTACGTATGCAAGGTGGAGGACGGCATGAAGATGGCCTGCCACTACACCGCGCAGGCCGCACTCGGCCTCGGCGTCGTCATCGCGCTGCTCGGCGTGATCGGCCTGTTCGTCGAACCCAAGGTGCGTGCCGGCCTCAACATCGCGGTCGCGCTTAACGCCGCGCTCGTCATCGCCGTGCCGACCGTGCTCATCGGCGTGTGCAAGGGCGCGATGATGCACTGCCATATGGTCACCCTGCCCACGCTCATCGTGCTCGGCGTGCTCATGATCATCTTCGCCGCCATCGCGGTGTGGTTGGACATCCGCGGCACCAAGACGGCGCGGTGATCATGCCCCGCATCACCCTCGGGCGACTGCCCTTCGAGAATCTCAAACGCAAGCCGTTCCGTACGGCCGCGCTCGTCATCGTCGTCACCATGCTCACCGTCGCGTTCTACGGCGGCGCGCTGCTCGCGACGAACCTGAGAACCGGCTTGGACAGTATGCAGGAACGCATGGGAGCCGACCTCATGGTTGTGCCGCAGAACACCGGGGCCAAAGCCGAGGCGCTGCTCACCAGCGGAAGCTCGAGCACGTTCTACTTCACCAACGACATCGCGGGTCTCGTCTCCAAGGCCGACGGCATCGGCCAGGCGACCGCACAGACGTACATCTCGTCGCTCGCCGCCGCCTGCTGCGACGAAAAGGTGCAGATCATCGGCTTCGACCCGGCCACCGACTTCGTCATCGAACCGTGGATCACCTCGCAGTACGACGGCACGCTCAAGAACGGCGAAGTCGTCGCCGGCGCGAACATCAACGTGTCCGAAAACGGCACGATCAGACTGTACAACCACGATTTCCCCGTCGCCGCGCAACTCGCGTCCACCGGCACCAGCCTCGACAATTCGGTGTTCGTCAACGAGACCACCATCCCCGACGTCGTCTCGTACTCCGCCAAGGTTGGTCACGCCGCCATCCCTCAGGAATACGCCGACACGGCCGTCTCCGCGGTGCTCATCAAAACCGCGGACGGCTACGACGCGCACGCCGTGGCCGACAACATCGCCAAGGCCAGCGGCATCAGCACCCTCGGCTACGTGTATCCGGGCGGCGTAACGGCCACCACGCGCGCCAACCTCGACGCGCTCGTCGGCTATGCGGGCCTGTTCCTCGCCGTGTTCTGGACGATGGGACTGATCGTACTGCTCGCGGTGTTCGCCTCCGCGATGAACGAACGCAAACGCGAGTTCGCCGCCTACCGCATCATGGGAGCCACGCGCGGCATGCTCGTCGGCCTGATCGTCAGGGAATCCGCGACGATCGGCCTCATCGGCGGTGTGGCAGGCATCGCCGCCGCGACGCTGGCAATTCTGCCGTTCAACACGTTGATCGGCAAACAGCTGCAACTGCCCTATTTGCAGACCGGAGTCGTGACCGTGTTCGTATTGATCGCGGCGGGACTGCTGTTCGCCGTGGCGACCGGCCTGATCGCGTCGATCGTGACCGCCGTGAAACTGTCCGCGCCGGAAACGTATCTGACGCTGCGTGAGGGGGAGTGAACATGGCGGTACTGGACATCCATGATCTGACCCGCACCTTCACACGACGCGGCAGCGCGTTCGCGGCCGTCGACCATGTCAACCTGAGCGTCGACCGAGGTGAGTTCGTCGCGATCGTCGGCCGGTCCGGCAACGGCAAAAGCACGCTGCTCAACCTCGTCACCGGACTGCTCAAGCCGACTTCGGGCACGGTGAGCGTCGACGGCCGCATGGTCGGCTCGCTGAACGACCGTGACATGGCGCGGCTGCGCAACCGCACGATCGGATTCGTCACCCAGTCGGCCACGCTGCTGGCGAACCTGACGGTGCTGGACAACGTGATCCTGCCGGCCGTGATGATGGGGGAGCCGGCGGCCGATGACGGCGCCGGAGATGCGCGATCCGGCGATGACATGCCGCAGGACGCGCCAGAACCCGATCCGGACATGCCTGATGTGATCGCGCCGGCCGGACACGAGACGCAGACCGAGGATGCGGTCACGCGACGCGCCCGCACGCTGCTCGACGCGTTGCAGGTGTCCGATCTGGCCGACTGTTATCCGAAGGAGCTTTCCGGCGGCGAGATGCGTCGCGTGTCGATCGCCCGTGCACTGATGAACCGACCGACACTGCTCATCGCCGACGAGCCGACCGGCGACCTGGATGCGGAGAGCACGGCCATCGTCATGACACTACTGCGTGAAACCGCCGATGCGGGTACCGCCGTGCTCATGGTCACGCACGATCCGGACGCGCTCGGCTATGTCGACCGCACCTACCGGATGGATCGCGGCGTGCTCACGGAGGCATAGCCGAGTGGCCGGCGGCACGGGTCGACATGGTCTGTCCGCACCTCCTGTGTATAGTCGACATTTGGTGTGTGCCGTCAGGCCATACCGTCTGGGAGCCTTAGCCCGTCAGCGGGTCGGCGACCGGGAACCGCAAGATTCCCTGTCGTTCGCGCGTCGCGCGAGACAAGCGCTGGAGAGGCCGGCTCAGCGGGGGCGTCACCCGATGCCCGCGTTCCGTTCAGACAACGACAGAACAACCAAAGGAATAAACCAATGACGAACGTTCAGCGTTCCCGCCGTCAGGTGCGCCTGTCCCGCGCCCTCGGCATCGCACTGACCCCGAAGGCTCAGCGCATCTTCGAAAAGCGCCCGTACGCTCCGGGTGAGCACGGCCGCACCCGCCGTCGCACCGAGTCCGATTACGCGGTGCGTCTGCGCGAGAAGCAGCGTCTGCGCGCCCAGTACGGCGTGTCCGAGAAGCAGCTGCGCCGCGCTTACGACGAGGCCACCCGCACCGCCGGCCAGACCGGCAACGCCATGCTGACCGATCTCGAGACCCGTCTCGACAACCTGGTTCTGCGTGCCGGCATCGCCCGCACCACCGCCCAGGCCCGTCAGTTCGTGGTGCACCGTCACATCCTCGTCGACGGCAACATCGTGGATCGCCCGTCCTACCGCGTCAAGCCCGGCCAGACCATCCAGGTGAAGGCCAAGAGCCAGACCATGGTTCCGTTCCAGATCGCCGCCGAAGGCGTGCACCGTGACGTGCTGCCCGCGGTTCCCGGCTACCTCGACGTGAACCTCGCCTCCCTGAAGGCGACCCTGACCCGCAAGCCCGAAGCCGAGGAGATCCCGGTTCAGGTCAACATCCAGTACGTCGTCGAGTTCTACGCTCGCTGATCTGGATCCTCTTCACCCTGTAAGAATTTACAGCTTAAGGACATACATACGCACGAACGCCCCGTGGCATACGCCCCGGGGCGTTCGTGTATCCGGCCAAGAGTCGTGTGAGGGCCCGCGACCCGGCATCCGCGGCACGACCACATGCGGTGCCATAATCGAACCATGATTCTGCATCTGCATCTGGTCCGCCACGGGCAGACCACGTTCAACCGCTACAACCGACTGCAGGGCTGGTGCAACGCGCCGCTCACCGAATCCGGACTCGCCGACGCCGACAAGGCCGGGCACAAGCTTGAACACTACGATTTCGCCGCCGCATACTGTTCCGATACGTCGCGCGCGCAGATCACCGCCGCCCGCATCCTCGACATCAACGAGGCCGCCGGGCACGCGCGCCCCGAACTCGTCTCGGACATACACTTCCGCGAACAGTGCTACGGCTACTTCGAAGGCCAGGACATGTCGCTCGCCTGGACGGCCGCCGGCGGTCCCCACGGTGCGAAGAACTACAACGACATCGTCGCCAAGTTCGGCCTCGCCGCCACGCGCGACTTCCTCAAGGAAGCCGACCCGTTCCACGATGCGGAATCCGACGCCGAATACTGGAGCCGCGTCGAGGGCGCGTTCGCACTGATCGCTGCCAACCCCAGTCTCAAGGACGGCGACGACGTCCTGCAGATCTCCCACGGCAACACGCTGCTCAGCCTCGCCCACCGCTTCGGCAGCGACGATCTCGACTTGAGCGAGCGGCCCGCCAACGGGTCGGTCACCGACGTCGACTTCGATACGACGAAGCCGTTCGATCAGGCACTCACGATCGTGCGATACAACCAGTGAGCATTCCGCGGCGCTTGCGTGCGTCGCGCCCGTTGGCTAGGCTTGTGCGGGTATTGTGTGCACGGCCATGCCGTGATGCAGGAAAGAGGTTCAGATGGGTGTAGGAGAAATCGCCGGACTGATCGCCGCGATCGCGTTCGCCGTGCTTGCGGGATTCATGATCTACCCGCTGATCCGCCTCGGCAAACTGTTCGATCAGATCTCCGAGACGGTCAGGGAGTCGGGCGAGCATGCGATTCCCGCGCTTGACGAGGGCGTGACCACCGTCAAGCAGGTGAACAAGTCCCTCGAGGACGTCAACCGCATCTCCGCCGCCGCATCCACCACGGCCAACAACGTCGGCGCGCTGACCGACCTGTACGGCTCGTTCCTCGGCAAGCCCATCATCAAGATCGTCTCCGCCACCTACGCGCTCAAGTCCACGGCGCGCTCCTTCCTCGCGAAGCAGTCGGCCGGCAAGACGACCAAGGGGGAGTGATGTTCAAACGACTCTTCTGGATCGGACTCGGTTTCGCGGCCGGAGTGATCGCGGTATCGAAGGCGAACGCCTATGTAAAGGCGAACACGCCCGACGTGATGCGCCAGTTCGTGCTCGGCCCCGATCAGGACCACGTGACCATGCGCACGCTCGAAGGACTGGTCAACGAATTCAACGCGACCCGCCGAGCCCGCGAGGCTGAACTGACCAAGACCTATACGGAGCGCGCGGACCGGTAGCCGTAGGCGTTCCGCAGTCTTCCATCCAGCACAGCCCTATCGGACGGCAACGCAAACATCCGGGCGGCTCGCATCGAGGTCCCGTCCAAAAACAAGGAGTTCAAACCACCAATGCGCACTTCAGAAATCGCGAAGCGCTATCTTGACTATTTCGGCAAGCACGACCATCTCATCGTGCCCTCGGCATCCCTGATCTCGCCGAACCCGACGACGCTGTTCACCATCGCCGGCATGGTGCCGTTCATCCCGTACCTCATGGGCGAGCAGACCCCGCCGAAGCACCGTATGGCCTCCAACCAGAAGTGCGTGCGCACGCTCGACATCGACGAGGTCGGCAAGACCACCCGTCACGGCACCTTCTTCCAGATGCTCGGCAACTTCTCCTTCGGCGACTACTTCAAGGAGGAGGCCATCCACTACGCGTGGGAGCTGCTGACCACCCCGCGCGAACAGGGCGGCTACGGCTTCGACCCGGAGAAGCTGTGGATGACCACGTTCACCGACGACGAGGAAGCCCGCTCGATGTGGAAGAACGAGGGCGTCGACCCCGAGCACATCCAGATCATGGGCATGGAAGACAACTTCTGGACCACCGGCGGCCCCGGCCCCGGTGGCCCGTGCTCCGAGATCTACGTCGACCGTGGCCCCGAATACGGCGTCGAGGGCGGCCCGATCGCCGACGAGAACCGCTATATCGAGATCTGGGATCTCGTGTTCGAGAACTACGAGGTCGACAACGTCAAGTCCAAGACCGACCTGCACATCGTCGGCGAGCTCGAGAACAAGAACATCGATACCGGTGCCGGCCTTGAGCGCCTCGCTTACCTGATGCAGGGCAAGCAGAACATCTACGAGACCGATGAGGTCTTCCCGGTCATCGAGGCCGCCGAACGCCTGTCGGGTCGCAAGTATGGCGAGGACGAGAAGGCCGACGTGAAGTTCCGCGTCGTGGCCGACCACGTGCGTTCCGCCCTGATGATCATGTCCGACGGCGTGCGTCCGTCCAACGTCGGTCGCGGCTATGTGCTGCGCCGTCTGCTGCGCCGCACCATCCAGGCCATGCGCGTGCTCGGCGTGACTGATCCGGTCATCCCCGAGCTGCTGCCCGTGTCCAAGGACGCGATGGTCGCCAGCTACCCGGAGCTCAACGACACGTTCCACGACGTGTCCGAAGCCGCCTACGGCGAGGAGGACGCGTTCCGCCGCACGCTCGACAACGGCATCCAGATTCTCGACGTGGCCGTCAAGAAGGCCAAGGAATCCGGCGTCGACGCCACCGTCTCCGGCGCCGACGCGTTCACGCTGCACGACACCTACGGCTTCCCGATCGAGCTGACCCTCGAAATGGCCGCCGACCAGGGCGTCAAGGTCGACGAGGCCAAGTTCCGCGAGCTCATGGCTGAACAGAAGTCCCGCGCCCGCGCCGACGCGCTCAAGAAGCGCCACAACGTGGACCTGTCCGTCTACGACGACTTCAAGAAGACGCTCGTCAAGCCGATCGACTTCCTCGGCTACACCGAATACTCCGCCCGCGGCACCGTGCTCGGCATCATGCAGGAAGGCAAGGGTTCCGTGCCGGTCGTCATGGCCCCGGCGAACGTCGAGGTCATCCTCGACCGCACCCCGTTCTATGCGGAGGCCGGCGGCCAGCTCGCCGACCAGGGCGAGATCCTGACCGACGACGGCGCCGTGCTCGAAGTGGACGACGTGCAGAAGCCGATCAAGGGCCTGACCGTCCACCAGTGCCGCCTGACCGAAGGCACGCTGCGCGTCGGCGCGCCGGTCAGCGCCAGCATCGACCTCGATCGCCGCGGCGCCATCGCCCGCTCGCACACCGCCACGCACATGGTGCACAAGGCGCTGCGCGAGGAGCTCGGCCCGCAGGCCACCCAGCGTGGTTCCGAGGACGCCCCGAACCGTCTGCGCTTCGACTTCCAGTGGTCCAAGGCCCCGTCGAAGTCCGTGATGAATGCCGTCGAGGCCCGCGTCAACGAGAAGTTGCGCGACAACCTCGCCGTCACCACGCGCGAGATGAAGTTTGACGACGCGATCGCGCTCGGCGCGATGCACCTGTTCGGCGAGAAGTACGGTGACATCGTGCGCGTCGTCTCCATCGGCGAGGACGGTTGGAGCCGTGAGCTGTGCGGCGGCACCCACGTCGACCACGTCGGCAAGATCGGCATGGTCAACATCATGTCCGAAGCGTCCATCGGCTCCGGCGTGCGTCGTGTCGACGCGCTCGTGGGCGCTGGAGCGTACGACTTCAACGCTCGCGAGCACGCGCTCGTCTCCCAGCTGAGCGACAAGCTCAACGCCCGTCCCGACGAGCTGGCCGAACGCGTGAACACGCTGCTCGCCAAGCTCAAGGAATCCGATCGCCGTCTCGCGGCCATGTACGAAAGCCAGCTGGCCGCGGCCATGCCGGCGCTCGTCGCCGAAACCCGCGCCTCCGCGGCCCCGATCAAGGTCGCTGCAAAGAACGTCGGCCACTTCGGCTCGTTCGATGCACTGCGCAAGACCGTGCTCGACGTGCGTGCCCAGCTCGGCGACGAGGCCCCGGTCGTGGTGGCCCTCGCCGGCGTGTCCGAAGACGACAAGCCGATGGTCGCCGTGGCCACCAACGAAGCCGCCCGCAAGGCCGGCATCAAGGCCGGTGACCTCGTGCGCGGCGCATCCAAGATCCTCGGCGGCGGTGGCGGCGGCAAGCCGGACTTCGCCCAGGGCGGCGGCGCCGACGCCTCGAAGATCGACGAGGCAGTCGCCGCGCTGAAGAACGAGGCACAGAAGGGCTGAACCGCCTAGTGGTATGGCTCGGTGTTGATCTGGGTGACGCCCGGGTCGGACTTGCATTGTCCGACCCGGAGCTCACCCTCGCGCACCCCGCGGGCAACGTGCGGGTGTATGGAGACTCTTTTCAGGCCCTTGACGAGGTCATCGACGTCATCGAAGACGAATCGGTGGAACACGTCGTGGTAGGGCTGCCGCTGATGCTGGACGGCACGGAAGGCAAAAGCGCGAAAAAGGCCCGACGGTGGGCGGCGAATCTCGCCACCCGCATCCAACGGCTGATTGACGACGGGGAATGTGACATCGAGTCGGTTCCCGAGATAGACCTGCTCGACGAGCGGCTGACCACGGTCAGCGCGCACCGGCAGCTGCAGCAGGCGCAATTGAAAACGAAGAAGCATCGGCCGTTCGTGGACCAGCAGTCGGCCGTGGTGATATTGCAGACGGCGCTGGACAGACGCGCCCAAGCATAGCGAAGACGGTACGGAACACAGGCGGGAGCAGTCCAATGGCTGAGGATTTCGAGAATTTCTTCTCCGATAACACCCAGTGGGTCGACGACAAAGGGGCGTCCATGAGCGCCGCGGCTCCGCCGAAGCCGCCGAAGTCGCGTAAGGAGATGCGCCGTCGCCGCGCGCAGCGTCAGCAGAAGATGGTTGTCGCGGTGATCGCCGCGATCGTCGTCGTGGTCTTGGCGATCAGCGGCTTCGCATTGTGCTATGGCAAGCTCAAGACTTGGAGCGCCACGCGCGATACGACCACGATCATCGAAGACTACAGCGGTCCGGGCACCGGGTCGGTTGCGTTCACGGTCGAACAGGGACAAGGACCCGCCGAGATCGGTGAGAACCTGCTCAGCCAGGACATCGTCAAATCGTCCGCCGCGTTCACTTCCGCAGTGGCGTCGGCCAATGCCACGCTGTATCCGGGAACCTACCAACTCAAGCATCAGATGAAGGCGTCCGACGTAGTGGCCGTGCTGTCCGACCAAAGCAAGGCGGGTGGATTCCTCGAGGTCAAGCCGGGCGAGCGCGTGAGCACCGTGCTGGCCAACGTGGCCGCGATCGACGGGGTCGACGCCGACGATTTCACGTCGGTGCTCACCGGAGACGGTTCCGGCATCCTGCCCGCCGAAGCCGAAGGCAGTTTCGAAGGATGGCTGGAGCCTGGCACCTATACCGTGACGAACCGCAGCGCGTCCGAAGTTGTCAAGGACATGGTCGACGCGCGCATCGCCAAGCTGGATTCGCTCGGTGTCGCGGCAGCCGACCGGCATCGCGTGCTGACGATCGCCTCGATCGCCGAGGCGGAGGTCAACAAGGACGAATACTACGGTAAGGTCACGCGGGTGATCGAGAACCGGCTCGAGCAGGACATGACGCTCGGCATGGATTCGACGGTCGCCTACGGCAACGACGTCGAACCCTCGATGATCACGCAGGACATGCTCGACGACGCCAGCAACCCATACAATACGCGGCAGAACAAAGGACTGCCGCCCACGCCGATCAGCAATCCGGCGGACAAGGCCATCCAGGCCGCGCTGAATCCGGAAGAAGGCGACTGGCTGTACTTCGTCACCGTCAACCTCAAAACCGGCGAAACGAAGTTCACGACAGGCTCGCTGGACGAGCAGAGCAGCCAGTTCGAGCAGTACGTGAACGAGTACAAGACCAATAACGAGAACGCGAACTAGATCAGCGACGCCGCACACGCCGCGAGAAGACCCGCGATCACGATCACCGGAGCGAACGGCACCTTGCCGGCATACGGCGTATCGGATTGCGGGTCGAATCGTATCCATATCGTCATCCATGCCAGTCCGACCAGTCCCATCGCCAGCCACCAGATGACCATCGCGGTCAGCCCGAGCAGTCCCACGCCCAGGCCGACCGCCAGCGTGCAGGTCACGTCGCCGAATCCCAGCGCGCCCGGCTTCGCCAATGCGAGCAAACATTGCAGCACGGCCGCGACAGCCGCGAACAGCAGCGCCTGCACGGCGACGAACAGACTGTTGATCGCCAAAGCATAGACAACGTTTGCCGCCAATTGCGTCAGAACGCCGACCGCGATCCACGCACGCGGCACGCGGCGGTGGCGCACGTCTTCGACACTGACCGCCAGTCCACAGATCAGACTCGGCAACAACGCAAGGTAAGGCATACCGCTACAATAGCCCGCAGTTGACGACGACAAGCAAAAAGGAGAACGGCATGTTGCGCTGGCAGACGGCGGGCGAATCACACGGCGAGGCGCTGGTCGCCATGATCGAAGGACTACCGGCTGGCGTGGAGGTGACCAGCGGCGACGTCGTGGACGCGCTGGCACGCCGCCGCCTCGGATACGGACGTGGCGCGCGCATGAAGTTCGAACAGGACAAGGTGCGTCTGCTCACCGGCGTGCGCCACGGGCTCACGCTCGGCTCGCCGGTCGCGATCGAGATCGCGAACACCGAATGGCCCAAGTGGACCGAGGTGATGAGCTCCGACCCGCTCGATCATGACATTCCGCGCGAAGGTCGCAACGCGCCGCTGAGCCGTCCGCGCCCGGGCCACGCCGATTTGACCGGCATGCGCAAGTACGGATTCGACGACGCGCGTCCGGTGCTCGAGCGTTCCAGCGCCCGCGAGACCGCCTCGCGCGTTGCGCTTGGCGCGGTGGCCGCGAAGTTCCTTGAACAGACGGTCGGCATCCGCACCGTCGCCCATGTGCTGTCCATTGGCGGGGCCGGCGTGGACGAGACGGCCGGCGACCGCGTGCTGCCGACGCCGGACGACGTCGCCGCATTGGACGCGTCGCCCGTGCGCACGCTCGACAAGGATGCCGAGGCCCGCATGATCGCGCGCATCGACGAGATCAAGGCGAACGCCGACACCGTCGGCGGAGTGATCGAGGTGATCGCCTACGGCGTGCCGGCCGGACTCGGCACGTACGTCGAATCCGACCGCCGACTGGACGCGGCGCTGGCCGGTGCGGTCATGGGCATTCAGGCCATCAAGGGTGTGGAGATCGGCGATGGCTTTCTCGAAGCCGTGCGTGCCGGCTCCCAGGCGCACGACGAGATGGTGCCGGGCGAAGACGGCCATATCACGAGGCTCACGAACCGTGCGGGCGGTATCGAAGGCGGTATGTCGAACGGCGAACCGATCCGCGTGCGCGCCGCGATGAAGCCGATCCCGTCCATTCCGCGGGCCCTGCGCACCGTCGACGTCGCATCCGGCGACGCGGCCGCCGCCATCAACCAGCGTTCCGATTCGACCGCCGTGCCGGCCGCGTCCGTCGTGGCCGAAGCGATGGTGCGACTCACGCTGGCGAAGTTCGTGCTTGAGAAGTTCGGTGGCGACAGCGTCGAAGAGATCCGCCGCAACGCGGCCGGCTACCTCGCCTCCTGGCCGGAGCACATGCGATGAGCGATTCCGGTACGCGACATCCCGTCGCCGTCATCATCGGCATGATGGGCGCAGGCAAGACCCGTGTCGGCCGAGAGGTCTCGCAGATGCTCGGTCTGCCGTTCCGCGACGCCGATCTCGAGATCGAACGCGAAGTCGGCATGTCGATCCCCGACTATTTCGCGCAATACGGCGAACCGGCATTCCGAGAGGTCGAAAGCGACTTGATACGCCGCACGCTGACCAATTTTGACGGTCTGTTCGCGCTCGGCGGCGGCGCCCCGATGACCCCGGCCACGCAGGACGCGCTGGCCGGCTACATCGCCGATGGCGGCCGTGTGATCTATCTGCAGGCCGATCCGAAGGAAGCGATGGAACGGGCCAACCGCGGCGGCGGGCGTCCCATGCTCAACGGCGGCGACGCCAACGAACGCTGGATGCGGCTGTATCAGCAGCGCGACCCGGTGTTCACCCGCATCGCCAACATCCACGTACGCACCCACGGATCCACGCCGCAGATGGCAGCGAGAAAGGTGATGAACATGATCGAGGAACGCGTCGTCCACGTCGATGTCGTCGCCGCGGACGACTACAACGTGCGCATCGGCGAAGGGGCGCTCAACCATCTCGCCGGCGTGCTCGGCGACAAGCCGGCACGCATCGCGCTCATCCACACGCAGCCCGTGCAGCGGCACTCCGATCGCGCCCGCGCCCTGCTGCGCCAGGCCGGCTACGAGGTCTCTGACATCGTCATCCCCGACGCCGAGGCCGGCAAGACCATCACCGTGGCGAACGGCATCTGGGAACGTCTCGGCAACGAGGGCTTCACCCGATCCGACGCCGTGGTCGGCGTGGGCGGAGGAGCGGCCACCGATCTGGCCGGCTTCGTCGCCGCCACATGGATGCGCGGCATCCGTTATGTGAACTGCCCGACCTCGCTGCTTGCCATGGTCGATGCGTCCACCGGCGGCAAGACCGGCATCAACACGAAGGTCGGCAAGAACCTCGTCGGCTCGTTCTACACGCCGGCCGGCGTGCTCGCCGATACGACCACGCTCGCCTCCCTGCCGAACGACATCTTCATCGAAGGCCTCGGCGAGGTCGCCAAATCCGGATTCATCTCGGATCCGGAGATCCTGCGCATCCTCGAGGACCACGCGGACGAACTGCGCGCGTTCGACGGCGCGACGCTCATCGGCTCGCCGCTTGAGGACGTGGTCGCCGAACTCATCGAACGCACCGTGAAGGTCAAGGCGCGGCACGTCTCCGCCGACCTCAAGGAGGCGGGCCTGCGCGAGTTCCTCAACTACGGGCACACGCTCGGCCACGCGATCGAGAAGCTTGAGCACTTCCGCTGGCGGCACGGCAACGCGGTCGCCGTCGGTATGGTGTACGCGGCCGAACTGGCCTCGCTGCTCGGCTACATCGACCGTGATCTGGTCGATTACCATCGTTCGTTGCTCGCCTCGCTCGGTCTGCCGACCTCATGGAACGGCGGTTCGTTCGAGGACGTGCTCGCGCTCATGCATCGCGACAAGAAGGCACGCGGCAACAAGCTGCGCTTCGTCGTGCTCGACGGTATCGGACACCCCGTGCATCTCGACGACCCGCCGGCGGACGCGGTCGAAGAGGCGTTCCGCCGCATTCAGCACTAAGCCAAGCCGCCAGCACATCAGCAAAAAGGAGCCATCATGACCACAGTCATCGTCGTCAACGGACCGAACCTCGGCCGTCTCGGTGTCCGTCAGCCCGACGTCTACGGGCGTCAGGATCTTGAGGAGCTGCGCCGCCTGTGCACCGCATGGGGCGCCGAACTCGGTCTCGACGTCGAAGTACGACAGACCGACGACGAGTCCGAAATGGTGCACTGGATGCACCAGGCCGCCGACGAGAAGACGCCAGTCGTCATGAACCCGGCCGCGTTCACACACTACTCGTATGCGCTCTCCGACGCGGCGCACATGGTCGGCGACGCCGGCTTGCCGCTCATGGAGGTGCACATCTCCAACCCGTCCGCCCGCGACGAATTCCGCAAGCGCTCCGTCATCAGCCCGGTGGCCACCGGCACCATCACCGGGCTCGGTTTCTACGGCTACAAGCTCGCCCTCGAAGCCATCGCGCACCTCGTCAACGAGTAGGCGGACCGCGGCCACGCGCACCAGCGTGTCCTGCATGATTCCATTACCGGGCCCGTCCAGGCATGATCCCACGCGAACCGTGGATGCTTGGGCGGGCCTGTTTGCGGTAACACGCCGGGTCATATGTGGATGATAGAGTGAAATTCCATGGTTAGAAGACAACATGGTAATTCCCAAGAACACGTCACCAAGCATATCTTCGTCACCGGCGGCGTGGTTTCCTCCCTCGGCAAGGGCCTGACCGCATCTTCACTTGGCCGCCTGCTGCGCAGTCGCGGCATCCACGTTCTCCAGCAGAAGCTCGATCCGTACATCAACGTGGACCCGGGCACGATGAACCCGTTCCAGCACGGCGAGGTCTACGTGACCGAGGACGGCGCCGAAACCGATCTCGACATCGGCCACTACGAGCGCTTCCTCGACGTCTTCCTGAGCCAGAAGGCCAACGTCACCACCGGCCAGATCTACCAGGAGGTGCTGCGCAAGGAGCGTGCCGGCGAATACCTCGGCCAGTGCGTGCAGGTCATCCCGCACATCACCAACGAGATCAAGTCCCGCATGCGCGCCCAGGCGTCCGACGACGTCGACGTGATCATCACCGAGATCGGCGGCACCGTCGGCGACATCGAATCCCAGCCGTTCCTCGAGGCCGCCCGCGAGGTGCGCCGCGACCTCGGCGCGGAGAACTGCATGTTCGTGCACGTCTCCCTCGTGCCGTACATCTCCGCCGCCCACGAGCTCAAGACCAAGCCGACCCAGCACTCCGTCATGATGCTGCGTCAGCTCGGCATCACCCCGGACGCGCTCGTGCTGCGTTCCGACCGCCCGCTCAACAAGTCCATCAAGGACAAGATCTCCCTGATGTGCGACGTGGACGAGGAGGGCGTGGTCAACTGCGTGGACGCGCCGAGCATCTACGACGTGCCGAAGATCCTGTTCAACGAGGGTCTCGACGCGTACGTCGTGCGCGAGCTCGGTCTGCCGTTCCACGACGTCGACTGGGACGAGTGGGCTGACCTGCTCGAACGCGTGCACCACCCGAAGCACGAGGTCAACATCGCGATCGTCGGCAAGTACATCGACCTGCCGGACGCGTACCTGTCCGTCACCGAGGCCATCAAGGCCGGCGGCTTCGCCAACTGGGCCAAGGTCAACGTCAAGTGGGTCGCGGCCGACAAGTGCGAGACCGAGGAGGGCGCGGCCGCCGCGCTCGACCAGGTCGACGGCATCGTGATCCCCGGCGGCTTCGGCATCCGCGGCATCGACGGCAAGATCGGCGCGCTCAAGTACGCGCGTGAGAACAAGCTGCCGGCGCTCGGCCTGTGCCTCGGCCTGCAGTCGATGGTCATCGAATACGCGCGCCACGTGCTCGGCATCGAGGACGCGAACTCCACCGAATTCGAGCCGGAGTGCGCGAACCCGGTCATCGCCACGATGGAGGAGCAGAAGGACATCGTCGCCGGCCACGGCGACATGGGCCACACCATGCGCCTCGGCTCCTACCCGGCCGTCCTCGAGGAAGGTTCGCTCGTGGCTGAACTGTACGGCACCACGCATGTGACCGAGCGTCACCGTCACCGCTACGAGGTCAACGTGGCGTACAAGGACCGTCTGCGCGAGGCCGGCCTGTGCATCTCCGGCCAGAGCCCGGACGGCGAACTTACCGAGTTCGTCGAGTTGCCGCAGGACGTGCACCCGTTCTACGTGGCCACTCAGGCGCACCCGGAGTTCAAGTCCCGCCCGACCAAGCCGCATCCGCTGTTCGCGGGCATGGTCAAGGCCGCGCTCGACCATCAGGAGGCCGGTCGCCACTGATGTGATGCGCCGTACTGTGAAATGATTCACAGCCTGTGACGATCATGGCCATGAGCTCGTATGAGTTCATGGCCATGATGCATAATGAGGGGCAGTGCACGATATGCCGGTACCATCCGGCAACTGAAGGAAACGAACCGCGATATGAACGAGAACAATATGAGCAAGGCCGGTGCCTCTGCTGACGGCGAGTCCACCGCCGTCTTCGCTCCGCTTGATCTGAGCGCTTTCGCCGCGTCCGCACCGTCGGACGAGGCCCGGTCCTCGATCCGCCCTCGCAAGCGCCATGTGATATGGCCGTGGATCGTACTGGCCGTCCTCGCGGTTCTCGGAGCCGTTGCGGGAGGCGGCATCTGGTTCTTCCAATCCCATGCGCTCCCCGGGGTCACCCTGTGGGGCACGCCGGTCACCGGTCGTTCGTACGAGCAGATCGTCTCCCAGATCGACGATGCCGTGAACGGCACGGCCGTCAACGCCTCCTACAACGGCACCACCGCGAAGGTCACGCTCAAGGATCTCGGCCTGAGCGTCGACTCCGACGCGATCGCGACGCAGGTCATGGACGCCAAGCGCGACGATGCATGGTGGCAGCGCTACGCCTTCTGGAACACCGCGGACGTCAGCACGGAGCCGGCCAATGCGGATGCCGCGGTGCCGGATACGCTGAACGCCAAGCTGTCCATCGAGGAAGTCAAGCCGGTCGATGCCGCAGTGCAACTCAACGCCGACGCCAGTGGATTCGACGTCGTCCCCGGCCAGCAGGGCCAAGGTGCCGACCCGGTTCCCGTGGCGCAGGCGGCGGTGAAGGCCGTTGAGACGCTCGGCGGCGCATCGACCCAGACCGTCGAGGTGAAGCTCGACGCGACCTCGCCGGCGGTGAGCGACGATATCGCCAACCAAGCGAAAGCAACCCTCGACAATCTGGTGCAAAACCCCGTCTCGATCACCATCGACGACCATCAGATCGCCACGATCGATGCCGCGGCACTGGCTGCATCGACGCGCATCGACGCCAATGAGAACGGCAAGCTCGCCGACAGCGAGACGCGCAGCGGATACGTCGTCTTCGACGCGAACAAACTGCAGCAGTACTACGACGACTCCATCAAGACGACACTGCAAACAAACCGCGAGGATCGAGACGTCATCGTCAACAACAACGGCGACGAGATCGACGTGCTCAAGGAAGGCCATGACGGCGTGACCATCGCCGCCGACGGCGACACGAACGTCGGCCACGACGCGGTCGCGGCCCTCGCCAACGGCGGCGGATCCGTCACCGTCGAAGGCACCGTCGACCCGATGCAGACCAAGAAAACCAAGCGCCACGTCATCGTCGACCTGTCCGACAACAAGGTATACGCCTACGAGAACGACAAGCTCATCCGAATGATGAACATGTCCGCCGGCCAGGGCAACGACCGCAAGACCGGCGAATGCACGGGCGGCGACCTGTGCACGCCGACCGGCGACTTCACCATCTGGCTCAAGTACGAGTCGCAGGACATGAGCGGCAACCTCACCCTGTCCGACGGTTCCAAGGAATCATGGGACGTCAAGGGCGTCGGCTACGTCAATTACTTCTCGCACTCCGGCTGCGCGATCCACCGCATCGCCACGCAGACCGCCATGAACGACTCGCAGGTCGCCGCGCTCGGCAACACCTCCCACGGCTGCGTCGGCATCGGCTGGGACCAGGCCGAATGGTTCTACGGCTGGGCCGTCATGGGCACCTCCGTGCACGTTCAGGTCTGACCTTTCCCGGTGAGCCGATACGAACCCCGCCCCAGGGCGGGGTTCGTCCGTTTCGGGCCGTGCCGCGCCGGCGGCGTGCTGTTACGCTCATCACGTTTGCGCTGAGCCAATATTCGACGCGGACGCTTAAGTCGGACCCCGGTATCTGTTAGGTTTACGTAGGAACGTTGTGAAGTCGATTGGAGGGAAGCGTACGGTGAGCGAAAACCAAGCGCCAAACGCCGCGGCTGACGTGGAGATGAGCCAGTATGTGGCCGATCGTGCCCGCGTCAACGAGGAGAAAATCAAACAGGATGACGAGATCATCCAGCAGTTCGGCGACTACAGCTACGGCTGGCATGATTCCGATGCGGCCGGCGAGGCCGCGAAGCGAGGCATTGACGAGAACGTCGTACGAGCCATCAGTGCTGACAAGGGTGAGCCGCAATGGATGCTCGACATGCGTCTGCGTGGCTTCAAGGCATTCCTTGACAAGCCGATGCCTGACTGGGGCGTCGACCTGTCCGGCTTCAACGCCGACGACTTCAAGTACTACGTCAAGCCGATCGACAAGCAGGCCAAGACGTGGGAAGAACTGCCGGACGACATCCGCTCCACGTACGACCGTCTCGGCATTCCGGAGGCCGAGAAGAAGCGTCTCGTCTCCGGCGTCGCCGCGCAGTACGAATCCGAGGTCATCTACAACTCCATTCAGGAGGACCTCAAGAAGCAGGGCGTGATCTTCGTCGACACCGACACCGCCGTGCGCGAATACCCTGATCTCGTGCGCAAGTACTTCGGCACCGTCGTCTCCCCGGAAGACAACAAGTTCGGCGCGCTCAACACCGCCGCATGGTCCGGCGGCTCGTTCGTCTACGTCCCCAAGGGCGTGCACGTCGACATCCCGCTGCAGGCCTATTTCCGCATCAACACGCCGGCCATGGGACAGTTCGAACGCACGCTCATCATCGCCGACGAGGGCTCCTACGTGCACTACGTCGAAGGCTGCACCGCCCCGATCTGGTCCGAGGATTCGCTGCACGCCGCCATCGTCGAGATCATCGTCGAGAAGCATGCCCGCGTGCGCTACACCACCGTGCAGAACTGGTCGAACAACGTGTACAATCTCGTCACCCAGCGTGCCTACGTGCGCGAGGGCGGCACGATGGAATGGGTCGACGGCAACATCGGATCCAAGGCCACTATGAAGTACCCGGCCTGCATCCTCGCCGAACCGTACGCCACCGCGTCCACGATGTCGCTCGGCTTCGCCGGCAAGGGCCAGTACCAGGATACCGGCGCGAAGATGATCCACCTTGCCCCGCACACCAAGTCCACGATCGTTGCCAAGTCGATCTCGCGCGGCGGCGGACGTTCCGCCTACCGCGGCCTCGTCAAGATCGTCGACGGCGCGTATGGTTCCTCGAACTCGACCGTCTGCGACGCGCTGCTCGTCGACGACTTCAGCCGTTCCGACACATACCCGCATGTGGACGTGCGCGAGGATGACGTGACGATGGCGCATGAGGCGACCGTCTCCAAGGTCTCCGAAGACCAGCTGTTCTACCTGATGAGCCGCGGCCTCGAGGAGAAGGAAGCCATGGGCATGATCGTGCGCGGCTTCGTGGAGCCGATCAGCCGCGAGCTGCCGATGGAATACGCGCTCGAACTGAACCGTTTGGTCGAACTGCAGATGGAAGGATCGGTGGGCTGATTCCCATGGCATCGAACACAACTGAACTCAACATTCCCGTCGCTGACCCGAACGACCCGTACGCGATCCCGGCGGCCATGCCGTCGAGCGCCGACAAGGAACCGCGCTCGTTCGACGTGGCCGACTTCCCGCAGCCGACCCGCAAGCAGGAGGACTGGCGCTACACACCGCTCGAACGCATCGAGGAATTCTTCGACGTGTTCAAGCCGAGCGGCGAGACCACGCTGGTCATCTCCAACGTCGACGGCACGCCTGTCGACCCGGATCATGTGACCGTCAGCCAGACCAAGCTCGGCGAAGGCGGCTCCGGCACCGTATCCAAGCCGAACGACCGCGCGTCCGTCGTCGAATGGAACTCCGGTCACACCGCCACCGTCGTCGAGCTGAAGGGCGAGCTCGCCCAGCCCGTGCTCATTCGCGTGATCGGCGGCGGCGAGGATCTCGACGCGCTGCATCTGGTCATCGCCGCGGCCGATGGCACGCACGGCGACGTCGTCGTCGAGCACAACGGCACCGCGCGCCTCGCCGAAGGCATCGAAATCACCACCGGCAAGGACTCCCACGTCTCCGCCACGTTCATCCAGGAATGGGACAAGGGCTCCAAGCACGTCGGCAACCACCGCATCCACGTCGGCGAAAACGCCTCGCTGCGCCACTCCGTCGTCACACTCGGCGGCGACGTCGTGCGCATCCGCATGGACCAGGACTTCGGCGGGCCGCAAGGCGACCTCAACATGCTCGGCATCTACTTCGTCGACCCGGGCGAGCACATCGAACACCGCACGATGGTGGTGCACAACCATCCCGAATGCAAGTCCCGCGTGGTCTACAAGGGCGCGCTCGACGGCAAGGACGCGCACTCCACGTGGGTCGGCAACGCCCTGATCGCGCCCACCGCGCCCGGCACCGACTCCTACGAGCTCAACCGCAACCTCGTGCTCACCCCCGGAGCGATCGCCGACTCCGAGCCGAACCTCGAAATCGAAAACGGCAACATCATCGGCGCCGGCCACGCCAGCTCCATCGGCCGCTTCGACGACGAGGAACTGTTCTACCTGCAGTCGCGCGGCATCCCCGAAACCGAGGCCCGCAAGCTCGTCGTGCGCGGCTTCTTCGGCGAACTCGTCGAGGAGATCGGCGTGCCCTCCGTCGCCCAGCATCTCATGGACGTGATCGACCGCCGCCTCGCCCGCGGCGAGGACGCGGCCATGCAGGCAGTGCTCGAAGACAAGTAACCCAAGACTTTCATTCGTCAATCACAGGAGAATCCAATGTCCACTCTGGAAATCAAGGACCTGTACGCCTCCGTCGAAACCAAGGAAGGCCGCAAGCAGATCCTCAAGGGCGTGAACCTGACCGTCAACTCCGGCGAGACGCACGCCATCATGGGCCCCAACGGCTCCGGCAAGTCCACACTCGCCTACACGCTGGCCGGCCACCCCAAGTACGAGGTCGATTCGGGTGAGGTGCTGCTCGACGGCGTCGACATCTTGAAGCAGACCCCGGACGAGCGTGCCAAGGAAGGCCTGTTCCTCGCCATGCAGTATCCGGTCGAAGTGCCGGGCGTGTCGATGACCAACTTCCTGCGCACCGCCAAGACCGAGGTCGACGGCAAGGCGCCGGCCATCCGCACCTGGACCAAAGAACTGTCCGAAGCCATGAAGCGTCTGCGCATGGATCCGAAGTTCGCCACGCGCTCCGTCAACGAAGGCTTCTCCGGCGGCGAGAAGAAGCGCGCCGAAGTGCTCCAGCTCGAACTGCTCAAGCCCAAGTTCGCGATCCTCGACGAAACCGACTCCGGTCTTGACGTCGACGCGCTGCGCATCGTGTCCGAAGGCGTGAACCGCGCCAAGGAGGCCAACAACTTCGGCATCCTCATGGTCACGCACTACACTCGCATCCTCAAGTACATCAAGCCGGACATCGTGCACGTCTTCGCCGACGGCCACTTCGTCAAGACCGGCGGCCCGGAGCTGGCCGACGAACTCGAAGAGCACGGCTACGACGCGTACCTGCCCGAGGGCGCCGACTCCGAATCCGCGCTGGCGTAAGTCGCTTTCGTTCAGCTAGTTCGCTCAGTTCCAGCGTTGCCGTGTGGAGCGGGGATATGCATATCGTGACACGCTCCGGGCCGCTCGGCCGAGTCTTACGGTCTCGATACGCATATCCCCGCCCCACACTCTCTTGCACTCAGCTGTTACGTTCTGACAACTTGAGTTTGTATTACGTAAGTTGATCAACGACGGAGCGGTAGGGTGGGGGATGTTCTGTTCGCGACCGTAAGACTTGGGCGAGCGCCCCGGAGCGTGTCGAGAATAGAACATCCCAGCCTACCGCGGCCACTGCTGGAACTACAGTGAAGGGCTGTGCCGGACGTATAAATAAGGGGAATATATGGTTGATTTTGCAGCGATTCGGGGGCAGTTCCCGATTTTGGATCAGGAGGTGCATGGGCATCCGCTCGTGTATCTCGATTCGGCGGCGACCTCGCAGAAACCGCAGTGCGTGATCGACGCGGAGGCTGACTTTTACCGTACGATCAACGCCGGTGTGCATCGTGGTGCGCACGAGCTGGCGGCCCGTTCGACCGTCGCGTTTGAGGAGGCGCGTGCCAAGGTCGCGCGTCTGGTCGGCGCGAACGCCGAGGAAGGACAGGAGGAGGTCGTCGTCACCGGTGGCGCGACAGCCGGCCTGAACCTGCTGGCAACGGCATTCGGCAACGCAAGCCTCGGGCGCGGGGGAGCGGCCGCCAAGCGGTTCGCCTTGAAGCCCGGTGACGAGATCGTCGTGTCCAAGGCCGAGCACCATTCGGTGCTGCTGCCGTTCCAGGAACTGGCCTACCGCACTGGCGCGACGCTCAAATGGTTCGACCTGACCGAAGACGGCCGCATCCGCTCCGATATGGCCGACGAGGTCATCACCGAGCGCACCAAGGTCGTGGCGATCACGCACGTGGGCAACACCACCGGCGCGATCACCGACATAGCTCCCATCGTGCGCCGTGCCCATGAGGTCGGTGCCGTGTTCATTCTTGACGCATGCCAGTCGGTGCCGCATCTCAAGGTCGATTTCCATGCGATGGACGTCGACTTCGCCGCGTGGAGCGCGCACAAGATGTACGGTCCGACCGGCGTCGGCTTTCTGTACGGCAAGCGCGAGCTGCTCGAGGCGCTGCCGCCGGCGAACTTCGGCGGGTCGATGGTCGAACTCGCGTGGATGGACAAGCCCGCGCAGTACATGGAACCGCCGGCACGCTTCGAGGCCGGTACGCAGCCGGTCGCGCAGGTCGTGGCCGCCGGTGTGGCCGCCGAATGGATGATGACCATCGGGTTGGAGAACATCGAGGCGCATGAGAAGACCATCGCCGCGGAACTCCTGAAGCTCGGAGACATCGACGGCGTGCGCATCTTGGGACCGCGCGAGAACGTGGATCGCATCGGCACTGTCGCGTTCGACGTGGCCGGCGTGCACCCGCACGATGTCGGCCAGTTCATCGACGCGCAGGGCATCGCCATCCGCGTCGGCCACCACTGCGCCCAGCCGGTGCACCGTCACTTCGGCCTGTACGCGTCCAACCGTGCGTCGAGCGGCGTGTACAACAGCGTCGACGACGCGGCTGCGCTGGTCGAGGCAGTGGCGAAAGTCCGTCCGTTCTTTAAGGTGTGATACATGAACGATTTTGGTATGAGCGGCGATGATCTCGAACAGATGTATCAGGAGGTCATCCTTGAAGCCGCGCGTGATCCGCACGGCAAGGAATCCTTCGCGCCCGATCTCGCGTCGGAAGACAGCGCGTCGGCCGGCGACAGCACGATCCGAGCCAGCCATGAATACTGCACGCCGGGAGAATCCCACCAGTTCAACCCGACCTGCGGCGACGAGGCGACCGTGCACGTCGAAGTCTCCGACGCCGAACCGCATCGCATCGAACGTCTCGTATGGGACGGCCATGGTTGCTCCATCTCGCAGGCGAGCCTGTCGGTGATGGTCGATCTGTGCGCGGGCAAGACCGTGGACGAAGCGATGGACCTGTTCCGCGACTTCCACGAGCTGATGGAATCGCGCGGTGCCGGACTGAACGACGACGCCAAGGAGGAGAAGCTCGAGGACGCGGTCGTGTTCCAAGGCGTGTCCAAATATCCGATGCGCATCAAATGCGCCCTGCTCGGCTGGGAAGGCATGCGCGATTCGGTGGCCAAGGCGCTGGCAGCGAAATGATGGTTCCGGCTCTCCTCGGGAGAGGGGAGCCGGAGTATATTGAATACCAACTGTTTCCCACAATGTCTGGAGTGATATGAGCGACAATCTGGTGCCGGAACCCGAGCCGTCGGTGTTCGATGCGGTGAACAAGGTGCTGGGCGACGAGGAGGCCGCTCGTCGCGTGATGGCCAATCCGAATCTGGCTGCGGGCTTCCCGAACGGACGTCCCGCGCCGGCCAGCTCGGCAGCGAACGGCGACGTCGAAATGTGCGCGTGCGGTCGTCATCCGAAAAGCGAATGCGGCCATGAGGGTGAGCACAGCAGCGAGGATGACATTCCGCTCAAGGCCGTGGACGACATCGGCCGCGCCACCGCTGAGGATGTCAAGGAGGCCCTGCATCAGGTCATCGACCCGGAGCTTGGTATCGACGTGATCGACCTCGGCTTGGTCTACGGTATCGAAATCGACGAACTCGGCCGCGCGATCATCACGATGACACTCACCACCCCTGCCTGCCCGCTCACCGATCTCATCGAGGACGAGTGCGCGAGCACGTTGGCCGGTCTGGTTGAGGAATTCCGCATCGACTGGACGTGGCAGCCGCGTTGGACGATGGACAAGATCACCCCGGAAGGCCGTGATCAGTTGGCCGCGCTCGGATTCAACTTCGACAATCTGCCGAAGTACTAACCGACCAAAATCATCGGTATTCGGTGGCATGACAGGCATACGCTTGTTGCGCCACCGTTTTCTTCGGTACAGCAACGACAAAGCCCCGGCCATATGGTCGGGGCTTTAGGCTATCTGATGAGTTTTGCCGATCAGTCGTCGACGATCGTGCCCTTCGGCACCACCGTGATGCCTTCCGGGGTCACAGTGAAGCCGCGTTCGAGATCATGCTCGGTGTCGATGCCGACGGTCGAGTTCTCGGTGAGCACGACGTTCTTGTCGAGGATCGCCTTGTACACGCGCGCACGACGGTTGATGATGACGCCGTCGAACAGCACGGAATCGACGACCTGCGCCCACGAGTGGATACGCACGTTCGGCGAAAGCACGGAGTGGTGCACTTCGCCGCCGGAGACGATCACACCGGGGGAGACGATCGAATCGGTCGCGTGGCCCAGACGGTCGCGGCCGGCATGCACGAACTTGGCCGGCGGCAGCGTACCGGAATCGGTGTAGATCGGCCACGCCTGGTTGTACAGGTTGAACTCCGGCACATAGGCGATCAGATCCATGTGCGCATCGTAGAACTGCTTGATGGTACCCACGTCGCGCCAGTAGGCGTGATCGGTCTCCGTCGCGCCCGGGATGACGTTCGTGTTGAAGTCGTACACGCCGGCTTCGCCGCGTGCCGCGAAGTACGGGGCGATGTCGCCGCCCATGTCGTGCTTCGTATCCTCGGCCTTCTCGTCCTTGGCAAGCGCGTCGAACAGGGCGTCCGTGTTGGCCACATAGTTGCCCATCGAGGCGAGGAATGAATTCGGATCGTCCGGCAGACCTTCGGTCGTGGCCGGCTTCTCCTGGAACTCGCGGATCTGGTTCGGGTGGTTCGGGTTCACGCTGATCACGCCAAACTGGTTCGACTGTGCGAGCGGCTGACGGATGCCGGCAACCGTGAACTCGGCGCCGGATTCGATGTGCTGCTCGACCATCTGGCCGAAGTCCATGCGGTAGACGTGATCCGCGCCGACGATCACGACGATGTCGGGCTGCACGTCCTCGATGATGTTGATGGTCTGGTAGATCGCGTCGGCCGAACCGAGATACCAATGCTTGCCAAGACGCTGCTGCGCGGGCACAGGGGAGACGTAGTTGCCCAGCAGGGAGGAGAAACGCCACATCTGCGAGATGTGACGGTCGAGGGAATGGGACTTGTACTGCGTGAGCACGATGATGTGACGGTAATCCGAATTCACCAGGTTGCTCAACGGGAAATCGATCAGGCGGAACACGCCTCCGAAGGGGACTGCGGGCTTCGCGCGATCACGGGTCAACGGCATCAGGCGAGTTCCTTCACCGCCAGCCAGGACGATGGACAGGATTTTCTGCTTGTTCTTCGCCATCCGATGCTCCTCTCTTTCGGTCATCCACAGCGTCTTGCGACACCGAACTGCTTGCACCCACGCTTCATCGCAGGGGCGACACTGTCAATACTCGCACAAATTCGGCGACACGCAAGGCAACCACGCTGGCATGTCGCCGTAATTTCGTGACTTTTCAGCGAACTGCGGTCGAATAGAAGGCGACGGCACTCGACGCGGCCACGTTGAGCGAGTCCACGCCGTGGCTCATCGGGATCTTCACCGTCAGATCGGCGTTCGCGATGGTGTGCCGGCTCAACCCGTCGCCCTCGGTGCCGAAGATCAACGCCAGTTTGTCGATATGGTCGGACGCCGCCGCATCGTTGTTCAGCCGGCGCACCAATTCGTCCAGGCTGATCGAGTCGTCGGTCAACGCCATTGCCACGGTGGTGAAGCCGAGATCATGCAGCTCCTTCAGTCCGTCGAACGGCCATGCGTGCTTCGATTCCGTGCCGATGCGGGTCCACGGGATCTGAAAGACGGTGCCCATCGACACCCGGGCGGCGCGCCGGTACAGAGGATCCCCGCATGAGGGGGTCACGAGCACGGCGTCCACGTCGAGGGCCGCAGCCGAACGCATGAGCGCGCCGACGTTCGTATGGTCGACGATGTTCTCCATGACCGCGACGCGACGGGCGTCTCGACACACCTCGGCCACGGACGGCAGCGGCCATCGACGCATCGCGGCCAGCGCGCCGCGGTGCAGACGGTATCCGGTCAGCTGCTTCAGCTGTTCGGGAGAGGCGACATACACGGGAATGTCAGGCCCCCAATGCGCGTCCACGAACGCGAACGTGCTGGCCATGCCTTCGATCCACGGTTCCTCGACCAGCAGCGAAATCGGCTCACGACCAGCCGCGAGCGCCCGGTCGATGACCTTGGGGGATTCTGCGATGAACAGGCCTTTGGCCGGCTCCAAGCGGTTGCGCAGCTGGATTTCGGTCAGGTTCGTGTATGCCGCGACACGTTCGTCGTCGATGGAATCGATGGTGATGAACCGCAAGGAAGCCTCCGCTGATCGTCGATAGTCACGGTAGATACAAGAAAACCCCGTGTTTCCACGGGGTTTCGCTCGTGTCCGAGATGGGACTTGAACCCACACGCCTGTATAAAATAGGCACTAGCACCTCAAGCTAGCGCGTCTACCATTCCGCCACCCGGACGAGTGCGTTGTTCAGACAACAACCGATAACTATACTCACTCGGCACCGATCGTCAAATCGATTCTCTCTTGCGGCGTGTCGTCAATGGCCGCAACGGTTTTCGTTTCGTTGCAGGGATTGTGTAGCCTAGTGCCCATGACGAATCCTCTGTTTCTTCTCGATCCTGCGCATGACGATGTGCCGGTGAACAGCGACGAGCTCAACACCGGATGGAAGCTCACGTTGCCGTCTTCGGTGCGCCGGCACGCCATCCAGGCGATGCGGCTGGCGGACGGCGACGAACTGGATCTGTCCGACGGCGAAGGGCTGCGCATCCACGCCGTGATCGCCGACGCCGCGGCCGGGTTGGCCGAAGTGCGCGAAGTCGGCCGCGAACCCCAGCCGGTCGCCAGACTCGCCTTGATCCAGGCGCTGGCGAAGACCGGCCATGACGAACAGGCCATCGACATGGCCACGCAGATCGGCGTCGATCAGGTGATCCCGTGGCAGGCCGACCGCTCGATCGCCAAATGGAAGGCCGGACGCACCGACCGTAAATGGAGCCAGGTGCTCGCCGCCGCAACCGAGCAGTCTCGTCGCGCATGGATGCCGGAACTGTCCGAATGCGTCACCAGCAAACAGATGCTTGCCATCTGCCGGCGCGCCTGCGTGCACGGCGATCTGGTCGTCGTGCTTCATCAGGACGCGACCGATACCTGGGACGGCATCGAGACGTTGGCGCGGCAGTTGGCTGACCGGTGCTTGGACGACGGCAGGACTCGCACCATCAACGTGATGGTCGGCCCGGAGGGCGGCATCAGCGAGGACGAGGTCTCCGCGTTCCGTGACGCGGGGGCACACGTGTGCGTGCTGGGCGGCAACATCCTCAGGGCGGCAACCGCCGGCCCGGTCGCGCTGACGCTGCTGGCCCGCACGCTTGGCCGCATGTAAGCGGATTCCCCAAGGCGTGGGAAATGCGCGACGCCGGCCGTCGGACCGATCGTCCGCATGCGACCCCATATTCCCGCAGCCAAACGACCACCCTGCGCAATAGCATGGAAGACGGCAACGAAACGCAACAAAGGAGCGATATGAGCGAGTCCACGGACTGCCTGTTCTGCAAGATCATCGCGGGTCAGATCCCCAGCACGAAGGTGTACGAGGACGACACCACCTATGCCTTCAAGGACATCAACCCGAAGGCCAAGGTGCACGTGCTCATCGTGCCGCGCAAGCATTACGCGAACGTGGCGGAGCTCGCCAAGGACGATCCGGCCGAACTCGCCCACATCGTCGAGGTCGCCCAGTCCATCGCCGACCAGGAGTTCCACGGCGCGTACCGCCTGATCTTCAACACCGGCCTTGACGCCGGCCAGACCGTGTTCCACGTGCACGCCCACGTGCTCACCGGCGAGACCCTGGACGAGTAGCCCGTGGCGACGACGACACGAACCATCACCATCCCCGCCGAACTTGACCCGGTCGCCGTGCTCGGTCCCGTCGACGAGGTGCTGCGGGAAGTCGAACGAGCGTTCCCTGAGCTGACCATCATCGTGCGCGGCAACCGCGTCGCGATCATGTCGCACGGCAAGCAGACCGAATCTCAGGCCGCGCAGGCCGAGGACGTGGTCAACACGATCATCCAGGCGGCGTACAGCGCGCCGATGGACGCCGACACCGTGCGCAGGATGATCGACCAGCAGGTGCTGCCCAACCGTGTGCGGCAGGAACGGTTCGCGGGACGTACCGGACAGCCCGGTCGTGCCATGCGATCCGGCCGATCGATGTTCCTCTCGGGCGGCGGCCCGCACGCCTCCGAGACCATGCCCGACATCCATGCGGACGATGCGGCACAACGCAAGCCCCGCGTACCGGGCGTCATCACCTATGCGTTGGGAGTCCCGGTCCGTGCGAAGACCGCCGGCCAGATCGCCTACGTCAACGCGATCGAATCGCATACGATCACGTTCGCCATCGGCCCCGCCGGCACTGGCAAGACGTACCTTGCCGTGGCCAAGGCCGTGCAGGCGTTCCAGGAGAAGAAGATCCGACGCATCATCCTGACGCGTCCGGCCGTCGAGGCGGGGGAGAACCTCGGTTTCCTGCCGGGAACGCTCAACGAGAAGGTCGATCCGTACCTGCGCCCGTTGTACGATGCGCTCTCGGACATGCTTGGCTCTGACCAGATGCGCCGTTACATGGACGACGGCACGATCGAGGTCGCGCCGCTCGCCTATATGCGTGGCCGCACGCTCAACGATGCGTTCGTGATCCTCGACGAGGCACAGAACACGACCGAGCAGCAGATGAAGATGTTCCTGACCAGATTGGGTTTCAACACGACGATGGTCATCACCGGCGACATCACGCAGGTCGATCTGACTGTGCCGAGGTCGGGCCTGGCCACCATCGAGCATATCCTCGGCGGCATTGACGACATCGCGTTCGCGCATCTGGAAGCCGCCGATGTGGTGCGTCACCGGCTCGTCGGCCAGATCGTCGCCGCATACGAACGACATTCGGCCATCGCCGGCGACCACAGCACCAAGGCCCGCCGCGAATACGGCGAGGCCAAACAGCGCGGACTGCATATCGGTGCCGCGAACGGTGCCGCGCCGGCCGATACGACGAGAGACAGCAACGAAGGAAAGGACGAACGGCGATGAGCGTCGATGTCACCAACGAAACCCCTTGGACCATCGATCCGAAGGTGTTCTCCGACCTCGGCGTGTGGGTGATGGACCAGATGCGCGTGAGCACGCAGTCCGATCTGACCATCCTGTTCGTCGACCCCGAACCCATCGCCGAGCTGCACGAGCGTTGGATGAATCTCGAGGGGCCAACCGATGTGATGAGTTTCCCGATGGACGAGCTGCGCCCCGGTGACGGCAAGACCGTGATGGAAGGTGTGCTCGGCGATCTCGTCATCTGCCCGTGGGTGGCCGCCCAGCAGGCCGCTTCGGCAGGCCACAGCACGCTCGAGGAGATGATGCTGCTCACCATTCATGGCATCCTCCATCTGCTCGGCTATGACCATGTCGGACCCGAGCAGGAGCGCCAGATGTTCGGTCTGCAACGTCAGCTGTTGCTCACGTTCATCGCGGTGCGCCAGACCATCGGTGACCCGGTCGTCCTGCCGGCCGGCACCCCCGACGTGCTCGCCGAATACGATCGGGTCCACGGTAACAACCGTCAGCTCGGTCACTGAGTGAGTCCTGTCGGTGCGTCGTCGTGTCGGTCGACTTTCCGGCATGACGACGCATAGTCGCCGCGCATGAGCGTCACCGTCAATCATCAAGCCACCCATCCTTCCAATCCACGAACCGTCCTCAACCTGTAAGGAATCCAGATGCCATCCGACACGTCGGCGATAGTGCTGACCGTTATACTCATCCTCGTGGCCGCCCTGCTGGTGTGGCTTTCGCTCACGCTGGCCGCGGCCGAAGGTGCCGTCTCGCGCGTGACGCGGGCCAGCCTCAACAACCTCATCCTCGAAGTGCAGACCGATGCGGAGACTTCGCAGTTCCTGCGCATGAAGAAGATCGGCCGGATCCACAAGGTGCAGCATCTGATCGCCGACCGGTACGCGACGGCCGGCTCATGCGCGTTCTTCCGCATCACCTGCAACGTGCTCGACGGCGTGCTGGTCGCCTGCATCGCCGCGCTGTTCGAGGCGCCGTTGTGGGCGGAACTGCTCGTCGGATTCGTGTTCGCGATCATCGTGGGCGTCGTGTCGATCCTCGTGCGCCCGCGTTCGGCGGGGGCGCTCAAACCGGTCGACATCATGCTCGGCCGTGCCACGCTCGTATCGATCGCCGCGTGGCTGACCCCGTTCGCCCGCGTCGGCGGCCAGCGCGACCCGAAGAAGCGCGACCGCGATTCCGATCTGTCGGACGACGAGGAACTTGAGAAGATCCAGCTCGAACAGGGGCGCGCCACCATCGACCGTCTCGTCGAGGCGAACGATTTCGATCCGGAAGTCTCCGAAATGCTGCGCAATGTGCTCACGTTGTCGGAGACGCTCACGCGTGAGATCATGGTGCCGCGCACCGACATGATCTGCATTGAGAAAACCGAGACGCTCGAAAGTATGCTCAAATTGTGCTCGCGCTCTGGCTTCTCCCGTGTGCCGGTGATCGGCGACGATGTGGACGATCTGATCGGCGTCGCCTATCTCAAGGACGCGGTGCGGGCCACGGCGTTCAACCCTGCGGCGACTAGCCGTGAGGTCGCGTCGATCATCCGCCAGCCAATGCTCGTGCCCGAATCGAAACCCGTGGACGACCTGTTCCATGAGATGCAGCGCACTCGCCAGCATGTGGCCATCGTCGTGGACGAATATGGCGGTATAGCAGGACTCGTGACCATCGAGGATGCGATCGAGCAGATCGTGGGCGAACTCGAGGACGAGCACGATCGCACACAGCACGCCGAGCCAGAGAAGATCGGGGACCACAAGTGGAGCATGCCGGCGCGTACGCCGATCGCCGACCTGGAGGAGATCTTCGAGATCGACATCGACGAGGACGACGTCGACACGGTGTACGGCCTGCTGACCAAGCTGATAGGTCGGGTGCCGATCGTCGGGGCGTCCGCCGTGACGCGCGGCCTGCGCCTGACCGCCGTGGATTCCGCCGGACGACGCAAGAAGGTATCCACCATCGTTGTGGAACCGGCGCACGTCGAGGGCGTCGGGGAAGATGTCGATTCATCGAGTGAAGCAGACGACAGCGCCGACAATGGTACGCAGACCGCCGAACGCGCGGGCCGTGACGACAGCAGCAAGGAGTGACATGAGCGATATCGAGCAGCAATACGACGAGGACGGTGCCAGCGTGCACGAGACGGCGGCGGATACGGCGAACGACGGTCCGGTGCAGGGCGAACAGCCGTACCGTTCCGGTTTCGTGGCGGTGGTAGGCCGTCCGAACGTCGGCAAATCCACGCTGATCAACGCGCTGATCGGCAAGCAGATCGCCATCGCGTCGTCCCGCCCGGAAACCACGCGTAAGGCCATCCGAGGCATTCTCACCACCGACAACGCGCAGCTTGTGCTGGTCGACACGCCGGGCATCCACCGCCCGCGCACGCTGCTCGGCCAGCGTCTCAACGATATCGTCGAGGAATCGCTGTCCGAAGTCGACGTCGTCGCGTTCCTGCTGCCGGCGGATCAGGAGATCGGTCCCGGCGACAAACGCATCCTGAGCAGGCTCCGCGCCGATTTCGCGACCAAGCGCGACGACGGCACATTCAAGTGGAAGGTGCCGCTGATCGCGATCGTCACCAAGATCGACGAGCTCAACCGCGAACAGCTCATCAACAAGCTCATCGAGATCAACGAATTCGCCGACTTCTCGGACATCGTGCCCGTGAGCGCGCTCGAGCACGACAATCTGAATGAAGTGAAGAATGTGCTCATCGACCACACGCCCGAAGGCCCACAGATGTATCCGGACGACCAGATCAGCGAGGAGCGGCCCGCGGAGACGATCGCCGAGCTGGTGCGCGGCGCGTTCCTCGAGGAGCTGGAC
The DNA here is from genome assembly GCF_019331715.1 of Bifidobacterium simiiventris. Taxonomy (GTDB): domain Bacteria; phylum Actinomycetota; class Actinomycetes; order Actinomycetales; family Bifidobacteriaceae; genus Bifidobacterium; species Bifidobacterium simiiventris. The sequence continues at coordinate 372,645 of NZ_JAHBBG010000002.1, forward strand.
GACGAGCTGCCGCATTCGCTGGCCGTGGTCGTCGACTCGATCGAATACCCGCAGGACAATGAGTCCGGCGCGTCCTACGATGGCAAGATTCAGGTGCTCGTCTCCGTGTATGTGGAGCGTGATTCGCAGAAGCCGATCATCATCGGCAAGGGCGCGGAGCATCTCGTACGTGTCAAAAAGAAGCTGCGCACGCCGGTCAACCGCATCGTCGGCGGCAAAGCCAAGCTTGACCTGCACGTCAAGGTTGCCAAGGGTTGGCAGTCCGATCCTAAGCAGCTGGAAAAATTAGGATTCTAATGTTTCCAGCTGCTTAGGATCGCTTCGCGGCTCGCTATCGCGGCCGCTCACTTCGCCTACGGACAGTCCACTGGACTGTCCGTTTAACGGCTCAGCCAAGCAGCTTGAGCGGCTGGGATTCTAATTCTTCCAACTCTTAGGATCGCTTCGCGGCTTGTTGCCGCGGATATGAGTAAGGCTCCCGATTGGGAGCCTTACTTCGTTGTTGGAGCGGATGTTACTTCCGCTTGGTGTACATCTGCGTGTTGAGCAGGGTGGAGTAGCGCTTGATGACCTTCGGACGGATCACCTTGAGAGAGGCGGTCATCAGACCATTCTCCTGGGTGAAGTCCTCGGGCAGGATGATGAACTTGCGCACGGATTCGGCGCGGGAGACGCCCTCGTTCGCCTGATCGACCCACTTCTGCACTTCGGCGCGCACGGCCGCGTTGGCCGCCGCGTCCTCCAGCGACATGTTGCGGTCGAGGCCTTTCGCCTCCAGCCACGGACGCAGTGTCTCCTCGTCCAGCGTGATGAGCGCCGAGATGAACGGACGCTTGTCGCCGAGCACCAACGCGTGCGAGACGAACTCGCAGCGCTGAATCACCTCTTCGATCGGACCGGGCGCCACATTCTTGCCGCCGGCGGTGATGATGAGATCCTTCTTACGGCCGGTGATGTACAGGAATCCATCGTCGTCCAGCCGGCCCAGATCGCCGGTCGCGTGCCAGCCGTCCGGCGTGAACGCGTTCTCGGTCGCCTCGTCGTTCTTGTGATAACGGTGGAACACGACCGGACCGCCGACCTGGATCTCGCCGTCCTCGGCGATGCGGATCTTGAAGCTCGGGAACGGCACGCCGACCGAACCTTCGTGGAACGGCACGCCGAGCGGGTTGAACGCGCACGGAGCGGTCGTCTCCGTCAGGCCGTAGCCCTCGTAGACCGGGATGTTCGCGCCGCGGAAGAAGTTCATCAGCTCCGGGTCGAGCGGGGCGCCGCCCGAGACGATCCACTTGGCACGTCCACCGAGCGCCTCGCGCAGCGACTGGTAGACGATCGGATCGAACGAGGCGCGACGCATGGCGGTCAGCGTCTTGGCCTTGCCGAATTCGCTGACCTCCTTCATGTACTGCTGCGCGGCGGTGACGGCGGCTGCGAACACGACGCCCTTCGCGCCATGGCCGGCCTTCTGCGAGGCCGCATTATACACCTTTTCAAGCACACGCGGCACCACGATCATTACGGTCGGGCGGGCCACCTGCAGGTCGGCGAGCAGCGTCTTGATGCCGGTCGCGATGTAGATGCGCATGTTGGAGGCCACGCAGATGTAGTTGATCGCGCGTGCGAACGTATGCGCCTGCGGCAGGAACAGCAGGATGGATCCGGACTTGTCGTGCTGGAGCAGATCGGGCATGTAGTCGCGCAGGTTGAACGCGTCCGTGCAGTAGTTCTCGTGCGTCATCTCGACGCCCTTCGGCGCGGACGTGGAACCGGACGTGTAGATGATCGAGCACAGGTCGGTCTTCTTGAGCGAGGCGATGCGCTCGTCGAGCTGCTCGTCGCTCACCGAGCTGCCGTACGCGGCGATCTCGTCCAAGCCGCCCGTCTCGATGCAGATGATGTGCTCGAGCGACGGGCATTCCTCGATCGCGCCGTCCGCCTTCTCGCGCATGGCGGTGTCCTGCACGATCAGCAGACGTGCGTCGGAGTTGTTCACGATGTTGCGGATCTGCTCTGCCGAATCGGTGTCGTAGATCGACGCGAGCACGCCGCCGCACGACATGATCGCCGCGTCGGCCAGATCCCACTCGTACGACGTGCGGCACATGAACGCGACCGCATCACCCTTCTTCAAACCGTAGTGAAGCAGGCCCTTGGCCACCTTGCGCACTTCGGCAAGGAACTCGTTGGCCGTCTTGGTCACCCATTCACCGTTCGACTTGAACGTGTACAGAGGCTCATCACCCATGCGCTGGGCGCGGTCCTCGTACACACTGTAAATGGTCGTATGCTCGTCCAACGGCGGATTGCCGGCCGTTTCCGCGGTCAACAGACCGGTCTGCGGGTCGATGAACGTGGTGGTCGGGTATCCCGGGCCCCATTCGTCGGTGTGCGGCAGGGCGCGGTTGTCGTCGACGATGCTCTCGGGGGAGATGTAATCGGGTGCGTCCGACGAGTCGTCGCTGATCGGGTGAACGAAATCACCCCCCAGCCGCAGTGCCTTCTGCACAAGACCGGCCGCTTGCTTGTTCAATGAGGTGATGACGGACACGTGACTCTCCTTGACGTTCTCAAAACCACTTCGATGGTCAATCAATCTTCACATCTTAATCGCTCTTTACCGCGCCGTCACCTTACGGTAGCGTAAGGAAAGGCGGCATATGGCCGTTTCGGGTGGAGGCGGATGGGTCTGAACGACGGCGATGTGCGATTGACAGCGGTTGCATACGTATTCACTACGTGGGATGCTCGCGCCGAAATTCCGCAGACTCGCTACACTGAGGCCATGTAAGCAATGGTTGCTTAGGAAAGAAAGGGCTCTCATGGCTGAAACCCAGGAAGCCGTCGTGACGTTTGGTGTTCTTAACGAAACATCTGAGCACGAGTCGCGCGTCGCATTGACGCCCGACATCGTCACACGGTTGCGCAAGGCTGGCGTATCCTGCCTGTTGGAAAGCGGCGCCGGACTGGCCGCGCAATACACGGACGATGACTATGTGAAGGCGGGGGCGCAAGTGCTGGCCGCCGACGAGGTGATCGACAAGGCCGACGTGCTCGGATTCGTCGACCGGCCGTCCACGGAACTGATCGGACGGCTCAGGCCGGGCACATGGGTGATCGGCATGCTCGGCTCGTTCACCGACGCCGAATATGTGGCCGCGCTCGACAAGGCCGGACTGGTCGGCGTGGCAATGGAGAAACTGCCCCGCCAGCTCAGCTCCGCGCAGTCGATGGACGAAATGACCTCGCAGAACTCCGTGATGGGCTACAAGGCCGCACTCGTCGCCGCCAACGCCTACGGATCGTTCTTCCCGATGATGACCACGGCCGCCGGCACCATCCGCCCGGCCAAGGTGCTCATCCTCGGCGCCGGCATCGCCGGCCTGCAGGCCATCGGCACGGCACGCCGGCTCGGCGCGGTCGTCACCGCATACGACGTGCGTCCGGCCTCGCGCGGTGAAGTCGAATCGCTCGGCGCGAAGTTCCTCGACCTCGGTCTCGACTTCTCCGCCGGACAGGGCGAAGGCGGCTACGCGCGAGCCCTCACCCCGGAGGAACAGGCCGCCCAGCAGGCGGCCGTCGACCAGAAGGCCACCGGCTTTGATGTCATCATCACCACCGCGAAGGTGCCCGGCCGTAAGCCCCCGGTACTGCTCACCAAGGCCGGCGTGGACGGCCTCAAGCGCGGCGCGGTGATCGTCGACTGCGCGGCCAGCGATCTCGGCGGCAACGTCGAAGGTTCCACGGTCGGCACGAGTGTCACCGACGGCGGCGTCACCATCATCGGCGCGCCGTATCTGGCCAGCGACGTCTCCAACACCGCGACGAACCTGCTCGCCCGCAACGTCGGCGACGTGCTCGCGCACTTCGCCAAGGACGGCAGACTGGTCATCGACCTGAACGAGGAACTCGACGACGCGCTCATCGTCGCCGGCCGGCCCGCAGCGGCCCCGGCACAGGCGTAGGGGAAGAAAGGGGAGAACCATCATGGATATCGTCGTAGCGATCACCCTGTTCGTATTGGCGCTGCTCATCGGCGTCGAGGTCATCGGCAAGGTGCCGGCGACCCTGCACACGCCGCTCATGTCCGGCGCGAACTCCATCCACGGCATCGTCATCGTCGGCGTCGTCATCGTCGCCGCGCACGCCACCAGCCCGCTCGCATGGGTGTTCATCTTCCTGGCCGCGGTGCTGGGCACGATGAACGTCGTCGGCGGCTACGTGGTCACCGACCGCATGCTCGAGATGTTCAAGTCCGACAAGACCAAGAAGCAGGACGCCGACAAGAACGAGGAGGCCAAGTAAATGGGTACGCTGGAACAGACGCTGGGCACGCCGCTCGGTGTCGTCGAATGGTTCGTCTACCTGCTGGCCGCCGTCATGTTCGTCATCGGCCTGCACCTCATGAACTCGCCGAAGACCGCACGTCGCGGCAACCTGATCTCCGCGGCCGGTATGGTCATGGCCTGCGTCATGGCGTTCATCGTGCTGTTCGTCGGTGAGATCGGCAACGGCTTCCAGCACGGCGTGGCCGTCGTGCTGCTCATCGCCGGCATCGCGATTGGCGCGATCGCGGGCGTGTGGAGCGCCAAAAAGGTCAAGATGACCGACATGCCGCAGCTCGTGTCCGTGTTCAACACGGTCGGCGGCGGCGCGGCCGCGCTCGTCGCGCTCAATGACATCCTCAACTCTGAGGACGCGGCCGGTCCCGGCCTCGTCGTGCTCATCACCGCGGGACTCGGCATCATGATCGGTTCGGTCACGTTCACCGGATCGCTCGTCGCCGCAGGCAAGCTGCAGGGCGTCAAGTTCCTCAGGAAGCTCACCCTGCCGGCCAAGGGCGTGTGGAACATCGCGTTCATCGCACTTACCGTCATCGCGTTCGTCATGCTGTGCGTGCAGCCGTCCAACGCGGTGCTCTGGTGCATCCTGACCACCGTGTTCGCGCTCGGTTACGGCCTCGTGTTCGTCATCCCGATCGGCGGCGCCGACATGCCGGTCGTCATCTCCGTGCTCAACGCGTGCACCGGCACCGCCGTCGCCATGAGCGGCCTCGCGATCAACAACATCGCGCTCATCGTCGCCGGCGCCCTCGTCGGCGCGGCCGGCGTGACCCTGTCGCTCGCCATGAGCAAGGCCATGAACCGTCCGCTCATGAGCGTGCTCGCCGGCGGATTCGGCGGTGGCTCCGATGCGGCCGGCGGCGCGGAAGGCCCCGAAGGCACCATGAAGGAGACCTCCTCCGACGATGTGGCCGTGCAGCTCGTCTACGCCGACAAGGTCATCTTCGTGCCCGGCTTCGGCCTTGCGCAGGCGCAGGCGCAGCGCGAGCTCGCCGACCTGGGCGAGCTGCTCAAGGGCCACGGCGTCGAGGTCGAATATGCGATCCACCCGGTCGCCGGCCGCATGCCCGGCCATATGAACGTGCTGCTCGCCGAAGCAAACGTGCCTTACGAGGAGCTCGTCGACCTCGACGACATCAACCCGCAGTTCCCGAGCGCCAACGTCGCGCTCGTCGTCGGCGCGAACGACGTCACCAACCCGGCCGCACGCCGCCCCGGCACCCCGGTCTCGGGCATGCCGATCCTCGACGTCGACAAGGCACAGAACGTCGTCGTCATGAAGCGCGGCCGCGGCAAGGGCTACGCCGGCATCGAAAACGAGCTGTACTTCAAGGACAACACGCAGATGCTGTTCGGCGACGCGAAGGCGGGACTGCAGGCCGTCATCGCAGCCGTCAAGGAGCTCATCGCGTAACACGCCCAACAAGAAAGGGCGGTCTTCCTCCAATAAGGAAACCGCCCTTTCTTCGTATCTACAGCTCTTCGTATCTACAACCCGAACACGCCGCGCACGAAGCCGGTGACCTTGCGCCAGTACATATCCGGGGCCGTGCTCGCGCTCATCGCATGTCCGGCGCCGGTGATGAGCAACCGATCCCGGTGCAGGCTCGCACACGCCTGATAATTGCGATCGAGGAACGACGGGTCGACGAAGGTGTCGGCCGCGCCGTGGATAAACAGCATCGGCACCGTAGCGTGCCTGAGCGACGCCACGCTCGACGCCTCCGTGAAGCCGTATCCCGCGGTCCGGCGGCATGCGGCGCTCATCGCCCTGACCACCGGTACGGCAAGCCATTTGTTCGGCAGCCGGTACAGTCCCTTCGCGTTGAACAGGAACTGGTCCCATACGGACGTATACCCGCAGTCCTCGATCGCCGCGACCACGTTGCGCGGCAGGTCGGGCTCGCCAACCGTCATCATCACGCACGCCGCGCCCATCGACAGGCCGTCCAGCAGAATCCGCGCGTCGGGATCGCTGTCGACGATCAGCCGTATCCACGTCATCAGATCACGCCGCTCCAGCCAGCCCATACCGGTATACCGCCCCTCGCTCAGCTCATGGCCTCGCATCGCGGGAGCAAGCGTCGTGAATCCGAGGCGTGCGAACCGGTGCGCGTATTTCGCCATTTCGGCCGGCGTCCCTGTGTAGCCGTGCATGCAGATCGCGTACAGATGCGGTTGCGGAGAAACGCAATCGGGATCAAGCAGCCATCCGTGCAGCCTCAGCTCGTCCTCGCTGAACGCGACCACCGGCTGTTTCGATTCGTCGAACCATCGTGCGGCCTCGGCCTCCTCGTCGGCGTCCCGGTGCGGCCCTTCCAGATCCGCGCCTCTGACCTTGCCGGTCCTGACGAGTTTCATCATCGACCAGGGGAATCGCGTGTCGATTGTGAACCGGAACATGGCCTCGCCCACCCCGTACAGCATGCCGGCAGCCGCGGCGACGGCCCCGGCGCCGATCAGAACATTGCGTGTAACCCGCCTCATCGCATCCTCGATTCCCTATGGCAATACGCTATCTTCCATTGTATGTCCGGCGGCTGCGTATACTGGTGAGCTGTTGCTTTGGCAGGCCGAGCCGTTAAGCAAACAGTCCGGTGGACTGTTTGTAGGCGAGGGGAGCGCGGCATCCGCGCGACCCAACCGAGCCGAAGCATGTTGCTTTGGCGAGGGAAGATACCGTCTCGTAAGAGTCCCCAAGTCTTCCGTAATCGACTCGGCGTATGGCTCACCTCCTTGGTGCGTTCTGCGACGCGTCGTGGCGTCAAACAGACAGAACGACAAGTAACAAACCAAGGAGACCAATCATGGCTACCACCATCAAGCTCGAGGGCGAAGTCCGCGACGAGTTCGGCAAGGGCGCTGCCCGCCGTATGCGCGTCGCCAAGCAGATCCCGGCGACCATCTACGCCGGCGGTGAGGCCCCGGTGTTCGTCAAGCTCCCGATGAAGGAGACCACCCTGTCCCTGCGTCACACCAACGCGCTGTTCTCCATCGCGTTCGGTGACCAGACCAAGCTGGCCGTCGTCAAGGACGTGCAGCGCAACCCCGTCAAGCGCATCGTCGAGCACGTTGACTTCTACGAGGTCAAGGCCGGCGAGAAGATCGACGTCGAGGTCCCGGTGTTCGTCGAGGGCACCCCGAAGGGCGTCGCCGTCGCGTTCGTCGACGTGCAGGAGCTCAAGGTCCGCGCCGATGTCGCCAACCTGCCGGAGAAGATCGTCGTGAACGTCGACGGCCTGACCGACGGCACCAAGGTCCTGCTCAAGGACATCGTCCTGCCGGAGGGCGTCGAGCTCGATATGGATGACCTCGAGGAGTCTGTCGTCACCGTCGAGGTGCCGGAGGATGCCACCGAGTCCACCGCCGCTCCGGAGGCCGCCGACGCCGCCGCCCCGGCTGACGCCGCTGCCGCTCCGGCCGCGGACGCCAAGTGATCCGACTAGGCGATCATCTGACGCTCGGTAATCCGAGATAATCGATACCGTATCGACGCTGCATCGATACCGCGAAGGTCCGTACGAGACGAACTTGTACGGACCTTCGTGCGTTCATGTGGCCCGTATCATGCCTTGCGCAATCCATATTCATAATGTGAAATCCAGCATGCCCACCGGTGTGGGTGTGTGAGAGAGTAACAACCAGAACCGGTGCCACAAGCGCCGATTGCATACACCATCACATGCCGGCCGTGGCAGACGCTGCATAACGAGCGCTGCGGCGGGCATCGTATAAAAAGAAGTAAGCAATGACTGAACAATCCCATCACGATTCCGCGGCCCTCGACAAGCTCGCCGAGCCGTTCACCGTCCTGCCGAACGACAACCCGGCCTCCGATGCAAAGCGCAACGAACTCATCGACAAGCCGGCTTTCGGGCAGGTCTTCTCCGACAACATGGCCCACATGACCTGGACCAAGGGCGAAGGCTGGGGCGACCGTCGTATCGAGCCATATGCGCCGCTCAAGATGGACCCGGGCGCATCCGTGCTGCACTATGCGCAGGAATGCTTCGAAGGCCTCAAGGCCTACCGCCACGCCGACGGTTCCACCTGGCTGTTCCGTCCGGACGCGAACGCCGAGCGTTTCCAGAACTCCGCCAAGCGTCTGTACCTGCCGGAACTGCCGATCGACGATTTCCTCGGCTCCGTGGCCGCGCTCGTCAAGCGTGACGTGAACTGGGTGCCGTCCCGTCGTGAGTACACGCTGTACATGCGTCCGTTCATGTTCGCCTCCGAGCCGTTCCTCGGCGTGCGCGCCCCGCAGGAAGTCGACTACTGCGTGATCGCGTCCCCGTCCGGCCCGTACTTCCCGGGCGGCGTCAAGCCGGTGAGCATCTGGGTTGAGGACAAGTGGTTCCGCACCGGCCCCGGCGGCACCGGTTTCGCCAAGTGCGGCGGCAACTATGCGGCCTCCCTGCTCGGCGAGTACACGGGCATCGCCAACGGCTGCCAGCAGGTGTGCTTCGTGGATGCGGCCACCAAGACCTATCTTGAGGAACTTGGCGGCATGAACATGATGGTCGTGCACAAGGACGGCCATGTTGAGACTCCGTCGCTGACCGGCAACATCCTGCCGGGCGTGACCCGCCGCTCGCTGATCCAGCTGCTGCAGGACAAGGGCCATGACGTTGTCGAGACGATGATCGCGCTCGACCAGCTGCTCGAGGACATCAAGTCCGGCGAGGTCACCGAGGTGTTCGCTTGCGGCACCGCCGCCATCATCACCCCGATCGGTCGCTTCAAGTCCGAGAAGTTCGATGTGACCGTCGCCGACGGCGGCTCCGGTGAGCTGACCGTCGCGCTGCGCAACGAACTGCTCGGCATCCAGCTCGGCGAGATCGACGATCCGCACAACTGGATGTGGAAGGTTTGCTGAGACCGATTCTCGGTATTGATTAACTGAAGATCCCCGCGAACGGCATTGTTCGCGGGGATCTTGTCGTATTGAGAATGACGACTGTTCTCACGATGACGGTTGGTCGTAATTTTTTTAACGTTGACTTTCTATGCTGTCCTACTGTGTTTGAGAACAAGAGTGAGAAGAAGGATCAGGTCGGCCGGCTGAGGCCGTTTCGTGACGCGATGGTGACGTCGTGGCGTACGAGCGCGTATGCGTTGCGCAAGCGTCCGGTACGTACGGTGGTGATGTGGCTGTCGATGCTGGTAATGATGGCGATGCCGTCGTTGCAGGTGTGGATGATCGGCTGGGCGTGCGGCCCGGACGGTCTCGGCATGGGGTCGGCGCTTGGCGCGGGCCGGTTCGCGTTGATTCTGGTGGTGTTGACGGTGGGCGCGGTGCTCATGTCGGTATCGTCGTCGTTGGCGCAGGACATGCGCGACCTGTTGCAGGAGCCGTTGATGGCCGAATACCAGTCCGATCTGACCGATGCGCTGGCCAACCTGACGCCGGCACAGACCTTGGACGACGAGGTGACCGCACAAGTGCGTGCGGCGCGTGACGCCATCCCGTACAATGTGGCCTCGCAGGCCGCGGACGCCACGTCGGTAGTGGGCGCGTTGATATCGATGATCATGCTGGCCGGATCTCTGTGGCACATGCATCCGTTGGCGGCGGTCATGATCGCGGTGGCGATGATCCCCGAATTGCTGGCACAGTTCGGCGTGGAAAAACTGGCGAACGAACTATGGCCGAAGCGCGGCAAGGAGTCACGTCGTGCGAACTACTTCGAACGGTTGCTGGATTATCCGCCGTCGAGTACGGAAATCGCGGCCACGGCCGGCTCGTTCGGCATTCCGGCGCAAGCACGAGTCAGGTATTTCACCATGGCCGGCATGTGGGAACGCGTCTCATGGCGCAGGGTGCAGCTGACCGTGGCGAGCTCGTTGGCGTTCGCGCTGTTGACCGGCGGCGCGTTCTGGCTGATCCTGACATCCGGCCATGCGGCGGCCACGAGCATTCCGGCGGCCCTGGTCGGCATCATGACGGGACTGTCGGTGACGCGCACCACGGGCGAGGCGTTCGGCAACCTGATGGCGTCCACGCCGATGATCCTTGCCTACGACCGGCTCATGGATCTGCTTCACGCGAATCCCGCGATCCCCGAGACGGAGGGGCCGGTTGGCGTGCGTGTGGAGCACCTGACATACGCATATCCGACCGTCGCGAAGAGCGACGACGAATCGGGCGGTAACGGCGATGTGGAAAGTGAGAAGACTAAGCCGACCTCGGCCGCCCAGACTCCGGCGTTGAACGATGTATCGCTGGACGTCGCACCGGGATCGATCGTCGCGCTGGTGGGCGAGAACGGGTCCGGCAAAACCACGCTCGTCAAGCTCATCGCCGGCATACTCGACGCGCCGGATGGCACCGTTGGCTTGACCTCGGAGGAGCCTGGTGGCGAGCGTTCCCTAGATGCATGGACGGAACGACTGGGCGCATCGAGCATGGTGTTCCAGGACTTCACGCACATCGAAGTGACCGTGCGCGAGTTCATCGACCCCGCAGGCCGCCACATGGATAGCGAACTGCGCGACGGCCTGCATCGCGCCCGCGCGCTCGACATCGTGGATGCGCTGCCGAACGGGCTCGACGCGCAGCTCGGTCAGGAATGGGGCGGCGTGGGCCTGTCGGGCGGCCAATGGCAGCGCCTTGCGTTGGCGCGCACGTTCCTGTCCGGCAAGCCGCTATGGGTATTGGACGAGCCGACCGCCGCGGTCGACGCGACCGCCGAGGCTGCGATCTACCACGACCTGATCGCCAACCGTCCTGCCGGTGTCACCGTGATCGTCATCAGCCACCGGCCGCGCGTTCTGACCAACATGGACCAGATCGTCGTCCTCGATCACGGCCGCATCAGCGAAACCGGCACTTACCAGCAGCTGCTCGACCGCAACGGCGCCTTTGCCACACTCGTCACCGACAGTCTTGAATGACCGCGGCATGTTGTGTGAGCCGTACATGTCCGTATTCGTCCCTCTTTCGCCCGTTTGCACGTGGAAAGTGGGTAAATACGGACACGAAAATCCGTAAGTGGGTATTTGGATACCAAAAAGCTCCGATTTGAGGGGCATAATGGTTGAGAAATACCCACTTACGGGTTCTCGCATCCGTATTTGCCCACTTGTGAAAGTTCTCTCTATCCCTGAACGGGACTGCGCAAGTCGGACCGGCCATCGTGCCTATACTTGGCTGCATTCGCAGCAAGGAGGTTCGATGATGGACGATTCAATGACGAACGACATGGCCGGAGACACTCCGACGGGAGGACGATTCGCCGGCAAGTATGCAGTGGTGACGGGCGGCGCGCGCGGCATCAGCTACGCGGCGGCCGAACGGATGGCCGCGGAAGGATTAGCCGGCGTGATCCTGGCCGACCTCAACGGTGAACAGGCGGAGAGAAGTGCCGCGGTGCTCGCCGAACGTTACGGCTGCGAGGCGTACGGCATCAAGGTCGACGTGTCCAAGCCGCACAGCATCGAGGCGCTGTTCGCACGCGTCGGCGAACTGTTTCCGAGACTGGACATCCTGGTCAACGGCGCCGGCATCTGCCCGACCACGCCGATCGAGGATCTCGACGCCGACCAATGGGACTGGTGCATGAACATCAACCTGCGTGGCGCCCACCTGTGCGTGCGCGAGGCGATCAAAACCATGAAGCCGCAGCGCTCTGGAGCGATCGTGAACATCGCCTCTCTGGCCGCGCGCGTCGGCGGCATCGCCTCGTCGGTCAGCTACGCCGCATCCAAGGGAGGACTGCTGACGGCCACGCGCAGCTATGCGAAGATCCTCGGCCAATACGGCATCCGCGCGAACGCCGTCTGCCCGGGCGTGATCAACACGGCGATGACCGCCGGCACCGGCTACACGGCGGCCGGCATCCCGCTCGGCCGGCTCGGCGAAACAGACGATGTCGCCGGCGTGATCGCGTTCCTCGCCAGCGACGACGCGCGCTACATCACCGGTCAGGGCATCGACGTCAACGGCGGCGCGTACATGAGCTGAGCCGGGGGATGATGCTGTTTGGAATAATGGCAAAACTCAAATACTCAGCTGGTTTCCGCGAGCTTCGTTAGTTGCGTTTTCGTTGCAATGATGCCGGTTCCGTTACCCTCGCCAGATTCGTTGATTGCCACTGATTTCGCTGATTGCTGCTGATTTCGTTGTTTTCCGCGGTCGCTGTGTCCCGGTGGTGTCCGCATCGGTTCCAGTGCTCCCCAGTCGAATGCGACATAATGACTGAGGAGCACTAGAACCGGCGACGAGGCGTTCATTCGGACCGCTCATGCGAAACGCAGCCGGTGCGAGGCTCTCCATCGCTGCCCGGTTCGCTCTACGTGTAACGGGACGCCGAACATCGATTCGAGACGTTTGTCGGTAAGTCCTTCGTCAAGTGGTCCGGTGAATGTGATGGTTCCCGGTGTCGTGTTGCCGTCAAGTGTGGCGTAGATGCGCGGATGCGTGTCGAGGTATGTCATGCACTCGTGTTCCGTCATTCGGCCCATCATCGCGATATGGTCGAATCCGGCGGGGATGTCCTCCACTTGATGCGTGACGAGCAGCATCGTGCGCTCGTCCCCTCGCGAGGCCAGCGCCGATAGTTCTCGCAATACCGTTTCACGGCCACCCAGATCAAGGCCGGTGGTCGGTTCATCGAAGATTAGGAGATCCGCCGGCGAGACGAGCGCGCGGGAGATCATCACCCTCGTGCGTTCGCCTTCGGACAGGTTGCGCCACTGTTTGCCGATCAGATATGCGATGCCGAGCCGGCGCATCATCTCGTACGCCTTCTCGTATGCCTCGTCAGCCGAATCCTTCGTTCCTCTTGGAATCCCCGAGGCGACGACCGTGAGCGGGTTCATTCCCGACCCGATGTTGTGCCCGAACGCCGCCGAGACGATGGCCACGCGGGTGCGACGGCGCTCCGGATCCGAGCCCGCGACTGTTCGGTCCCCGAAGACGCGCAGTTCGCCGACGTTGGGGTAGGTGCGCATCGCGATCATTTCCAGCAGTGTGGATTTTCCCACTCCGTTCGGTCCGAACAGCACCCATCGTCCGCCGGTGGCAATGGTGAGGTTTACGTCGGCAAGGATCAGCCGCCGATTGCGATAGTAGCCCACCGACCTGGCTAGTACCATTGCTTCGTAGGGTGTTTCGCCGAGCATGGTCATCGCCCCGCTTCCTTATTCCGTCCGATGATGATGCCGATGGCGGTCTGTGCGACGGCTAGTATGGCCAGCATGATGAGCACCGTCCGCCATCCCGAGGTGATGTCGTAGATCGTTCCGGCCAATGTGGGACCGACTGCGGCGAGCAGGTATCCGACGCATTGAGCCATGCCCGACAGTTGCGTCGTCTCCTCGGTGGTCGAGGTCTTCAATCCGATCAATGAGAGTGCCACGACCAGAGAGCATCCCGAGCCGATGCTGGCGACAATGATCCACAGCAGATCGAGCCGCGGTGCGAATGCCAGTCCGAGCGTACCGATGGCCAATGGCACGCTGGCGACGACAACGGCGGCGACCTGGCTGTCGCCCTTCAGCAGCACGGGGATGAGCAGTCCCATGACGATACCGACGAGCTGGAAGACCGCCAGATGCCAGCCGGTCCGGTCGGCGGGCACGCCGAAGGAGACCTCGATGGTGGGCAGCCAAGTGACGCACACGTAATAGTTCACAGATTGCAGCCCCATGAACAGGGTGACGGCCCATGCCTCCGGCCTTTTCCACATGGAGACGCGGAGTCGGGTCTCCGATGCCGTACTCTGTCGGCTGCGGGGCTGCGCATCGGCGGCGGTCTTCGCAGCCGGGGTCGTCCTTTGCGCATTCGCCCGTGAACGCCATAGCCACAGCAGCGTGACGATTCCGGCGGGAATGGCCCAGATGCCGAGCGTGCCCTGCCACCCGATTGCATCGGACAGGGGCAATGTCACGGCCGAGGCGAACGCGGCCATGCCGGTCATGCATGCGGAGTATATGCCGGTGGCCAGTGATGTGTGGCCGGGGTAGTCGCGTTTGACTATGGCCGGCACCAGAACGTTGCCCACCGCGATCGAGCAGCCGATGACGAGCGTGCCGGCCCACAGTCCGATGGTGCCGCACGTCGAACGGATCACGATGCCGAGCGTCAGAAACGCCATCGCGGCCAGCACGGTGCGTTCGATGCCGAGGCGTTCGGCCGCATGGTGCACCATAGGGGAGACGAGGGCGAACGCGAGGATGGGCAACGAGCCGAGCAGTCCTTGCATCGTCGCGTTGAGATGTTCGGACGCTCCTATTCGAGGCAGCAGCGGGCCGACGGATGTGAGCGGAGCACGCAGGTTCAGCGCGACGACGAAGACCAGCGCAGTCAGTATCGATGCGGCGAATCGCGATGCCGACGATGGGATGGGATGATGATGTTCTGTTATCTGTTCCATGATGATTGACTAGATGATTGAGAGTATCCGTGTGATGATGCTGTTGATTCGTATAGGGGTTGTTCGTTATCGTCCGTCGGGGATCCGAGCGGCGATGGCGTTGAGGTTCTCGGCGACCGCCGCGATGATCTCGTCGTCGCTTTGCCCGCCCTCCAGCTTGAGTAGTCCGAGTGAGTGGAGCGCACCGGCTATGGAGAAGACGGCGGCGATGCGCTCGTGCTCGTTCGCCGCTTGGGCGGAATACCGTTCGACGAGCGTCGCTTCGATTTTGCGGAACATGGCTTCGGGACGGTCTGCGAACAGGATGCGCAGATCGTCGATCTGGCTGTCGATGGCCGGCCTCCAGCCGTTGAGGAACGCGAGCGGATCGGACAGGATCTTGTCCTTGGCGGGGTAATGCTCCAGCATTGCGTCGATGGTCTCGTCCTCGAGTTTGTCGTTCAGGTCGTAGACGTCGAGGTAATGCTTGTAGAACGTGCTCGGGTTGACGAGAGCAAGGTCGCAGATGTCCTTGACTTTGACCTTCGAGACCGGAACTCCCGATGCCCGCAGGCGTAGGAACGCCTCGCGGATCGCCTTGCGGGTCTTGACGATGCGCAGATCGGTCACCATGTCCCCTTTCGTTTGTCGGCGGCGTCATTCCCGCATCGGCTTGTAAGTCGCGTGTTATGCGACGATTCAGGCGAATCGTCGCATAAGCGAAGAATGTCGCATATCGGTGGTTGCCATCCGTTGTGTTTCGATAATAATTGATGCTCGTCGAATAATCAACAACTATTGTTTATCGGAGTGTTATTGTGAAACTTGGCATCAACAGAAAACAATGGATCATGGTCATCGTGCTGCTCATGGGCACATTGCTGGCCGTGCTCAACATGTCGGTGGTCACGCCGGCGCTGCCTTCCATCATGAAGGACCTCGGGGTGGATTCCACCACCGTTCAGTGGCTGTCCAGCGGCTATTCTCTGGTCGAGGCGATGGTCATCCCGCTCGCAGCGTTTCTCATGGGGCGCTTCTCCACCCGCAGACTGTTCATCGGCTGCATCTCGTTGTTCGCGGCCGGCAGCCTCGTCGCCGCATTCGCGCCGACATTCCCTCTGCTCATGGTCGGCCGGGTGCTTCAGGCCCTGTGCACCGGCGCGATCATGCCGATGGTCACCGCGGTGATCCTGCTCGTGTTCCCCAAGGAAAGCCGAGGCACGGCAATGGGCATCACCGGACTGGTCGTCGGCTTCGCGCCGGCGCTCGGCCCGTCCGTCTCCGGCGTGATCATCGATTCGTTCGGCTGGCGCACGCTGTTCGTCATCATGGCGGTCGTCTCGCTGATCGTCATCGCGTTGGCCGCCGTCTACCTGCGCAACTTCGACGGCTTCCAGCCGGGCGCGTTCGACCCCGTCTCCGTGCTGCTTTCCTCGATCGGTCTGGCATGCCTGCTGTACGGTCTGTCCACGTTCACGTCCACCGGCAACATGGTGCTCACCGTCCTGCTGATCGTCATCGGCGTGCTGCTCGTCGCCGTGTTCGTGCGTCGACAGCTCAAGGCGAAGGAGCCGATGCTGCGCGTCGGCATCCTCGCCAACCGCACCTATGCGCATTCGGTGATCATCGTGGCGTGCATGCAGGCCGCCCTCATGGGCTGCAACGTCATGGTGCCGATGTTCATCCAGACCGTGCTCGGTGCATCCGCTACCGCCAGCGGGCTCGCCATGCTTCCCGGCGCCCTCATCGGCGCATGCTGCGGTATCGTCTCGGGCCGCCTGTTCGACAAATACGGCATCCGCAAGGTCGCCCTGCCCGGCCTGACGGTCATGACCATCGGCGGCGTGCTCATGGCTCTGCTCGGCGCGGACGCCTCGGTCATCCTCACGGCATGCGCCTATACAGTGCTCTACGCGGGACTCATGTTCGCCATGACCCCGGTGAACACTTGGGGCATCAACGCACTCGACAACGAAAACATCGGGCACGCGCAAAGCGTGACCAACACCGTCGGACAGATCGCCTCCTCGATGGGCACAGCCCTCATCGTATCCATCTCCGCGCTGTCCACCACCCTCGCGCCCACCGCCACCGAACACGCGCAATCCATACTCGGCTCGACGCTGGCATTCGCCACCATCGCGGTCATCCTCGCGGCCGCCCTCGTCACAGCGCTTCTGGCGACTCGAACGCGCCGAGGCACGACGAAACGGACTCTCGTCGGGCAGTGACCAAAACGACAACGTATCAACAGACACGGAACCAAAACGAAACGAGACATGATGAACACCACGAATAACTCGCTGACCCACAACATCCGTACCTTCCACCACGGCACCGAACCGCTGGTGGATCCCATCCAAGACACATTCATACGCACCGACAAAGTCGGCAACTCATGGTTCTGGGTCGGTCATTTCGAGACGGGCGGCCACACCCTTGACTTCATGTACCATGTCAGCGTCCTGCAGTTCTCCAAATACCTGCCGGTGCGCATGATCAACAGCGTGCTGTCCATCACCGATGAGACCGGACGCATCTACCGTCACGAAGACCGCTTTTACAAGGTCAGGCGAGGACAGGTCGCAGGCCAGGGACTGCACATCCACACCGACAAGGACGTCATCGAAGGCGACCTCGACAACATGCGCATCGCATCGGCCATGCCGGACGGATCCATCTATCTCGACCTGCACGGCACCGGATACCCGCTCTACAGTCTCGGTACCGGCTACTTCCAGATCGCCGGAGTGGCCAACTACCAATACTCGTTCCCGCACATGGCTGCCAAAGGCGTCATCACTCTCGACGGCCAGCGCCACGAGGTGGAGGGGATGGTATGGATGGACCGTCAGTTCGCCGGCATGCCCAAAGGCAGAAGCCTCAAGGACGGCTACAACTGCAAATGGCTGTGGATGAACCTCTGCTTCGATAACGATCCCGACGTGATCAGCCTATGGAGTGTAACCGAACTGGCCACGGGCAGCGAACATTGCTGGGCCAGCGTCCTGCATGAGGACGGCACCCAATCTTCCGCCGGCGTGGATCCGATGGTCGGCAACTCCTTCAACGTGTGGGAAAGTCCTGTGACCGGCATGAAATACCCAACCGGATGGACCATCTCCATCCCTGAATGGGAAGCGAAACTCACCGTCACATCCATCATGGACGAACAGGAAATCGCTTCGCCGAACCCCTCAGGGCGCAAATACGAAGGCGCAAGCCAAGTGGTCGGCACCTACCGAGGACACTCGGTAACGGGCCACTGCTGCCTCGAACTCGTCGGAGGATGGAACTAACAACACCGGCCCATTTTCCGAAAAACACCGGCATCGGTCCAATTCCGCCAACCCGCCGAAGAAAGCCACAACCCGACGAACCGGTGAACAAGGGATTTGAAATGGGCGCTGAATAGCCTTTCGGGGGCTCTCGCACAAGTTAAGCCCGTCTCGCGCACAACACGAGACGGGCTTAACTCCTTGTTTTTATTTGGCTTCACTGTCTTTGCTGAGCTTGCCGCTGAACGCTTGGTTCACCAAGGTGTAGACGGCTTGCGCGACGCCGATGACGCCGGTGAGGACGATGCCCCAGCCGTAGCTGTGGAAGCCGTTGGTGGCGGCGATAGCGATGACGCCGAGCAGGATGCTCACGCCGAGGCTGGTCAGGCCCACGTAGTCGGCGGGGATGTACTTTTTGAACGCCTGTACCAAGGCGGGCGCGATGAGGACAGTTGTCGCGAAATGTCCATAGGAGGCGCCGATCCTAGACGAATGCTGTTATGAGGGCATCACTTCATATAAATGCGCCGCATGATGAGCTCGACCGCGCGGTCGGGGAGGAGGCGCTTGAGCTGCATGAGCGCCTAGTATGTGCCGCCGACGGCGAGGCGGACCGGGGATTGCGGCGGGCGATCGTCGAAGCGATGGCTTGGGCGACGGCAACGTGATCTCGTTGACCCGTACTATGCCGAAGTAATTGACCTCGAACTGTCGGCGTACCAACTCCATCGGCGTGCATTCCGCCGAACCCGCGATATCGAAACCGGCGCAGTGCACGATCGCATCCAATCGAAGCAACGCGCCCACGATCGCACGTTCGTATTCTCGCCCATATTGCACGGTGCTGCGCGATATCTTCGATACCGTCGTGCAATCCTGCCGCAAGAGTTCACCGCGGGTTCATGTTGAATTCGTGTGCCGGCGCGGTCGCGCTGGGATAATCGAACCATGATCGAAACGGTTGGCGCTGGTGCGGCCGTGGTGGCCGCGATGTTCGGGATAACGGTGTCCGAGGGGGTCGATGCGGCTCGTACGGTCCATGTGGTCGCGGAATCGGATAGTTCCGTTTCGTTGGGGGATCCGATCATGCTGATCCCCGCGCTCGCTCCGATAATCGTCGGGCTGCTCATCCTGATCCCCTGCATCAGGGCGTTTCGTGAAAGGGACGACCACCACGAGCGCTGCACCGCCAAAGTCGACGGCGTTGTGAGCGAAGTGCTCGAAACCTCCGACAATGACGGCACGTTATGGTCGCCGGTGTTCTCCTACACGGTCGCCGGCCGCGAATACAGCATCGAATCCGGCACGTGGTCACGTCCGTGCAGTCTGCATGAGGGCGATCGTGTGACTGTGCTCTACGATCCGTTCGACCCGTCCGACGCATGGGTGAAGGAGGACCGCGGCGCTCCGATCCTACTCATCGCCTTCGCCGGGGCCGCGGTGGTGGACATCCTCGCCGGCGGTGCCCTCTTGGTGGCGTGGATCCTCAACCAGCAGTGACGATCCGACAGTCGGCGGGAGAGCGGATCGCGGGACAAGACCGTGGTGTACCCTCGTTACGGCACCGATGGGTTGCCGAACGCGTGACGTTACGAGGGGAGCGGCTCATGGAAGTGGCGTTGGAGAGCAATGCGTTCTTCATGGGGATCGAATATCTGGCGATCTTCTGCTCCGGACTCATGGGTGGTCTGTGCGCGGTCAAGAAGAACTACGACCTGTTCGCGATGGTGATCACCGCATGGCTGACCGCGCTCGGCGGCGGCATCATCCGCGACGTGATGCTTGGCTCGCTGCCTCCGGTCGGCATCGCGGACCGGGGATTCGTGCTCACCGCACTGGCCTCCGGTCTGGCCGTGGCCGTCTTCCATCCCGAAGTCGACAAGCTCAAATGGTCGATGCTCACCCTCGATGCGCTTTCTGTCGGCCTGTTCGCCGTCAACGGCACATCCAAGGCGATGCTCATGGGCACATCCGGCATGACCGCCGCGTTCCTGGGCATGTTTACTGCGCTCGGCGGTGGCCTCGTGCGCGACATGCTGCTCAACGACATTCCGCTCGTCATCCGCGACAAGCACTGGTATGCGATCCCTTCCGCGGTCGGATGCATCCTGACCGTGCTCGTCATGAAGGGCGCGCAGAGCGGGATCGTCGATTTCACCGGTGAAGTCATTCTCGACAGCGCGATCGTGGTGATTGTCGTGGCGTTGCGACTGCTGTCGGTCAAGTTCGACATCACGTTCCCCGGGGCGATGAAGCGGCGCGAACTGTTCCTGCCGAGCCAGTCGAAGTATCTGCCGCGTCCGGTGATCCACCCGGAGGCGGGGGAGCGCGACTCGGAACGTGAGGATCGGGACGAGCGGCGGTAAGCGGATTGCAATGATCGTTCGGCAGATACGAAAAATCCCCGCGAACCATGATGGTGCACGGGGATTGTTCGAACCCTAACGGGTTATGATCACATCGCGTTGATCGCGACAGCCAGACCGGACTTGCGGTTCGCGGCCTGGTTCTTGTGGATCACGCCAGCGCCGGCAGCCTTGTCGAGCTTCTGGGCAGCGACCTTGTAGGCGGCTTCCGCAGCGGCCTTGTCACCGGAGGCGATGGCCTCGCGGGTAGCGCGGATGGCGGTCTTCAGGGCCGACTTGACGGCCACGTTGCGGATGTGCGCCTTCTCATTGGTGAGCACGCGCTTCTTCTGCGACTTAATGTTTGCCACATTTACTCCAAACGACGTTTGCTATAAGGACATACAAACGGTCATGATAACACGCCGTGCGGATAAAACATACGCCGCACTAGGAGTGTCGCCGGGAAAATGCCGATAGGCACCGGTAGACTAGAATATTTGGCGAATACAACCGTGAACGACGACCGTAAGGAGACGGATCAGGTGATCGAACCGAAGAACAAGCCCGGATATACCGACCAGTCGCTGATCCGCAACTTCTGCATCATCGCGCACATCGACCACGGCAAGTCCACCGTGGCCGACCGCATCCTCCAGCTGAGCGGCATCGTGCCCGAACGCGAGATGCGCGACCGCTTCCTCGACCGCATGGACATCGAGCAGGAGCGCGGCATCACCATCAAATCGCAGGCCGTGCGCGTGCCGTGGACGTTCGACGGCACCGAATACACGCTCGGCATGATCGACACCCCCGGCCACGTCGACTTCACATACGAGGTCTCCCGCGCGCTCGCCGCATGCGAGGGCGCGGTGCTGCTCGTCGACGCCACGCAGGGCATCGAGGCGCAGACCCTGTCGAACCTGTACATGGCCATCGACCACGACCTGACCATCATCCCCGTGCTCAACAAGATCGACCTGCCGAGCGCCGAACCGGACAAGCACGCCGAGGAGATCGCCGGCCTGATCGGCTGCGAGCCGAGCGACGTGCTGCGCGTGTCCGGCAAGACCGGCGAAGGCGTGGCCGAACTGCTCGACCGCATCGTCATGGAGATCCCCGCGCCGCACGGCGACCCGAAGGCCCCGGCCCGCGCGCTCATCTTCGACTCCGTGTACGACTCGTACCGCGGCATCGTCACCTACATCCGTATGGAGGACGGCGAACTGCACGCCCGCGAGAAGGTGCACATGATGGGCATCGGCATGACCCACGACCCGATCGAGATCGGCGTGATCAGCCCCGACATGATGCCCACCAAGGCGCTCGGCGCGGGCGAAGTCGGCTACATCATCACCGGCGCGAAGGACGTGAGCCAGTCGAAGGTCGGCGACACGCTGACCTCCGCCGTGCGCCCCGCCACCGAGCCGCTGCCCGGCTACCGCGACCCGCAGCCGATGGTCTACGCCGGCCTGTTCCCGATCGACAACGCCCAGTTCCCCGAACTGCGCGACGCGCTCGACAAGCTCAAGCTCAATGACGCCGCGCTCATCTACGAGCCGGAGACGTCCGTCGCGCTCGGCTTCGGCTTCCGTTGCGGCTTCCTGGGCCTGCTGCACATGGAGATCGTCTCCGAGCGACTCGATCGCGAGTTCGGCCTCGACCTGATCTCCACCGCGCCGAACGTGCCGTACGACGTGACTGCCGAGGACGGCAGCGAACACCACGTGACCAATCCGAGCGAGTTCCCGGACGGCAAGATCAAGAAGATCGTCGAGCCGATGGTCGCCGCCGACATCATCACGCCGAAGGAGTTCATCGGCGCGGTCATGGATCTGTGTCAGGATCACCGCGGCATCATGGGCACGATGGAATACATCTCCGCCGACCGTGTGGAGATGCACTACCGCATCCCGCTCGCGGAGATCGTGTTCGACTTCTTCGACCAGCTGAAGTCGCGCACCAAGGGTTATGCGTCGCTTGACTACCATGAGGACGGCGAGCAGGCCGCCGACCTGGTCAAGGTCGATATTCTCATCCAGGGCGAGAAGGTCGATGCGTTCAGCGCGATCGTGCACCGCGACAAGGCGTACAGCTACGGCGTGATGATGACGAAGAAGCTGCGCGAACTGATCCCGCGCCAGCAGTTCGAGATCCCGATCCAGGCGGCGATCGGCTCGCGCATCATCGCACGCGAGAACATCCGTGCACTGCGCAAGGACGTGCTCGCCAAGTGCTACGGCGGCGACATCTCCCGCAAGCGCAAGCTGCTTGAAAAGCAGAAGGCCGGCAAGAAGCGCATGAAGATGCTCGGCCATGTCGAGGTGCCGCAGGAGGCGTTCATCGCCGCGCTGTCCACCGGCGACGGCGGCAACGACCGCGACACCAAGGACAAGATCCGCGCCGCCCAGAAGACGGAAGGCTGATTATCCTTTTCTTGGCCCCCTCGGCTGAGGGGGCTGTCAGCGCAGCTGACTGGGGGAGCGTCGAGGGCTGACGTGCAGAAGCCGCTGACTGCTCTTCAACGTTCGTGTCTGATTGTTCCAAGTAGGTTGGCTCTCCGTTCCACGGAGATCCGTTTGGGTGACCGAGGAGAGTTCTGCAGGATGACCTACGAAATCTATATCCACGTTCCGTTTTGTCTCCGTCGCTGTGGGTACTGCGATTTCAACACATACACCGCGGTCGATCTCGGCGCGGGAGCCTCGCGCGGCAACTATGCGAATATGGTCGTCCGCGAGATGGAGCTGACCAGGCGGTGGCAGCTCGACCACGGTATCGAGGAGCCGGCGGCCGACACCGTGTTCTTCGGCGGCGGCACGCCCACGATCCTCTCCGCGGACGACCTCGTGGCCATGCTGGACGCGATCCGTAAGACGTGGGGCATCGCGCCGGGTGCGGAGATTACGACCGAAGCCAATCCGGACACTGTCAACGAGTATTACATCAACCGTCTCGCCGAAGGCGGCTTCACGCGCATCTCCTTCGGCATGCAGTCCGCCGTGCCGCACGTACTGCGCACACTCGACCGCACGCACACGCCCGCGAACGTGGCCGCCGGCGTCGAAGCGGCGAACAAGGCCGGTCTGCGATCCAGCGTCGATCTGATCTACGGTGCACCGGGGGAGAGCTTGGATGACTGGCGCACCTCCGTGTGCACGGCCATCGACCTCGGCGTGAACCATATTTCCGCGTACGCGCTCACCGTCGAACCGACCACGAAAATGGGCCGTCAGATCGCCGCCGGCACCTTGCCTAAGCCGGATGACGACGATGAGGCGGCGAAATACGAGATCGCCGACGATATGCTCACAGCCGCCGGCCTCGAATGGTATGAGGTGTCCAACTGGGCGAGACCCGGCTACGAGAGCCGGCACAATCTCGGCTACTGGCGCAATGTCGACTGGGCCGGACTTGGGCCGGGCGCGCACTCGCACTACAACCGTGCAACCGGCAACGGTAATGCGGACAGTGACGCTACCGCGCACGGCCTGCGCAGCTGGGACATCGCCCACCCGCGCTTATGGGGCACCGCCATCAACGAACATCGCATCCCGTGGGACGGCAGCGAAACCATCACACCGGGCGAAAACCTCGAGGAACTCATCATGCTCGGTCTGCGACTGCGCGAAGGACTCGACCTGAACCTCATCAACCGGGCCGTCGCCGCATCCGAATCCAACGGCGAAACCGCGCCGTTCCGGCATATCGACCCGGCCGAACTTCGTCCGATGGTCAACGACGGCCTCATCATCATCGACTCCGCGACCGACCGCGTCATCCCCACCCGCAAAGGCCGTCTGCTCAACGACGCCGTCATCGAACGCTTCTTCGACCTTGCCGGCATCTGACCGGTCACCACAGCACGTCGATCGGCGCGGTGGTCTTGTTCTTTTCGATGATCAGGCATATCTCGTCCGGTGACTCCTTGCAGCCGCGGCGCAGCCACAGCCAGATGATCGAGGCGACGGCCGAGACGAGGATCTCCATCGCGTAGTCGGCGGGGATACCGTTATATGACGGCTGCGGCTGCGCGCCGAAGCGTTTGGCCTGCGCGACGATGAGTCTCTTGAGCACGGCCTTGACCCGGTCGTACAGCTGGAAGTCGTTGCCGGACCGCGACACCGCGTCGAAAAACGCGAAATCGGCCTTGATGTAGCGCAACGCCTCGGCGATGGCGCGGGTCTGGAACGCGTCGCAGATCGCCTTGCCGGTGCGAGTCGTGATCTGCGTGTCCGTTTCGGCGTTGGCGATGAGGATCTCGGTCAGATCGTCGATGGTGTCGTCGATGAGCTGACGGCGCAGGTCGAACTTGTCGACGTAATGCATGTAGAACGTGCCGCGGTTGATGCCGGCCGTACGCGCGATGTCGCTGACGGTCATCGCGTCGAAGCCCTTCGACTTGACGAGCGTGGTGAACGCGGCCTTGATTTTGGCCTCGGTTTTCGTGTTGCGTTTGGTTGGTGTGGCGGTTGCGTCCGTCGTTGCGATTGCCATGATGAACTCTCCTTGACTGATGTGTCCGGATGATCCGATGCGGGATGATGCTGACCGATATTCTATCAACACGTTGTCTGTTTAGTGACTGAATCAACAATATTTTTCGATCTGTTTAATCTGAACAGATCGGCGAAAATCGTTGATTGACTTGGGTTTACGGCTGTTCTTACCATTGCGGCAGTTAAATCAACATGTTGTTCAAACAAGATGCTGATGAATGACTGCGCAAAACGTATGACTACCCCTCAGTCGGCTACGCCGACAGCTCTCCTAGCAAGGGGAGCCAAGGTAAGGGTGAAAGGAACATAAGCCATGGCCTATATCGAGATGGTGCACAGCTTCAAGCGCTACCGCATGGGAGACACGACCATCACCGCCAACAACGACGTGAGCTTCGGCATCGAGAAAGGCGAGCTCGCGATCATTCTCGGCTCGTCCGGCGCCGGCAAGTCGACCGTGCTCAACATCCTCGGCGGCATGGACACCAACAGCGAAGGACAGGTCATCATCGACGGCAAGGACATCTCGAACTACACCGCCCACCAGCTCACCGACTACCGCCGCTACGACATCGGCTTCGTATTCCAGTTCTACAACCTCGTCGCCAACCTCACCGCCAAGGAGAACGTCGAACTTGCCTCCGAAATCGTGAAAGATGCGCAGGACCCGGTGCGCGCGCTCATCGACGTCGGATTGAAGGATCGCATCAACAACTTCCCGGCACAGCTGTCCGGCGGCGAACAGCAGCGCGTCGCCATCGCGCGAGCGGTTGCCAAGAACCCGAAGATCCTGCTGTGCGACGAGCCGACCGGCGCGCTCGACTACAACACCGGCAAGCAGGTGCTTCAGATCCTGCAGGACCAAAGCCGTAAGAAGGGCGCGACCGTCGTCATCGTCACCCATAACTCGGCCATCGCGCCGATCGCCGACCGCGTCATCCACATGCACGACGCACGCGTCAAATCAATCGACGTCAACGAACATCCGATGGACATCAAGGACCTGGAGTGGTAACCATGACCGAACTCACTGACTTCATCGAACCGGACGATGCACAGTGCTCGACCGTCGCCGCGCACCGCCGCATCTCCACGCGCAAACAGCGCGGCGACGGCGGACTCGTCCGTAAGCACATGCTGTGGAAGGACATCCGCGTCACCCTCGCCAAATCGAAGGGCCGGTTCATCTCGATCGTCAGTCTCATGATGCTCGGCTCGTTCGCACTCGTCGGCCTGTTCGTCACAGGCCCTGATATGCAGGCGACCGGCACCACCTTCTACGGTGAGCACAATCTCGCCGACGTGACCGTCATCAGCGACTACGGACTGAGCAAAGACGATGAGAAGATCATTCGCGACACCGCGGGCGTGCGTCAGGCCGAATTCGGCTACTTCAAGGACGTGACCATCAAGGGCAGCAACCACAGCCTGCGCATCTACTCCAAGCCGAACACCGTCTCCGGATACCGCGTCATCGAAGGACGACTGCCGAAGAAAACCGGCGAGATCGCGCTCGATTCGGCCGAACGCGACCGGTATGCGATCGACAGCACCGTGCAGGTCACCGAACTGCCCGACATCGCCGGCGACACCATCCTCAAGCAGACCAAGTACACCGTGGTCGGCTTCGTCGACGCCAGCGAAATCGTCTCCAACCTCAACATGGGACAATCCACGGCCGGCACCGGCGAACTCGACGGCTACGGCGTGGTCGTACCGGATACGTTCGATTCGGACGTGACGATGATCGGCCGCGTCACCTTCGACGACACGCAGCACGTCGACTATTGGACCGGCGAATACCGCGACCGCGTGCAGGCGCACAAGGACACGCTTACCAAGCGTCTCGCCGGCCAGCCCAAAGCACGTGAGGCCTCGATCCGCGAAGACCGACGCAAGCAGATCGACAAGGCGCAAGCCAAGGTCGACGACGCGAAACAGCAGCTCGCCGACGCCGAACAGCAGCTCGCGGACGCCAAAACGCAGATCGAATCGGCCAAAGATCAGATGACCCAAGGCGAGATCACTGCCGTCGACCAAGGCTCCGCCGCAGCCGCCGAACTGTCCGGTGCTCTTGCACAGATCGCTGCGGCCGGCTCGCAGATCACCTCCGGACAGACCCAGCTTGCGGCCGCCGCCCAACAGCTCACCCAAGGCCAGGCGCAGCTTGACTCGTCATGGCAACAGCTCACGCAAGCCAAAACGCAGCTCGACGCCGCGCGCACCGTCCTCGAATCGGTCAAACCCGTCCTCGACAACACCGGCACGATACTGGCCGGCTGGGCGAACAGCGGCCTGACCGGCAGCGTGTACGACACCGTCAAGGCGCAGTACGACAAAGCGCTCGCCGCCTACAACGACGCCGTCTCGCAATACAACGCCCAGCTCAACGCCTACAACACCGCGCTTCAACAATGGAACGACGGAGCGAGACAGCTCAAGGAGGGCAGCGAGGAATACCGCAACAACGCGGTCGCGCTCGCCGACGCGTCCCGGCAGCTCGCCGACAAGCAGACCGAACTCGGCCAGGCCATTTCCACCGCACCGGCCAGCACGTCGGGCGACGGCAATGCTTCGGCCGGCAGTATTTCGTCCGGCGCCATGCAGCTCATCCAAGGCCAGCGCGACATCGAAAAGGCCGAAGACCAGTACGCCGAAAAACTCCAGGAATTCAACGACGCGAAACCCGCCGCCGAAGCGAAGATCAAGACTGCTGAACATGACATCGCGCTCGCCCGCGAGAAGATCGACACGCTCGAAGTGCCCGCCTATTCGATCGACGGCCGACGCGAAGGGCTCACGTCCAATGGCTACCGCGTGTACGAGATCATCGCGAACATCGTCGGCAAACTCGCCATGATCTTCCCCGTGTTCCTCTACTTCGTTGCCGCGCTCGTCACGTTCTCCACGATGGGCCGCATGGTCGACGAGGAACGCGTCAACTCCGGCACCTTGAAGGCGCTCGGCTACGGCAACGCGGACATCCTCAAGAAGTTCGTCGTCTACGGGTTCGCCGCATCCACCGTCGGTACCATCCTCGGCGTCGCGGCCGGTCACACGATCCTGCCGCTTATCGTCTACCGCGCGTACAGCGACGGGTTCACCATGCCGGTCATCGAACTGAGGTTCCATCCGGCCGTCACCGTGGCCGCGTTCCTGCTCGCCTGGACGAGCGCCGTCGTGCCGGCCATGCTCGCCGCCGCACGCGAGCTCAGGGACAAGCCGGCCGCGCTCCTGCTGCCCAAACCGCCGGCGAACGGGTCGAAGATCTTCCTCGAACGGCTCGGCTTCATCTGGAACCGGCTCAGCTTCACGCGCAAGGTCACCGCGCGCAACCTGTTGCGCTACAAGACGCGCGGCTTCATGACGATCTTCGGCGTGATGGGCGCCGTATCGCTGCTCGTCGCCGGACTCGGCGTGCAGGGGTCGATCAACCAGATCAGCGAACGCCAGTTCGACGAGGTGATCCACTACGACATGATCGTCGCCGAAAAATCCGACAACAACGACGAACAGCGCGACGCTGTCGCCAAGGACATGACTGATAAGGCCGTGGACGAGGCGATGCCGATCCGCTACGAGGAACTCACCAAAACCGCCGGCAAGCAGGGCGACAAGCAGTCGATCACACTGCTCGTCACCGACGACGCATACAACTTCAACGGCTACGTGACCCTGCGCTCGCGGGTCAGCCACCAACCGCAGATCCTCACCGACCGCGGCGCGGTCATCTCCGAACGCATGGCCTCGATGCTCGACGCGAAAACCGGCGACACGATCCGCGTCACCGGAGAGGACGGCACCGAGCGTTCCGTGCGCGTGGACGGCGTGAGCGAAATGTACATCGGGCATCTCATGGTCATGACGTCCGGCGGTTACGAACACGTGTTCGGCGAAGACTACCAGTCGAACGCGTATCTGGTGCGGCTCAAGGACAGCTCCATCGAGAACGCCGAGAAGCAGGGTGCGCGATTCATGAAGAACGACGGCGTGCGCGGCGTGGTGCAGAACACCACGATGAAGAACCAAACCACCACGATCGTCGACTCCCTGAACCAGATCATGGAGGTGCTTGTGCTCGTGGCCGGCATGCTTGCCGTGGTGATCCTGTACAACCTCACCAACCTGAACGTGTCCGAACGCATCCGCGAACTGTCGACCATCAAGGTGCTCGGCTTCCACTCGAACGAGACGACCATGTACATCTACCGCGAAACCATCGTACTGTCCGTGCTCGGCATCCTCGCCGGCTACGGGTTCGGCGCGGGGCTTCACCGGTACATCATCGACGAGGTGCCGCCGGACGAGGTCATGTTCGACCCTGCGCTCGGATGGCCCGCGTTCGTGGTGCCCGCGCTGCTCGTCGCCGCGGTGCTGTCCGCGCTCGGCGTGGTCGTCTACCGGCAGCTCAAGAACGTGGACATGCTCGCCGCCCTCAAATCAGTGGAATAAAGGCCGGTGGCGGAAGGCCTGTCGTGCTGTTTGCGAGCATGACGCGGCGTCAGGAAGATTGAGTCTCCCTGACGCCGCGACGTGTTTCGCATTCGGATCTGGCCGATGTGCGGCAGCCCGCCATCGTTGCGTATCGGCAGTGCGGCGAAGTCTGCAAACGTTGGGTTGCTAAACGCGATTGACGTGCACTCGTTGGCGTGTGGTTGGTGACGCCGATTTGCATTTTGCCAGGTACCTTGTATTATTTGCAAGGTACCTAGCAATTTTCGTGTTATCGGGAGGAAGGCGGCGAACCATGACGATGAGCGACCGGGAACTGGTGGAGCTATTCCATGACGTGGCGCGCATCAGCCACCAGCGGGAAGTACGCAGCAGCGACGCGCTCTCGCACGGCAGTGGGCAGACGCGCTGTCTGCTCACCCTGAGCGGCCTCGGTCCGGTCAGTCAGCGCCGGCTTGCTGCGATCCTGGGCATCCGGTCGGCGTCGCTGAGCGAACTGCTCGGCAAGATGGAGGCGCGCGGCTGGATCACGCGCACCCCGCATCCCGAGGACGGGCGCACGTACATGGTCGCGCTCACCGAGGAGGGAAAGGCCGAGGCGATGCGCCGGCGGTCGGCCGGCAACGGTGCCTCCGGCGAGCTGCTCGCGGCGCTCGACGAAGACCAGCGTGAACGGTTCGGCGAGATCCTCATTGTGATCAAACGTCACTACCAAGAACTCAATCGCCACGAACGTTAGTCCTTCGTCCTCGCACGCATCGTCATCACATACCATCGGCCATACGAAGCAACAACCATGTCCAATACTGAACAGATCTCATTAAGCAACCGCCGACGCGCGCTCATCTTCGCCAACATCATGCTCTCGTGCATCGCCACCACCATCATGGCCACGGCTCTCACCACGGCACTGCCGCCCATCGTCGCCGACCTCGGCGTCACCATGCAGATCGGCCAATGGCTCACCAGCGGCTACTCGCTCGCCATTGGCATCGTCATGCCGCTGACCGCCTTCCTCATCACCCGGTTCCCGACCAAACCGCTGTACCTCGCCGGCGCGGCGTTGTTCATCGTCGGTTCGCTGGTCTGCGTGGCGCCGGTGCCGTTCGCCGTCATCATGATCGGACGCGTGATTCAGGCGTGCGGCAACGGACTGCTCATGTCGATGGCACAGGTCGTGCTCATGACCATCTATCCGGACAACCGCGGCACGATCATGGGCTGGTACGGTCTCGCCGTCGGCGTCACGCCGGTGATCGCGCCGACCTTGTCCGGCCTGATGGTCGACACGTTCGGCTGGCGGTCGATCTTCTACCTGGTGATCGCGGTGATGGCGGTGTCGCTGATCGCGGCATGCTTCGTGTTCTGCGACGTGCTGAAGACCTCGCGGCGATCGTTCGACATGCTGTCCTTCGCGGTGAGCGTCGTCGCGTTCGGCGGCGTGACGCTCGGCATCGGCAATATCGGCTCCATGCCGTTCGTGAGCACGACGGTGCTGCTGCCGCTGGTGTTGGGCGTCGCGGCCTCTGTATGGTTCGTGATGCTGCAGCTCAAGCGCGAGCGCCCGTTCCTCGACGTGCGCATATTGCGCAACCGCGGCTTCGCGTTGAGCGTGATCGGCAGCATGCTGCTGTACTTCGCGATGATGGGTTCGTCGGTCATGCTGCCGCTCTACGTGCAGACCATCAAAGGCGGTTCCGCATCGATGGCCGGCCTGGTGGGTCTGCCCGGCTCGCTCGCCATGGCGGTCATCAGCCCGATGGCCGGCAGGCTGTATGACCGGTTCGGCGTGAGGCGGCTGTTCCTCATCGGCGGCATCTGCCTGACCGTGAGCAACCTGTGCATGGGACTGCTGCCGTTGGCGGCATCGATCTGGGTCGCGGGCGCGATCAACGTGGCGCGTTCGCTTGCGATCGGCTGCCTGATGATGCCGCTCGTGACCTGGGGCACCAGCTGCGCGGGCGAGGGGCGACTCGCCGACGCGAACGCGTTGCTCACCGCGTTACGCACTATCGCCGGCGCGATCGGCCAGGCCGTATTCGTCGGGATGATGACCGCGCTGGCGGCCTCTGCGCATTCCGGCGGCATGGAGCTGGCCGCGGCGAACATGCGCGGCCTGAACCTGACGTTCCTGGCCATGGGCGCATGCGCGGTCCCACTGATCATCATCCCGCTCGTCTTCCTGCGCGGCGAGATGGCGGATCGTCATGCAAATTGACGGGACACCGACGGAGCATTGCCGCACGCATGACCGCTGCCATACGTGAGCATGCGGTCGTGCGATCCCGCTCGTGCTCAAACGGCGCGGTCTCGCCGCTGCTTGCGGTAGGCGAACGGCGGCACGCCGATGACATTGCGGAACGTGCGCGAAAAGAAACCCGGGGAACGGAAGCCGCAGCGGGCGGCCACCTCGGCGATCGGCAATTCGGTTCCGGCCAGCAGATCGATGGCCGCACGGATACGCACGTCGGTGACATATTCGATGGGCGACTGGTTGAGATAGTCACGGAATATCGATGCGCAACTGCTGCGACCGATCGAACCGGCGCTCGCGATTTCGGCCAGCGTCAACTGACATGTGAAATTCTCCTGGATGAAATCGACCATTGCCGTCAGTGAAGCAATCCTGTCTGCGCGGTGCCGTCCTTCACGCGTGCGGGTCATGTTCGCGCGGCCGTTCCGTTGCGCGTCCGCGTTCGTTCCGACGTCGTTCGTCATCAGTGTCAGATGTCGGGCGATCGCATAGAATCCGCTCAACGCCGTCAACGGTGCGGTCGGCTCGTCGGCTTCGCGCGCGGCGACGATGCCGTTCGTCGTATGCAGGATGGCGGCCGAGTCGGCATCGTCTCCGTCGAGCAGCAGGTACGGTGGGCGCGATGCGCTGCCGATCGGCAATATGTAGCGTTCCAGTATGTCCTTGGCCGCGCCTGCACGCATGGGATTGAGCAGCACGCACAAGAATTCGCAATCGGAGCCGTCGTCCGAATAGCCATAATGCAATCGCCGCGCGTTGACGAAAATTCCCTGACCTTCACGGACCGGCACGTGCTCTCCATCCACGAAATACGTTAGATGACCGTGTTCGGCTAGGAGGAACTCCCAATCGTCATGCCAATGGCATTGCGCGCGCATGAGTGGATAGGAGGAGAGCCGTCCCCGCCGTGCATACGAGAAGAACGACGGATAGTCGTAGCGCACCCGTTCCGAACCGTTTGCGCGCACGATGGCTGGCCCGGCGGCGCCGCCGTCGACCGAGGCGTTGCGGTTGCCGTGATCGACGCATATGCGACCAATGTCGTTCATTTTCTCGAGTCCTCGGTAAATAGTGCAAAAACTGACGTAAATTCTACCAGTAGTCATGTGTTGTGCGGCATATGCATCGTGTGTAATGGTTGGCAGACGACAATGACGCGTGCTCGTCGCCGCTTGCATGGCCGATCGCACGACGCCGGGCCGACCCCGAGGAAAAGGAACCATCGTGAAGGAAACCATGCGCCAGCGCATCGCCGCCGGCAAACTGTTCACCGACTACTGCGAAGGATTGCCGGAGGATCGTCTCGCGGCCAAACGCCGCATGAAGCGGTTCAACGAACTCGACCCGGGTGATATGGAAAGCCGCGCCGCGTTGATCGGCGAGATTCTCGGATGCTCCTCGGATGCATGGATCGAACCGCCGCTCTACTTCTGCTACGGCACGAACATCACGCTCGGTGCCGGAACATACGTCAACGTCAACTGTTCGTTCATCGACGACGGTCGGATCACCATCGGCAAGCGCGTCATGTTCGGTCCGTCGGTGAACATCGCGACCGTCAGCCATCCGATCAACCCGGCCATGCGCGAGTTCATGTTCGCCGATCCGGTCGTGATCGGCGACGACTGCTGGATCGGTGCGAACGTGACGATCTGCCCCGGTGTGACCATCGGCGAAGGCACGACGATCGGCGCGGGCAGCGTCGTCACGCACGACATTCCCGCGCATGTCGTCGCGGTCGGCGTGCCCTGCCGTGTCCTGCGCGAGATCGACGAACATGACATGGACGAATACCGTCCCGGCATGAGCTTCGCCGACGACGAACTCGTGCGCGAGACTCGGGGCGAATGATCCGTCGGCCGCGTCCTTCGCCACCGGGGGTGGGGCGCCTGTGCCTATTACATTGCCGAGATATTGACTTCGAGCGCTTGAAGTTGGTATATCTGCTGATGATGCAAGGCATCCACGGGAGGCGGCCGGATGATATCAGATGAGAGCATAGATAACGGTGTTCCCTTTGATTGGGGACGTGTGTCAGACGACTATGCGCGGTATCGCGACATTTATCCAGCGCAGTTCTACCAGAAAATCCTCGACCGCGGCCTGATCAGCGCCGGATAACCGACGCCGAAACTCGACACCAGGGCGGCGATCTTCGACGTTGATGGACGCATCCTGCTCACTCACGAAAACAGCGGCGAATGATCGCTTCCCGGCGGATGGGTCGACGAGAACCAGTCCGTACGATCCAACGCGATCAAGGAAGTCAAGGAGGAGACCGGGCTTGACGTGACCGCCGACCGGCTCGTCACAGTGCAGGATTGCGCTAACCACAACGGTCTGTCATTCCCATATGGGGTGATCAAGTTCTTCGTGCTCTGCACGCGTGTCGGCGGGTGCTTCGAATCGAATATCGAGACGACGGAGATCCGTTACTTCGACGAAGATCGGCTTCCCCGGCTCTCCACGACAAGAAACACCGCGGAGCAGATCGCCATGTGTTTCACCGTCCACCGCGACCCCGACTGGACGGCGCTGTTCGAATAGGCGAGTAGTTGCTCTATTCCACTCCGCGAAGCAGCGTGTGCACGTAGTCGTGCAGTTGCGCGCGGGTGAGCGTGTGGCCGCGCAGGTACGCCCAGTCGAGCACGAGCAGCACGGTGTTCGCGTAATGGTCGGCGATCAGGTCGGCCGGCAGATCGAAACGGTCGCGGTCGACGCAGGTGAGCATGAGCTGCCGGGCGTTGTGTTCGATGAACCGGTGCAGACTGGCGAACAGCGGCCCGTCGGGCGGATTGTGCGCCAGCACCGCGTGCAGCATGGCGGTGTTCGACTCCAGCAGATCGGCCATCGCGTCGAGCGCGACGTCCACGCGGCGTGACGATTCGACCGATGCGAGATCCGCGGAATCCGCCCGCTGGGACAGCGCGATCCAACAGTAGGTGAGCAGGTCGTCACGATCTTCGAAATAGTTGTAGAACGTGGCGCGCGGATAGCCGGCGCGCTCGCACAGTTCGTTGACGCTGATGTCGGCGAACGGCTTGTCGGCGAGCAGTGCGGTCATCGCATCGAAAAACGCGTCGAGCGTGCGCTGCGTGCCTCGCGTGAGCTTGGCGTTGAGGTCTTTCTTCATGGTCCGCTCTCCTTCGGCGTCTGTTCGTAGTTCCCGTACTTGCGTCCGTTTCCGCATCATAGCCTATCGTCCATAATTTTACAGTTGTCCAATTTTGTGTTACTGTTTGGACAGTTGTAAAAAACTGGACTAATGAAAAGGTGATGATGATGACGACAGACACCGTGAACACGCCGATAGCTGAACCGCTGACCCTGCCCTGCGGCGTGGCGGTCAAGAACCGGTTCTACAAATCCGCGATGAACGAGGCGCTCGCCGGACGCGACTGCGCGCCGACCGAAGCGCACGTGCGCCTGTACCGCGCATGGGCGCAAGGCGGCGCGGGCGTACTCGTCACCGGCAACGTGATGGTCGACCGCACGCAGCTGGGGGAGCCCGGCAACGTCGCCGTCGAGGACGAACGCGACCTTGCGATGCTGCGCCGCTGGGCCGCCGCCGGCACTGAGAACGGCGCGCACTGCTGGATGCAGATCAACCATCCCGGCCGTCAGTCGCCCATCACCATCAACCGGCATCCACTCGCGCCGAGCGCCGGCAAGGTCGACGGCGAGTACGGCAAGTTCTTCGCCGAACCGACCGAACTGACCCGTGACCAGATCCGCGACATCATCCGCCGGTTCGCCAACACTGCGCGCATCGCAAAGAAGGCCGGCTTCACCGGCGTGGAGATCCACGCGGCCCACGGCTATCTCATCAACCAGTTTTTATCGCCGCTCGACAACCGACGCACCGACGAATACGGCGGCAGCCTCGCCAACCGCGCCCGCTTCCTGTTCGATGTGTTCGACGCGGTGCGCAAGGCCGTCGGTCCTGATTTTCCGATCGCGGTGAAGCTCAACTCGTCCGACGTGCCGATCGCCGTTAAAGTCGGCGGGCACGACGACGCTCCGGGCGGCTTCAACGAGGAGGAATCCATCTGGGTCATGAAACAGCTCGAAGCCCGCGGCGTCGACCTCATCGACATCTCCGGCGGCACGTATTCAAAGCCGGTCATCCAAACCAATGACGGCGCGGCCGAAGACCGCCGTCGCGGCGTCTACTTCACCGACTTCGCACGCCGCGTCAAAGGCGAGCTGAGCGTGCCGGTCGCCCTGACCGGCGGCTTCCGCAACGCCACCGACATGAACCGTGCGCTGGATGAGGGCATCGCGCAGATGATCGGCATCGCGCGCCCGCTCGCACTCGTGCCCGACCTGCCGAACCGCATCATCTGCGACGGCTGGCAAGGCTCCGTCGACCTGCCGCGCGTCACGACCGGCATCAAGCCGCTCGACAAGGCGTTCGGCGGCATCCTCGTCATCAGCTGGTTCGAACTGCAGATGCACCGCATCGCGCGCGGACGCCGCCCTGACCCGCATATCGGCGGCATGCGTGCGCTCCTGTTCGCCGTCAAACAGCACGGTCCTTCCGCTCTCGCCCCGCGCCGCCGCAAAGGCCGGCAGTGATCGCCCTCCCGTGTTCTGGGCTATTGCGGACTCGTCCCCGCAAATTCAGCGTTGGCAAGTATGGTGATGACGTCGAATCGGCGAGATAATGGAAATGCAATGGCGTACGCATGCCGAATTGGAAGGAGTTCGCGATGAATCCGAACCCATACCCGCCGTCATCCCAGCCGTCCCGCCAGCCACAGGCTTCGTTGCCGCCGCAATATCAGCGGCAGGCGCAGTGCCGGCAACCGTCGGCCGAACCCGCGTCCGGTCAGCCGTATGATTATCCGCCCACGATGTCGCCGTATATTCCACCGGTCGATCCGCAGAGGCAGAAGCCGAACGAAGTTTCACGCAGCTTCGCCGTGGCGGGGCTCGTGCTCGCCGTCATGGCCGCGGTGTTCGCCCTGATGCCGTTATGGGACAAAGTGAGCGTGTTCGGAGTGGTCGGTCTCTCGTTGGATGCGATCGCCGCATGCAGTCTGTTCTCCGACCGAAACCGGACACCCGTATGGATCGGCATGGTCGTTGTCGCCGCCGTGCTGTGCATCGCTTCTATCCTCGTGGTCGCGCTCACCTGAATAGTGACCTTGCCGCAATCAGAATAGGGGGAAGGCGGATCCGAGCTGTGATTCGTTTGCCGGCGGGGGCGGATCGGACTGTGTGTTATTCGTGTGTGCGCATGATGTCGTAGGCGTGCTGATTCAGCCGGCCTGACAGCCAGTATGATATCGGCCGGCGGTGGCGACGCCGTGCAGCATGAGATCGGTCATGACGTCGGCCAACTCCTCGTCGGGTGCGTCCATGCCGGCCAGCACCCACTGGTCGACCGTCTCGCAGATCGCGCCCGCCCAAAAGGCCGCGGCATAACGCGGGCCGATCTCATGCCGGTCGGCGCTGTGGTTCATGCTCGCACGCATGCGCTCGCGGATGCGATCGCCCTGGCCGGCCTGCAGAATCAACCGATACTGCAGGGCGATGCGGCGGACGCCGGCGAGTATGGCCAGCCATGCCTCGCGGGTCTGCGCCATCGGATCGTACCGTAAAAGGCTGCGGTTGATCTCCTCGAAGATGGTGGCGAGGAACCCGTCGAGAATCGCCTCCTTCGACGCGTAGTTGCGGTAGTAGGCGTTGCGGGAGACGCCGGCGCGACGTGCGATGTCGGTGACGGTGATCGACTCGAACGGTTTCGTCTTCATCAGCTGGATGAGCGCGCCCTCGATGCAGTCGCGTACGAACGCGTTCGACTCCTCGTTGTTGCGATGCAATGTGGCCAGTCGGCGATCCGCGACTTGATCGGCGGTCGGCCGATGGTCTGCGGGACGATTATTGGTGGTCTGATCGTCGATGATCTGCTGCCTGTCGTCTCCCATGTCACACTTCCTCCCGTTCTGTCATCGCCGTACCCGAGCGGCTTGCGCCGGCCGTCGGTCGCCGATTACCGTCGTTGATGTCACACTTGTACCATCATAACCGGAAGGCATCCGACAACAATGCTCCGCGCATCATCCAACGCAACCGATCCCAAGAAAACCATCCTCATCACCGGCGCATCCAGCGGCATCGGCAAACAGACCGCGCTCGCGCTCGCCGCACAAGGTCACACGATCATCATGCACGGCCGCAACCCGCGCAAAACACAGGAAGTACGCGACTGGATCATCGAGCAAACCGGCAACCGCGACGTGCACGCCCATGTCGCCGACCTGTCGCTGATGAGCGAAGTCGCACGATTCGCCGCCGACATCAACGCGACCTACGACCGGCTCGACGTGCTCGTCAACAACGCCGGCGGACAGTTCGGCTCCACCCGCGAGGTCACCGCCGAAGGCCACGAGAAGACATTCGCCATCAACACGCTCGCGCCGTTCCTGCTGACCAACCTGCTGTTGCCGCTGCTCAAGCGCAGCCCGTCCGCGCGCATCGTCACCGTCGCCAGCGAATCCTACCGTCAGGCCGGCCGGCCGATCCTCGACGACGTCGAACTGGAACGTCACTATTCAATGGCACGGGCCTACGGATTCTCCAAACTGTACGTCTGGTGGCTCATGCGGCAGTTTGATGCGCGACTCAAGGCGGATGGCATGCGCAACGTCACCGTGAACACGGTCGAACCCGGCTCGGCCGCGACCGCGCTGCAACGCGAATCACTCCGCAAGTCGCCGTGGATGCTGCCGCTGATCATCCTATGGCTGCCGTTCATCCGCACCGCCCGGCACGGCGCGCGCACGAGCGTGCTCATGGCCGCGTCGCCGGCCGTCGAAGGCATCAGCGGCGAATTCTGGGGCAACATGCGGCGCAAGCGCATCGACGCCAAGTGGATATCGCCGGACGGAGAACGCCGCATCTGGGACTACTGCGCACAAGTCTGCGCGCCGTACCTGACCGACGTCGCGCAGTGAGCCGGTGGGGCGCCGCATACCACAATTTGGCGCGGGACACCAGTCTGTTGTGCGACGGATCGATCCCGTAAGCTGGGACGAATGAGTGAACATACGAAGACCGAACGCGCCGTGGGCGCGGATATTCCGTCCGCAAATCTTCCGCAAGCCGACCGCGATGCGGAACACATGCAGGGACACTGGGTGCTGGCCCATCTTGGCAAACGCGTGCTCAGGCCGGGCGGCGAACGGCTCACCAAGCGCATGCTCGCGCAGGTGGCGATCGCCGGCCGGCGTGTGGTGGAATTCGCGCCGGGACTGGGTCGCACCACGCGGCTGATCATGGAAGCCGGACCGTCGGCATACACCGGCGTCGACCGGGATGCGCAGGTGGTGAACATCATCAAGCCGCTGGCGGCCTCGGTGGACGGCACCTGCGTGCTGGCCGACGCCTCGCGGACCGGATTGCCCGACGCGTCCGCGGACGTGGTGGTCGGCGAGGCGATGCTCACCATGCAGTCTGAACGCGGCAAACGGGCGATCATCGGTGAGGCGCATCGTCTGCTCGCCCCGGGCGGATTGTACGCGATCCACGAAATGGGTCTCGCACCGGACGATCTCGACGAATCCGTCAAGGACGCGATCCGCAAGGATCTCGCCCGGGCCATCAAGGTCAACGCCCGACCGTTGACCGAGGCCGAATGGCGCGCACTGCTCGAATCCGCCGGATTCGACGTGCTGTGGAGCGGCGGCGAGCCGATGGCGTTGCTGAAGATGCGCCGCAATCTGGCGGACGAGGGGGTGGTCGGAGTGCTGCGCATCGTGCGCAACGTGCTGACCCACCGTGATCTGCGGGCGCGCGTCATGCAGATGCGCCGCGTGTTCGACACGTACGGTGACAAGCTGACCGGCGTCGCGTTCGTGGCGCGCCGACGATAGCGTTCCGCGCGACAGGATACGCTGGAAGGATGCGTGAGGCGACGGGTCGGTCGCCTCACGAAGATTGACCGTATGACCGTGCCGGTGCCAGCTTTTTCGCGGAGCCGGCACCGGCAGGCAGACAACGAGCATGAAGGAGTTCGATGATGAGCGAACAGACGAACAATGAGAACGAAACGCAGCAGTCCCAAGTGATGGAGTTCATCGACGATCTGAAACCGCTAGTCGAAGTGCAGCCCGAAGCGACCGTCTCGCGCACCGTGATGCAGGTGGAGGGCGCCAACGTGGTGCTCTTCTCCTTCGACAAGGGCCAGGAACTGAGCGAGCACACCGCCGCCATGCCGGTGCTCGTGCAATGCCTCGAAGGACATCTCAAGGTCACCGGCGGCGGCAAGACCGTGGATCTCGTGCCGGGCGGCATCCTTCACTTCCCGACCCGGCTGCCGCATGCGGTGTACGCCGCGGAAGCATCCAAGATGATGCTCATCATGATGCGACACTGAATGTCCGTCTGGCGGAATCGTCGTTGCGCCAGACGGGACAATGGTTTTCGCTGGGCGGCAATCCGATCGTGTTTGCCCATTCCGCAACGTTCCGCAACACACTTTCGGGGCGGGACGCGGAACAGACCGACGATCAGCGACCGACATGCGGACGGCATGATGGACGCGAACTGCGTGCGGAACTAGCGTGAACCGCATGGTCATATGGGATTCCGAACAGTATCTGCGATTCAACAAGGAACGCACGCAGCCGTCGCGCGATCTCGCCGCGCAACTGCCGCCGGACGACGGAACGGTCACGCGCGTGCTCGACATCGGCTGTGGGCCGGGCAACAGCACCGCCGTGCTGCGCGAACGCTATCCGCACGCGACGATCCTCGGCGTGGACAATTCGCCCGAAATGATCGCCGCGGCGCGCGACGCCCATCCGGACATCGACTTTGCGCTGTGCGACGTGTCGAAACCGGACGAACTGGCCGCACTGCCGCACGACTTCGACGTGGTGCTCTCCAACGCGTGCATCCAATGGGTGCCCGACCACGCGCATCTCATCCCCGCGATGCTCGGATTGCTGCGCAAGGGCGGCATGCTGGCCGTGCAGACGCCGATGAACTACGAGGAGCCGATCCACCGTATCATCGCGGCTCTCGTGCATTCGCCGGCCTACGCGGAACGGCTGCCGCAGAGCCGTGAGTTCTTCAACCTCACGCCGCCCGAATACTGGGAGCTGCTGCACGCGAACGCCGAAGCCTTCCGCATCTGGAAGATCACGTACATGCACACGCTGCCCTCGCACGAGGCCATCATGGACTGGTATCGCGGCACCGGACTTCGCCCATACCTGCAGGCGCTTGCGGACGACGGCGAGCGCGCGGCATTCGAGAACGCGGTGTTCGGGCGCGTGCGCGACGCGTATCCGACACAGTCGGACGGCAGCGTCATCTTCCCGTTCCCGAGATTCTTCTTCACCGCCGTCCGCGGGCATGCCCCGCAACAAGATACACGATGACCGCCGCCGGCATGGCGATCATCAGCATCGGATAGAACCACGCCGGATCGACCCGCTCATACAGGACGCCGCCGATGATTGGCCCCAACGCCATGCCCAGATCCAGCCCGATGTAGTACGTGCCGTTGCCGCGCCCGCCATGACCGGCCCCGGCCAGACGTACGGCGGCGGACTGACTGACCGAACTCATGATGCCGTAGGACGCCGCCATGAACACGGCGGCGACCAGCATGACCCCGTTGCCGCGCATGACCGTGAGCGCACCGAGCGAGACCATCATGCACGCCGCGCACAACCATAGGAACCATCGGAACGAACGCCGGTCGAACAGGTTGCGCATGGCCACGCGCAACGCCAGCAACGCGACCGCGTACAGCGGGAAGAACAGGCCGACGTCCACCGGCAGCCGCCGTGCCTCCACATAGGTGACGATGTACGACTGCGTGGCGCAGTAGGGGATGGCGAACAGCATGAACACGAACGCCACCGGGATCACGCGCACCGAAATCGTCCGTTCGACAAATCCCCGAAGACCGGTATCGGCCTGCGGCATCGAAGCCCCCGCCGTCGATGCCGTTGCCGCGTTGCGCCGCGCCATGTTGTCGTGCGCGAACGACACCAGCACAAGAGCGACGATCATCGCGGCGGCGACGACAGCGAACGTCACATGATATCCGAACTGCGAACGCAGACGGATGCCGGCGGCGGGGCCGAGCGCCATGGCCAGAGCGTTGACCATGCCGTAGTACCCCATGCCCTTGCCGATGTGATCCAACGGGATCAATGCGGTCAGCCAGGCCGCAAGACATACGGACAGGCCGGAGAAGCCGATGCCGTTGACGATGCGGGCCGCCAGGATCGACGCCGCATCGGGCGAGGCCGCGTAGTCGGCGTTGGCGACGATCAGCAGCATGATCGCGACCATCGCGAACCGGCGCAGCGGGGCGTGGTCGCTGAGTCGCCCCGCCCACGGCCGGCACAGCAGCGAGACGATGTTCATCGTGCCGGCTATCGTGCCCGCCAGCGTTGCGCTCGCACCCAGAGAGTGCGAGTATCCGACGATCAATGTGGTGCCCATCATGGTGCCGGCCATGTAGAAGAATGCCGCGGCCATGATGAGCGCGATGTCGACGGTCATGGATCCGCGTTCGTTCGCACGTTCGGTTATGCGCTGTCTCCTTGCCATTGCCGGCATAACGACTTCCCTTCACGATATCGTCCGTCGCGTCGGACATGATGATCGACGGATGCTTCCGATATCGCATTGTATGGTCGCCGGCTATGCGTCCGGTCTGTATCGTGACGCCTTGTGGTATTCGAGTGCGCTCTTTTGGTTATAACTGATGTTGGGAAGAATGCAACAGGCGCGCGCGGGACGGAGGCGGCATGTACGACAGGCGATTGGACGCCATCATCGCGGCGGAGGAATGCGGCAGTTTCAGCCGAGCGGCGCAACGGCTGCATCTGTCGGCGACCGCGGTGATCAAACAGATCGCCGGGTTCGAACACGAATACGGATTGACGTTGTTCGACCGGACCAACAACGGCGTGACCCCCACGGCGTCCGGACGCGCGTTGATCGAGGACGCGCGCGGCCTGATCCGGCAAAGCGAACGGTCGCTGCAGCATGCGCGGCAACTGGAACGAACGGCGGGGGAGATGGTCCGGCTCGCCGTATCCATGCTGCGTCCGGCGACCCCGCTGCTCGAACTGTGGCCGCGCGCATCGGTCTGGCTCACGAACCAGGGACGTCACGTGAGTCTGGAGCTGGTCTCGCTGGCGGACGGCCCCGACGGATTCATGACTGCGCTCGACCATCTCGGCGAGGACGTGGACATGACGGCCAACGGCTTCTCTCCGGGGCGTCGGGAGCATGACTGCAACGTGCTCAAACTGGGTGAGTATCCGCTGCGCATGGGCGTGCCCCTGTCGAATCAGCTATCGGTCCGCTCCGGCTCGACGCTGCACTTGAATGATCTGGAAGGCCAGCGCATCCATATCCCCGCGCCCGGCGTCAATGATGCGATGGATCGGGCGCGGGCCGTGCTGTCCGCGGTGCCGGGCGTCACGCTGATTGACATGCGGTCGTATACGTTCGACGATTTCAACGCGTGCGCGGCCAGCGGCGATCTGATCCTCGCCCGCACCTTCGGCACCGGCATCCATCCCATGATCCGCCCGATGCCGGTGGACTGGGATCTGACCATCGCCTATGGGCTGTTCTATCCCAAGGAACCGTCCGCCGCCGTCCAGGCGTTCGTGGACGCGATCGGCGCCGTGCTGCAATAGAAACGCGCCCAATGCGTATGAGAACACTGGGCGCACGGAATCATATGTGACGAAAGCGCTGCCGACTATGTTATTCGGCCAGCAGTGCCTCGCGATACCGCCGTCCCGCGTCGGCGAGCGCCGCATCGTCCAGTTCCATCGACTCGAACACGACGAACGGCTTCAGCCACACGGCATGCGTGTATCGGGCCATCATACGGTACGGCGAGAGCACCTCGTCGATCGTCGCGCCGTCATCGACCGGCTGGTATTCGGATTCCGGCCCGCCGGCGGTCGTGGCGACCATGATATGCTTGCCCTTAAGCGCTTCACCGTCCGTGCCGTACGCCCAGCCGTATTCGAGCACCTTGTCCTCCCACTCCTTGAGCAGTGCGGGCGCGGAATACCAGTAGAGCGGGAACTGCAGCACGATGCGATCATGC
This sequence comes from Bifidobacterium simiiventris, assembly GCF_019331715.1. GTDB lineage: Bacteria > Actinomycetota > Actinomycetes > Actinomycetales > Bifidobacteriaceae > Bifidobacterium > Bifidobacterium simiiventris. Next base: position 416,271 of record NZ_JAHBBG010000002.1, read on the forward strand.
TGCTCGACGAGCTGCTGTTCGGCGGCCACGTCGATCTTGCCGTTCGGGTAGAGCGCGTATTCGTCACGCATGGTGACGTTGCCATCGGTGTCCTGTTGCGCGGCGGCCATGAGCGCGGCGTTCGCGCGGGAGCGGCTCAGATCGGGGTGAAAGACGAGGACCAGCGTTTTCATGATGTCTCCTTCGACTGCGTTGCGGCGGTGGCGATCATACGGTTTGCGCGTATTGCCACTACTGTACCGCATGGGACGATCGATTCGGGAGACTGACGCTCGGTGGGTCGTCACCACGGCAGCGGCCGGCCGTCGCGGAAGAAGCCGCCGGTCGGACCGTCGTCGGGCAGCATCGCCGCCCACGTCACGCTTTTCGCGCTCACCTCGACCGGACGGCCGAACATGCCCGAACCGAACGTGTCGGTGATGTCCGGGCAGACCGCGTTGACGAGGATACGATCGGCGGCAAGCTCCTTCGCCGTCTTGATCGTCAACCCGTTGAGCGCGAGCTTGGAGATGCCGTATCCGGACGCGGGGATGCCCATCGCGCCGTGCAGGAACCCGTACTGCGGGTCGCCGTATGAGCCGGCGCCGCTGGACACGTTGACGATGCGGCCGTGCTCCGACTTGCGCAACAGCGGAATGAACTTCTGCGTGACGATCCACGTGCCGATCACGTTCGTGTCAAGCACGGCGCGCATCTCGGCGATGTCCTGCTGTTCGACGGATGCGCCGGCGCGCATGGACGCCGCGTTGTTGACCAGTACGTCAAGCCGTCCGAAGCGGCGGTCGACTTCCGCGGCGGCCGCCTCGACGCTTGCCTCGTCGGTGGTGTCGAGACGCACATAGCTGGCGGAGATGCCGGCGTCGATGAGTTCCTGCGTGAGCTGCGCGAGTTCCGGCCGGCGTGCGGCGAGGATGATGTGATAGCCGGCCTCGCCGAGCTGACGGGCGGTCTCGTAGCCGAGGCCGCCCTTGCGGCCCGAACCGGTGATGAGTGCGATCTGCATGATGATGCTCCTTCGGGACTTGCTGTTCGGTATGCGGTGCGATGGGGGATGCGTGGAATGCGCGGCTCAGAACTCGCGGCCGAGTTCGCGCGCCTTGTCGAGATACGAGGTGCCGGCGACCTGACCGGGCGCGAACACGCCGGCGGCCAGCACGGAACCCTTGATCTTCCAGCCGAGGCTTTCGCCGAAGCACATCTCGTAGTAGCCGAGCACGTTCTTGGCGAGCACCTCTTCCGGACTGGCTCCGGCGACCAGCAGCGCCGACTCCTTGCCGGCGAGATCGTCGTGCGCGTTGAACGGCAGGCGGTCCATCATCGCCTTGATCTGCGCGGAGAACTGCATCCAATAGGTCGGCGTGGCGATCACGATGCCATCCGCCGCCTTCATCTGCTCCATCACGGTCGTCATGTCGTCGGCCGGCTGGTCGTAGCCGGTGAACGGCGCGATGTCCATGTCCGCGAGCGTGAGCTTGGTCGCGGTGTTGCCGGCGGACTCGACGCCTTCGATGAACGCGTCGGCGAGCATGTCGGCGTTGCCGCCCTTGGTCGGGCTGCCCTGGATGACGAGAATGTGCTTGGCCATGATCGGTCCTTTCGATCGGTTTGGTTGTCTTGCCGCGGATGCGTGTTCCACGGTGTTCCGATAAGGACAGTATGCATGAGTACATATACTTTTTGTTCTTAGAATAAAAAACTGATTTTTGGAATATGGCAACGATGTTAGGATGGGAAACCATGAACGAGCAAGTCGAATCAAACGAAACGGCCACGCTGCCTGACGTACATGTCGCCGCGGAAGCCGACGTAAGTCTCACCGCGCCGACCTGCGCCATCGGCTACGCGTTCAAGGCGATCGAGGGCAAGTGGAAGCTGCCGGTCATGTACGTGCTGTCCGTGCGCGGCGCCGCCCGGTACAACGAGATCAAACGCGAGCTCGGCATCACCAACATGATGCTCACCAACACGCTGCGCGACCTCGAGGAATACGGGCTCGTCAGCCGCACCCAATACAACGAGGTGCCGCCGCGAGTCGAATACGCGCTCACCGCCAACGGCTACGCCATCATCCCCGCCCTCAAGGAATTCGAGAAATGGGGCCAGCGTCTGCTCGACGCGCGCGGCTCCTCGGCCGACGGTCCGATGGGGTAACAAACCAAAGCGATACCGGATCGGCGTTCGTGGCGCGCCGAAAACAATGTCCGGTCGGGAAGCGGATACGCTTGGAAGATGCGTCCGGCGACGGATCGGTCGTCGTGTGATGCATGATCGTAGCATTGGACGGTGCTTGCCGTCAGACGCACCGTTGCGGCGACCGTGTTTGTTGTTTTGATGGTGGGGTTGGTATGACGAGAGGCTTCTAGGCAGAATGGGTGGTGCCTTAAACCTAACCGTTCTAGCGAAGGAGCCTCCGTGGTCAAGGGTAGCAGTGTTAGTGTGTCGATGAGTCAGCAGCATGCGCGTG
>NZ_JAHBBG010000020.1 GCF_019331715.1 Bifidobacterium simiiventris
AACGACGGGCGAGGGGCTTCCGCAACATGGACTACTTCGCCACCATGATCTACCTGACCTGCGGCAAACTCGACCTCAAAGCCGTCACCACCACCTGACCATCACCCACCACAAACAGCGAATAGCCTTCTTGAACTTAGGCGGTTCCCCACCCCTGCCGGGGGAGCTGGCTGCGAAGCGGACTGAGGGGTAGCCAGAAGCCGGATACCACGAAGCCCGGGTTTATCCTTTCGTATTGTCTTTCATATCGTCTTTCATATCGATTCGTGCCGATTCATGGCAACCTCCCGGTGGCAGCCTCCCGCAACGCCGCGCACCCTTCCGCACGTCCCGTACCCTCCCGCAACCTTCCGGTGGCACCCTCCCGCAACGTCCTGCAATGCCCGCACCCTTCCGCAACGTCCCGCAACCTCCCGGGCTTACGCCCGTTTTGACCGCCCAAACAGGCCGTATGCCCGGGAGGTAACGGGAAGTAATGGTGTCAACCGTGCCCCGAGACATGCGTCGACTATCCGTCGAGATTAGACAATTCATGGCAACGATAAAGAGGCCGAGAAAAATGGGCACCGGTAGGCCGCCCACCGCCACCCTCGACTACACTGAGCCACAGTATGCAGGTACTGTGGCTCGTTGCGTAAGGAGACAACATGACGGATTCGGCGCGCATCCTGGTGGTCGACAACTACGACTCGTTCGTGTACACGATCGTCGGGTATCTCAAGACTTTGGGCGCCACGGTGACGGTGGTGCGCAACGACGCGATCGACCCCTCCCGGCCCGGCGTGCTCGACGGCTACGACGGCGTGCTGATTTCCCCCGGCCCGGGCGCGCCGGCCGAATCAGGCGCGAGCGAAGACGTGATCCGTCTGTGCGCGGCCGAGAAGAAACCGATGTTCGGCGTGTGCCTGGGCCTGCAAGCGTTGGCCGAGGTGTTCGGCTGCACGGTCGACCATGCGCCGACGATCATGCATGGCAAGACGAGCCAGGTCGAGCATATCGACGACGAGATCTTCGAGGGCGTAGCCAATCCGATGACCGCGACCCGGTATCATTCGCTGGCCGTCGAGCCGGATTCCGTGCCGGACGAGCTGGTCGTGACCGCGTGGACGCAGGGCGACCACATCATCCAGGGCATCAAGCACCGCGACCTGCCGATGTACGCGGTCCAGTTCCATCCCGAATCCGTGATGACCCAGGACGGTTACCGTCTGCTCGCCAACTGGCTCAAGGTGTGCGGCCAGCCCAGTGCCGTCGCCAAGTCCGCCGGTCTCAAGCCCAAAGTCAACAAGTAAGTGGGTCATAAGTGGGCAAATCCGGACTGTCCAGTAATCCCAAACAGTAAAAGTGGGTAACTTCGGACTCCGAATAGTCGGGTCTAAACTCCAAAAGACGGTAAGTGGACAGATCCGGACTCACCCTCCCGGGCTTACGGCCGGTTTCCCTACCCAAACCGGCCGTAAGCCCGGGAACCCGCCCAAGCAACGGAGATTAGCGGGGAAGGTGGGTATATCTGGACCATCCGGTACCCCGAAATACCGAAAGTGGGCATATCTGGACTAGATAGACCTCGCCTGAGGCTCTAACTAGACCAGATATACCCACCTATGGTTTTCGGTGTCCGGATGTACCCACTTACGCTCGCCTTCCCGGGCATACGGTCGTTTCACTCGACCAAACCGGCCGTAAGCCCGGGAGATACCGGAGATAACCCGTGTGTGGGATAGCGGGGATCTCGTGTAGCTTTTCTCCCGGGCATACGGTCGGAACGAAGGTTTCAAAACAGGCATAAGCCCGGGGAGGTGCTGTGACACGCTTTCCGTCTCCCGGGCTTACGGCCGTTTCACTCGACTGAAACGGCCGTAAGCCCGGGAGGGTGAATCCGGATATACCCACTTACGCTCACCTTCCCGGGCATACGGTCGGTTTGGGTAGGGAAACCGGCCGTAAGCCCGGGAGGGTGAGTCCGGATATACCTATTTGCGGAGGACACCGGACAACGGAAGACACCGGACAACGGAAGACGGTTTTAGCGAGACGGAGAGACCCCGGCCGAGATGATCGACCGGGGTCTCTCCGTGATGGGCCAAGACTTCTGGCTGCCGAACGGTATCGATGGCCGGCTGTCGAGTCAACCAGAACCACCAGAACCCCCGGAACCAGAACCCCCGGAACCAGAACCCCCGGAACCAGAACAAACCTATTAAGCCGGAACCCCCGGAACCGAGGGGTTACGGGGGTTCCGGGGGCGGCTGCGGAGGAACCTAGTTATTGGTGGTGCTGGAACCTTCCGAGCTGGAGCCGGAGGACGTGCCGGAGGAGGATCCGTTCGAGTCGGAACCAGACCCGTTGGTATCGGAAGAGCCAGAACCGTTCGATGTGGACCCGCCGTTCGAGTTGCTCGAACCGTTGGAATCCGTGGAGCCGGAGCTGCCGTTGGACTCGGAACCGTTGGAGCCGGACGACGACGCCTCCTTCGTGGTGAGCGTCACCGTGGATCCCTCGTCGACCTCCTGCCCCAGTCCCGGGTCCGTGGCGGTCACGATCGCGCTGCCGGAGCTCGGGCTGCCGCTTGCGATCGCCACCTTCAGTCCCAGCGCCTCGAGCTGCGAGGTCACGGCGCTCACGGTGGCGCTGCTCGAACCGAGCGCGATGGTGGACGGGATCGTCACCTTCTTGACCGGTTCCTTGCCCTTCGAGACGACGATCGAGATCGTCATGGTCGAATCCACGTACTCGCCTGCGGACGGGTTCGTGCTGATCACCGAGCCCTCGGCCACGTTGTCGTCGTATTCCTCCGACGTGCTCTGGCTCTTCAGGCCCATGTCCGACAGCGTCTGCTGCGCGGCCGCGAGCGGCTGGTTGGTCACGTCAGGCATGCTCATCTTGCCGGTGGACACGTACAGCGTGATCGTGGTGCCCTTCGGCTTGGACGAGTCCGCGGCGGGATCGGTCTTGACGACCTTGTTCGCCTCAATCGTGCTGTCGACGGTCTGCACGGTGTCGCTGACCTTGAACCCCTTCGCGGTCAGCGCGCTGATCGCCTCGGACTGGCTCATCTCCTTGACATCCGGAACCGTTTCGGACTTCGGGCCGGTCGAGAACCACACCTCGACCGTGCTGCCCTTAGCGACCTTGTTGCCGCCCTTCGGGCTCTGCTTGGTCACGGTGCCTTCGGCCTTGTCGGAGTCGTTGTCGTCGGTGATCTTCGGCGTGAGGCCGAGATCGGTGAGTTCGGAACGGACCTTGTCGCGCGTCACGCCCGACATCGACGTGAAGTCGGGGATCTCGACCTGCTGTTCGACCACGTTCGCCGCGCCGCCGTGCAGCACGACGTAGATGCCGGCGATCGCGATGATCGCGACCAGCGCGCAGATGATCGACGCCGCGATGGCCTTCTTGCGTTTGCCGGACTTCGCCGCCGCCTCACGCTGCTCGGTGCGGGACCGGACCGCCGTGCTGCCATTGCCGTAGTTGGGCTGCATGGCCGGGATCGCCTCGAACTGGCCGGTCACCGGGTTGAACGCCTGCGTGGTGGTCGTCTCGCCTACGGCCCCGGGAACCCCCGGAACTCCGGGAACGCCGGCCGCGCCCGGAACGCCCGGCATGGCCATCGTCGGGCTCATCGCCGCGGTCGCCGTCGGATCGTTCTGTTCGGCCTGCTTGCGCGCCTTCATGTTCGACAGGTCGGTCAGCGGGTTGAACGCGGCCGCCACCGGCACGCCGCCGTTCATGAACGTCAGGATGTCGGTCTTGAACTCGGCGGCCGTCGCGTAGCGGTTCTGCCGGTCCTTGGCCATCGCCTTGGCCACGATCGAATCCCACATCTTCGGCAGTCCGGGCACCACGGCGGAAGGCGGCGTCGCCACTTCCGACACATGCTGGTACGCGATCGCCACGGCCGAGTCGCCGGTGAACGGCGGCCGTCCGGTCAGCATCTCGTACAGCACGCAGCCGGCCGAATACAGGTCGGAGCGCATGTCGACGGTCTCGCCGCGCGCCTGCTCGGGGGAGAGGTACTGCGCGGTGCCGACCACGCCCTGCGACTGGGTCATCGTCGCGGCGGAATCGTCGAGCGCACGCGCGATGCCGAAGTCCATGACCTTGACCACGCCCTGGTCGGAGATCATGATGTTGCCGGGCTTGATGTCGCGGTGGATGATGCCCATGCGGTGCGAATACTCGAGCGCGTTGAGTACGCCGAGCATGATCTGTTCCGCGTCTCGCTGGGAGAGCGCGCCGTTCACCTTGATGATGTCGCGCAGGGTCTGGCCCTTCACGTACTCCATCACCAGGTACGGCAGGTGCTCGGTCGAGCCGTCCTCGGCCGTCACCGTCTCCTCGCCCGAATCGTAGATGTTGACGATGTTCGGGTTGTTCATCTGCGCGACCGCGTGCGCCTCGCGACGGAACCGCGACAGGAAGATCTGGTCGTTCGCCAGATCGGAACGCATGATCTTGACGGCGACCGTGCGCCCGAGGCGCGTATCGAGCGCCACGCGCACTTCGGCCATGCCGCCGCGGCCGACGAGCTGGCCGAGCTGATACCGGCCATCGGCGAGCGAATTGGGCATGCTGCTCATTGCTGTTCCTTCCATGAGTCCCGCATTTCGGATGCGGCCTTATCCAAGCTGATTTGTACGCCGGCCGGCGCGTCGACGGTGTCCGTCGCGTTCGTCATGCCGGTCGCGTTTGCGGCATTCGCCACGCCGTTCGTGCCGGTTGCGCCGGGTGTGGTCGTGCCGGTTGTATCGGTTACGGCGTTGGTGGCGGTGTTCGTCGCCATCGGGATGTTCGGCAGACTCGCCGACGTGAGATCGGGCGCGATCCCCGCGTCGATCGGTGGTTCGCCCTCGGCGGTGACGTTGCCCGCATTGCCCGCGGCAGTCGCGGCACCCGCATCCGGCACGATGATCGGCGCGGCCCCGCCGGTATCGGCGCGCGGTTCCGCTGCCACCGCCGCGTTCGCCGCGGCCTGATCAGGTGTGATGACGATCGGCGCGGCGGGCACCGGCGAATCCCCGGACGGGATGATCGTTTTCGGATCCATCGCGTGCAGCATCGTGTTCACCGCGTGCGGCTTGCTGGTCACGCGGCGCAGCAGTCGTCCGGTGCCGGTCATCGTGTCGTCGCTCGCGGCGGTCTGCTGGTCGAGCAGCCGGCGTTCGATGCGCGCCAGCGTGCGCGAGACGACCAGCGCGTCCTTCGGCCGGTCGAGCGGATCCTTCTCCAGCATCGACATGACGAACTGGCGCAGCTGAAGGTCGATCGCGTCGGGCAGCGGCGGCACCGGATCGTTCACGTGCGCGGCCGCGATGTCGACCGGCGTGGCTCCCGTGAACGGACGGTGCCCGCACAGGCCTTCGTACGCGACGACGCCGAGCGAGTAGATGTCGGACTGCGGCGTGGCCTGCTGTCCCTGCGCCTGCTCGGGGGAGATGTACTGCGCGGTGCCCACGACCATGCCGTCCTGCGTGATCTGCTCCTGGTTGGTGGAGTAGGAGACGCCGAAGTCGGTGATCTTCACCTCGCCGGTGTCGGAGACCATGATGTTGGCCGGCTTGACGTCGCGGTGGATCACGCCGTGGCTGTGCGCGACGAACAGGCCGCGCGCGGTCTGGATGAGGATCGGCAGCAGTTCGGTCGGCGGCATCGCGCCGCGCTCGTGGTAGATGTCCGCGAGCGACTTCGACGGCACGTATTCCATGATGAGGAAGCCGATGCCGTCGTGCTCGTAGTATTCGAACAGCGCGGCGATGTTCGGATGCGCGAGATTGGCGGAATTGTGCGCTTCCGCACGCAGCCGCTGCAGTTTCGACTCGATGTTGGACTGGTCGGAACGCAGCGCCTTGATGGCGACCGGACGGTTGAGCTGGATGTCGTACGCCTTCCAGACCTCACCCATGCCGCCCTGTGCAAGGCGGCGGTCGAGACGGTAGCGGCGGTGAATCAGCTGTCCTTCGATCAGTTTCATTTCTTCAGCGCCTCCTCCATCAACGACTTCATGATCGGGCCTGCGGCCAGCGATCCGTAGAGATCAGTATTATGCACGACCACCGAGATCGCGATCTGCGGGTTCTCGGCGGGCGCGAAGCCCATGATCCAGCCGTCGATGCTCTGGTTGGCGGTGCCGATCTGCGCGGTGCCGGTTTTCGCGGCCACGTTCACGCCGTCGATCTCGAGCGACGGGTATTCCTTGGTGATCACGGACTGCATCGCGGTCGTCAGCTTGTTCGCGGTGTCCGCGCTGAAGACCTGGCGCATCACCTGCGCCTTCGTCTCCGAGATCACCGACAGGTCGCTCGAACGCACGCGGTCGACCAGCGTCGGCTTCATGAGCACGCCGTCGTTCGCGATCGCGGAGGCGATCATCGCGCTCTGCAATGGCGTGATCTGGTTGTCTCCTTGGCCGATCGAGGCCAGCGCGAGCCGGTCGTCGGTCGGATCGGACGGGAACTTCGACTCGACCGACGTCATCGGGTTGCCGGTGGATGTGGTGCCGTCCACGGTGAACGACTTGCCGTAGCCGAGCTTTTCGGCCATCGCCTCGACCTTGTCCGCGCCGAGCGCGACGCCCAGCTGCGCGAATGCGGTGTTCGACGAGTACGCCATCGCGTCCTCGAGTGAGATCTTGCCGTTCGTGCCGCCGCCGGCCGTGCTGGAATTGGTGAGCGCGGTGGCCGTGCCGGGCAGCGTGTAGCTGGCGCCGGCCGGGATCTGCGTGTCGAGGTCGTAGTCGCCGGTTTCGAGCGCGGCGGCCGCCACCACGGTCTTGAACGTGGATCCCGGCGGGTAGAGCTGGCGGATCGCGCGGTTGAGCATAGGATTCGACTCGTCGCCCACAAGCTCTTGGAAGGCCTTGTTCGCGTCGGCCGTGGCGTGTGTGGCGAGCGTGTTCGGATCGTAGCTCGGCGTGCTCACCATCGCGAGGATGCGGCCGGTCTTCGGCTCGGTCACGACCACCGAACCGTCCTTGCCGTCCAGAAGCTGGTACGCGAGCGTCTGCAACTTGGAATCGATCGACGTTTCGATCGACGCGCCGGTGTTCTGCGTGCCGGCGAGCACGGCCTTGAACCGCTCCCACAGCAGGGCGTCGGCCTGGCCGCTGAGCAGCTCGTTGCGCGAGCTTTCGATGCCGTTGCCTTCTGGGCCGATGCCGTGCGAGATCGAGAAATAGCCGGTGATCGGCGCGTACAGCGGGCCGTTCGAGTACTGGCGCTGGTATTTGAACGCGTCGTTCGTGGCGACCGACTGCGCGATCACCGTGCCGTCGGACGCGAGGATCGCGCCGCGCGGCGTGCCGTACGTGCGGTACAGCGAACGCGTGTTGCGCGAGTCGGCGTTGAGATCGTCGTCGACGAATGCGGTGAAGACCGAACTGGAGATGCCGAGGATCACGAACAATACCAGTACGGCCGTGAACAGCTGGCGTAGAGATTTGTTCATCGGTTACCACGCTCCTTGAGTTCGTGGTCGCGCAAGGCGGCCAGCGCCTCATACTGGAACGTTTCAGACAGGTCGGTGGGCGGCTCGGGCTTGTTCGCCGCGTTCGAGATGACCACGAGCAGCGCTGCGAGCAGGTAGTTCGCGATGATCGACGAGCCGCCTGCGGCCATGTACGGCATGGTCATGCCGGTCAGCGGGATGACGAGCGTGATGCCGCCGACGACCGTGAACACCTGGAACGCCATCGTGAACACGAGACCGGAGGCGAGCAGCTTGCCGAAGCCGTCCTTGATCTTCATGGCCGTGATGAAGCCGGACGCGATGATGAGCAGGTACAGCACGAGCACCGCGAACAGGCCGGCGAGGCCCATTTCCTCGCCCACGGAAGCGTAGATGTAGTCGGAGTTCGCGTACGGGGTCAGATCGGGGTGGCCCTGGCCGAGCCCGGTGCCCGCGAGTCCGCCCGACGACAGGCCGAACAGGCCGGTGACGATCTGGTACGAACCGCCGAACTCCATGTTGTACTGCTCGTTGCTGAACGGCTGCAACCATGCGTCGACGCGCGCGCCCACATGGCTGAAGATGCGCGCCGCGACGACCGCGCCGGCCGCGAACGCGAGCAGGCCGATCACGATCCAGCTTTTGCGGCCGGTGGCCACGTACAGCATCGCGACGAACATCGCGAAGAACATGAGCGAGGTGCCCAGGTCGTGCTGGCGCACGAGCACGCCCATCGACACGCCCCAGATGATGATGATCGGGCCCATGTCCTTGATGCGCGGCAGCTGCAGGCCGAGGAACTTCTTGCCGCCGACGGCCAGCTGGTCGCGGTGGTCGAACAGGTAGGACGCGAAGAAGAACGCGAGGAACAGCTTGGCGAACTCGGCCGGCTGCACGGTGCTCGACGTGAACGGGATCTTGATCCACACGCTTGCGCCGTTGATGTCGATGCCGAGGCCCGGAATCATGGGGGAGAGCAGCAGGATCAGGCCCACCACCATGCTCACGTACGAGAAGCGGCGCAGGATGCGGTAGTCCTGCATCGCGACGATCAGTATGCAGCACAATACGAGCGCGGCCGCGATCCACAGCAGCTGCCGGAAGCCGACCGTCGTGTCCTTCGCATAGTCGATGCGCGCGATCATCGTCGTGCCGATCGCGCTCAGCAGCAGCACGCACGGCATGATCGACTGGCTCGCGTACGGCTGGAACCTGATCGTCAGCGCCCACAGCACGAGGTACAGCACGACGACCGCGCCGAGCGCGATCGCGTAATTCGTCGGAAAGCTGCCGGTCGTGCGCTCGAACATCTGGAAGAACGCGACGAAACCGATCAGCATCGCGAACAGCAGCAGCGAGATCTGCCGCAATCGGGTTGCGATCATTGCGCGTCACCTCCGTTCGATGAGCTGTTCGTGCCGGTTGAGTTGGACGAATTCGATGAGTTGGACTTGGTGTTGGACGTGCCGGACGACTTGTTCGAGCTGTTCGAGTTGCTGGAACTGTCGGACTTGGACGAGTCGCTCGAGTTGCCGTTGTCGATCGCGTCGTCGGCCGCGCCGAAGCTCGGCGTGCTCGCCTCGTTCTTCTGCGTCTCCTTGTCGCGCTCGGCCTCGATGAACTTCGCGTGCGTCTTGGCCTCCTCGAGGCTGTCGACCGTGATGCCCTGCTCGAGCTGCGACTGCCACGATTCAGGCAGCGAGTCCACCTTGATGTCGGTCTTCTCGACCTCGTGCGAGAGCGACAGGCCGAACAGGTTCGTGTTCACGCCTTGGTAGATCGTGATCACGCCGTCGCCGGACGCCAGGTAATACCGGCTCTGGCTCCACACGTACGCGCCCCAGCCGCAGCCAATCAGCGCGGCCAGCGCCACGATCACGCTCAGCAGCACGAGGAAGCGGTTGCGGTGCCGGCGCGTACGCCGGACCTTACGCTGTTCCGCCTGCTCGCGGTGGATGGCGCGCGCGACCTCCGGGTCGCTCGGATCGGTGGTGATGCGGCCGTCCGACTTCTGGATGACCGGGATTTCGCCGGTGTCGGGCACTTCGCGGTCGCCGATCTCCTCGCGCACCGCGGACGGCTGGGCCACGCGCGGCTTTGCGGGATCCGCGCCGGCGCCAGCCTTGCCGTTCTTTGACTTCGCGTCGCCGCGGTCCTGGATCAGCTTGGCCGCGCGGGTCGCCGGCGAGCTCATGTCGGCGCGCAGCGCGGGCGCGGTCGCCACGGGCGCGTTCACGATGTCGGCGATCGTCTCGGAGCTGGCGCTCACCGCGCCGCCGACCAGCAGCGTCTGGTGCGGGATGTCGAAGGCGTTCGCGTCGAGCGCGAGCGTTGCGTCCGCGATCACCGCGGTCACGTTGTCGGTGCTGCCGGCCTTGAGCGCCATGCCGACGAGCCGCTGCGCGCACTCCTCCTGGTCGGTGCAGTCGGCCATCACCTGCTCGATCGTCGAGTCTTCGAGCACGCCGCACAGGCCGTCGGAGCACAACAGCCAGCGATCCGCAGGGTGGGCCTTGCGGATCGCGATATCGGGTCGTGGGTCGATGTCGAAATCACCGAGCACACGCATGACGACGTTGCGTTGCGGATGGTTCTTCGCCTCCGCTTCCGTGATGCGGCCCATGTCGATCAGATGCTGGACGTAGCTGTGATCGTGCGTCATGCGCGTGAGCTTGCCGTCACGCAGCAGATACGCGCGCGAATCGCCGATATGGGCGAGCACCCAGTGCCCGGCGACCAATACCAGCGCGACGACCGTGGTGCCCATGCCGGCGAGCTTGCGCTCGTGCTTGGCCTTGCCGACGATCGCGTCGTGCGCGGCGATCACCGACGATTCCAGCATGTGGGCAACGGTCTGGATGTCTCCGTTGACATCGTCGTGCTCGATGTGCGCGAGCGAACGGATCGCGATCGTCGATGCCGTATCGCCGCCCGCATGGCCGCCCATGCCGTCGCAGATCGCGGCCAGATGCTCGCCGGCGAACGACGAATCCTGGTTGTTGGCACGCACGGTGCCCACGTCCGAAACGGTCGTGGAATACAGGAACAGATTTTGCGAAGCGGCGGAATTCGGCATAGGGCGATCACCTCAATTCGAAGGTGGTCGCGCCGATGCGCACGGGCACGCGCGCGGCGAGGATGGTGGGTGTGTTGATGCGCTGGCCGTTGACCACGGTGCCGTTCGTGCTGCCGAGATCCTCGATGGCCCACGAGTTGGTGATCGGATCCTTGTAGACGCGGGCGTGGTGCGAGGACGCGAACTCGTCGTCCAGCACGACCGTGTTCGACGCGGCGCGGCCGAGCGTGATCGAATTGCCGCTCAGTGGCACTGAAGCGCCGGCGAGCGGACCGTCGATGATGACCAGCAGGGTCAGATCGTTCGCCGCGTTCGCGCGTTCGGGCACGGGCGTGTGCACCGGCACCGCGGACGACGTGGCGACCGGCGCCGGCGATTCGGCGGCCTTGCGCGCACGACGCTCCTTGCGGCGATGCGTGCGCGAGGTATGCGGGCTGAACGACTCCATGTCCTTGTGCAGGGAACGCATGGCAAGCCATACGAACACCCACAGCAGGGCGAGCAGCCCGTATTTAAGAATGGCGAAGGTCAATTCGGTCATGGAACGGCTCCTTCGCGGGCTTACTCCTGATCCTGCGCGGAGGCCCAGTAGAGGATGCGGGTGCGGCCGATGGTGATCGTGTTGCCGTCGAGCAGCGTGGCGATCGGGACCTGATGGCCTTCGATGTACATGTGGTTCGTGGAGCCGAGGTCGCGGGCGATCACGCCGTTGGGGGTGATGTCGATCTCCATGTGGCGGCGGGAGATGCCCGGATCGTCGATGATGATGTCGCAGCCAGAGCCGCGGCCGATCACCGTCTTCTCCTTGGTGAGCAGGTACTGGTTGCCGTTGACCTCGAGCATCGGCTCGGACTGCGACTGCTCGTTCGTGGTGACCGGCACCGCGTTGCCCTGCACCGATTCGGAGCTCAGGTTGAAGTTGCCCTTGGTGAGGTCGAGATCCTCCTCGAAGATCACCACGACCGGGCCTACGAACGCGTAGTGCTGGCTCTTGGCGTACTGGGTCAGGTTGTCGGCCAGCTCGTTGGCGAGGGTCTCCGAACCCCACTGCTCGATGCGGTCGAAGTCGGCGGTGCTCAGCTTGAAACGGTACTCGTTCGGAGCCACCGTGCGGTCGCGACCCACCGGCATCGCCTCATTGTCGATTTCGCGTTCGAGGGCGCTGGAGAGGTCGACGGGCTGCAGGTCCTTGGACCCGAACTTGGCGAACACGCCATTGACCGCGCCTTCTACACTTTTCTCAAAACGGTCGAGAACGCTCATGGTGATCCCTTTCTACATATCCTCACCCATCCTACGCGGCAGTGGGGAATAAGGCCAAAATTTCGCCCTTGTTCCCTGCACATGGGCGCAAAACTTCCACGTCGCACCCATGTGCAGGCAGTTCTGTTTCATTATGTCCGCGTGTGGTTTCGCCGCGAGGTTAGCGGGGTATGGAATAATGGCACACGTACGCATCGGCAGCAGTTGCGCCGGTGCCCATAACCGCGCAGTCTTGCCGCGAATCAGGGGAGAAAACCAGGGGTTCGCGAGGACTGACTACTCCGCGGCTATACCAAGGAGAACAACATCATGGTTGATCGTAACGGTCAATCCACCGCGTCCGCACCGACCGAGGACGCGATTTCAGAGGAAGTGCGCGCCCAGCAGGCGCTGTTGAACGATACCGACCCGTCGCTGACCGACGCGGACGCCGTGGCCAAGGCGCTGAATGTCGACCCGGCCACCGGCTTGAGCTCGGACGAGGCCAAGCGTCGCCTCGAGAAATTCGGCCCGAACCAGCTGGCCAGCGCGCCGCCGGTGCCGAAGTGGAAGAAGTTCCTCGCGCAGTTCGAGGACCCGCTGGTCTATCTGCTGCTCGTCGCCACCGCGATCTCGGTGGTCGCATGGTTCATCGAACGCGCCAACACGCCGGGCGCCGGCGAACCGGTGCCGTTCGACGCGCTCGTCATCGTGCTCATCCTGATCGTCAACGCCGTCCTCGGCTACATCCAGGAAGCCCGCGCCGAACAGGCCGTCGCCGCGCTCGCGCAGATGACCGCGCCGCAGACCGCCGTCCTGCGTGACGGCAAGGTCGTGCACATCAACACCACCGACGTCGTCCCCGGCGACATCGTCGTGCTCGGCGAAGGCGACACCGTCTCCGCCGACGGGCGACTGTTCGCCGCCGCGTCCCTGCGCATCGCGGAGGCGTCGCTGACCGGCGAATCCGTCCCGGTCGGCAAGAAGCCGGAGACGCTCGCCGAAGCCAAGGCGCTCGGCGACCGCTCGAACATGATCTTCAACGGCACGTCCGTCACGCAGGGCACCGGCCGCGCGATCGTCACCGGCACCGGCATGAACACGCAGGTCGGCAAGATCGCCGACATGCTCGCCGCCACCGACGACGAAGCCACCCCGCTGCAGAAGGAGATGGCGCACGTCTCCAAGATCCTCGGCCTCGCGGTGTGCATCATCGCCGTGGTCGTGCTCGCCGCGCTCGCGCTCACGCAGGGCTTCCACTCGGTGCATGACATCATCGACTCGCTGCTGCTGGCCGTCTCGCTGGCCGTCGCCGCCGTGCCTGAGGGCCTGGCCGCGATCCTGACCGTCGTGCTCGCGCTTGGCGTGCAGCGCATGGCCAAGCACAACGCGATCGTCAAGAAGCTCTCCTCCGTGGAGACGCTCGGTTCCGCGTCCGTGATCTGCTCCGACAAGACCGGTACGCTCACCCGCAACGAGATGACCGTCGAGCGTGTGGTCACGCCTTCCGGCGAAGTGCAGATCACCGGCACCGGCTACGCGCCGGAAGGCCGCATGGTGATGGTCGGCGGCTCGTCCGCGACCGGCGATCTGGCCGTTCCGGCGGGCGTCGAGGCCGAAGTGATGGCCACGCTCGGCGCCGGCACGCTCGCGAACGACGGCGACCTGCGCGAAAGCGAATCCAAGCCCGGCACGTGGGAGGCGATCGGCGACCCGACCGAAGTCTCGCTGATCGTCGCCGCCCGCAAGGTGCACGCCGATCGCAAGTACGCGAACTTCGAGCGCGTGGCCGAAGTGCCGTTCACGTCCGAACGCAAGCGCATGGCGATCGTCGCCAAGGACAACGCCGACGCCGGCAACCTGACCGTCTTCGCGAAGGGCGCGCCGGACGTGCTGCTCTCGTACTGCACGCGCATCGCCGTCGGCGGCGCGGTCCGTCCGCTCACCGAAGGCGACCGTCAGACGATCCTCGCGACCGTCGAGAAACTGTCCGGCGAAGCCTACCGCACGCTGGGCGAGGCGTACCGTCCGCTCGGCGTCTCCTCGCTGACCGACGTCCCCGGCATCGTGACGAACTCGGCCGGTCAGATCACCGACATCTCCGAACAGTCCGACGTGATCGAATCCGACCTGATCTGGGCCGGCATGGTCGGCATCATCGACCCGCCGCGCACCGAGGTCCGTGATTCCGTGGCCGAAGCGCACCGCGCCGGCATCCGCACCGTCATGATCACCGGCGACCACCCGCTCACCGCGGCTCGCATCGCCTCCGATCTGGGCATCATCGAACGCGGCGGTCGCGCGCTGACCGGCGATCAGCTCGACGCACTCGACGAGGCCGGACTCGACAAGGCGACCTCCGAAGTGTCCGTGTACGCGCGAGTCGCGCCGGAACACAAGCTCAAGATCGTCGAATCGCTGCAGCGCCAGGGCAACATCGCCGCCATGACCGGCGACGGCGTGAACGATGCGCCGGCCGTCAAGTCCGCCGACATCGGCGTGGCGATGGGCATCACCGGCACCGAAGTCACCAAGGAATCCGCGAAGATGATCCTCGCGGACGACAACTTCTCCACCATCGTCGCCGCCGTGCGCGAAGGCCGCGTGATCTTCGACAACATCCGCAAGTTCCTGCGCTACCTGCTCAGCTCCAACGTGGGCGAGGTGTTCACCGTGTTCGGCGGCGTCATGCTCGCCGGCGTGCTCGGCATCACCCAGCCCGGCACGCAGGGCGTGACCGTGCCGCTGCTCGCCACGCAGCTGCTGTGGATCAATCTGCTCACCGACGCCGCGCCGGCGCTCGCGATGGGCGTCGACCCGCAGACCGACGACGTGATGGCCCGCAAGCCGCGTCGCCTGACCGATCGTGTGATCGATCGCGATATGTGGATCGATATCGCGTTCATCGGCATCATCATGGCCGCGGTGACGCTGATCGGCATGGACATGCACCTCGCGGGCGGCCTGTTCACCGACCGTTCCGTGGACGCGCTCGGCCACGACGCGCAGATGACCGAGGCCCGCACGATGGGCTTCACGATCCTCGTGTTCGCGCAGCTGTTCAACGCGATCGCCTCGCGTTCGGCGCGCCAATCCGCGTTCGTGGGCCTGTTCAGCAACAAGTGGCTGTGGGGCGCGATCGGCATCTCGATCCTGCTGCAGGTCGTGGTGATCTACGTGCCGTTCCTCAACGACGCGTTCGGCACCACGCCGCTCGATCTGGTGGCCTGGTTCGAGTGCATCGGCCTGGCGGCGATCGTGCTGGTGGCCTCCGAGATCTACAAGGCCGTCATGCGCGCCGTCGACAAGCGTCGCGGAGTGACCGCGTGACCGCGCCATACCGGCTAACCGTCAAGAGGCTCCCCACGGGGAGCCTCTTTCTCATATGGCCTTTGGCAGAACCTTGGCCCCCTCGGCTAGGCCGAGCCGTATAGCAAACGCCGGAGGCGTTTGTAGGCGAGATGCGAGCGACAGCGAGCCAGCAGAGCGCGGTCGCAGGCCGTCCGCAATTGCAGGACGCTGTCGGCGAAGCCGACTGGGGGAGCGTCAAACCCATCACATCAAACCCGACAAAGTACTAGTGAGATCGGGTGCGGTTGCGTGATGCTTGGGCGATGGAGTCGGGACTGGCGATCAGTCGTTGATCTCGGCCTTGTAGAAGTTGATGTAGGAGCGGCTCGGGGTCGGACCGCGCTGGCCCTGGTAATGCGAGCCGGTGCCCTTGGATCCGTACGGATGCTCAGCCGGCGAGCTGAGCTGGAAGAAGCACATCTGACCGATCTTCATGCCCGGCCACAGCTTGACCGGCAGCGTCGAGACGTTGCTCAGCTCGAGCGTGATGTGCCCCTCGAATCCCGGATCGATGAAGCCGGCCGTCGAATGGGTGAGGATGCCGAGTCGGCCGAGCGAACTCTTGCCCTCGAGTCGCGCCGCGATCGTCGCGTCGAGCTTGACGTACTCCCACGTCGAGCCGAGCGCGAACTCGCCCGGATGCAGGATCCACGGCTCGTCGGGCGCGACCTCGAACTGTTCGGTCAGTGCGCCCTGGTTCTCGGCCGGATCGACATATGTGTACGCGTGGTTGTTGAACAGGCGGAAGTACCGGTCGAGCCGCACGTCGATCGACGCCGGCTGCACCATTTCGGGCGTCCACGGATCAAGCGAGATATGACCGTCTTCCTTGGCGGCGAGGATATCGCGATCGGACAGCAGCATGGTCGCTCCTTATATACAGTATTGACGACAGATGATCTGTACTCCAGTGTAGCGGCAGACCGGCGCGTGCCGGCGCGCGGTGGCTCGATTCAATAATTCTCAGGTTATTTTCAGACAACCACATTCTTGCACCAAGGAACCGGTGGTTTCATAATAACTGTCAGCAAGAGCTGAACAGGAACAGCAGCAGTTCCCGACAATTGAAAACCTTTCTTCTTCTCTCTCCTTTCTCTCCCCGGCGCCAACCCCGCCGGGGTTCTTTGTTTTTGTGTGTGTGCTCTCGCCTTTGCTCTTGGCACTTGCTTTTGTTCGTGCTTTTGTTCGTGCTTTTGTTCGTGCTTTTGTTCTTGGCGCGTGTTCTTCGTGTCGTGTTCTTCGTGTCGTTGCCTTTGTCTGTCACCCGGTGTTTTCCCGGGCTTACGGCCGTTTTGCCCGCCCGTACCGGCCGTATGCCCGGGAAGTTGCGCGTGGTGGTGGCCATGTTCCCGGGCTTACGGCCGTTCTGCCCGCTCATACCGGCCGTATGCCCGGGAGGTTGCATGCCGTGTTGCATGCCGTGGTGGGGGCGTCCCCGGGCGTACTGCCGGTTTTGGGTGTGGAGCCGGCCGTAAGCCCGGGAGGATGCGTGTCCTGTAGGTGTGTCCCGGGCTTACAGCCGTTTTGCCCGCCCGTACCGGCCGTATGCCCGGGAAGTTGCGCGTGGTGGTGGCCATGTTCCCGGGCTTACGGCCGTTTCCGGTCTCCATTCCGGCCGCATGCCCGGGAGGCGGGTTGAGAGGAGTCCCCCGTCCCCTAGTCGCATCCCCGGACCCGCTCCCGGGCATACTGCCGGTTTTGCGCGTGGAAACGGCCGTATGCCCGGGAACCCGTCCACAAGAAACGTGCGAAACAGCTGCCAGCGCGAGTTATCCACAATGGCGGCCGTACCTTTCGACCACATACCCCGTTCCAGCTTGTGCAGATCCTGTTCATCGTCGATCATCGGAACATGAGAACTCATCCTGCAATCGATGCGCTGTCCGCACGGTCTCGGCAGCGTCGGCGCTGTTTCTTTCCACGAACTAACGCGGAACGGAAGGCGGTAGCGGTCCGCGTCCGTGCGGGTCTTATCGTCCGTCCGCACCGCAATCTGTACTCTTGCGCGCAGTACTGGGACACGCTGGATCCCAAAGAACGTTCCAGACATATTATTCGTGCGTTGTCGTTGCAGTATCCGAACCGTGTGTTCGCGGGGCTCAGCGCGGCGGCGATGCTGCAACTTGACTATGCTTGGTCGCTGCACTGCGGGGATCGCGTATTCATCGCCTCGTCCAGCGCGATCGTTGCGAAACGGACGTATCCGTTGATTCGGCGCATTTACATGGCGTCTATTCCTGCCTACCCGATAGACGAATCCGATACGACCGTGTGCGTCACTTCGCCGGCGAGGACGCTTGTGGATTGCGGACTGCGGTATCCGTTCGAGCAGGTTCTTCCCATGGTCGATTCCGCGTTGCGCATGGGATTGGTCACCGGAGACGAGATCGCGGATGTGTGCGATTCTCTGTACGTGGATTGCGGGCCGGTGCTGAGATTGACGCGTTACGCTGATCCGTTGAGCGAAAACGGTGGCGAGTCATTCTGCCGGGCGACGATTATCGAAGAGGGATTCGCTGTGCCCGAACTGCAGCGCGTATTTACGGATGCTCGGACGGGTTCGCAGTACCGGGTCGATTTTCTGTGGCGGCTGTCTGATGGGCGGATTGTGGTGCTCGAGTACGATGGCATGCGCAAGTACGTTGATCCGGCCATGACTGGAAGCCGTGATATCCGTGACGTGGTGCGGGCTGAGCGTGAGCGGGAGACGGCACTGCGGCAATGTGGTGTTTCGATGATGCTCCGCACTGATTTTGAGGAGGTGCGACAGCGGGTGCCGCTGACGGCGAAGCTGTTGGCCGCCGGTGTGCCGCAAGTGCGCCATGTGTGAGGTGTCGCCGTATCGTAGCGGGTTATCCCCCGGGCTTACGGCCGGTTTGGGCGGGTGAAACGGCCGTATGCCCGGGATGTCGGCTGGTGTCGGCTGCCATGTGATGATGCTCCCGGGCTTGCGGTCGTTTTGTCTGCCCGTACCGGCCGTATGCCCGGGAAGCCGGCTGCCATGTGATGATGCTCCCGGGCATACGCCTGTTTCTCGGTGCTGAATCGGCCGTATGCCCGGGATGTCGCGCACTCCGGTGACGTGTTCCCGGGCTTATGCCCGTTTTGCTCGTCCGTGCCGGCCGTATGCCCGGAATGTCACGTACTCCGGTGGTCGCGTCCCCGGGCCTACTGCCGTTTTGGGTGGGACTGTCTCGGAAAGTGTGTAACTGGCTTCGATCGCCGGTCGTGAGGCCGGCGGGAAAGGGCCTGTGATGAGCACGCCGATTGAGACAATGGAAGCCATGACAGCGAAGACAACCGCCGGCAAGG
>NZ_JAHBBG010000021.1 GCF_019331715.1 Bifidobacterium simiiventris
GAGCCATCCGACGAGGCACGCGCTAACACGCCACGTCCGCTCCCACGCGTAGGTTTTCAAACAACACCACGCATGGTGCGAGCGTCAGCGTCGCCACTCAACCCATCAAACAACCAAACACGGTGCATGCCGTTCCGAAACAACACTCATAATACTATATGACCTTTTTTGTTCAAAAGATTGACATCTAATTATACTGGTAATCACAAAAAGATACTATTGATTCCTCGTATATGTCAACAACTTAAACATCACATCAAATCTATCAACATTCATTTATATCTATTTAATCAAAAGAGCATACCTCTTAAACCCAGGAATATACGAAAGAATCCATCCGATAAAGAATGAAATCAAAATCACCAGTAGAACTACAATGCAGTACCGAAGCCTAAACATACGTGGCAACAAAGAATAAACATGGGATTCCACTATTGGGATAATAAGAATATGAATTAGATACACAGAGAAAGAAAGCTGAGACAAATATCTAAAGAAGACACAAATCCTATCAGGCAATATAAGTGACGACAATAATTTCCTAAGAATCAAAACAAGAGCACAGGCCGGAAGGAGGACGAACATACTGCCATAAAACTGCTGAGCACTCCCTCTCTTTAATTGCAGGTAGGTCAGACCTATATTACCAAAAAGGCTCAAAAAAAATACTATGAGAAGATACGGAATGCGTATTTCCGACAGAAAAGTTTCATGTATTTTATATCCAATGAATAGATAAACCATCCAAATAGAACCACCCCAAACTGAAGCACCAAAAATATTCATCTCAAGCACTGATTTGATATCTTGGCGAACTTCAAACGATTTAAAAACCTGCTGAAGTGTACATACAATCAAACTAAAGTAAGTAATGCAGAATAGGATAAGCCGAGTATATAAATCATTCTTTTGGACCAAAGAGGCAAAGATTGGAAGTCCTAGGTATAGGCCTATTATCATGGGCATAAACCAAAAAGCTGACCCTGTATCCCCTACAAAAAAAGCAATCCTCACAAACCGGAGAGTTTGATTTACTCCTATATAGCCATTCCTTAACGTATAGAACATATAATAGAGCAAATTCCATATTTCAAATGCACAAAATAATGGGAATAGATTCCTTTTCAAGAATTTATTTAAATAAATACCATCATAACGACGAGGAACCATCAAAAAACCAGTAAGCATAACAAAAACAGGAACACCCATCCATCCCAGAGAATAGATAAATGAACGCGTTACCATAGGCCATGTATTATTATTTACATGGCAAATCACCACCAAACAGATGGCAAGAACCCTTATTATATCCAAAGAGACATCTCTGCTTTTTCCCACTTCTACCTCCGCTTCTCGCCTAGGTTCGATAATGATTCTTTTATACTCTTCTTGAATTTAAGAAATGCGATAAACCGAAACAGGAAAACAACAATATCTGACGAGCCGAATACAATAGAGACCGATAGAACAGAGATATTGTCGGTAGCCCACAGGATCAAACAAGCAATGAGATTGATAATTGCACTGACCATAATTGCCGCATTCGCATAGGTCGCCTTTCCAAGCGGGGAAAGTGCGGGATACCCGAACATGAAGCCGAAGAAACCAAAGAATACGCCAATCACCAAAATACGAAGATACTGACCAGCGGTCGCGTAATTATTACCTAAAATAATCGAGCAAAATTGATCAGCGAAAACAAAAACAAACGAACATCCGGCAAACCAGAACAAGCCACCAAAAAGAAGCACCTTATAGAACATGCTATAATCTTTCTTCCTTACCATAAATGGGTAAAGAGAATCACCAATTGGAGGAATCATCTGCTCACCTGCGGTAGAAATTTTTGTGGCGCCGGAGAACAAGCCCATTTCAATGGATTCTGGAAGAAACTTGACTCCAAGAAAAATAGCACCAAGCGAACCATTGATGCTCACCGAAACACGTGAGATAAAGAACCAGAAGCTTCTCTTGATTGCAGCCAATATATCGGCAACAGATACAATCACAAACCTTATCTCATCTTTACGGATCAAGGAGAACGCCCAAATCAAAGCGATGGTATCAAACACTATCATTGATAACGGATAAAGAATCAAACCACTATCATTCTTAACGAAGAGCAATGTCGTTACCAATATTCCTGATTTAGCAGTCACGGCACGAATAGTAATAGCTCGCATCTGCTCAATGCCACGGAAATACGCATCGGGAAGGAATGCTTTGGCAATTGAATCCACATAGAATAATGAAACTAGCAGCATATGCTGGCGGAGGTTTTCATTAAAAGCTACACAAATCACAAAGGCAACTGTAGATACAACAGCAAGAACGCCTTTAGCGGCCGTCATTGAGGAAATTAATTGGGAAACAACCCTATCTTCTTCCCGATGAACCGATATCTCAGCAGTCGTTGAGAGCTGGAAACCAAATTCCACGATCATTTGAAAGACCAAACAAAGCGAGGTGGAGAATCCGATCAGACCAAACTTTTCAACACTGAGAACACGCGATAAGTAGGGGAATAGAAGAAGACCAATAAAATAATTAGAAAAAGTAAGCGCATAAAGAAATAACGAATTTTTCAAAATACGTTTTCTGTCGCCCATTGCTCACACCCTCTGCTTTTTCCCGAACTTATAACGCCAAACAACCGCACTATATGCCGTAAGATAAGGACTTATCAGAATAGCAGCAGACTTCAATAGCTGCTTCTTCGAGAGATTCCAGGCAAAACTCTGAACAGCCAACTTTCGGCAGGACCTTGAAATATTTCGATAAAATGACTTGTGACTTTTAATGCCTTCTGCACGAATTAAATGCTCAATGGCATATATAGAGGTTGTAAGATACTGATATTCAAGAGCATTATCAACTGCTTTTGAACGCGGAACAAGATGCGTCTTAATGTAATCCATATTCTCGACCGCACCAATCGCCTGTTTTTCTATATTTGGCTTTTTGGTTGCAGACATGGAATTGTCGACATTATATGTATATACGCGCCTAAGTCCTACAGCGATACGATTAGCTTCCGGCAAGACCTGTGTATTGAACTGCATTCCTTCACCGGTCTTTGATTCAAGACGGAATTTTTTACCAGAAATTAGCGTTTTCCGATACAATCGATTCCAGACACCTACATGAATACGATTATAGAAAATATCGCAGAGCATGTCATCGGAAGTAATGCACGAGAAAGCATCATTTGTAATCTGCGTTCTAAACCGAGAGGTAAAGAAATTGCGGCTTATAGCCACATCAGCATCAAATTTTGCAATCAGCGAATACAAATATTCCACGTAATCAGGTTCAAGCCAGTCGTCAGCATCAACAAACGTAATATATTTACCATGACAATTTTCGAGACCAGTATTGCGTCCTCCAGATAATCCAGTATTCATCGAATGATGCAGGACATGAATTCTTGAATCAATTTCAGCAATAGAATCTATAATATGAGAAGTCTGGTCCGATGAACAATCGTCAACAACAATTATCTCAAGATTCCTATATGTCTGGTGCAAAACAGAATTTAAACACCGTCGTATATACTGCTCTACATTGTAAGCATTCACAATCACAGAAATCAAAGGATTTGATATAGGTTCAATCTTTTTACACATAGTTATGCCTCACTGTCTCACGGGAAACTATATTCTCAAGGAACTTATCCACTTTTTTTCTTTCCGCTTCGAGAATTGCATTGACTTCATCAAAATCCACATGTCGATTCACTATATCCAGATCGTCATAGTCTTTTGCATGCATCTGCTCAGAATTAACCAATTTGAGGAATTCCGAGATACGACCCGAATATGCATTAGGATACACGCAGATTGGCTCAGTGTTAAGATTCATCGAGAAAGCCGTGGCATGGAACGAGTCGGTAATGACATATTTTGCATTATCAACAAGCGTTATAAAGTCAAGAATATCCGGAATCACCAGACTCTTCCCCGACCGAAATATTTGATCATATCGAGTACAGAAGCGGTACAACGGCAATCCTGTTTTCTTGGCAACACGTTCTGCATAACGGTCAAAATCAGCATTGCGATTCAAATTGTAAATAAGAATATATTCTTTAGGCATGTTCTTGATGGCATTACCAACCTTCCTCCAAAATTCAGGAGGCATAGCCAAGGTTGGATCCACCACTCGCTGCACATTCGAGAAACCGTATTGATTCTTGACAATATCCACTCCGCTTTCTTCACGGACGGTAATCTCTGTAAAACGGTCAATGTACCGTTTTGAGGATTTCACCTCATCGTCAGGGAGTGTTTTCCTGCCAAAACTCGAAGCATAGGCATACTTCGGTTTCCCGTCCGGCACAAAACTCAAGTAGAAGTAGGGAATGACTCCGCCATTCCAACCGGCATTCCATACCTGATCGCTACCCGAGAAGTAGACATCCGCATCATCTCGGAAATCATTAAAATCAGCCTCAGAATAGTAGACCTTGTCAGTCAGATTGAGATTATTCTTCCTAAACGTTCCAAATACGCTCTTCCAGCGTAGTAAGGTCGGCAAAATAGCCAGGGCTCGTACTGGATTCCCTTGCGCAAATGTATCCAGAAGACCCTTGCCATATGTATCCGGACGACGATAGTCGATGAAGGTAACGTCGTCAAAGTATTCCTTAAGCTTCTCCTGTGTAGCTAAAGCTTGTAATTGTGTTCCATAGTTATCAACCTGATGGAGAGTGATCACTGCAGCTTTCATAAAACCCTGACCTTATATAGGAGATGGATGGTTCAATAATATAACGGAGGCACAATCACATATCGCGCAGAGATGTGAAGAACCACATAGGACAGCAACAGAGCTGTACCCTATTGACGCAGCAATTCATATAATGCCCAGCACCGGTAGTAAGCCCAATATCCCATCTTGAGCAAACGTATTGCGAGCTTATCGCGGCTCGGGGCTTTCGGATCAATGAGAATCGCATGTTCGTTAGCAAGCACGTAACGCCTCAATTCGTCACGTTGCGTGCGATCCGCACCGGAAACCTGTTGCATATAACGCAATACACTCAGTCGAGCATGAACTTGTCGCCTCACGCAAGCACCATGCAAAGCAGGATCGCAATTCTCAGCCTCACGCACCAGTCTGTCCACTGAGTTGATGAATTCGAGTCGCCTCGACGTATATCCGCCGCTTACGATCGAATCATCACGTTTGCAGTAGTAATATACCGGCTTGCTCGCAAAAACGTATGATGACGTCATGTTAAGTAGATCACCAAAAATGTATGTATCCTCATATAGACGGCCCTTGGGATATCGCACATGTTCAAATAACGATCGGTGATACATCTTAGCCCATGCCGATACATTGACGATGCCGTGATATAGCACGCTTTCGAAAGCCTCACGTCGGCTAAGCACAGTCACCGGCTTATCGGCATGATAGTCCAACTCATTGCCCTTGGGCCGTGCGACATAATGCCCGGCTCCTACCATTTTGCATCCGGGAGCATACTGAAACAGAGATAGCAACACTTCCAGATAGTCTTCGGTCACGTAGTCGTCGGAATCGATACATGTGATGTACTCGCCACGAACTCGGTCCAGCCCGTAATTTCGAGCGTCGGACAAGCCACCGTTCTTTTTATGCAGCGATATGATTCGCCCGTCTTTCTGGGCCCATGCATCGCACTTAGCACCGGAACCATCGGTGGAGCCATCGTCCACAGCCAACACCTCAAAATCCCGGAATGTTTGATTGCAAATGGTCTCGAAACATCTGTCCAGATACTTCTCAACGTTATATACCGGAAGAATGATGCTGACCTTGGGAGTCACGGTCTCAGAAACTCTTGTCATACGTCTTCCCTCCAAATTTTGCCATGAGGAATCCGGTGCCCTTTTTCCACCAGTCCACAGGCTCTGGGCTCACCACCGGAAGTTCGGCATAGGAATAACCGTTGGTCTCTAACCATGGATCCAACAGACGCTCACTTACGCGACCAAGATATCGCGCATGAAAAGCATCATACTGAGCCGGATCCAGACGCCGTTCCAGTTCAAAAAGGATGGGGAACATCCATGCGCAATACTGATCAAACTTTTCATGGCTCATAATAAACATATTGAAGATATGCGCTCCACGAGCCTGCATGAGACGATCCCAGGCAGACACATAAGCAGGAGCGAGGTCCATGAGCACCTCACGGCACTGGTCAAACTGCTCTGCATGAAAAGTGTGGCCATAATGGGAATATACGGTTTCAATGTAGTAATTACGCCGCTTCGCGACAATGATGTCATGATCACGGAGAATGGCTCGGACCTCATCTCCAGTTACAATGCGATCGAAACGATCGTTAGCAGTAAGTCTTTTCCACATGTTCCGAGTGGCCAAATGACGCCTATAATGAACCAGTCCTTTATATGCGGAATGATCGTTCTTCCACAACCAGTACAGACCAGTAAGCTCTGAATAATATCCGTTGCGGTTCGAAATATTGTCACCGGTATCATCACCTACCATGTCCGGACAAACATCAGGATGCAATGCAGCCCCGACATGCAACGGAAGATACATAGGATCTGTGGGCATACGATATGGCTTGTGCGTTGCAACACCAACGCATATATCAGTATTACGTTCGAACCTTGTCATAAATAATTTCACCTGTACTACTAAATGGATAATATATAATGCTTACGGTTCAGGAAAAAGAAACATTAGGTGCAAATATAAACGTATAGGGCATGACATCATTACCATTTTTTATGAAAATGGTAACAACAGTCAAGAGAACAAAGTAAAGCAAGAAAGTTCCTGCACACCCGAATTGCACCACACGTTTCTTACATCCTGCAATGAGATACACGATTGCAGCGTAATAAAACATCCAGAAGAATTCCGACATTCGAGTCAAAACCATGACTCCGTAGAAAGCATTCTGAGATATAACGAACAAAGCGGTTCCCGCCATAACAACATCGTCGGAGGAAACAAGCAGATCCTTTTTCTCTTGGTTGCCCACCTTGGCAAAAAAACGAGATAAAAGATTACTCTTCCACTCCGTTAACGAGTATATTATCAATACGGCATTAGGAACGACAAGCTTCAATAATGCAAATTTATTACGATCAAGGAATTGCGAATCATTCAGGTAATGCTGCCAACGATCAGGAACAAGCGGCTCAACCAATAATATTAATTGGTGAATATCAACAAGAATGAATATCAAAGACAAGCAATATAAAATAATAAGGAAAACGTGCGTCACCTTTGACTTCATTAAAACCGCCAGGACAGGAACAAGTATGAAAATTATTGCGGCACTATGACACGATACGGCAGCGGCAAATACAAACAACGATCCAATCCAGTGCTTCCTAAGAAATAAGAGGAAAGAAATGAGGCACAGACTGATCGCATAATACTGACGAACTAAGTTAAGAGACGAAAAGAAAGCACCACCGAAATAGAACAGCACCACGAAAAGAGACCAGTATCGAGCTGGAACCAAATAGTATGCCACGGCAAATATCGATCCGCAAACAAGCAAGCCGCCTACTACAAACAGAATCTCTACCGGTAATCCTAACTCACTGATTAACAGGTTGAAGTAAGCATACCCCTTTTCCACATAAACTTCATCTGGCCCGGATTCCTGTATCCAGTGGAATATATCGATATGATGCTGGTAATCTTTACCAACATCATATCGTAGGGCAGTTAGAAGAAATAAGATAAAAAGAGGAGCACCTAGATATGAGCCCGCATACATATAAGCATGTGTAATGTTTCGTATATGAATGGCCTTTTCAGAAGCATGCTTCAGACCAGTATCTAGCTGACTGACACTAGTCATATAATTGACTATTGCAAAAATAAGCAATACGACAAACACCGACGAATATATGATCATGGTAAATATCTTTCACATGTTGTCATCATGCTTTGCATAACGAAGACCAGCGCAAGAAAAACTATGCCGCAAACTCGGGAGATCAGCATCCCGGCACGATGTCCAACGCATGCACCTCATTATGCTGCGAGAGCAACAACGCCACCGACAACCCCACATAACCAGTACCAGCAACCGCGATCTTCATAGTTCTTCCCATCAGCTCGACGTTCGTTCAGGCATCGCCGCCGAAACGGCAACAATATACAGAATTATATGGCCGCAGGGGGAGAAGGCAAGGCGGTGACCTCTTATACCGGTCTACGGGATACGCTCAGCAGGGGAAGCAGCCGAGATCCTGTGACTTCGGCATCGCAGCCGCCTCACCGTTTACTTAAACGGCTCACCGTCCCTGCCCATAAAAATCTTCAGTACTGTACTCCTTCCATTTGAGATACATTTCTCGATAGTTCTTCTTGATGAACCTTTGGATGGTGGCAACTTCTTTCGCGGTGAGTCTTCCTTGCCGTTCAAGGGTTGTATCGCCGTTGGCCTTCACAAAGAACTTCGCCGATCCCGCTTCCGTGAGTTTGGTGTCACTCGCATGTACATGCATGCATTCGATGACACAGAACGAAGTGAAGTAGAGATAGTACCCAGCAACCATAAATTGGAAGTACTTAGGCATGAGCTGTCTCCAAGAATTCCTTGTTGTTTTGGTAATAATCCCGCACAATGCCCACTTCCAGATCATTCATACTGGTTTCAAGCACATTGCCCTCATCATCAAGCACTACAGCCGAATCCGGCGAATTAAGGTTCAGCACCTTAACGTGTCCGTCCTCGGTGCGAGTGAATGCGTAACCATTCACAATCATTCCCGCGGCACCGGCCACTGCTGCAATATCAGGCATGGGACACCTCCACCTTCTTGATCGGACGCAAGAACCTGTCGGCATTGATATAGAGGTCATTGAGCACCGGTGCAAGATCAATGTACTCTTCCTCGGAAGAATCGTTGTGACGGTACTTCGCATCCACGACGAGATAACCGTTGTCCCATTGCTTGACTTTAGTGTATCGTTCCAGCGAATAGGGAGCACGGAACCTGATACAAGCCTTCCCGTATTCGAACACAGTGAATCCGTTCTCAGCACTCAGATACGCGGTATCGTTTACCAAGTCGGAAGCATCAGCAGTCAATGGCATGGTCTGACTCCTTCCCGATCAACATCGCTAACGGTCTATCTAATTATAGGTAGATGCATCAAGGAACCTGCAGACGATTGACTCATACACTCGTCGCAATCTAGAACAGTCGGTTCAGCACTCGATACAGTCTGCACATCCGATCCCGGATCGAAGACGACCGGCGAAGACGCGCCCCAGTCATCGACCGATACAAGCCAATCAGCCAAAGTAGGAAACAAAAACGGTCCAAAGTAGGAAATGAAAACGGTCCAAAGTAGGAAACGAAAACGGTCCAAAGTAGGAAACGAAAACGGTCCAAAACAGGAAACGGGAGCACAGCAACGACCACCGCAGCCACCGCATATCAGCCAAATATAAGGTTTCACGAGACATCATCACCACCTTCGCTCACCACGTTGCGGCCGAGATCCGGGCGTGACCTAGCCACGCTGCGCCCGCGGTCCAGCCGTAATCTCCACAGTCCGCGCACCCCCAAAGACGCGGACGCATAGTAAGGTAGAGAAGCAGTATGGGAAAAATGGGGCGCTCCGCTGCCGCGGCGCGTCGGTCGCGCGGTGGTACAGACCCCACCTCCCTTCGCTGCGCGTCCTTACCGAGCAACAGGGGGGGGGGAGAAGACTATGGCGGAGAAGAGCACGACACCGAAGATGGAACAGGACGAGGACATGGCCACCCAGGAGATCCATGTCACCTCGCCTCGCGCCCGCGTGGTGGGCATGCGCGTCGACAGCGGTCACGCCAGCGACGACTACTACCAGCAGCCCATCCAGACCACGTTCTTTGACGGCTCCTACACGTCAGCGGCGTCCAGCACGCCGTCCGCCGCGGCATCGGCCTCGCGGCTCGGCAGCGGTACCACCGGCACCGCCCGCAATGCCAGCGCAACCACCCGCACAGCTCGCGCGATGCCGACCATCCCCGCCTGGCAGCTGTACTACAATCTCGCGCTCGTCCTGCTCGACGCGATGATGATGCTCCTGAGCTGCTCCATCATCTACGCCGTGCGCCCCGACATCATCATGACGGTGACCGACCAGCTGCCCGGCGGCTTCCTGATCACCACCGCCACGTTCTGCGCGGTCTGGATCGTCTCGCTCGCGATCATCAAAAGCTACCATCGTCACACCATGGGCGAGGGCTACTCGCTGTATGCGAAGATCCTCACCGCCGCGCTCATCGACTTCATCGCCGTCTGCTCGATCGGCTTCCTGTTCAACGTGCCGTATCCGCGCACGCTGGTCGTACTGGCGCCGGTGATCGCCGCCGTCATCACCACGGTCGAACGCTGGATCATGCGTCGCGTGCTGCACGCCAACCGCCGTCGCGGCGAATTCAACTTCCCCACCGTGCTCGTCGGCTCGCCGGAAGGCATTCACGAGACGATCGACAAGCTCACCACGACCATGGGTCTGTCTGCCGGCTACGCGCCGATCGCGGTCTGCCCCATCGCCGCGGTCTCCAACGACAGCGACCCGGACGCGCCGCAGCACCTCATCGCCGTGCCGTTTGAACCGCGCAACGACCAGGAGGCCCGCCTGCGCGTGCTCGCGCTCAACTCGCACCTCGCGCAGACCGCCAAGCATCTCGGCGCGCAGAGCGTGCTCATCACCGACGTGCTCACCCGCGATTCGGAAACCATGCGCACCCTCTCGCTCGCCGTGGAATCGGCGAACATGGAGCTCGCGATCACCGCGTCCGTGGCCGACATCGGCGGCGGCCGACTCGTGCTGCGCAATGATTCCGCGCTGCCGATCCTGTCCGCCAGCCTGCCGCAGTACTCGTGGCCGACGCGCCTGTGCAAGCGCACGATGGATATCCTCGGCTCGCTCGTCGCGCTCATCCCGGGCATGATCATCATCGGACTAGTGGCTATCGCCATCAAGCTTGAGGACGGCGGCCCGGTGTTCTACAAGCAGGAGCGCATCGGCATCTACGGCAAGCCGTTCTACTGCCTGAAGATCCGTTCCATGCGCGTCGACGCCGACAAGATGGACGCCGAAGTGGCCAAGGCCGCCGGCGTGGAGCTCGGCGCCACGTTCAAGGTGAAGAACGATCCGCGCATCACGCGCGTGGGCAAGTTCATCCGCAAGACCTCGATCGACGAGATCCCGCAGTTCATCAACGTGATCCGTGGCGACATGTCGCTTGTCGGCCCGCGACCGCAGCGCCAGTACGAGGTCGACCAGTACTCGCCGCTGTATTCGACGCGACTGCTCGTGCGGCCGGGCATCACCGGTCCGTGGCAGATCGGCGGCCGCAACGACCTGAGTCAGGAGGACGCCGAGTTCCTCGACGTGAACTACGTGGAGAACTGGTCGTTGATGACCGACATCGCGATCCTCATCAAGACGGTCGGCGTGGTGCTGCGCGGGGATGGCGCGTACTGATCGGCGCGCGATGCTGTTGCTGGCGGCACTAGCGTGCCGCGGACGCTCCCCCAGTCAGCCTGCGGCTGACAGCCCCCTCAGCCGAGGGGGCCGAGACTCTTGAGCATCGCGCAACGACGCGCGATTCCGATACAACAGGCGCATCACCGCAGCACGCCTAGAACGCGTCACTCGGTTTCGAGGGTGGCGAGGAGGGCCTTGTGATCGGAACCGGCGATGGTTTCGGTGGCGAGTTGCCCGATCTTCACACCGCGGTTCTTCGCATACACGATGTGATCGATTTCGATCAGCGAAGGGATCTTCGAGTTCGCGGGATACGTGAAGTGGAAGCCCTCGCCGGCCTGCTCGCCCGCGTCGACGAAACTGTCGCCGAGCAGCGAACGGAAACGCGGATGGTCCCACGTCGAATTGAAGTCGCCCATGATCACATATGACCAGTCGTAGTTCTTCAGATCACTGATCGTGCTCAGTCCCGAACTCCACACGCCCTGGTTGCCGCGCGTGGGCGAGCTCGGATGCGCGGCCACGAACCGCACCGTCGCCTTGCCGATCTGCACCGAACCGGCCGGCATCTGCGAGGCCTCCGTGGGCAGCAGGCTCTCCGAAATGTTGCTCATCGGAGCCATCGTCCACAGGCCGTTGATGCCGCCGTTGTCGCCCGCCGTCGCGACCGACGTCACGTAATACGGCAGCACATCGTATAGGCCGGCCTCCTGCAACGCGGTGAGCAGGCTGTCGCTGACCTCCTCGAGCGCCAGCACCTCCACATGCTGCGTGCGAACGGTTGCGACGATCTGCTGCGCGCTGGCCTTGCCTTCCCTGGTGTTCAGCGTCATGATACGGGCAACGTTGTCATCGGTGGCGGCGGCCGATGCAACCGTTTGCTTCGCGGTTTCAGAGATCTTCACGGCCGGCATGAAATAACCGATATGCCACATGACCTGCACCGCGACGCACGCGAGCGCGACCAGCGTGAGCAGCTTGCGCCGCCACAGCACAGCCAGTACGAGGACCACCACGGCGATGATGCCGAAAATCGGCACGAACGCAAGGATTTCTGGCAGCGCGCGGCCATCCTGATCGACCTTGTTGGTCTCGCGCAACACCATGATGCCGATGCACGGAAGCATGGCCACCCACAGGAAGAAACTGAGGAACCCGTGCTTGCCTGGCTTGGTGAACCAGTTGCCGCGCTTGGAACGGTTGCGCTCCGGGGCCTGCGACGATGAGGCGTATACGTTGTTGTTCATGATATTGGAGGCATTGTTGATGGCGGCCGCACCGGGCTGCCGCTGCGGTTGGACGGCCGGCTGCACGGGCTGCGGAACCGGTCGGACAGACTGTTGGACCGGCTGTACGGGCTGTTGGGCCGGTCGGACGGACTGGACCTGGACCGGCGGTACATACTGCGTCGGTGTGGACTCGAACGACGCCGAGCCAGGCGCGACAGACGAGGGTTGAGCAGGAGCCGGCGGAACCGGCGGTACGTATTGCGTCGGCGTAACCTCGAACTGCGACGCGACGGCAGATCCCCTCAGCCCGGCCGCGCCAGACTGCTGCAACGGCTGCGCAATCGGCTGGGTCTCGTAGACCTCAGGCATCGCCGCGGCAGGAGCGGCGGACGGGGCAGGCGGCGCTGGGACCGCAGGCATCGCGCGCGTCTCGCCGTCCTGTGAACCGTCGCCATCCTCCGCTCGCTGCCAGTCGAAACGATGGCCGTACACGGCATCGTATTCAGGATCGGACGGCTCGTACTGCGGTCTGTTCTGCCATCCTGCGCCGTTCGTCGGTTCGGTCATACGCATCCCCTCTATATCGCACGCATATCGCCCACGTTGTCATTCATCATCAGTCATCATCAGTTCGTCGGTGTCACGCACGCCACACATCACACCATGCGCATATGGTACTTCTCGGCCAGCGCCGCGATGTCCGGCCGGCCGTACTGCTCCACCAAATCCAACCACTTGCGGCTGTTCTCCTCGCCGAACCGCGCGGCTTTCGCGGTGTACGCATCGACCGACAGGAACTTCGGCGGCGTGGACTTGCTGTGGAACTTGTCGGCCACCATCACCGTCTCCTGCTCGAGGTTGACGGGCACGTAATCGGCCGGCGGCAGCGGCAGCTCCTGCCGGATCACCTCGTCCTTGGTGAGCCCGACGCCGGTGTGGTTGCGGGCGAACTGCGCGATCGACTCGTCCACGCCCTGCCCGAGCAGCCACTCGTAGCCGAGCAGACCGTGCAGAATATAGCGTTTGCCGCTGAACTTGAGCGGCTCGCCGTCCGTGCCGTCGTGCTTGAGCACCTGATACGTGCCGATGTCGTGCAGCAGGCCGCCGATCATCACAAGATGCTCGTCGAGCAGGCGAGGCGGCACCTTGCCGCCTTCCACTCCCCCGGTCGGCGGCACCGCGGCGCAGTCCAGCTCGCCGGATTCGGTGTGCGGCAGCGTACAGCGACGCATGAACAGCGCGTTCTGGCGGCG
The DNA here is from genome assembly GCF_019331715.1 of Bifidobacterium simiiventris. Classification (GTDB taxonomy): domain Bacteria; phylum Actinomycetota; class Actinomycetes; order Actinomycetales; family Bifidobacteriaceae; genus Bifidobacterium; species Bifidobacterium simiiventris. The sequence continues at coordinate 13,958 of NZ_JAHBBG010000021.1, forward strand.
GGCCAGCTGGCATGCGATGGTCGCGACGATCACGCAATGCGTGTGGATGAGATCATAGGCGGCTTCGGACGGCGCGATCCGGCGATGCAGTTCGTCGATCTGCTCAATCGTGGGAATGTATCCGGTCATACGGCCATTGTAGGGCGGGCAACCGATTGGCCGGGCAACCGCCGAGGAAGCGGAAACCGGACGACTGCCGGATATCCGCCAAGGCAGATGATCGAGATCGGCCTGCCGACCGGCATGCCGATCGAGGTCAAACGGCTGACCGGTCGGCCACAATCAGATCGAACGCACGCGGAACTGGCCGGTGCGGTTCGAAGCGACGATCATCTCGTCGTTGTGCAGCCGCGTCCATCCGTCGGCCTCGGACTGCTCGAAACCGGAGCTGGCCACGACCACGCCGCCCTTGCCCGCGCCATGGTCGTCGAGCGCGGAACCGTCGAGCGAACGGTAGCGCAGCACGCGATAGTCGTGCGCCTGCTCGCCGCGGCCGTACCGGTCGTACACTTCGACGATACGATCGCTGGTCACCTCGCGACCGGCCGCGCACAGCGCGATGAACTGGTCCTCGCTCTGGATCATGCAGTTGTAGCTCGACTTCGGATAGGTCTGGCGCAGCTGGCGCACGGCCTGCGCGACGGCCTCGTCGAGCGCGAAGCCGAACCCGATGAACTCGAGGATGACGGAGAAGAAGATCGCCGAATCGGACTGGCCGCCGGTCGCCAGGAACGCGCCCTGGTTGACCGGATAGCTGCGGTTGTTGACGATGTTGACGCCGTGTTCGTCGGAGATGTCGCCGTTGTGGATGAACGTGAGGCCGTTCGCGTAGAACGGCTGCTGGTTCTCGAGGATGAGCGGCAGGTTCGAACTGGCGAGACGCAGATGCCACAGGGCACCGCGCGCGGGAGCATTCGCGAAGTCGGGAAACACCGAATCGTAGCGCGCGGCGACCGTGCTTTTATACAGTTGGACACCGGTTTCCGGCGCGGGCGCGCCGCCGTCCCGGGTGTAGGGCGGTTCGACGGGCTTCGACAGCAATCCCACACCCCAACCATCGTTGTGGATCTCGCTGAGCTCACGAAACTCGTCTACGGCAGGTTGACCGAGCACGGCCGCAAGGCTCGTATTGGCCCCGGCCGTCGCGTATCCCAGTAATCTGCACATGGTTATGTACTGTACCGGACGCGCGGCGGCCGCACGACGGCGTGGCTATAGGAGTTGCTTATAGCGGTCTATCGTGGATTATTCTCCGGATCGCGGCACGTCGGAAACGCTGTCGGCAGAACGATCAGCAGAACGATCGGCAGAACGATCAACAGTACGATCGGACGGCTTACCGGCGACATGATCGGCCATCTGACCGGCGGCATGATCGCGTCCGGCCGCACCGTCGTTGCCGTCGACCGTATCCGTACCGTTCTTCAGCTGCGGCACCGGATCGGTGATGCGCTGCATCACCACCGTCGTCTCACCGTCCGCAACCGTACGCAGCGGCCGGCGCAAGGCCGCGTCCTGCACGGCCGCGTTCGCCGCGCGCGCCCACGACTTGTTCGACGGGACCGGCTGGCTGACCACGCCGAATCCCGCGTCGGCCGCATCCGCGGACAGGCCGGCGCCGTTCTCGCTCATGCGTCCCTCGCTGCCCGGCTTGCGCAGCGTGACGCGCTTGAGCCGCGGCGGACGGCGCGTGGCGATGAACAGCGGCTGCACCTCGACGATCGGGTTGAACGGCGCCAGACCGAACCATTTGAACGGCGAGCCGGCGATGTGGCGGATCGCGTACTTGGTGCGCAGCGCGACCGCACCCAGCGCCGTGACCTTCGACTCGGGCATGAGATCCTTGTGAATGAGCACGTAGCGGATCGTGCCGATGCCGGGGTCGGCGTCGACCTTCGGATAGATCGACTTCTGTTCGGGCAGTTCGCCGGTGCGGCTCAGATCATGCATGATCTGGTGCAGGTACGGCGGAATCGACTGCGACACCTTGAATCCCAGCCGGATGCGCACGCGGAACAGGTATTCGGTGCCGAAATTCTCCACCGAATACTCGCGCGTGAACGGCTCGTCGGTGGTCTGCACCGACACGACCCACCATGCGCGCGCACGCTTGGGATGCTCGGCGAAGATCGAGAAGAACACGTCGGTGTCGAGCCGCTTCATTTCCGGATCGGCGGTCAGGTAGACGATGTTGTCGGCGAAATACGGGATGCGGAAGTCGCCGTGCAGCCGGCCGAGGATCGGCAGAAAATCGGCCGGACGCATGTGCCGGCGCTGCGAACGTTCAATCTTCGTGCCGCGATCCCACGTATACATGATGAACAGGATCGCGAGCGTGAGCAGCATGGTGAACCAGCCGCCGTGCAGGAACTTCGCCATCGACGCGATGAAGAACATGGTCTGGATGGCGAGGAAAACGAACAGGAAGACGATCGCACCGACGCGACGGCCTGCGTACCAGATGTAGACCGCGAGCAGGATCGTGGTGGTGATCATCGTGATGGTGAGCGCCAGTCCATACGCGGCCGAGATGTGTTCGGAGTCGCGGAACATGGCGAGGACGGACAGCGTGGCGGCCAGCAGCACGCCGTTGACGACCGGAATGTACAGCTGGCCGCGGGTGCTGGCCGGGTAGCGCACCTGCAGGTGCGGCATCCAGTTGAGTCGGGTCGCCTCGGAAACCATCGTGAACGCGCCGGTGATCAGCGCCTGCGAGGCGATCACGCCGGCGGTGACCGACAGTACGACCGCCACGTAGCGGACGTTCGTGTTCATCATCTGGAAGAATGGGTTGAGGCTGGCGATATGCGCGAGCTGCGCGTTGTGCTGGTTCCTGAGCATCCACGCGCCCTGGCCGAAATAGCACAGCACGAGCGAGATCTTGATGAACGGCCAGGTGAAGTAGATGTTGCCGCGGCCGACATGGCCCATGTCGGAGTACAGCGCCTCCGCGCCGGTGGTGGACAGGAACACGGTGCCCATCAGCGCGATGCCGGCGGCGTTGTGCGGGCTGAACAGGAACCGGATGCCGTACACCGGGTTGAGCGCGGCGAACACCGTCCAATCGTTAGACAAGTTCACGGCCCCCACAACCGCCAGGAACGTGAACCACACCAGCACGATCGAGCCGAACACCCTGCCGATGCTTTCCGTTCCGCGCGATTGCACCGCGAACAGCACCACTATGATCACCACCGTGATCATCAGCGTCAGATCGGGATCGCTGTCGAACAGCCCCTCGAGCGGCGGCAACGTCTTCAGACCTTCGACTGCGGAACTGATCGAGACGGCCGGCGTGAGCACCGAATCGGCGAGAAACGCCGCGCCGCCGACCATCGCCGGAATGGCCAGCCATGTGCCATGCTTGCGGATCAGCGAATACAGCGCGAAGATGCCGCCCTCGCCGTTGTTGTCGATGCGCATTGCAATGAACACGTACTTGACGGTCGTGATCAGCGTGATCGACCAGAAAATCAGCGACAGCAGACCGAGCACGGCCTCACGGTCGGCATTCGCCAAGCCGCCCTGACCCGACAGAAACGTCTGCGCGGTGTACAGCGGCGAGGTGCCGATGTCGCCGTAGACCACGCCGAGCGCGACGAGCGCCAGCGACCACGTGATCTTGTTCGGGCCGGACTGCAGACGCGCCCACCAGCGACCGAGCGGCCCCTTGCTCTCGGTCTCGGCGAGCTTCACGGCCTCTTTCTGCTCGGCCATGCGCCGCTTTTCAAGTTCTTCTTTTTCCTCTTTGGTGAGGGTTCGTTTGGAAACCTTGGGCGCGTTCGTGAACGTGTCGGCCTTCAGCAAGGTTTCGTCGGGTTGTTGCGTCATAACGTGTTCCTCCACAATGGCGGAGGACCTTCCCCCGCCTTGCACCACCTCGCATAGCAAAAGCCCGCCGGATGTGAACCTCCGACGGGCTTCTTCGCTGCTTAGGCGCCAGTCTAGGCGCGTTTGAGATTTTTGCCAACTTTTCACAGATCGGCGACCGTGTTTGTTGTTTTGATGGATGGGTTGGTATGACGAGAGGCTTCTAGGCAGAATGGGTGGTGCCTTAAACCTAACCGTTCTAGCGAAGGAGCCTCCGTGGTCAAGGGTAGCAGTGTTAGTG
>NZ_JAHBBG010000022.1 GCF_019331715.1 Bifidobacterium simiiventris
AACGACGGGCGAGGGGCTTCCGCAACATGGACTACTTCGCCACCATGATCTACCTGACCTGCGGCAAACTCGACCTCAAAGCCGTCACCACCACCTGACCATCACCCACCACAAACAGCGAATAGCCGACTTATATCATGCCAGGACCAATGGGACGCGGGCCGCACGGCCCGGCGGGTGGCGGCCCCGCGGAAAAGCCGCAGGATTTCGGCAAAGTCATGGGCAAGCTCGTCCATTACTGCCGCCGGTACATCCCCGTCATCGTCATCGCGCTCATCCTCGGCGCGGCCGGCACGATCTTCCAGATCATCGGACCGGACAAACTCAAGGACATGACCAACGAGATCACCAAGGGCCTGCCTGCGGTCGTCCACGGCAAGCCGGTCGTCGGATCGATCGACTTCGACGCCGTCGGCCGCATCGGCTGGCTGCTCGTCGCGCTGTACGTCGGCTACGCGGTGCTCAGCTATCTGCAGAGCTGGCTGATGGCGAACGTCACGCAGCGCACTGCCCAGCAGCTGCGCGAATCGATCAGTCACAAAATCAACAAACTTCCGCTCAGCTACTTCGACAAAGTCAGCTACGGCGACGTGCTCAGCCGCATCACCAACGACGTCGACGCGATCGGACAGACCCTCGGCCAATCGTTGGGATCGTTGATCACCTCGGTCACCTTGTTCGTCGGTGCGCTCGTCATGATGTTCTGGAACAACTGGATCATGGCTCTGTGCGCGATCGGATCGAGCCTGATCGGAGTGATCATTATGGGCGTGATTATGAAGGTTTCGCAACAGTATTTCGTCCGTCAGCAGGCCGCGCTCGGCGACGTGAACGGACATGTGGAGGAAATGTATGCGGGCCATCTGATTGTGAAGGCCTATAACGGCGAGGCCGACGCGATCGACCGCTTCGAACGCTACAACGCCGACCTGTACGATTCCGGCTGGAAATCGCAGTTCCTGTCCGGCCTCATGATGCCGCTCATGCAGTTCGTCGGCAACTTCGGATACGTGGTCGTATGCGTCGTCGGCGCGGCGCTCGCGATGGACGGACAGATCGAATTCGGCGTGATCGTGGCATTCATGATGTACATCCGCCTGTTTACGCAGCCGCTCAGCCAGTTCGCACAGGCGTTCCAGAACCTGCAGCGTTGCGCTGCCGCATCCGAGCGCGTATTCGGATTCCTTGAAGAACCGGAAATGGCCGACGAATCCGACAAGCCGGCGCTGCTCGGCACAGACGGCCACGGCAACCCGCAGCCGGTGCGCGGCGACGTCGAATTCAGCCACGTACGCTTCGAATACGAGCCGGGCAAGCCGATCATCAACGACTTCTCCGCAACCGTCAAAGCCGGGCAGAAAGTCGCGATCGTCGGACCGACCGGTGCGGGCAAAACCACGATGGTCAACCTGCTTATGCGCTTCTACGAGATCGCCGGCGGACGCATCACCATCGACGGCGTGGACACCAAGTCCGTGCCGCGCTGGAACGTGCACGAGCAGTTCTCGATGGTGCTACAGGACACGTGGGTGTTCCGCGGCACCGTACGCGAGAACATCGCATACTCGAAGCCGGGCGTGACCGACGAGCAGATCGTTGCCGCATGCCGTGCGGTCGGACTGGACCACTACATCCAGTCGCTGCCCGACGGATACGACACCGTGCTCGACGAGAACTCGTCCCTGTCGGCCGGTCAGAAGCAGCTGCTCACCATCGCCCGCGCGATGGTGCAGGACGCGCCGATCCTCATCCTCGACGAGGCGACCTCGTCGGTCGACACCCGCACCGAAGAGCTCATTCAAAAGGCGATGGACTCGCTCACCATCGGCCGCACGTCGTTTGTGATCGCGCACCGCCTCTCCACCATTCGCGACGCGGATATGATCCTCGTCATGAACCACGGCGACGTCATCGAGCGCGGCACCCACGACGAACTGCTCGCGGCGGGAGGGTTCTACGCCGACCTCTACAACAGCCAATTCTCGCTCACCAGCTGACGGAGCGTCCTCGGCACCGCACAGGACTTGACGTACCGTCGTACGCCGGCGTCCTGTGCGGCACCGAGACCGCACGCGTCAGCTGGCTCGCTACGCTCGTTGGATAACGGAGTGTCCGCTACGTTACGGGAGGCTCGACGTACCTTCGTACGCCTTCGCCTCCCGCGCCTTGCGGACACACGCGTTATCCAACGAGCTACGCTCACTGATTGATGGAGCGTCCTCGTCGTTGCTCCGGCGACCGTAACTCAGCAGAATCGTGTCCTTCTTATTGAGTTACGGTCGTTTTCGGCTCTACAGGAGACCGTAACTCAACAGTGGGGAATAGATAATGTTGAAATACGGTCGTTTGGAGGGGTGAGGAAGACCGTAACTCAGTGAGAGGGACGGGATGGTGTTGAGATACGGTCGGCCGGCCGAGGTCGGGCCGCGCGGGTCGGATACCCGGCTTGCGGTAGGTTGGTGGGCATGGCACTTGCACTGTATCGACGTTATCGACCGGACACTTTCGACGGGGTCATCGGGCAGGATCAGGTCACGATCCCGCTGATGCGCGCGCTCGACGCGGGCAAGCTCACCCATGCCTACCTGTTCTCCGGCCCGCGCGGCTGCGGCAAGACCAGTTCCGCGCGCATCCTCGCCCGGTGCATCAATTGCGCGAAAGGCCCGACCTCGCATCCGTGCGGCGAATGCGATTCGTGCCGCGACCTCGCCACCGGCGGCCCCGGCTCGATCGACGTGGTCGAGATCGACGCGGCCAGCCACAACGGCGTGGACGACGCCCGCGAACTGCGCGAACGCGCCGGATTCGCGCCCGCCCGCGACCGGTACAAGATCTTCATCCTCGACGAGGCGCACATGGTCACGCAGCAGGGCTTCAACGCGCTGCTCAAGATCGTGGAGGAGCCGCCGGAACACGTCATGTTCATCTTCGCGACGACCGAGCCGGACAAGGTGATCGGCACGATCCGCTCGCGCACCCACCACTACCCGTTCCGTCTGGTCCCGCAGGAGATCATGGGCCCGTACCTGGAGACGATCTGCGAGAAGGAATCGATCAAGCCGGAACCGGGTGTGCTCAAGTTGGCGATGCGCGCGGGCGGCGGTTCGGTGCGCGACACGCTTTCAGTATTGGACCAGCTGATGGTCGGTTCCGTGGGCGGCGTGATCTCGCACGATTCCGCGGTGGCGCTGCTCGGCTTCACCCCGGAAGCGCTGATCGGCGAGGCCGTCGACGCGGTAATCGACCGCGATGGCGAGGCGCTGTACGGCGTGATCCAGAAGGTCGTGGTCGGCGGATTCGATCCGCGGCGATTCGTGGAGGATCTGCTGGCCCGCGTTCGTGACCTGCTGGTGCTGCTGTTGGCCGGCGAACGTGCGGAAACGGTGATGTCGGACACCGCCGAGGGCGAGAGCATGGCCGACTTGCAGCGGCAGGCCAACGCGCTTGGATTGGGTGCGCTGACGGTGATGGCCGACACGATCAATGCGACGCTGGGATCGATGACCGGTGCGATCTCGCCGCGTATGCGATTGGAACTGCTTGCCGCGCGACTGCTCGCTGGGCGTGAGGGCGCGCTGATGGGCGCTGGTTCCAATTCCGAGGTTGGCGGAGCCTTGGCCCCCTCGGCTGAGGGGGCTGTCGCGTATAGCGCGACTGGGGGAGCGTCTACCGGCTTCGCCGGTGCCAAGCGCAACCAGCCGCAAACCGGTTTCGCGGGAGCCGCCCGCAACCAGCAGCCCACCGGCTTCGCCGGCGCGGCCCGCAACGTTGAATCTTCCTCCAATGGGCACTCCGACTCTTCAGCGTTGTCGGGTGTGCCCTCCCCCAGTCAGCCTTCGGCTGACAGCCCCCTCAACCGAGGGGGCCAAGAAGGTGGTGGTTTCTCGACTGTCGTCGAGCCTTCGCCTAGAAACGCCTCTGGCGTTTCATTAACGGATCAGCCCAACCGAGGGGGCCGAGGAAGTTCTGAAGCTGGCGGAGCCTCGGCCCCCTCGGTTGAGGGGGCTGTCAGCCGAAGGCTGACTGGGGGAGGGGACACTCCTCAACCTCAGGACACCTCAACGCCTCAAGCCCCCGACACCCGCACCCCCGACCAGAAGTGGGATGCGCTCGTCGCCGCCCTGCCCGAGGGCGTGCAGCGTTACGTCAACCGCACCAGGATCCCCAAGATCCTGCTTGCCGCCGACCAGTCGCACCCGGATCGCCAGCGGCTGTGGCTCAAGTTCGACAAGTCGTTGAGCAAGTACGCCTTCGCGCTTGCCGTGGCTGACGAGGCCGTGGACGGCACTACGAACGTGGTCGCCATCGTGCGCGCGGAGGTTCACAAGCTCTTCGGTGAGAGCGTGACTATCGCGCCGACCAACAAGATGGCTGACGGCAGTGTCGCACCCCCGTTCAGCAAGCTGCCGCAGGATCAGCAGCAGAAGGTCAAGGCGCAGCTGTTGCAGGAGAGCCTGCAGGCGGCCGTCGCCAAGACCGCGTCCGAATCCGCGACGACTTCGACCGAGTCCGGCGATCGCGAGAACAGCGATGCCGGTTCGGCCGACGCGTCCGCGAAGACGGACGACGACGAGGTACATCGAGCCGGTTCCTCCGCGTCTGTAGCGGACGACGATCCGTGGAACGTGCCGGACTCCGGCAAGTTGGACGACAATGCCGATCCGTGGACGACACAGTCCGGTGTGTCTCAGATCGACGGCTCGCAATCCGCGGCTGCCGACGACGATCCGTGGGCGCAACCGGACGGTACCGTGCATCCGCTGCACGCCGCCGACGCGCATGACACCGCTCGTCACCCGCAGACCGAGCCGCACAAGAAGCATGTCGCCGTCCCTGATCCGACCGACGACACCGATCCGTGGGCCGTTCCTGCGCAGCCTGCGGCTGCAACCGCCTCCGAAGCTGGCGGAGATTTGGCCCCTTCGACTGAGGAGACTATCAGCCATGGGCTGACTGGGGGAATGCACGCCCCGTCGATTCAATCGACCGGAGCGGCCCCGGCATCTGCCGCTGATCCGTGGAACCAGCCCATGCCGGCCGCGCCCGCCTCAACGAGCGTGCCGTCCGCCCCGCTCACGCAATCCGCGGCTTCCGTCCAGCAGGTTCCGGCTGACCCGTGGGATCAGTCGATCCCGCTGCCTGACGTCGCCCCGCCGGACGACGATCCGTGGTCGTCGGCACCGTCGGCCCCGCAACCGATGCCGTCGTTCGCGCGTCAGCATGAGTCCCAGCCGAATCAGAACCAGCCGGTCAGTCATTTCAACATGCATCCGAACGGTGCCGCGGCAGGAGTCGCGGCCGGCGTTGCCATGCCGCTCGCCGCCGGTGCGGATCTGTGGAACGCCTCGGCGAACGCGAACGCGCCGTCCGTTGCCGAATCGGCAGCGCCGCAGGTCGACCCGGACGATGACGAGTATTCGATGGACGACGAGTCGCTCGGCAGCGTGACCGCGATGAGCGTGGACGAGCTCAAGCAGTTCTTCGAGGTCAAGAAGGTCGAGGAGTTCAAGGCCGACGACCCGAAGAACCCGCGCAACATCGCCCGCAACAAGCACGAGGAGTAGCGGTGCCGTCGTACACGACGATGAGTCGTATCGTGTTCGGAAGACGTGGCATCGGGTGATGATTGCATATTTTTCATGGGAATAAAATGCTCTATTTGCATATTTTCTCCATGAAAAATATGCATTATTGGATACATGGCCATGTTCCTGTGATTCGGGCGTTGTATGTGCCGATGCGGCATAATGAAGCCGCACACGTTCATCCGTGACGGATCCGGGAAGGAGCACGACCACATGGCACTCGCATATGACGGCGCGATCCAGCGCCTGATCGACGCGTTCGCACACCTGCCCGGCATCGGGCCGAAGGGCGCGCAGCGCATCGCCTTCTACATGCTGTCCGCGTCCGACGAGGAGGCGCAGCAGCTCATCGACGCGATCACCGAAGTCAAGGAGAAGGTGCGCTTCTGCGACGTATGCGGCAACGTATGTGAGACGAGCCCGTGCCCGGTGTGCGTCGACCCGCGCCGCGACCGCAGCATGATCTGCGTGGTCGAGGAACCGAAGGACGTGATGAGCATCGAACGCACGCGCGAATATCGCGGCCTCTACCACGTGCTCGGCGGGGCGATCAACCCGATGGCGAACGTCGGGCCGTCCGACCTCAACATCCCCAAGCTGCTCGACCGGCTCAAGACCAGCGAGGTCAAGGAGGTTATCCTCGCGCTCGACCCGAACATCGAGGGCGAGGCGACCACCACGTACATGAGCCGACTACTCAGCCCGCTCGGCATCAAGGTCACCAAGCTCGCCAGCGGCCTGCCGGTCGGCTCCGACCTCGAATACGCCGACGAGATCACCCTCGGCCGCGCGCTCGCCGGCCGTCGCGACGCGTGATCGAGCGCCTGGCTCCAAGGTGGATTAACGATAAGGTTATAAAGTGGGTTAGCGATCAGGGTTCGAGGTGGATCTGTGGGCGGATTCGCGGGATATTCGCCGTTGACAATATGGTGCGATACGTTGTTGTTGCGGCGATATAACGATGAATCAATGTGATTGTTTACGATCGTTGGTGATCGTTGATGAATGATTGTTGCCAATGAAAACAATGGCAAATGCTGCGTGTGATTGATGGGCGAAGGGTTTTCGCCGTTGGCGTGAATATGGTGAACATGCACACGATATGACGTTATGTTACGTAGTTTGATCGGTCGCAGGAGCGCCGGCCAAGCGGCTGTGTCGTGGGCCGTCAGCCTTACTCGCGATTGGGTTTGTTGAAGGGTTGAACAATCATCGACACGCCGATGCCGGGTGCGTTAACGCTCACGGGCAATGTGTGCATTTTTGCGGGTTGTAGCGCGATAATATCAGATTAACGTAACCCTAACTTGTCGTCTTATCCTCCTATATTTCGGGGGTAGGAGAAACGTTAGGAAAGACGATCGTAGCCGATCGGACTTTTCGCGGAGGAGTATTTCGGATATGAAACATCCCGTGTGGAGACGTGTATCCGTAGCCGTATCGGCTGCGGTGGCGACGGCGTTGCTGTGCTCGTTCGGCGGCGTCACCTTCGCCGAGAACGATACGTCGGCGACCCCCGGTGCCACCGTTTCGACCAATACCCCCCCCGATACGGATTCCACCAAGCCCGACGCCCAATCCGCTGACGCCGCAGGCGCTTCGACCGATGCCGCGGCAAACGCGTCGTCAGATACACCGGCGACTTCCACGACCGACACCCAGTCCGGTACCGATACCGCCGATCAGACTCAATCGGCCGCCGATCAGTCCGACAGCCAGTCCGGCCAATCCGCTGCGACCGGCTCATCCGCTGACGCCGCTTCCTCCGGGGACGCCGATTCGTCAGCGAGCACTGACACGACCACGCCGTCCGATACCCCGTCAACCGACGCATCCGACACGGGCGACACCACTGATACGCCGTCCGCGGCGGATTCGGGGCAGCAGTCCGGCGATGCCGGCAACGATACGAACAGCAATCCCGGCGCCGACAATGCCCCGTCGGATGGCAACGCCGCGGGCGACTCCGCATCCGCCGACCAGCCCGCCGCGGCCCCCGCCGCCACCGTCGACTGCACCGCCGTCGCCGACTGGCCCACCCTCAAACAGTGCATCGAACAGGAAACGGCCGAAACCGTGACGATCACCAAGGCCATTCCTGCGGCTGGCACCATCACCGTTGCGCGCAATGTAACGATCGATATTGCTGCCGATGCTGAAAAAGATGCCGGCATCAACGGGTCTCTCGAGGGCAGCATTCAGTCTTCCGCCTCAATCTTCACTGTGAACGCCGGAGCATCGCTCACCATCAAAGGCGGCACCTATCAGCATCTGACTTCCAATACGGATGGAGCGCTTGCCGATGTGCAGGGCACGGTGAATGTTGTGAACGGAACATTCACGAACAACGTGGCGACAGGGAAGAGTGGCGGCGTTTTTAAGCTGGAATCCAAAGCAGCGGCTCATATCATAGACGGAACATTCGCGAATAATACCGCCGTCAATGCCGGTGTTGTCATGATGAACGCCGGATCGACATTGACTATCGATGGCGGCATGTTCTCGAACAACAACGCTACCGGTACTGATGATTCCAAGGGTGGTGGTGTCATTCGCAACACCGGCGGCACCGTCGTCATCAATGACGGCACGTTTGACGGGAACCGTACCAGCGGCCAAGCTCGTGGCGGCGTTATCTTTTCGTGGAACGGCGGTAAACTGACTGTTGCTGGCGGCGCATTCACCGATAATTCCGCGAATTATGGTGGCGTTGTCCTCAATGAGGGCGATCTGAAGATCAGCGGTGGCACGTTTACCGGTAATGAATCTCGTAATGATGGCGGTGTCGTTTCGAATAATGGCACGCTGGAGATCAGCGGTGGCAAATTTGCCGATAATAAAGCACTTGGTGACGGCGGCGGTGCCATTTCGCAGGATCGTGGGTCTACCAGCATCATCGCCGCTATAGGTGATACAGACACCGATACGACTGGTACTGGTATCACTTTTACCGGTAACAAGCAGACTTTCGAATCGAATGGTCAGTCTGTCAACTGTACGAATGATGACCCCCACGGATGCCGTAAGATGCGCGGTGGTGGCGGCGCCGTTCGCTTGGACGGTGGTTCTCTGACCATTCAGGGCAAAGTGACATTCGACCATAACTATTCGCGTGCATACGGTTGGGGTGCCGGGGGTGGTGCAATATACGTGCAAGGAACCTTGTATATCCGCAACGATTCGCAAGGAAACAAGCCTTCGTTCGATCATAACTGGTCTGGTATCTACGACACACAGTATGTGAAAGATGCCGACGGGAAGGAGCAGACTCCTAACGGCGGTGCCGGTGGTGCACTGTTTGTGCAGGATGGCAATTCAACTGCTTATCTGATGGGCGGTTCATTCACGAACAACTCTTCCGGCTACCTTGGCGGCGCAATTTATACTGAGGAGGAGTCCACAACCTATATCGCCAAAGCGGTAGCTAGCGGTAATACTGCTGGTCATTTCGGCGGTGGTCTATGGCTGTGCCCTTCGGGAAGCGGTGAGGCGTCCAAGGGCGGCAATATCGCCTTGTTTGACAATCGGGTCGATAAATCAATTGATCCGAATCAGAAAAACCAGAATCCGAACACTAGCACCGAGGATGGCAGCGAGAGCTCGGCCGATGGAACCGAGGCCGGCAGCGATTTCGCGATTATGAACCCGTACCATAAAAAGCATGATGATACGAGTTTCGTGCTGATGGATACATGGTTCACCGACCGCACGAAGTCTGCCGTCACATGGTATCGCGATGGTATTCCGGTCCGGAACGCCAGCGGATACGACGATGAATATCAGAATCCTCATCATGATACTTGGGATACGATTATGAAACCAGGCGGCAACAATGTTGCCGTTACCAAATATGGCGGACAATATGCCGAGAACGGTACCAATGAGAAAATCGATAAGTACTCGGATCATATGTATAAGCTGACCTTGGGTTCTGATCACGATAGTTATAAGACGAAAGCGGAATTCAAAGACCGCGGCGTTGCGCTTAAAGCCGTGATCACCGGTTCTGCTAAGGAACAGCAAGCCAAGAAAGACGCTGCCACGAATACCGCCGCTGTCGTTATTACAGGCAACCGCGCGCGTTTGTCCGGTGGCGCATTCGGCACGAATGGCAACGTGCTCTTCTCGACCCCGTGGATCGCATCATGGAGCAAGGTGGATAGTAAGGATTCTTCCAAGCAGCTGGCGGGCTCCCAGTGGGATCTGACGACCCAGACCAAGACCGTAAACGCTGACGATGTGCGCTCGACCGCGAATACGGAAGAGGAAGCCATGATCGCGGCGGTAAAGAAGTCCGGAGTGAGCGGCCCCTATAGCATCGATTATTATCCGACTCTCTGTAGTGCGACATACGCTGACAATCAAACGATTTCCGCATACGATGCTGGGTATACATCAGGAAAATGCTGGAAACCGACTTTTGAAAACTATCAGGTCAAATCTGGTAATGATCAAACCGGCAAACCGAACGTTACCGTTTCATTCACTTCCGTGACGCTGTCTGCAGTCGTCATTGATGATATGGGCAAGAGCGGAACCTATATCGGATTCGATAACAATCCGGAAGCGGGCGGATTCGACTTAAACAATCTTGCGCCGGGAACGTACTCTCTCAAAGAACGTGTCGCGCCTACGGGTTATGAACTTAATCCGCGTGAGTACCAGTTCAATATCGTCAATGGACCGGCAAAATGGTATGAGCTTGATTCGAATGGTGATCAGATCACTAACAACGGATTTGTCAATACGGACATCAACATCCCCGACAAGGCGCTCCCGGGCGTCTCGTGGGGCAAGGTCGATGCCGATACGGCTGAGAAACTGCCGTATTCCGAATGGACGGTGACCAAGTATCAAGCCGATGGTGAGACGCTCGACGCCAAGTCCCGCTGGATCGTGCAGGATTGCACGAAGATCACGGACGAGGATATCGACTGCGCCCGAGGCGAGAACGGCGGCGAATATCTTGCCGATCATTCCAACGACGCCGGCAAGTTCAACATCAGCGGTCTGCAGCCGGGCAAGTATCTGTTGCAGGAGACCATCATTCCGAATGGATATTGGAATCCGGAATCCGGTGATCGGTACGAGTTCACGATTCCTGCTAATGCGCAGGAGACAGTGAAGCTGACAAAGATCGATACACATACGGAAGTCACCGACATCGCCAACAAGCTGCCACAGATCGCGTGGAAGAAGGTCGCCAAGGACGGTGGCGCGGTGATTGTTTCCGGAAAGAGTTCGTGGACGATCACCGGACCGGAAGCTGTGATTGTACAGGGCGATATTGAGACCGACGCTACGGCTGAGGCGGATTCGGTGACTGCCGCTGTGGTGGACTGCCAATCGTTGAGCGGGTCGACTGACCCGTGTAGTGGTCATGCCACTGGTCTTCAGACGCAGACTGATGAGAGCGGTAATGCCGTTTCATATTCGTACAACGATCTGAACAATGACCTCGGCCAGCTTAAAGTGTCCGGTTTGCAGCGTCCGACTTCGGAACAGGCGGCTCGTGGCATCGTGTTCCGGTATACGCTGACCGAGACGGCTGCTCCTGACGGCTATGTGAAGTCAACCAAGCAGTATGTCTTCACTATCGGTGCGACCGAATCCGGGTCGTCGCTGGACCTGGGGGAGACGTGCTCGACGGAGGTCGGCGGTACGAACTGCATCCCAAACGTGAAGATGGTCGCGGCGCTCCCGCTGACGGGCGGCCCGGGGAACTGGGCGGCTCGCGACTGGATGCTGGCCGGCGGTGGCATTGCAGCGGTCGCGATCGCGGCGCTGGCGCTGACGAACGAGTGGCTCAAGCGCAAGGCGGTGATCGTATGATCACGCGTCACTGCCACGACCCGGGTGCCGTGCCTTAGCGTACGCCCGATTATGCGGCGCAGCCGCCTCGGCTCCCTCGGTTGAGGGAGCTGTCACGACGAAGTCGTGACTGAGGGAGCGTCACACCCGACCACCTCACAACACAAGATTTGCGGATCGCGGAGCCGGCCATCTGGCCGCCCGTTCTCCGCGATTGCAGAAAACACATAAGGAAACAAGAAGGAACAAGAAAGAAGGTTTCTCATGCGAATGAGGAAACTATTCGCCGGCCTCGCCGCCGCGGCCACCCTCCTCGGCGGCCTCGCCCTCGGCTCTGTCTCTGCTGTCGCAGATGACACGCAGACCAGTGGTGGTGTGTTGGTCTCGGATAATGCGACGTTTACGTTCACTGCGAATGACCCAGACCAGTGGCAGAACCGTAAGGTCAAGTACTACAAATTGGCTGATTATGTGAAGTACGATTCAGATACCACGGATCAAAACAAGCCTGTATACGGTGTGCAGACTGCGTCAACTGCGAATAAGAGTGCTCTAACTGCAGCGCTTGAGGCGGCCGTGGCTGATTCTGATCCTCAGCTTACTGTGCCGGACTATAGGAATACCGATCTAATGGCGTGGGCGTTGCAGCAAGGTGCGTTGGACAGCGAATCCCAGCCATGGACGGGATCGACTCGTTTGTTTGCTGATTCTTTGGCGAAGAACACCAAGGTGACCAAGTCCAAGAATTTTAAGACCATTGACTTCGGTACACAGGCCGGTACTGATCGTACCGTGCAGTTGCCTGCCGGCGTCTACCTGTTCGTGGACGTGACTGTGAGCAATGGTAACCCTAGTAGTGGTACTGGTAACAAAGCGAACAACGGTAACATCTCGAATGGTACTGAGCAGAATCCCACTGATCCTCGTAATGAGAATGGCGGCAAGGTTGTCACCCAGTCGGCGCCGATCGTGCTTGCTTCCGGAACCGTAGCAAACAATACGATCTCTGACCCGGTGAACGGCAGCAACACCGTTGCGTTCAAGAACCATGTGACCCCGGTCATCAAGGCTTACGATGACAAGGATGGCACGGTGTCCGTCGGCCAGACGGTCAATTACATGCTGAAGACCACGCTGCCCGCATTCACGACTGGTTTTACTGATTACACGTTTACACTTACCGATACGCCCGGTATTGGTCAGGACATCGATTTGACCGGTCTTCAGGTAAAGGTTGATGGAACCCTTATTGGACAGGGAGATGGTGACAACCAGTATCAGCTGTTGTTTAATGACCAAGTCACTGCTGACGAGCAGACGCAGAAGAAGTTCAAAGCGAATGGTTCGAAGACCTTCATCCTCGACTTCAGCAAGTATGTGCGCAACCATACGTTCGACGGAACTACCGCGAAGGGCTTGGTCGATGTCAAATACCAAGCTGTGATCAACAATGAGGCCACCCCAAGTCAGAGTGTGGTGAACTCGGTTGAAGTCAACGACAACAACTCCAAGGCTGAGGACAAGACTAAGCTGACCACCGGTGAATTCTCCTTCGTTAAGACGGACGCGCAGGGTAATCCTCTCAAGGGTGCTACCTTCATGATCTCTGGCTCTGACGATAACTACGATGACGACATTGTTCCGATCGCTCCGACTGATGGAAACGTTCAGACGTCCGATGAGAACGGCAAGGTCACGTTCACTGGACTGGCCGACGGTGTATATAAGGTTTCTGAAACCAGTGCTCCTCAAGGATTCCTTTCGTCAGCTCGTGCTGAGTTCAAGGTCACCATCAAGAGCGGCAAGGCCGTGTACTTCGACGGTACTGACTTCTATGGTCTTGCTAAGGACTCTGGCAACTCTGATCTTAGCGGTTCTGAAATTACCAAGTATTCAGTGATCAATGTCCGCAACGTCACGCAGCTGCCGCTGACCGGTGCTGCGGGCATCATGCTGTTCACGGTGGCGGGTCTGCTGCTCGCCGCGGCGGCTGGTCTCGTGTACACGAAGTCCCGTGCCACGAGCCGTGCGCTGCGTCGTCACTGATCAGTCGGTTCGTTACCGATCACCGGTCATCGCACCGCGTGATCGGTAACGTTACCGCTCATCAGTCGTAATCCGAACCATCACAGGAGTCCGGCATCCCATCCAACGGGATGCCGGACTCCTTGCGTATGTACAGAGATCGTCGTCCGTGTCATCTTCCGAATTGCTTTCCGGCAAACTCGTCCGGAGTGACGATCGCAAGATCGTCGACGGAAACATCCTCAAAATCTCGGTCTACGGTAACGAACACATCGGCGTGCCCTACAATCACTGAATACAGTATCGGGTAGTCCAATGGGTCCCGTATATCAAACAATCCCGGAGTCGGATTCTCCGGTGTGACTATGGTCTCATAGTCAAGCTGGTGAAGGTACTCATCCAATGCATGTATTCTTCGGCCATTTGCGTGTGACGACGGCGCGGGCCTCCTCAAGCGAGCGCGTGGAGAGAAGCAGTGTGTTGCCTCCTGAACTTGCGGCAAGGATCGTGGCGACCACGGTATGCGAGCCGAAGATGATTGCGGAAAGCAGCACGTTGGTGTCTATCATGATGTGCATGGGATCACCCGTGCCTTGGCGTGCGTTCGGCGCGTACTTCTTTGACAAGTCGGATGAGGTCGTCCTCTGATTGAAGTCCTGCCTCCTGTGCCGCTCCGGCGAAGCTCTCCTGAGCGACGGCAATGGCTTCGAGGTTGGCGTTCCGCAGCGTGATGCTGCCGTCATCTGTGCGAACGAACAGGATTTTGTCGCCTTCGCGCACGCCGATTGCTTGGCGCACGTCTGCCGGGATGGTGATCTGTCCCTTAGCGGTTACCTTGGCAATGTTCATGACTTCATTCATGAGAAACCTCTTACTTGTAAGGAAATCCTTACTGTCAGTATAAGGTCGTTTTCTTCTGACTTGTGCGGACGGGGACGGTGCGGTGACGGTCATGACGCTCCTTTGCGGCTTATTCGCTGGGCGGTTGCGCAATCTTCGGTTGAATCGCGAAGATCGGTAGCGCTAGCATACCGGATGCGCGAAGCGCGTCGACTGGTTTTCGGCTTATGTGGTCGAAGGCTTGAAATCGTTGGAAAATGGCGGATTGTGTTTCGGTACGGGGGTGTGGATAACTTTTGGATAGCATCTGCCGTCTGCTGGCAGGAATATCACCCGAATCAATCGCAACTTTCCTCGGGAATCATCCTATGTTCCGTAAATAGTCGCACTAAACCCAATCGAAGTCCCGAGCTGAGTTCTGACAGATCAATCACTGTATTCGGCTGAACAAAAAATTGGGTGCAACCACTTTCGTGACTCCGCCCTATAAAAAAGGCGCTTGTGTTGTTTTCGTGGGTGTGGGTTCGTCGTTGAGCCGTTGAGGGAGTAAGAGAAGAGCGCTTCCTGGGTAGGATGTTTTCGACCAAGATAAACAAGCAACCAGCAAGCGCCTGATGAA
>NZ_JAHBBG010000023.1 GCF_019331715.1 Bifidobacterium simiiventris
ATGAGGGGTGAGGTTTTTGTGTGGACGTCCTTCCTTATAGGATGTTCCGTCAATTGATGTTTTGAGAGTCATTCAATGGTTCTCTTCACGAGGTTTTTTTGTGGAGGGTTCGATTCTGGCTCAGGATGAACGCTGGCGGCGTGCTTAACACATGCAAGTCGAACGGGATCCCAAAGCTTGCTTTGGGTGAGAGTGGCGAACGGGTGAGTAATGCGTGACCGACCTGCCCTGTACTCCGGAATAGCTCCTGGAAACGGGTGGTAATGCCGGATGCTCCACATGAGCGCATGCGATTGTGGGAAAGCTTTTGCGGTATGGGATGGGGTCGCGTCCTATCAGCTTGACGGTGGGGTAACGGCCCACCGTGGCTTCGACGGGTAGCCGGCCTGAGAGGGCGACCGGCCACATTGGGACTGAGATACGGCCCAGACTCCTACGGGAGGCAGCAGTGGGGAATATTGCACAATGGGCGCAAGCCTGATGCAGCGACGCCGCGTGCGGGATGGAGGCCTTCGGGTTGTAAACCGCTTTTCATTGGGATCAAGGCACCTTCGGGTGTTGAGTGTACTTTTGGAATAAGCACCGGCTAACTACGTGCCAGCAGCCGCGGTAATACGTAGGGTGCAAGCGTTATCCGGAATTATTGGGCGTAAAGAGCTCGTAGGCGGTTCGTCGCGTCTGGTGTGAAAGCCCATCGCTTAACGGTGGGTCTGCGCCGGGTACGGGCGGGCTGGAGTGCGGTAGGGGAGACTGGAATTCCCGGTGTAACGGTGGAATGTGTAGATATCGGGAGGAACACCAATGGCGAAGGCAGGTCTCTGGGCCGTTACTGACGCTGAGGAGCGAAAGCGTGGGGAGCGAACAGGATTAGATACCCTGGTAGTCCACGCCGTAAACGGTGGACGCTGGATGTGGGGCCCTTTCCACGGGTTCCGTGTCGGAGCTAACGCGTTAAGCGTCCCGCCTGGGGAGTACGGCCGCAAGGCTAAAACTCAAAGAAATTGACGGGGGCCCGCACAAGCGGCGGAGCATGCGGATTAATTCGATGCAACGCGAAGAACCTTACCTGGGCTTGACATGTTCCCGACAGCGGCAGAGATGTCGCCTCCCTTCGGGGCGGGTTCACAGGTGGTGCATGGTCGTCGTCAGCTCGTGTCGTGAGATGTTGGGTTAAGTCCCGCAACGAGCGCAACCCTCGCCCCGTGTTGCCAGCAATTCGGTTGGGGACTCACGGGGGACCGCCGGGGTTAACTCGGAGGAAGGTGGGGATGACGTCAGATCATCATGCCCCTTACGTCCAGGGCTTCACGCATGCTACAATGGCCGGTACAACGGGATGCGACAAGGCGACTTGGAGCGGATCCCTGAAAACCGGTCTCAGTTCGGATCGGAGCCTGCAACCCGGCTCCGTGAAGGTGGAGTCGCTAGTAATCGCGGATCAGCAACGCCGCGGTGAATGCGTTCCCGGGCCTTGTACACACCGCCCGTCAAGTCATGAAAGTGGGCAGCACCCGAAGCCGGTGGCCTAACCTCTTTTGAGGGGGGAGCCGTCTAAGGTGAGGCTCGTGATTGGGACTAAGTCGTAACAAGGTAGCCGTACCGGAAGGTGCGGCTGGATCACCTCCTTTCTACGGAGAATTCAGGATGCTGTTTGGCATCCGGTGTGTGCCCGAGCGGCCGGACAGTCCGGTTTGGTCTCGGGTTGCTGGTGTGGAAATGATCGTTGGCTTGCCTTCGGGCGGTCGTGGTATGGATGCGCTTTTGGGTCCCCGGACCGTCACCCCAAGGATCGTTGGTTCTTGGTGCGGTTCGTGCCCATGCCCGGCACGCGGGTCTTCGGATTCGGCCGGTTGCGGGTGTGGTGCGTGGTGGTTTGAGAACTGGATAGTGGACGCGAGCAGAAGCGAGCGAGAGTTTTTCTTGTTTGTTTTCTGCTGTTTTTTCGCCGGACTCCGTTTTGGAGTCTGGTTGTTTGATCGTTTTGTGATCGTTAGTGTGATGATTTGTCGTCAAGCGTGAATCAGCTCGTTTGAATGCGTGCAACGTTCACCGTTGTGGTGTGTTGCTTGCAAGGGCGTGTGGTGGATGCCTTGGCGGACAGGACCGATGAAGGACGTGTGAGGCGACGATATGCCTCGGGGAGCCGCCAACAGGGCTTTGATCCGAGGATTTCCGAATGGGGGAACCCGGCCACCGTTATGGGTGGTCACCGCAGTTTTGCGGGGGGTACGCAGGGAAGTGAAACATCTCAGTACCTGCAGGAAAGGATACTCCGTGAGTAGTGGCGAGCGAAAGCGGATGAGGCCAAACCGGTTGCGTGTGATACCCGTCGGGGGTTGCGCTGCCGGTGTTGCGGGACGCGTGTCCCGGTACCGACGTGCCGGGCGGAAGTGAGAAAACTCTGGCTGAGGCGAACCGGATTGAAGGCCGGGCCGCAGCGGGTGCCAGCCCCTTAGCCGAAGGGCCAGGGTCTTCCGATCGTGTTCCCAAGTAGCCCGGGCCTCGTGGAATCCCGGGTGAATCTGCCCAGACCGTTGGGTAAGCCTAAGTATTCCTGTCCGACCGATAGCGTACTAGTACCGTGAGGGAAAGGTGAAAAGCACCCCGGGAGGGGAGTGAAACAGTTCCTGAAACCGTGCGCCTACGATCCGTCGGAGCCTTTCGGGGTGACGGCGTGCCTATCGAAAAATGAGTCTGCGAGTCAGTGGCATGTGGCGAGCGTAAGCCGTGTGGTGTACGCGTAGCGAAAGCGAGTCTTAAAAGGCGTTTTTCAAGTCGCGTGTCCTGGACCCGAAGCGGGATGATCTAGCCCTGGGCAGGCTGAAGCGCGGGTAAGACCGCGTGGAGGGCCGTACCCACCTGGGTTGAAAACCGGGGGGATGACCTGGGGCTAGGGGTGAAAGGCCAATCAAATTCCGTGATAGCTGGTTCTCTCCGAAATGCATTTAGGTGCAGCGTCGGTTGATTGCGTCCGGGGGGTAGAGCTACTGGATGCTTGCGGGCCCGTACTGGGTACCAACAGCAGCCAAACTCCGAATACCCGTGGCGTGTATGCCGGCAGTGAGTCGGCGGGGGATAAGCTCCGTCGTCGAAAGGGAAACAGCCCAGATCGTCGTCTAAGGTCCCCAAGCGCGTGCTAAGTGGGAAAGGATGTGGAGTCGCATAGACAGCCAGGAGGTTGGCTCAGAAGCAGCCATCCTTGAAAGAGTGCGTAACAGCTCACTGGTCTAGTGGTTCCGCGCCGACAATGTAGCGGGGCTCAAGCACGCCACCGAAGACGCGGCAGTACTTTGTACTGGGTAGGAGAGCGTCCCCAACGGGGCGAAGCGGGGGTGTAAACGTCCGTGGACTGTTGGGGAGTGAGAATGCAGACATGAGTAGCGAGAGGCGGGTGCGAATCCCGTCCGCTGGATGACCAAGGGTTCCGGGGCCACGCTCGTCGTCCCCGGGTGAGTCGGGTCCTAAGGCGAGGCCGACAGGCGTAGTCGAATGGATGAACGGGTCGATATTCCCGTACCGGCTTGAGACCGACAAAACCGAGGCCGTGAGTACTAACCTCCGGTTCGTGGTGATCCTTCCTTCGGGTTGGTGATCCGTGGACTGTTGGGACCGTAGCGGTAGTAGGTCGACGCAGGAGTGACGCAGGAGGGTAGCCGGCCGCGGAGGTGGTTTTCCGTGGTCAAGCGTGTGGCCCGCATCCCAGGCAAATCCGGGGTGCATGAGGGTGAGGCGCGATGATGGGGACGAAAGTCCGAATCCGGTGATCCCATGCTGCCGAGAAAAGCTTCGGCGTTAGGGCTCTTGCCGCCCGTACCCCAAACCGACACTGGTGGTCAGGTAGAGAATACCGAAGCGATCGAGCGAATCCTGGTCAAGGAACTCGGCAAATCACTCCCGTGCCTTCGGTATAAGGGAGACCCCTTGGGGTGAAGCGCCTCGCGCGTGGAGCCTTGGGGGGTGGCACAGGCCAGGGGGTAGCGACTGTTTACCAAAAACACAGGAGCGTGCGAAGGCGCAAGCCGCTGTATACGCTCTGACGCCTGCCCGGTGCCGGAAGGTTAAGAGGATCCGTCAGCCCTCTGGGTGAAGCGGTGAATTCAAGCCCCGGTAAACGGCGGTGGTAACTATAACCATCCTAAGGTAGCGAAATTCCTTGTCGGGTAAGTTCCGACCTGCACGAATGGCGTAACGACTTCCCCACTGTCTCGACCAGGAGCTCGGCGAAATTGCAGTACGAGTAAAGATGCTCGTTAAGCGCAGAAGGACGAAAAGACCCCGGGACCTTTACTATACCTTGGTATTGGCGTTAGGCGCGGATTGTGTAGCATAGGCGGGAGACTTCGAAGCCCAGGCGCCAGCTTGGGTGGAGTCGCAAGGTGAAATACCGCTCTGTTCTCGTTTGACGTCTAACCACGGCCAGTCATCCTGGCCTGGGACAGTGCCTGGCGGGTAGTTTAACTGGGGCGGTTGCCTCCCAAAGAGTAACGGAGGCGCTCAAAGGTCCGCTCAGCCCGGTTGGCAATCGGGTGTCGAGTGTAATCGCACAAGCGGGCTTGACTGCGAGAACGACGGTTCGAGCAGGGACGAAAGTCGGAGATAGTGATCCGGTGCCGGCGCACGGGCGCGGCATCGCTCAACGGATAAAAGGTACCCCGGGGATAACAGGCTGATCATTCCCAAGAGTCCATATCGACGGGATGGTTTGGCACCTCGATGTCGGCTCGTCGCATCCTGGGGCTGGAGCAGGTCCCAAGGGTTCGGCTGTTCGCCGATTAAAGCGGCACGCGAGCTGGGTTCAGAACGTCGTGAGACAGTTTGGTCTCTATCCTCTGCGCTCGTTGGAATCTTGAGGAGGCCTGCCCATAGTACGAGAGGACCTGGGTGGACGAACCTCTGGTATGCCGGTTGTCACGCCAGTGGCACGGCCGGTTGGCTACGTTCGGAAGGGATAACCGCTGAAAGCATCTAAGCGGGAAGCCCGCTCCAAGATAAGGATTCCATGCAGGCTTGACCTGCGAGACCCCCCATGCAGAACACGTGGTCGATAGGCCGGACGTGGAAGCCCCGCAAGGGGTGGAGCCGACCGGTACTAACGGGGAAAAGGCAATACACTCATCCGACCATTCATGGTTGGACACGCATCACTCGACTGGCTCATGCGACACGACATTGAGCACTGCGCACGAAACGAATCAACGCGTCCACTATCCGGTCCCCGAACCACCACCCTTCCCTCCGGGATTCGTCCCGGGGATGCTAATTGAAGATTTGCGGCGGTCATGGCCCAGGTGAGACGCCCGGTCCCATTCCGAACCCGGAAGCTAAGGCCTGGCACGGCGATGGTACTGCACTCGACAGGGTGTGGGAGAGTAGCACGCCGCCGCATTTACACGT
>NZ_JAHBBG010000024.1 GCF_019331715.1 Bifidobacterium simiiventris
CACACTAACACTGCTACCCTTGACCACGGAGGCTCCTTCGCTAGAACGGTTAGGTTTAAGGCACCACCCATTCTGCCTAGAAGCCTCTCGTCATACCAACCCATCCATCAAAACAACAAACACGGTCAACGGCATGTCGCGTCTGTTAAGCGTGTTGTTTATTATGATATTCTTAACGTGGTTGCGGCTTTTTCCGTTGTGCTAATGCATACTAATGAGGCATATTGGAATTTTCGACCGACAAAAACTTGGGTGATGAATTTAATAATTGAAAAATCACTGAAGTTTGCCGTCCCTATTTTTTTCATGCTTACGGGGGCGACTTTGATGGACTATCGCGAGAAGTACTCTACGGGAAAATATGCGCAAAAACGAATTCGGCGTGCGGTTATCCCATTTCTTTTCTGGAGTATCATAGGCTTACTTTTCTCCAGATTTTTGACTCATTCAACGCCGTCTTCAAGTATTGCGCATTACATTAATATGATTATCACAACCTCTATCCCCGAGGTTAATGTCTATTGGTTTTTCATCCCGCTATTCTTGGCCTATCTAGCTATTCCTGTATTTTCATGCATTCCTTCTTCGAAGAGAAATGACATATTCTCTTTTCTGATTATTTGGTATTTGGTTTTCACTGCTGCGAAAGCTTTTCTTCCGTTGATTGGGGTACAAGTCAATTCCATCTTAGATAATCCATTTACGGCTAATGATTTGGTGTATGTCTTACTTGGATATTTGTTATCAAATAATAATATTGACAAGAGAATAACGAGGGCATTGATCGTGCTGGGATTTCTTGCAGTTCTCTCGACGGTTCTTGGTTCTTTAACTGCAAGTTTTGCTTCGAATAAGCTTGTTAACGCCACTATTTTTGAATCAGCTTATTTCCTATGGCCAATTGCCGTGTTTTTAATATGTAAGGCGTTGTTTTCGAATAACAGCTTGGGAAGTCGTGTGTCGTCTTTATTCGCACAAATTTCGGCATACACTTTTGGTATCTATTTAGTGCATAGATATTTGTTGATTATTGTGGTCAGACTGTTCCATGTTAAGGTTATCCTCTGGTGGTGGCCCTGTCTTGGTGCGCTTATTGTTTTCTTTGCTTCCGCATTGCTGGTCTTCCTGTTGAAGCATATTCCTATTTTGAAAGAGCTGGTTTAGTGATCGTGCAAGGGGCTGCGGTTCACACGTTACCCCCTTATAATATAACGTCAAATTCCTGCATTCGTATGCAGGAATTTGATTTATGAGTCGATGGTGACCGATTTGATATGGGGCTGCAGGATATCTAGTTACTGACTGGTAGCTTTTGGTTTATCATGCTCGATACTGAACAGGGCAATGGAACGTCGATTGCATATTGTGATCATTCGGGGGTATATTTGGTTTATGTTGGCTGCCGAGCTGACATACTGAGAAGTATTATGGTGTGAGCAAGGAGATAGAAGGTTATGGGCAGGAGTCTATCTTTCCATAGCTGGCGAACGAGAATACGCGGTGTCGTTGCGGCTGTAGCTGCGACCGCAGTATCGTTCTCAATAGGAATCGTTTCATCGACAACTGCTTCCGCAGCTGAAGCGCAATTCCAGTCAGCGGCACAGGTATTTCGTATCAACGGGGAATCAGCTGCGAACAATTCCAAAATTTTTTGGCAGGCTGTGTCGGGCGCTAACAGCTACTCTGTATACCGTGTTTCTGCAGGCAGTAAGACGCTTGTGGGCACAACTTCGGGCACAAGCATCGATGATTATGGGTTGCCTGTTGGGACAGCGGCAACGTATGAGGTATTGGCATATTCAGGCAGCAGCCTGAAAGGGAAAGCTTCCTCCAACAGTGTTGAAACCTTTACTCCTACGCAGATTACGCTGCAGCATAACAATGTGACTCCGCCTGCGATGGACAAGGACCCGGTCGGCAAAACGGAAGTCCCAGTGTATAACTCACGTTCGGGTTCTACTCCCAAGCCTTTCAATGGCAGTCAAAAGAAGTGGGTGAACAGTGTTTCGAACGGTTGCCCCAGCAGCGCTGCTCAATTGGCAAAATACTGGTCTATTCGCCAGCCTTCCGATAACGATCAAAGACGTTCATGGATTCAGGTAAGGAAAGATGGCACTTCGCTGCATCTGTTCCAAGACACGCATTGGCAGTTCCAGGCGCAGGCTGATGCCATCAACCCTAATGGGCCGACGGTTTTTGCTTGTGATACTCATGAATACATCAATGATGCAAAGTCCGGTTCTAAGTGGGAGCTGCCTAACAGTCGAATTGAAGGTACAACCTTTATCGAGAATCCTGCTAACGGTCATGCGGTATTGATCGGACACTTGGAAGGTACGAGTGGCTATGACCGAGCGGAGCTGTTGATTGTCGATATTGATCCGGATAAAGGTGTGGTAAGCGCCTACCATGGCCGTCCGTCCAACCATGACATTCGTGATTTAAGCGCGTACGTTGAAGGCGGTACTCTGTACGTCGTCGCGGCCACTGACAAAAATCAGAATATCTCTATTATTAAGATCAATAGTTCGTGGAGCCAGCCTGAATCGATCTTAGCGACTGTATTTAAAGGTCAAGGGCGAGAAGCACCGAAGATCCATAAGATCGGCAACTACTATTATCTGTATACTTCTGCGACAAGAGGATTCTATTCATCTCAAACGAAGTATATCTATTCGACGAATCTGGCAGGTCAATGGTCAAATCCAATCAGCGTAGGTAATGCCACTGCCAGCGATGGACAGTTTTATCTGATCCGTACGGATTCGGGTAGCAAGAGAGTGACCTATTCCGAGATTGATAGACATTATGGTCAGTATCGCTCGCCGAAGACTGCACTTAATAATGTTCTTCGTATGCACCCGCTCGCTATCAATGGAACGTATCATGCAACCGCTTGGTATCCAGAAGTGGATGTCGACTCCGTATATGGTGCTGTTCCTGTACAGAACGGCAGGAATATTTCCTATGGGCGTGTTGCTTCTGATTCTGAGAATGGTAATACGAATCTACTGACTGACGGCAGTGATTCCGAAGATGCATCTTCTGTGGGCCACTCGACCAAGCCGTATACAGTGACTCTCGACTTGGGTGTTGCCAGCAACATTCGTGAGGTTGATTTTAGCTCTCGTCTTACGAATAGTGCATTGACGTATAATAAGTATGGAATTTCCGTTTCTAACGATGGAAAGTCCTTTACGCAGATTGTGAATGGTGATTCCAGTAACTTCTCTGGATTCATTCCGAATAGTGTCAATACCACGGCACGTTATGTTCGCTTGACGATGCGTGATTGGCCTCTGGTTTCTGGCTCTGGCTCGCAATGGAATCCCCCGAAGGAAGGTCTATACGAGATTTATGTGTATGGTAGCCTTCCGCCGGATACCACCAAGCCAGTGTTCTCTGGAGTCGGTGACGCGAGCATTGAGAGCGGTACCAAGTTTGATCCGAGAGCTGGTGTAACGGCCAAGGACGATCGTGATGGCGATCTGACCAAATCGATTACGGTGAGCGGAAGCGTTGATACATCCGTAATTGGCACGTATACATTGACCTATTCTGTTTCCGACAAGGCTGGCAACACTGCTACCGCAACGCGTAAGGTTACGGTAACCGCGGCTCGGCCAAGGTTCACGGTTCGGTTTGATGGTAATGGTGGTTCCGGTGCTGCCGCGCAGTCTGTGGCGCAGGGCGGCAAGGCCGCCAAGCCGAAGAATCCGACGCGTTCCGGCTATTCGTTCGATGGCTGGTATACGGAGAAGTCGGGTGGTTGGAAGTTCGACTTCAACAAGCAGGGTGTGTGGTACAGTTTCACCCTGTACGCGCACTGGACCAAGCAGCCGTCGAAGTTCACGGTTCGGTTTGATGGTAATGGTGGTTCCGGTGCTGCCGCGCAGTCTGTGGCGCAGGGCGGCAAGGCCGCCAAGCCGAAGAATCCGACGCGTTCCGGCTATTCGTTCGATGGCTGGTATACG
>NZ_JAHBBG010000025.1 GCF_019331715.1 Bifidobacterium simiiventris
GTTCATCAGGCGCTTGCTGGTTGCTTGTTTATCTTGGTCGAAAACATCCTACCCAGGAAGCGCTCTTCTCTTACTCCCTCAACGGCTCAACGACGAACCCACACCCACGAAAACAACACAAGCGCCTGTTTTCTTGGCTCCCTCGGCTGAGGGAGCTGTCGGCAAAGCCGACTGAGGGAGCGTCAGACCCATCACATTAAGCCCGACAAGGCACTAAGTGCGGTTCGCTCGTAACCTGTACGCAGTATGCATATAACGCAATCGCTATCGTCGTAGGCGTCGGCATGCGCTGGGTACGGCCGCGGGTAGCGTTGCGCACGGCGGACGACGATGAGCCTGTCCGCCGTGCGCAACGTCATATCAGATAGACATCAGACAGACACAAGGAGACGGCCGGCATGAGCGAAGCCCGGTATTCATACGAGAACGCGATCCGCGAATTCGTGTACATCGAACTGCCGTTCGACGGCGACGCGGACGGCCGCAACGACCTGGTGCGTGCCGACATCATCCGTCCGCGCGAACTCGACGGCACCGAGAAGATCCCCGTCATCATGGATCCCAGCCCGTACTACGAGCTGTACGACCGACACGGCGAGAAATACGAATACTCGCACCCGGAAGACAAGTGGAACAGCCCACTCAAACAGTTCCCGTTCTTCTACGACAACTACTTCGTGCCGCGCGGCTACGCGGTCATCATGCTCGCCACGTCCGGCACCGCACTGTCCGAAGGATTCTGCGACATCGGCGGGCCGAAGGACATCGCCTCCGCCAACGCGGTCGTCGACTGGCTCAACGGCCGTGCGACCGGCTACATGACCCGCGACCGGCGTACTCCGGACAACGAGATGACCGCCTACTGGGCGTCCGGACTCGTCGGCGCGATCGGCAAATCCTACGACGGCTCTGTACCCAACGGCATGGCCGCCACCGGCATCGACGGCCTCAAGACCATCGTGCCGATCTCCGCGATCTCCAGCCAATACGACTGGTACCATCCGCACGGCGCGCTGCTCAACGGCGACGACGCCGACGGCGGCTGGTTCGAACCCGACAACTTCGCCGTCACCCTGCAATCCACCGCCGACGGCAAACTCCAGCGGTTCAACACCAAAGGCGGCTGGCGTCGGCTGCACGACGGCTCTGACAAGGAACACCGCAGCTACAACGAGTTCTGGGCCGAACGCGACTACCGCGCGCACGTCGACCGGTTCAAGGCCAGCGTGTTCCTCGTGCACGGCGTCAACGACCTCAACGTGATGATGAACCAGGTCGATACGTACTGGAAGGCGCTGGGGGAGCACGGCGTGCCGCGCAAGATCTGGCTGCACCAGTACGCGCACGACGACCCGTTCGACGTGCGCCACGACGCGTGGCTTGCGACCCTGGAACGATGGTTCGACTACTGGCTCAAGGGCGTCGACAACAGTATCATGGACGAACCGGAGGCCTCGATCGAGGACCTGGACGGCAACTGGCACGAATATGCGAGCTGGCCGGTGCCGGGAACGGCGGTGCGCACGTTCGGCGTTCGCGGGGGAGCGGACGCGCGGCTGGGCGTGCTGCGCGAGTTTACGGCGGATGATGACGAATCCGATCAGGGCGATCATGTCGCCACGATCAAGGGCGCGCGCATCCGCGAACTCATCCCGTTCAGCGAATCCGGTCACGCGAGCGACGAACGGCTACTGTACGTGAGCGAACCGCTCGCCGACGACCGGCACATCTCAGGCACACCGCACATCAGCCTGCGCGTCAAGGCATCCGCACCCGACACGAACCTGTGCGTCTCGCTCATCGAATACGGCGAAGGCAACTACGTGCAGGTGAGCGAGGACATCCACGCGCTCGTCGAATTGAAGGAAAAACGGCCCGCGGTCGGCGGCTCGTCCGACGACGACAAGGCCGTCTACCCGGTATGCGTGCCGCGCAAATCGCATGAGATGCAGAACATGGTGACGCGCGGCTGGATCGCCACCGCCCACAAGGACTCGTTCGACGCGTTCACGCCCACGGCGACCGGCGAATGGATGGACGTCTCGTTCGACCTGCTCGCCACCGACTGGATCGTGCGCGCCGGGCATCGGCTCGCGCTCGCGATCTGCAACAACTCGAAACGACTCGCCGCCGTGCCGCTGTCCGATTTCGAGGTAGATCTCGACTCGGTGCGGCTGACGGTGCCGATGGCCTGATCGCAAGCGCGGACGAGGCGGTTTCTTTCCGCGGCTATGTAACGGTATGTCGTCGTCTATCGATCGGTCCGATCGGCGGACGACGACATACCGCATCGCGGAACCGTCCGGCAACGTCCACCTTGCCGCCAATACTGGGACTCATGTCTCTTACTATCGGAATCGTCGGTCTGCCGAACGTCGGCAAGTCCACCATGTTCAACGCGCTGACGCGCAACAATGTCCTCGCGGAAAACTATCCGTTCGCCACCATCGAGCCGAACACCGGCATCGTGCCGCTGCCCGACAAGCGCCTGCCCGTGCTCGCCAAGCTCGTGCACACCGAGAAGGTCGTGCCCGCCACCGTCACGTTCGTCGACATCGCCGGCATCGTCAAGGGCGCGTCCGAAGGCGAAGGCCTGGGCAACAAGTTCCTCGCCAACATCCGCGAGGCGGACGCGATCTGCGAGGTCGTGCGCGCGTTCAAGGACGACGACATCGTCCACGTCAACGGCAAGGTCGACCCGGCCGACGACATCGACACGATCAACACTGAGCTGATCCTCGCCGACATGCAGACCATCGAGAACGCGCTGCCAAAGCTCGAGAAGGACCTGCGCGGCAAGAAGATCGAGCCGGCGTACCTCGACGCGGTCAAGAAGGCGAAGGCCATCCTCGAGGATGGCGAGACCATCGACCATGCGGCTGCCGCCGGCAAGATCGACAAGGCCGACATCTACGACCTGCACCTGATGACCGCCAAGCCATTCATCTACGTGTTCAACGTGGACGATGACGAACTTGCCAACGACGAACTCAAGACGAAACTCGCCGCGTCCGTGGCTCCCGCTCCGGCCGTGTTCCTCAACGCCCAGTTCGAGGCCGACCTCACGGACCTCGACGAGGACGACGCGCGCGAGATGCTCGCCGACGCCGGACTCGCCGAATCGGGCCTCGACCAGCTGGCCCGCGTCGGCTTCGACATCCTCGGCCTGCAGACCTTCCTGACCGCCGGCGAGAAGGAAGTGCGCGCCTGGCAGATCCACAAGGGCTGGACCGCCCCGCAGGCCGCCGGCGTGATCCACACTGACTTCGAAAAGGGCTTCATCAAGGCCGACATCGTCTCCTACGACGACTTCGTTGCCGCCGAAGGCTCGATGGTCAAGATCAAGGAGGAAGGCAAACTCCGCCAGGAAGGCCGCGACTACGTCATGCAGGACGGCGATATCGTCGAGTTCAAGTTCTCCCCAACGTCTAAGAAGTGATCGTCGGATAGCGTTGAGGGCCTTGGAATTCCAGTGATTCCAAGGCCCCAGTTATTTCGTGCTCATTGCTGCCGTTCCGATTGTCTTAAGGAATGGTTTTTGACAGTGATATCCGCCATGATATGTGTTGCACGTGCTGGTGGGTTAGTCCAGTGTTTTGAGGTTAGCTTGGATTGTTCGATGAATCATCTGGAGGCAAGTGGCACGATTCCAGTTGGTTGGCACAATCGATGACCATGGGTCGTTGCACTGGCGGAGCAGTGAGTCTGAGCACAAGTCGGTAATTGAGGCGGTGCAGAATGAGCTTGGCAAGGATACCTACATCGGTATCGAGTGCTACATGGTGTCGCTGTTTATAATCATACTATCGTAGATAGAGCCTAGGGAGAAATATGTACGACCGTGTTTGTTGTTTTGATGGATGGGTTGGTATGACGAGAGGCTTCTAGGCAGAATGGGTGGTGCCTTAAACCTAACCGTTCTAGCGAAGGAGCCTCCGTGGTCAAGGGTAGCAGTGTTAGTGT
>NZ_JAHBBG010000026.1 GCF_019331715.1 Bifidobacterium simiiventris
TCCGCATGGCCTACGGCTTCCACCACGTCACCAACCTCATCAGCCTCGTCATGCTCAGATGCGGCGGACTCAACATCCAACTACCAACACCAACAACCTAACCCACGAAAACAGCAGAAGCCTCACAAATAATGCTCGATTCGCCGCGTCTTCTCTCGCAACTCTCGCAACGCACAAAAGCGCTGTGCGCGCCACCCACACCGGACTGGGCGGCTGAACGAATTCGATTATCCTCGTTCTGGCCCGGCTCGTGCGCGATCCGGATGTGAAAGGGTGTCCCGATGACTGTCCATCGGGACACCCTATGTGGTTGTTATGGACGTCCATGGCTCAACGCGAGCATCTCTCCGACTAAAACGCTCATAGCTAGAGTCTGTCCTTCGGCTCTGGTTGATGTGTATGCATGTGCACCGCTTTGGAGCAACTGCACTAGCTTGTTCGGCGATACCTGGTAGTTGGACGTGAACGTGAGAAGATCCTGACCTCCTTTACGCTTCCTCAGGTTCTTCTTGGCCTCGTTTGCATAATCATTCACATATTTCTGCAGACCACCATGTTCCCAACACTCCGAGGCCGCTGTTTCCGTCAGCAGACGCAGACCCATACGGAAGATTGGAACGAATGCTTCCCGATTCTGCATATCCTTGTTCCGATACATGTTCCAAAGCTCTTCTAAGGTGCGGTACATGTTGTTGACGATACCCGGTGTCAAATGTAACGGTCCGCCAAAAAACAGCGACAGAAGGCAAACTGACCTGGCGCGTGCGCGCTTTTCGGCTTTCCTTGGGGGCACTGTCCTGCGCGGGGACTTCTTCGGGGTCATCGAAGAGATGGGCATCGTTCTGCTTTTCGTCTTCGGCAACAGGTTCCGGCATCGAATGTGAATCCGTGTCGGCACGTGCCTTCTCCCGTATATCGGTCTTCGCATTGGCGACGTGCCTGCGTTGGGATTCCTTGAGGCGCTTGATGAGATCCTCCGGCAACACGCTAGCAGGATTGTTTCGAGCGTTGCGGGTATTCAACTCGTTGTCCAGTTTACCAGCGATGTTTTCCACGAGCTCTCGCAGCAATTCGGTTGGAACCCCAAAATCCGGTTCATCGGGGAGAAGTCCCATTTCTTCGAGATGCTTCTTGTTGAAAACGTCTTTTTCAACGAATCCTGTATTGAGTATAGGCCACTCCGTCACTGCGCCAATAAGGTCCTCCAGCTTCATCAGTACGGTTTTCGGTCCGCCCATGTATCGGAACATGAAACAATCCCGCTCATACTGCTTCCAGCTTCCCTTACCCTTATGCTTGCGTTCCACATTCTCCAGAGCGATTCGTTCGTTGCACACATTGCATGGCATGGGGTCAGGGAAGTCTGGAGGCAGCAGTTGCCGTTGCCCATCGACAGAAAGACCTCTCTTGCGAAGCATCGCCAAGATGACACGTCTGTTGCCGTCGTATACTCTATACGACGGTCCATTATCTATCTTGCATACCGTGGGTAGTTCGCTCAAATCGAACTTGTCTCCCATTTCCTTTGCAAGTTTATGCAGCTGCCACTGTCCCTCATTACTCTTATCGATCGCGTGACGGATGACATCGTCATTAGTGTAGGTGCCTTCTAATGGATCTCTAGGATTCTCCGTCCACAGAATCAGATTATCCAGCGGAATGTACTCAACCCGCTGTCCTTCCCACACATCGGCCATTTCTCGTCTCCCGCTCACCATGTCACTCTCCTTCTGAGGCATTGCATGCTATGGCTTCACCCAGTGTATCGGAAAAAATCATCAGCTCATTCGCGGAACGACGCGAGGATGCACTATAGCTCAGAGGAAACAACCCGCCGTATCGGTCCTTATACAGTTTTCTGACCAGCGACGTGTCATCATACGTAAGCATCCAATGGGAACGGATATGACTATTCAATGTCCTTCCAAGATCCTGGTGCTGGCTTTCGTCAAAAGCGTTCATGTACAGGCTCCGCCCTTTTTCCACGTACGGCGGATCCGCATAGATGAAAGAGCTGTCATCCCCGATGAACCGTTCTACTACGGCGCGTCCGTCCTCATTCAAGACTTCGATGGAATCCGAGCGATCTCCAAGGAATTCGAGTTTCTTCCTTAGAGAGGCCTTATTGTATCTGGCTCCTACTTTGTATGCACCGCTCTGATTCAGCCCGCCGATAACGCCACCGTTGAGTACGCCGGATCTGTTAGTTCTGTTGAGAAAGAAGAATGCAAACCCCCTATCAAGTTCGTTGGCGGAATTTCTGATGATATCTTTCTGCCGATGCCACTCCTCAATAGTGGGTTCCGTCTTGTCGAATATTTCCAAGAACGATGTCGAATCATTGACTGCGCTATGCCAAAAAGCGAACACATCAGGGTCATAATCATTGATAACGACCTTTGACACGGTACCGTCCCGCAATAGACGCAACGCAACACCCGCTCCACCGGCATATGGCTCGACATACGTGGCGTCACGAAGCCCAAACATACCGATGAGAGACGCCACGTATCCGGACAACACGCTCTTCCCGCCTGGATACCTCAGCGGTGAGACCACATCATGGTTGGGAACCAGTGGGACAGACAGCATCTCCCCAGAACTGATCCTCGGCGTTGCGTACATATTCACCGTGTTTGGTTGTTTGATGGGTTGAGTGGCGACGCTGACGCTCGCACCATGCGTGGTGTTGTTTGAAAACCTACGCGTGGGAGCGGACGTGGCGTGTTAGCGCGTGCCTCGTCGGATGGCTCG
>NZ_JAHBBG010000027.1 GCF_019331715.1 Bifidobacterium simiiventris
AAGAATCCGACGCGTTCCGGCTATTCGTTCGATGGCTGGTATACGGAGAAGTCGGGTGGTTGGAAGTTCGACTTCAACAAGCAGGGTGTGTGGTACAGTTTCACCCTGTACGCGCACTGGACCAAGCGCAAGTGAATAAGTAACTATCGCACTATATGAGGCGGCCATGTTCACATATAATCTGTGGACGTGTCCGCCTCATACGTTTCGGGACAGATAGGCGCTATTTCGGTGTGTGTGAATTACACCTGTCCTAAGGTGACGTCGTGCAGATTGTCCGTGCCTCGATAGGATTCGTTAGTCCATACGAGCTTATGTCTACACACGCTATTCGTCCGTTTTTACTAGTTCAGCGTCGTCTAGATCTCCGACCATGCCGGTTGAGAGCTGTGGACTTGTGTTTTCGATGCCGTCCTCGCCTTTTCGTTTTTCGATTAGCGTGTTTCGCTGTTGACGGGAGCGACCGGTCGATGGTGGTCCAGATCTTTTTCATGAATGAAAACAGGAGTTTCTTGATGAAGAAGCTCATCAGTGAGGTGCAGAGAGTGCCGGGTAAGTCAGCGGCAGCGTGCTGTATTGTTTGGACGATGATGCCCCATATGCGCAACAAGATATGGGACGTGGTACCGGCAAAAAGTGTTAATAGTATCGGTAAGTAGTGAAGTATCTCGTCTGACTTGCTCATGCTGAACGCATGCGTCCGGCAGCCAAGTCATTAGTGGGGAGGAGTGCGAGAATCGCATGATATCGCCCGACACGCCGAAGTGTGAAAGGCGCCAGATGTCGGTTCGACACCCAAGACGGGGACTGTCTCGGAAAGTGTGTAACTGGCTTTGATCGCCGGCTCTACGAACCGGCGGGAAATGGGCCTGTGATGAGCATGCCGACTGGGACTGTGTCTGTTCAATAGGAAGTGGGCCGGTCGAGGTGGTGCTGTTGGATGACGTGGTGCCTCTGATCTTCGTCAATCGCAATGATTCCTATGCGGCGATGCTGTTCTCTCTCCTGCATGAGATCGGTCACGTGCTGCTTGGCTCCAATGAGGTGTACAACGACTCCTCCACTGACAGCAGCAATGGCGTCGAACGCAAGATCAACCAGGCCGTCGTCCTGTCGGTCGTGGATGACGAAGCGGAATTCCGTGCGTACTGGAGGCAGGCGGCTGAGCATGGTGCTCATGTGCAGGACATTGCGGATGATTGCGCGAAAAGGTACGGTCTGAGCGCTTTGGCATTGACGATTCACGCCCGTAAGCTTGGCTTGGCCAGTGACGAGGACGTGCGTCTGATCCGCGCCCTGAGCGAACGGCGTGTGACGGATACGGAGGCTGCCGGTTCCGGCGGCAATCAGAACCTGACGAACGCTTCCCATCTGGACACGAGATTCGTGCGCATGATCCGGGACGGTGTCGACCGGGGAAGCCTGCCCTATTCCGATGGCCTGTCCCTGCTGCGTCAGGTCCATGCACGCCTATGACGGCCTGCTCGAGGCTTGGATCAGTGAGTGATCTGTTTCTGTTGGGCTCTGTGCCTGTTTAATAGGAAGTGGGCCGGTTGAGCGTGTGTAACACCCGGTGTTCAAACCTCTGAATAATCACAATCAGTCTCGGCTTCAGTCTCGGAATGAATCTGAAGCTTTGAAAAAAACTATTTTTTTTGCACGCTCAGTGCACTATTTTTTGTACATCAATAGTATAAAATGATGTACATGACAGACTACATCCCCCGCCCCCTGGCCGAGACGATCCTCAACGCGAGGCGCAAGACCGTGATCCTCGAAGGCGCACGCGCGGT
>NZ_JAHBBG010000028.1 GCF_019331715.1 Bifidobacterium simiiventris
GTGCCTCGTCGGATGGCTCGTTTGCGGTTGCCGGCCGTGGCGACGCGTGCCTGTTTGCCGGTCGTGCCGTTGCCGTCGTGCAGGCGGTTGGCTTGCGTGGCGGTCAGCGGGGGTTTGAGCTGGTATTGCTCGGTCTGTTCGAGCGTGACATGGGTCGTGGGACGCTTGTCCGCGGGAGCGCATGGCGCGGGCGCGAGGGTGAGCCGGCCGGTGCCGGCCAGGCTCGAGCGGCAGCGGACCATGCTGTCGAGTCCCGTCACGCTCCATGCGAGCCCGGTGTGTTTGGTGCGCGCGCAGACCACGTGCGCGTTCGTGGCCTCCATCGTGCCCAGCGAGGCATCGGTGATTCTCGTCCGGTTGGACGCGATGTACTTGTACAGTTCGGTCAGTTTGCCCATGGTCGCGGCGAACCGGTCGTTCTCGCGGCCGGCGCATTCGTGCGCTGCGACGCTCATCCAGTCGGCCATGGTCTTGAGCGCGAGGTCGGGGCGGATCGCGTCGATGGCCTTGAGGATCGGCGTGACGAGGGGTTCGGGCGCGAGTTTGCGGGTCTTGTCGTTCAGGTGCCAGCGGTCCATGACTCCCGCCGCGTCGGCCTTGACGAGTTCGCCGATGTCCCGGTAGGCCTTCTCCCCGTCGCATCCCCAGTACGCGCGTTTCACGTCGCTCAGGTCCCATTTCATGTTGACGAGCCCGGCGAGCCGGTCCGCGAACGTGATCCCGTCCTCGACGGCCGCGTACACGAGCACGTTGCGGCACCGGTTGGACGCCGTCCCGCCGTCCGCTCCCGTGACGGGCGTCTTGCCCTCGTACGCCTTCGCGTCGCGTACCTGCGCCCATCTGGGCGTGTTCGCCTTCTTCATGGCCCGGGTGCGCTGCAGATGGCAGTACACGCCGTCGGCCTCCATGAACAATGTCCCGGTCTTCTCCTCGCCGACGATCTCGCCGCCCAGCCAACGCCTGCTGGCCTCCTCGGCCCGGGCCATGAGCGGCGCGGCGCATGTTTCGATCGCGTCCTTGACCGCGGCCGGGCTCAACGTCTCGCGGGAGAACACGGCCACGTGCGCGGCCGCGGGACGATACGCCTGATCGCACGCCATCGACGCGACGAACGCCTTCAGACCCCGGCTCGCCTTCTCGCGCGGCATGCATATCCCCGTGTCCTCGAACAGCAGATACCGGGGCCTGCCGTCCGTATCCCGGTAGCGGCGCACGCGGAACTCGACCGTGCCCGCGATCGTCAGCAGCCGTTTCGCGTCGCGTCCGATCACCTTCAACGAACGATCACGCGAGGCGAAGATCTCGTCGTCGCGCGCGCTCAGACGCGCGCCCAACGCGGTCAGGGACAAGCGCGTGAACGGCGCGACCGCACGCGATTCGAGATCCAACGCGTCCGACGCCTCGCCGACCGCCCCGCCGGACTCGCGCCACGCGTCCGCCAAGCCACGCACCATCACCGCGAGCATTTCCTCGTCACCGGCGAACGCGCGCTCCAGGCAACGCCACGCACGCGCATGCTGCTGACTCATCGACACACTAACACTGCTACCCTTGACCACGGAGGCTCCTTCGCTAGAACGGTTAGGTTTAAGGCACCACCCATTCTGCCTAGAAGCCTCTCGTCATACCAACCC
>NZ_JAHBBG010000029.1 GCF_019331715.1 Bifidobacterium simiiventris
CCGAGGTGCCTCATTTGAAAATGAGCGCGTAATCCGGAGTGGTGCCTCACCTGTGGTGAGCGTGAAATCCTAGTCCGCGTCGGCTTGTGGGGTTTCGTCGTCTTCCGGTTCGACGCCCGCGATCCGGGCGAGCGTCTTGTTCAAGTATGCCATGTCCGGGCCCATGCGTCTGGCCAGCCGCGCGGTGCGCGGTGCCGCCAGTGCTTCGAGCCGGTCCTGGATGTCGTGGATGCGGCGGACGAGCTCGGCCGGGTTCACGGTCGCGAGCGTGTGTTCGATCTCCTCTCGCTTGTCGTCGGGTATGAAGCCGGGGCCGCCGGCGGCCCTGTCCGCCTCGTCGAACTCCTTGAGCCGCTCCCACGGGGTGCGTGGTGCGTCGTAGACGCGGCGGGGACGGCCGTCCCGGGTGCTTTCGCGCGCGACCGGCTTCTTGGACGGGGTGAACAGGTTGGCCTTGACGCGCACCAGCTCCCATAGCTCGTTGAGCAGGCCGAGCTCATCGACGGTGTACCGGTAGTAGAACGCGTGGCGGCGCACGACGTGGTTGTTGCGGGACTCGACGGTGGCCTGGTCGTTCTTCCTGTAGGGGCGGGAGCGGGTCTGCTCGATGTCGCGCTCCTGCAGCCAGGCGATCAGGTCGCGGTTGATGAACTCGCTGCCGTTGTCCGTGTCGTAGGAGCGGATGCGGAACGGCAGACGGGCCTCGACCAGCGCCTCGGCCTTGGAGAGGTTCGCGAACGCGTTGTTGCGGCACGACGCGTTCTCGGTCCATCCGGTGGCGACGTCGACCACGGTCAGGGTGCGGCAGAACTCGCCCCTGACGCTCGGCCCGCAGTGGGCCACGGTGTCGGCCTCGACGTTGCCGGGCAGGCCGTCCAGCTCGTCGCCGGCCTTCCTGATCGTGATCGAGTTGCGCAGCAGCTCCCCGGCGGGCCGGGTAGTGGAGATGCCTCTGGGCCGTGCCGCGTCGCGCGTCTTTTTGAGGTACCGGTCCATCGTGGCCGCGCTCATCCGCTCCAGCTCGCGGAACGCGAAACCGTCCCAGTCGGCGAGCTCGCCGTGCGCGCGCAGCATGGGCATCCACAGGGGCAGCATCGCCTTGAGGTACTTCGCGCACGGCGCATCCATCATCAGCCACACCTGGACCAGCAGCTCGCGCGACTGCTCCGAATACCGCTTCGGCCGCTCCGCGGGCGACATCGACGGCCTGCCGCGCCCGGCTTCCGTGAGTCTGCGTCTCGCGGTGCTCCTGCCGATTCCCAGCACGGAGCACATCTCATCGAGGATGCGTCCCTTGTCCTTCTTCGACGCCTTCATGTATTCATCCCTGAATCTCAGGGTGACCTGCCGCTTCGTCGCCATGCTGATCCTGTCTTCCATAAGACAAGCCAAACAGGACCGATACCGTTCGCGCTCATTCCCGATGAGGCACCACCACACCCTACGCGCTCAAAAAACGTGAGGCACGTCG
>NZ_JAHBBG010000003.1 GCF_019331715.1 Bifidobacterium simiiventris
GGTTGTGCGGGAGCGGGGGTCGGGGCGCCGTTGTTGTACGCGGCACCGCCCTGGTATCCACCGTTGCCGCCGGCATATCCGGCACCGCCGGAATAGCCGTTGCCGGCACCGTACCCACCGGCGTTGCCGGCGTTCTGGCCACCGTTGAATCCGCCCTGCGCGCGGCCGGCGAATCCGCCCTGGCCGTTGCCAGACATGCGGGTCACCTGAGCGGTGGCGTACCGCAGCGACGGGCCGATCTCGTCCACGGTCATCTCGACCACGGTACGGTTCGTGCCGTCCTGTGCCTGATACGAGCGCTGGGACAGACGGCCCTGGGCGATCACGCGCATGCCCTTAGACAGGGTCTGGGCGCAATGGTCGGCCAGGTCACGCCAGGCGGAGCAGCGCATGAACAACGCCGGGCCGTCCTCAAACTGGCCGGACTGGCGGTTGTACGTGCGCGGCGTCGAGGCGATGGTGAAGCTCGCGACGGTCGCGCCGGAGCCAATGGTACGCAACTCGGGATCGGCCGTAAGATTGCCGACCACGGTGATGATCGTTTCGCCTGCCATGACGTTACCTTCTTACTTACTCACGGTTCAGCTATTGCTGAGGGAAGCTTTACTTGGCGTCCTTACGAAGGATCTTCGTACGGATCACGGATTCGTTGAGGTTCAGCACACGATCGAGCTCGTCGCTGACGGCAGGCTCGCAGGTGTAGTTGACCACGACGTAGTTGCCTTCGGTCTTGCCGGCGATCTCGTAAGCGAGCTTGCGGCGTCCCCAAATATCGGTGTTCTCAACGGAACCACCTTCCTTGGTGACGAGTTCCAGATACTGCTCGGTCAGCTTCTTCAGACCGCGCTCATCCAGCTCGGGATCGGCAATGAACATCAGTTCGTACTTATGCGCAGACATCACCCACCTCCTTCGGACTATTCGGCCACGGACTTTCCGCGGCAGGAGTGTGTATACGCGTCATCCGCACCTGGGTGCGGGCAACCTGTATAGAATATCGTCACCGCGAGACAGTCCGCGACGACCCGCGTGCGTCCCGCGGCACGTCGGATACAGTGCCGTTGTTATATTGGAAGGTGGCTATTTTTCGACCGTCCGGCTGCGGCCGTGCGGTGACTGACGATTGTGGAAGGCGGATCATGTCGGCGATTCTCGAAGGCACACCGGATAAGCGACTCGTGCTGGTGACGGGTCGCGCGTACCCCGAACTGGCCCACGAAGTGGCGCGGTGCATGGGAATCGACGTCCTCGAAACCACGGCGTACGATTTCGCGAACGGCGAGATGTACGTGCGCTACACCGAACCGGTGCGTGGCGCGGACGCGTTCGTGCTGCAGTGCCATACCGATCCGATCAACAAGTGGATCATGGAGCAGCTCATCATGATCGACGCGATGAAGCGCGCGTCGGCTCGCTCCGTCACCGTGGTCGCGCCGTTCCTCGGCTACTCGCGCCAGGACAAGAAGCACCTCGGCCGCGAGCCCATCACCGCCCGCCTGATCTTCGACCTGTTCCGCGCCGCCGGCGCCGACCGCATGATGACGATCGACCTGCACGCCGCGCAGGAGCAGGGCTTCTTCAACGGCCCGGTCGATCACCTGACCGCGACGCCGGTGCTGCTCGACTACGTGCGCAACAACGTGCCGATGGAGCACGCCACGATCGTCTCCCCGGACGCCGGCCGCATCAAGGTGTCCGAGCAGTGGGCCGCCAAGCTCGGCAACCTGCCGCTCGCGTTCATCCACAAGACGCGCGACACGACGCGTCCGAACCATGCGACCGCGCACGGCATCATCGGCGAGGTCGCCGGCCGTGACTGCGTGGTCGTCGACGACATGATCGACACCGCCGGCACGATCTGCGAGGCCGTGCGCACGCTGCGCGACGCCGGTGCGGCGTCCGTCACGCTGGTCGCCACGCACGGCCTGCTGTCCGGTCCGGCCATCGAGCGTCTGCGCGACTGCGGCGCGCGCGAGATCATCGT
The DNA here is from genome assembly GCF_019331715.1 of Bifidobacterium simiiventris. Taxonomy (GTDB): domain Bacteria; phylum Actinomycetota; class Actinomycetes; order Actinomycetales; family Bifidobacteriaceae; genus Bifidobacterium; species Bifidobacterium simiiventris. The sequence continues at coordinate 1,985 of NZ_JAHBBG010000003.1, forward strand.
CACGAACACCGTGCCGGTGCCGGAGGAGAAGCGCCTGTCGAACATGACCGTGCTGTCGGTCGCGCCGCTGCTGGCCGCGGGCATCCGTTCCGTGTTCGAGTCGCGTTCGGTCATGCACCTGCTGGAAGGCCTGCCGGCGGACATGCGGCCGCGCAATATTTATGCGTGAGTCGTGTGCGCGGTTGCATGGTGCGGGTTTGCGCCGGGCTGCGTGACATGTGCGACCTGTACGGCATGAGTTGCGTCGGACTGCGTGAGCTGGGCGGTTGCTGCTGGGCTGACTGGCATGGCCGATCCGACTTGCGGATTCGCTGATTGTCGCTGATTGCTGACGAGACTCCCCTGACTGTGGTCGGGGGAGTTTTTCATATGCGAACGTGTGCGGCCGTGCGAACGTGTGCGACGATGCGAACGTGTGCGGTGGCGGGCGGCTGGGAGAAAACGCGTTCGATAGCCCCCATACGATAAACTGCTGGGGAAACGAACATCCTGTATGGAAGGTTGTGAGATATGGCGGAAAACGTGCAGTATCCGGATTTGGTGATCGTCGGCGCGGGCCTGTTCGGCCTGACGGTGGCGCAGCAGGCGGTCGAACGTGCCGGCGCGCGCGTGCACATCATCGACGTGCGCGACCACATCGGCGGCAACGCGTACTCGTATTTCGATGAGGAGACGGGCGCGGAGATCCACAAGTACGGCGCCCACCTGTTCCACACGTCCAACAAGCGCGTGTGGGAGTACGTGAACCGCTTCACCGAGTTCACGAACTACGTGCACCGCGTCTACGCGACGCACGACGGCGTGGTCTACCCGCTGCCGATCAACCTGGGCACGATCAACCAGTTCTTCGGCGCGTCCTACACGCCGGACGAGGCACGCAAACTCATCGAGGAGCAGGCGGGCGAGCTGGCCGGCACCGACCCGCAGAACCTCAACGACAAGGGCATCCAGCTGATCGGCCGCCCGCTGTACGAGGCGTTCATCAAGAACTACACCGGCAAGCAGTGGCAGACCGACCCGGCCGACCTGCCGGCCGACATCATCAAGCGTCTGCCGGTGCGCTTCAACTACGACAACCGCTACTTCAAGGACACGTGGGAGGGCCTGCCGAAGGACGGCTACACCGCGTGGATGGAGCGCATGATCGACGACCCGCGCATCACGGTCGAGCTGGGCGTGGACTTCTTCGACGAGTCGCAGCCGTACAACAAGAAAGCGCTGCTCGCCGCGGGCGTGCCGGTCGTGTACACCGGCCCGGTGGACCGCTACTTCGACTACGAGCTGGGTGATCTCAAGTGGCGCACGGTCGACTTCAAGGAAGTGCGCTACGACGAGGACGACCACTTCGGCTGCCCGGTGATGAACTACTCCGACGCGGACGTGCCGTACACCCGCGCGATCGAGTTCAAGAACTTCAACCCGGAGCGCTACGACTCGCAGAACCACGAAAAGACCGTGGTGTGGGAGGAGTACTCGCGCTTCGCGGAGCGCGGCGACGAGCCGTACTACCCGATCAACACGGACGAGGACAAGGCGCTGTATGCGAAGTACGCCGAGAAGGCCGCGGCCGAGCCGAAGGTCGTGTTCGGCGGCCGCCTGGGCACGTACAAGTACTACGACATGCACAACGTGATCGACACCGCGCTCACCGCGTTCGACGAGCAGGTGCTCCCGCTCATCGCGAAGTGACCCGTGTCGTCCCGTTCCTTGTGTCATTTCGACCGAGCGCCAGCGAGCGGAGAAATCTTACGGATGCAACAAACGCCTGAAGATTTCTCCGCTCGGCTTCGCCTCGGTCGAAATGACAGGTAGGTGGGCTGTCTCGGTCGAAATGACAGGTAGGTAGGTTGTCTCGACTGAAATGACCAATAGGCAAGGACGCCTCGGCTGTGCCATACGCGAAGGCATGATGTAATAATCGAGTATCGGATCGAGAGGGGAGCATCATGCAGATCGACATCATCGCCGTCGGCAAGGTCAAGGAATCGTACCTGCGCGACGCCATCGCCGAATACAGCAAGCGGCTGGGTCGCTACTGCAAGCTCGATATCATCGAGGTTGCGGACGAGAAGACCCCCGAGCATGCGAGCGAGGGCGTCGAACGGCAGATCAAAGCCAAGGAAGGCGAACGGATCGCGCGTCATCTGCGCGACAGTGCATACGTTATCGCTCTTGCCATCGATGGCAAGATGCTCACGTCGGAAGGTCTTGCGAACGAAATCAACCAGCTGGGACTGCGTGGCGTGAGCCACATCCAGCTCGTCATCGGTGGTTCGATCGGACTGGACGACGCGATCCTGCGTCGCGCCGACTACAAACTGAGCTTCTCGAAAATGACGTTCCCGCACCAGCTCATGCGGGTCATCCTGCTCGAACAGATCTACCGCGCTTACAAGATCAACGCGCACGAGCCGTACCACAAGTGAGCGTGCGGCTGACTTGTTGCCGGCTGTCAGTCGCGTGGATGCAGCGCGCGATATTGTAGCGAATAGCTGATGCGCGGTGCGCGGGCCGGCGTCTGATCGACTGCGGATGGTTCCTGTGAACCGGCCACGTCGGTCGATGAGGCCGTGCCGGCTGATGCAACGGGATCGGCCGAATCGGAGCGCATGGTCCGGGCCAGCGAATCGGACGTGTTCGCGGCCGCCGATGCTGTGCGGGATGTGACGGAACTGAACGGGGCGGTCCGTGGGGTGTTGGCGTGGACGGCGCGTGCCGGTTGGGTTGCGGCCGGTGCCGCGATGGCGGGCGATGATGTGGCGGGGCGCGCGACGATGATCGGGCGCATGCGGCCGGTGTTGGTGGGGAAGAAGCTCGGCGGAAGCGGCTGCGGGGGAGCGGCGGGGCCTTGCGGTTCTTCGGTTTCGGGTGTTGCGGGGGATTTGTCCGAGACGTCCGAGAGGTCGAATCCTTCATCCTCGAGATCGGAAAGCGGGATCAGGCGGGTCTGCATCGATGTGTCGCGTATATCGTCCACGCGCCATCGCTGGTCTTCAGATTCGGCCATACTCGTCTCCCTACTTTCACACGACTGCACCGAGCGTATCGCGTTGTTCGCTACCGGTCGGTAAGAAACGGCGTATGTACGCAACTTCGCCACCTTATATCCATGTGAATATCACATCCGACACGCCGACGCACAAGAAAAACGAACATGCAGGTTGTGAGATACTGTGCAAGCGAACATGGCTTGATATGGCATACATATCAACGGGTTGACATGTGGCGTGCTGATGTCCGGCAAGTAAAACCGCACAATTATAAGGGTTTTCGCACATGCGATCGGCGGTATCGTAAGAGTTGTCGCGCAAGGCGACATCATAATCGCAGTGATCAGCCGAATGATTTACGTGTTATATATAACATGTTCATGTTCGGTTTACGTAACGGGTATGCCATTCAAGCAAGGGGAATCATCATGGCAAACGATCAAGTGATCGTCGTGAACGAGTCGATGTTCGGGCAGGACGCGGCCGCGAAGACCGCCGAGGCCAACAAGGTGGCCAAGAAATTCGGCATCGGCGACAAGGCGCTGGCCGCCGTCGAGGACTTCAAGCAGGCGCTGACCGACAACAACGCATGGGATCTGCCGTTCATGGGGTACGTGAACGAGGATGGCTACGGCTATGCGTATGTGCCGGACCGCGCGGTCTCGCCGACGACCGGCTGGGACGCGCACAAGGCGTTCAAGGAGCTGCCCGAGGATGTGCAGACCGCGTTCGCGATCCGCATGCTGTTCACGCACCGCGATGTGGATCGGTACGGCGCGGATATGTTCCTGCACTACGAGCGCGGTTTCGTGGTGCGCTTCGAGGGCCCGGGCTCGAACAATTACTGATCGATGGGTCGGATGGCTGCCGTCGGCTGGATGGCTGTCCTCGGTCGGTCGGTTCTCGTTGGTCGTGCGATCTGACGGCCGTGGCTGCCGGCGGCGTGCGGTGTGATTGACGATCTGGCTGACGGTATGGTCTTCGCGGTGTCTTGCGACACGCCGAAGGCCATTTTTGTATGATGGGGGAGATTGGCGGTTATATTGCCTTATAATCGTTGGAAAAACGCGGTTTTTATGGCTGCTGGCTGCTGGTGCCGGGGTGGTTCGGCGAGTTCGAATCTCTTATCCTCCGCCAAATCGATTTGGCGATTTCGAATATCGTGCTAATATATCCAAATTGTGTGCTGACGCGTTCGCGCCGAGGCAACACGAATGGAGGATTCGCCTAGTGGTCTATGGCGCACGCTTGGAAAGCGTGTTGGTGTAACAGCCTCACGAGTTCGAATCTCGTATCCTCCGCCATCGCCGGAACCCTTGATTTTCAAAGGGTTCCGGTTTTTTTCATGTCTCTCCCACGGGCGCTGGTGTCGTTATAGGGTGCTCGTTCTGGGAGCGCCGTAGTCCATCACCATGTCATGCTCCCTCTGCACGGCTCACTCACCGAGCCGGTCATCCCCTTGCTGGGTTATTCCGCAGGGGCACCGCAGCGCCCAGGAGCCCGCATCCGCACTGTCAAATAGAATTGGGCGATCCTCCTTGGCGTGCCAATCCTTGTTGAGCTTGGCGTAGTCATCCTTGTGGCTCGGGTCGGCCTTCTGGTAGGCGGCGGTGATGGCGTCGGCGGTGTTGGAGCGCACCTTGGCGGAGAACCAGACGTGCGGGTTGTCACCTTCCTTGATGCCGGCGGTTTCGGCTGCGGTGACCAGTGTGGCCTTGGTGGACTGTGCGGCCTTGGTGGCCCACGGGTCGTAGTCGGCACCGTTGACCACGGCCACCTTGGCGGTGCCGAACTTGGCGATGTCCTGGCTGGTGGGCTCGTAGTCGTGGGCCTCCACGTTGGTCTTGGTCATGATATTGGCGACTTCGACGTTGCTGCCACCGAGGTCTTCGGCCACGGAACCCCACTGGTTGATGGAGGCCACGACTTCGATCTTGCCGGAGGATGCCGCGGCGGAAGAGCCGGACTTGGCGGAGCCGGCGGCGTTGCTGGAGCCGCAGGCGGCCATCGAGAACAGGGTTGCCGCGGCGGCTGCAACGGCGAGCGCGCGCTTGGCGTTGGACATGATGGACATGATTGGATTCCCCCTCTAATTAGCTGAACGGCCGGGCGATGTTGCTGTTGCTGCATCATCGCCCGGCCACCAACACGACAGAATAATACGTATTGAGAATTATTATCATTTACATTTACGTCGGCGTGTTGCATATGGACGCACACGCCGCACACGCCGAAACCACCATCACAGCGGCGAAACAACGCCGGACGGCTCCCTCACCACATCGGCAAGCCCCACGGTGTGGGCATCCTCGCAGATCAGCGCATCGGCCGAGGCGATCGCCCGGATGATGTCGCGGCATTTGCATTCGCCGTCCGCGTCCAGATGGCGAGCCAGGCAACCGGCACCGACCACCGGCAATTCGAGCACGCACGAGGCCTCACGAATCAAACGGGAAACCACCGCGCCGGTGGATCGCTCGTCATAGACGCCATCCGCCTCACCCATGCCGTAGAGGCACAGCCGGTCGTCGTCAAAGAAGCGCTCCTCGAATTCGTCAAGACCCACGGCATTGGCGATGGCACCCACGAACATCGACTCGCCCCACTCATTGATGCGGAAGGAATCGGCCAGGTACTGCGCGATCGGCGCCGCTTCAAGACCCACCGGCAACGAGACTAGGAATACGCCCGCCTGCCCGCACAGCGACTCCAGCACCCGCTCGAGATCATGCTTGACGGTGCAGCTCAGGCAACACTCCTCGAGCCCGAATGAGTCGGACTCGCCGAACACCACCCCGCTCGCCTGCGGACGCACGATGTTGCGGATGATGTCGAGCCCCGACTCCGCGGCACCATTCGGACGCACGTCATAGGAAATCGAACACACAGACGGGCATGAGTCGACAAGCGAGAACGCCACCGAGTCGGTGCTGAGCCGATCGGCGCCAGTAAGCAGCACCACGGGAGTGCTCCCCTCCGCGTTTCCCTGTGATTGCAATGTCGGATGAATCATGACAGCCTTTCTGATTTGATAATGATTATCATTATGATATAGTCGCAGGCATGTCCAAAACATGTCAAATTCTGGGAACGCGCGCCGGGGTCGGCAACAGCGTCTCCCACTCGCACAGGAAAACACGCCGAACGTTCGCCCCGAACCTGCAATCCAAGCGGTACTGGGTGCCGTCCCTGCAGCGCCACGTCACCCTTACCGTGAGCGCCCGGGGCATAAAGACCATCGACCGCATCGGCATCAAGGCGGCCCTCGCGCGCATTCAGCGCAATCAGGAACTCAACTGACGCGCGCAAGACGCGATCCGCACTCCATACCCTGACACCCGATAGAAAGCACCAATCATGGCAAGCAAATCCGCCGCAGTACGTCCGGTCATCACTTTGCGATCCACCGCAGGCACCGGCTTCACCTACACCACCACCAAGAATCGCCGCAACACACCGGATCGCCTCGAACTCATCAAGTTCGACCCGGTGGTCCGCAAACGGGTGCCGTTCCGGGAAACCCGCTGAGAAGGAGCCAGACATGGCCAAAACCAGTAAGATCAACCGGCAATTGCAGCGCGAACGCATGGTCGCCAAATACGCCGAACGCCGCGCCGAGTACAAGCGCGACAGCGTCAACCCGCATCTGAGTGCCGAAGAACGCGCCGAGGCGATGCGCAAACTGCAGGCACTCCCCCGCGACGCCAGTCCCACCCGCCTGCGCAACCGCGATTCCATCGACGGCCGCCCGCGTGCCTACAACCGCAAGTTTGGACTCTCGCGCATCAACCTGCGTGAGAAGGCGCACAAGGGCGAGCTGCCCGGCGTGGTGAAGTCCAGCTGGTGATTCACCGGCGCGGCCGCAATCCAATAACCATCAATCACAACCAAAGGTCCATAACCATGCAAGAAGGCATCCACCCCGAATACGGCCCCGTGGTCTTCTATGACCGCTCCGCCGACAAGTACTTCCTGACCAAATCCACACTGGTTTCCAAGGCCAACAGTCTGCCGACCATCGACTGGGAGGACGGCAACACCTACCCGCTCGTCAACGTGGAGGTGTCCAGTTACAGCCACCCGTTCTATACCGGCAAGAACGTGGTGCTCGACACCGCCGGCCAGGTGCAGAAGTTCAACGCCCGATACGGCAGGAAGTAGTCCGAACCCACCCCATCCGCAACAAGAAAGGAACGGATATGAAAGTCAAAGCATCAGTCCGCTCACTGGCTCGCAAAGACGGTTCCTATGTTGTCCGTCGGCGCGGCCACCTGTACGTGATCAACAAGAAGAATCCCCACTGGAAGGCAAGGCAAGGCTGATGGCACTGCCCAAATACAAGACGTCCCGAGCCAACACGCATTCTCGCCGAGCCAATTGGAAGGCCAAAGTACCCCAGTTGGCCACGGTCAGAACGCCCGAAGGCGAAGTGGCTCAGGTTCCGCAGAATCTGGCCGCCGCCGTACGAAAGGGGTATATGAAACCATAACCACCATCGATGGATTCCACATCCACCAAGTCTCGCAACAACATGACAGCGGCGGTTCCGCCCCGAATAGTCACGGCACGTGTTCTTCTCCTATTTCCTCCACATGCCGCCGTTCACGAGCGCGAACCGCCGCTACCATATCGACCGACCATCCGCATATATCCACACGCATTTTCGAGAGAAAAACATTAGGTAGAAAGTCAGAGCATGACTGATCCAAATACCAGCCAGCCCTCAACCAACCACTCCAAGAACCATCAGACCGACAGCCCGATTGGCGGCAGTGCATCCGATAGCACCGCGCGCAGCAGCAATGCATCCGCTGTCACAACCACCGTCTCCAAACGCAACACCATCATCGGCATTGTCGTCGCTTTCGTTATCGGCGCCGTACTAGGCGTCTTGATTCTCGGCGCATTCACCTTCCTCAAGCCAAACGGCTCGACTTCATCAACCGTAGGCAACACCGCGAGCCCAGCCGCAGACGCCACCAATGACTCCTGCGACACCACCTTCACCGTGGTCGCCTCAGTCAACCAATGGGGATCCTTGGCCCAACAGCTCGGCGGCTCCTGCGCCACAGTGACTTCGCTCATCAACTCGACCTCCGCCGACCCACACGATTACGAGGCCACCGCATCCGACCTGGCCAAACTCGCCAAGGCGGACATCGTGGTGCTCAACGGCGCAGGCTATGACGGCTGGGCTGAGAAAGCACAGCTTGATACCAAGCGTCAGGCCGTTGTGAACGTGGGCGATCTCATGGGCATCACCGCCACCGAGGAGCACGAGCATGACCACGACCACGCCGACGGCGAGGAAGGACATCATCATCACCACGGTTCCACGAACCCGCACCTGTGGTTCAGCCCCGAAGCCGTGCTGAAAGCCGCCGAGGCCATCAACGCCGCCTATACGGACAAGGCCGGCGCGAGTTCCGCCACCGCCGCCACCACTCAGCGTCACTTCAACGAGTGGAATGGCGAGTACGCCGACTTCGTGACCCTGGTGAACAAGGCCCGCTCCACCGACGTGCAGCGCCGCTATGTGGCCACCGAATCCATCATCAGCTATCTGCTGGAATACATCGGTGCAATCGACAAGACTCCCGCAACTTACACGAACGCGATGAACAGCGAAGCCGAGCCCTCCGCGGCGGACCTCAAGAACGCCATGGACATCGTCTCCGGCAATGACGTGGACCTGCTCGTCGTCAATCCGCAGGAAATGAACGGCTTCGCCAAGAAACTCAACGAGGCCGCGCAATCCAGCAACAAGACGATCATCTCCGTAACCGAACAGCTGCCGGAGAACCAGAAGACGCTGCTTGGCTGGCTCACGCTGATCGCCAACCAGGCTCTGGCCACCGACACCACCAACGGTTACTTCCTGACCCAAGACGTCAAGGACCGCAGCCTGTCCGACTACGAGGGCGAGTGGCAGTCCGTCTACCCGCTGCTCCAGGACGGCACACTCGACAAGGTGATGGAGGCCAAGGCCAAGAAGGGCGACATGACCGCAGCCGAATACACGAAATACTACGACGCCGGCTATAAGACCGATGTGGAAAGGATCGCCATCAAGGGCGATCAGATGAGCTTCACCCGAGGCGGCAAGACGGCCACCGCCACCTATGAGTACAACGGCTTCAAAATCCTCGACTACGCCAAGGGCAATCGCGGCGTGCGCTATCTGTTCACCGCCACCGGCGACGCGCCCGAAGGTGCACCGAAGATCGTGCAGTTCTCGGATCACGGCATCGCGCCAACCAAGGCCGCGCACTTCCACATCTTCATGGGCAATGATTCCCAAGAAGAGACCTTGAAGGAAATGGACAACTGGCCCACGTATTACCCGGCGTCCATGAGCAAGGAGGAAGTAGCCACCGAGATGCTGGCTCACTGATTCCTTCCCTGACCCGCGATGCCGCCTTCTGCCCCGGCAGATACCGGTATCGCACCATGCAATACGGGGATACTTGCGTATGCGCAGGTATCCCCGTTGCCATATTCATCCCGCCGCCAGCATTTGATCCTCAAAGTACATGCTCACACGAAGTACCAGATACCATCCGCATTTCATATGACAATAACTTTGTGTCTGCTGGAATGCACATTCACTGTTTTTGCAGTGGCGTGGCATGACACATATTCCAAGATTACCGAATTCCCACGATTTTCGTGCCACGCGAATGTATAAAGTCCGAAAATGCGATTACGCGGCACAATTGAATGCCACTCCAGTGCGAATCAGACGATTTTACGTTCGTGTGCACACGTGCAACACATCGCTCTCAGATCAGTTCAGGGTAACGTGTCGATGTTATCGCGCAGGTGCTCGATGAACCGTCTGGCCGCCAGTGGAAGCCTTTCGCGATCGGCGTAGGCGATGGCGATGGTGCGTTGCACGGGCGGGTCAGTGGGGCGTAAGGCGAGCTTGTAGTTGGTGCTGGTACGGTGGAGGATGAGTTCGGCGAGGATGCTGAAACCCAATTCGGCCTCGACCATGGTCATGATCGAGTAGTCGTCGTGGATGCGCAGCCGCACGTTCGGTTTGAGCCCGACCGACGCGAATGCCTCCAACGGCTCGGAATAATGTCCCTCCTCCAGCAGGATCATGGGTTCCTCGGCGAGCGCGGCCAGCGGCACCCGATCGAGTGCGGCGAGCGGATGGCCTTGCGGCAGGACGGCAAGCATGGCACCCCGTTTGATAGTGATGGTCCGCACGTCGCGCGCGGCGGCGGGGTTGATGAATCCGAAGTCGATGGTGCCGTTGTGAATCCATTCCTGGATGGTGGTGTAGTCACCTTGATGCAGGACGAACCGCACATTCGGGTGACGTTGCTGGAATCCACTGATGAGTCCGGGCAGCCAGTGGGCGGAGATGCTGGCGATGGTGCCCATGCGGATCACGCCGGTGTCGAGGCCGAGGATTTCGTCGGTCCGTTCTCGGATGCGCAGACCATCCTCCACGTAGCGTTCGATGAGCGGGTAGAGCTGGCGTCCCTCCTCGGTGAGCGTGCATCCGCCGCGTTGCCGGTTGAGCAGGGTGACGTCGAGTTCCTTCTCCAGCGAGGCGATCATCTGGCTGACGGCCGACTGGCTGCATCGCAGTTCGTCGGCGGCCGCGGAGAAGCTGCCGTATTCGACGATGTGCCGCAGAGCGAGATACCGGTTGTCCATGATTGCCCATCATAGGTGATGCATAAGCAACACTTATGCATCCATTAGTAGATTTGATTGTACTTATCACATATACCCGTCATACGATGACCGCTATCGGACACGTCCCGCGCAGTCGGATCGTTCGACACATGCACGGGAACATCAATGAACGAAAGGATCTCCCGATATGGCGTTGTTGCGTACGGCGTTCCGCGCCGCGTTACCGCCCACGCTGCCGATCGCCGCCGGATTCCTGTTTTTCGGCGGATCCTACGGACTGCTCATGCATGCCAAGGGATTCCCGATCGTGTACCCGCTGGCCATGGGCTACGTCATCTTCGCCGGGTCGATGGAATTCGTCACCGTGAATCTGCTGTTGTCCCCGTTCGCCCCGTGGTCCGCGTTCATGTTGGCGATCATGGTCAACGCGCGTCATCTGTTCTATGGCCTGTCGATGCTGGACACATTCCGCGGCCTGGGCTGGAGAAAGCCGTATCTGATCTTCACGATGATCGACGAGACGTTCGCTATCGATTCCAGCATGCATATTCCGGCACTGGTCGACCGGGGATGGTTCATGGTGTTCGTCTCCGCTCTCTGCCGCTCCTACTGGTTCGGCGGCATAGCGTTGGGCTGGCTGGCCGGCGGCGTGCTTCCGTTCGACACTAAGGGCATCGAGTTCGTGCTCGCCGCCTTATTCCTGTCGATTCTCCTCGAACAGTGGGATGACGACCGAAACCGGAAGGAGGGCGACGGCAGTGGCCTGCGCCCACACCCGGCGATCGCGAATCTCGCGGATTCGGCTCGGCCTCATGCGCCTGCGCTGGTCGGGCTGTCGGCCTCCACGATCTGTCTGGCGCTGTTCGGCCCGAGCCGGTTCATGATTCCGTCCATGGCGCTGATGCTGGTGGCGTTCCTGATATTGCGTACGAGATTGGAATCCGCGGACGACGAGCACGGCACCCGAACCGGGGAGGAACAATGATGACCATGACCACATGGCAGGCCGTTGTGACCATCGCGGCGGTCTCGTTGGGCACCATACTCACCCGCTTCCTGCCGTTCACGCTGTTTCCCGATTCACGCCGACCGCCCAGAACCGTGACCTACCTCGGCAGGGTTCTGCCACATGCAATGACCGGCCTGCTAGTGGTGTACGCGCTCAAGGACGTATCTCCGTTCTTCGGATCCCATGGAGCGCCCGAGGCGATCGCGGTCCTCGTCATCGTGCTGTTGCATCGGTGGCGCCACAGCATGCTGGTGTCCGTCGCCGGCGGAACCATCGTGTACATGATGCTCGTCCAGCTGGTGTTTGTGTGACGGTTTTACGGCCTTCCGCCTCGTTTTTTGGGAGGGAGATTCATGGCGACGGACATCCGACGGTAGACAACGAAAGCAATGGGAGATAGGTATGACTATGCGACAGTATGTGGTGGATGCGTTCACGGACAGGGTGTTCAAAGGTAATCCGGCGGCGGTGTGCCTGCCGGAGTCGTGGCCCTCGGACGAGCTGATGGCGGACATTGCGATGGAGAACCGGTTCTCCGAGACCGCGTTCATCGTGCGTGAGCCGTCGGGATGGCATCTGCGCTGGTTCACGCCGGGCGGCGAGATCGACCTGTGCGGGCATGCGACGCTCGCCTCCGCGTATGTGGTGCTGCGGTTCGTGGAGCCGGACGCCGATGTGGTGCGGTTCCGCACGATGAGCGGCGTGCTGACCGTGACCCGGCGGCGGGGCGACGGGCGTGATGGCGACGACCAGGCCGGCGACGTGTTCACCATGGATTTCCCCGCCTTCGACCTGAAGCCCACCCCGGTCACCGACGCGATGGAGCAGGCGTTGGGCGCCCGTCCGGTTGAGGCGTGGCTCGGCCGCGACCTGCTGTGCGTGATGCCCGACGGGCGGACCGTGCGTAATCTCAATCCCGACCAGGGGCTGCTTAAGGGCCTGCCCGGTCTGCTGACCGACGTCACGGCAACCGGAGACGCGGGTTCGGGCTTCGACTGTGTATCCCGCTCGTTCGCGCCGAAGCTCAATGTCCCCGAGGACCCGGTTTGCGGTTCCGGCCACTGCCATATCCTGCCGTACTGGAGCAATCGCCTCGGCAAGAACGCGCTCACCGCGTATCAGGCCTCGGCGCGCGGCGGCGTCATCCACGCCACGGTCGGCGACGGCCGCGTCAGCCTCGGCGGCAGCGCGGCGCTGTTCTCCATCGGCGCCATCCTGCCCGACTGATGGCCGATATGACACTCGCCGCGTTGGCGGCGATGACGAGCTACCGCATTGACGCCAACCGGCACCGCTACACGCCTGTATAACGCACCCACCGGCCACGGCCGACGACTTTCAGACTTCCGGCCTTAACGAGCTTGGACAACTGGTAGTACGCCTGATTGGCGTCGATATGCAGCAGCTCCATGACATCCGCACGCGTGATGCCATGCTGTTCCGCAGCCAATTTCATGATGAGTTCCGGCCACCTCACACGGTCGATGTCCGTCTGACGCACGTATTCGATCGTCTTGCCCGTGCGCCTGTACACCTTGGAGCCCAAGGTGTAGGCACGACGGGAGCCGCTGCCGGACCCCTCAATCAGTCCCGATTCCGTAAGCTGACCAAGCATGGCGCGCAGACGCTGCTCGCTCATATCGAGTTCCCTGCGCATGGTTTCGAAGGTGCAACGCCGCTCGTTCTTGAGCATGTTCAGAATCAGCAAACCATTAACCGGCATCGTCTTACCCGTGCACTCCTGCTCTTCGGCCAGCATCCGCACGAATTCGACGTCGGGCGCGCTACGCTGCAGATACACGGACACGTTGCGCTCGTTCGACGCCGTGTAATCGGGCAATGGGCGGCCGTAATGCAGCGATCCTTCGTAGATACGGTCGATGCCGCGTCCCGCACGCTCGGCCAGCCCCGTGCGCTTGAGCGTGTCCATCAGACAGGGGTTACGCCCGTGAGGCTCGGCGGTAAGCAGGTTGTGGATGTTGATGCCCTCCACGAATCCGCCGGGGTTGGCGATGGTCAGTCCGGCATCGTCCAATTGCACGCGCACACGCCCAAGTAGGGTGTAGTCACGATGGCCGAACGCATTCACCAGCGCCTCACGGAACGCCCTATGGTCAAACTCCGGCACCATCGTGGAGAACAGCCCGACGGATAGCTCGACGCTCGGATTCCAAGGGGAGAACATATCGTTGATCTGCTCAATGGTTTTCAACAACGGCCCGTTGCAGTCCTGATTGACCTTGATGTCCGTACCGGACATGACCTGGAAGGAAGCCCGATGGGTCGGAACGAAACGTTTCAACGATTCCTCCTTGCCCAACAGCAACAGTCCGGTCAGCGTCGGCATGGCTTTGCCATCGACGGTCACCGTCAACTGCAGGGCTTGCTCCAACTCCTCATCAGTAAGCTCCAGCAGATTACGGTCGCTGGACTGGTAAGTACCGATGATTCGGCGCAAGCGTTCACGTTCGAGGGGATCGAAGTCGTCGCGGGTCGCGTCCGGCACCGGCTGCGCCGAGAAATCCAAACGGCCCAAATAGGACAAGCGCGTCGCAATCTCATACGGATACATCGGCACGCTTTCCGGCGTGCTGTCCGCCTTCATGCGACGACGCAACACCTTGCCCGATTTAGTGGAGACCACACTACGCGATTTCGGCACATCGATCTGCATCACCGGCACTTCCGAGGCCCCGACAATCTGAGTGCGAGCGGAGACCGGAGGAACCGTGCGATTGGCGATCATCGCCGCCAGACCGACCGCATCCCGGTGCTCCTTATTGAGTCCGGTCGGGGTGCCATCATCCTCGACGCCCAGATATACCGTGCCGCCATCCGAGTTCGCCAGCGCCACAACCGCATCAAGCAGGTCATCATCAGGCAGGCGCTTCAGATCGCTCTTGAATTCCAACGACAACGTCTCTTTGCCGTATTCATGCGCCATAGCGAGCTCCAATCCGCCAAAATGTTCTCGATACGCTGAATACACTGAATTCAGTGTTGAATAACTGAATTCAGTGTATTCAGCGTAGAATTCAGCGAAAGCGATGCCGCAACACGGCCATCGGCGCAGCGAGTTCACGCGCATCCCACGCCCTGCAGCACCGTAAAAGCCCGTCACGACACGCCGTGGACGTGGTAACGGAGGTGGCGAGGCGAGCGCATGAATCCCGCAAACCCCAAGCGGCAGTAAGGCGGAGCCGGCCTGAAGGTTGAGGTCTCGTATCCTCCGCCATCAGGGTTTTCAGAGCAATCTGAACCCCCTTTTTCGTTTCCGACGGATCCCGAAGTAGCGGTCTCCGATTCGGGATGCATCGGTAAGCGTCCGTTTCCTACCAGAACAATAAGGATAGTAAGGATAAACGGTCTCGTATTGGGTCGGAGGCGTCCGTTTTCTGCTAGGACATGAGAATTACTGGAAGCAAATGGACGCGCGCTGGGGCAGAAGCGTCCGATTCCGGATAGGACAGGAGCCGTTCTGGGGGAAAACGGACGCTTATGGGGCGCCGGGGCGCAAAGGCGGGGATCGCGAAGACCGAGTCCGTATATCGGGTGCCGCGCATGACCGATGGCGGTGGGCTGGTACGGTGGCCCGCATGAGATGTTGCATGATGATTCTGTCATGCGCGATGACGAGGGTTCAGTTTCGTCCGCGCGTGACCGGCGAGCGCGCGTAGCGCGGCTCGCAGTATCTTCTTTTTTACCGCTCCGTGATCAGTTGTGATCCTGCGTTGGTATACGCGGATGATGCATCATGTCCGAACGGTTTTGAGTGATCCTATGTGGGCCGTATTCGCGCGCTGTCCGTCGTTATTATCGGAACTCCCGTTCGTCAGTAAACGGCAGTGAATCAATCGTCTGCGTCGTCGCGGCATATCGCGTGACGTATGCGACGTTACCCGTCGCTGCATCGCGGGAGCTGGATACATCCAAGGATCATCATGTCAACCAATACCTTAACCAATACGTCAGCTGATACGTCATCATCGAAATCTCCCAATCCAACCGTTCCCCATCCCAAGCCGGCAGCATCGGCACAAGACCCATCCTGGAAGCAGCGGATCGCGCTGCTGCTGACCGGTCAGACGCTCTCGCTGCTGGGATCGTCGGTGGTGCAGTACGCGATCTTCTGGCATCTGGTCATGCGGTCGGACTCCGGTTCGGTCATGGCTTCGGCCGTGATCCTCACCTGCCTGCCGCAGGCCGTGGTGTCCATGTTCGGCGGCATCTGGGCCGACCGGTGGAATCGCAAGCTGCTCATCATGCTTCCCGACGCCGTGATCGCGTGCCTTACCGTCCTGCTGGCCGCGGCGTTCGCGACCGGTTGGGCGAGCCTCTCGCTCATCATGCTGGTACTTGCCCTGCGGTCCGCAGGCGCTGGCGTGCAGACGCCCGCCGTGCAGTCGTTCATCCCGCAGATCACGCCCGAATCCAAACTGATGCGGGTCAACTCGGTCAACGGCACCCTGCAGTCCGCCAATCAGATCGTTGCGCCCGCGCTGTCCGCCGTACTGGTCACCATGCTGCCGTTGTGGGCGATTCTGTTCGTCGACGTGACCACGGCCGTCGTCGGCATCGGATTCACGCTGTGCATACGCGTTCCCGAATCGGCCGGCGTGCGGCAGAGCAGCGGTGCGACGATCGACGAAACGGTCAACAGTGCGGCCGCGGAAACATCGGAAGATCGCGACGGTGCCATTGCGCGCATCATCCGCGAGCTGAGGGAGGGATTCGCGTACGCGTGGCAGTCGCGCCGCATCCGCAGCATCATTCTTGGCAATGCGATGGTCTGCTTCATCAACGTGGCGCCGATGAACCTCACGCTGCTGCTCATCAACCGCGAGTACCGGCACGACGATCTGAACCTCGGATTCGAGGTGCTCACTAGCACGTCGGACAAGCTGGCCGCCAACGAGCTGGCATGGAGCATCGGCATGATTCTCGGCGGGCTGCTCATGTCGTCGGTCGGTGCCAAGCGCATCCACGACTGTCTGCGCGCGGTGGCCGTCGGGTTCGTGCTGATCGGCATCACCACGGCGGGACTTGGTTTCGCGCCGACGCTGCTCGTGTTCCTGATCATCGATTTCCTGACCGGACTGGCCACGCCGCTGGCCGCGTCGCCGGCGTTCACGATGCTGCAGCAGGAGTCGGCGGAGGATATGCAGGGGCGCGTGTTCGGACTGTTGAACGCGTTCTCGACCTTCGGCACGCCGTTGGGCATGCTGGTGTTCGGACCGCTGGCCGACATGATCGACGTGCGGCTCATCTTCATCATCGGCGGCGCGCTCACCATCCCGCTGGGATGCTGGCTGGCTCACGTCGGCGCCGTCACGCGGCAGGCGGATGCGGCGGGAAAGAGGTGATGCTGGCTCAGTAGGGTAGCTGACGGCTACTTGGTGTGCTCCTTGTTGTTCCGGTCAACGGCAGGAGCACACGTCAAGCGCCGGTACTTACGCATCACCGGCGAATGAGTCATCTCAGATTCCGCATTTCGAGTTGCCTAGTTTGATCTGCGTTACACTGGACAAACAAATGATTCGGGGGAGGCGACATGAACGCTACGGAACTTTCCGCCGTGCTTGAGCGCGGCGAGAACATCTCAGTCGAGTTCAAGCGCTGTGGCGTCCAGCCGGAGACGGATACATTCGAGACGGTATGTTCGTTCAACAATCGATTCGGTGGCTCGATTTACCTTGGGGTGCTGAATGACGGTACTGTTGAAGGTGTCGATCGTGAACAGGCTATCGCCATCGAACGTAATCTCGTGAACGTGATTGGCAATCCCAAACTGTTCAATGTCGCGCCGGCTATCGAGACTGAACGCATCGAATATGACGGCAAGCTCGTAATCCGCGTCTGGGTTCCCGCCGGCCCATCCGTCGTGAGTTTTAAACATGTGATCTACGATCGGGTTGCCGACGTGGATCGGCGCATCACCAGCGAGACGCAGATCGCGCAGATGCACATCCGCAAGCAGAACCATTTCAGTGAACAGCGCGTGTACCGGTATCTTAAGCTATCCGATTTTCGGCTCGACTTGCTGCCGCGTGTACGCAAGATGGCGGCTTTGAAGACGCCCGGCCATCCGTGGGCCGAGATGGATGACATGGAGCTGATGCGCAGCGCCGACCTGTACGGCGTGAACTACGACACCGGCGAGGAGGGCTTCAACCTCGCCGCGGTTATGCTGCTCGGCAAGGATGAGGTTATCTCGCGCATCGCGCCTGCCTACAAGACCGACGTGATCGTGCGCCGCCAGAATTTGGACCGTTACGACGACCGGCTTATCGTGACTACGAACCTAATCGAGGCGCAATCGCGGATCTCCGAATTCGCGAAACGATATTTGCCCGACCGATTCATGCTGGAAGGCGACCAGACCGTCAGCCCTCGCGACATCATCATCCGCGAGCTGGTCTCGAACCTGATGATCCACCGCGAGTTCGTCAGCCCGTACCCGGCCAAGTTCCTCATCCTGAACGACGGCATCCACACGGAGAACGCCTCCAAGGCGATTTTTCAGGGGCAGCTTGCCATCACGAGTTTCAAGCCGGTGTCCAAGAATCCATTCATTGCGAAGTTCTTCCGCAACATCGGCCTTGCCGACGAGCTTGGCAGTGGCATGCGCAACCTGTACAAGTACTCGAAGCCATATTCCGGCAAGGACCCTGTGCTCGACGACGGCGACGTGTTCGAGGCGTTCGTGCCGGTGCGCTGGGTGGAAGGCGATGTTGCCGGGGATGGTTTACCTGCTCATGATGAGGTTGGGCGCGACTCGAATGGAACTGATGAGCAGGCAACTGACCCAGATGGGACTGTAAATGGGACTGTAAATGGGACTGTAAATGGGACTGTAAATGGGTTGACGGAAAGGGAACAGCGTCTTCTGGACCTGATTCGGGACAATCCGTCGCTCACTTACCGGCAAGCAGCATCCGCGCTGGGCGTGTCTTATAACACGGTATGGCGAGCTTTCCAGACGATGAGGAAAAACGGGCTCATCATTCGCACAGGCTCTGACAAGCGCGGCACATGGCGCATTCTCTTCTGTAGTGATGCGTTTGACGAGTGATGGAATCGTATGTAGGGCGTCTTAACGAGCTGAGCCGTTTGATCTTGTGCGGCATCGTTGTAGGGTCTGGCGTCCTATCGACCGATTCTCGTTGGGACAAAAAGAGACCGACTTTCCTGAGTCTTCATTACGACGAGACTTCATGTCACCAAGAATCGTTGTTACCATTAAAAGTTGTGACGTGTATTCGAGAAGGGGCGAATATGGCAACACTGGATACTGATGAGCTGGCAAAGAAGACGATGGAAACCATCACGGTGCTTGCAAAACTTCCAGTGGTGCGTGTGGATAGGGAGGCTTTTCTGCGCAGGCAGTTTGCGAAGTCTCCTTATCTTGATCAGATACTCGAAAATGGTCCGCAGAGCGTGTATACGCCTGATTCTCTGAGAAGAAAAGCAGACAAGGTCATCGCGGCCAGCACCAATAGCACGTCGTTAACCTCATTTATTGCCGGGCTCCCAAGCAATCCAGTCACCATGGTTGCTGCCGGTGGCGGTGACATTGTGCAGTATTTCGGTTTTGCTCTTAACACGGCGCAAAAATTGGCGTATCTCTTCGGAGACGATGATCTGTTTTCGAATGATATCGATGAGTTGTCCGAGACTACGCAGGCTCGTGTGATTGCATATCTGGGTGCCATGCTTGGAGTTAGCGGTTCTGCTGCGCTGATTCTCGCGGTTTCTAAAAAAGCAAGTGCAAATGTCGGGAAGAAAGTCGCCGGAATGGCTTTGACGAAGACCTTCTGGTACCTTCCCATGAAAAAGGTCGCTGCCCTTATCGGAAGCAAAATCACCAAGCAGACCATTCAGTCCGCAGTGACACATGCTGTTCCGGTTATTGGCGGCTTTGTGTCTGGCAGCATCACCTATTTCACGTTCAAGCCGATGGGCAAACGTTTCGCAGACATGCTCGTTCGTAGAGCTAAGGGTGAATTGACCGATGAGGATGATCTTGAGCTCAATCCTGAGTTCAAGGAACGCCTGCAGCAGGAAGATCCCGATTGTCGCTTCGAAGATGGTAAGTCCGTATCTGTGTTGGGGATAACAGTGGATGAACAAGATCTTACGGATTCGGAGCCTAGTCCAGAGACAGCTGAATAAGATTTTGAGGTTGCCTGTTCGACGACGATCATGAAGCGTAAAGCCGCCTCCCAAACATGTCTGGGAGGCGGCTTTACGAACTGGGCAACGTCCAGCTTTATCACGAAACAGCCTACCGTAAATCTGCTTTCTGGGACAACTTGTCTGTGGTTTGCAACCGGGGCCGTTTTGTGGATAAACCCTTGTGTCGTGCCGAGATCATGGATGATCGATAACGGCTACTTGCGCAATCGATGCATTTTCGCGTCGTGGGCGCGCGGGCTTGGGCCTGTGACAGTACTGGCGGCTTGCCGGGCGCAGGATGCCTTGCGTTTCGGCAAGCCGCCAATGCGGGGAAGGCTTCGGGCGTCAGCGCTCGATGCCGTATTCGGCGTACATGTAGGCGTCGTACTGATCATCGCTGTGATGTGCGTTGCCGTGGTGTATGTTCTGGTGATTGTTTTGTGCTTGCATGATCATTCCTTTGCTCAACCTCTATCCATAACAGCATCCGGTTTACCGCATCCGTGTTTCCGAATGATGTGTGGCAGGCCACGCGCAGGTGAACTTGCCTCGGCGTGCAGTTGAACGCCGGCGTATTCCGCGCGAAACCGGTTCATAAACAACAGTGCCCTCCTCCCAACGGGAAGAGGGCACTTGACTTGGTCTGCCGCCGGTCACTGCCGGAGCTGGATCACTTGCTGATCGTGCACGCCGCGGTGTCGGTGGTGATGCCGGAGTCGGTCCAGCCCATCGGCGTCTGGTCGATGGTCAGATCGGAAACGGCCTTGGTGGACGTGGTCACGTCGAACGAGTAGGTGACGGTCTCGCCGGGGTTCAGCGTGGCGAGGGAGACGTACACCGTTTTGCCGTTGAGCGATTCCTGCTGGCTGTCGGTCACCGAACCTTCGCCCGAGGTCTGCAGGTTCGTCAGCGTGCCGCCGGCCGGCGCGTAGATCAGCATCTTCTCCACGCCCTTGCCGTGCTGATCCGCGTTCATGCCGCGGATGTAATCGGGCAGCGACCAGACGAGGCTGCTGTCGATCGTATTCGTCAGCGTGTACTGCACGTGGTAGGTCTGCGAGCCGTCGCCGTTGCACGACGCGCGCGTGATCTTCGACGTGCGGTGAATGTACCAGCCCATCTTCGACGGGCTCTGCTCGTTCACGTACACGCCGACCGCCGGATGCTCCTCGCTGCTCGGGGTGGACGCGGTGAATCCGGCGTTGCTGATGGACTGTTGCACGGTTTCGTCGAACGAGTACATGGAGAAGTGTCGGCCGGAAGCCATCGTGCCCATCATCTGCGCGACCTTGGTGAGCTTGATCAGGTCGAGGTTCGAGAACATGTTGCCGATCGTCTGTTCGGCCACCTGTTCGAAGTACCAGTCCGTCTCCGAGATCGGATAGTCGATGTACACCGTGTTCAGCAGGAACTCGGCAGTGTTGTCGCCGGTGAGCACGCGGCCGTCGGACAAGGTGATGTCGCCGTTGATTTTGACCAGTTCCTGCAGGAACACCGGGTCGATCATCATCACGCCGTCCAGCTGGGTCGCGCTGCCCCACGGCGTGCGCTGCCAGATCGCCTGCATGCCTTCGGCGACGCGGGACGTGTCCGGGTAGACGGCCAGATCCTGCATCGCGAACGACATGTGCAGCGGTCCCCATGTGTTGAAGATGCGGTACTCGTCGTTGGTCGGATCGCCCTTGCCGTACGAGATGTACTCGGTGTTCGCGCGGAAGTCGCCGACGCTGATCTTGCCGTTGTCGGTGGTCACCACGCCTACGGAGCCGACCAGGCCGCCGGACGAGCGCTCCTCGGACGTGGTCATGGCCATCAGCGCGTAAGTGCGCGGCTCGTCCGCACCCAGGAAGTCGGGGAGGATCTGGAAGGTGCTGGCCAGCTGGTCGACCTTGTCGGCCATCTTGACGAGCTGCGTGTTGCCCGAATCGTAGGCGCTTCTGATCTGGGCGATATGTGCCTCGGGCAGCTGCTGGTACTTCTTCACCTGCTGCTGCAGCGACTTGCTTGCGGACGTGATGCTCTTCTGTGCGTCCAGGATCGGCTGGATGTTCAGCTGGCCGTCGCCGGTGCTGAGGTTCGCGCTCTTCAGCGTGGTCAGCACGCTCATGAACTGCGGCACCGAATCGTTGACCAGCGTGTCCACCACCGCGGTCATGCCTTGCACGGTGGTGATGTCGTCGCCGTATGTCGGGATGTTCGAGGCCAGATTCCACAGTGCGCCGTGGGTGATGACGTTGGCGGCCGAGGTCTCGGCCTGGGCCTGGGTGACCTTCTGGTTGACCTCGTCGATGTTGTTGAGGTTGCTCAGGTCGGCGATGTTGCCGAGCAGCTGGATCGCCTGCTCCTCGTGGGCCTTGACCTGCTGGGCCTCGGTGTACAGCTTCCAGCCGCAGGCGCCGGCCGCAAGAACCGGCAGCAACACCACCAGCAGCACCACCCACGGCCAGACATGCCGAGTACGCACTTCCGTCGTAGTGTGTTTCGCCCTGTGTTTGCTCATGAGTGTCCCTGCTTCCGAATCGCACGGTCATATTCGTTCTCTCGCGTCGCGCGCGTGCCGATCGCATGATCGAGGCTGCCGGGCCGACGCATCAAACGACTATTATGCCTCGGCGGTCGGAACAGCGGTGCCGGGCCGCCGCCTTCTGCACATACTGCACATACCTGCGTGGTCGTTCGGGATCGCGGAGGCATGTTTCATGTGGAACTGTTTCACGTGAAACGATGTGCGGTTATCTTTGCGGATCGCCTTCGGTCCATGCGGCGATGCGGTCAGCGTCGGCTTGTCGGATGAACTGAAACCGCAGTTCGTCGGACCCGGTGGTGACGAACAGCGGCATCAGTAGCGTTTCAACGCCGCGCGATTCGCGCCACAACGCCGATTTTCGGATGATCGACTGTACGCGCGATCGACGGGTGACCAGCGTGAGTCGTGTCAGTCCGGTCGCGCCGGTCACCGCGATGCGGTGGGAACAGAGAGCGGCGGATGCCGGGACATGATGGCCGCCGCCCATATCTGCTGCGCTTGTATCGTCGGGCGAGGTGCCGCGTCCGTCTTCCGACGGGGCCGGCGCGTCCGCGGTGCCCATCGTGCCCATTGCGTTCGGCGCATCCAACAGCGCATAGCCGTCGACCTGTGAGCGCAGCCATCGACTGGCGGCCCACCGCGCAAACATCAACGCCACCGCAATCACCGCCAGCCAGGCCCACCATCGCCCAACCCAATCCATCGCCAACATTATCGCGATCGTCGCGGCGATCGCAGCCAGACCGGACACGATCGGCAGCGTCACGTAATATCTGGTCAATCCGCGGCCCGTATGCCGGATCGGACGATCAGCGGCGTCGCGCACGTCCCACTCCGGCAGCATCGCGCGCAGGATCGCGGTCACCCGGCGCGTGCTCACGACCGGCAGTATGTTCGACGAATCGTTGTTCTCCTTCGCGTCGTCACTGCTGCCGGCCGCCGCGGAACTCAGGCCGAGTGTGACCGAACACAGCCCGAACGGCCGGCGCAGCAGCGACTGCCGGACGGCGATCGTTTGGATGCGACTGACCGGCAGCGTGACGGTGCGGCGCGTGAACAGGCCGCGCACGACGACCAGATCGTCGCCGCGACGCCACACCTCGAACCCGTAGAACCGCAGCAAGGCGGACGCGATGCTGACGATCATGAGCACGATCACGCACGCCAGTATCAGCAGGATGATCGAGAGGACGCCCTGCGCGACGACCGCATCGACAGACTGCGTGGCCGTGCGCATCCACGCGCGCGGGATGAGATCGCTGACCCGATCGAAGGCCGCGTAGACCGCCAGCGCGGCGGCGAGGAAGCCGAGATCGGTGATGGCGAACAGGAGGATGTCGCGGATGGAAGCGCGGAAAACCGGGTGGTCGGCGGTTGACTGCGGGGTTGCGGGTGGTGATACCGGTGCGGGGGCGGCGGCTGGGCTGGTTGACTGTGTGATGCAGGGTTGCGGGGGAGAGATCTCTCCGCTCGCTGCGCTCGGTCGAGATGACAGATTGGCGGTGTTCGGCTGGGATGACAAAGAGGGGGCGCTTGACTGGGATGCGCCGTCTAGCTGAGACGACAAGTCGACGACGTTCGGCGAGGACGGCCGAAGATCGTCGGTACCGCGGTTCGCGCCATCCGCGCTGGTCGGACGCGTGACCGCGGAATCGGCATCGCGCGCGGCGCAGCTGGCGGCGCGCAGCTTCTCCAGTTCGAGTTGCAGCGCGACCGGCACCGCGTCGAGCGTGATGTCGGCGTCCGATCCGGCGGCCGTGATCGTCAATCGCACCACGCCGAACGGCTGAAAGTATACCGGCGACGCGCTGTTGATCGCATGAATCGCACCGTATCCGATCGTGCGGTGTTTGCGCGAGAACAGTCCCGTGCGAAACTCCAGCGAATCCGCACCCAGACGGTAGCGCGTGGTCAGCCATTGCATGGCCGGCGGCACGACCGCGAGCGTCAGGATGAGCGCGGCGGCGCCGACGAGGATCCACTGCGACCATCCGTCACGGATGATGCGGTAGCCGACGATGGCAAGAAGGATGCCGATCGTCGATTTGAGCGATCGGATCACGCCGACGATCAGCGCGGCCGGATGCAGCATGCGCCAGTCGTCGCCGCGATGCCGATCATCGGGGTCGTGCGTATCGCGGCTGCCGGAATCATGTCGGTACTGATCGCGCTGGTCGTTCCGCTGGGTGGCCGGCAGCGCGTCGTCCTGAGCCGTCACCGTGCCGTCCGGCGGTTGCAGCTGTGCGGTGTTCGTCTCGCCCATCACAGGTCCTCCTTCGCGACGGCGACTCGTTCGGTGATCAGCGTCGTCACGTGTTCGGCCTCGGCCGAATCCAGCGAGGCGATCTCGTGTGCGGTCGCGGCCGTGTGGATCACGATCGTCGTCAGATCGAACTTGCGCAGCAACGGTCCCTGCTTCGTATCCACGTGCTGCACGCGGTTGTACGGTACCGTGACGGTCGAGCGGAACAGCCATCCCGTGCGGACGCGCAGGAACCGGTCGCCGATCATGAACCGGTGGAACGCGTATTTATAGCGCGTCTGCAACGGCTGCGACGCGAAATCGAGTACGTTGACCGCGGCGATCAAGGCGATGATGACCGGCTGCCAACGCCACCAACCGTTCATCCAGCAGATCACGGCCGCGGCTGCGCATCCGGCAAGCCAGAGGGCGCATTGCAGCGCTTCGCCCGCCAGCCACATGCGTTGGATGCGTTCCGGATACGGCTGCCATGCGGCGGATGTGCGGGGTTCCGTGTCGGGCGGGCTGATTGGACTGGCCGGGCTTGTTGCGGCGACGGCTTCGGTCGGATTGGGCGCCCCGGCCGCGCCGGCCGGTTCGGCGTGAGACGTGTCGGTCTGCGAGTCGTTCATGGTGGTCCCCTTCGTTGGCGTACGTATCACTGTATGCGATGGGGCGCATCGCCGGCGCGACCGGTACGCGCGTGTTGGCCGGCGGCGGCGTGGGCTGAGCGAATCGGCCGATTTCTCGTCAATATCTGTGGGCATAGTCACGAATCGTTCAGCAAACACGGTTAGGCTGAGCCGCATGAGCATCAACGAACCTCAACCGCAGGACGACCTGCCGGCAAGCACGCAATCCGAAACGCCATCGCAGGCGTCGACGGAACCGACCTCATCTTCCACGACGGCGACGTCCGAACATTCGGCCGATACCTCGCAGACCCAACCCGCATCGCCATCGTCTTCGGCCGCATCGTCGCCTGAGCAACTGGCCGATATCTCGCAACCCCAGCCGGCATCGCAGCCTCTGGCTCCGGAACAACCGGCCCAATCCACTCCGCAACAGCCGCAACCCGGCCAATATTATCCGCCGCAACCGCTGCCGCAGGGCGCGTATCCGCAGTATCAGGCGGGCGTGTACCAGCAAGCTCCGCAATCGCAGTATCAGCCGCAGTCATTCCCGTATCCACCCCAGCCATCGCCGTACCAGCAGTACCAGCCGTATCAGCAGAACGGTCAGTATCCGCCGCGGCCGGGTCAGCCGCAATATCAGCCGCAATACCAGCCGTACCCCTACGCGCCCTACCCGCAGGCCACGCCCGAGCAGATCCGCCGCCGCACCCTGCGCAAGGCCGTCGGTCGCCCGGCCGGCCTGATCCTCGCCTATCAGGCGGTCTTCACCGGTGCGAGCATCGTCGCCGGCATGATCATGGGCGTGATCGCCACGATCGAACGCGTTGCCGGATCGCGCCTCGCGAACACGCCGTCTGCCGAGAACTTCCGGCAGATCGAGCAGGAACTCGCGCAGAATAGCGTGCAGTGGGTCGGCGTGCTGAGCCTGATCTCGGTCGCGGTCGGCTTCCTGTTCATGCTGCTCATGCGCCACCGCACGATCCTCACGCGTGCGTTCTGGCTTGGCGATCCGACCGCCCCGGCCGGCCTCAACCCGAACGAACCCCGCGCGCACATGCGTCCCGCATGGTTCGCCGCGTTCGTCGCCCTCATCATTGGCATTCAGGGCGTGCTGCAACTCATCCAGATCGCGTTCGCCGCGCTCGGCATCACCCTCGCCTCGCCCACG
Source organism: Bifidobacterium simiiventris (assembly GCF_019331715.1). Classification (GTDB taxonomy): domain Bacteria; phylum Actinomycetota; class Actinomycetes; order Actinomycetales; family Bifidobacteriaceae; genus Bifidobacterium; species Bifidobacterium simiiventris. The sequence continues at coordinate 28,384 of NZ_JAHBBG010000003.1, forward strand.
TCCGACAGCATCGACGAGTCGGCCGTCACCATCAGCATGTGGCTGTACATCGGCCTGATCGGCCCGATCGTGGAGGAGACGGTGTTCCGCGGCGTGCTCATGCGCGAGCTTCAGCCGCTCGGCCGGAACTTCGCGATCGTCACGTCGTCGCTCATGTTTGCGCTGTTCCACGACGACGTGGTGCAGGGCACGTTTGCGTTCTTCTGCGGTCTCGTGTTCGCGTTCGTGGCGATGGAATACTCGCTGATCTGGTCGATCGCGCTGCACATTTTCAACAACGCGATCCTCGGCGGCGTGCTGTCCGAGTTCGCGGCGAGCTTCGGCGACACGGGCAACATGGTGTACGGCGTGGCGCTGCTGGTCGTCGGCATTGGCGGCCTGATCTATGTGCTCGTGAAATACGGATGGGGACTGCGCGAGTACCGGCGCGTGAACCGGTCCGCGCCCGGCACGTACTGGGGCTGGACGTCAGGCTGGTTCCTCACGTTCGTGATCCTCAACGGGCTGTTCGCGCTCGTCTCGTTCGCGGTGGCGATGGCGTAGCCTCGTTGGAATGCGGTGCATGATACGGGCCGGTGCCGGTTGGTGCCGGCCCACTTGCGTTGCGAGGCCGGTTATGCAGGCTCATGCCGATCGATGGCCGGCTGCGCCGCGTGTACGTTGCGGCCGTGTTTTACAGTGGAAACTAACCGTTTTGATATCCCTGCCGATTGCGACCGTTGGAGAGAACCATGACTGATTTCGAGCCGTTCTATGACGTCAACCTGAGCTACGACGACAACTATGCGAAAGGTCCGTTCGGCGCGTTCGCCGCGGCGCTGGCCGATGGCGGCGCCGGTGATTCGGCCAACGATGCCGAGGCCCAGGCCGCCGCCGGCACCGTCGACTTCCTCGGACATCAGGTCAACCTGCCGTTCGGCATCCCGGCCGGCCCGCTGCTCAACTCGCGCTTCACCACGGCCGCGTTCCGCATGGGCTTCGACCTCGCCACCTACAAGACCGTGCGCTCGCGCGCGTGGGGGTGCAACCCGTTCCCGAACGTGCTCGCCGTGCACCCGAAGGCCGCCGACGGCTCGCTCACGCCGGGCAGTGCCGAACTCGACGAGGGCGTGCTCGCCGACACCCGTTATGAGCAGCCGATTTCCATCTCCAACTCGTTCGGCGTGCCCTCGCGCGACCCGGACGAATGGCAGCCCGATATGCGCCGCGCCATCAAGGCCGCCGGCCCCGGCCAGCTGCTCATCCCGAGCTTCCAGGGCTCGCGCACGGAAGGCATGACCACCGACGACTACATCGCCGACCACGTCGCCACCGCGCGGCTCGTCACCGAAACCGGCGCCGACCTGATGGTCATGAACACGAGCTGCCCGAACGAGGGCCACAACCGACTGCTGTGCCACGATCCGGCGCTGGTCGGGCGCATCACCGAGGCCGTGAAGAACGAGATCGGCGACCGCGCGCTCGCGATCAAGCTCGCGTACATCCCGCCGACCGAAGTGACCGGCGGCTGGGGGCCGGATCGCACGATCGTCGATGATTCCGCGCTCGAGTTCATGGTGCGTGAGACGGCCGCGCGCGGCTCGGTGCAGGCGTTCTCCGCGATCAACACGATTTCCGCGCGACTGGTCGATGCCGCCGGACGGCAGGCGTTGCCGGGCGCGGGTCGCGACCGCAGCGGCGTGTGCGGCCGCGCGATCCGCCACGCCGGCCTCGACATGGTGGCGCGTCTGGCCACGATCCGTGAGAAGCTCGGGCTGGACTACACGATCATCGGCCTTGGCGGCGTGGTCTCGCCCGAGGATTACGCCGCGTACCGCGCGGCCGGCGCCGACGCGGTGATGAGCGCCACCGGCGCGATGTGGGACGCCGATCTCGCCCGCAAGATCAAGGCCGCCCGCTGACTAGATACGCTACCTATAGCGGTTCGCGTGGCCGACGCGTCATAGTGTGACTCATGGCAGAAAGCGCTCGCTGGATTGTTTCCAGCGAGCGCTTGCTGCCTTCAGGGGATGCCGTTACCCCTGCACCACCGTAAACACGGTCTGCGTGCCGTCCGCGGCGGTGACGACGGCCGTATCGGACGGAGTCAGACCGGTGGGCAGCGTCGCGTAGAAGTCGATCGTGCCGGAACCGTTGAACGAGAACGCCGCCCGCCACTGTTCGGGCGTGATCTCGGGCAGCGGACGATGCGCGATCATCCGGTGCCCATCGCGATCCAGCGAGAATCCGCTGTCCGGCCGCGCCCACAGTGACCACGGAACCTGCGCGCCATTCGCGAGCCGCGCGCGTCCGTCGTCGGAATCGACACTTTCGACATCATCAGCAGAGCCGACAATCCGCCCGCCGGTCGTCCGATCGCCGTCCGCCAGCCGCGTCCAGATCACCTGATCGGCGTACACGTTCGTTTCGTCGCCGTCACGCTCTCCGTACGCCCAGATCGTGTACACGCCTGGCTCGTCCAGCAGCCCGTCGACTGTGAACACGCCGTTGCCGCACGCCCGCGCGTCGTAGCGCACCGCCGCCGCACCGTCGTGCGCGACCCGTAGCCACACGCGGTCGAGATTCGAATACACGCGCACCGTGCTCGGCCCTTCCTCGCGCGCCACGTACCGCCGCGACGCGATGTACACGAACGGGTCGAGCCGGTTCCAGTTCGCCTTGTGCAGGTAGAACGCGTCCTTTTTCACGTGCCGGTCCCACGTCACGAGGCCCTTGTTGTTGATCTCGAACCGTCCCGCCTCGCTCGGCCGGTGATCCACGCCGAAATCGAACATGTTCCACAGCGACGTCGACCACAGCCAGTCGTGCGCGTTGATGTACGCCAGCGCCTCCTCATGCTGCAGCGACTGGTATTCCTCGGGCTGCCAGTAGCTGTTCGGGCGGGTCTTGTGTGCGTTCGGATGCAGCTCATGCTGGTCGATGCTCGCGCCCGTGCCGTACTCCGACAGGCCGAGCGGGCGGCTTTCGATCGAACGCTTCTGCTCGATGAGCGCGCCGAAGCCGGGCTGCGAATACCAGCCGGGGTACATGTTCCACGAGATGATGTCGCTCGCCCAGTTGCCGCGCGAGCTGGCCGTTTCGTCCTGGTCGGCGGCCTGCGTGGTGTAGCGGGTCGGGTCCTCGGCGTGCGCGAGATCGTCGAGTTCGCGCGACAGTTGCGGCATCGCGATCCACCGGTTCGCGGTGTTGTGGTTGCCGACCTCGTTCTGCAGGCCCCAGAAGCAGATCGACGGGCGGTTGCCCTGCTGGCGGATCAGTTCTGTCAGCTGTTCTTTCGTGACGTCCGCGAACCGTTCGTCCTCGCCGACCCAGTCGATGAACGGGATCTCCGCCCACACGACCACGCCGTTCGCGTCGCACAGGTCGTAGAAGTAGTTCGCGTGCGGATAGTGCGCGAGACGCAGGTAGTTCACGCCCATCTCGAGTATGAGTGTGAAGTCCTCGAGGTGCTGCGCGTCGTGCAGCGCGTTGCCGAGCCCCTCGCGGTCCTGATGCCGCGTGACGCCGCGCAACGGGTGCGATTTGCCGTTGATGAAGAAGCCGTGGTTGTGGCTTACGTGGAACCAGCGGTAGCCGACTTTGTCGGTGACCGAGTCGAGCGGCGCGGCGGCTTGGTCGGCGGCCGTTTGCGGTTCCGTACGGTGCTCCGACGAATCGCAGTCGATCAGTTCCATGCGAACGTTGTACTGATACGCGACGTCATCGTTCGTCGCGCCGCGCGAGTAGTCGATCGGCTGCCACAGATGAGGATCGGCGACTTCCAGCGTGACCTTGACGTGACGGCGTTCGCGCGGTGCGAGCGTAATGTCGGTGACATCGTTGGCGACGGTCGTGACGGACGTATCCGTTGCGTTGCCCGACGTGACGATCGTCGTGCGGGCGGACACATGACGCTCTTGATCGGCGTCGTTGACGATATCCGCGTGGACTTCGGTCAGGCCGAGATGATCGGGCCGGTCGATCGACTCGCGGCGTCCGGCGTTCGGCGTGACGACGCGCAGTCCGGACGAGCCGTGATCGTCGAGCGCGAGATGCGCGTCGGCGGTCTGCACGAGCCGCGCCGGACGGTATATGCCGCCGTAGAAGTTGAAGTCGGCGAACAGCGGGGCGACGCGCAGGTCGCGACGGTTATCGACGCGCACGGCGATCACGTTATCGCCCGCATGCAGCGCGTCGGTCAGATCGAACCGGAACATCGCGTATCCGCCGAGATGCGCCGGGTCGCCGGTGTCGCGGGCCGTGTCCCGCGGATCGGAACCAAGCGGGGTGAGCGCGCGGCCGTTCACGTACAGCGATGTGATCGAGTTCACGCCGTCGAACTCGAGATATGTGCGCCTGCCGGGGGAGACGGTGAGTGTTCCGGGCTCGGCGGTTGCTGTCCTGTGGGCGTTCGTGTCGTTGTCGGCGACGACGTGCAGGTGCGTGCGATACCAGCCGACCGTGCGGTTCATGTTGCCGCGCACGCCGTCGTTCGTGTCGCACGCGTTCCAGGTGTGCGGCAGGATGACCGGCTCCCATCCGGCTGCGCCCGAATCGTCGCAGTCGGGCGCAGCCGCGGTGGTCGGATCGAGGATATCGTCGTCGCCGTGGCCGCAGGCGAACCGCCAGCCGAGACCGGCGAGATCGACGACCGTACGCTCGGGGCCGTGGTTGAGCGCGGCGGTGCCGCCGGCGGCACGGACATGATAATGGCTGGCTTCGGTCTGTGCGAGTGGGATGATACGTGGATGCGTCATTGGATTGCCCCCGGTATGTGTATCGATAATCCACGTCGATTCTACGCCGGAAGCGGATACAAAAAGGCTCCCTCGCCGATAGACGAGGAAGCCTTCATGCCATCTTGACCCCTCGGCTGAGGGGGCTGTCAGCAAAGCTGACCGGGGATCGTCAAGACAGGGAAATCACTTCTGCGAAGCGGCGAGACGCTCGCGCGCCTCCTTGATTTCCTTTTCGGCGACGATCCTGCAATTACGGACAGCCTTCGGCTGGCTCATTGTTGGCTCGGATGCTGTCGCATCCTCGCACGTGGCCGCGGACAGTTCACTGAACTGTCCTGACGGAAATCACTTCGCCGCGTTCGCGAGACGCTCGCGCGCTTCGACGATTTCCTTTTCGGCCACGTCCGCGCCGGTCCAGTAGTCGCCCGGCTTGACTTCCTTGCCCGGCTCGAGGGCCTTGTACTGCTCGAAGAAGTGCTTGATCTCGGCGAGGTGATACTCGTTGACGTCCTTGACGTCCTTGACGCCGTCGTAACGAACGTCGGCCGGCACGCACAGCACCTTGTCGTCGCCGCCCTCTTCGTCCTCCATGTGGTACAGACCGACGGCGCGGCACTCGATGACGCAGCCCGGGAACACGGAGTTGGTCACCATCACGAGCGCGTCCAGCGGATCGCCGTCCTCGCCCAGCGTGCCCTCGATGTAGCCGTAGTCATCCGGGTAACCCATAGCGGTGAACAGCTCGCGGTCGAGGAAGACGCGGCCGGTCTCCTGGTCCACTTCGTACTTGTTCTTGGAACCGCGCGGAATCTCGACCACGACGTTGAAGGTTTCTGCCATGTTGTTCTCCTTGAGAATCGACAGTTGTATTGACATGCACCACAATACCGCGTTCCGTGTATTGCGAAAACGGCCGGCTGATCGCCATGAGCGACGGTGTTTTGGAGGGAAACGGGCGCTGGGGATGCAAAGAGAGTCCGGTTTCTGATAGAACGTGCGGTTCCCTGGCGGGAAACGGACACTGAAGATGTGAAAAGCGTCCGTTTCCCGCCAAGATCTGTTGGATTCTAGTGGGAAACGGACGCCGTTGCTGCCGGGGGAGGCATGCCGGTTGCGGATGCTCCGGGGATGGCTACCTAACCGGTTTCGCAGGTTTCGCGGGCGGGAATAATCCCCTGGAGCCGACTCACCGCCGAATTAGCGCACGACGGTGAAGACGTGCGCGACGTCGGCCCACGGGGCCAGCGAGACGAAGTTGTCCCAGTGCCACTCGAACTCGCGGCCGGTCAGCTCGTCGCGCAGATGCGCGCCCTGCGCCGGATCGACGCCGAAGTCGGTCATCTCGAAGTGCACCTCGTCCTGATGCGCGTTGTGGCCGTCGAGGTTCACCACGACGATCAGCGTCTCCGCCTTGCCGGTGCCGGTCAGCTCGGCCGGCGTGTGGCGCGCGAACGCGAGGATGTTCTCGTCGTGCGTGCGCAGCAGGCTCAGGTTGTGGTAGCTGAACGCGGCGGCGTGCTCGCGGCGGATGCGGTTGAGCGAGGTCAACAACTCGGCGATGCCGTACTTGTCGGCCTGCGCCCAGTCGCGCACCTTGACCTCGTACTTCTCGTTGTCGATCTGCTCCTCGAAGCCCGGACGCTGCTTGTTCTCGATCAGCTCGAAGCCGTTGTAGATGCCCCAGCTCGGCGAGCCCATCGCGGCGAGCACCGCGCGCACCGCGTGGCCGGCGATGCCGTTGTCGCGCACGTAGGCGGTGAGGATGTCCGGCGTGGTCGGCCAGAACGTGTTGTGCTGGTAGTAGCCGTCGTCGCCGTTCGTCTCGAGCAGGTACTCGGACAGCTCCTCCTTGGTGTTGCGCCACGGGAAGTAGCAGTGCGACTGCGTGAAGCCGACGTAGCTCAGCGCGCGCATCATGCCCGGGCGGGTGAACGCCTCGGCCAGGAACAGCACCTCCGGGTGCTTCTTGGTCACGGCCGCGATCACGTCCTGCCAGAAGCGGACCGGCTTGGTGTGCGGGTTGTCGACGCGGAAGATCGTCACGCCCGCGGCGATCCACAGATCCATGATCCGCTCGACTTCCTTCTCGATGCCTTCCATGTCGGCGTTGAAGTCGATCGGGTAGATGTCCTGATACTTCTTCGGCGGGTTCTCGGCGAACGCGATCGTGCCGTCAGGCTTGGTGCGGAACCAGTTCGGATGCGCCTTGACCCACGGGTGGTCGGGCGAGCACTGCAGCGCGAAGTCGAGCGCGATCTCGAGGCCGAGCTCATGGGCCTTCGCGCACAGCGCCTTGAAGTCGTCCATCGTGCCGAGCAGCGGGTCGACGGTGTCGTGACCGCCGAGCTCCGAGCCGATGCCAAACGGCGAACCCGGGTCGTCCGGGCCGGCGATCAGCGAGTTGTTGCGGCCCTTGCGGTTGGTTTCGCCGATCGGGAAGATCGGTGGCAGGTACACGATGTCGAAGCCTTCGGCCTTCGCGCGTTCGAGGCCGGACACGGAAGTCTTCAGCGTGCCCTGCACGATCTTGCCGGTCGTCTGGTCGACGTACGCGCCTTCGGAGCGGGGGAAGAACTGGTACCATGCGGCGAAGCTGGAGGCCGGACGCTCGACCTTGAAGCGCTGAGGCGCGCTCGGCGAGATGCCGTCGCGCAGCGGGTTGGACTCGTGCAGCGCCTCGATCTGAGCGTTGTCGGCGGCGGCGAGACGGTCGGCGGGCGCAAGCGTGCGGTCGGCCGCGGTCTTGGCAGCCTCCTTGAGCAGCTTGCGCTGTTCGGCGTCGAGGCGCGCGTCCTTGGTCACGGCCCAGCGGGCGAGCAGTTCGGCGCCGGAATCGAGCGCGTTCTCCACATCGTCGTTCACTTCGACCTTGATGCGGGCGTCACGCAGCCACGAGGCGTACGTGTCCTCCCAGCCTTCGATCGTGACGGTCCATTCGCCCAGCTGGCGCTTGACCGCGGCGAAGTCGGGATCCCACGGCTTGACATCGGAACGCTCGCCGCAGGTCAGCTCGACTTCCCAGCGGTCGAGGCCAGGGTTGGTGCAGGTCATCGGCACGCGGGCCATCTCCTTGCCGCGCGGCCCACGCACGACGGCGGTTGCGCCGACCTTGGTGCGTCCCTCAATGAACACCTGCGCGGTGACCTTGAACGCCTCGCCCAGTTCGACGCGCGCCGGGAAGATGCCGCGCTCCTCGGCGGGGGTGATGTCCATGACGTTGATGCGGCCGAACTGGCCCGGCTCGGTCACCGGGATCGACTGCGCCGGGGTCTCGCCCACGAGGCCCGGGATGGCCGCCTTCTGTGCGGCGGTCTTGGTGGTGGATTTGCGCGTCGTCCTGCGCGTGGTGGTCTTGGCGGCGGCGGTCTTGCCGCTGGCGGTGCGCCGCGTGGTCTTGCGTGCGGGCTTGCCCGCCTTGTCTGCGTCGACCTGTTCGGTCTTGGTTTCGGCCGTGGGATTGCTCGTTACTTCAGTCATATTCAATCTCATTCTCTATAACAAGTGGCCGTAGTGATGTACTGCCATACCTGACATTGTATGACCGGCATGGAACGGCGCAATATCGCGGTTTTGCGTTATGGATAATCGGTTGCGCGACGGTTGCGAACGGATTACGTAACGTTGACGACTACGTACTATTGAGATAGATATACTCGAAATATGATCAATATGACTGACGTATGCTGACATCTACGGTGATGTCAGCATACGTTTGTGATGGCTGATCGATGACTGATGTATATATCATTTCGACCGAGCGCAGCACATTCCCGTATTTCGACCGAGGCGAGGTTTACTCCCGTCATTTCGACCGAGGCGAGGTTTACTCCCGTCATTTCGACCGAGGCGAAGCCGAGTGGAGAAATCTTCCGAAGGCGTTGTCCGGTAAAAGATTTCTCCGCTCGCTGCGCTCGGTCGAAATGACAAAATATGCGCTCGGTCGAAATGACACGGTGGGTGGTGCGCTCGGTCGGGATGTCCGTCGATCACACGCTCACGGTGGTGAGCGTCGGCGTCTCGGTGCTCGACTTGATCTGCCTAAAACCGATGAACGCGATCGCCAACGACGCCAATGCCAACGTGGTCACCACGAGGAAGCCGCCGTGCGATCCCATCCGGTCGATGAACTGGCCGGCGATCGCCGAACCGACCGAGCCGCCGATCGAATTCATCGCACCCATCCACGCCATGCCTTCGGTGAACCGCGTCGGCGGCACCAGATGCAGCATCAGCTGGTTGCCGTTCACCCACGTCGGCGCCTGGCACACGCCGATCAGCAGGTAGATGATCATGATCACCCACAAGTGACGTGCGAACATGAAGCAGCCGATGCCGAGGTTGACCACGGTCAGGCAGAAGTAGAACCGCTTCCACAGTGGGATCGTCCAGTTCTTCGCGCCGTAAACGAGCGCGCCGACCAGCGAGCTGATCGAGAAGCACGCGAACACGAACCCGGTGTACTGCTTGAGATTCGACTCGGTGGCGAACGCGACGATCGAAATGCCGGCCGCCGACTGGAACGCGCCCAGACCGAACCACGTCACGCACACCGCGATCAGGCCCGGTCCCCAGATCGACTCCTTGTGTCCGGCGAGCGCATCGGCCTGCGCCTGCTCGACCGCCGCACGCACCTCGGCGTCCGACAGTCCCTGCGCGACCGCGCGGTCGCGGGCGGCCTCCACGACCGCCTCCGCCTGCACGGCCTTCGCGCGCGCCGCCTCGCGCTCGCGGTACTGCTTGCGGGTCATGCCGGCCTCGCGCGCGAGCACGGTCTGCGACTTCGGCTCGGTCGTCAGTTCCGTCAGGAACATCAGCGCGCCGACGAGCACACACACGCCGGTCACCGAGAACGCGAGCAGGCCGGAGATCACGGCCAGCGTCGAGGCGAGCGGGTTGCCGACTACCCACATGCACTCGTCGAACACGCCCGACAGGCTCAGCGCGCGGTTCGTGCGCTCGCGGTCGCCCTTAAGCAGCGTCGTCCAGCGTTGACGGCTCATCGCGCCCCACGGCGGGATCGCGGCCATGAACGGCACGATGCAGTACAGAATCCACTCGGGCACGCGGTTGGTGATGCACGTCACGAGCGCGGTCGACGCGATCATCCACACGATGATCGTCGGGATCGACACCTGCCGCTGGCCGAACTTGTCGACCAGTTTGCCGAGCACGGGGGAGAAGATTGCCAGCGCGATCGCCTGCACGGCCGTGAGCGCGCCGGCCAGCGAATAGTTGCCGTAGTACTGCTGCACGGAGATCGTGATCGTCATGCCGACCATCGGGAACGGCATGCATGCGATGACCGAGCCGACGGCGAACCGGGCGGTGTGGGGTATGCGGAGCAGCTCCGCATACCCGCCGAAGAGTTTGTGGTTGATGTCTCTGATCGCGTTCACGATCTGGTTCGGATGGTGATTGGCGGTTGCCATAGCCGCTCCTTTCTGCTCACGGGTGGGTACTGGGGCCGATCGCCGTTTTGCGTCGCGGCGGCCGGTCGTGGTCGGCTTCCTGTCGGTCGTTGATGTGCGGGCGCACGCCGGCGCAGCGTTGATTACCGCTTGGTAGATTGAAAGGACTCGGCTTCCCCGTCTCCCCGCGGCAGGTCACTGCGTCATGTTGCCGTGCCTTGGGTCAGCCGTGCGAATGCATGCGTTTTGCTGTTCACTTATGCAGTCATGGATACTCTAGAAGTTCGCCTGCCGCGACACGCGGCGTCCCCGATCATTCATGTTGAATAATTGATGGAGAACCGCACTCGCGCTGCGACCGATCGTCCCACGAACCGCCGCGCCGCAGCCAGCCAGTCAACCCGAAGGAGCCGCCCGATGACCGCCACCACCATCCACTTCGTCCGTCACGGCAAGGTCTACAATCCCGGCCATCTGCTGTACGAACGGCTCGCCGGCTTCCACCTGTCCGACCGCGGCCGGCGCATGGCCGAGGCCACCGCGCACTATCTCGCCAACAACCCGCAGACCAACACGATTGCCGCGGTCTATTCGTCGCCGCTCGAACGCACGCGCGAAACCGCCGGTGCGATCATCGACGCGCTCAATGCCGTGCGCGCCGACCGCGGCCAGTCCCCGCTCGAACTGCACACCGACCCGCGCGTGATCGAGGCGGGCAACGAATTCCGAGGAAAGCGCATCGGCCACGGCGAGGGCGCGCTGTGGAAGAACGGCAACTGGAAACTCGTGCTCAACCTGTACCGGCCGAGCTGGGGCGAGTCGTACCGTTCGATCGCCGCACGCGTGGGCGAGTTCGCGCGCGAGAAGGTGCGTGAGCATCCCGGCGAGCAGATCGTCGTCGTCAGCCACGAATCGCCGATCTGGTCGTACCGGCACCTGCTCGAGACCGGACATCCCGAACACTGGATGTTCCTGCGGCACACCGCGCTCGCGTCCGTCACGTCGATCACCTACGACTGCGAAAGCGGCAAGGTGATGTCGATCACATACGCCGACCCCGCGGCCGACGTGCAGTAGCGCGATAATGAGGATGATGACTGTTGCACGCCCCTCGAATTACAGGGCGGGCATTTCCCTCCCCTGATGGGGAAGGGTGGCAGCCGAAGGCTGACGGGTTGGGGGAACGCACCCCGCCGATTGGCACGATACCGTGCATATGCAAAGGAGCGAATATGACTGTTTCCCTTGATTCCGCCGCGGTCGCGCGCGTCGCCGCGCTGCCTGCCGTGCGCGAGGCGGCCGAGGCCGGGGCGCAACTGGTCGCGCTGTGGCCGCTGACCGACGCCAAGCAGATGGACAACGACGCGAAATACGCGGAGAACCTGCAGGTGCGGCTTACGCGCATGATCGCACGGATCGTGACCGGTGAGGACGTGACCGTGCCCGACGCCGAGTTCGTGTACGAAGGCGCGGACGAGATTCCGGGGCGCCCGCAGTCGATCGTGGACGCGCTGCTCGTCGCGAACGACGCGTACGACACGATGATCGACTACCGCGACGCGCATGATCCCGACGTGCTGTTCGACGCGGTTCGCGCGATGGGCGTCGATTGGCCGGAGACGACCGAGGCCGCGGTGCGCGAAGCGTTGCCGATGATCGAGCGGGCGGTTGCGGAGGAGCATGGCGATGCGGATGCAACGATCGATGTGCCTGACGTGCCGGAATCGAATGCTGGGGCCGGTGATGCGACGAGCGACGTCGCCGACAAACTGGTCGGTGCATTGACCGATAGTCTGGCACATCGATTCGCCGAGTCGCTAGTGATCTGCGATGGACTGCTGTCGATCATCGCGAGGACGGTCGAGGATGCCGGCGATGCCGGGGATACGGCGGCCGCGCAACTGCCGGTCATCCTGTTCGTCAACGAACTGCGCGAGCAGACCGCGGTGCCGCGGCTGTGCCTGAGCGACGACCAGTATCGCGCACTGCTCGATGCGCGCGCGGGTGCGGCGGATGACGGGACGTTGGACGCGACTGTCGACGTGATCGCACCGATCGCCGCCGCCGAGTGGAAACGCCACTACGACGACGTGACGTGGGACCCGGAAGAAGCCAAGCGCCGCGCCAAGGAGGAGGACGAGCGCAAGAACAAGGAGGCGCTCGCCGCCAAGTTCGCCCACGTCAAGGACGACCCCACCAAGCCCGAAGTGGAGCTGTAGGCCGCTGATAATACGACGGTGCCCCGCACAGGAATCGTGCGGGGCACCGTCATATAGAGCGATCGACCGGTTGCCGTCACTCGCCTTCGGAGTTGTCGTAGACGGTGTCGTCCTCGCCGAGCGCGAGCCATTCGATCAGCGAGATCAGGCCGAGCAGCACGGCCGTCTCGACGATCACGACCACGGTGGCCGAGAAGATCAACGGCGTGCGGAACGAGTTGAACGCGGCCTGCAGCCAGATGCCGAGACCGTTCATCGCGCCGAGATATTCGGCGGTCGCCGCCGTGCCGAAGATGTACGCGGCGGCGATGCGCACGCCGCCGAAGATCTGGCGCGCGGCCACACGCATCTTCACATGCCACAGCGCCCATGCGCGGGTCGCGCCGCACGTGAGCGCCACATCCTCATAGAACTGCGGCACCGCGGCCAGTCCGCGCGCGGTCTGCACGGCGATCGGGAAGACGCCGAACACGGCGACGATCACGATCTTGCCGAGCGGCTCGAACCCGAACCAGATCATGAACAGCGGCGCGACGGTGATGAGCGGAATCGTCTGCGCGGCGACCAGCAGCGGGAACACCGCGCGGTGCAGCGTCTTCGACAGGTACAGTCCGATGCCGATGACGATGCCGGCGACGATCGCGACCGCGAAACCGACCAGTCCCTCGTACGTCGTGATCGCGGCGGCCGTCATCAGATCGGGCCAGGTGCGAATCATCGACGCGACGATCTGACTGGGCGCGGCGAGCACGCGCTCGGAGACATGCCCGAGCCGCACCGCCAGCTCCCAGACGATCAGCAGGCCACCGACCGTGATGGCCGGCGGCGCGATGACTCCAAGCCAATGCCTGAGATTACGCATTCGATTCCTCTTGCTTGCCATTGTCGTAAGAGCAGGTCTGCCTCGTGATCGTCGAACTTGGGACTGGCCGGCGGACCTTACCGCTTGCGGGCGACTCAGGCCACGTATTCGTTGGTGGCGAGGTCCTTGGCCTGCGGGGCTTCGGCCGGGTCGTTGCCGTCGGCGTCCTTGTAGGTGCCGGCCTTGTACTGGAAGTCGAGGTACGGCTGGGCCTCGTCGAAGTTCACGGTACCGGGCATCGACTTCGGGTCATCGGTGGTCCAGATGTTCTGGTCGACGATCAGCTTCATGGACGCCTTGGCGAGCTTCGGATCGATCTGGGCCTCCTTGGCCGAGTCGACCAGGATATCGGCGGCGTCGTCCGGGTGGGCCAGCGCGTAGTCGTAGCCCTTCTTGGTGGCGGCGAGGAACTTCTTGAGCGCGTCGGCGTTCTTGGAGTCCTTGAGCCAGGAATCCTTCACCGCGAAGCCGAGCTGGTCCGGGTTGCCCGGCACGCCCCAGTCGGAGGCGACGAAGCAGTTGAGGGCCGGGCCGTTGAGCTCGCTCTCCACGCCTTCCCATGTCGCGTAGAAGCCGGCGAAATCGCCCTTGCCGCTGGTCAGCGTCTCGAACGTGTTCGTGCCGGCCGTCGCGGTCTTGAACTCGCCGGTGCCACCCGCGTACTTGATCATCTGCGAGACGACGGCGCTCTGCTCGGCCGAACCGAAGCTCACGAACGTCTTGCCCGACAGGTCCTTCGGGGTCTTGATGTCGGTGCGCGAGGCGAGCGCGCACCAGCGGGCCACCTGCTTCTGCGTCAGATCGAACACGAACTTGAGGCTCGAACCCTGCGCGTTGAACGCGGCCACATTGCTCAGCGTGGTGAAGCCGACGTTCGCGACGCCGTTCTCCACGCTGGATTCCGCACCGGCCTGCGCGGTCGGCAGGATCTTCACGTTCACGCCGGCGTCCTTGTAGTAGCCGAGCTTCTGCGCCACGTACAGGCCGATGTGGTTCGTGTTCGGTGTCCAGTCGAGCATGAACGAGACGGTCGGCGTCTCGGCAGAGTTGCCGTTCTTGGTGGTATCGGAGACGTCGTTCGAGCTGCCGCACGCCGCCATCGTGAATCCGAGCGCCACGGCCGCGGCTGCCGCCACGATCGAACGCATGCCCTTCTTGATCTCAATCCTCATCTTGTCACCTTGCCTTTCGCGCGGCGTTCCGCGCTTTCGTTGCGGTCTGGCGCGCGCCGCGGGAAGGTGAGGAGCCCGCGCGAGACATCAGACCGTCGCATCGACGTCACCGGGCCGCCATGTTTGATGAACACGAGAAACGACCCCGGAAATGGGTTATACGGACGATGCTGTTTTCGTATGATGCAGGCGCGATTGCTGCCACCAATCGCGCGAACGACCCCAAGTATAGGCGAGGTGCTCGATCGGCCCGGCCGGTGCTGGGATGCGTTGGATTTTGTTCCGTGACCGCTTGCCGTTGGCGAACGGGGCCGCTGGTATTTGGGATGGTTGGCTTGTGCCGATGGCGGTCGGATGGGGCTGTTGATCGGTGTCGGTGGTCGGTTTGAACGACGATTGCCGATGCGTTGGCGCGGGATGCTTACTGTATGGCTGATATCGGTTGACCGTTCGTGAAGAGTTTGTGAGAGCGCTCACATTTTTCGTGTCGAATGTTGGTTCGAGTTGCGCAAATGTGATGTTTTGTGATAGTTTTATTCCAGTTACCGATAATCTCCCGATGAGGTGAGTGAATCGGTTAATATAAGTCAAGACATACGATGGCGTACGATTAAGGAGCAACACCATGAACAACGAACCGAACAACCGCGATGCACGTGACGACGAGTCCCAGGACTGGAGCGCACTGTTCGCCGGACTGTCTGCCTGAGTCCCGTATGAACACGGGGCGCGCAGGAAACACGAGGGCCGCACATCCACCGTCGGATGTGCGGCCCTCGTCATAGTTGATGCTTGTCAGTCCCACCCCTGCCAGCGGCGGAACAAGGCCAGCTTTGCGAACAGGTCTCCGAACAGCAGCCGGTTGTCGACCTGCGTGATCACGTGGATGCCGCGCCCGGCCAGCGCATCCGCCTCGCTCACCGGCTCCACGCCGACCGGCCGATCGTCGTCGTCCAGCGTCGGACGCGCGATCGTGATCCACTGGCTTGACGCCGGTTCCCGATCCCACGGCGTCAGCAGGGCGGTCAGGCTCACCAGCGGCGAGTCGCCGAGGCAGTACGCGCCGGTCGGCCGCGTCCAATACCGCTCGCCGTGCAGCCGGATGTTGTCGATCTCGCCGCACAGATACCTGCCCAGTTCACCGCACGGCAGTACGTGCGCGGCCAACTCCGCGGTCGAGACGAGGCACTGCCGGTACGCGTTGCGCGGCACCTGCCACAGCGGGAACGCGCAGTTCGTGAGCAGCATCCGAGCCGCGATCGGGTCGATCTGCGCGTTGTATTCCTTGGCGAGCCGGCCCAGCGGCGCCTCGCCGTACCCCGGATACTCCTGTCCGCCGATCCACACGACCGTCATGCGCTCGGCGATGCGCGGTTCGGTCAGATACGCGCTGATCAGATCGGTCACGCCGCCGCCGGCCACGTAGAACAGCGGCAGATCGGTGTCGTCGCGCATCGCCTCGCGGATGATCGCGTCGCGCGCGGCGCTCGGCCGCGGCGTGTGGTCGTCGGCCAGCGGCAGCTCGGAACCGGCGACGAGCGCATCGTCATAACCGGTTAAGCCCAGCAATCCGAACAGTTTGCGCACGCGGGCCGTGCCGTGCGCGACCGTGTCGCCGGATGGGTCGATGAAGTCGCCGTTGCACAGGTGCGAGACGACGATCAGCCGGATGTCAACCGTCTCGCACAGCACATGGTGCGTCAGCTGGAACAGATCGTCCGGATCGCCGGCGAAATCATTATCGATGATCACGCGGCAGGCCTTGGGGCGTTGCGTCGTGCCGCCGTCCGTGCCGGTCTCGCCGCCCAGCCACGGACTCGTATTCAATGCCCACGTCTTCGTTGGCCGTTCGTCTGCCATAATGATCGCTCCTTTATGCAACACGTTTCCCGTATCCGTTTTGTACAACGATGTAACTACGAGTATAGTGGTAATCCAGTTGACTACGCGGAATGTGTGAAACATTTGCGTTCCAACTTGTGGCGATGGCGCCGTGACCTTGACATTGAACGGACGAGATTGGAGAGTAAATGGTAACTCGGTCTTCCACCAGTGATCATGTCGTTACGATGCGTGATGTCGCCAAAGTGGCTGGCGTGTCGATTAAGACGGTTTCGAACGTCGTCAATAACTATGAGTTCGTTTCCGATGCGACGCGAACGAAAGTGCATAAAGCCATCGACGACCTCGGTTATGTGGTGAACGTGTCTGCCCGCAACCTGCGCCGCGGCCGCACCGGTATCATCGGACTGGCGATTCCCGATCTGCAGATGCCGTATTTCGCGCAGCTGTCGTCGCTGGTGATCGAGGAGGCGAAGAAGGTCGGTCTGCGCGTGATCGTGGAGCCGACGCTGTACTCGCGCGAGGGCGAATTCGATGCGCTGCTCGGCTCGCAGCAGACCATGATGGACGGTTTGATCTACAGCCCGCTGGAACTTGGGCTTGATGATGTGCAGGATCTGACTCTCGACTATCCGATGGTGCTGATCGGAGAACGGATTTTCACGGAACGATTTGACCACATCGCCACGGAGAACGTGGAGGGCGCCAAGCGCGCCACCCAGTATCTGCTGCAGACGGGTTGCCGTCGTGTCGCCGTGATCGGAACTCATCCCGGGGAGACGATTGGATCGGCTGGGTTGAGATTGCGCGGATATCGGGAGGCCTTGGAAGAGGCCGGTGTGGAATATGACGCAAGGCTTGAGTCGCCGTCGCTGATGTGGCACCGAAACAATGGCGTCGAGGCAATGGATAAGCTGCTGGACTCCGGCGTGCGGCCGGACGGCGTCGTGGCGCTTAACGACATGCTCGCCTCCGGCGCGATGCATGCGATCCAGATGCGTGGACTGCGCATCCCCGAGGATATTTCGGTGGTCGGCTTCGACAATTCCGATGATTCGCAGTATCTGTCGCCGGCGCTGACCTCGATCGCACCCGGGCTTGAGGCGGTGGCGCGGCTGTCGGTACGCGTGCTCAACGAGCGCATCGCCGGTCAGAACCCGCTCGGCAATCCAACCGACGCTCCGGTCTTCCGCAAGGTCTCCTCCAGCCTGGTCGTCCGCCAGTCCACCCGCTCGCTCTAGCTTGTCGCTGTTTGGCGAGCCAGTTCCGCCGCCCGATCTTCGATATCCTCCATGAACAGCTCTTGTGATCCGGCTGACCCACCGCCGAAATACTGGTGCACGATGTTGTCGATATCCATCCAGTTCCTGAGATGCAACGCATTGAATAGTACTGCGGCGTCGTCCAGATCCTTCTGGCTGCGTCGGTCACTCATGGCTTTCATGGCGAGCAGATACCGTTGTGAGGCGAATCGGATGGTGAAACCGGCGCGGTCGAAATATGTCACTGGAGCATCGTCTGCATGGATTGGCAGCACATCTCGAACCTGCATGTTCAACCATTGGCGGTCTACGCCGGCATGATGCGATGCGATGGATTCCGCCAACTCCTTTATCTGGCGGTAAGGTTGGAAGACCGAATCCACGTCATGGGTCGCTCGCAGATCAGGGTGGTGGAACATCATCGCGCATCCGCCGTATATCGTCATGGTCCCCGAAATGCCGTGCGCCACGCAGGATTCCGCCAGCTCGTCGATCAGGGACATGAGTTCGCCGCGGGTCATTTCCATTGAAGTTCTCCTTGCGGTAGATAGACGTTGTATGCGAGGAAGTCCGGGTCGGGTTGTGTGGCGGAGCGGTAGATCTTGCGCAGGGGAGTCCATTGAACGGGGAGCCTCAGGTCTGATTCGGCGAGTCCGTGCGCGTTGGGCCAGTGCTGTTGGCGGTAGAGGCCGGCCATAAAGGCTCGCCATTCCTTGTTCGGCAAACGTTTGAGCACGGTTGAAAGATCTTCGAGTGCGTGTGCGGGACTGGCTGAGGAAGATTCCAACAACTCCCTCATGCTGGCCGATATCGGCGGCCAGGAGTCGGCATTGTCTCGACCGGCATAGGAATTGATCGTCTTGATAAGGTCTTCCATGCGCAGCCCGCACATGTCGAGCGTGACCTGTTCCAATGGGCTGAGCGTGATCTGGTAGCCCAGATGCTCCGCAGCGGTCGTGATCTTGCCGAACGCCGGGTCGATGCGTCCGTTCAAGGCGCGTGAGATCAGTGATTCGCTGAGTCCGGTGGCGTGAGCCAATTGCGCCGCGTTCATGCCGCTGCGTTGCATGAGCTGTCGAAGAATCTCAGATGATTGCATATATGCAAGAATATCATATGGCGGCGTTTTGCCAAGACGGCCGCGTTCGCGGAGATGCGGGCGGGGCGGTGGCTCCTCGCTGTGTTTGCGAAGGGAAACGCCGGGTTGTTACATCGTTGTAAGTTTGGTATATTCAACGATGTACATCAACTCACCGTTGAATTGACAAAGGATAAACAATGATTGTTTACCATAATCCAGTCGTGCTGCAGCGCGCGGATCCGTGGGTGCTCAAGGTCGACGGCACCTATTGGTTCACCGCGTCTGATCCGGAGTACGACAAGATCGCCATCCGTCGCGCCCGGACGATCAACGACCTGCAGAAGGCCCCGGAGACCGTGGTCTGGCGCAAACATGAGTCCGGCGTGTGCAGCAAGTACATCTGGGCACCCGAACTGCACCGCATCAACGGCGCATGGTACATCTACTTCGCCGGCGCGGAGCATGAGTTCGAGCCGAGCGGCATGCCGACGCACCGCATGTTCGTGCTCGAGAACACCGACGCCGACCCGACGACTGACAACTGGGTCGAGAAGGGTCAGATCATCACGCCGCTCGACTCGTTCTCGCTCGACGCCACCACCGAGGTGATCGACGGCGTGCAGTACCTCGTTTGGGCGCAGCACGACCCGGCCATCCCCGGCAACTCCAACCTGTACATCGCCCCAATGGCGAACCCGTGGACGCTGGCCGACGACCCGGTCATGCTGTCCAAGCCCGAATACGACTGGGAGTGCGTCGATTTTCTCGTCAACGAAGGCCCGGCATTCCTGTTCCACGACGACAGGATCTTCATCACGTACTCCGCGTCCGGCACCGGCGTGCCGTATGCGGTCGGCCTGCTGAGCGCCGAACGCGGCTCCGATCTCATGGACCCGGCGAGCTGGACCAAGAGTCCGGTACCGGTGTTCAAGACGTGCGCCGAAAACGGCCAGTACGGTCCCGGCCATAACTCGTTCACCAAGTCCGAGGACGGCGCGCAGGATCTGATGATCTACCACGCCCGCAACTACACCGATATCAAGGGCGATCCGCTGTTCGACCCGAATCGTCACGCCCGCGTCGGCGTGGTGCGCTGGAGCGACGACGGCATGCCGGACTTCGGCGTGCCCGAGCCTGACGACCGGTGGACGCCGACGACGACCGACGTGCTGCCGCCGGACGGGGGTCCGCTAGCCGGTCGGTCTGCTTCGGGAAAATAATGCAACATCCGATTTGTACAACGATAGAAAAAGTGCTATTATCAATTCCAACGTTGTAAACGAGCATTGAAGCTCAAACGGTGGGCGGACTGCATAAAGGTGTCATACCGCTCACCGCCGGTCGGAGTCCAACGCCTTTTCGGAGACGAGTTGCCGCGTGTTGCAACGACATCATTCTTGGGAAACCAGGAGAAAATCAAGGAGGAAAACCATGAACCACAGTCAAGCAATGAAGCTGACCGCGCTGACACTGGCGGGAGCGATGACGCTTTCTCTCGGTGCCTGCGGTGAAAGTTCTTCCAATGGGGGCGGTGCTGACGGCGGCACCACGGAAATCAGCGTGTGGAGCGGCTTCACTGAGAATGACGGCAAGGTCGTGCAGGCGATCGCCGATGAGTTCAACAAGTCTCAAGACAAGTACAAAGTGACGATCGAGCAGAACCCGTGGAACGTCATCAACGACAAGCTGCTCTCCGCGATTTCGGCCAAGAACGGCCCTGATGTGCTCACCTACGGTCCGGACACCGCCAAGGGATTCATCGACCAGGGCGCCTTCGTCTCCGTCGATGATTTCTATGCCGATTCCTCCAACGAAACCGATGTATATCGTGAGAATGTCGTTGAAGGCGGAGAGGTTGACGGAACCCACTACGGCGTACCGATGGGACACGCACCGTATTCCGTCTATTTCAACAAGGCCATTTTCGATAAGGCCGGCATCACCGAAGATCAGTATCCCAAGACGTGGGAGGATTTGGCTGAGTTGGCGGCAAAGCTGACCGTAGATGAGAACGGTGACGGCACTCCGGAACAGTACGGCATTGCGCTGGCGGATAAGGATGCCGGCTATTTGCCGACGTTCCTGCAGGCGGCCGGCACTGATCTCGTGGTCGACGGCAAGGCGAACCTCGACTCCGACGTGGCGAAGGAGACCCTGACCTGGATTCGCGACAACTTCTACGCCAAGAAGAGCTCCCCGACCAACCTTTCGCTGGTCGACGGCCAGAGCCTGTTCATTTCAGGTAAAGCCGCGATGTTCTGGATCGGACCGTGGATTGTCAACACCGCCAAGGAGAAGGGCATTGAGACCGGCACGTTTGAAATGCCGAAGGGCCCGAAGGAGCAGGTCACTCAGGCTGCGTCCACTTACTGGTACGCCACTTCGCAGATCGATGGCGACGAAGCCAAGACCGCTGCCGCCTATGCGTGGATGAAGTACTTCAACTCCAAGGACAACCAGATCAAGTGGGCGCTCGAGGCGAACTATCCGGCCAACCGTACCGACATCACCGAGGACGAGATCAAGGACAATGCACTGATTGCCCAGATCAATCCTTACATGGACAAGACGAAGCTCATGCTGGGCAGCGTCCCGACCGGTTTCGCCGATGTGCAATCCGAACTCAACGCGCTGGGGCCGAAGCTGTCTGCCTCCACTGGTGATATCTCCGCCATGCTCAAGGCATCCAACGACAAGATCCAGGGATATATCGAGCAGTAGATCGGTGCGATGACAGTTCCCGATCTGTGAAATAGATGGGCGGCGACTGGCAACGGCCGTCGCCCATCGCAACGTCGGAAGGACGACAATGAGTAGCGCAAATTCCTCCTCTTACAAACCGCCTCGTTCTATTGTTACCGTCGACTCGCCGCGCCGGGTAAACGGTATGAAGCGAGCACAGACTCGCGTCGGCTGGCTGTTTTCTGCGGCGGCGATTGTGATTATCGGCATGTTCGTGTTCTATCCGGCGTTCTACGCGCTGTATATGAGCTTCACCAATGCGACTGGCTTCAACAAGCCAAAATTCATCGGTCTTCAGAATTACGTGAAGCTCTTCACCAATGCGGATGCCATGCGTGCGCTCGCCAACACCGCCATCTACACGGTGATGTATATGCCGTTGCTCATCATCGTCGCGCTTGCCGTCGCCATGCTGCTGAACCGTGATGATCTGCCGCTACGTGGTTTCTTCCGTTCCGCGATCTTCCTGCCGTTCGTCATCTCGATGGCCGTGGCCGCGATGGCATGGCAGTTCATCCTCGACCCGAATCTCGGCTTCCTGCCGTATTGGCTGTCCAAGATCGGCATTCGCATGGGCGACGTACTCGGCAGCACGACATGGGCGCTGCCCACGGTCACCATCGTCGGCATCTGGAAGAACTTCGGCTACTTCATGGTCATTTTTCTGGCTGGCCTTCAAGGAGTCTCTCACGAACTGTATGAGGCGGCAGAACTTGATGGATGCGGTCCGTGGCGCAAGTTCACTGCGGTCACATTGCCCGGTCTGCGTTCCACGATGACCTATGTCATCATCATGGCACTCATCCAGTCGTTCCAGGCATTCGACCAGATCTACGTGATGACTTCCGGCGGTCCGGATCATATGACCGAAACCGTCGTCTACCGCATCTACACCGAAGGCTTCCGCAACTTCCACCTTGGTTCCGCTTCGGCGTTGAGCTATGTGCTGCTCATCGTCACGTTCATCGTGGGCGTGATCCAGCTGGTCATCAACAATCGTCATGAGAAGGAGGATCTGTGATGTCCGTACAGAGCCGTTACCTGAGCCCGAAGGTCATTGTCGAACGTATCGGCGTGTATGCTCTGTTGATCCTGACCTCGTTGATCACCATCTTTCCGTTCTTCGTGTGCCTGATCACTTCGTTCGCGCCGAACAAGGACATCAATGTCTGGCCGCCGAAACTGATTCCTTCGTCGTTCACGCTCGACAATTACGTCCAGCTGTTTGCTCGTATTCCGGTTGGGCGTCAGTTCCTCAATTCGATCCTATTCGCGGGTGGTGTGACGCTGTTTTCGGTGATCTTCGACTCGCTCGCCGCCTATGCATTGTCTCGATTGGATTTCCGCGGTCGTAACGCGTTGCTGTTCACGCTCATCGCCAGCATGATGATCCCGTATCAGGCGCTGCTCATTCCGACCTATCGCATGCTGTCGGCAGCTGGCCTTGTCGGTTCGTACAACATGGTCGCCATGATCATCCCCCGCATGGCGGATGTGGCGGGCATCTTCCTGCTGCGCCAGTTCTTCATTTCGCTGCCGCGTGATCTTGACAATGCGGCCCGAATCGACGGCGCCGGTGAATTGCGTGTGTTCTGGTCGGTGGTGTTGCCGAACGCGAAGCAGGGGCTGTTCACGCTTGCTTTGTTCAATTTCATGAACAACTGGAACGATCTGTTGTGGCCGCTGATCATGACCTCGAAGACGGAGGACCGTACGCTAATCGCCGGCCTGTCGCTGCTCAACGGTTCGGTTGGCGGTGCGATTCCGTACGGCATCATGATGGCCGGTTCCGTAATCGCCGCCGTGCCTCTGGTGATCGTGTTCGCGTTCGTGCAGAAGCAGTTCGTCGAAGGCGTCGCCATGAGCGGCATGAAGGGGTAATCCGATGACCAAATGGTTTGAACATGGCGAGAGGCTCAACTTTTCCTTGGGCATTGAAGATACGTTCATTCCCCAAACCCGACCGGGAATGCGCGCCTTGGACGAATATGAGCTGACGGGCCATTATGAGCACTGGCACGAGGATCTCGGCTTGATCTCCGAAACCGGTGCCAACCAGGTGCGCTGGGGCATTCCGTGGTATCTGGTCAATCCCGAACCGGGCGTATTCCGATTCGATTGGCTCGACCAGGTTGTGGATCGTTTTGAGGAGCTCGGCGTCGACGTGATCGTCGATCTCATGCATTACGGCACGCCTCTATGGATGGATAACAGTTTCATCAACCATGATTACCCGCAGTACGTCGCTGAGTATGCGGCGACGGTCGCCGAACGGTACCGTGGTCGGCTGAATATCTGGACGCCGCTCAATGAGCCGCTGTTGAACATGATGTACTGTGGCCAGTATGGCTACTGGCCCCCATATCTGACCGGTGACGACGGATTTGTCAAGCTGTTCCGGCAGATCACACGGGGCATGATCCTCACGCAGAACGCCATCGCCGACGTGGATCCGGAAGCCAGTTTCGTCAACGTCGAAGC
This sequence comes from Bifidobacterium simiiventris, assembly GCF_019331715.1. Lineage (GTDB taxonomy): Bacteria > Actinomycetota > Actinomycetes > Actinomycetales > Bifidobacteriaceae > Bifidobacterium > Bifidobacterium simiiventris. Next base: position 52,171 of record NZ_JAHBBG010000003.1, read on the forward strand.
GTCGTTCCGCTTCGGTGGCGACCGTGACGCGTACCGTGACGAAATCGAGTTTCTTGAGCATCGTCGGTTCCTCGTCGAAGATACGATCATGGGCCGTGTGGATGATTCGCATCCACTGGCGGGTTGGCTTGCTCGTCATGGTCTGAGCGATGATGATCTGCAATGGTATCGTGATCATGCGGTTATGCCTGATGTGATCGGGGTGAATTATTATCCGCAGGTTTCCACGGTGAATTACGTTGCCGGGGATCCTCATGACGGTTCGCCGTATGACCCGATGCCATTCCGCAACGATGGCGTTGAAGGGTTGAAGGAAGTACTTACGCTGTTTTCGCAACGGTATGGGTTGCCTGTGTACCTGACCGAAACCTGTTCTCCGGGACCGGTGGAGGAGCGTATTCGCTGGTTGCATGAATCGGTGGCTGCCGTCGATGGGCTGCGGTCGGAAGGCATGAACCTCATCGGGTACACATGGTGGTCGTTGTTCGACATGATGTACTGGGTGTACCGGGACGAGAACAAGCCCGCGGAACACTATCTGGCCCAAATGGGATTATGGGACCTGCGCGCCAATGACCGTCACTCGTTTGATCGCGTACGGACGGCGGCGGTTGATGTATATCGGCAACTGGCTGACGCGCATCGAGCTTGATCGTAAACCATACGGCAACCGGATATGTTCTGATTGCACCCCACCTATTGAGGATAAAGTCATATGACGGCATACACATTGCTGGCTTATACGGTCGCGGGTGAGCCGCGGTATGAGAATCCGGCTTATCCGGGATTGTCCGGTCTCAATTGCGATCTGGATGATTCTATTCACCTGGCGATCAGCCGCGATGGGAACCCTGCCGAACCGCTGCACGATGGCACGGGAGTGGTTTTTGCGAAGGCCGACTATACGACAGACGATCCCCGTGCGGTGACCAAGACGCTGATCGATCCGTGGTTGTTCCGAACGGCGGATGGTTCATTGGCCTGCTGTGCGGTACAGCGCAACGAGAATGCTCCCGATCCGGCAAGCAAGGGTTGCGTGATGATCATCCGTACCAACGGTTCCATTGCCGATTTCGGGGATCCGGAAGCGTTGCGTGTGGGTGTGAGCGACATCCGGCACCCTGCTTGCTGGTGGGACGCCGGCCTTTCCCGATACGTGCTGTCATGGGAAGAATGCGGTACCCTGCGTCAGGGTCATAGCCGCGAGCTTGCTGAAGTCGACGGTATCGAGACGGCACAACCTGAGACGCTGGAACGTCGGCGAGCAGCGCTGGCTGAGGCTGGTTCGGTTGCGCCAGCGCTCAGGCCGTCGGTGTCTCCGGTTGCTACCGGCGTACCGCGTGCCATCGTTGGCAACATGCTGTCGATTGAGACCGATGAAGCCGTTAATCTGGAACGTCGGCTCAACCACGTTCGGCATGTGTCGGTCGATGAGCCCGTGCTGGAAGTCCCGGTTGCCGTGGGCGACGGCGAGCCTGCGATCGCGTTCGACGAACTTCCAAAGGCGACATGTCGATACAGTGATGGTTCCATCCACGCGAAGCCTGTTGCATGGAGCCGTGACCAGTTCTCGGCCATTGATTGGTCGGTTCCCGGCAAGTATCGCATTGATGGTGTTATCCGGCGGACGATCTATCCATTCCCATTCATGGATGAGATGATCTCCGATCCGTATGTGTATCACATCGGTGATCGGTATGTCATGTGCTGCACCCAGATGCATGATGTGGCATTTCGTGTCAGCGACACGATTGATGACCTACGCGAATCCCCGTGGGTTCCCGTGTTTCACATGGATGGCGGTGATTATGATGGACTGGCTAATCTGTGGGCGCAGGAATTACACGTGGTCGACGGCGTGCCTTGTGTGTTCACCACCATCGGTCTGAATGGCTGGAGTTCCGTGCAGTGCCAGGTGTTCCGGTGCCTTGGTGATTTGCTTGATCCTCAGTCGTGGGAGGGGCCTCATCCTGTAGTCCGCCCGAACGGACTGCCGCTGTCCGGCGACAATGGCATTGGTCTTGACATGACGTATTTCGAAGTGGACGGCGTGCACTACGTCATGTGGTCGGGACGTGATTTTCTGGATAAAACACCCGGGCGGGAAGTCATGGATCCCGCGGCCCTGTACATCGCGACTGTCAATCCCGACAGGCCGTGGCAGCTGACCAGCGAGCCGCAGCTGGTAATCAGACCGGAATACGGCTGGGACCGTTGCGAGAGCGAGGTGGACGAGGGACCATATTTGCTGCGCCACGGCGACGATCTGTTTGTCACGTTCTCAGGGGCGAGCACGGCATTGCCGGATCTGTACTGTCTAGGGTTGCTACGCGCGAAAGCCGGGGATAACTTGCTTGATCCTGCTTCATGGCAGTGCCTTGGATATCCTGTGCTGACCAAAGAAAGCGTTCCGGGAGAATATGGGCCGGGACATAACATGTTCGTCCGTGACGCCAAGACAGGTGATGATCTGATGGTGTTCCACGCGGTGCCGCGTGATGCGAACGGTCATTCGCTTGATCGACGTATGGGGATCCGTCGTGTGCATTGGAAGTCGGACGGCACCCCAGACCTGGCGATGACTCCTGAGCGAGACCTGAATGAGCAACTTAGGACGGTGATATTGACCATCTCGGTGCGATGAACAAAGAGTCAGCGTGAAGAGTCACGCTCGACAAGCTCGCAGGGAACCATGGCGGTGATGAATCCGGAAGTGTCAACTGTGACCGCATGCTCCGAGGGATCGACGGAACGTAGCGGGTCTGTTCCGTCAATACGTGCGCAGAGCAAAGCAATCGCCGTACGCGCGACTGATCGCAGTCTTGGATTCACTGAGCTGAGCGATGGCGCGAAGTACTGTGCGTCGATCGAATCGTCGTATCCTACGACCTTCACGTCGTCGGGGACGAGTACGCCGCGCCGGCGCAGCTCCTGCATCACGCCCATTGCCAACAGATCGTTCATGCACACGATGCCGTCGACCTGCAGCCCATTGCGAAACAGCGTACCTGCCGCGGAGGCTCCGGCCGGTTGATTCCAGATGTCGGCCGGAATTTCCATCGATATGTCTACGGTGATGCCCGCATCATTCAATGCACGGCGGTATCCGTTGAGTCGCAAGGGCTCGGATGCGGTTCCTCTGCCTCCGACGCCGACGATTGCGACGCGACGACATCCTTTCTTTATCAATGATGTCGTCGCGAGGTAAATGCCTCGCTCATTCTCAGTGGTCACGCGGTCGCGTGTGTCGAGGCGCATCTGCTCGCCGATCAGCACAATCGGATAGTCAACGTCCAGCATGTCGGCGTCATTGTTGGTCAGGTGGCATGGCGAAAGCAGCAAGCCGTCGATCAATGATGCAAACGACCCGTGCAGTAGCTCGATTTCGTCCGCGCGATTCGTTCCGGCATCGGCGAAGATCACGCGGCGGCCGGCGGTACGCGCCTCCTCGGCCAGGCAGGAGTACAGCTCCGCGAAATACGGCAGCCGCATGTTCGGCAGCGAAATGCCGATGACGTTGCTGCGTCCTTCGCGCAGACTTTTTGCCACCACGTTCACCGAATACCCAAGTTCATCGATTGCGGTGAGAACTTTGCGCCGTGTGGAGTCCTTGACAAACCGGTATCCGTTTACCACGTTAGAAACTGTTTTCAACGAAACTCCCGCGCGCTTCGCCACATCGTTCATCGTTACGTGTCGCTGCGCCGCCATATCGGCCTCCGTCATCTGTTCATCGTTGTCAGTCCAGTGTATCGCCGACGTTTGCGATGTACGCCAATGCCGTAAGTCGAACTCGACGATCATCACATTTGCACGCCGGCCATCACGTTCTGCCGGTGCCGTTCCTCACGTCCCGCTTGCGCGGCAGAATAAGGGATTATGACTGAAGCTGAAACCAATTCCGCAACCACTGACAACACGAAGGACGGCAAGCCCGCCCTGCCGAAGGACGTGCGTGTGCGCTTCTGCCCGTCACCGACCGGCACGCCGCACGTCGGCATGGTCCGCACCGCCCTGTTCAACTGGGCCGAAGCCCGCGCCACCGGTGGCAAGCTGATCTTCCGCATCGAGGACACCGACGCGGCCCGCGACTCCGAGGAAAGCTACAACCAGATCCTCGAGGCCCTGCGCTGGCTCGGCATCGACTGGGACGAGGGCATCGACGTCGGCGGCCCCCACGGTCCGTACCGCCAGTCCGAGCGCGGCGACATCTACCGCGACGTGGCAGCCAAGCTGCTCGAGGCCGGCTACGCGTACGAGTCCTTCTCCACGCCCGAGGAGATCGAGGCGCGCAACGTCGCCGCCGGTCGTCCGAAGGAGTTCGGCTACGACGGCTACGACCGCAACCTGACCGAGGAGCAGAAGGCCGCGTTCCGCGCCGAGGGCCGCAAGCCCGCGCTGCGCCTGCGCATGCCGGACGAGGACATCGCGTTCGACGACCTGATCCGCGGCACCATCGAGTTCAAGGCCGGTTCCGTGCCGGACTACGTGATCGTGCGTCCGAACGGCGACCCGCTGTACACGCTCACCAACCCGGTCGACGATGCGATGATGGACATCAACGTCGTGCTGCGCGGCGAGGACCTGCTCAGCTCCACCCCGCGTCAGATCGTGCTCTACCGTTACCTCGAGGAACTCGGCATCGCCAAGACCACCCCGCTGTTCGGTCACATGCCGTACGTGATGGGCCAGGGCAACAAGAAGCTCTCCAAGCGCGACCCGGAGTCCAACCTGTTCAACCACCGCGACGCCGGCTTCATCCGCGAGGGCCTGCTCAACTACCTCGCGCTGCTCGGCTGGTCGATCGCTCCGGACCGCGATGTGTTCTCGATGGAGGAGATGATCGCCAAGTTCGACGTGCGCGACGTGAAGGCCAACCCGGCCCGCTTCGATCTCGACAAGGCGATCTCGATCAACGCCGAGCACATCCGCATGCTTGATCCTGCCGATTTCCTGCGTCGCTCGGTGCCGTACCTGCACCGCGACGGTGTGGTGTCCGCTGATTCCTGGGACGAGCTGACCGACCGCGAGCGTGAGATCCTGACCGCCGCCGCGCCGCTCGTGCAGCCGCGCGTGCGTCTGCTCGGCGAGGTTTCCGGCATGGTCGGTTCGCTGCTGTCGACTGAGGGCTACCTCGAGCCGGCGGACGACGCGAAGAAGCAACTCAAGGATTCCTCCGCTGCCGTGCTTGATCTGGCGATCGCGGCGCTTGAGGGCGTGTCCGAGGCTGACTGGAAGACCGATCTGCTGCACGAGACGCTGAACAAGGCGCTCGTGGAGGACGGCGGCTACAAGCCGCGCCTGGCGTTCGGCCCGGTGCGCGTGGCTATGTCCGGCCGTCGCGTCTCGCCGCCGCTGTTCGAGTCGATGGAGATCGTCGGCCGCGAAGTGTCGCTGGCGCGTCTGAAGGGTCTGCGCGAGCACCTGTGACCTGTATCTTTATGCTGAAATGGGCGAAATCGGGTTCGATTTCGCCCATTTCAGCATGGCGCGACACGCCCGGGGTTGCGGTAATGGATCATGTTCCCGTATATTCATGAATTCGTCGCGGTTCGCTGTGACGCGGCGGAAACGCCGGATAACTTAAGCCCCCATCGTCTAGCGGTCTAGGACTACGCCCTCTCACGGCGCCAACACCGGTTCAAATCCGGTTGGGGGTACGGATCACAAGGCCTCGGGTTCTGAACCGCACCCCGATTGTTGGACTGGAATAATTCAGATTCGATGATCGGAGGTGCGGTTTCTCATGTCCGGGGATCGCAGACGTCATTACGACGATGATTTCATGCGGGTCGTTGCCGGTTTGATCCGGGATGGCGCTGGCAGGGGTCTTCTTGCCCGCCGGCTTGGCGTGCCCTACAGCACCGCGAGAAAATGGGTGTTGTCATACCGGTTCGGCGGGGAGGCGGCGCTCATGGGAGAACGCAAGGGCAACAAGGTCTACGATTACGAGACGAAGCTTTCGGCGGTGCTCGACCATGTGGAGCATGGCCTGACGAAGGCCGAGGTCATGGCCAGGTACGGGATCGCCAGCCTCGCCCCGTTGGAGCGCTGGTGCCGGGAGTATCGTACGGGAGGCGCGGACGCGCTGCGCCCGAGGCCCAAGGGCAGACCGAAGGGCGCGAAGTCCAAACCGAAGCCGTCTCCCACGCGCGAGCAGCTCCTCGAGGAGGAGAACGCGTACCTCAGGGCGAGGGTCGCGTACCTGGAAAAAGCCCGCGCCCTGCCGGCGTCGAGGTCACCAACCGGGACAAGTCGGTGATCGTGTCGGCGTTGGCGGGGCTGGGACATGGGCTCGCGCACCTGTTGAAGGCGGCGGGGCTGGCGCGGAGCACCTACTACCATCTCCTGTCCCGTCCCGGACGGGTGACCCGGCCGGACATCGAGCCGATGGTCGCCGAGGTCTTCGCCCGCACGCCCAACGGGTGCGGGCACCGGCAGGTGCGCATGTGCCTCGTACGCGAGTTCAAGGTGCGCGTGAGCCACAAGAGCGTGCTGAAGGTCATGCGCCGCATGGGATTGAAATGCGCCATACGCCGTCCGAACCCGTACCGCAGGTACAGTTCCTACAAAGGCGAGACGGGCGCCAAGGTACCGAACCTGCTGGAACGCGACTTCGCGGCCGGCCGGCCCTGGGTGAAGCTGGGCACGGACGTCACCGAGTTCAGGGTCGCCGGCGGCAAGGCGTACCTCGCGCCCGTGTACGACATGGGCTCCAAGGAGATCCTGGCCTGGGACGTCAGCCGGCATCCCGACCTGGCCCAGCAGCAACGCCTGCTCGCCATGCTCGAGGCCCGCCTGCCCGCCGGCGCCGGTCCCATACTCCACTCCGATATGGGATGGCAGTACCAGCACGAATGGTGGCGCAACAGGCTCACCGGGTTGAACATCCGCCAGTCCATGAGCAGGAAGGGCAACTGCATCGACAACGCCGCGACCGAGCAGGTGTTCGGCCATCTCAAGGACGAGTTCTACACCGGGCGTGAATTCCCGTCCTTCGAGGAGTTCAAGGCCGGGTTGGACGCGTACATCGTGCACTGGAACACCAAACGACGCCAGATACGACTGGAGGGACACACCCCGGAGGAATTCCGGGACATGTCCCTCACAGCCTGATCAGGTACCCTTAATAAACCACGTCCAACTTACGGGGCGCAGTTCATTCGCCCGGGGCCTTGTTTCGTTTCATCGTCGTGTCTCGTCCAGCCGGCGGAGCCGCGTCCGGCGATTCCTTGAATTCTTCCCGGGCATACGGCCGGCTGCGGCCTGTGAAACGGCCGTATGCCCGGGCGGTACGGTGTGTTGCGGCGTGTGTTCCCGGGCATACGGTCGGTTTGGTGCCTGCAACCGGCCGTATGCCCGGGGTTGTACAGGGCGCGGATCGCCACGCAGGAGGAGCTGTGTGGCGGGAGTCATGCTCGCGGGGTGCGGACTGTGGAGTGCCGGAGTACGGACTGCGGGGTGTGATCGATCTGAAGCAGGGTGCCGGTGGATGCCAAAACTGTTGGAAAATGGCTCGACACGCCGTAAGTTGCGCAAAGGTGGACTCTCGCGTATATTAATCACTCGTTGCACAGTTCGCTGCACAACGAAAACTGAAGCCCCCATCGTCTAGCGGTCTAGGACTACGCCCTCTCACGGCGCCAACACCGGTTCAAATCCGGTTGGGGGTACGACGGCTGACTCTTCGGAGTTGGTACGCCAGCCAAATTGGGATGTGGTGTAATTGGCAACACAGCTGATTCTGGTTCAGCCATTCTTGGTTCGAGTCCAGGCATCCCAGCCAATGAGCCCTCGCGAAATGCGAGGGTTTTTTGTTTTCCCGGACAATCCCAGTGTTCTAATCGAAAGTGGACGCTGAGCCGGCCTTGGGCGTCCGTTTTCCGCCAGAAAGCCGTTGTTCTGGGCGGAAACGTCCTCGATATGTCGTTGCAGCGTCCGTTTTCCGCTAGAAGGAGCTGCTCGTTGATCGAAAGCCCCGTCGGACGCGGTGCCGAGGATGAGAGATATGGAGTGACGGTACCTAGTGTGCGGAATACTGGGAGCCATGACATATGTGAATGAAGGGCAGTCCGGAACCACTCTCGATCCCGCGCCGGTCGACGGTGCGGCGGACGCGACGGGCGATATGGGGGTGCCGGGCGCGTCGCCGATCGCCGGTGCGCAGGAACCGGAATCGGTCATCACGATCCCGCGCGGCACCGTCGTGCTGGCGGCCACGCCGATCGGCAACGTCGGTGACGCGTCGGCCCGGCTGCGCGCGCTGCTCGCCGACGCCGATATCGTCGCGGCCGAGGATACGCGCCGGCTGTATGATCTCGCCAACCGGCTCGGCGTGCATGTGAACGGCACCGTCGTCGCGTATCACGACCATAACGAGCGCAACAAGGCCGATGGTCTGCTCGACCGCGTGGAAACCGGCGCGACCGTGCTCGTCGTCTCCGACGCAGGCATGCCGACGATCAACGATCCGGGACTGGCGATCGTGCGCCGCGCGATCGAACGGGGGCTTCCGGTCACCTGCGCGCCTGGTCCTTCGGCCGTGCTCGACGCGCTCGCGCTGTCCGGCCTGCCGACCGACCGCTTCTGCTACGAGGGATTCCTGCCGCGCAAGCACTCCGAGCGCGTGCAGCATCTGCGTATGCTGCTCTCCGAACGCCGCACGATCGTGTTCTACGAGACGCCGCACCGCATCGCCGAGTCGATGGACGACCTGCTTGACGGGTTCGGACCGAACCGTCCGATGGCGCTGTGCCGCGAGCTGACCAAGGATTACGAGGAGATCCGCCGCGGAACGGTGGCCGAGATCCGTCAGGGCGTGATCGACGATCCGCCGCGCGGCGAGATCGTGCTTGTGATCGGCGGCGCGTCCGACGAGGAGGCCGCGGCCGCCGCGCCCGCCTCGCTGAGTGTCGAGGAGCTGGCCGTGCTCGCGATCGATCGCGCGCTCGACGACGGGCTGCGCATCAAGGACGCGATCGCGCAGGTCGCCCAGGAGCATCCGCTGCCGGACGGCTCGCTGCCCAACCGCAAGCAGATCTACGCCGAAGTGCTCAAGATCAAGGGCTGATCCGGACGGTTCGCCCTGGCCGGTGCATGACGGGCCGAGTCGGACGGGCCGGTGACCGTCGCTCACCCGTCGAGCAGGATGGTGAGCGCCTCGCGTACTCCGGGGCCGCCGGCCTGCGCCACGTATTCGAGCAGCGCCGCATCCGCGCGCGGGTTCGCCACGAGCCAGCGGCGCAGTTCCGGCGCCTCGCGGGCGATATGCCACAGGATGTCCGTGTCGGTGGCCGGATCGCATGCGACCAGCGGGGTGAGCAGCAGCGGCGGCTGCGGGGGAGACAGTGCCTCGTCTCCGTCCGATCCGCCGTCGTGCCGCCCGTCGGGATCCGTCCGCGGCAGTCGTCGCAGTCTGCCGACGCGCGGGTCGAGACGGCGTCGCGCGGCATGCTTCCGGCGGCCGATCATGGCCGTCTCATGTCCTCGAACAGGACGCGCGCGGCCGAGGCTCGCGGCCAGAACGGGTTGCGGTCGAGAATGTGCAGGCAATCGTCCGCCGTCACACGGTATTCGGTCATCAGGTCGGAGATGGTTGCGCCGCAGTCGGGCTCGTCGACCGGCAGCAGCGACAGATCGCAGACCGTGCGCGCCGGCGTCGTCACGCGCGTCTCTCCGATCTGGATCAGATGTTCGGGCGGGCTTTTGCGGTTGAACACACGTATCTTGCGGCTGTGCGCCGCCGCCCGGTAATGCGATCGCGAGATCACGTCGACGGTGTTCGGGAACGTGCCGCCCAGCCACACCCATGCCGCGGTCAGCGCGCACACGGTGGCGTTGCGCGGCACCATGTCGGCCAGGATCGTGGCGCGGCCGTACAAGGTCGTCGCGTGGGATCGCTGGTAGCCGCTGGACGAATCCAGCCGGGAGAGGGAGCCGTTGGCGATCAGCATGTTGAGACTGAGCGGGCCGGGAAGGTCGCGCTCGGTCAGCAGCGGCTTGTCTTCGCGCGCGGTGTGCGGAGACGTCGACGATGGTGTGGATGACGGTGCGGACGATGCCGCGGGCGGCGTGGCCGGGCCGGGTGATCCGGCGGGCAGGTGTGGAGCGGATGGCGCGGCCGGTGCGTCGGCGGCAGGTGCGGTGATCGTATCGTTCATACCGACCGACCGTAACGGTTCGATGCGGCGCGCGCCAGCGACGGCCTCGCGGATGTGGATAAGTCTGTGGATAACTGTGAGTAAATGTGGATAACCGTGTGGATAATTTCCGGCCTGTCCTCGCTGAGCCTGATAATTTGGCCTTATGAGTCATATTCTGGTGAATGTTGCATGGCCGTACGCGAACGGCCCCCGTCATATCGGCCACGTCGCCGGCTTTGGTGTGCCGTCCGATGTCTACGCGCGCTACGAGCGCATGAAGGGCAACGACGTCCTGATGGTGTCCGGCACCGACGAGCACGGCACCCCGATCCTCGTCGAAGCCGAAAAGGAAGGCGTGACCGCGCAGGAGCTCGCCAACCGCTACAATCGCGTGATCGCCAAGGACCTGTGCGACCTCGGCCTGAGCTACGACCTGTTCACCCGCACCACCACCGGCAACCACGAGCACGTGGTGCAGGAGCTGTTCAAGCAGTGCCTCAAGAACGGCTACATCTACAAGGGCACGCAGAAGGTCGCGATCTCGCCGTCCACCGGCCGCACCCTGCCCGATCGCTACATCGAGGGCGAGTGCCCGATCTGCCACGCCGAGGGCGCGCGCGGCGACCAGTGTGACGCCTGCGGCAACGAGCTCGATCCGGACGAGCTCATCAACCCCGTCTCCAAGATCAACGGCGAAACCCCGCGTTTCGAAGAGACCGAACACTACTTCCTCGACCTGCCGGCGCTCGCCGACGCGAATCTCGCGTGGCTCAAGACCCGCACCGGCTGGCGCACGAACGTCATCAACTTCTCCATCGGCCTGTTCAAGGAGGTCAAGCCGCGCGCGATCACGCGCGACATCGACTGGGGCATCCCGGTTCCGGTCGCGGGCTGGATCGACAACCCGAACAAGAAGCTGTACGTGTGGTTCGACGCGGTGATCGGCTACCTGTCGGCGTCGATCGAATGGGCGCGCCGCCAGGGCGACCCGGAGGCGTGGCGCAAGTGGTGGAACGACCCAGGCTGCCCGGCCTACTACTTCATGGGCAAGGACAACATCACGTTCCACTCCCAGATCTGGCCGTCCGAGATGCTCGCGTACAACGGCCAGGGCTCCAAGGGCGGCGAGACGGGCGAATACGGCCCGCTCAACATGCCGGAGCAGGTCGTGGCCTCCGAGTTCATGACGATGGAAGGCAAGAAGTTCTCCTCCTCGCGCGGCATCGTCATCTACGTCAAGGACATCCTCTCGCGTTACCCGGTGGACGCGGTGCGCTACTACATCTCCGTGGCCGGTCCGGAATCCTCCGACTCCGACTTCACGTGGGCCGAGTTCGTGCGTCACAACAACGAAGAGCTCGCCTCGAGCTGGGGCAACCTGGTCAACCGCGTCGCGAACCTGATCAACAAGAACTTCGGCGAGATCCCGGCGCTCGACGAGGCGTCGCTGACCGACGAGGACCGCGCGCTGCTCGACGAGACGAACGCCGCGTTCGCCACGGTCGGCGGACTGATCGAGCACCACCGCCAGAAGGGCGCGCTCAACGAGGCCATGAAGATCGTCGGCGACATCAACAAGTACATCTCCGCCACCGAACCGTGGAAGATCAAGGACGACCCGGCCCGTCTCGGCACCGTGCTGCACGTGGCCGCGCAGGCCGTGTCGGACGCGAACCACCTGCTTGCGCCGTTCCTGCCGCACTCCGCGCAGAAGGTGTGGGAGGCGCTCGGCGGCACCGGCACCTTCTCGCCGCTGCCACGCATCGAGGAGGTCGAGGATCTCGACAAGCCGGGATTCCACTACCCGATCATCACGGGCGACTACAAGATGGGCGAGACCGTGCACCCGTGGAAGCGCGAGGAGATCGTGCCGGGCACCCCGGTGGCCAAGCCCTCGCCGATCTTCGCGAAGATCCCGCAGGAGGCCGTGGCCGAGGAGCTGGCCCGCTTCGACGCCGAGCTGGCCGCCCGCCGTGAGGCCGAAGCCAAGCGGCTGGCCGAGGCGAAGGCCGAACTGAACAAGTAAGGTTCTTCCGGCTTGCGCCGGCCATGCGCATTCATGACGCCCGTGCCTGACCGCACGGGCGTTTTTTCGTGGCGTATGCTTCTCGGCACCCCCGATGCCCCCTATTGCACAATCCCGCCACATGGTTCTCAGGGTTTTGTAAGGAACATGCATCGTTCCTCCAAGAAAGCGGCGGTTATATAGACCATGTCAACGGTTACGGCCGATGGCGAGGTTCCGCAAGAACCCCATAACTGAACCCTTCTTCTCTCTTCTCTCTCACCCGGCGGCTCTCCCCGCCGGGTTTCTTCTTCTCTGGGGTTTCCCGGTGGTTTCCCGGGCCGTCTGTGTGTTTTCCTTTGTGTTCTTCCCCAGGCTTTCCACGCGGTTTCTCCCGGGCTTACGGCCGTTTCCGCTCCCCGAAACGGCCGTAAGCCCGGGAGGCTGAGCTGGTTACTTGGGAGGGTTGGCTTGGTTCCCGGGCATACGGCCGGTTTCAGTCCTTGAAACGGCCGTAAGCCCGGGAGGCTGAGCTGGTTACTTGGGAGAGTCGGCTTGGTTCCCGGGCATACGGCCGGTTTGGGGGTTAAAACTGGCAGTATGCCCGGGGAGAATGATGGTGTGGCTGGACTTTCCCGGGCATACTGCCGGTTTCGCACCTGGAACCGGGCGTATGCCCGGGAGGGGTGTGCGTACGGAGGGGGTGGGACCGGCCACGTCGGAGTGTCGTGGCCCGACATCGCATATACTGCTATACACACATACACGTTGTAGCAGGGTTGTTACTCGTACGAGGCAAGACCTGGAAGCGTTCGGAAGCCATATTCCGATCGTTTCCGGGTCTTTTTTGTTGCCCGCACCGCGCCCGCCGCAACGCGATGAGGCAGCCGGCGCAGGCGTGGCCGCCCGCCCGGCAGACCGAATCAATGGAGATGGAAGGAACACACATGACAGAAGCAATGACCCCCGCGTCCGCCACGACCGAAGCGGCGGCCGGTGCGGCATCCGTGATGCACGAGGAATCCGTCAAATCCACCGTGGAGTCGGCGATCGAAGCGGTGGAAACCGCCGAATCGCGCGGATTCTCGTCACGATTCCCGCTCAACAGCGGGTTCATCTTCACGTTCGGCGCGCTCGGCGGCATGCTGTTCGGCTTCGACACCGGCATCATCTCCGGCGCGTCGCCGCTCATCGAATCCGACTTCGGCCTGACCGTCTCGCAGACCGGCTTCATCACCTCGTCCGTGCTCATCGGCTCGTGCGTCGGCGCGCTGTCGATCGGCACGCTGTCCGACCGGTTCGGCCGCAAGAAGCTGCTCATCGTCTCCGCGATCCTGTTCCTGCTTGGCTCGGGCCTGTGCGCCACGTCCACCGGCTTCCTCATGATGGTCGCCGCCCGCATCATCCTCGGCCTCGCGGTCGGCGCCGCCTCCGCGCTTACCCCCGCCTACCTCGCCGAACTCGCGCCGAAGGAACGCCGCGGCTCGCTGTCCACGCTGTTCCAGCTCATGATCACGTTCGGCATCCTGCTCGCCTACGCCTCGAACCTCGGCTTCCTCAACCACGACCTGCTCGGCTTCGCCGACTGGCGCTGGATGCTCGGTTCGGCGCTCGTGCCCGCCGCGCTGCTGCTCATCGGCGGCCTGCTGCTGCCCGAATCGCCGCGCTACCTCGTGAACAAGGGCGACGAGCGCAACGCGTTCAAGGTGCTCACCCTCATCCGCAAGGACGTCGACCAGGCGCAGGTCCAGCTCGAGCTCGATGAGATCAAGGCCGTCGCCGCACAGGACACCAAGGGCGGCGTGCGCGAACTGTTCCGCACCGCCCGCCCGGCGCTCGTCGCGGCCGTCGGCATCATGCTCTTCCAGCAGCTCGTCGGCATCAACTCGGTCATCTACTTCCTGCCGCAGGTCTTCATCAAGGGCTTCGGCTTCCCCGAAGGCGACGCGATCTGGGTGTCGGTCGGCATCGGCGTCGTCAACTTCGTCTCCACGATCGTCGCGACGATGATCATGGACCGCTTCGGCCGCAAGCAGCTGCTCATCTTCGGTTCCGTCGTGATGACCGTCGCGCTCGCCATCCTCGCCGTGATGAACTTCGTGGGCGACGTGTCCGCGCTCGCCGTGCCGACGATGATCCTGATCGCGTTCTACATCCTCGGCTTCGCGATCTCGTGGGGCCCGATCGCGTGGGTGCTCATCGGCGAGATCTTCCCGCTGTCGGTGCGCGGCATCGGCTCGTCGTTCGGCTCGGCCGCGAACTGGCTCGGCAACTTCATCGTCTCGCAGTTCTTCCTCATGCTGCTCGACGCGTTCGGCAACAACGTGGGCGGCCCGTTCGCGATCTTCGGCGTGTTCGCCGCGCTGTCGATCCCGTTCGTGCTGCGGTTCGTGCCCGAGACGAAGGGCAAGTCGCTCGAGCAGATCGAGGAGGAGATGACCCGCCGCTAGCTCGCTGCTGGCCGACCGCTGACCGGTTGGCCTGTTGGCTGACCGGTCGGCCCGCTGTCCGGCCGGCCCGCTGTCCGGCCGATCTATCGTCCGGTTGACTCACGGCCGGCGGTTCCGTTATGGTTGTTCTCGCCCGTCGAACGTGTGCACTGCGTTCGACGGGCGTTCCTATAGTGGGTGCCATGTCATGCACCACTCTGCTTGTTGGCAAGAATGCCAGTTACGACGGCTCGACCATCATCGCCCGCGACGACGATTCCGGTTCCGGCCGTTACGATCCGAAACGTTTCGTCGCGGTCGCCCCGGCCGACCAGCCGCGCCACTACCGCAGCGTGCTCAGCCACGTCGAGATCGACCTGCCGGACGATCCGTGCCGGTATTCGATCGTGCCGAACGTGCTGCCGAACCGCGGCGTGCTGGCCGAGGCCGGCGCGAACGAATACAACGTCGCGATGAGCGCGACCGAGACGATCGCCGTCAACGAGCGCGTCGCCGCGGCCGACCCATTCGTCGAGCTCGTGCCCGCGACCAGTGAGCCGGGGGATGCCGGTTACGAGCCGGAACAGCCGGGCGGCATCGGCGAGGAGGACATCATCACGCTGGTGATCCCGTACGTGAAGACCGCGCGCGAGGGCGTCCGCCGGCTCGGCGAACTGCTGGAGACGTACGGCACGTACGAGTCGAACGGCATTATCATTTCGGACGTGGACGAGATCTGGTACGTCGAGACGATCGGCGGCCACCACTGGATCGCGCGGCGCGTGCCGGACGACTGCTATGCGACGATCCCGAACCAACTCGGCATCGACGACTTCGATCTGACCGACGCGTTCGGCGAGCAGCGTGAATACCTATGCAGCGCCGATCTGCGCGAGTTCATCGCGGAACATCACCTCGACCGCACGATGCGAACGATGGCAGGCAACGGCTCGTCGCGCATCGGCTTCGCGGCGGACGGTTCCGTCTCGCAGTCCGACCGCTTCAACCCGCGCACGGTGTTCGGCGACAGCACGCCGAAGGACCACATCTACAACACGCCGCGCGCATGGTACATGCAGCGCCACCTCAACCCGAGCGAGGACTGGGATTCGCCGGCGGCCCGCTACACGCCGATCTCCGACGATATCCCGTGGTGCCGCGTGCCCGAGAACAAGGTGACGATCGAGGACGTCGACTTCCTGCTCGGCTCGCACTTCGAAGACACCCCGTACGATCCGTACGGCACGCTCGGCACCCCTGAATCGCGTCACCGCTACCGTCCGATCGGCGTGAACCGCACCGGCCACATGGTCGCCATCCAGCTGCGACCGTATGCACCCGCGTGCAGCCGCGCGGTCATGTGGATCTCGTACGGCTCCGGTCCGTTCACCACGGCCGCGCCGTTCTATGCGAACGTTACTGACACGCCAGCGTACCTGCGTGACACCACGCCGCAGGTCTCCACCGACAACCTGTACTGGACGAACCGACTGATCGCGGTGATCGCGGACGCGCACTGGTTCGAAACGAACCGGCTGATCGGCGGCTATGTCGAGAAGGTTCGCACGTTCGGGCATCGTCTGGTTGAGGAGACCGACGCGGCGATCGAAAGCGGACGGTTCGACGACGGCGCGGACGGCAACGGCGACGGTCGTCTCGACGGCGACGGATCGCTTGACGGCCGGCCGGTGACCGCGGTGCTCGGCGAGGCGAACGATCGCATGGCCGAGTTCCTGCGCGAGCGCGCCACCACGCTGCTCGACCGCGTGCTGTACGAGGGCAGCAACCATATGCGCAACAGCTTCGCCATGTCCGATCGCTGGAACTGATTCCTCATCCTCGGCCCCCTCTGCTGAGGGGGCTGTCAGCAAAGCTGACTGGGGGAGAGTCCGGCGTCTGACGCTTGACTTGTCTTTTCGACCGAGCGCGCCACTTACCTGTCATTTCGACCGAGCGCAGCGAGTGGAGAAATCTTCCAGGCGCAATGGTTCCAATAAGATTTCTCGACTCGGCTGCGCCTCGCTCGAAATGACAATAGATGGCTTCTGCTTGAAATGGCGTGAACGGCGTAATGGGGTTGTCGCCCACATGCGGCATAATGAGATGGTTTGTGTCTGGAGGGCCTACGGACCGCGCGAGAAGCGCCCGCGAGCCTGCTAGCACAGCACAGCAATCATACGGTTGCGGGAGGAGTTCGCCGCGGGAAACCAAGGCGTTCGCCACTATCACCGCTTCATAGAAAGAAGAACCATACAATGGCTCCTAAAAAGAAGGTCACGGCGCTGATCAAGCTCCAGATCCAGGCCGGCAAGGCCAACCCGGCCCCGCCGCTGGGCCCGGCCCTGGGTTCGCATGGCGTGAACATCATGGACTTCTGCAAGGCGTACAACGCCCAGACGCAGGACAAGATGGGTCAGGTCATCCCGGTCGAGATCACCGTCTTCGAAGACCGTTCCTTCACCTTCGTCCTCAAGACCCCGCCGGCTGCGGCTCTGCTGAAGAAGGCCGCCGGCGTCGAGAAGGGCACCGAGAACCCGCTGACCCACAAGGTCGGCTCCGTCACCAAGGCTCAGGTCCGCGAGATCGCCGAGATCAAGATGGCCGATCTGTCCGCCCGTGACATCGAAGCCGGCATGAAGATCATCGAGGGCACCGCTCGCTCGATGGGCATCACGGTCACCGACTGAGAAGAGGAGAAGGACTAATGGTACAGCGTTCCAAGAAGTATCGCGAGGCGGCCGAGAAGGTCGATCGCAACAACCTCTACACCGCCAACGAGGCCATCGCTCTCCTCAAGAGCATGCCGGAGTACAAGTTTGACCAGACCGTGGAAGCGGTGCTGCGCCTGAACGTGGATCCGCGCAAGGCCGACCAGCTGGTTCGTGGCTCCGTCCTGCTGCCTCACGGCACCGGTAAGACCGCCAAGGTCCTCGTGTTCGCCCGTGGCCCGAAGGCCACCGAGGCCACCGAGGCCGGCGCCGACATCGTCGGTGATGACGACCTGATCGCGAAGGTCGCCGACGGCTTCCTCGACTTCGACGCCGTCGTCGCCACCCCGGACATGATGGGCAAGGTCGGCCGCCTCGGCCGTGTGCTCGGTCCGCGTGGCCTCATGCCGAACCCGAAGACCGGCACCGTCACCATGGACGTGACCAAGGCCGTCAACGAGATCAAGGGCGGCAAGGTCGATTTCCGCGTCGACAAGCACGGCAACCTCTCCTTCCTCATCGGCAAGATGAGCTTCGACGAGGCCGCTCTGGACGAGAACTTCAAGGCCGTGGCCGACGAAGTCAAGCGTCTCAAGCCGTCCACCGTGAAGGGCCGTTACGTCACCAAGGCGACCATCACCTCCACGATGAACCCGGGCGTCCCGGTCGACCCGATGACCGTTGCCTGATTCCGTTTCGTCTCGCTACGAACCGAATCACACGGTCACGGTAAGTGACTGATCAAGACCCGCGTTGCGATTTCCGCAGCGCGGGTCTTGTCGTATCTGCGTCAGTAATCCCGTAGGTGGGTAAATCTGGATCGACAATTCGATAGGTGGGTAAATCTGTACTGGTTAGGCTCGATCCGACGGCCTAACTAGTTGAGATTTACCCACCTATGAGATCTTGTGTCCGGTTCTACCCACCTTTCGTGTTGAATGACGGATGTCGGACTGCGGATCGTCGGCAATCCATCCGGTGATATTGGGCTGTGTGACTGGGCGGTATCGTCTCGGGTGGGGGGTAGCGTTCGAGTCAAGGCAATGAGGTTTCGCCTTCAATCACAAACGCATTTGAAGAGAAGAGGGCAGTGCCTATGGCACCAACCAATCGATTCGGGCAATGGCTGGCAGTTGGTGCGGCGGGGGTTGTGGCCGCAGCGATGATGCTGACCGGCGTGGGTTTCACGGCAACCGCGAACGCCATCGAGCCCGACAATACCAATGATTCCGCCGCAACATCCACCGTGCCGTCGCTGGATACGAAGACCAAGACGACCGGCGCGCCGACCGCATCCACGGCGACGTTCCCGGCGAAGACGTCGGACATCGCCGTCGCCGACAAGGTGACGGAGATCACCGAGATCACCAAGGACACGGAGATCAAACCGAGCGATGGCGTGGTCGTGTTCAAGGCCACGGAGATTCCCGTCGACGTGATGGTGCAGATCGATCCTGGTTCCGTCGTGAAATTCGATCGAACGGAGGTCGTTGTTCACGGTAGCCTGCAGGTGAATGACGCGACGCTTACCGCGCTTACCGATGATTCGGTCGGCGGCGATACCGACGGCGTGCCGATGGAGTCGGTGCAGGCTCAGGCCTCCGGCAAATGGAAACTGACCGTCGATGGCGGATACCTGTCGGTGCGGGGTTCCACCGTGAAGTACATAGGCGCCGATAGCGATTTCGGCATCAAGGCTACGAATCCGGCCCAGTTGGTGCTGGCCGACAACACGATCACGTCTGTCGGGGCGTTGCTCGGTGTCGATCAATCCGCGGTCCAGCCGTGGATCACCACCAATAGGATCCATGTGCTGCCGAGTCATTACGGCTCCGTTTTCAGCGGTTCCATCGACTCTTCGTACATCAATGCCGTGATCGATCTGAACGGTCTCGCCTTTGGCGCCGATCCGACGGTCTCCAGCAACACCTTCTCGTATGAGAACCCGTTCGACAACAGCCTGCGGCCGATGATCGACACGTATGTGCGCGTCAACAGCGACACATGCCTGCCTGACACGGCGGTAGAGGGCAACACCTTCACCGGTGCCGTCCGCAATGTCGTAAGAATCGATGGCATCCAATGTTTCGACGCGGACAAGCTGGCCGGCAATCACGTGAGCAACGCCGAAACCAACGGCGGCATCTACATCGGCACCACACTCTCCAAATCAACCACCCTGCCGTGGCTGACCGGCAACGCCGTACCGGAATTTTCATATTTAAACGGTCAAAACACCAATGAGAACGGCGGCCTTGTAGGTGACGGCATCACACTGACGCTGAATCCCGGCTCATACCGAGGCGGCATTTCCGTCGGTCAGGGCGGCAATGTCATGATGAACGGCACGCAATCCGACCCGGTCGAAATCGATCCGTACTGGTATGCCCATCAGGATGACGGCAATACCGACGTTCTCAACGACAACGGCGCGATGAGGGCGAAAGACAAGATGTATCCGGCACTATCCGTGATCAAGGGAGGCACCGTCGATCTCAACCATGTGATCATGCGCGGCGTGCAAGGCGTTGCGGACTTCGGATTGTCGGGATACTACAGCATCCCTACTGTGCAGATTTCGGCGGATACGGTTCGGGTGAAGAACAGCGTATTCGAGTCGTCCGTGCTGAATGTCAGCGAAAACGCGGCCCAGACTCCGGTGATCACCGGCAACCAGTTCATCAACGGCAGTCATGTAGGCGTTCCTGCGGTATCGGTCGCCTCCAGCCTGATCGATCTGAACGATCTGGCCGGCAACACCGTCAAAGGCAACAGCAACAAGCAGTTGTATATTCGAGGCAACGCCGCCGGCGGCGAAGCTACGCTGACCTCCAGTGTGGAACTGCCGTTGGAGGGCAATCTGATACCGACGGTGTACAGCGAACTGACCATTCCCGAAGACAAGACGATGCAGTTGAACAAGGGCGCGGTCGTCAAGTTCGATAATAGTTACGGTCAGGGGCTGATCGTCAAAGGCAGTCTGCTCGCGCAAGGCGACGAGAAGAACCCCGTCGTCTTCACGTCGAGCGACGACAGCGCGATCGGCAACGACTTCGGCGGTCAGATTCCCGAACAGCGCACCAATCGCGAGGTGACGGTCGCGGCCGGAGCGCGGGCAGAACTCGACCACGTGGTGTTCAAGAACGCCGATACCGGCCTGTTCACACGCAACCATGCCGCGGCGACGGTGGTGAACAGCAAGTTCATCAACACCACGAAGGCATTGGACGCCGAAGCGTTCGGCGCGAACGAGGAAGCCTCGAAGCTTGACCAGTACTATCACGGCATCTTCCGTGCCGCGTATGAGAAGTTCTCGCCGCTCAACTGCGAACCGCCGTACACCTCCACCATTTTCGTGGCGAACAACTGGTACGGCGACAGCGGCATCCCCGGCGGCGAACCGGATTGGGAATCCAGTGAAGGCGGCGACTCCAAGGACGTCGCCAAGAAAATCTGGGACGGACTCAACAAGTTCACGTTCCCCGCGCTAGACGTGTGGAATGGCGGGCCTGCCGGAAAGACGGGCAAGGAACTCCAGGAGTTCCTTGACAGTTACAGCACGGCCAAGAAGGAAGCGCAGGACTTCTACGACAAGGACATGCAGGCCGCCTACAAGGGTATCGACTCGCTGTTCGACGAGCAGCAGTACAGCAAGCAGATCGAAGCGGCCGGCAAGACCAACACCATCCCGTACGCCACATGGGAATGCAGCATCAAAGCGGCCCGATTCACCGGCGACGACGTCAAGGATATGAAATGGTCCGAACCATACACGCCCGTGGTGAATCTGGAGCAGCCGCAGGTCGTGCAGCTGTTCAAGAAGTACATGTTGCGTGACGATACGGGTGTCAAGTACGACCGTCTGTCGTACAAGCCGTCTTCGGAATGGCTGGCCAAGGCACCGTATCAGGACACGATGGCCAAGGCCGACGCCAACGCCGATCTGGGATATCTCAGCGTGTACTGGCAGAAGCAGCATCTTCAGTATAATTACAGCGCATGGCACGGTGACCTGCTGGGGAAGACGTTCGACCCGGACACGACCACATACACCCTGACGGCACCGTATTCGGTCTCCGAGGTCTATGTGACGCCGTGGACGGCGGATTACAAGGCGACGGTCATATCTTCCGCGTATGTTCCCACCATCGATGGATACCAGCAACAGCTCAACGTCGGATCCAACACCGTGCTGTTCCAAGTGACCGCACGTGACGGCAAGACGAAGAAGACGTACCGCATCATCATCAACCGGCAGAAGCCAAGCGCCGACGCCAGCCTTGCCAACCTCGAAGTCGGCATCGGCTCGCTGACCCCGAAGTTCACCAGCAAGGACACCGACTACGAGTGGCACGTGCCGTACGACATGGTGAATGGCGGAGCCGTGCATCTGACGGCGGTCACGGTGCCTGGCGCACGTGTGGACAACAACTGGATCAGTGATCCGTACTACTACAGCACCAGCGCATACGTGTACGCGAGCGATGACGACAATGTCGATGACTCGGCTCGCTACATCAAGCTCACCGTCATCGCCGAAGACGGCCACACCACCAAGGACTATTCGATCAAGGTGATCACCGATCCGGCCCCGCCGGTGACCTACACGGTCGCGTTCGACGCGAATGGCGGCTCCGCTGTCGCCACGCAACGCGTTGAAAAAGGCAAGACCGCGAGCAAGCCGGACGACCCCAAGCGTGACGGCTATACGTTCGACGGCTGGTACACCGACAAGGACGGCGGTGAATCCGTCGACTTCACGGCCAAGATAACCGGCAATGTGACCTATTACGCGCACTGGACGGCCAAGCCGGTCGCCCCCGCGTCCATCGCCATCACCGGCGACGGGGTCAAGGACGGCAAGGCGGCGCTCCTCAAGGGTGCATCGCTCAAGCTCGCCGCGACCGTCGCGCCGGACGATGCGGCCGACAAGTCCGTCACATGGTCGTCGAGCAACGACACGGTCGCCTCGGTCGACGAGGACGGCAACGTCACCGCGCTGGCCGCCGGCACCGCGACCGTCACGGCCACGGCGAACGGCGACAAGAAGATCACGGCAAGCGTCACCGTCACGGTCACCGTGCAATACCGCACCGTCGCGTTCGACGCGAACGGCGGCACGGCCACGGCGGACAGGCAGCAGGTCGAAGACGGCCAACCGGTCGCCAAGCCGGCCGACCCGACGCGCGACGGCTACAAGTTCACCGGTTGGACGACCGATCGCGACGGCAAGAACGCCTACGACTTCGCGGCCCCGGTGACCGGCGACCTGACCCTGTTCGCACAGTGGCAGGACAGCCAGGCCCCAACCATCACGGGCGGCGGCGACGTGACCATCCAGCAGGGCGCGGCGTTCGATCCGATGGCCGGCATCACCGCAACCGACAACGCGGACGGCGACCTGACCAAGTCGGTCAAGCTCACAGTCACCGATGCGAACGGCAACGCGATCGCCTCGATCGACACCGCCCACCCCGGCACCTACACGCTGACCTACGCGGTGAGCGACCAGGCCGGCAACGCGGCCAAGCCGCTCGTGCGCAAGCTCACCATCGCTCCGATCATTCGCACCATCACGTTCGATGCGAACGGTGGATCGGCGGTTGCCACGCAGCAGGTCGCCGACGGCGGCACGGTCAACGAGCCGGCCGCGCCAACCCGCGCAGGCTACGCGTTCGACGGCTGGTACACGGCCAAGGACGGCGGCGACCGCGTCGTCTTCCCGGTCGTCGTGACCGCCGACGCGACCTACTTCGCGCATTGGACGAAGCTCGCCGAGATCAAGCCGGTGTCGATCGACGACGTCACGGCCGCGATCATCCAAGGCCAGACACCCGACCTGCCGAAGACCGTGACCGTGCGGTACTCGGACGGCACCAGCAAGGCCGTGGGCGTGACGTGGAACGAGCCTGACTGGGCGAACGCCAAGCCCGGCGACGTGACCGTCGACGGTACGGTCGACGGCGTGACCGGCCTGACCGCCAAGGCCGTGGTCACGGTTGCCGCCGACACGAGCGCGCCGGTCATCGACGTTCCGCAGGATCAGCGCGACGTGACCATCAAGACCGGCGAGAAGTTCGATCCGATGGCCGGCATCACGGCTTCCGACAACGCGCTCGGCGACGTGACCGGCCGCATCAAGGCCGCGATCACCGATGAGTCCGGCAAGGCGGTCGATGCGATCGACACCGCCAAGCCCGGCGCGTACACGATCACCTACACCGTCGCGGACGCGGCCGGCAACACGGTCACGTTTGTGCGCATCCTAGTCGTCGAGGCGATCACACGTACGGTCACGTTCGATGCGAACGGCGGCAGCACGGTCGCGGCGGCGACGGTCGAGGACGGCAAGCCGGTCGCGGCACCGGCCGATCCGACGCGCGACGGCTACACGTTCGCCGGCTGGACGACCGACCGCGACGGCAAGACCGCATACGATTTCACCAAGCCGGTGACCGGCGACCTGACGCTGTTCGCGCAGTGGAAGGCGAAGGAATCCGGCAACGAGCCGGGCGACAACGGCGGTGAGCAGCCAGGCAATCCGGAGGAACCGAACAAGCCGGGAACCGATCAGCCGGGCAAGCCGGGGGAGAACGGCAACCAGCCGGGCAACGGCGGTTCCGAGCAGCCTGGTGACAACGGCGGCAACACGCCGAACCAGCCTGGTGACAACGGTAACAACGGCAATAACGACTCCGGCAGCAACGGTTCTGGCAACAATGGTTCCGAGCAGCCGGGCAACGGCAACAACCAGACTGGCGATCATACGACCGACAACCCGGGCAGCAACGGTTCCGGCAACGGTTCCGGCAACGGTTCCGCCGATAACGGTTCCGAGCAGCCGGGAACCAACAAGCCGGACGAGAACTGGACGCCGCTGCCGGGCGACCAGCTCACCGACGCCAACCGCGGCTCGATCTCCGTCAGCAGCGGCAACGCGACGGCCGGCAAGACCTACCGGCTCTACGTGACCGGTCTGACCGACTGCTTCGCGCAGGTCGACGCCGGCAAGACATGCACGCTCGTCGCGTACATCTACTCCGACCCGGTGCGGCTGCTCGCCGCCGACGGCAAGGCCAACACCCTCGCCGTGCAGAAGGACGGACGCGACTACTACGTCGAGGTCACGGTCCCGGCCGGATACTCGGGCGACCACCGGATCGCGCTGTACGACGGCCAGGGCGATCTCATCGGATGGTCGCCGGTGCGCGTGGCCAAGCAAGGCGAACAGCCGAACGGCGGTTCCGTCTCGACGAACGACCAGGGGCAGCAGAACGCCGGCAACGGCGGATCCCAGAACGGCCAGAACGGCGCTCAGGGTTCGCGGGGTAACGCGGGCGCTCAGTCGAAGAGCAACGGTGCCGCGGCATCGCAGGTCAAGCAGCTGACATCCACCGGTTCGGCGGTCAATGTGATCGCGGGCGTGGTCGTGCTCCTGCTGACGGCTGCGGGCGCGGTGCTCCTGGCGCGCAAGCGGCGCTGACCGGACGGATCCGGGACTGACCGGTGTCCGTTGGCCTGACGGGGCGCAGAAGGTTTCGGCCTTCTGCGCCCCGTCTCGTATGTGCTTATGGGCCGTGTCGGATCGGGGACTGGTGACGGGGTGACCCGATAGGTGGGTAAATTCGGATCGGGAATCCCGTAGGTGGTTATATCTGGATCGACAATTCGATAGGTGGATGAAATCGGACAGGAAATCTCGTAGGTGGGTAAATCTGGACTAGTTAGACTCGATCTGACGGTCTAACTGGTACGGATTTACCCACCTATGGAATCTTGTGTCCGGTTCTACCCACCTATTGAGGTGACTGATCCTGATGTATCCACCTATCGGAGTGGGGACGTCAGGTTCTGCCCACTTACTCAATATGATGTCTGGATATGCTCACTTACTGAGGTGAGTGATCGTGATTGGCCACAGTTAGTTCCGCATCATCCGGCCCAATGTGATGGCGGTGCGCAGCACGTAGGCCTCGCGCGGATCGGCCGCATCCCATCCGGTGGTGTCGGCCGCGCGCTTGAGCCGGTATCGCACGGTGTTCGGATGCACGTTCAACGCCTTCGCGGTCGTCTCCAACGATCCGCCTGACAACACGAACGTCGACACGGTCTCCAAGGTGGGATCATCCGGTCCGGCGGCGGTCAGGCTGCCGTACACGGCCTCGATCAGCTCGCGTCGTGCGTCCTCGTCGCCGAGCAGCGCGCGTTCGGGCAGGGCGTCCTCGGCGCGGATCAGCCGGAAAGACCGCGCCGGCGGCACCGTTCTCCCATTGCCGGCCA
This sequence comes from Bifidobacterium simiiventris, assembly GCF_019331715.1. Classification (GTDB taxonomy): domain Bacteria; phylum Actinomycetota; class Actinomycetes; order Actinomycetales; family Bifidobacteriaceae; genus Bifidobacterium; species Bifidobacterium simiiventris. Next base: position 77,735 of record NZ_JAHBBG010000003.1, read on the forward strand.
TCGTCAACGCGGCGGCATCGCGCAACGCGGGCGCCGCCTCGATCGTCGACAACGCCGCGCGGATCGTCGCCGAAGCCCCGTCCACGCCGTGCCGCAGCGGTCCCAACGCCACCGGTCGTTCGACGTCGAACACCCCCATCATCGCGGTGCAGGTTACTTCGGGCGTCGCCGCGGCTTGCGCCGCGACCAACACCGCGCACATGCCGTGATGCAGACCGGCAATCGATAACGCGCCGCCCAGATCATGGGCCGTCTCGCGCAGTTTCGTCAACGTGTGCAGCGTTCTCGTTGCGGAGCCGGAGCCAGCTCCGGTCTGCGGCGCGAACCCGGCCACCGCGAAGCAGCGTATGTCATCCGGCCAGCCCAGTATGTGCAGCATCGATTCGACCCGTTGATCAGCCAATCCGTTCGCCAGGCATTCGAACGTCACGGCTTCCACGTTGCCGCCATGAGCCGTCACCATATCCAGAAAATCGCCGTGCGCGTACGATGCATCATTCCCGACCATGCCTTTCAGCATAGACCATGCGAGACTGCGGCGAACAGTGTTATGCAAATATGTGCATAGCTTTGCAGTGGTGGGGGCTTGCCGTCTGGAAAGAGAAGACGCGGGCGTCCGTAACGGCATCGGTGACGCGCGGCGCCGGCATTCGAAACATGGTACGCGACTCCTGCCGCGGCATGCGGATTCGGTAGGATGGCGGCATGACGAACGAATTGGCACAGCAGACGGTGACGGAACTCGGATTCGACGCGGACGCGACGCGCGAGCAGGCGCTTGCGACGTTGCTCGAGCAGGTCATGGGCGCGTATTCGGTGAGCGACGATGAAGGCCCGCTCGCGGACGCGGTGGAGGCGTTCCTGCGCAAGCAATCACATCTGACCGTGCGTCGCCACGGCGACACGGTCGTCGCGAGCGCCGATTTCGGCAAACCGCAGCGCGTGATCCTCGCCGGCCACATCGACACGGTGCCGGTGATCGACAATTTCCCGCCGCGCTGGCTCGAGCCGGGCGATCCGCTGATCCGTGAGGACGTGGCCGCCGCACATCCGGGGGAGCGTGTGTTGTGGGGGCGTGGCGCGACCGACATGAAGGCGTCGGATGCGGTGCTGCTGTACCTGGCCGCGGTGCTGAACGGCCGTGCCGAAGACGGCGGCATTGACCCGAAATACGATCTGACGTACGTGTTCTACGACCACGAGGAGGTCGCTGCGGAGAAGAACGGCCTGCGCAAGGTGGTCGAAGCGCATCCGGACTGGATCGCCGGCGACTTCGCGATCATCGGCGAGCCGACCGACTGCGGCATCGAGGGCGGCTGCAACGGCACGATCCGCTTCGACGTGATCACGCACGGCGTGGCCGCGCATTCGGCGCGCGCGTGGATGGGGGAGAACGCGATCCACAAGGCGGCCGAGATCCTGAACCGTCTGGCCGCGTACCAGCCGGCCGACGTGCCGGTGGACGGGCTCGTGTACCGCGAGGGCGTCAACGCGACGCTGATCTCCGGCGGCAAGGGCACGAACGTGATCCCCGACGAATGCCGCGTCCATGTGAACTACCGGTTCGCGCCTGACAAGACGATCGCCGAGGCCAAGGCGCTCATGATGGGCGCGGATTGCGGGGCCGGACTGGGCAACGGCGAGCATGTGGCGACCGGCGGCATGTTCGAGGGATTCGGCATCGAAATGGCCGACGAATCGCCGAGCGCCCGGCCTGGCATGGATTCGCCGCTGGCGGTCTCGCTGGCGCATCTGGTGCGCGAACGCACCGGACGCGATCCTCTTGCCAAGCTCGGTTGGACCGACGTGGCTCGCTTTGCGATCCTCGGCATTCCCGCCGTGAACCTCGGCGCCGGCAGCCCGTTGCTCGCTCACAAGCACGACGAGCAGCTCCCCGAATCCGAACTCACCCTCCTTGCGGATATCCTTCAGGAATGGCTAACCCGCGCCGAATAGGTAGCGTCGGCTGAGACATAGCCATATGCTGCGTGCAACCGTCACTATGTTCGAGCGATTGACGTGCCGACTCGAACATAGTGACGGTTTGGACTGTCGTTTTGTCACTATGTTCGCGGTATGGCGTCGATAGCTCGAACAGAGTGACGGTTGCACCGGGCAAGCACCCCGTGAACGGCCCGCGACTCGCGCGTGGCCGCATGATTCCGCCGTTGTTCACTGGCCGTCAATTTTTGTGTCATACTTAAAGGCGGCGGTTCTGCAAGCCGCCGAGCATCCGATGGCGTCGATCCCCTCGCGTGTGAATTCCGCGGGGCCGGTGTCCGCCGTCGCAGCATTGACTTTTTGACCGGTGCTTCATATGGCGCAATAGATGCGCGGCCGCGGTGAGAGCGCGGTGTGACGACCGTATGAGGCTTGACATAGGCGTTGCGATTGCAGCGCGGCGCCGAGGAGCATCGTGCCCAGTGTGAACCATGAGGGCTTTGGCGAAGCCGAAGCCGTTGACCAGAATTCAACCCAGAACAACGCGGATCAGGCCGTTCCGACGGCCGATGCTGCATCGCAGCCTGTAGTTTCCGCTCCGGCAGCCGCATCGTCCGCGACGACGTCCGGTTCGTCCGTGTCCGTCAACCCCACCCCGCGCCGTCGTCGTGGCGGCCGTCGCGTGGTGCGCGGCGCGGGTGCGGCAGGCGCCGCGCTCGAACTGACCGTGCAGGAGCACGCCGCGCCGCTGTTCGAGGAGCCGCGCGTCGCCGATATCGAGGCCGCGGAGGCCGCGCAGCGCAAGGACTCCGAGTCGTCGGCCGTTGTTCCGGCGGCCGGTTCGGACACCGATTCGCCGCGTCGATCGTCGCGTTCCGGCGCTCGTCGCCATTCGCTCGTGAACGACGACCAGTCCAATGACTTGCGTGCCGCGGCCGTGCATGATGATCGCGACGACCAGTCCGACGACGACCGTTCGTCGCGTCGCACCCGTTCGCGCCGTCGCCGTTCGTCCTACGACGACGATTACGACACTCGCTACGACGACGACCAGCCGTCCGGCCGTTCGCGCCGGCGTGGCCCAGTGTCGGATTACGAGCCGTTCAGCGACGATCGTCACGACGATCGTGCCAGCTCGCGCCGCAGCCGTTCTCATGACGACTACGGCGAGGAATCCAGCGATGAGCGTGCGTTCGACGCGCTTGACCTGCTGCCGATCGATTCATCGCCGCGCTCCGGTCGTCCGATGACCTCGTTGCTGTTCCAGGAGCCGGTGTTGCCGTCGACGACCGGACGTGCGGATCATCGTGACGATGATCGTACCGATGTCGTTGATGATCGTGGCTCGCGCCGTTCGGCTCGTGAAGATCGTGTGCGTGATGATGATCACGACGAATCGGAATCGAGCAATGCTGATCGCGACGCTGAGTCCGGCCGTTCGTCGCGCCGTTCCCGCCGTCGTCGCGGCACCAGCACCGAACTGACGGTCGTGCCGCAGGACACTGCAATCGATCGCAGCGCGAACGCCGACGATACGAACGCCGATCAGAACGCGAGCGACAACGACTCCGCGCAGGCCGACGGATCGTCCGCGTCCGGCCGCTCGCGCCGTTCCCGCCGTCTGAACGCGCAGGAGCGCCGCGCCGCCGCCGAGGTCGAACAGATCGAGGAGGATCTCGAGTTCGACGACATCACGTATGCGCCGATCACCGAAGAGGATCTGTCGGAAGGCCCGACCCGTTCCCGCCGTCGCCGTCGCCGCGGCAACCGCGACACGGAACGCGAGACGAACGCCGCCGAGGAGAGCGCGACTGCAAACGTTGACGACTCCGACTCCGACGACCGTGACGAGTCTCCGCGTCGCCGCCGCGAGGACGAGGAATCCGAGGATTCGACCGTCACGCGCCGCCGTCGCCGCCGTCGTTCCAAGTCGGGCGAGGAGGCCGTCGAGGATCTCGTGCCGCGCCGCTCGCGCAAGCAGCAGTACATCGACGAGATCACCGACATTGAAGGCTCTACGCGACTCGAGGCCAAGAAGCAGCGTCGCCGCGACAACCGTCGCGAACGTTCGCGCCAGTCCACGATCCTCGAGCAGGATTTCCTTGCGCGCCGCGAGAACGTCGAGCGTCTGATGGTGGTGCGCGAACGCGGTCGCCACACGCAGATCTCGGTGATCGAGGACAACGTGCTCGTCGAGCATTACGTGTCCGATATCCAGGAAGTTGCGACCGTTGGCAACGTGTATCTCGGCCGCGTGCAGAACGTGCTGCCGAGCATGGAGGCCGCGTTCGTCGACATCGGACAGGCGCGCAACGGCGTGCTGTACGCGGGCGAGGTCAACTGGGACGCGGCGCGTCTCGACGGCCAGCCGCGACGCATCGAACTCGCGTTCAAGTCGGGCGATCCGGTGCTCGTGCAGGTCACCAAGGACCCGATCGGCCACAAGGGCGCGCGACTCACTTCGCAGGTCACGCTGGCCGGCCGCTTCCTCGTGCTCGTGCCGTCCGGCGGCATGACCGGCGTGAGCCGCAAGCTCAGCGACCGCGAACGTTCGCGTCTGAAGAACATCGTCTCGAAGATCGCGCCGAAGGACATGGGCGTGATCATCCGCACGGCCGCCGAAGGCGCGTCCGAAGAGGCGATTGTGAAGGATTTGGAAAGCCTGGTGCGCCAGTGGGAACGCATCACCGCCAAGCGCGACGAGTTCCTGCACGGCCGCCGTCCCAAGCTCCTGCAGGGCGAGCCGGATGTGGCGATCCGCGTGGTGCGTGACATCTTCAACGACGACTTCAAGCAGATGATCGTCGAAGGCGACAAGGTGTACGAGCGCATCGAGGAATACCTCGAGACGATGGCCCCCGACCTGCGCGACAAGCTCGTCAAGTGGGACCCGGCCGAGCACAACGGCAAGGACGTGTTCGACAAGTGGCAGATCGACTCGCAGCTTCGCAAGGGCATGGAACGTCAGGTGTACCTGCCGTCCGGCGGCTCGATCGTCATCGACCGCACCGAGGCCATGACCACGATCGACGTGAACACTGGTCGCTTCATTGGCCGTGGCAAGTCGCTCGAGGAGACGGTGACCCGGTGCAACCTCGAGGCTGCGGAGGAGATCGCGCGCCAGCTGCGGCTGCGCGACATCGGCGGCATGGTGATGATCGACTTCGTCGACATGGTCATGCCCGCGAACCGCGACCTCGTGCTGCGCCGGCTGGTCGAATGCCTGGCGCGCGACCGCACCAAGCACCAGGTGGCGGAGGTCACCTCGCTCGGCCTCGTGCAGATGACGCGCAAGCGCATCGGCCAGGGCCTGGTGGAGGCGTTCTCCGAGGAATGCCCGACCTGCAAGGGCCGCGGCTTCATCCTCCACGACGAGCCGACCGTGAACGCCGACTATGACGATCCGTACGCGCTCAAGGGCGGCGACCCGTTCATCAAGACGAACAAGCACGGCCGCGGCACGGATGTGCAGGTTCCGCAAGGATCCTCCCCGGACGTGAAGGCCAAGCTCGCCGCGATCGCTGCGGCCGCCGTCGCCGCGAACAACGCCGACAGCGAGGAGTGACCGTCTCCTGTCTGACACCATAATTTAAGATATTCCGGGCGTGTCGAGTTTGACACGCCCGGAATTCAACTTGCGTTAGTACAGGGGTCGGTGTACGTTAGACAGTCGGTGTCTGACCAGCGGCTTGCGTGCGTCAGGCAAGTAGCTTTATAACACCATAGCAAGGAACGAAGAATGTACGCGATTGTGAAGGCCGGTGGCCATCAGGAAAAGGTCGAGGTCGGTGACGTGATCCTCGTGAACCGTCTCGACGCCAAGAAGGGCGATGCCGTGGAGTTCCCGGCTGCCCTCGTTGTCGACGGTGCCAAGGTCACCCTGGCCGCCGCTGATCTGGCGAAGGTGTCCGTCAAGGCCGAAGTTGTTGACGATGAGGCCAAGGGCCCCAAGATCAACATCATGAAGTACAAGAACAAGACCGGCGTTGCCCGTCGCAAGGGTCACCGCCAGAAGCTGACCGCCGTCAAGATCACGGCGATCGCCTGATTTCAGGCTTGGGCTTAGGACCGAAAGGAACAGATCATGGCACACAAGAAGGGCGCTTCCAGCTCGCGCAACGGTCGCGATTCTAACGCGCAATACCTCGGCGTGAAGAAGTTCGGCGGCGAAGCCGTCGTGGCCGGCAACATCATCATCCGCCAGCGTGGCACCAAGTTCCACCCGGGCGAGAACGTCGGCATGGGCAAGGATCACACCCTGTTCGCCCTCACCGACGGTAGCGTGAAGTTCGGCGTTCGCCGCGACCGCAAGGTCGTCGACGTGATCGCCGCCTGAGCACGCCATCCCAAGCGTTAAAGCCGCGCCCCACCGGACGCGGCTTTTTCTATATCCCCTCCCTCCACGCGATCCACAAACACACCCCCTTCTGGATCGTAAAGTATCCCGTCTCTGCGTACTCTACGCAACCCATCACTGCATTCCGGAACATTCCGCACATACGTAGCGGGGGATCGGGATATGTATTGCCAGACCGTAAGACTTGGCCGAGCGGCCTGGAGCGTGTCTGGCAATACATATCCCGATCCCGCGCGGTAGGGTCACCAACATAACGTCGAGTATCGGCACAGTCAGCAACGCAGAACCAAGACCAACGGCAACGATAAGGTAAGCACATGAGTGATTTTGTGGATCGCGTAACCGTCCATGTCAAGGGCGGCGACGGCGGCAACGGCTCCGCCGGCATCCGACGTGAAAAGTACAAGCCGCTCGCCGGCCCGAACGGCGGTAACGGCGGCGACGGCGGCTCCGTCATCTTCGAGGCGACGCGCAACGCGAACAGCCTGCTCGACTACCGTTTCGTGCCGCACCGCGCGGCCGGCAACGGCACGATGGGCCTGGGCGACACGAAGGACGGCTCCAAGGGCGACGATCTGATCCTGCCGGTTCCGGTCGGCACGGTCGTCTTCGAGGCCAAGGGCGCGGCCGGTCAGTCGAAGCGTCCCGGCGAGCAGCTCGCCGACCTGCGCCACGAGGGTGATCGTTTCGTCGCCGCGTATGGCGGTGCCGGCGGTCTTGGCAATGCGGCTCTCGCGAATCGTACGCGCCGCGCCCCGGGCTTCGCGCTGCTCGGCGAGCTGGGCGAGGAGCGCGATGTGATCCTCGAACTCAAGTCGATCGCCGATGTCGCGCTGGTCGGCTTCCCGTCGGCCGGCAAGTCCAGTCTGATCGCCGCGATGAGTTCGGCCAAGCCGAAGATCGCGGATTATCCGTTCACCACGCTCGTGCCGAACCTCGGCGTGGTCATGGCCGGCGACTCGCGCTATACGATCGCCGACGTGCCGGGTCTGATTCCGGGCGCGTCCGAGGGCAAGGGCCTTGGCCTTGAGTTCCTGCGCCACATCGAGCGCACGGAGATCATTGCGCATGTGATCGACTGCGCCACGCTCGAGCCGGACCGTGACCCGATGAGCGACTATCAGGCGCTTGAGCACGAGCTGGCCGAGTACGCCGACAAGCTCGAACTGCCGTTGGGCGCGATTCCGATTCCGGACCGCCCGCGCATCATCATCCTCAACAAGATCGACGTGCCGGAGGCCAAGGAACTGGCCGATTTCGTGCGTCCGGACTTCGAGAAGCTCGGCTTCAAGGTCTTCGAGGTGTCCACCGCCTCGCATGCCGGTTTGAAGGAACTTGGCTTCGCGCTGGCCGCGATGGTCGCGGACATGCGGGCCGAGGTGGCCAAGCGCGAGCAGGCCGAGGAGGAGGCCCGCGTGGTCATCAAGCCGCTCGAGCAGGGCGGTCGCCGCCGTCGCCGCGCCGACGAGGGCGGCAGCGCGCTCGACTTCACGGTGGAGCGTCGCGAAAGCGCGGACGGCTCGCAGTTCTGGTTCGAGGTGCGCGGCACCAAGCCGGAGCGCTGGGTCATGCAGACGAACTTCGACAACGACGAGGCCGTCGGCTATCTCGCCGACCGCCTGGCCAAGCTGGGCGTGGAGGACGAGTTGCGCCGGCAGGGCGCGAAGCCGGGCGACGAAGTGCGTATCGGCCGTGGCCCGCGCGCGGTCGAGTTCGACTGGGATCCGACGATCGCGGCCGGCGCGGAGATGCTGGACGGCGCGCAGCTGGGCGCCCGCGGCAAGGATCTGCGCCTGGAGACCGAGGAGCCGGGCGGCCGTCGCCGTACGAACTCCGAACGTCGCCGCCAGTACCACGAGATGATGGACGCGCGTGCGGCCGTGCGCGAGGCGATGGCCGCGGAACGTGCGGCCGGCCACTGGGCCGACCCGTCCGTCGACGACGACCGTCACGACGAGACGAGCCTGTTCGGCCGCGGCGACACGGACGAGGAGTGATCATACTCTTGGCCCCCTCGGTTGGGGCCGAGCCGTGAAGCAAACGCCGGCGGCGTTTGTAGGCGAGGTGCGAGCGACAGCGAGCCAGCAGAGCGCGGCCGTAGGCCGTCCGCAGTTGCAGGACGCTGTCAGCGCAGCTGACTGGGGGAGCGTCAACGCAATGGAACGTTCTAAACCTCCTGACTACCCCTCAGTCATGCGTAGCATGACAGCTCCCCTGACAAGGGGAGCCGAGGATGGGTGAGGACTAGAGGGGGCAAGCATGCTTACGGAGGCCGAGGTGCGCCGCGCGATCGCGGCCGCGCAGACCGTCGTCGTCAAGGTCGGATCGAGTTCGCTGACCAAGCCGTCCGGTCATCTGGATGCCGGCAAACTCGGCGCGCTGGTCGCCGCGCTGTCGGCGGCCGTGCGGCAGGGCGCGCGCGTCGTGCTTGTCTCGTCCGGCGCGATCGCGGCCGGTTTCGGCCCGCTCGGCTTCGACTCCCGACCGACTGACGTCGCCACGCAGCAGGCGACCGCCGCAGTCGGTCAGGGACTGCTTATGGCCCAGTATGAGGCCGCGTTCGGCCGGTTCGGCGTACGTGTCGGGCAGATTCTGATCACCGCGGAGGATACGATCAGACCGCAGCAGTACCGCAACGTGCAGCGCACGCTCGGTCGTCTGCTCGATCTCGGTGTCGTGCCGATCGTCAACGAGAACGATTCGCTGGCGAGCAACGAGATTCGCTTCGGCGACAACGACCGACTGTCGGCGCTGGTGGCGAATCTCGTGCGGGCCGACGCGCTCGTGCTGCTCACGGACGTGGACGCGCTGTACACCGCGCCGCCGTCCGAACCGGGATCGCGAAAGATTTCGTTTGTACCGAATGTGGTCGAGACGCTTGACAACGTGCGCATCGGCGGGTCGACGTCCGGCGTGGGCACGGGCGGCATGGTGACCAAGCTGGAGGCGGCGCGCGTGGCCGCGGCGTCCGGCATCCCGACCGTGATGACATGTGCCCGGTTCGCGGGGCCGGCCCTGATGGGCGACCCGGTGGGCACGGCGTTCGCACCGGTCAAGCAGCGTGGATCGTCACGCCGGCTGTGGATCGGGTTCGCGGCGAATCCGCGCGGGGTGTTGGTGGCCGACGCGGGCGCGGCTTCGGCGGTGCGCGGCGGGCGTGCGAGCCTGTTGGCCGCGGGCGTACTCGAGGTGCATGGCGAGTTCTCGGCCGGCGACCCGGTGTGGATCGATGACGAGGCCGGCACGCATCTGGCGCGCGGGTTGGCGGGCTTCGACTCCGAGGAGATCCCGCAGATGCTCGGCCGCACCACCACGCAGCTCAAGCGCTTCCTCGGCGAGGAATACGCCCATCCGCTCGTCCACCGCGACAACCTCGTGCTGGTATAGAGTCTGGTCCCGGCTGATCGATCTGGGCCGACCTGGACAGTCGATGGGGCTGTGGCCATACCGGTTTGGCGGCCGGTTCGGATCCAAGATCGGTCTGACCGAATCGGCCGGGGAAAGTCGGTCTATCTTTCGGATTCTCCGTCAAAAGTGGGTATTTCCGGATCCACGAATCCATAGGTGGGTATTTCCGGACCATTAACCGATCGAAATCAGCTCCAAGTAGTTGAGAAATACCCACCTTTCGTCTTCTGGCCATTTTCGGGTCCGGATTTACCCACTTATGATCAAGTCGGTCTGCGCCGGGGTCCGGATTTACCCACCTATAACCGAGTCAGGATTCGAATCCACCCGTTATCGGGAACCCGCCGTCCGGGCGCGTCACTGAATCGCGGCAGCGAACGCATCCAGCGTGCCGTCTCCCTGAATCCGCACGCGCGGCAGCAGCGTCGGATCGTCACCGACCATCGCCCATCCGTACGCCGTCGTGAACGCGAGCGGCACGCCGGCCTCGGCCACCGCGGCCTGCGCGTCCGGGGTCGTGTCACCGAACGGATACGCGAACGCCTGCATCGACCCGGTCACCAACGCGGACTGTTTGAGATCGGCTACGATCTCGTCCTTCGTCATCGCGCTGATCCGCCCGCCATGACCGACCGTGCCGCCCGCACGATGCATGTCGAACGAATGCGACTCATACTCCAGATACGGCGACGCGTGCTGCTTCATCTTGTTCAGCGCGTCGCCGTCCGACCCGATGACGAACGACGTGGCCGGCACCCGGTACTTGGTCAGCATCGGCTCGCCGTAGCGGAAGAAGCGCGGCTCGCCGTCGTCGAACGTGAGTACGACGCTGCGCGCGGGCAGGGAATGCGTGCCGTCAATGAACGCGCTCACCTCGGCCCACGACGGGAAGTAGAAATCGTGCTCGGTGAGGTACGTGAGCTGCTGTTCGAGCGACGTGACCGGGATGAAGTTCGCGTTGAGATCGGCGGGCGGGTCGGCTGGATCGTACACGTAGTGGTACATGAGCACAGGGATGCCGGCGGACTGCGTGTCCATCGACTCGACGACCTTGACCGTGCGCGTGACGGTCGCGGCGTGGCCCTGCGAGTCGCGCACGGCGTACCGGATGCCGTAGTCGCCGGGCGTGGCCGTGTCGACCGTGCCGCTGACGGTGATCTTCGACGTGAGCACGCCGTCGGTCGGCTCGATCGCGTGCGCGCCGCCCTCGACGTATTGCTCGCCCTTGAGCACGTAGGTGACGGCGGAACCGTTCAGGCCGATCGTGATGTCGCCGGGGTCGGGTTCGGGCGCGGAACGGCGGCTGAGCGGATCGTGCGTGGGGTTGGTTGTGGTTCCGTTGACGTCGCCGCCGGACGACTGGCCGGTGACGTTGGTACGGACGAAGTAGCGCGGGACGGCGTATGCGACAGCGAACACGATCGCGAAGACGGACAGCGCGGCCACCGCGTTGCGTAATCCGACAAGTGCGACGCCGATCCAGCGACGGTGCGCGGTGACCTGTGCATGCGAACGATCGCTGACGTGCTGGCCGAGACGTTCGCCGTCGTGGCGCGAAGGATGGCTGGAACCGGTCATGGCAACTCCTTCGTAATATCTTCTCGTAGCACCATTGCACCATACGTCGTATCCAATCGGTCTGGCTGATCATGCCGTGCGATCGGCGACGCGACACGCTTCCATACATCGTGCGCCGGGGCTATCTTAGAAGCCATGACTATGGCTGACTGGCAGACTCTTTCCGACCGTATCAACAACGTGGCACCCAGCGCGACGCTGGCCGTCGATGCCAAGGCGAAGGCGATGAAGGCCGCCGGGCTCGATGTGATCGGCTTCGGCGCGGGAGAGCCGAACTTCCCGACCCCCGACTATGTGGTCGACGCGGCCGCCGCGGCGTGCCGTGACCCGAAGAACTACAAGTACACGCCGACGCCGGGCCTGCCCGAGCTGCGCGAGGCGATCGCGGCGAAGACCCTGCGCGACTCCGGCTACGAGGTGAGCGCCGACCAGGTCGTGGTGACCAACGGCGGCAAGCAGGCCGTGTATTCGACGTTCCAAGTGCTGCTCAACGACGGCGACGAGGTCATCATCCCGACCCCGTACTGGACGAGCTACCCGGAGGCCGTCAAGCTCGCCGGCGGCAAGCCGGTGCTGGTGTTCGCGGGCGGCGAGCGCGGTTTCGAGCCGGATCTTGACGCGCTGGAGGCGGCGCGCACCGAACGCACGAAGGCGATCATCGTCAACTCGCCGAACAACCCGACCGGCGCGTTGTGGTCGGCCGAGACGATTCGCGGCATTGCGAAGTGGGCCATCGAGCACCACATCTGGATCATCTCCGACGAGATCTACGAACATCTCAACTACGACGGCGCGAAGACCACGTACATCGGCGCGGCCGTGCCGGAATGCCGCGACCAGCTCATCGTGCTCAACGGCGTGGCGAAGACGTACGCGATGCCGGGCTGGCGCGTCGGCTGGCTGATCGCGCCGCTGCCGGTCGCCAAGGCCGCGTCCAAGCTGCAGGGCCATATGACGTCGAACGTGGCGAACGTGTCGCAGCGCGCGGCGCTGGCGGCCGTGTCCGGTCCGCTCGACGTGGTGTATGCGATGCGTGAGGCGTTCGACGCGCGACGCAAGGCGATCGTCGCCGCGTTGAACGACATCGACGGCGTGATCTGCCCGACGCCGACCGGCGCGTTCTACGCGTTCGCCGACGTGAGCGGACTGCTGAACCGTCCGCTGGGGGAGCGGGGCACCGTGTGCGCGACTTCCTCCGAACTGGCCGCCGCGCTGCTCGAGGAGGCCCATGTGGCCGCCGTGCCGGGCGAGGCGTTCGGCGCCCCCGGATACCTGCGCTTCTCCTACGCGCTCGCCGACGACCAGCTCGCCGAAGGCATGCGCCGGTTCAAGGAGTGGGCGAGCCGTTAAACGAACAGCCCAGTGGGCTGTTCGTAGGTGAGCCCTGAGCGAGGCCGATAGGCTGAGCGAAGGCAGACTTGAGTCCGAGCGTAGCGAGGTCGGCTGTTGCCGGTTGGCGTGATTCCACATCGAGACATGCCGTAAAAACGTTGAAATCCCGTGGTTTTTCCACGGGATTTTTCGTATGATTGGACGAAATCGAAGCCATGCGCTACTATTCCATCTTGGCGGTTTTGCCGGGCGCAAGCGTCCTGTCTGACAGGTTCGCTAGCATGGCAGAGTTCACCTAGGGAAGTGGCGCAATTGGTAGCGCAACGGTCTCCAAAACCGTAGGTTGTGGGTTCGAGTCCCGCCTTCCCTGCCAAGTCTCTTGATGAATATGTGATCGTAAGGATGGTTATGGCGAAGGCAAGCAAGGCCGTCTCGGCAAAGAAACCTAATGTCTTTATGCAGATCGGCTTGTTCATCAAGCAGATCATCGACGAACTTCGCAAGGTCGTTACTCCCACCGCCAAGGAACTGTTCTTCTGGTCTCTGGCCGTTTTTCTTTTCGTGCTGTTCCTCATGGCGCTCGTCACGGGCATGGACTTCGGTCTGGGCAAGCTCGTGCTGTGGATTTTCGGCTGATTTTCGAACCAACCTGAAGGTGAATTGACGCATGAATGATGAAGTGAATCTCGAAAATCTCGATGCCCTGCCGGACATCACGCCGGATGACGAGGCACAGCAGCCTGAAGTGAACCTCGACGCCCTGCCGGTTGACGACGAGAATGACGAGACCGCCTCTGACGTCGCTGCCGAATCCACTCCGGCCGATGCCGTCACTGAACCGGCTGATGAGGATACGTCTGCGTCCGACGAATCCTCCGAACCGTCCGCCGAAGCGCAGGACGCCGGCGCCCAGGCAGTCGAGGAATTCTCCAAGTCGTTGCGCAATCTCGAAGGCAAGTGGTACGTGCTGCACACGTACTCCGGCTACGAGAAGCGCGTGAAGACCAACGTCGAGTCCCGTATCGTCAGCTTCGGTCTCGAAGACAAGATCTTCCAGGTCGAAGTGCCGATGGAGGAAGTCGAGAAGCACACTGACAAGGGCAAGAAGGTCATCACCCGCGTGCGTGTGCCGGGCTATGTGCTCATCCGCATGTGGCCGGATGAGGACGCTCGTCGCATCGTGCGCGAAACCGAGGGTGTGACCGGCTTCGTCGGTCCGACTAAGGATCCGGCGCCGCTGTCGCGCAAGGAAGTCGTCCAGATGATGGCCCCGATGATCGCCTCCGAGGCGCTCAAGAAGGCCGGCGACAAGCCTGCCGCCGCCAAGAAGCGCACCGTCGAGGTCTCCTATGCGGTCGGCGACCAGGTCACCGTCACCGACGGTCCGTTCACCACTATGGCCGCCGTCGTCTCCGACGTCGAGCCCACCACCCAGAAGCTCACCGTGCTCGTGTCCATCTTCGGCCGCGATACGCCGGTGGAGCTGGGCTTCAACCAAGTCGAAAAGCTGCAGTAAACATACGCACACAGGTAAGGCTTCCTTCGGAATTCCGAAGGAAGCCTTTTTGTTGTCGTGACGGTTTCGTCTCCCGGGCTTACGGCCGTTCCGTCCCCTCCAACCGGCCGTAAGCCCGGGAGGGGTGTGCGTATGTCTGGGTGTGATGTGCTGTTTCCCGGGCATACGGTCGGTTTGGTGTCCCGAAACGGCCGTATGCCCGGGAGGTGAGGCCGGGGTGGGGGTGGTTCCCGGGCTTACGGCCGATTGGATACCTCGAAACGGGCGTAAGCCCGGGAAGAGGGTGGCTACACGCGCGGGAAGGAGGCCATAAGCCTCGGAGGTGTTATAGCGGGGCTGGTTCCCGGGCTTACTGCCGTTCTGACCTTTCGAAACGGCAGTAAGCCCGGGAGGTGAGACCGGGGTAGGTGTGGTTCCCGGGCATACGGCCGGTTCAGCCCTGTGAAACGGCCGTAAGCCCGGGAGGGGTGTGCGTATGTCTGGGCGTGGTGTGCTGTTTCCCGGGCATACGGTCGGTTTGGTGCCCCGAAACGGGCGTAAGCCCGGGAGGTGAGGCCGGGGTGGGGGTGGTTCTCGGGCTGTGGTTCTCGGGCTGTGGTTCCCGGGCTTACGGCCGTTCTGACTCCTTGAAACGGGCGTATGCCCGGGAGGAGAGAGACGGGCTCAGGAGACGGGTCAGCGGCAGGGCTGGGTGAGGGGCTGCCAGGGGTCGAGCTGGACCGGCTCGGCGGTGAGCAGCGCACGCGTCGCCTCGTCAAGGAAGTCCTTGCGGATGATGATCTCGGTCACGAAGCGGTCGAACCACGCGTCGGACATCACGTAGTAGCCGTCCACGCCGTTGTCCTTGCCCCAGCTGTTCTCGACCTTCCAGCGGTTCGGCTTGCCGTCCTCGTCGAGGTTCACGCCGGTGAACGTCATCGCATGGTTGCTCGGGCTGTCGCCGTACTCGAGACCGTCGGCCTTGTCGAGCGGGAATTCGGTGCCGAACAGCCGGTCCACGCGCACGACGGACTGGTCGAAGAAGCCAGCGTCGCGCAGCGCGAACTGCATGCAGTCGCACGCGAACCAGATCGGGTGTCCGGCCGTGAGCTGGTCGATCGCGGCCTTCTTGAAGACGTCGAGCGGCACGTTGACGAACTCCATGTCGCCGGCCTCGGCCACGTTCGCGGAGAAGCGGATGCGGTAGCGCTTGCCGAACGGCGTGCGTTCCATCGGCGAGTTGCACAGCGTCGCGAAGTCGTTGACGTCGACCGGAACGTACTTCTTATAGAACTCGAGCGGCGTGATGCCGGTCTCGCGGATGACCGGACGGTCGTCGATGCCGGAGTGCTTGCCGCAGCCGCAGGACTTGCCGGACTCGCACTTGCAGCCGTCGCCGCACTTGCAGGACTTGGCCTCGTCGGCCGAATCCTTGCAGCAGCCCTCGGCCTTCTTGCCGCCGTCCTTGCAACCGCCCTTCGCATCGTCGTCGCCCTTGGTGCGGGCGATCCAGTCGAACTTCGCCGGCGGCTCGCCGAGCGAGATCGCGCAGATGCGGTACACGACCGACATCTCCTCGTCTTTCGCCGCGCGCAGCTCCTCGACGGATGCGCCGGCCGCGTGACGGCGGCGCAGCTCGGCCGCGAAGCCGTGCAGCCTCGAGTTGAGGTACTGCTTGAACGCGGAGGAATCGGTGGAGTTGGCCGACTCCGGGTAGGCGCTCTTGGGCACGAGGCCGTACTTGTTCACCAGCGCGGCGAACATCTGCCACCAGCCGCCGTCGTCGGACGGACCGTAGTTGATGGCTTCGAAGACGCGGCTGTCGGTCGGCTCGTCGAGCGTGGCGAGCACGTTCTCGAGGTACGTGTTGGACTTCTCCATCGCGTCCCAGAAGAACAGGTACGTCTCGGAGAACTCGAAGTCCTCGAGGTTCCAGCGGTGCATGAGCTCGTAGCGCAGCGTGTTGAGCGAGGCGAACATCCAGCAGCGGCCGGAGTGCTTCTGGTTGGTGATCGAACCCTGCTTGAGTTCGACCGAGAAGTCGCGCGGCAGCTCGCGCACGCCGCGGTAGTCGGTGGCGGCCTTGAGCACGCCGGACGAGACGGCGGCGTCGGCGGCGACGAGGTTGGCGCGGTCGGCGTTGAAGTCGGCGGCGTACTTGGCGAGCAGTTCCGGTTTGATGGCTGCGTTGCTTGGCATTGGTTGGTTCCTTTGGATTGACGATGGATGGCTGATGCCGCGGGCGTGATTGCCCTGGGCCGCGTGACGGCGAGGCGGCAACTGAAAATCCGCAGACATTGTACTGCGTGTTCGCTGTACGAACTCGAAACGCAAAATTAACAAACGGGTTTGAATTGCACCGGTTACCGCTAACTAAAACGGTTTTTGCAATACCCCCAAAGCGGACATCCGTCAATACCCCATCTCATATATTGGATTGAATTTTGCATGTTCACCTTATAGGGATAAACCTGTCGAGGCTTACAGGAGGTGAAGGGTGCTCAAGTACATCATCAAGCGCATCGGCAACTACATCATCATGCTGTTCGTGGCAGTGTCGATGACGTATTTCCTCGCGAGCGCGTTCATGGACCCGCGTTCGAACTACATGTCGCGCAATCCGCGCCCGCCGATGGCGTCCATCGACCGTTCGCTGGACATGGCGAACATCAACGACAAGACACCCGTCATCATTCGCTACGGCCGTTGGCTCAAAGGCATCGTGACCCGCTGGGACTGGGGCTTAAGCCCTGACCAGTCGCCGGTCGGTCCGGCCATCGCCTCGCGTATCGCCGCGTCGCTGCAGCTCGTGACCCTCGCCACGATCCTCGCGATCATCTTCGGCGTGAGCATCGGCGTGTACACGGCCATCCGCCAGTACAAGTGGCAGGATCGCGTGCTCAACTCGGTCGCCACGTTCTTCCTGGTCATCCCGGCCGCCGTCATGGGCCTGATGGTCGTGCTCATCGCCATCAACTTCAACAACCTCGTCGGCACCCGCGCGTTCTACGTGACCGGTCTGCACTCGTACCAGGGCAACAACCCGGTCCTGTGGGTGCTTGACTACCTGCAGCACCTGATCCTGCCGACCATCGTCATGACGATCCCCGGCACGGTGAGCTACCACCTCACCCAGCGCACGTACCTGCTCGACACGATGAACGCCGACTACGTGCGCACCGCCCGCGCGAAGGGCCTGCCGCTCAACATCGCAATCCGCCGCCACGCGCTGCGCACGAGCCTGATCCCGACCGCCGTGGACGTCGCGTTCTCGATCGCCGGCGTGTTCACCGGCGCGGTCATCACCGAGAACGTGTTCGCGATCAACGGCCTGGGCATGTACTTCACGCAGACGATCGCGCAGAACGACATCAACGGCGCGGTCGCCGTGGCCGCGTTCGGCGGCGTGTGCACGCTGACCGGCGCGTTGCTGGCCGACATCTTCTCCGCGTGGCTCGACCCGCGCATCCGACTGAGCTGAGACGCCCGATCCCGATACGTGGAACGTGAGTAAAGGACGATCGATATGATGAACGATTCCGAGAACATGGTCGCCGACGCGGACGCGACCGACGAGGTGCGCGACGAGCAGAACGGCGACAGCCAGACGGTCGCCGTGACCGCCGACGGCAAGTCCGGCAAGCACGACGACTTCAAGCGCACCGGCCGCATGATGCTGTACGTGCGCCGCTTCTGCCGCCGCCCGTCCGCGGTGGTCGGCCTGATCGTGCTGCTGATCCTGATCTTCTTCGCCGCGTTCGGCGCGCGTTTCTCGCAGTGGAGCTACGACGAGCCGGACTTCGCCGCGCTCGCCGCGCCGCCGTCCTCCGAACATTGGCTCGGCACGACCGTCGGCGGCTCCGACCTGTACGCGATGATCGTGCGCGGCCTCGGCCGTTCGCTCACGATCGGCATCCTCTCCTCGATCTGCATCACGATCATCGCCGCGCTCGTCGGTACCGCGGTCGCGTTCTTCGAGGGCTGGTTCGAGAAGGTCGGCATGTGGCTGCTCGACATGCTGCTCGTCGTCCCGTCGTTCCTGCTCATCGCGTTGATCGTCGGCATGGCCAAGGGCGGCAGCGACTGGATCTGGCTGGCGATCGGTCTGACCGCGTTCGGCTGGATCGGCTACGCGCGAACCCTGCGCACGCTGACCCTCTCGCTGCGCGACCGCGAGTACGTGCGCGCGGCGAAGTTCATGGGCGTGCCGTCGTTCACGATCATCGTGCGCCACCTCGTGCCGAACCTCGGCTCCGTGCTCGTCATCAACACCGTGCTCGGCGTCATCGGCGCGGTCAACAGCGAAACCTCGCTGAGCTTCCTGGGCCTGGGCATCAAGGCCCCCGACACGTCGCTCGGCACGCTGCTCAACGCCGGCCAGTCGGTCGTGCAGACCTCCCCGTGGGTGCTGGTCTTCCCGTCGATCATGCTGATCATCCTGACCTTCTCCGTGCAGCTGATCGGCGACGGCCTGCGCGACGCGATCGACCCGTACTCCCGTTCCGGCGGCAAGGCCGAGTAACCGAATCGGATGGCGACCATCATGAACGACAAGAACGCAACGACTACGAACGCAACAGGAGCAACCGTGAACGACACCGCGAACGAGAACGAGCAGCCGGTCATCAGCGTGCGCGACCTCACCGTCAGCTTCGCCTCCGAAGCCGGCACGGTGCACGCGGTGCGCGGCATGAACTTCGACCTGTATCGCGGCCGCACGCTCGGCATCGTCGGCGAGTCCGGCTCGGGCAAGTCCGTCACGTCGATGGCCATCATGGGCCTGCTCGACAAGAACGCGAAGGTGACCGGCTCGATCACGTACCACGGCGACGAACTGCTCACCAAGTCCGATCTCGAGATGAGCAAGATTCGTGGGCGTGGCATCGCGATGGTGTTCCAGGACCCGCTGTCGGCCCTGACCCCGGTGTTCTCGATCGGCGACCAGATCAAGGAAGCGCTGGTCACCCACAACCCGAAGATGACCGAGGAGCAGATCCACGACCGTTCGATCGAGCTGATGAACCTCGTCGGTATCCCGGACCCCGAGGATCGTTTGAAGTCGTTCCCGCACGAGTTCTCCGGCGGCATGCGCCAGCGCGTCATGATCGCCATGGCCATCGCCAACGACCCCGACGTCATCATCGCCGACGAGCCGACCACCGCGCTTGACGTGACCATTCAGGCGCAGGTCTTGGAAGTCCTGCGCAAGGCGCAGCGCGAAACCGGCGCGGCCGTCATCTTCATCACCCACGACCTCGGCGTGATCGCCGGCATCGCCGACGACATCGTCGTCATGTACGCCGGCCGTCCGGTCGAAAAATCCGACGTCGACACGATCTTCTCCAAACCGGCCATGCCGTACACGATGGGTCTGCTCGGCGCCGTGCCGCGCTCCGACCGCGAGCGCTCCAGCCGACTCGTGCCGATCCCCGGCTCGCCGATGAACCTCGTGAACATGCCCAAGGGCTGCCCGTTCTCTCCGCGCTGCCCGCTCGCGACCGACGTGTGCCGCCAGAGCGAGCCGGCCATGCAGCCGGTGCCGGGCCGCGAAGGCCAGTTCGTCGCCTGCCACCGTACCGCCGAGATCGTGGGTAAGGGACTCACGTTCCGCGACGTGTACAGCGTGGGCGAGGCCGTCAAGTCGAAGTTCGAAGGCGTGCCGCGCGAGCAGCGCAAGACCGTGCTCGACGTGCAGCACATGCGCAAGACCTTCCCGCTGACCGGCGGCGGATTCCTGCGTCGCAAGATCGGCGAGGTGCGCGCGGTCGACGACGTGACGCTCAACGTGCGCGAGGGCGAGACCGTCGCGCTCGTCGGCGAGTCCGGCTCGGGCAAGTCCACGACGCTCATGGAGATCATGGAGTTCGCCAAGCCGCAGGAAGGCGAGATCGAGATGTTCGGCACCAAGCTCGAGCGCAAGATGCCGCGCGAGCAGCGCCGCGAGCTGCGTTCCGCCGTGCAGTACGTCTTCCAGGACCCGATGAGCTCGCTCGACCCGCGTCTGCCGATCTACGACATCCTCGCCGAGCCGATGAAGGTGCAGCACTACTCGAAGGAGCAGATCCGCGAACGCATCGCCGAACTCATGCGGCTCGTCGAACTGAACCCCGATCAGGTCGACCGCTTCCCGACGCAGTTCTCCGGCGGCCAGCGCCAGCGCATCGCGATCGCGCGCGCCCTCGCCGTCAACCCCAAGCTCGTGCTGCTCGACGAACCGGTGTCCGCGCTCGACGTGTCCATTCAGGCCGGCGTGATCAACCTGCTCGAGGATTTGCAGAACAAGCTCGGCGTGGCCTACCTGTTCGTGGCGCACAACCTGTCGGTCGTCCGCCACATCTCCAGCCAGGTCGCCGTCATGTACCTGGGCCGCATCGTCGAATCCGGCGAGACCGAGGACGTGTTCGAGCATCCGCTGCACCCGTACACGCAGGCGCTCATCAGCGCCGTGCCCGTGCCCGATCCGGCCGCCGAGCGCACGCGCAAGCGCATCGTGCTCGAAGGCGAAGTGCCCAGCCCGACCGAATCGTTCAAGGGCTGCCCGTTCGCCGGCCGTTGCCCGCTCATGCCCACGCTGAGCGTCGACCAGCAGGCCCGTTGCCGCGGCGAAAAGCCGATGCTGCGTGCCGCCAATGCTTCCCGACCGAGCGGCCATCAGGTCGCATGCCATTTCGCATGACAGGTCGGACCCTGCGCGGGGGAATCTCGCGCAGGTTTATTAGAGAGGAAACAACCATGAAGAACATGCGCAAGATGACCGCCGTCGCGGCATCCGTCGCTGCCTTCGCCATGCTGCTCGCGGGCTGCGGCAGCACGGGCAATGGCAACGGCTCCAACGGAGCCGCCACCGCGACCGAGGAACCGGCCGCCGGCTTCGATTCG
The DNA here is from genome assembly GCF_019331715.1 of Bifidobacterium simiiventris. Lineage (GTDB taxonomy): Bacteria > Actinomycetota > Actinomycetes > Actinomycetales > Bifidobacteriaceae > Bifidobacterium > Bifidobacterium simiiventris. The sequence goes on from NZ_JAHBBG010000003.1 coordinate 98,725, forward strand.
TCGTACACCGGCACGCTGCCGATGCCGAAGGCCGACCAGCGTTACGACAACCACATGGACCGTGACAAGGTCAAGGACGGCGGCACGCTGACCCTGCCGATCTCCGAGATCACCTCCAACTGGAACTACCTGTCCACCGACGGCAACACCGGCTACATGTCCGAGCTGTGGGGCTGGTACCAGCCGCAGCTGCTCATGACCGACGAGGTCGGCGGCGACCCGATCGAGGTCAACCCGGACTACCTGACCGACATGAAGCTCGTCAGCTCCGACCCGATGGTCGTGCAGTACGACATCAACCCGAAGGCCAAGTGGAACGACGGCAAGGACATCGACTGGACCGCGTTCGAGGCGACCTGGAAGGCCCTCAACGGCAAGGATTCCAACTACAACCCGCCGAGCACCGACGGCTTCGACCGCATCGCCAGCGTCAAGCAGGGCGACAACGCCAAGCAGGTCATCGTGACCTACTCCGAGCCGTACTACCCGTGGCAGCTCGTGTTCTCCGCGCTGGTCAACCCGGAGGCCGGCGACGCCAAGACCTTCACCCAGGGCTGGGTCAAGAACCCGCACAACGAGTGGGCGGCCGGCCCGTACAAGGTCGACTCCTTCAACGACAACGGCGTGACCTTCGTGCCGAACGAGAAGTGGTGGGGCGACAAGCCGAAGCTCGACAAGGTCGTCTACAAGGTGATGTCCTCGACCGCCGAGATCAACGCGTTCCAGAACGGTGAGATCGACGCCTCCACGTCCATCTCCACCAAGGACAACCTGAAGGCCGTGCGTTCCGTCAAGGACGCCCAGCTGCGCTACGGCTACAGCCTCAAGACCCGCGTGCTCGAGTACAACGGCAAGTCCAAGCCGCTCGACGACCTTGAGGTGCGTAAGGCCTTGACCCAAGCCTTCGACGCCGACACCTACAACAAGATCCAGTTCCAGGGCATGGACTGGGACGCCAAGCGCCCGGGCTCCGAGATGCTGCTGCCGTTCCAGAAGGGCTATGAGGACAACATGCCCGCCGAGTCCAAGTTCAGCACCGACAACGCCAAGAAGACCCTCGAGGCCGACGGCTACAAGATGGGCGACGACGGCTACTACGCCAAGGACGGCAAGACCCTCGAGGTCTCCTTCACGTTCTTCGGCGACGACGCCACCCAGCAGGCCCTCGCCAACGCCTATCAGGCGATGATGAAGAAGGCCGGCATCAAGATCAAGGTCGTGAACGTGGCCGAGTCCAAGTTCTCCGACACCGTCATGAACGGCGACTACCAGGTGCTGCCGATGGCTTGGCAGGCCGGCGCGGCCCTTGGCTTCGTGACCTCCGCCCCGCAGCTGTACACCTCCGACGGCCCGTCCAACTTCACCTACGTCGGTTCCGACGAGGTCGACAAGCTCGTCAAGGCAGCCGGCGCCCACGAGAAGTACGACGACCAGGTCAAGGCCATGAACGAGGCCGAGAAGGCCGCGCTCAAGCTCTACGGCACCGTCCCGGTCTCCAACCCGGGCCAGTACGTGGCCGTCAAGAAGGGCCTCGCCAACTACGGTCCGTCCGGCTTCGCCGGCAACCTGCCGCAGAACATCGGCTGGGAGAAGTGAGCCTTCTTCTCGCATAACTGAATTTCCCACCTTGCCCGAGTCGGGAACACTCGGGCTTGGGCGGGCATGATCGCCTTCGTGCGCGTCTTAACTTCTCCTTATTCTGCGCGCACGACCGCGATCGGACGTGGCCTCCTCGCGGCGTACCTTTCCGGTGCGTTGCGGGGAGGCTTTTTCGTGTCCGGCTGTTCGGGGTTTGGCTCATGCGATGGCATGTGGCTGATAAATTCCGTCCCATGGCTAGGAGGTATCGGCGTTTCGCGATTTGCGTTCAAGTGGGGTTGAACCTTTAGGGTTGTTAGCGTAAACATCGGATACGGTTCCGGGTGAGATCGATGGCACGGCTGCTGCGATCGCGTTTGGTGAATCGATTCGATCTGCAACGGACGCTGTACGACATAAAAATAAGGAGCAACCATGAAGTACCGCAACGTGGGCAAGGCCGGCATCAAGGTGAGCGAGATCGCGCTCGGCAGCTGGATGACCCGGCTCGAGGACACCGCCGCCGTCGACAACGCGATGGCCATCGCCGACGCCGCGTTCGACGCCGGCATCAACTTCTACGACTGCGCGGATGCGTATTCGGGCGGTGACGCCGAACGCTTCCTCGGCCGGTTCATCGCCAAGCACGAGCGCGAGGACCTCGTCATCTCCAGCAAGGTATTCTTCGGCACCGGCAAGAGCGTCAACGGCCGGGGCCTGAGCCGCAAGCATATCTTCAACAACTGCGAGCGCAGCCTCAAGAACCTTGGCACCGACTACATCGACCTCTACTACTGCCATCGCTTCGACACGACCACGCCGCTCGAGGAGACGCTGCAGGCCCTGAGCGACCTCGTCGACCAGGGCAAGATCCTGTACTACGGCGTGTCCGAGGAGTGGAGCGCCGCGCGTCTCGAGCGCGCCGAGCGCATCATCTCCGAGCGCGGCCTGCACCCGCTGACCGTCGTCCAGCCGCAGTACAACATGGTCGACCGCTACATCGAGCACGAGATCGTCGAGACCTGCGAGCGCTACGGCATCGGCATCACGCCGTTCTCCCCGCTCGCGCAGGGCCTGTTGACCGGCAAGTACCGCAAGGGCCAGCCGCTGCCGGCTGGCTCGCGCGCGACCTGGCAGTCCGACCACCAGATCAACGCCCTGCTCACCGACGAGAACCTCGACAAGGTCGAGCAGCTGAGCAAGATCGCCGACGAACTGGGCATCAAGATGCCGGTGCTGGCGCTCGCGTGGATCCTGCGCCTGCCGGTCATCAGCTCCGTGATCGTCGGCGCGAGCAAGCCGAGCCAGCTCGAGTCCAACATCGCCGCCTCCGGCGTGGAACTGCCCGCCGACGCCCTCGAGCAGATCGACCGCATCCTCAGCTTCAAGCGCTTCGAGCGGCATGTCGGCTGACGCGTAAACGCGAAGCCCGGTGGGCTTCGCGTAGCGTCAGCCTGAGCGAGCCGGTAGGTGAGCGAAGGTCGGATTGAGTCCGAGCGTAGCGAGGTCCGTAATTGCAGCGCCGCAGGCGACGCGTCAAGACGTCCCTGCGCTCCCTCGCTCTTTCCAGTGGCAGTTTTTCTCGCCGGGCAATCCTCGACGAGAAAACCGCCACATGCGTAAAACGGCGGCGAACGATAATTTCGCAACGAGCCGAAAACTTCGGCGAATCACCGCAAACCGTTGGAATATCAAGGCAACACGCACACAGGCGTAAGGTTGAAACGTAATCTCGTTCGACTAACCTAGTTCACGTTTGCGAATCCGAACAGGGGTTTCGGCCGGCGATGGAGAGCGCCGGTTGCGGGACGCTCGAAACACGACGGTCGTGAATCGTGGCGGCAGCGAATGTCGCGTGCGGCGGGGAGAACGCCGCACCATACCACAAGCAAACAATCAAGAATGCGGGGATTTCCTCACATGTACGTCGATCCGACGAAAAACCAAGACAAGGGCAACCTGCGCTGGATTCTGCCCTACTGCAAGCCCGATCTGCCGCGCGTGGCCGGCGCGATGCTGCTGTTCTGCGCCAACAACACGATGGCCCTGACCATCCCGCTGATCACCGGCATGATCGTCGACCAGGTCATCACCCAAGGCCACACCGAGCGGCTGCTGCACTTCTGCATGCTCATGATCGTCATGACGGTCATCCGCGTCGCCTCGCGATACGGATACCAGATGTGGATGGAACGCTTCGGCCAGAACTCCATCTACCGGCTCGTGTGCGACGAATACGAGAAGCTGCACGAGCTCGACTTCACCTACTTCAACCACACGCGCACCGGCGACATCATGAGCCGCATGACCTCCGACACCGACGCGCTGCGCCACATGCTCAGCTGGGTCAGCTACCAGATCGCCGACTGCGTGGTCATGTTCATCGGCGCGCTGTGCGTCATGTTCTCGATCGACTGGCGACTGGCGCTCGCGCTCGCCTGCGTCACGCCGTTCATCTTCGTGCTCACGCGCAGCCTCTCCACGCATGCGCATCCGCTGTTCTTCGCGATCCGCAACTCGCTCGCAAGCCTCAACTCGATGGTCGAGGAGAACATCGAAGGCAACCGCGTTGTCAAGGCGTTCGTGCGCGAACCGTACGAGACGCAGAAGTTCGACGAGCACAACGAGGACTACATGCAGCGCAACATGGCGCTCGCCTACAACTCGCGCAAGTACATGCCCTGGCTCGACGGCCTCGGCTTCAGCCTGCAGCTCATCACGCTCGGCCTCGGCGGCTTCCTCGTCATCAAGGGTGACATGACGCTCGGCAACCTCGTGAGCTTCAACTCGTTCCTGTGGATGATCGACGGCCCGGTGCGCGCCTCCGGCTGGCTCATCAACGACTGGCAGCGCTTCAACGCCAGCTGCATCAAGATCCGCCGCCTGCTCACCGAACAGCCGCGCATCACCGAAAAGCCCGACGCGAAGGAGACCGTCAAACAGGCCGTCGCCATCGCCGAGCAGGTCGGCGCGCCGCATCCGACCACCCCCGACCGCATCAGCGGCGAAATCCGCTTCGACCACGTCAGCTTCGCCTTCCCCGACGATCCGGAGACCCCGATCCTCAAGGACATCGACTTCTCCATCCCGGCCGGCGCGAAACTCGGCATCCTCGGCGAAACCGGCGCGGGCAAGTCCACGCTCGTCAGCCTCATCTCGCGCTTCTACGACCCGACCGTCGGCCACGTGCTCATCGACGGCATCGACGCGCGCGACTGGCCGCTGACCACCCTGCGCTCGCAGGTGTGCATCGTCGCGCAGGACACGTTCCTGTTCTCCGACACGATCGGCGGCAACATCGGCTTCGGCGCCGGCTCCGACACCGACGACTGCTACATCCACAAGATGGCGCAGATCGCCGGCGCGGACAACTTCATCAAGGCCATGCCGCAAGGCTACGACACGGTCGTCGGCGAACGCGGCGTCGGCCTGTCCGGCGGCCAGAAGCAGCGTCTGTCGCTGGCCCGCGCGCTCGCGGACAACCCGAGCATCCTCATCATGGACGACACCACGTCGGCCGTCGACATGGAGACGGAAGCCGAGATCCAGAAGCACCTGCGCGAGATGGACGGCAACAAGACGATCGTGACGATCGCGCACCGCATCTCGTCGGTCAAGGACTCCGACCTGATCCTCGTGCTCGAGCACGGCCGCATCGTCGAACGCGGCACGCACGCCGAACTCGTCGCGCAGCACGGCCGCTACTGGGACATCTACCACAAGCAGCTCGGCATGCAGTCCGGCGCTTCGCAAGGCTTCTGATCATTATGCGTGCGTTGTCATTTCGACTGAGCGTAAGCGAGCGGAGAAATCTTTCGTGCGGCAATGATCCGGCAAGATTTCTCGACTCCGCTTCGCGTCGCTCGAAATGACAACGTGAGTGGGCAACGACATCCGTATCAAGGACTTGTACAAGGACTTTTCATGGCACAACGCAATACCTATCGCGAGGATGAGGAACTCGAGGAGACCATCAACTTCCATGACATCCTGCGCGTCGGCAACTATCTCAAACCGTATCTGCCCAAGGTGGCCCGCATCCTTGCGGTCGTCATCTCGATGAGCTGCATCGTCGTCACCGTACCGTATCTGACCAAGATCATGATCGACGACGCGATCCCGAACAAGGATCTCGGCAAACTCGGCCTGCTCGCGGCCGGCCTGTTCTGTCTGATCGTGATCTACGAGCTCGCGCTGCGCTACCGCACGGTGGCGATCACGCGCGTCGGCCAGCTCATGCTCAAGGACATGCGCCGCGACCTGTTCACGCACATCCAGACCTTGCCGTTCAGCTACTTCGACTCGCGACCGCATGGCAAGATCCTGATCCGCGTGGTCAACTACGTGAACACGTTGTCGGATACGCTCTCGTCCGGCCTGATCAGCGTGTTCGCGGACGTGTTCACGTTCTTCGTCACGCTCATCGTGATGTTCGCGATCGACTGGCGGCTCGCGCTGTGGAGCCTGCTGCTGTTCCCCGTGCTCATCATCTGGGTGCGCGGTCTGCAGTACTTCCAGCGCAAGGCCTACCAGAAGCTGTCCAACAAGCAGAGCAACCTGAACGCGTTCATCCACGAGTCGATCGCCGGCGTGAAAACGACGCAGACGTTCGCGCGCGAGAAGAAGCAGTTCGAGATCTTCCAGCAGCAGCAGGACGACGTGCGTACCGCGTGGATGCACGCCAAGCACATCGAATTCCTCATGTGGCCGGGCGTGCAGACCATCTCCGTGATGACCATCGCGTTCATCTACTTCGTGGGCATCACCGGCTTCGGCGGCGTGAACGTGACCACCGGCATGCTGATCGCGTTCGTCGGCTACGCGAACAACTTCTGGAACCCGGTCATCAACATCGGCAATTTCTACAACCAGCTCGTCACCTGCTCGGCGTACCTCGAGCGCATCTTCGAAACGCTCGACGTCAAGCCCGAGATCGCCGACAAGCCGAACGCGGCCGACCTGCCGCAGATCCGCGGGCGCGTCGACTTCAACGACGTGGTGTTCCGCTACGAGGACGACGGCCGCAACATCCTCAACCTCGTGGACTTCCACGTCGAGCCCGGCCAGACGATCGCGCTGGTCGGGCCGACCGGCGCCGGCAAGACGACGATCGTGAGCCTGCTGTCGCGCTTCTACGACGTGTCGGAAGGGTCCGTGACGATCGACGGTTATGACGTGCGCGATGTGACGCTCGAGTCGCTGCGCCGGCAGATGGGCGTGATGCTGCAGGACACGTTCATCTTCTCGGGCAACGTGCGCGAGAACATCCGCTACGGCAAGCTCGACGCGACCGACGAGGAGATCGAGGCGGCGGCGAAGGCCGTGCATGCGCACGAGTTCATCATGGAGCTGCCCGACGGGTACGACACGGTGGTGGAGGAGCGCGGTTCGACCCTGTCGGCCGGCCAGCGCCAGCTCATCGCATTCGCGCGCGTGCTGCTCGCCGACCCGCGCATCCTGATCCTCGATGAGGCGACGTCGAACATCGACACGCGTACCGAGGAGGCGCTGCAGGCCGGCTTGCAGCATCTGCTCAAGGGGCGCACGAGCTTCATCATCGCGCACCGCCTGTCGACGATCGAGAACGCGGACGAGATCTTCTACATCGACCACGGGCAGATCATGGAGCACGGTTCGCATGCGGAGCTGCTCGCCAAGAAGGGCGCGTACTACCGCCTGTACGAGTCGCAGTACGCGATGATTCGCGTGGCGACTGGCGCCGCGGCGAACGAATGATGCGTGTCAGTGCCTGTTCTGCGGGGCTTGGCCTCTGCGGGACGGGCACTTCGACGATCGAGAGGCTGATTTTCGCATGTGACGAGGTCGGTTTGACGATCGAGAGGCTGATCCGCCGGACGATACCCGTCAGATCCAATACAACACGGTCGGTTAGGGGGTGCTGGCGTCCGTGGCGGCCAGCAACACAGCCTCTCGATCGTCAAACCGACCTGTGCAGGGGCGAAAATCAGCCTCTCGATGTGCAAACTGCCGACGGTCCGCCAGCATTGTGGCGTGTGCGCACGGCGGCAGCTGGCATAATGGCATACAAAACACACCACCACAATCGAGGGATTCCTCATGACCATCATCGTTAACGATAATCTTCAGCAGTTTCATCTGACCAACGGACAGGTCAGCTTGATCCTCAAGGTGGTTGACGGCAAGCTCGTCAACCTGTACACCGGCGCGGCGGTGCCGGACGCGGGACTCGACGCGGCGGCCAACGGCACCACGGCTCCGGCGGGCGAAGCGGTCGAATCGACCGATTTCGGCTACCTCATCGACGACCACTTCCGCGTGCAGTCCGCCACCGAGCGCGACGAGGACGGCCAGCGCTTCCCCGAACACCAGCGCTTCGAATACCCGGAATTCGGCCACGGCGACTACCGTCACCCGGCCATCGAAGTGGCGCAGCCCAACGGCTCGCACATCACCGACCTGCGCTTCGCCGGCTACCGGGTCGCGCCCGGCAAGCCGGCCCTGCCCGGTCTGCCCGCCACGTTCCCCGAAGCTCTCGACGGCAAGGTCCTCGAAGACTCGCCGGCCGCCGAAACCCTCACCATCGACCTCGTCGACGAACCGACCGGTCTCGCGGTGACGCTCAGCTACACGCTATTCCGCGACGAGGCGGTCATCGCCCGCTCCGCCAGCATCGCCAACCACGGCACCGAGCCGCTCACCCTCACCCGCGCGGCCAGCTTCAACCTCGACCTACCGGATACCGACTACGACATGATCGAGTTCACCGGCGCATGGGCGCGCGAACGCACGCCGCAGCGCCAGCCCCTGCACCCAGGAATCCAGCAGATCGAATCCCTGCGCGGTGCGTCCGGCCCGTACTTCAGCCCGGCCGCCGTGTTCGCCCGCCCCGCCACCACCGAGGACGCGGGCGAGGCGTTCGGCCTGACCTTCGTCTACTCCGGCAACTTCGACCTGCACGCCGAAGTCGACACCTACGGCGCCACGCGCCTACAACTGGGCATCAACCCGTTTGGCTTCGCGTGGCGGCTCGAGCCCGGCGAATCGTTCCAGACCCCGGAGGCACTGCTCGGCTACAGCGCCAACGGCCTGAACGCCCTGAGCCAGACCTTCCACCGCATCGTGCTCGACCACCTGCAGCGCCCGGCTTGGGCGCGCCGCGAACGCCCGGTGCTCATCAACAACTGGGAGGCCACGTACTTCGACTTCACCGAAGACAAGCTGCTCGACCTCGCGCGGCTCGCCAAGAACGCCGGCATCGAGCTGTTCGTGCTCGACGACGGCTGGTTCGGCGCCCGCACCTCCGACCGCTCCGGCCTGGGCGACTGGACCGCCAACCCCGACCGCCTGCCCGAGGGCATCGCCGGCATCGCCCGCAAGATCAACGAGATCGGCATGCGGTTCGGCCTGTGGTTCGAGCCGGAGATGGTCAACAAGGACTCCGACCTGTACCGAGCCCACCCCGACTGGGTCATCGCCACGCCGGGCCGCAGCCAGTCCGTGTACCGCCACCAGTACGTGCTCGACTTCGCCAACCCGGCCGTGGTCGACAACATCTACGCGCAGATGTACGCGATCCTGAGCACCGCGAACGTCGCCTACATCAAGTGGGACATGAACCGCTTCATCACCGAGGCGTTCGACGCGACGCGCGGCGCCGAGCGGCAGGGCGAGCTCATGCACCGCTACATCCTCGGCGTATACGACCTGTACGAGCGCCTGTTCGCCGCGTTCCCCGACCTCATCATCGAGGGCTGCGCGTCGGGCGGCAGCCGTTTCGACTACGGTATCCTCGCGTACTCGCCGCAGGCGTGGACCAGCGACGACACCGACGCGGTCGAACGCATGTCGATCCAGTACGGCACGAGCTTCTTCTTCCCGGTCGCCACGATGGGCGCGCATGTCTCGATCACGCCGAACCACCAGACCGGCCGTAACGAGCCGCTCTCGACCCGTGCGAACGTTGCCATGTTCGGCACGTTCGGCTACGAGATGGACCTGACCTCGACTTCGGCCGATGACCTGGCCGAAATCGCCGGGCAGGTCGCGTTCTTCAAGGAACACGCGCCGCTGCTGCACAACGGCGACCTGTACCGGCTCGTCGCCCCGTACGACCACCGTCGCATGGCGTGGATGAGCGTGGCCGCGGACCGTGCGCACGCGATCGTCGGCGACTACGTGATCCTCGGCGTGCCGAACAAGCCGAAGTCGCGGCTGCGGCTGCGCGGCCTGGACGAGACGGCTCGCTACCACGTCGTCTCCGCGGACGGCCGGTTCGACGCGGTGCGTTCCGGCGGCGAGCTCATGCGCATCGGCATTGACGACACCGATCTCGGCCCGGACTTCGCCTCCCGCATCTACCTGCTCGACCGCGTGTGAGGCCGGCCTGAGACGACAACGGCCGTAACCGAGTCCCCGTTTCCGGATGATGACTCGGTTACGGCCGCTTGTGAATGAATTACGTGACGATCACCGCGTGGATTCGCGTACGACGAGGCGGGAGACGGCGGTCATCTCGCGCGGCGGGTCGCCGGCCCCGTTGATGCGGTCGATGAGCGTGTCGACGGTCTGCTTCGCGAAATCGTCGAAATCCATCGCGATAGTGGTGAGCGAAGGCGTGTAGAACTTGCCCTCCTCGATGCCGTCGAGCCCGGTCACCGACACATCCTCGGGGATGCGCACGCCGCAGTCGAGCAGCCCGCGCATCACGCCGATCGCCGACTCGTCGTTCACGCACACCACGCCGTCGAAATCAAGCCCCGAACGCACGACCTCGATGATCGCCTCGCGCGACGCCTCGCGGCTCCACGAATGGTTGCGCACGAAGTTCCACGGCTGCGGCTCGATGCCGTTGCGCCACAGCGCCCGCTGGAATCCGGCCACGCGCTGCCAGCCGGAATCCCACGCGTTCTTGATGTCGTCGTATTCGCGGAAGTCCGCGCACGAGAACAGCAGCCGCTTGCACCCGCGCGAGAGCAGATACGAGGTCGCCGTGAACGCGCCCTGCTCGCAGGCGACGTTCATCATGTCGTAGCCGGCGTGCTGCTCGAGCGGGTTGAGCATGACCGTCGGCTTGCCGCCCAGCCGCGTGCGCACCTCGGCAAGACTGAGCTTGGTCGGGCTGAAGATCACGCCGTCGCAGATCTCGCTGGAGATGTGCCGCAGGACGGACACTTCGTTTTCGGTGGCGTACATGGTCTGCTGGATGAGCGTCTGATAGCCGCGCGAGAGCGCATACTGCGAGATCGCGTCGGAAATGTGCATCGAGTACGGGTTGTGCAGCTCCTGCAAGACGAGCGCGATGGCGTTCGATCTGCCGGAACGCAGCATGCGGGCTGAGATGTTGACCGTGTAGTGCAGTTCCTCGGCGACCTTGAGGACCTTGGCGCGCGTGGCGGGGGAGATGCTCGGGTCTGCGTGCAGCGCGTACGAGACGGTGGCCTGGGAGACGCCGGCCTTGGCGGCGATGTCGCGCATGGTGACCATGACCGGGCTCCTTTCGGTGGGGAATGATGCTGTGTATCAAGTGTAGTGACTGGGGCGTGATTACCGCGAGTCGTTGCGGATCATGACTTTGTCATGTCGACCGAGCGACAAGTACTGACTCTGTCATTTCGACCGAGCGTAGCGAGTGGAGAAATCTTGCGTGATGGGATGGGAAGATTTCTCCACTCCGGCTTCGCCTCCGGTCGAAATGACAGGGGGTCGGTTTCGCCTCCGGTCGAAATGACAGGTAGGACGTGCACTTCGCTTCTGATCGGGGTGACGAGGAAGCCGAAAAACGCAGTTACCGTGTGGACTCGCGCACGATGAGGCGGTATTTGGCGATGAGCCGCTTGGGGGCGGCGGCCGACGCGGCGGATGAACCGCCGGCGCGCGCGTTGTCGGCCGCGCTCGCGGACGGACTGACGGTCTGTCCGTCGCCGTCCGCATCGTCGTCGTTGAGCTGTGCGAGGATCGTGTCGATCGCCTGCTTGGCCATGTCGTCGAAGTCGAATGCGATCGTGCTCAGCGACGGGTTGCTGGTCGTCGCTTCGACCACGCCGTCGAATCCGATCACCGACACGTCGTCGGGGATGCGCAGTCCGTGGTCCTGTACGCCGCGCAGTGCGCCGAGCGCGAGCGCGTCGTTCGCGCACACGATTCCGTCGAATTCGATCCCGCGGTCGATCGTGTTCTCGATCGCCCACCGTCCGTACGACGAATTCCACTTGCTGTCGATGAACCGTTCCGGCTCCAGCGGCAGCCCGTTGCGCATCAGCGCCTGCTGGAAGCCGGCCATGCGCTGTGTTCCGGTGTTCGGACTGACCGAGGTCACCTCGTACGGCTGGAACGGTTTGCCGAGGAACAGCAGTCGCCGACAGCCGGTCGACAGCAGGTACGACGTGGCCGTGAACGCGCCCTCCTGGCATGGCGTCACGATCGCGTCGAGTTCGGGCGCGGCGTCGGAGGGGGAGAGCAGCACGGCCGGTTTGCCGGCGAGCTGCTGTTTGATGCGCGAGCTGGAGATGATGGTCGGGCTGAAGATGACCGCGTCGCAGAACGCGCTCGTGACGTGTTCGAGGATCGACGTCTCGTTTTCCTGTTGGTACAGCGTCTGCTGGATGACGATCTGCATGTCGTGTTTGAGCGCGTATTTGGAGAACGCGTCGGCGACGCATACCGAATATGGGTTGCCGAGATCCTGCAGCACGAGTCCGATGGCGCCGCTGCGGCCTGATTTGAGGCTGCGTGCGGACAGGTTGGTCGAGTAGTTGAGTTCGCGGGCCGCGTCGAGGACCTTGCGGCGGGTCTTTTCGGAGATGCTGGGGTCACCGCGCAGGGCGTACGATACTGTCGCCTGCGACACGCCGACCTTGGCCGCTACGTCGCGCATGGTAACCATAACCACTCCTCGTTGATGAAGGCTTGAAAATACTGAAACGAATAAGCCGTTCTGATTAGTTAACTTATACCAATCACAAGATTTTTTCAAATTACCGATATCGTTAATTTGACACGAATAAGAACGGGCGCTATATTGTTTCTTGTCATCAACTGATACGTATCAGTGAACGACTGGGAGGTCGGTCACCGAACGGCTAAGCGAGGCGCGGAGACGCGCCAAGCCGAGGAGCGATGTTGCCGCGCGTGTCAGCTTTGACGGAGCAAAAAAGGAAGGTTCCAAAGGTAGGTTCCCATGAATTCAACGATGAAGAAGGCATGCACCGCGTTCGCACTGGTCGGCGCGATGTCGATGGCCCTCGCCGGCTGCGGCAAGTCCAATGCCTCCGGCGAAGTCGACGCCAACGGCAATCCGATCATCAATGTCCTCGTCCAGTACGACGGCACCGGCCGCAAGAAGGTCGACACCAACCCGTGGATCAAGGATCTTGAGAAGGACTGCGGCTGCACCATCAAGTGGACCGTCGTCCAGCAGGACGCCTGGGCGCAGCAGAAGGCCGGCATGCTGGCCTCCAGCGAGGTCCCGCAGGTCGCCATCCGCGCCTTCGGCCCGGACGACACGCTGAAGTACCCGTACTTCGAGGAGATCTCCCAGCACCTCGACAAGCTGCCGAACGTGCAGGCGTTCTTCAAGGAGAACCCGGAGGCCCGCCGTATGGTCGCCGACCTCGACGGCAAGTTCTCCGTCATCTCCGCCGGCTTCCCGATGGGCGCCAACTCCCAGCACTGGATGATCAACAAGACCTGGCTCGACAAGCTCGGCCTGCAGATGCCGAAGACTTGGGACGAGCTGGAGAAGGTCCTCATCGCGTTCAAGACGCAGGACCCGAACGGCAACGGCAAGGCCGATGAGATCCCGTTCAACCTCAACGCCATCGGCACCGGCGGCTACGGCTGGTGGACCCCGATGCTGGCCCTGAACTCGACCGGTTCCGTCACGCAGGCCCAGGGCGGCCCGTGGCAGAACGGCATCACCATCAAGGACGGCAAGGTCGGCTCCTGGATGACCTCCGACAACCTGCGTCAGGTCATCGAATGGTACTCCAAGCTGTTCGGTGAGGGCCTGATCCCGTCCGACGCGCTGACCAACGACGTCGACGAGCTGCCGGGCACCGAGTCCGCCCCGACCGTCGGCCTCGCGTTCACCTACCAGAAGGCCGCGTTCGGCTCCTGGAAGGACCAGTACGTCTCCATGCCGACCCCGAAGGCCACCGCGAGCATGTCCGACAAGGACGTGGTCTGGGACGCTTCCGGCGACTACGGCAAGTACGAGAACTACCACCTGACGATCAAGAAGGACGCCCCGAACATGGACACCGTCTTGAAGCTCGTCAACCTGCTGTACTCCACCAAGTACTCCATCCAGCAGTACTACGGCGACATCCCGGATCTGGTCACCGATGACGGCAACAACACCTACACCCTGTCCGACAAGCTCTACGCCGACACCACCGTGCAGTACAGCTTCGGCCAGTGCTTCGCCGGCTGGTTCCCGAAGGACGTCACCATCAAGGGCGACGTGAACGCCGACGCCATCGCCGAGGCCGAGAAGCCGTACGAGGCCGACTACGCCAACTACGACAAGAACTCCGACGCGATGCCGATCTGGGTCAAGCCCGATCAGACCGACCAGGTGACCATCTCCAACAACAACACCAACATCCTCAACTACGCGAACCCGCAGATCGCCAAGTGGATGAAGGGCACCGACAAGATCACCGACGATTCGTGGAACGCGTTCGTCGAGAAGGTCAACAAGCTCGGCATGACGCAGAACATCGAGCTGTGGCAGAAGTGGTACGACAAGTACCAGGAGCAGAAGTACTGATCCGGATTCGAACTGAACGAATCTGATCAATACTGATCGACTGAACAATACAGCGCGTTGCGAGTCTCTCGCATTCTCGGCCCCCTCAGCTGAGGGGGGCTGTCAGCGAAGCTGACTGGGGGAGCGTCAAAGCCAGGCGTTCCAAAACGTCGGACTACCCCTCAGTCAGTCTTCGACTGACAGCTCCCCCAGCAAGGGGAGCCGAGATGACTTGTGTTTCGCAACGCGCTTTCCATGTCTTACGGTCTGTTTGACTTCACCGAATCAGCACAACGACACATAGGTGCGCACGATTCGGTCACAAAAAAGGAGAAAATGTGTCATCCGCAACGAAAGAGGCTCCGGTGACCAGCGGCAAGACCGCCTCGGTCGCGGCGAAGAAGCCCGCCGGAACCGTTCAGGAAAACAACGCCACCTTCGGCGCGAAATTCAAGCGTCAGATGCAGCGCAACTGGGTGCTGTACCTCATGCTGCTGCCCGCAGTGATCTTCGTCGGCCTGTTCGCCTACGTGCCGATGTATGGTCTGCAGCTCGCCTTCCGCGACTTCGACCCGCTGGCCGGCCTGACCGGCGGCAAGTTCGTCGGACTCAAATACTTCCAGCAGTTCTTCGAAACCCCGCAGTTCTGGGACATCATGCGCAACACCGTCGTGATCGCACTCGGAACGCTGATCCTCGGCTTCATCGCCCCGATCATCCTCGCCCTGCTCATCAACCAGATCGGCTCCAAGGGCGTCAAGGGCTTCGTGCAGACCATCACCTACATGCCGCACTTCATCTCGACGGTCGTCATGGTCTCGCTCATCAACATCTTCCTCGACCCGAACACCGGCATGATCGGCAAGATGTTCCACGGCCAGATCCTCATGGAATCCACCAAGGCGTTCGCCCCGATCTACTGGCTGACCGAAGTCTGGCAGCACTGCGGATGGAACGCCATCATCTACCTCGCGGCCCTCTCCGCGGTTGACACCTCGCTGTACGAGGCCGCCAAGATGGATGGCGCCGGCCGACTCCAGCTCATCAAGTACGTCGACATCCCGACCATCATGCCGACCTGCATCGTCCTGCTCATCATGAACATGGGCTCCGTGCTCGCCGTCGGCTTCGAAAAGGTCTGGCTGATGCAGAACGCCATGAACCTGCCGGTCTCCGAGGTCATCTCGACCTTCACCTACCGCATCGGCATCATCGGCTTCCAGTTCAGCTACGGTACCGCAATCGGCCTGTTCAACACCATCGTCAACTTCATCTTCGTCGTCGCCGCGAACTTCATCTCGAAGCGCGTCAGCGAAACGAGCATCTTCTAAGGCAGGGAGGGAACCATTATGAGCGCAACAACAGCAATGCCTGCCAAGCTTGACGGCGGACAGATCCCGTGGAACAAGCACAAGATGCAGACCAAGGGCGTATCCGACTGGGTCGTCGACATCATCATGTGGGTCATCATCGCGGCTGTCATCGTCGCGGTCATCTACCCGCTGTGGTTCATCGTCATCGCGTCGTTCTCGAACCCGCAGATGGTCAGCGACGGCGAGGTGACGCTTTTGCCGAAGGGCATCACGTTCAAGGGCTACGAGCGAGTCTTCGCCGACGACCGTATCTGGCAGGGCTACCTGAACACGATCATCTACTCCGTGGTCGGCACCGCCGTCAACCTGATCGTGACCATCCCGGCCGCGTTCGCCCTGTCCCGCAAGGACCTGTGGGGACGCCGCGTGATCATGTTCCTGTTCACGTTCACCATGTACTTCGCCGGTGGCATGATCCCGAACTACCTGCTGTACAAGGATCTCGGCCTGCTCAACTCGATGTGGGTGTTCATCCTGCCCGGCGCGGTCTCCGTGTGGAACCTCATCATCGCGCGTTCGTTCTTCGACACCTCGATTCCTGAGGACCTGCATGACGCCGCGCAGATCGACGGCATCGGCTACTTCGGCTACTTCATGAAGATCGTCCTGCCGCTGAGCTCCGCGATCATCGCCGTGCTGGCGCTGTACTACTTCGTCGGCCACTGGAACGACTACTTCACCGGCTTGATCTACGTGAACAAGGAAGAGAAGTACCCGTTGCAGAACGTACTGCAGTCGATCCTGCTCGGCGCGCAGACCGCCGCCACCGGTTCGACCGGTTCCGGCGTGAGTGCCGTCGCCCAGCAGCAGATCGCCGACCAGATCAAGTACGGCGTGATCATCGTCTCCACGCTCCCGCTGCTGATCCTCTACCCCTTCCTCCAGAAGTACTTCAACAAGGGCGTCATGATCGGAGCGGTGAAGGGCTGACGCGTTAAGCGGGAAGCCCGGTGGGCTTCCCGTAGCGTCAGCCTGAGCGAGGCGGTAGTCGAGCGAAGGCCGGATTGAGTCCGAGCGTAGCGAGGTCCGCTGTTGCGGGGCCGAAGGCGAGCCGTTAAGCGGGAAGCCCGGTGGCTTCCCGTAGCGGCCGTAACTCAGCAACAACCGCGCGCAACCATTGAGTTACGGTCGTTTCCCGCCTCGTAAACGACCGTAACTCAACAGGAACGACGCACCCTCATTGAGTTACGGTCGTTCACAGGGCCTGAAATGGCCGTAACTCAACAGGAGCGCGTGCGTGTTGCTGAGTTAGGGTCGTTATCCGTCAAGAACCGGTCGAGACCGAGTCCGTAACGGCAACGCGGATTCAGTCACGGCCACCATCCCATCTTCTTCCTTCTCCTTTTCCATTCCGGCCCGTGCGGGTTTTCTCTCCTTTCGCCCCGCACGGGCCTCTTTCATATCGGAATCGGCCCGCGGCCGATGCTGTTCGACGGCATCGCGCGCAGCACGATGCCATTCCTCACTTCGAAGCGATCATCATGACAGAATTCACATCTTCAGTCACCTGCGATCACAACCGCATCGTCATCGACGGCAAGCCGCGCGTGCTGCTGTGCGCGTCGCTGTTCCCGTTCCGCGTACCGCGCGGCCAGTGGCAGCAACGTCTGCAAGCCGTCAAACGACTCGGCTACCACGCCATCGACGTGTACATCCCGTGGAACTTCCACGAAACCGCGCCCGGCGTGTGGAACTTCGCCGGCAACCACGACATCGAGGAATTCCTGCGCATGACCCACGCGGCCGGCCTCTACGCGATGGTGCGCCCCGGCCCCTACATCTGCTCCGAATGGGACGGCGGCGCGATCCCCGCATGGGTCGCCACCGACCCGGAGCGTGGCGGCGGCCGTACCGCGCTGCGTCAGAACGCCCCGCGCTTCCTCGACGCCGTGCGCGAATGGTACGGCCATATCCTGCCTATCATCGCCCGCCAGCAGTACGGCCACGGCGGCCCGGTCATCGCCGTGCAGGCCGACAACGAACTCGACTTCTACTCCTGCCGCGATCCGCGCGGCTACATCGGCGCGCTCGCCGACATGATGCGCGCGGCCGGCATCGACGTGCCGATCGTCGCGTGCGCCGGCCAAGGCGACATTGAGCGCGCGTTCGGCGGTGCGAACGGCGTGACCCCGGCCGTCAACCTGTACGCCGACGACAACGGCGTCGACATGGATGCGCACATCCGCTACTACCGTGCGGCCGCCGACCGGTACGACGTGCCGCTGATCGTGACCGAAACGAACCGTTGGCATCGCACGCTGCGCCGCATGGTCGGCGCGGGTGCGCGGTTCGTCGGCCCGTTCCTGCAGGTGTCGGGATGGGATTACGATTTCTCCACATCCGTGAACAATTGGGGTCATCTTGAGTCATATATGACCCATGACTACGATTTCGGCGGCGTGATCGACCCGGCCGGTCAGGAACGCGAGGACGCGGACGACGCGCGTCGACTGAGCGCGATCATCGCGGCGTTGGGGGAGCGGCTCGCGGCCGCCGAACCGGCCGAATCCCAGTCGGTTGCGTTCCGCGAGACAGTAGGCGTCCGATCCTGCCACGCCGGGCAAGGTGAGTGTCATGTCGAGCGGAGCGAAGCGGAGTCGAGACATCTTGTTGACGTCGATGCGTCCAATCGAGCAGTTGCCGCGGTCAACACCGAACTCGGCATCGGCATCCTCGATCTGGCGGGCGGCGGCCAGCTGCTCACGCTCACCAATGTTTCCAAGCACGATCTGGCGGTGCCGACCGTGTCGGCCACGGCCCGCGATCGTGAACTGTCGCTGCCGGACGTGACGGTGCCGGTCGGTGCCGGCATGATGATCGTCCGTGATCTTCCGGTGGACGATCGGCTGACGTTGTGTGCGACCGATGGAGAACTGATCGGTCTGCATACCGATACCGTACAGACTGATCATTCGGGTGAAGATTCGACGAACGTTGCCGGTTCGAGTGAAGACGATGTGCAGAACGACGCGGCATGTGAACGCACCGTGATCGAACTGTCGGCGCCGACCATGCATGCGGGGCAGGTGTGGGCGGCGTTCGCGCCCGGTGAGGATTCCGCGATCGCCGTGAGCAGTCAGTGCGGTGACGTGGAGACGCACATCGAACACGATGCGCTGTTCGTCTCCGGCACCGAAGGATCGGTCGCATTCACCATCTGCGGCGGTGCACGCGCGTACCGGATCGTCGTCTCCCAACCGGTCAAACAGTACGCGCCGACCAGTGCGCCGGTCACGACGGTCACCGAAGTTGAGACGGACGACACGCAGCCGGCATGGTCGAGGATCGATCCGTCGGCGAACGACGGTCGTGCATTGCCAATGGAGGATGTCGGTCGGTATGCCGGGGCCATGCGGTACTCGGCTGCACTCGACGCTGCGGATTACGGCACTGTGACCGGTGTCGTGCTGCGTGATGCGGCCGATACGATCAGCGTGCGGTACGGTGATCGCGACTTTCACGACATCGATACTGATGATCGTAACGGTCGCGATTCCGACACCAATGATCATGATGGACGCGAAATCTTCACGCCGTGGCAGGCCAACGGCGGCGGGGCTCTCTATGTGCCGTTCGTTCCTGATCGTTTCCGCGCTCATCTGGGCGACGTCGTCGCGGATAGTGTGGTTGAATCCGGCTACGATCCGACCGCGGCCGCATCGCACGAACTGTCCGTCACCGCGCGCATCTGGGGTCACTCCAACTTCGACGACGCACGTCTGCCATCGCTGCGACTGACCGCCAAACGCGGCATCACCGGCGCGCTCGCCGTCAACCAGACCATCGATCTCGGCTCCGGCTGGCTCACCGTCTACGATCCCGACGATCCGGCCGAGGAGCAGCGTCTCCAGCACGCCGGACTCGTGCTCGGCGCCGATCCGGAACCGCGCGGCGGACTCGGCGGACGCACCACCGATGTCTGGCCGCACAAGCTCGCCTACACGCGCGTGCTGCACGTGGGCGATGCGACCGTCGCCGCACTACACGTGCGCCGCGGCGAGGCTCGGCTCGACGTGCGACTCAACGGTCGCACGGTCGGTTCGATCACCCCGCTGCAGCCGACCCTGTGGCTCGGCGAAGTGCACGACGGCGACGAACTCACTGTCGTCGTCTGGCGCGCATGGGGCGAGAACGCCGGGCGCATGACGCTGCTCGCGGGCCGTGAAATCACCGGCTGGACGATGGCCGCACAAGGCCTGCCCGAACTGCGCGCCGCGGCGGATAGTGCGTGTGATGATGTGCGTTCCGTGAAGCTGCCGCTGAGCGTCGCGCCCGGCGAAGGCGTGTGGCTGCGCGTGCCGCGTGCGGCGCTCGCCGATGCCGTGTGCTCGATGAACACGGTCGTGCGGTTCGACGGCGACGGGCTGCAATTGACCGCGTTCACCGACGACCTGTGCCTGGGACGCGTCGTGCTCGGAGGATTGCCGGGCACGATGTTCGGCGGCGGCCACGGCGACCTGTTCCTCGTCCCCGAGGAGTCGGCCGGCGACCTGCGGCTCTACGCCGAAGCCACACGCGACACCGCCGGCACCCTCAACGTCATCACCCTCGGCGGCCCCGTCGACCTCGACTGACACTTTCCCGAAAGGCATCATCATGAAAACTCCCATCGATCTGAACGATCCGTACGGCTATCTGCTCGTCCACTTCATCGAAGACCCCGAGCACTACACCGAACGCATCTACCTCGACCTATCCGAAGGCGACGATCCGGAACGCTGGCATCCGCTGAACGGCGGCAACCCGATCCTCACCTCCACGCTCGGCACCACCGGCGTGCGCGACCCGTATCTCGTGCGCAATCCCGAAACCGGCCGCGTCTACATCATCGCCACCGACCTGCAGGTCTTCGCTGGCGGCAGCGGGTCCGACGGCGGCAGCGACTGGTATGCGTTCTCGCATCACGGCAGCACGAATCTCATCATCTGGTACTCCGACGATCTGGTGCACTGGAGCGAACCGCACGCGCTCGACGTGTCCCGCCGCGCCGACGGCACGCATGCGCAGCTCGGCATGGCGTGGGCTCCGGAGGCACTGTGGGTGCCGGACTACTATCCGGCTGGTTCCGAGGCCGAACACGGCGGCACGCGCGGCGCGTTCGTGCTGTACTGGTCGAGCAAGCTGTTCGCCGACGACAACGTCGAGCACAAGGACGATTCGGTGTACGACCGTGTGATGTGGGGCGCGACAAGCGATTTCACGAACGAGACGTACGAGTACGGCGGCCTGTTCATCGACCTCGGCCGCGACACGATCGACACGACGATGATCCAGCGCGTGCTGCCCGACGGCACGATTCGCACCTACCGCGCGACCAAGGACAACGGACCGCAGACCTCCAACATCTGGCTCGACTCGACCGATGCGAAGCGCTGGTGGGAGCCGGGAACCGAGTGGCACGTCATCCAGAAGAACATCGGCGTCGACTGGACGCCCGACCATCATGCTGGCGGTGTGGAAGGTCCGGCGCTGTTCGCCTCGCATTCGGATGATCGCGTGTATCTGTATGTGGACGTGATTCCGTCGATCGGCTACCGTCCGATGGTGTCGACCGATCCCGATCGCGGATTCGACTACCTGCGCTCCAACGATTTCTATATGGCCCCGCACACCAAACACGGTGGCGTGATGTCCCTCACCCGTGCCGAATACGACCGCATCAAGGCCGCCGACGGCACCATCGGCTGAGACGGATGATCGTTCGCGCTATCCGGTTCCGGTCGCCGCGCCCCATTCTGTCCCAGCACAACTATTCTCGGAAATCAGCCCCGTCGTCCGGAAACAGTCGCACTGGGATATCGTCAGTGCAACTATTTCCGGACGACTCCATTGGCAATCGGGGCGTTAGCGGATGCGCTCGGCCAGCACCCATGCAGCGTAAAGGGGAATGCTCCTGAGATCACCTTCCACGCCGAAGTTCTTCGCGCTCAGTCGCACCGCATAGGCCGGCCGGTACTTCGCGCGATATGCGACGAGGCTGCGCGCTGTCACATTGCCGCCCGACTTGACCTCGATCGGCACCACGTTGCCGTCGCGGTCGCGTACGATGAACTCCACTTCGCCGCGATTCAGGTTACCCCAGTAGTATGCGGGGATTTCGGCCGCCGTGAGCTGTTGCAGCACGTAGTTCTCGTTCAGCGCGCCGCGGAATGCGGACGCCTTGTCGTCCGCCGGCATCAGATCCGTAAGCGTCACGTCGTAATCGCACGACAGCAGTCCTGTATCGGCCATGTACACCTTGAACGTCGAGGGATCTTCGAATGCCCTGAGCGGCGCGGTCGGTTCGCTCACCTGCGTCAATCGGGTGATGATGCCCGCCGAGACCAGCCACGACAGCGCGCCTTGATACGCGTTGGCGCGACCTCCGGAACGGATCGTCTTGTACTGGAACTTGTGGTTTTCCTTCGCAAGCTGGCGGGGGATGCTGTTCCAGGCCTCGAGGATGCGCTGGGTCTCGCGTGCGGACGAATACTTGGCCATGTCCGCCGTATAGGCCGTGGTGATGTTGCGTTGCAGGGTGCGGGCGGTCTGCAACGAGCCGCCGGATTCGATGTATGCCTTGGTCGGTTCGGGCATGCCGCCGACCAGCATGTATTCGCGAACCAGCTCCATCGCCTTGTCGTGAAGCATGAATGGCCGGGTCGGGCTGTCGTATGCCTCGCGGATGTCGTCGACGAGCCGGTCCTCGCCTTTTGCCCACAGGTATTCCTCGAAGTTCATCGGATGCAGCGTGAGCATGTCGACCTTGCCGACGGGGAATGAATATTTGCTGCGGTTCACCTTGACGCCGAGCAGGCTGCCGGCGGCGATGACGTGATACTGCGGTGCATCGTCGCAGAAGTATTTGAGACTGGTCAGCGCCCGTTCGCACAGCTGGATCTCATCCAGAACGATCAGCGTATGCTCGGGGCTGATGTCCATGCGCAGCAGGCTTTCCAGCCCGTGGATGATGTCCGTCGGCGCGATCGATTGGCCGAAAATCGCCGCGGCCCGTTCGTCGCGGGAGAAATCGACGTACGCGATGTTATCGAACGCGCGGTCGGCGAAATGGGTGATCGCATACGTCTTGCCGACCTGCCGTGCCCCGAACAGTACCAGCGGCTTGCGATGCGCGGAATCCTTCCACTGGGCGAGTTGCGAGTCAATCGTTCTGCGCATGACGTACCTTCCGTTGTTAAAAATGCAAAAATATACATTTTTAACATGTTAAAAATGCGTTAACTTACATTTTTAACAGTATAACAGCAATGTGCGGCACTCGGCACAAATCCGTCATCGAGTCCACTTGGTCAACGATTTGTCCACCTATCGGTGCGTGGCGGACGGCGTACGGTAGGCATCGTTCGTCAACGATAACCGGCAATCGGCCGGTCACCGGCATAAGTCAAAGGAGCCGATATGTCTACCGCATCCGCGCAGCCCAACCCGACCGCGCAGCACAGCAAGCCGCTCGCGTTGCGCAACGTCATCGTCACCGACCCGTTCTGGCACACCGAGCAGGAACTCGTGCGCACCGCCGTCATCCCGTTCCAGTGGAACGCGCTCAACGACAACGTTCCCGGCGCCGCCCCCAGCTACTGCATGCACAACTTCAAGGCCGCCGCCGCGCAGAACCAGCGCAAGAACACCGAAGGCAAGAAGTTCGTCCCGCCGGCCTACACCTACCGCGGCTTCGAATCCAAGCCCGAGGACCCCAAGCACCCCGATCCGGACAAGTTCTACGGCTTCGTGTTCCAGGACACGGATTTCTCGAAGTGGATCGAGGCGGTCGGCTACAGCCTGACCCAGCATCCGGACGCCGAACTCGAGGCCACCGCGGACGGCGCGATCGACATCGTGTGCGCGGCGCAGCTCGACAACGGCTACCTCGACACCTATTACATCCTCAACGGCATGGACCGCGCGTTCCACAACCTGCGCTGGCACCACGAACTGTACTGCCTTGGCCACCTGATCGAGGGCGCGATCGCGTATTATGAGGGCACCGGCAAGGACAAGCTGCTCAAGGCCGCCGAGCGTTTCGCCGACTACGTGGGCGAGTACTTCGGTCCGAAGGAAGGCCAGTGCAAGGGCTACCCGGGCCATGAGATCGCCGAGATGGCGCTCGCGCGTCTGGCCGACCTGACCGGCGAAAAGAAGTACCTCGACCTCGCCAAGTTCTTCATCGACGAACGCGGCACCGAACCGAACTACTTCATCTACGAAGGCGAGCGCGACAAGCGCGACGGCTACTCCGACACCAACTGGACGTTCGACTGCGAGTACACGCAGGCCGACAAGCCGGTGCGCGAGCAGAAAGAGGCGGTCGGCCATGCGGTGCGCGCCGGCTACCTGTACTCGGGCATGGCCGCGGTTGCCAAGCTCACCGACGACGCCTCGCTGGTCGAAGCGTGCGAGAACCTGTGGCGCAACATCGTCGACAAGAAGCTGTACATCACCGGCGGCATCGGCGGCACGGTGAACGGCGAGGCGTTCTCGTACGACTACGATCTGCCGAACGACGCCGCGTATTCCGAGTCGTGCGCGGCGATCTCGCTCGCGTTCTTCGCGCGCCGCATGCTTGAGATCGCGCCGAAGGCCGAATACGCTGACGTGATGGAACAGGCGCTGTATAACACGACGCTGGCGGGCATGGCGCTCGACGGCAAGAGCTTCTTCTACGTCAACCCGCTCGAGGTCAACCCGTACGCCTGCCACAAGGACAACCGTGTCGGCCATGTCAAGCCGGTGCGTCAGAAGTGGTTCGGCTGCGCGTGCTGCCCGCCGAACATCGCGCGCATCGTCGAGTCGGTGCAGGAGTACGCGTACACGGTCAGCGACGATACGTCCACCCTGTTCACGCACCTGTACATGGGCGGCGTGGCGCGGGCGACGCTCGGCGGCGCGGACGTGACGCTGGACGTGGCGGCCGAACTGCCGTGGAAGGGCGACGGCGCGGCGACCGTGCGGCTCGGTTCCGAGGAGTCTGCCGACGTGGCCTCCGCGGCGACGTTCACGTTGGCGTTCCGTCTGCCGGGTTGGGCCGGTTCCACGGACGCCGCGGCGGGTGCGATCTCGGCGTCCGGTGAGGCCGACGGCCGTGTCGTGCGTGCGGTGCGTGACGGTTACGTGTACTTCACCGGCCAGTGGCGTGACGGTGACGAGGTGACGTTCGACTTCCCGATGCCGGTGCGCATGATGAAGGCGAATCCGATGGTGCGCGAGGACGCGGGTCGCGTCGCGTTCGTGCGCGGCCCGATCACGTTCTGCGCCGAGGAGCGGGACAACGGCGCGAACCTGCACCTGCTGCACGCGGACGTCGCGGCGATCCTGGCGGACCCGTCGTCGGTGAAGGTCGTGCCGTTCGAGTTCCATGCAGGTGCGGCCGGCATCGACGCGGACGGCCAGGGCGAGGTCGACGAGGTGACCCGCGACATGGTCAAGCTTGAGGTGCCCGCGTGGCGTGAGCCGGTGCCGGCCGGCGCGTCCGCGGAGTCGCCGGCGTTCGCGCCGCTGTACGCCGAGTACCGGCCCGCCAAACGTGAGCCGGTCACCGCGACGCTGATCCCGTACTTCGCGTGGGCCAACCGCGGCGAGAACGAGATGACCGTCTTCCTGCACGACTGATCGCGGCCGTTTCCGTAATACCAATAACCTATAGCGGGCGTGAAATCGTTGAAATTCCAACGATTTCACGCCCGCTATCGTATTTCCCCTCGAAACGCGCATCGGGTAGCGTGGGAGGCAATGGCGCACACAGAGGCTGTGGGGGCTGGAGTGCCGACCAATACCATCACAAGAGGGAAGAAGCATCATGACTCAGTCAACGCAACGCACCATCGTGAAGAAGGTGATCGCGCCCATCGCGCTCGCCCTGTCGTTCTCGCTGGCACTCGCCGGCTGCGGCTCGGCCACGTCGGCGAACGGCGGCGACTCCGTGCAGCCCAGCGAGACCGGCGCGAAGACCACCACCGGCACGCCGCTCAAGGATCTCAAGATCGCCAGCGCCTCCGCGGTCAGCACGCTCAGCGTCAACCAGGAGGCCGGCAGCGCCAACTACCAGCTCGCCGCGCTGTACCAGGAAGGACTCACCGGGGTCGACGCCACCGGCAAGGTCGTGCCCGCGCTCGCCGAAAAGTGGAGCAGCAGCGACAACAAGACATGGGTGTTCGACCTGCGCAAGAACGTGAAGCTGCACGACGGCAGCACGCTCACCGCCGACGACATCCTGGACTCGATCAACACCGCCCGCGACGCCAAGCTCTCGCCGGGCCTGTCGGTCTACTGGCCGGACTACGTCGACAAGGTCGAGAAGACCGGCGACAACCAGATCACCATTACGCTCAAGACCCCGCAGACCGAATTCCCGACGCAGGTCTCGAACGTGGCCGGCCTGTTCGTCACCTCCAAGAAGTTCCGCGAGGAAGCCGGCTCCGACTACGGCTCGGCCAAGAAGCTCATCGACGGCACCGGCCCGTACCAGGTCACCGAATTCGACCCGTCCAGCCACGTGACGCTCAAGAAGTTCAAGGACTACTGGGGCGAGAACGACGGCCCCGACACGGTGCGCGTCGACTTCATCACCGAGGACGCCACGCGCCTGCTCGCCTTCCAGGACGGCAAGGTCGACGCCTCGTTCAACGTGCCCGTCACCAGCGTCGCGCAGTGGACCAAGGATGACGCCAAGGTCACCGCGTACTCCGACCGCTCCTACTACGGCCTGACCTTCGACCAGGGCGTCAAGCCGTTCGACGACATCCACGTGCGCAAGGCGTTCTCCTACGCGCTCGATAAGGACAGCATTGTCAAGGGCGTGCTCAAGGGCTACGGCGAGGTCGCCACCGGCATCGACTCGCCCGAGCAGCTCGCCGGCTGGACCGACAACGACAAGGATAAGGCCGCCGCGAAGGTCAAGGATCTCGGCGCGCTCAGCTACGACATCGACAAGGCCAAGGACGAACTTAAGCAGTCCTCGCAGGCGGGCGGATTCAAGACCACGCTCACGTATCCGACCGGCTACCCGGCCGTCGGCAAGGCGTCGCTCGCGCTCGCCGAATCGCTCAAGCCGCTCGGCATCACGCTCGACGTCAAGGAGATCCCGCTCGAGCAGTGGCTCAGCGAGGTCGGCAACGGCAAGCAGGGCGTGGCGTGGATGATCTACAACCCGACCACCCCGCAGCCGAACGAGGTCACCTCGTGGCTGCTCGCCGCGGGCGGCACGGGCGCGAACCCGGCCAACTGGAAGGACGACGACGTGGCCGCGAAGACCGATTCGATCGGCACGCTCACCGACACGTCCAAGAAGCTCGACATCGTGCTCGACACCACGAAGACCGCACTTGAGCAGGACATCTACTCGCCGGTCTACTGGGGCAAGGCCGCCGTCGCCACGCGCAAGGGCGTCGGCCTGAAGAACATCGACACGTTCTGGCTCGGCACCAACTGGGCCGCCGACTTCGTGCAGCAGCAGTAGGCCGTCGCCAAGCGGTTCCGATTCGATCCATCCGGCTCCCCGCCAAGGGGAGCCTCAACCATGTCTGGAGGGCAACGGTGCGTGCGCTGACTTTTCTCGGCAAACGGCTGGGCAACCTGCTGTTGCTGCTGTTCGTGCTGTCCGTGGTCACGTTCAGCCTGCTGTATCTGACCAACAGCGACCCGGCGCGCACGCTTGCCGGCGCCAAGAAGGTGAGTGCCGCGCAACTGGCCGCGATCCGCGCGCAGTACCATCTCGACGAACCGCTGTGGCGGCAGTACCTGCGCTGGGCCGGCAACCTGCTGCACGGCGACTTCGGCGTGTCCATCCGCACGCAGCTGCCCGTCGCGCAGATGATCGGCCAGCGCGCGTGGATCACGCTCGCGCTGGCGGTGATGGCGTTGGCGATCGCGCTGGTCGTCGGACTGCCGCTGGGAGTGCTCGCTGCACGGCGCAACAGCCGCTGGCAGGACCGGCTCGTCACTGCGCTTGCCGTGGCCGGACTGAGCGCGCCGAGTTTCGCGGTCGGCCTGCTGTTGCTGTACGGACTGTCGGTGCAGCTTGGCTGGTTCCCGATCTACGGCCTGGGAGACGGCGGATTCGTTGACGCGATCTGGCATCTGACATTGCCGGCGATCACGTTGGCGATCGGATTGGTCGCCTCGGTGGTGAAGATCTCGCGCGCCTCGCTGATCAAACAGATCGATACCGACTACACGCTGTTCGCCCGGTCGCGCGGCGTGAGCCGGCGCACGATCCTGCTCGCCCAACTGCGCAACGCATCGCTGCCGATCGTCACGTCGTCGGGACTGCTCATCGCCACGCTGGTGTCCGGCACGGTGATCGTGGAGACGACGTTCTCGATCGGTGGTCTGGGCACGCTGCTGCAGACGTCCGTGACGTTCAAGGACATTCCGACCGTGCAGGCGATCACGATGATCATGGCGACGATCATCTGCGTGGCGACCGCGATCGTCGACGCGTTGGCCGCGCTGATCGACCCGCGGCTGCGCGTGCGGAGGCCGGTCGCCGCTGCGGGACGTGACGACCGTGACCGTCCGGATACGCGTTCCGGTGAAGATGGCGTGAGCAATGATCATGCTGGTGAACAAACGGTGGAGGTGACGCGATGATCGTGAAGATCTGGCACCGATTGCCGCAGATTCTTGCTGTGATCGTGCTGGCGGCCGTGATCGTGCTCAGCGTCGTGCCGGCCCTGAGCGCCGGTGCGCTCGACCAGAACATCCTGCTGTCCACCGCGCCGCCGGACGCCGATCATCCGCTCGGCACCGACGCGCTCGGCCGCGACGTGCTCAAGCTCACGCTGGCCGGCGCGCGCACCGCGGTCACCGGACCGGTTGTCATTGCGGCAGGCGCGATGACCGTCGGACTGGTCTTCGGCCTGACCGCGGCATACGTCGGCGGATGGGTCGACTGGATCATCTCGCGCGTGGTCGAACTTATGCTCTCGCTGCCCACGCTGCTGCTCGCCATCGTCATCGCCGGCGTGATCGGCGGCGGCTACTGGACGAACGTGCTCGTGTTCGTGATCCTCTACGCGCCATACGAGGTGCGGCTCGTGCGTTCGGGCGCGCTCGCGCACATCAACGACCCGTTCCTCGACGCGGCGCGGCTGCTTCAGCTCGGGCCGCTGCGCACGCTGGCATTCCACCTGTTCCCGGTCATCCGGCCGCTGGTGGGCGCCGCCCTGTTCCTCGACATGAGCAACGCGCTCGTGTCGTTGTCGTCGTTGTCGTTCCTTGGTCTCGGCGTCTCCCCGCAGGCGGCCGACTGGGGGCGTCAGCTGTCGGACGCGCGCAACCTGCTGTTCGACAACCCGTTCGCCGCGATCGCGCCCGGCGTGGCCATCATCGTCACGTCGATCGCGCTCAACATCGTCGGCGACTGGATCACCGAAATCAGCGAACGGGAGGAACGGTGAACGTCATGGTCTCAGCGTCATCCACATCATCCGCGGCATCCGCCGAACCGGGGCTCGCCGCAGCCGTCCCCGCCATGCAGGTGCGCGGACTGCACGTGACGATCGCCGGCAAGCCCATCATCCGCGGCGTCGACCTGACGATCCCCGCGAACGCGACCGTCGCCGTGGTCGGCGAATCCGGCTCCGGCAAGTCCGTCACCGCGAAGGCGTTGTCCGGACTGCTGCCCGAACGATCGCGGGCGACCGGCGACTACCGGCTGTTCGGCGAGCCGGTCGATCTCGAATCGGGCGAGCGCGCGTGGCGCAGGCTGCGCGGCGGCATGATCGTGTGGCTGCCGCAGGATCCGTTTTCGTCACTCGACCCGCTGCGCACATGCGGCCGGCAGATCGAGGACGGTCTGCTCGCGGCCGGTCGGCCCGGACACGCGGGTGACGGTTCGCAGACGACCGATCGCGGCAAGCCGGGCAGGGCACAACGTCGCGCCGCCGTCGAACGGCTGCTCACCGACGTCGGACTGCCGCCGGCCGTGGCCGACGCGTATCCGCACGAACTGTCCGGCGGCATGAGGCAGCGCGTCGCCATCGCGGCCGCGCTCGCGCCTGCCCCGCGCATCCTCATCGCCGACGAGCCGACCACCGCGCTCGACGCATCCACGCAGGAAACCGTGCTCGACCTGCTCGAATCGTTACGCGCGTCGCGGCATATGACGCTGCTGCTCATCACGCACGACCTTGCGCTGGCCGTCGAACGGGCCAATCATCTCGTCGTCTTCCATGGCGGCGAGGTCGTCGAAGAGGGCGGCCGCGACCAGGTCGTGCACCATCCGCGCTCGCCGTACACGCGCGAGCTGCTCGAGGCCCACGCCAAGCTGCACGTCGAAGCGCCGGCCGAAACCGGCGAAACCGTCGTCATGGCGGCGCATCATCTGATGAAAACCTATCCGGGAGCGGTTGCTCCGGCCGTGGACGACGTGTCGCTCGACGTGCGCGCCGGCGAGATCCTCGGCCTCGTCGGCGAATCCGGCTCCGGCAAATCGACCGTCGCGCGCTGCATCGTCGGCTTGGAGACGCCGGATTCCGGCAGCGTCGTCTACACGGGCGACGACGGCAACCCGACCGGATGGTCGCGCGGCGAGGCGCAGCTCGTCTTCCAGAACCCGTACGGGTCGCTCAACCCGACCATGACCGTGCGCCAGACGCTCGCCGAAGCGCTGCGCGTGTCCGGCAAACCGGCCGACGACGCGGCCGTGCGCGCGCTCGTCGCCAAGGTCGGGCTGGAAGCCGAATACATCGACCGCAAGCCCGGCACATTGTCGGGCGGGCAATGCCAGCGCGTCGCCATCGCCCGCGCGCTCGCGCCCGAACCGAAACTGCTGGTCGCCGACGAGGCCGTGACCGCACTCGACGCGAACATCCAGACCCATGTGCTTGAAACGCTGCTGGAACTGCGCTCGCGGCTCGGGCTGGCGATCCTGTTCATCTCGCACGATCTCGATACGGTGCGCCGCATCGCCGACCGCATCGCCGTGATGCGTCACGGCCGCATCGTCGAGACCGGCACCACCGACCAGGTGATGAACCATCCGCGGCATGACTACGTGCGCGGGCTCATCGCCGCCATGCCGCCGTCGCTGGACTGACCAGCCGCGTCCGCCTTGCCGTCTCGCCGTCTTGCCGCGCTAGCGTGCGGCGGTACCGCGGGCGCATCCGCACAACCGTAAGGAGTCGATCATGATCCGAACCATCGCTTCCGTCATTGCGCAAGGCGCTTCGCCGCGCGAGATCGATGGCATCGTCATCCCCGAGCCGACGGCGAGCGCCCTCGCCCAAGCCGGCGGCGCGCTCGTGCGCACCGTGTATCTGGCGGTCGACGACGGCCGCGACCCCGACGGTGCGGACGAAAACGTCGGCGGACGTGACGGCGAACATGATGTCGAATCTGACGATGCCGGTACCCCGACCATCGCGGCGCTGCTCGGCTATCACCGACCGCACACGGCCCAGCAGAAACTCACCGCGATCGGAGGTGATCGCCGGCTGTGGCGCGATCTGATCGCGTTCGCCGAACGGGATGCGCTGCGCGATCCTGACATCGCCGTGATCAAATACGATCTCAATCGGTCAGATGCGATCGATACGGCTGGTCGCACTGATCAAACCGATCAAATCGATCGAACTGATCAAATCGATCGAACCGACCAAAACGGCGATGAATCCGACACGACGCCCGACCTGCCGCGCACCGACGGCGCGGCCACGCACTATCGGCAGACGACCGAATTCACCTGCGGGCCGGTCGCGGTGCTGACCGCGATGCACCGGCTCGGCCTCGCACCGCGGCCCACGCGCGCCGAGGAATTGCAGATGTGGCGCGAGGCGACGGTGGCCGTGGCGTGCGAGCCGTACGGTCTTGCGCTCGCCGCCGTCCGTCGCGGGGCGCACCCCACGATCCGCGTATCCGCCGCGGGACCGGTGCTGCATCCCGACAGCCGTCTCGGCATCCTCGACCCGGCGATGGCCCGCGACACGCAGATCGCGTTCGAACGGCAGGCGCACGAACAGGGCATCGACGTGCAGATCGCGCCGTTCGACGCCGCCGACATCGCGGCGCTCGTGGATGCCGGCCATGTGGCGGTCGTGCTCATCGACGAGTTGCACATGCACGGCGAAGCGTGCCCGCACTGGGTGACCGTCACTGGTCGCGATCCGGCCAGCGGGGCGCTGCTGATCGACGACCCGTGGACGGATGCCGAGTACGGCGAGACCGGCGTGGACGCATGGCAGCTGCCGGTTCGCCCGGAGGACTTCGATCTGATGATCCGCTATGACGCGCCGCGTTCGGCGCAGGCCATGCTGGTGTTCTGACGTTATCGGTGTGCTCGTCGCCGGGCATGGGTCGCAAGGGGCGCGTGTGTTCGTGCGGCCTGGTTAGGCTGGCGGGTATGGACGTGACGACGTGCCGGCTGGACGGACCGGTGGAATTCGTGTCGATCGGGCGGTTTGTATCCGGCCCGGGATGGCGGCATGCGCGCCGCACGATCGACTCGTTCGAGCTCATGTTCGTGCGCCGCGGCGAACTGCCGATCCGCGTGGGGGCACGTGAAATGCACGTGGGCGCCGGCGAGATCATCCTGCTGCCGGCCGGTGTCGAACACGCGGGCATCGACATCATCACCGACGATCTCGAGTTCTACTGGATGCACGTGCGGCTGCCGGCCACACGCGCGGTCAGCGAATCAGACATCCCGCAGGATGACCGGATACTGATCATTCCTGATCGGAGCCGTATCCCGGATCCCGATCGTGTGGCGGTTCTGTGCGGGCAGATGATTGATCTGTACGCGCGGTTCGGCCCACACCGCAACGTGTACTGCGACTACTTCGCGACGACCCTACTGCTGGAGATCAGCGCGCAGATGCGCTCAGTGATAGCGGTGCCGGCACAGGATGCGCCGCAGACCGGCATCGTCGGC
Source organism: Bifidobacterium simiiventris (assembly GCF_019331715.1). Taxonomy (GTDB): domain Bacteria; phylum Actinomycetota; class Actinomycetes; order Actinomycetales; family Bifidobacteriaceae; genus Bifidobacterium; species Bifidobacterium simiiventris. The sequence goes on from NZ_JAHBBG010000003.1 coordinate 131,273, forward strand.
ATTCGCACGGACGGTCGACCGATCCTCGCGTCCGATGTCGCCGTCGCCGGGCGCTGGCACGGAGGAGTATCCGAGGATCTGTCGAATCCGATCCGCCGCGCCATGCTCGCCGGCCGCGACGATCGTGCCTTGCTCGGAACCGGCGTCGGCAATGCGCAACCCGTGCCATACGGCAATCGGCAGGCCGGGCTCGCCCCTATGCTCGCCGTACGTGCGTGGATCATGGCGAACGCAACCGACGATCTCACGGTCGCCGGCATCGCGGCCCGCTTCCACTATTCGCCCAGCTATCTGACGGCCATGTACAAGCGCGTGTTCGGTGTCGGTGTGGTTGAACAGATCGCCGAATACCGCATCGACCGCGCCCGCGAACTGCTCAGCTCAACCACGTCGCCGGTCGCGGACATCGCCCGCGAGGTCGGGTACGCCGATCCCAAATACTTCATGCGCGTGTTCAAGCGCCGCACCGGACTGACGCCGGGCCAGTACCGTGCCGCGTTCCCCAAACGCCTCTACAACAGCGTGTGAGATGGCCTGCCGTGGCGGGAAACGCCATCAGCTCAGCAGCGCGGCGATGATCGCGATAAAGATCGGGCTGGTCAGCGTCGAAATGAGGATGCCGTCGCGCGCGAACGTGAGGCCCACGTTGTATCGTGCCGCGTAGTTGTACACGTTCTGGCCGGTCGGCAGCGCGGCGAGCACCACGCACGCGTACAGCACGTTGCCGCGGAAGCCCATCACGAAATACGCGAGCAGGAACGCGATGATCGGCATCACGATGTTCTTGAGCACCGCGACCGTGAAGATCGCTGGCACGTCGCCCTTCTGCTGCAACGGCTTCGTGCCGTGCAGCGACATGCCGAACGCCATCAGGATCATCGGCACCGCGGATTCGCCGATCATGTTGATCGGGTCGTACAGGTAGTTCGGGATGAACCAGCCGGTTTTCGCGTTGATGGCCGACAGGGCGATGCCCAGCAGCGAGCCGATGAGCAGCGGCTGGTGCAGCGGCTGCGTGAGGATCGCCTTGGCCGAGACCTTGCCCTTGGTGGTCACGTCGAGCGCGGTCAGGCCGATCGGCGTGAACAGGGCCTGCTGCATGACCAGGATCGGCGCGACGAGCGCTCCGTTGCCGAGGATGTACGTGGCGATCGGCAGACCGATGTTGTTCGAGTTCAAGTACAGCGAGTTGAGCGAGCCGATGATCGCGTCAGGCGCGCTCATGTGGAAGAACATGCGGTTCAGGATCAGGAAGACCACGCCGACCAGCATCGCGGAGAAGAACGCCACGATGATCGACGAGTGGAAGATATCGAAGATCGGTTCCTTCGACAGGATCGCGAACATCAGGCACGGGCTGGAGACGAAGAAACTGAACCGGTTGAGCACCATCTGGGCGGTCGAACCGCCGATCTGCATACGCGCGGCGATGTATCCCGCCAAAATCACGATGCCGATGACGCAGAAACCTTCCATCGCGCTCAGCAAACCCGCCATGATCCACCCCTCTTCATCAATCCTGCAACGTTCCCCATAGTGCCACACGCGGCATGTTCCCGCGGGTTCGTCTCATACCGTAAGCGCAGTGCGCGACGTGCGTTTGGCCCGCGACTCGCGCCAGAACGTCAGGCACACGAAGCCGAACACGAACGCGACCGGCAGCATATGCCGCTCGAAGTTGTTCGCCGGCGCGGTCGCCATCACGCCCATGAGCAGCAGCAGCGGGAAATGCGTGAGCAGCGTTCGCCAACGGCGCGCGATCACCTCGGCCGCGCCGACCAGCAACGTCAGCGTCACGTAGAAATTGCCGTGCGTAAGCCAGCCGAGCAGCGGGATTTTGCCCCAATGCCGGGCGAACTTCGCCACGGATTCGCGCCAGTCATGGTTCACGAGTTTGAGCCACGTGCTGGTCTTCTGCACGTAGTCGCTGGTCACGTAATAGTCCATCGACACGTACGGCAGGTCGGTCGGATCGAAGTAGCCGAAACATTCCGCCAGCAGCGCGTCGAGCGCGATCACCGGGTTCGCCTTGACGATCTCGAGCCATGCCGCATTGAAGTTGCGCATGTCTGCGGGCGTGACGGTGCGCCACTTGTAGCTCACCTTCTTCGACTGGATGCCCGACGATTTGACCGGGTCGGCGTCCTGCCGGAAATACGCCTCGGCCATCTGGTCGAGGTTGAAGATCGGTTCGAGCTTCCTGCGCGCGTCGGCCGGAATGCCGTTCGGATTGAGCTTGGCGACGCGGGCGATCATCTGCAGCTGCACGCCGCGGCTTTCGATCGGGTCTCCGTTGATGATCATGCCGCTCGAGACCATCAGCGAGATGCCGCCGTGGATCACCAGCGTCGGCAGCAGCAGCGCGACGACATACGTGCGCCAACGTTTGCGGTCGGCGATCAACGCGAGCACGATCTGCGCGGCGATGATATACCACGCGTACTTCGCGGAGATCAGCATCACGCAGGAGGCCGCGGCGAACGCGATTAGCGAACGTTTGCGCAACGGGACGATCCGGTCGAGCGGACGCGTGCCGTCGCGGTTGCCGCGTCGCCACGTCATGTGCAGCTCATACCACACGCCGAACCACCAGACGAACGCGAACGCGAACAGCGGCGACTTCGTCAGCGAGATCGTCGAGAACAGTGCCAGCGGGCAGGTCAGGAAGAACAGCAGGATCACGAACCGCGCGAACCCGCCGGCCGCACGGTTCGGATACGGTTGCGGTCGCAGCCGGGTGATCGTCAGCGATCCCGTCACGCCGCGCTCGGGGCGGGCGAATTCGACCGGCCGCACGTACTGCGGTCGTTCGGGATGCATGTAGTCCGGATCGTCGATCGCGTACGCCGGCCGCAGCCACGGCAGGTTCAGGAACCGGTGCGCGCACGAGGCGACGCAGAAGACGGCGAACAGCCATTGCAGGAAGGACAGCACGACGAAGCCGGCGTCGTTCGAACCGGTCAGGTAGCGCGAGACCGACGCGGCCGAGCCGTATACGACGGTGAGCACGATGTTGTGCTGGTCGGTCAGATACGTGGGCTCGCTCGGCCACATGTAGTGCGCGGTCGGGTAGATGTCCATCGGCACGAACGAGAAGAAGCCGATGTACGGCTGCTTCATGCCGGTCCACTGGTTCCACGCCCAGCTGAACTCGCGGGCCTGCGAGCGCACGTCCGCGCCGAACGCGCTCATGAGCGTGAGCGGCACCCACAGCCAGCCGGCGGCGAGGATGAGCGTGATCTTCCAGCCGCGGTCGGTGGCGCGGGTGATCGCGCGGCCGATGGCGGCGAATGAGACGCGCAGTCCGGTGGCGACGTGGCCGGCTCGCACCTTGCGGCCCCATGCGCGCCATTCCATCGGCAGGTGCCAGGAGTCGGGCAGGATGCGGCGGCCGGTGCCGCGGCGGGCGAGCGCCCAGATGATTGCGAACGTTACTGCGAACGTGAGGATGCTGTACGTGGTGTTCGTGCCCGTCCAGTCGGCGATCGAACCGTCCTCCCAGTACAGCGGGCCGACGCCCACGCACAGGGCTATCCACAGGCGTGCGAGCACGGCCAGCGTCCAGCGGGCGGCCGCGCCGATGCGGGCGAGCGCGGCGGCGGGGCGTGGCGGTTGCGTGTGGGCGAGAGTGTCGCCGTGAATACGGTTGCCGGTGTCGCCGGTATGTTCGGTGTCGGTATTGGCATACCTGGCGACGGCATCCGTGTGCCCGGCGGCAACATCGGCACGCCCGGTGGCGGCATTGTCGGCGGTTTCGCTGGCGCGCCCTGTGGTGTCGGCGTTGCCGACGCGCGGCGTACCTGGGGTGACTGCTGACTGGGGTGAGCTCATAACATGCCATTCTATGAGGCGAGGTGCCGTGGCGGTCTCTCCTCCAGGGCATACTGCCTCTCTTCCCGGGCATACTGCCGTTTCGGGCTTCGGGAACGGACGTAAGCCCGGGAGGAAAGGTGCCCGTTCCCGGGCTTACTGCCGTTTGGGAGGCCAGTACCGGCCGTATGCCCGGGAGAGTGGCTGGGCTGAGTGGTTGTTTTCGTTTTTTCGGGGGTTTCCTTCCCGGGCTTACGCCCGGTTGGCGGGGTGAAACCGGCCGTAAGCCCGGGAGAGTGGCTGGTTTAGGTGGTTGTTTCCGTTTGGGGGCTTCCTTCCCGGGCTTGCGCCCGTTTGAGAGGGCGGAACCGGCCGTAAGCCCGGGAGAGTGGCTGGGCTGGGTGCCGCGTTCCTCGGTCTTTGGGCGCCGGCTTCCCGGGCATACTGCCGTTTTGGGCGTCAGGAACGGCCGTATGCCCGGGAGGGGATGGGCCGGTGGGTGTTGTTCCTGGGCTTACTGCCGTTTGAGGGGCCGGTACCGGCCGTATGCCCGGGAAGGGGCTGCCGTATGTTCCGGTATGCCCGGAGGTGTTGACGGATCGACGGTGTTCGTCCATATCTCGAGCTGGCGCGATTTCCGCGTTTTGACGTGCGAACGGTTGCGGCGTAGGGTGATTCCCATGATTTCCATGACGAAAGCCGCAGCGCCGCGGCTCCCGCAGACCGAACAGGTGGCCGACGAGGTCGTTGCCGAAGCCCAGATGGAGTCGACGCATGCGTTGGCGCGCCGCATGGTCGAGCGGGGCAAGATCGCCCTCGAATCGCCGAACGGCATTCCGATCACCGTGATCGCCGCCGATCGGCTGTCCAGTGCGTTGGTGCGGTTCGGCAGACCGTGGGTGAATCAGCCCGGCCGCTCGTTCACGATGACGTTCGTGACGGTGATTCCCGAGTCGGTGGCCGATGACGAGGTGGTCAACGGCTGGCTGCAAATGATTGCAGGGCTTGCGGCGCTCGACGCGCTCGAAGGCGCGATCGACGACGCCGGCGCGCGGCCGTTCAATCCCGACTGTGGATTCCAGATCAAATGGCCGAACGACATCTATTGCCACGGGCTGAAGATTGGCGCCACCGCGACCGAGGTGCTGCCTCTTCCGGCATCCGCGCCGGCCGTGGGGAGTGCTTCGGCCGACGGCACGTCCGATAGAAGTGCGTCTGATGGGGGCGCGCCCGATGATGGTGCCGCATCGATCGGTGGAAGCGCTGCGCCCGGCAATGCCGCATCTGATGACGCCGCAGTCATCGCCGAACCGCGGATGGCCGTCGTCTTCAGCGTCGGCCTCAATCTGGATATGCCGGCCGCCAGCCTGCCCACCGCGCAGGCAACATCGTTGCAGATGCACGTCGGCCCACTGCCTCCCGTGACGCAACTGCGCGACATGATCGCCGCGCGGCTGGTCGAATCGCTGCGTTCGCGATTGACGACGTTCGTGGCCATGCCGCTCATCCAGGCGAGCCGCCTGCGTTCGGAGATGCGCCATGTGTGCTGGATGATGGGTCGCACGGTGCATGCGCAGCTCATCGACGGCACGGCGGTGCGCGGCGAGGTGCTCGCGCTCAACGACGACGCGTCGCTGAGCATCCGTACCGCCGACGGTGACGTCCGCGCCCTGTTGTCCAGCGAAGTCAGCCTCCTCGACTGAACGGCTGCCCTGCGCAAAACCCGCGCGAATCGGTTCGAAACGTCCGGTCGCGCAGTACGGCAGGACGCCTGATACGCCCGCGCTGCCGCGATGTCTGCGTGCGTTGTCGAGGTCGCGGCGGACGTATGCTGGGGACGTGACTGAGATTGGTGATGTGGTGAGATCGGCCGCGAACCGGGCGACCGTGCGGATGCCGCGTACTGTCGCGGCGGTTGCGCCCGGCGCGGTGCTGCTGTTCGACGAGATCGGATCGACGAATACGTTCGCACGCGAGGCGCTTGCCGACGGGCGTCTGACGGCTGGATGCGACAGGGCGGATGACGGCGCGACTGATGGCAGGCAAGCCGTCGGAGTGATCGCGGCGGTCGCGACGGATACGCAGACTGCCGGCCGCGGACGGCTCGATCATACGTGGGTCAGCAAGGCGGGGGAGTCGTTTACGGTATCGTTCGTGACGCGCGTGCCGCGAACGATCGCAACGAACGCGCAGATCAACGGCTGGCTGCAAATGATCGCAGGACTGAGCGCACGCGACGCGTTGCGTGAAGTCGTGCACGGCTGCGAGCCGATTGCCGTGACCGATGACGGACGCATGGTCGACGCCGATCGCGCGCCCGGATGTGGCGTGGGTTGCGATAACGCGTCTGAGACCGCCGGCCGTGCTGGCGAATGCGGCACGGAGGCCGCCGGATGGTCCGATGCCGGCGCGTCGCGGTCGGGCGGCCCGTTCGACTTCCAGCTCAAGTGGCCGAACGATATCTTCTGCGATGGCAGAAAACTGGGCGGCATCCTCGCGGAGATGGTGATATTGCCGGACGATCCGCAGTCCGTGGGCGTCGTGTTCGGCGTCGGACTGAACCTTGCGGTGCCGGCTGATCGGCTGCCGACGGAGCAGGCCACGTCGCTGCAGCTGCATTATCGGATCGACGATGATACGGACGGACTGCGCGACGCGATCGCCGCGCGGATCGTGGCATCGTTGCGGTCACGACTGCGCACGTTTGCGGATGATCCGGACGGCAGCGTGAGGGCGTTGCTCGAGGAGGCACGGGATTGCTGCTGGACGCTTGGCAAGCAGGTCGAGGCGCATTTCACTGACGGCTCGACCCTGTGTGGCGCTGCGCTTGCGCTCAATGCCGACGCCTCGCTCACGATTCGCGATGCGGACGGCAACGCCCACATCGTGCACACGGCCGATGTGGGCGTACTGGCGTGAATGATGTGCGGGGGGGGGGGGGATTCTCCGCTCACTTCGTTCGGTCGAAATGACAGTGACGTGGTGTTGCGTTTGGTCGGAATGACGGTGACTTCAGCCAAACGCAACACCGGAAAGCTGTGATTCAGCGCTTGAAACGGGCGACGCCGGCGATGACGAGGGATGCGACGGCGGCCTTGACGAGGTCGCCCGCCACGAAGCCCATCGACGCGAGCGCGACCGTGCCGAACGGCATGCCGGTGATCGCGGACTGTACCGTGAAGCCGAACAGATAATCCAGCACGATGCAGCCGATCACGGCGGCCGCGAAGTAGCGTGCCGCGGTCAGTGCGGTGCACAGGATGCGGCTGGAGGAGCCGGAGCCGGCGACTTCAACGCCGGACGCGTGCGCCGCACCGAGCAGATCGGCGCTCGACGCCGCATGCCGCACCGAACCCTTGAGCAGCGCGGTCACGATCGCGGCCGGCAGGAATCCGATCAGGAATCCGGCGCTCGGACCGACCAGCGCCGCGGTGGACGCGCCGCCCGCGAACACCGGCAGACCGGCCGCTCCCGCGACCAGATACAGCGCGATCGCCGCGCCGGCCTGCCGCCAGGTCATCGTGAGCGCCGCGACCATCACCACGAAGGTCTGCAGCGTGATCGGCACCGGTGTGCCCGGGATCGGGATGCGTCCGGCCATCGTCGCCAGTGCGAGCAGCACGGCGAACACGACCGGCTTGGCGACGGTGCCGACGATCGCGCGACGGCCGGCGGTCGATGCGGCGACGGATGCCGCGGCGGATGATGTGGTTTCGGTGAGATCGGTCATGTGCATTCCCCTTCGTGAGCGTGACCGCATTCGCGGTCGAGATCCCCAAAAAAAACAGGTGAAATGCTGACGAAAAACGTGTTCTCGTCAACATTGATTCGGTATCGTACGCCGTGATCTGATGGTTACGTTTGTGTAGGCATACAAAACAGCCGTCGTTTTTTTGTCAGGTCAACGGTGTCGTCAATACAGGTTCCAGGTCTATCTTTTGACGCTATGACTGGAACTGTCAAGAAATTACTGATCGCGAACCGAGGTGAGATCGCCCTGCGCGTCGTGCGCACCGCACGCGAAATGGGCATCGCCACGGTCGCCGTGTACGCGGAGCAGGACCGCGAGGCCCCGTACGTCGACATGGCCGACGAGGCGTACCTGCTGCCTGGCGACACGTACAAGGACACGTATCTCAACGAGGACCTGCTCATCGACGTGCTCCACCGCTCCGGCGCGAACGCGGTGCATCCTGGCTATGGATTCCTCTCCGAAGTCGCCTCGTTCGCCGCCAAGGTCATCCAGGCCGGCGCGATCTGGGTCGGCCCGGCCCCGGAGGCGCTCACCGACCTCGGCGACAAGATCACCGCCCGCCGCGTCGCCACGCGCGCCAAGGTCCCGCCCGTCCCCGGACTCAACGAATCGGTGTCCGACATCCGCGCGCTCTACGACTTCGCGCACACGCACGGCTACCCGATCATGATGAAGCGCACGGACGGCGGCGGCGGACGCGGCATCACCATCGTGCGCAGCGACGACGAACTGCGCGGCTTCTACATGAACCACGACGCGATGCAGGGCGGCGATCTCGACGAATACTTCGTCGAACGGTTCATCGACAAGGGACGCCACGTCGAAACGCAGTGCGGCCGCGACTGCCACGGCGACTTCGCCGTCTACTCGACGCGCGACTGCAGCGTGCAGCGCCGCAACCAGAAGCTCATCGAGGAGGCCCCGGCCCCGTTCCTGCCCCGGGGCGTGCACGAACAGCTCGAAACCTACTCGCGCCGCCTGTTCGAGGCGGTCGGCTACGTCGGGCTCGGCACCTGCGAGTTCATGCTCACCGACACCGGCAAGGTGTACTTCCTCGAGGTCAATCCGCGCTTGCAGGTCGAACATACTGTAAGCGAGCAGGTGTGCGGGCTGGATCTGGTGCGCGAGCAGATCACGATCGCGGACGGCGGTTCGCTCACCGAACCTCCCGCACCGCGCGGGCACAGCTTCGAACTGCGCATCACCTGCGAGGACCCGGCGAAGAACCTCACGCCGAGCTCGGGCACGCTCACCGAGCTGCACTGGCCGTCCGGCCCCGGCATCCGCATCGATTCGGGCGTGGTGGAAGGCGACACGATCTCGCCGAAATTCGATTCGATGATGGGCAAGCTGGTCGTCACCGCGCAGGATCGCGCGTCGGCCGTCGCTCGAGTTCGTCGCTCGTTGGGGGAGTTGCGAATCGAGGGCGTGCCGACGCCGGTCAGCCTGTTCGAGCAGGTGTTCCGCGACGACGAGTTCACGGCCGAACACGGGCACGCGTTCGACGTGAGCACGAAGTGGCTGGAACGCAAGTATCTCAACCGCGAGGCGAGTGCGGCGAAGGCCGGTCAGCCGGCCTCGCTGAGCGCGGCGACCGCAGGTTCGGCTGACGCGGCTGGTGCAGCTGGTGCGGCCGCGCAGAACGAAGCGAAGCCGACGCCGACCGAAACGTTCGTGATCGAGATGAACGACAAGCGCGTGAAACTGACCGTGCCGCTCGACATCGTCGAGAACATCACCGGTTCGGCGCGCGCCCGCGGCGCCCAGCGGCCGACGCAGCCGTTGCGCGGTGCCGGACTGCACCGGACGGAATCCGCGCAGCAGAAGACCGCCGACCGGCCGGGCGTGATCTCCGCGCCGATGCAGGCGGTCGTCACGCGCATCAACGTGGCCGAAGGCCAGCATGTCGCCAAGGGTGATCTGTTGGTCGTGCTCGAGTCGATGAAGATGGAGAACTACGTGTATGCGCCGGCGGCCGGCACTGTCACGAAGATCTTCGTCGGTCCGGCGACCGGCGTGGAGGCGGGGGAGACGCTCGTCACGCTGGACGTGGACGGTGCGGCGGGCAAGCCGAAGACGGACGGCAAGTCCGACGATGGTGCCGAAGTGAAGTCCGATACGCAACGGAAGGGGGACGCGCAATGACCGACATCATGCAGTCGCCGGCCGTGAAACAGTACATGAAACAGTCTGCTGCAACGGCTGCGAACGATGGCGCGGATGCGCACGTTGGCAGTGCGATCGCCGGTGCTGCGACGAACGGTACCGGCAGCTCGGCGAGTGTGCCCGTCGTAGACCATCAGCCGATCCGCGCAGCCGTCGCCCGTGCCGCTGAACTCGCGCGCGACGCCGAGGCGCACGCCCGCGAACGCCAGCACGTCAAAGGCAAGAACACGGCCCGCGAACGACTCGACCTGCTGCTCGACACCGGCAGTTTCGAGGAGATCGGCCGGTTCGCCGGCGGCGACATCAACGGCGGCAAGGCCGGCGCGGCCGTCATCACCGGGTTTGGCAATGTGTACGGCCGTAAAATCGCCGTCTACGCGCAGGACTTCTCGGTGCGTGGCGGCACGCTGGGCCGCGCGGAAGGCGAGAAGATCTGCCGGCTCATGGACAAGGCGCTCGAATTGAAGGTGCCGATCGTCGCGCTCATCGACTCCGGCGGCGCACGCATCCAGGAAGGCGTCGCGGCGCTGACCGAATACGGGCACATCTTCCGCCGCACCTGCAAGGCGAGCGGCTTCGTGCCGCAGATCTCCATCATCTTGGGGCCCTGCGCGGGCGGCGCGGTCTACTGTCCGGCCCTGACGGACCTGATCATCATGACCCGCGAACATTCGAACATGTTCGTGACCGGACCGGACGTGGTCAAGGCCGCGACCGGCGAGGTCATCAGCATGGACGATCTCGGCGGCGGCCTCGTGCACAACCGCGTCTCCGGTGTCGCGCACTATCTGGGCGAGGACGAGGCGGACGCGATCGATTACGCGCGCACCGTGCTCGCCTATCTGCCGTCGAGTTCCGACAGCCAGCCGCCGACGTACGCGTACGCGGTCACCCGGGCCGAACGCGAGACCGCGCGACGGCTCGCGACGATCGTTCCCGACAATGACCGGCAGCCGTACGACATGCTCGACGTGATCCGCTGCATTGTCGACTACGGCGAGTTCGTGCAGGTGCAGGAACTGTTCGCCGGCTCCGCGATCGTCGGATTCGCATGCATCGAGGGGCATCCGGTCGGCGTGGTCGCGAACCAGCCGAACGTGAACGCGGGCATCCTCGACGTCGACTCGTCGGAGAAGGTCGCGCGGTTCGTGCGGCTGTGCGACGCGTTCAACCTGCCGGTCATCACGCTCGTGGACACGCCGGGATACAAGCCGGGCGCCGAACAGGAGCACGCGGGCATCATCCGCCGCGGCGCGAAGGTGATCTACGCGTACGGCAACGCGCAGGTGCCGATGGTCACGGTCGTGCTGCGCAAGGCGTTCGGTGGCGCGTACATCGTGATGGGGTCCAAGGCGATCGGTGCGGACATGAACTTCGCGTGGCCGAGCTCGCAGATCGCGGTGCTCGGAGCCACCGGCGCGGTCAACATCATCCACCGCAAGGATCTGCAGAAGGCGAAGGAATCCGGGCGCGACGTGGACGCGCTGCGCGCGCAGCTCGTCGCCGACTATCAGCGCACGACCGTCAACGCGAACCTGTCGCTCGAAACCGGGCAGATCGACGCGATGATCGACCCCGAACAGACGCGGCAGGCGATCGCCGAATCGCTGCGGCTGCTCGCCGGCAAACGACGGGCGCGCGCCACAAGCAAGCACCACGGGAACCAGCCTCTCTGATTTCGCAGACTTTCTGAACACGACCAATCAACCTACGTAAAGGAACTTTCATGACCACATTCTTTCTGAACAAGCTGGCGGGCGAGCCGCATGCGCTCGCATTCGCCGGACAGTCGACGCCGTGGACCGCGGCACTCAACGAGCAGACCGTCGACCCGACGCTTGCCTCCGCGTTGCGAGACCACGCGTCCGTCGCCGACGCGATGCTCGCGCCGGTCGCCGCCGACCTGCTCGCGACCACCGGCCGGTCGCTCGACGTGTTTGCGGTCGCCGCAGCGAACGGTGCGAACACCGCCAAGCTCGGTGCCGCGGCCGACGCGTCCATCTCCGTGCCCGGCATCGCGCTCAGCCAGCTCGGCGCGTTGATCGACGCGGCCGCGCTCGGCTACGACGTCGCCGCGGCCAAGCCGCTCGCCGTGCTCGGCCATTCTCAAGGCATCCTCGCCGTGCACATGGTGCGCGCGATCCGCGAAGCCGGCTCGATCGACACGGCTGCGGCCGACATCGACGAGATCCTCGCCATCGCCAAGCTCATCGGCATCGCCGGCACGCGCCGCGCCCGCGAACTCGCGCTCGTGCCGCGTCTCGCCTCGGCCGGTGCGGCTTCCGACTCCGGCCCGGCCACGCCGATGCTGTCGGTCAAGGACGCGACGCGCGCACAGGTCGACGCGCTCATCGCCCGCGTCGAACAGAACCCGGCCGTGCGCGGCCCGATCGCCGTGGCCGTCACCAACTCTGCGAACCACGTCGTGCTGTCCGGCTATCCGCAGGACCTCGCCGCGTTCGCGCTCGCCGCCGAAAAGGAACACGCCAAGCAGGCCAAGCTACGTGCCGACAAGGTGCGTGGCGGCCACGTGTTCGACCCGACGCTCGAATACCTGGACGTGACGCTGCCGTTCCACAGCCCGCTCATGGCCGACGCGGTCGAGCAGACCGTCGCATGGGCGTCCGCGTGCGGTCTGAATGCCGATCATGCGCGCGAACTCGCCGCCGAAGTACTGCTCAACCATGTGGACTGGGCCGCGCGTGTTCGTGAAACACTTGAGGCCACCGATCCGGCGCGGTTGTGGATCGTCGACTTCGGTCCCGGCGCGACCGTGGGCAAGCTCATCACGACCGTCGCGCAGGGCACCGGCGTGGGCGTGGTCGAAGCCGGCACCGCCGCCGACCGCACCGCGCTCTCCACGCTGGAAGGTGAGCCGGCCCGCACGCAGGACTGGCGAACGTTCGCACCCGTGGTGCTGCACACGCCGGCCGGTGACAAGGTTCGCACCCGCTTCTCCGAACTCACCGGCAAGGCTCCGGTGCTGCTTGCCGGCATGACCCCGACCACCGTCGACCCCGAAATCGTCGCGGCCGCGGCCAACGCCGGATACTGGGCCGAACTCGCGGGCGGCGGCCAGGTGACCGCCGACGTGTTCGACCGTCACGTCGCCAAGCTCGAGGAACTGCTCGAGGAAGGCCGCACGGTCGAATTCAACGCGATGTTCATGGACCGCTACCTGTGGAACCTGCAATTCGGCGGCACGCGCATCGTGCCGAAGAAGCGCGCGTCCGGCGCGCCGATCGACGGCGTGGTCGTCTCCGCCGGCATCCCCGAACTCGACGAGGCGGTCGCGCTCATCCACGACCTCAACGCCGACGGCTTCCCGTACGTGTGCTTCAAGCCCGGCACCGTCGACCAGATCCGCCAGGTGATCCGCATCGCCAAGGCCGTCGCCCCGGTCAAGATCATTATGGAAGTCGAAGGCGGCCTTGCCGGCGGCCACCACAGCTGGGAGTCGCTCGACGACCTGCTGCTGACCACGTATGCACAGGTGCGCGAACAGAGCAACCTCGTGCTCGTCGCCGGCGGCGGCATCGGCACGCCGGAACGCGGCGCCGACTACATTTCCGGCGACTGGGCGCTCGCCTACGGCCGCCCGAAGATGCCGGTGGACGGCGTGCTCGTCGGCACCGCCGCGATGACCGCCAAGGAGGCGCACACCAGCCCGCAGGTCAAGCGCATGCTCGTCGCCACGCCCGGCATCACGGCGGATGACGCAGTCGACGCCGACCCGTTCGCCCCGCTCGGCGAACGCTGGGTCCCCAGCGGCAAGGACGTCGGCGGCATGACCTCGGGTCTGAGCCACCTGCACGCCGACATCTACGAGGTCGAGAACTCGTCCGCCGCGTGCGGCCGTCTGCTCGTGCGCGTCATGAAGCACCCCGAGGAGCTTGAGTCGCGCCGCAGCGAGATCATCGCCGCGCTTGACAAGACCGCCAAGCCGTACTTCGGCGACCTCGAAACCATGACCTACCTCGAGTGGGCGCAGCGGTTCGCCGAGCTCGCGTTCCCGTGGGTCGACCCGACGTACGCCGACCGCTTCCTGCACCTGCTGCAGCGCATCGAGGCGCGCGTGAGCGACGTCGACCACGGCGAGATCACGTCGCTGTTCGACTCCCGCGCCGACGTCGAATCCGACCCGGCCGCCGCGATCGCGAAGCTCGCCGCCGCGTATCCGCAGGCGTGCACGCTGACCGTCGTGCCGGCCGACGCCGCGTGGTTCCCGGTGCTCGTGCGCGAGTATCCGAAGCCGATGCCGTTCGTGCCGGTGATCGATCACGACCTGCTGCGTTGGTGGGGTCAGGATCAGCTCTGGCAGTCCGAAGACGACCGGTATTCCGCCGATTCGGTACGTGTGATCCCGGGGCCGATCTCGGTGGCCGGCATCACGAGCGTGGACGAGCCGATCGCCGACATCCTCGGCCGGTTCGAATCCGCGATGGTCGACCGCGTGGCCGGCGAGTCGGCGGCTGATAATGGTCGCGACGATGCCGATCGCGCGGTGACAGCGTTCGCACAGCTGGGAAGCGCGGACAGCGCCGAGGCATACGTTCGCAAGGCCCCGAACATCTCGTGGGTCGGCCATCTCATGACCAACCCCGCATACGGCACCGCGGTCGGCGACCGTGACTACGAGATCACCAAGGTTGGGGAGCGCGACGGCGCGACGCTGCTCGATCTCGACATCCACCTCGACACGTACTGGGATCACGATCCGGACGGCGGCCTGTCCAAGCACGCCGTGCGCGACATCGTGATTCCGCTCAACGTGCGCCCGGCCGAATCCGGTCTGCTGCCGGTCGTCGACCGCGAACGTTTGCCCCAACACGTCTACGCGATGCTCGCCGCCACCGCCGGCATCGGCAACACCGCCATCACCGGCGACCGGCTCGACGCGATGCCTTCCATCCAGGCGCCTGCTGAAGTGTCCTTGGCCCCCTCGGCTGAGGGGGCTGTCAGCGAAGCTGACTGGGGGAACGTCGCACCTGACGACGCATCTCGAGCGCCATTCGGCGAAGCGCGCGCGCACTACACCCTCTCCGCCAACCTCGGCTTCGACCATGAGGCCGCGACCGCGGGCCAGCTGCCGCAGGACCTCGTCGCCTCCCGCATCGCGCCCGACGCGCTCGTCGGCCCGGCATGGCCGGCGATCTACGCGGCGCTCGGCTCGGTCATGGTCGACGGCTTCCCGATCATCGAAGGCCTGCTCAACGCCGTCCATCTCGACCATCTCATCGAACTCGACGTCACCGAATCCGAACTGCTGGAGCACATCGGCGAAACGATCAGCCTCACGTCGTGGGCCGAACCGTACGCCGAATCGGCCTCGGGTCGCGTCGTGACCATCCACGTCATCCACACCGCCGCCGACGGCACAGCGCTCGCGCACGAGACCGAGCGGTTCGCGATCCGCGGCCGTGCGTACTCCGACGCGCTGCCGGCGCCGGCGCCCGACAACGGCGATTGGCTGGCGATTCGCGCGACTGCAAGTAATGCACACGCTGGCACGGCTGACAACGGTGGCATTGCCGATGCGGATCGCTTCGAGATCGCGCCGACGCCTCGCAGGGTGCTTCGCCGCGTCACCGTCACCGCGCCGAGCGACATGACGGCGTTCGCCCGCACCTCCGGCGACTTCAACCCGATCCACACCTCCGTGCGCGGCGCTCGCATCTCCGGACTCAAGGCCCCGCTCGTGCACGGCATGTGGCTGTCCGCCGTTGCCCAGCACGTCGCACAGGCGACCGATATCAAGGGCGCGCACTACGAGATCGCCGGCTGGACCTACAACATGTACGGCATGGTCCAGCTGGGTGACCGCGTCGAAATCACCGTCGAACGCGTCGGCAAAGTGCGTCACGGCGGCCTCGCGCTCGAGGTCACCTGCAAGATCGACGGCGCGCTTGTTTCACGTGGAACAGCCGTGACCCGCGCGCCGATCAGCGCGTTCGTCTACCCCGGCCAGGGCATCCAGAAGCAGGGCATGGTGCTCGACGAGCGTGCCAAGTCCGCCGCCGCCCGCGACGTGTGGGAGCGTGCCGACAAGCTCACCCGATCCAAGCTCGGATTCTCGATCCTCGGCCTCGTGCGCGACAACCCGAAGGAGCTCACCGCCAACGGCGTCACCTACCGTCACCCCGACGGGCTGCTCAATCTCACGCAGTTCACGCAAGTCGCGCTCGCGACCGTCGCGTTCGCCCAGACCGCGCGTCTGCGCGAGGCCGGCGCCGACATCTGGCCGTCGTACTTCGCCGGCCACTCACTCGGCGAATACAACGCGCTGAGCTCGTTCGCCGGCGTCATCCCGCTCGAAACCGTGCTCGAACTCGTGTTCCACCGCGGCTCGACCATGCACCACCTGATCGACCGCGACGCGCAGGGCCGCTCGAACTACCGCATGGGCGCGCTGCGACCGAACCAGTTCGGCGTGGGCGACGACGGTGTGCGCGAGTACGTCGAGTCGGTCGCCAAGGCGAGCGGCGAATTCCTCGAGATCGTCAACTACAACCTCGCCGGCCAGCAGTACGCGATCGCCGGCACCATCGCCGGACTCAAGGCGCTGCAGGCCGACGCCAGCCGCCGCGCGAAGGAATACGGCGGCAAACCGCCGTTCATGCTCGTGCCCGGCATCGACGTGCCGTTCCATTCCACGCTGCTGCGCAAGGGCGTGCCCGAATTCCGCGACAAGCTCGACGCGCTGCTGCCCGCCTACATCGACTACCGCGGACGCTTGGTCGGTCGGTACATTCCGAACCTCGTGGCCGTGCCGTTCGAGATGACCCGCGAATTCGCGGCGAAGATCCTCGAAGTCGTGCCGTCCGAGCGCATCAAGGCCGCGCTGGACGATCCGGCCGTGTGGGATTCCTATGCTGCGGACGGCCAGAAGCTCGGCCGACTGCTGCTCACCGAACTGCTCAGCTGGCAGTTCGCCTCTCCGGTGCGCTGGATCGAGACGCAGGCGCTCATGTTCGGCGACCGTGCGGCCGGCGGACTCGGCGTGGAGGAGTACGTCGAGGTCGGCCTCGGCAACGCGCCGACGCTCGCCAACCTCGGCACGAAGACGCTGCGCATGCCGCAGTTCGCCGACCGTGCCGTGGCCGTGTACAACGTCGGCCGCGACGAGGGACGCGTGTACATGACCGACACCGATTCGCTCGCGCCGGAAGTTGATGACGTTCAAGAGCAGGCGGTAGCCTCGGCTGAGGGAGCTGGCACGCGAAGCGTGACTGAGGGAGCGTCCACGGCGCAAGCCGCCAACAACAACGCGACCGAAGGCCGTCCCTCTTCCGCCGTCGCAGCTTCGTCGAGCGTTTCAGTTTCTACGCTCCCTCAGTCTGCTGCGCAGACAGCTCCCTCAGCCGAGGGAGCCAAGGAATCCTCCAGTGCCGTGAGCGAGCTTGGCTCCGCACCGAGCGGCCCTGTCAGCGACCTCCCCTTCAAGGCGTCCGACGCGATCGGCGTGCTCATGGCATACTCCGCCAAGGTGCGCCTCGACCAGATCGGCGCATCCGACACCACCGACACGCTCACCAATGGCGTCTCCTCCCGCCGCAACCAGCTGCTCATGGACATCAGCTCCGAACTCGGCGTGGCCAGCGTCGACGGCGCGGCCGAGGCGACGCTCACGCAGCTTGCGCAGATCGTCAACAAGGCCGCCCCGAACTACAAGCCGTTCGGAGCGGTGCTCTCCGACGTCATCCGCGACCGTCTGCGCTCGCTGTTCGGCGCGGCCGGCGTCAAGCCGTCGCACATCCGCGACCGCGTGACCGGCGTGTGGCAGCTCGGCGAAGGCTGGGTGGCCGCCACCACCGCGGCGCTGCTGCTCGACACCCGAGAGGGCGCCAGCTCGCGCGGCGGCGATCTCGCGAAGCTGCCGACCGGCGCCGTCGCGAACGCGCCCGACGCCGACAAGCTCATCGATGATGCGGTCGCATTGGTCAGTCAGACCAAGGGCGTGGCCGTCTCCAAGCCGTCCGCCGGCGGTGCCGCGGGCGGTGCCGTGGTCGATTCCGCCGCACTCGACGCGTTCGCCGCGAAGGTGACCGGTGAGAACGGCGTGCTCGCCACCGCCGCTCGCACAGTGCTCAACCAACTTGGTATCAGCGCGCCGGCCGTCGACTTCGATGCTGACGAGGCCGCACGCAATGCGGCCGTGGTCGCGACCGTCACCGCCGAACTCGTCTCCGACTGGCCGCAGCAGGTGAGCCCGCGCTTCGACGCGAACAAGGCGATCCTGTTCGACGACCGTTGGGCGTCCGCCCGCGAGGACCTCGCCCGCGCGTTCTACGACAACAACCCGGCGCTGCTCGCCGGCAGCTTCCGCGGTTTCGGCAAGCCCGTCGCCGACGAAGCCCGCTGGTTCGCAGAGCGTGTTGATGTGGCGGCTTCGACGCTCCCTCAGTCAGCCCTACGGGCTGCCAGCTCCCTCAGCCGAGGGAGCCAAGATGCTTCGGCTCCCTCGGCTGAGGGAGCTGGCAGCCGAAGGCTGACTGAGGGAGCGTACACTCGATCCGTCCAAGAAACCGCTTTCGCTTTAAAGACCGCGTTCGAGCACATCGCAGCCGAAGCCGTGCAATCCGTTTCCGACGACCCGGCCGCGTCCCGCTTCGCGGGCGACATCGCCGTGGTCACCGGCGTCGCTCCCAACTCGATCGCCGCGCAGGTCGTCGCGGGCCTGCTCGCCGGCGGCGCGACCGTCATCGCCACGTCGCACAGCTTCAAGCCGTCCGTCAAGGCGTGGGCGAAGCTCACGTACCGCACTCATGCAACTGGTGACGCGAAGCTCTGGCTCGTCCCCGCGAACCTGTCCAGCTACCGCGACGTCGACGCTCTCGTCGACTGGATCGGCAACGAACAGAAGAAGACGAGCGGTGCGACCACCACGGTCTTGAAGCCCGCGTACGAGCCGACCCTGTTCTTCCCGTTCGCCGCACCGCCGGTGCGCGGCACGATGGCCGACTCCGGCGAACTGTTCGAATCGCAGGCGCGCCTCATGCTGTGGGGCGTCGAACGCGCGATCGCCGGACTCGCGAAGATCGGCGCGGACACCGACGTGCAGCACAGGATGCACGTCGTGCTGCCCGGCTCGCCCAACCGCGGCGTGTTCGGCGGCGACGGCGCGTACGGCGAGGTCAAGTCCGCGTTCGACGCGATCGTGCGTCGTGCACATGCCGAACGCGTGTGGTCCGATCGCGTGACGTTCGCCCATCCGAAGATCGGCTGGGTGCGCGGCACCGGACTCATGGGCGGCAACGATCCGCTCGTCGCCGTCGTCGAAAAGCACGGCATCCGTACGTACTCGACCGCGGAAATCGCGGATAGACTGCTCGATCTGTGCACCGCGGAATCGCGCGCGGCCGCGGCAGTCGCGCCGCTCGACGTCGATCTGACCGGCGGACTCGGTGATCAGCCGCTCGACATCCGCGCGTTGCGCGCGGAAGCGGAGGCGGATGCGGTTCAGCGGCAGGCGGTAGCCTTGGCTCCCTCGGCTGAGGGCCGAACCGTGAAGCAAACGCCGGCGGCGTTTGTAGGCGAGGTGCGAGCGACAGCGAGCCGACTGGACGCGGCCGTAGGCCGACCGCAATTGCGGGACGCTGGCACGCGAAGCGTGACTGAGGGAGCGTCTGTGGCGGCAGCCGCCAACAACAACGCGACCGAAGGTCGATCCTCTTCCGCTGTCGCAGCTTCGTCGAGCGTTTCAGTTTCTACGCTCCCTCAGTCTGCTGCGCAGACAGCTCCCTCAGCCGAGGGAGCCGAGAATCCTGCCGGAATGACGCTCAAAGCATTGCCTACGCCGAACGTGCCCGCTCAGCCGGCCGTCGACCTGGCCGATTGGTCGACCGTCACCGCGCGTCCGGAAGACGAGGTCGTGATCGTCTCCATCGGCGAACTCGGCCCGTGGGGCTCCGGCCGCACCCGCGCCGAAGCCGAACTCGGCATCCACTCCGACGGCACCGTCGACCTGTCCGCCGGCGCGGTCCTCGAACTCGCGTGGAACATGGGACTGCTCACCTGGCAGGACAGCCCGAAGCCCGGCTGGTACGACACCGACGGCAACCTCGTGCCCGAGGAGGACATCCACGACCGCTATCACGACGAGGTCGTGGCGCGCTCCGGCATCCGCCCGTTCGAGGACGGCATGGGCGACGACTACCGTTCGTCCGACGGCGGCCGCCACGGTAACGACGAGGAGGAGGCCGAGGTCTACCTCGACCACGACGTCACCTTCTCGGTGCCGACCGAGGATGCCGCCCGCGAATACGTCGCGCTCGACCCGGACCACACCACCATCGCCCGTGACAGCGAATCCGGCGAGTGGAACGTGACCCGTACGGCCGGCTCGATGATCCGCGTGCCGCGCCGCGCCACCATGACCCGCACGGTCGGCGGCCAGTTCCCGACCGGATTCGACCCGGTCAAGTGGGGCATCCCCGCCTCGATGGTCGGCGACGTCGACAAGATCGCGCTATGGAACATCGTCACCACCGTGGACGCGTACCTGTCCGCCGGATTCACGCCGGTCGAGATCCTGCAGGCCATCCACCCGTCGATGGTGGCGAGCACGCAGGGCACCAGCTTTGGTGGCATGATGTCGATGCGCAAGCTGTACCTCGACCGCTTCCTCAACCACGAGATCCCGACCGACATCCTGCAGGAGGCGCTGCCGAACGTCGTCGCCGCGCACGTCATGCAGTCGTACATCGGCGGCTACGGCAGCATGGTCCAGCCCGTCTCCGCCTGCGCCACCGCCGCGGTCTCGCTTGAGGAGGGCTTCGACAAGATCAAGCTCGGCAAGGCCGACTTCGTGGTCACCGGTGCGATCGACGACATCGGCGTGGAATCCGTGATCGGCTTCGGCAACATGAACGCCACCGCGAACTCCGCCGAAATGTACGGCAAGGGCATCGACGCGCGGTTCTTCTCCCGCGCGAACGACCGTCGCCGCGGCGGCTTCGTCGAGTCCCAGGGCGGCGGCACGATCCTGCTCACGCGCGGCGACATCGCGGCGCGGCTCGGACTGCCGGTCGCGGGCGTCGTCGGCTACGTGCACTCGTTCGCGGACGGCGCGCACACGTCGATCCCGGCCCCCGGACTCGGCGCGCTCGCGGCCGGTCGCGGCGGTCGCGACTCGCAGCTCGTGCGCGACCTGGCGGCGCTCGGCGTCACGCCGGACGACATCGCCGTGGTCTCCAAGCACGACACGTCCACCAACGCGAACGATCCGAACGAATCCGAACTGCACAACACACTGGCGCACGCGATCGGCCGCACCGACGGCAACCCGCTGTTCGTCATCTCGCAGAAGTCGCTCACCGGCCATGCGAAGGGCGGCGCGTGCGTGTTCCAGATCAACGGGCTCACGCAGCTGTTCCGCACCGGCGTGATTCCGGCGAACGCGGCGCTCGACTGCGTGGATCCGAAGCTGGCGCGCGACGACCACATGGTATGGCTGCGCACGCCGCTGCGGATCGGTGCCGGTGCTGGTTCGGCCGCGACTGGTTCGGCTGCCGTTGGACGTACGATCAAGGCCGGTCTGGCGACATCGCTCGGCTTCGGGCATGTGTCCGGATTCGTGGCGATCGTGAACCCGGGCGCGTTCGAGGCTGCCGTCGCGCATGTGGACGGCGAGGACGCGCTGGATGCGTGGCGTGATCGCGCGAACGCGCGACTGGCCGCCGGTCAGCGTCGCCTCGAGGAAGGCATGATGGGCCACGCCGCGCTCTATGAGCCGATCGAGGAGCGTCGCTTCCGCAAGGACGGCACGCGTCTGCCCGACGGCACGCGCTACGACGCCCACGAGGTCGAAAAGGCCATGCTGCTGGATAATGACGCCCGCCTCGGCAAGTCCGGCTTCTTCGAAGCCTGACTCACCGCGTGACGGGTCTCTGGGAAGTGCCTATCGGCTGGTCGGTAGTTGAGATGCTCCGCTGAGGAGCACCTTGGTGGTCCTCACCATCCGGTGACTAGACGATATGCACCTCCTAGCTCGCTGAGCGGCGCATATCTTCTTCATAGACGGTATGCGCCGCTCAGGTGCATCTCAACGGTGCATACCATCTATTTGATAGTAGGAGTGCACCGTGCCATGCGGTGCGAGACGCGGGAGGTTGCCGAATGCTGGGATTGGGGCACGACGTGGTGGATGTAGCCGCTTTCGCGGCGCAGCTGGCCGAACCGGGCTCGCGGATGCGCGGCCTGTTCTCCGCCCGCGAGCTGCGCCAGGCCGCGGCCCGTGCCCAAGCCAAGCACGACGGGGAGGCGGTGCATCTGGCCGCCAAATGGGCCGGCAAGGAGTCGGTTCTCAAGGCGTGGTGCGAGGCGCTGGGGGAGCGCCCCTACCCGTTCACGCTGGACGACCTCCCGTGGCGCGAGATCGAGATCCTTGACGACTCGCGCGGCGTCCCGCACGTGGTGCTCTCCGGCACGGTCACATCGGCGTTCCTCACATCGCTGCCCGCCGATGATACGCATCATCAGTCCGCCGCCCACTGGCATATCTCCCTGTCCCACGATGGCCCCGTCGCATCCGCCGTCACGATCCTTGACTGATTCCGCGACCGTCTTGCGGAATGCCTGAATCAAGATGAACAGGATTCGAGCAAGACGCGTGTCGAATCGGTTCGATGTCGAACCGGTTTGACATAATCGACTGCGAGCACAGCACAGGACTGGCGCACCTGATCGCGAAGCCGGTCCACCGTTAGGAACGAGGGAGTTTCACCATGACCGCAACCGCGAAGCACGCCACCCCGGATGCCATCTTCCAGGTCCGTTTCGATCGTCACCGCGACGAACTCGAGCGCCTCTTCATGAGCCTGTACCACGACGCCGACGCCTTCAACGAACTCGTCACCGCCATGACCGACGCGGCCGCCGCCCGCCCGAAGGACCTGCGCGAGCTGGACGTCAGGCGCGAGGAAGACCCCGAATGGTACAAGCGCGGCGACATGTTCGGCATGACCATGTACACCGACCTGTTCGCCGGCGACCTCAAGAAGCTCGCGAACAAGATCGACTATCTCAAGGAACAGAAGCTCACCTACCTGCATCTCATGCCGCTGCTGCAGATGCCACACCCGAACAACGACGGCGGTTACGCGGTCGAGGACTTCGACAACGTCGACCCGGCCCTCGGCACCAACGAGGATCTCGCGAACCTCACCAAGAAGCTGCGCAAGGCCGGCATCAGCCTGTGCCTCGACTTCGTGATGAACCACACCGCGTCCACGCACCGCTGGGCCAAGGCCGCGCAGGCCGGCGACCCGGAGTATCAGGACTACTACTTCTGCTACGACGACCGCACCATCCCCGACCAGTACGACGCCGTCGTGCCACAGGTCTTTCCTGGCTCCGCGCCCGGCAACTTCACGTGGAACGAGCAGATGCACAAGTGGGTCATGACCCAGTTCTATCCGTTCCAGTGGGACCTCAACTACCGCAACCCGAAGGTGCTCGTCGCGATGATGAGCAGCGTGATGCACCTCGCCAACCTCGGCGTCGAAGTGTTCCGCATCGACGCGGTGCCCTACATCTGGAAGGAGTTCGGCACCAACTGCCGGAACCTCCCCACCGTGCACACCATCGTGCGCATCCTGCGCATCATCCTCGAATGCGTGTGCCCGGCCGTGGTGCTCAAGGGCGAGGTCGTCATGGCCCCGAAGGAGCTCGCCGCGTACTTCGGCACGCCCGAGGCCCCCGAGTGCCACATGCTGTACAACGTGTCGATCATGGTGAACCTGTGGAGCGCGCTCGCCAGCCAGGACACGCGTCTGCTCAAGGCGCAGATCGACAAGCTCAACGCCCTGCCGGAGAACTGCTGGTTCGTCAACTACCTGCGCTGCCACGACGACATCGGCTGGGGCCTCGACGAGGACGTGGAGAAGGAGCTCGGCATCGACCCGCTTAAGCACAAGGAGTTCCTGTACCACTTCTACGAGGGCGCGGTGCCGGGCAGCTGGTCGATGGGCGAACTGTACAACTACGACGAGGCGACCCGCGACGCCCGCAGCTGCGGCACCACCGCGAGCCTCACCGGCATCGAGAAGGCGATCATCACGCACGACAAGCCGTCGCTGGAGCGCGGCGTGGAGCGCGACCTGCTCATGCACCGCGCGATGGCGTTCCTGCGTGGCTTCCCGATGCTCAACTGCGGCGACGAGATCGCACAGCTCAACGGTTGGGATTACAAGGACGATCCGGATCGCATCGAAGACAGCCGCAACCTGCACCGCAGCAAGTTCGATTGGGACAAGGCCGCGCTGCGCAACACGCCCGGCACGCTCCAGAACGAGCTGTGGGAGGGCATGGAGAGCCTGCGCGAGATGCGCGACGATCCGTGCTTCGCGCCGGATGCGTGGGTGTCGACTTGGGATACGTTCAACGACGCGGTGCTCGCAGTCGTGCGCAAGGTGGACGGTGACGAGAAGACCGGTGAGGGTGAGCGCGTGATCGTCGGCCTGTTCAACTTCTCCGGATATCCGCAGCATGTGCACCTCAACGGTTCGCAGGGCATCATGAATGCGATGGACGCCGATCTCGAGCCGTACGAGGCGAAGATCGTCGTGCGATAGACGATTTCGTCGGGTCGAGTTGCCGCTTTCGCCGATGTGTGTATAATGGCACAAGTCGCCGAAAGCGGCACGCGGATGTAGCTCAATGGTAGAGCCTCAGTCTTCCAAACTGATTACGCGGGTTCGATTCCCGTCATCCGCTCCGGTCGAGAAGGTCGGGAATCCAAGTGTGGCAAGGATTCCCGACCTTTTTGTTGCGCGTGCCGCGTACAGTGGTCACGCAGGACGCAGCAGGACATTCAAGGCAAAGGCGGTCGCATGGCAGGGTTGACGAGATCGACGAACGTGACGGATGCCGAACAGAGTGAGATCGCCGCGGCCAAGTCAGCTGCGCCGGCCTCCGCAACCGAGCCGAACGAGTCGAACGAGGCGACCGAAATCGTCGACGGCAAGGTCGAGGAGGTCAGCGTCTCGCGCCATCCCACGCCGTCCATTCCCGAGTCCGACCTGTCGCTGGCCGACATCGAACGCCGCCGCTCGCATCCCGCGCAGTGGGCCGTGTACGTCGTGGCCGTCATGGCCGCGATCATCGCGCCGTACGGGCTGGGCCGCATGCTCGCTGCCCGGCACACCGACTGGCTGGTTGCGCACATGAGCGCGTTCGACCCGCGCGGACTCGCGTTCCTCTCGTGGACGGTCACGCTGGTCGCGCTGACCGGTCTTGGCATGGCGATCGTCGAGTCGCGCACGTGGCTGTGGCGCATCGTGTTCGTGATCGGACTGGCCGCCGAACAGTTCGTGGCCGGACTGAGTTTGCTCAAGATCAACTTCTGGTATTCGACGTACGTGGTGTACGGCGAGGCGGCGCCGTTGGCGAACGCGACGAACCTCGGCATCATCGCGGCCGGGTTCGGCATGGCTGCCTACGCAGTGGTGTGGGTCGGCCTGCTGATCGCGATCCGCAAGGAGTCGCCGCTTAACGTGCTCACGCGCAGCTGGGCGTCGTTCATCCTGTTCTTCGTGATCGAGGCGGCATCGCTGCTCGTCGTGATGTTCGGCGGACTGCTCACCGCGGTGTGACGGCTTGGGCCGCGGGGTCTTTCGCCAAGTCCGCACCGCCACGTACACTATCCCCTTGGCGTGTTTCGCCCGCGGATTGAGAGCGCACCGGCAGAAGGCCGGGTGCACCGCGCAGCAACATAAGGAGGATTCCGTGGCACTTACGACGGAAGAAAAGCAGGAAATCATCGCCAAGTTCGCTACCCACGAAGGTGACACGGGTTCGCCGGAAGTTCAGGTCGCGCTGCTGAGCAAGCGCATCGCCGACCTGACCGAGCACCTCAAGGAGCACAAGCACGATCACCACTCCCGTCGTGGTCTGCTGCTCATGGTCGGTGACCGTCGTCGTCTGCTTGACTACCTCAAGCGCGTCGACATCAACCGTTACCGCGCCCTGATCGAGAAGCTGGGTCTGCGCCGATAACAACTTTTGCGCCCGGGCACTTGTGCTCGGGCGCTTTTGCGTGGTATTGCAAGGCACGATACGGCCGAGTGGCCGGGTGCGGTTGTCCGAGGGTGAAACGCAACATATAACTAAGTCTGGAATCTGACAGAGGAACGGCGCGGGGGAGTCCCGCGCACCGAACACGAATGAGGACGGACGGCAGACGTCGGGAGGAAGAGACGCGCGACGGACCGTCCACGATCGGCAGACAGCGTACGCAAGTACGCACGCATGGCAGAGGAATGGCTTGGCCGAACGGATGGCATGACAGCCATGGCAGCAGGTTCGGCACAGCAGTAGGAAAATAACAGAAGACAAAAGGAGGAACCCTATGGAGGGTCCCGAAATCAAGGCCGTTGAGGCCGTTATCGACAATGGATCGTTCGGCAAGCGCACGCTGCGCTTCGAGACCGGTCGTCTCGCGCAGCAGGCGGACGGCGCGGTGGCCGCCTACCTCGACGACGATTCGATGATCCTGTCCACCACCACCGCCGGTTCCAGCCCGAAGGAGAACTACGACTTCTTCCCGCTGACCGTCGATGTGGAAGAGAAGATGTACGCCGCGGGCAAGATCCCGGGCTCGTTCTTCCGCCGCGAAGGCCGTCCGTCGAGCGAGGCGATTCTCGCCTGCCGCATCATCGACCGTCCGCTGCGTCCGCTGTTCCCGCACACGCTGCGCAACGAGGTGCAGGTCGTCGAGACCGTGCTCGCCATCAACCCGGACGATGCGTACGATGTCATCGCGCTGAACGCGGCCTCCGCGTCCACCATGATCTCCGGTCTGCCGTTCTCCGGCCCGGTGTCCGGTGTCCGTCTGGCTCTCATTGACGGCCAGTGGGTCGCGTTCCCTCGCTGGAGCGAGCGCGAGCGCGCCGTGTTCGAGATCGTGGTCGCTGGCCGCGTGATCGAGAACGGTGACGTCGCGATCGCCATGATCGAGGCCGGCGCCGGCAAGAACGCTTGGCACCTCATCTACGACGAGGGCCAGACCAAGCCGGACGAGACCGTCGTGGCCGGTGGTCTCGAGGCCGCCAAGCCGTTCATCAAGGTCATCTGCGAGGCACAGAACGAGCTCAAGGCCAAGGCCGCGAAGGAGACCCGCGAGTTCCCGCTGTTCCCGGAGTACACCGACGAACTGTACAAGCGCATCGACGAGATCGCGCACGAGGACCTCAACGAGGCGCTGTCCATCGCGGAGAAGCTGCCGCGCCAGGACCGCATCCACGAGATCAAGGAGCACGTGCGCGAGATCCTCGCCAACGAGTTCACCGACATGGACGACGCCGAGAAGGAGAAGGAACTCGGCAACGCGTTCAAGGAGCTGCAGCGCCAGATCGTGCGTCGCCGCATCCTCACTGAGGACTACCGCATCGACGGCCGCGGCCTCAAGGACATCCGTACCCTGTCGGCCGAGGTCGACATCGTGCCGCGTGTCCACGGCTCCGCCCTGTTCCAGCGCGGCGAGACCCAGATCCTGGGCGTCACCACGCTGAACATGCTCAAGATGGAGCAGCAGATCGACGCGCTCTCCGGCCCGCAGACCAAGCGCTACATGCACAACTACGAGATGCCGCCGTACTCCACCGGCGAGACCGGCCGCGTCGGTTCCCCGAAGCGCCGCGAGATCGGCCACGGCGCCCTCGCTGAGAAGGCCCTCGTGCCGGTGCTGCCGAGCCGCGAGGAGTTCCCGTACGCGATCCGTCAGGTCTCTGAGGCCATCGGTTCCAACGGCTCCACCTCGATGGGCTCCGTGTGCGCCTCCACCCTGTCGCTGCTCGCCGCGGGCGTCCCGCTGAAGGCCCCGGTCGCGGGCATCGCGATGGGCCTCGTCTCCGGCGACGTGGACGGCCAGCACATCTACAAGACCCTGACCGACATCCTGGGTGCCGAGGACGCGTTCGGCGACATGGACTTCAAGGTCGCCGGCACCTCCGAGTTCATCACCGCGCTGCAGCTCGACACCAAGCTCGACGGCATCCCGGCCGACATCCTCGCCGGCGCCCTCCAGCAGGCGCACGAGGCCCGCGCCACAATCCTCGACCTCATCAACGAGTGCATCGACGGCCCGGCTGAGATGAGCGAGTTCGCCCCGCGCATCATCACCACCACCGTCCCGGTCGACAAGATCGGCGAGATCATCGGTCCGAAGGGCAAGAACATCAACCAGATCCAGGAGGACACCGGCGCGGAGATCGCCATCGAGGATGACGGTACCGTGTTCATCTCCTCTGAGGGCGGCGAGGCGGCCGAGAAGGCCAAGGCCATCATCGACCAGATCGCCAACCCGCACGTGCCGCAGGCCGGCGAGACGTACAACGGCAAGGTCGTCAAGACCACGTCGTTCGGCGCGTTCGTCAACCTGACCCCGGGCACCGACGGCCTGCTGCACATCTCGCAGATCCGCAACCTCGCCAACGGCGAGCGCATCGACGCGGTCGAGGACGTGCTCAAGGAAGGCGACACCGTCGAGGTCGTCGTGCAGGGCGTGGATGACCGTGGCAAGATCAGCCTTGCGATCCCGGGCTTCGAGGATCAGGAATCCGGCGCCGGCCGTGGTGGCCGCGGCGACCGCGGCGGTGATCGTGACGACCGTCGTCGTGCGCCGCGCCGCGACCGTGACGACCGTCGTTCCGATCGCGACTACGACGACCGTCCGCGCCGCTCACGCCGCGACGATCACGATGACGATTACGATGATCGTCCGCGTCGTCGTCGTTCCGATCGCGACGATTACGATCGTGATGATCGTCGTGACGACCGCCGTGCGGCTCGCGATGACCGCGACGATCGCGATTACGATGATCGTCCGCGTCGCTCTCGTCGTTCCGATCGCGACTACGACGATCGTGATGATCGTCGTGACGACCGTCGTTCGTCCCGTGATGACCGCGATGATCGTCCGCGCCGTTCCTCGCGTCGCGACGACCGCAACCCGCGCTACGCCACCGACGAGAACTACGACGAGTACCGCGCCGACCGCGTGGAGCGCACCGAGCGCCCGCGCCGCCGCGTGCGTCGCGACTTTGATCCTTTTGAAGACTGATCGTCTTCAAAAGGATCCTTCGCGGCACGCCGCTCACTTCTCGCCTACGGGAAGCCCACTGGGCTTCCCGCTTAACGGCTCAGCGTTCGAGGACTGATCGTTCTCCTATGCTGTGATATCTGATGAAGGGTGTGATCGGGAAATAGTATTTCCCGATCACACCCTTTTTGTTGCCGACTATCAGCGGCTGTATTGCTTGCGTACGGCCTCGCCGCTGATGTTCATGAGTTTGCCGATCACGTTCCACGATGCGCCGCGACGACGCAGCTCATCCACGATGATGCGGGTCTGCCGCCTGTTTTCCTGCTCGAAGACCTTCTTCTGATAGACGAGCCGCTTGAGTCGCGCCCCGGGATTCGGATCGTCGGAGATGTCGGCTGGTTCGGGATACTCCGTCGTCTCCATATCCGTGCTGATTCGTTCGCCGAGCCGCTCATAATATGACCGGTCGAATCGTACTCCGTTATGGTGTTCGTCGGCGTGCGTCTGTGTCTCCATGGTCACCTCCGAGTCGCGTGCCAATACCGTATTTGGTAACTGTAACGGGCCGGCATGGCATGACAGATCATGATTCTGCCGGTATCGGCCCCGTATGGAGCCTCGAAGTAGCCGATCTCGTAGAGTCGGTTGCCTTGCGGATCGGGGTCGACCACCAGGTAGGTCGGCGGGTCTCGATCGGTGTTCGCTCCCACATCCTCACCGTGCGCGTACGCATGCAGTATGACGTCATCCGGAACAGGAGAAACGATGACTCCCCTGATCAGATGCGATTTGCGCGCACTATTGAGAATGATCGGTTGGTCATCAGTATAGTTCATGTCGCAACCTTGGTTGTCGTTGGGCAGGGGTGGACGGTTATCCGAGGCATGGTGATCCTTTCGTCGCGTGGTATCCGATACGACGAAGGTAAGGTGAGGTCTGCGCTGCACGCAATGAAAACCGGGGTATGTGGTCGAACGGTCGGAGTTATCCACATTCGGCGTGGATGACCTTGGGTGGAAAGCGGCCGATGCCGGTGCGGCGTCGGTTCGGATGATGGATGAACGGGACGATTATGAGACGGGGTGCCGTTGGGCTGGCCCCGTGGCCCCGCTAGGATGGGAACCATGAGCAATGAGCAGCAGTATGACGACGAGATTCTTGACAGCAATGCGATCAGCCCGACCGATGAGACCGGCAATCCGATTCCGGTGACGATCCCGATCGCGCTCGCGCCCGGCGTGACGGTCGTGTACACGACGCGACTGGGTGGCGTGAGCGCCGGCGACTTCGGCGACTGCAACCTCGGCGGCAAGTCCGGCGACGATCCGGCTGCGATCGAGGCGAACCGCGTGGCGCTCGCCAAGCAGCTCGGCTGCGGCCTGTCGCTGGTCAGCCAGGTGCATTCCGCGACGGCGGTCGACGTGGACGAATCGTGGCATCTCAACACGCCGTTCGGATTCGACGTGTCCGGCACGCCTGGCCTGGCCGCCGACGGTACCGACGAGCCGACCGTGGTCGAGGCCGACGGCCAAGTGACCAGCCGCAAGGGCGTCGCGCTCGGCATGTTCGCCGCCGATTGTCTGCCGGTGCTGTTCGCCGATCCGGTCGCCGGCGTGATCGGCGCGGCGCACTGCGGCCGCCGAGGTCTGGTCAAGGGCGTGATCGGCGAGACCGTCGATCTGATGGTCGCCAAGGGCGCCGAACGCGGCCGCATCGTCGCCACGCTGGGCCCCCGCATCTGCGGCGACTGCTACGAGGTCGGCGATGAGATCGCCGACGAATTCCAGAACCGTTTCCCGCTCACCAAGACGACCACGCGCTTCGGTGGTACGGGCATCGACATCGCCGAAGCCGCGATGATCGACCTCGCCTTCGCCGGCGTGAACCAGGTCGTCGACTCCATGCCGCGCATCCACGCGGCCACGCAGTACCTCGAGGCCGACCCCGAACTCGCCGCGCTGTGCACGTCGGACGGCGAAGGCCCGACGTCTCTGGCCGAACGCATCGCGAACGTGAGCCACAGCATGTGCACGCTCGAAAACCCGCTGTGGTACTCGCACCGCCGCGCCGCGCTCGCCGGCAAGACGCGTGAGGGCCGTCTGCTTGCGCTCGTCATGATGCAGTAGCGTCGCGCGGCGGAGGCTCGTCAACCGCGCATATTCCGTGCAGAAGGTGTGGCACACGCCACACTTGTCTGCCAAGCAGTTACGGTGGTGCGTATGAGTCAGAGCAAGAGAGCATCCAACGTACCCGTGGTCGCGGTCGTGCTGGCGGCCGGTTTCGGCACGCGCTTCGACCCGGCCAATCCCAAGCAGCTCGTCTCGGTCGGCGGCAAGCCGATCGTGTGCTGGAGCATCGAGGCGTTCGAGTCGAACCCGCGCATCACCGACATCATCGTCGTGGTCAACCCGACCGTGCGCGCCACTGTCGAGGAGCTCATCGAACAGGCCGGCTATCCGAAGGTCCGCATGATCATCAACGGCGGTGCCGAACGCGTCGACAGCACCGAGGCCGCGCTGGGCGCGCTCGCCGACGCCGGCATTCCGGCCGATGCGAAGATCCTCATCCACGATGCGGTGCGTCCGTTCGTCGAACAGCGTTCAATCGACGGCTGCATCGACGCGCTCGACGAACTCGATGCGGCCACGGTCGCGTTCGCCAGCACCGACACCGTGCTGCTCACCGAATTCCGCGACGGACGTAAGGTCGTGCGTCAGGTGCCCGACCGTCCGCACACGTTCCGCGCGCAGACCCCGCAGGCGTTTCGCTTCGACACGATCCGCCGAGCGTACGAACTCGCGTCGGCCGATCCGTCGTTCCACCCGACCGACGACACGCGCGTCGTCGTCGACTATCTGCCTGACGCGGCGGTCGCCGTGGTCGACGGCAGCGAGTCGAACCTCAAGATCACGACGCTCGCCGACATGCCGACCGCGGAACGGATCGCGGCCGAACGACTCGGCGGCGTGGCGAGCGGACCGTCCGCGCACATTCCTGGCACGCCGGCCGACCATCCGGCTTCGACGGGATATCTGTCCGGTGACGCCGCCTCCTTCGGCCCGTCCGAACACACCTCGATGACCCGCGAGGAGGCCAAGGCCCGCATGCACGCGATCTTCGCCGAGGCCGCGCGCGGCATGCGCCGATAGCCCGCGCGAACAGGCAGATCCAAGCCAGACCCAACAGAACCGAGCCGTGAGGACAGCATCATGCAGCAGATCAACGTGGTGATTTCCGGATTCGACCATTACGACGGCGTGGCCGTGAACCCGTGCGTCGACGTACCGCGCACGCTCGCCGAACGCGGTGTGGCCGACCTGCCGGACGGGATCGAACTTGCCGTGCACGCGGTCAGCCTGCCGGTCAGCTATACGCGCGCATGGGAGTCCCTGCACGACACGCTGGAATCGGTGCGTCCCGACATCGTCATCGCGACCGGACTCAAGCACACGGCCCGCGGCGTACTGCTCGAGCGATGCGCCACGAACCAAATCAGCAACGGTCGGCCGGACGCGGACGGCATGGTTCCTCCCACCGGTCCGATCCGTGCGGACGGTCCGGCCGCGTATTGGACGCGTCTGCCGCTGCGCTCGATCCTGCGCGATTTCACGCGCGACGGCATCCCCGCGTCGCTCAGCTCCGACGCGGGCACGTTCGTGTGCAACTCGCTGTTCTACCGGCTGATGGACTGGACGGCGAAACGCGATCATGCGCTGAGTGGATTCGTCTCGCTGCCGCGCGCCGCCGAGGATCATGCGGTCGCGGACGGTCACGGTCTGCCGATCGACCGTCTGGTCGCGGCCTGCGGCGACGTGATCCGCGAGACGATGCGCTACCGGCTCGAGCCGTCGTCCGGCGACATCCTGATCGCATGAGCGCTGCGTGCGGTTGTACGGGGGCATGCGCGGTTGCGCGGGACTTCGTCAGACGCGTGACTCTCGCGTACCGACGGCGTGATCGGTGAGCATACACATGTCGCGAAACGCCGCGAATCACGCCGTTGACTGACTTTTGGTCGAACAGAGCATGAGACTTCTGTGAGGATACGCGTCTCCCAGCATGTATTCAGCTCAAATGCGCTAAAGTTCTGGCGTGGATGGTCCCGTTCGGGGCTGGGGTGTCTGAACAGATGGTTGAAAGGATGTTGGCATGGTGGATCGGTTCCCGATCGTGTGGCACGGGTACGACAAGGACAAGGTGGACGAGGCGTTCGATACGGCGCAGAGCACGCTCGTCTCGCTGCGTGAGCAGATCCAGCAGTACGACCGCCAGATTCTGAGCCTGCAGTCTCAGCTGCAGGAGGAACGCAACAAGAAGTCCTCGCAGAAGAACTCGTTCGCCTCGCTCGGCGCGAACGCGCAGCAGATGCTGGCCTCGGCCGAGCAGACCAGCGCCGAGCTGCTCTCGCGCGCCAAGCAGGACGCGCAGTCCACGAAGGACGCGGCGCAGGCCCAGGCCGAGACGCTTATCAACAACGCGCGCCTGGACGCGCAGCACATCGTCGACGACGCGAACGCGAAGGCGAAGTCCATCCTGCACGACGCCGAAACGCAGGCACAGACCACGACCACCACCGCGCAGGAGGAGGCCGCGCAGCTGCGTGGCGAGACCGCCAAGATCGTTTCCGAACAGCGCCAGACCACCGAACTCGAGATCAACAACGCCCGCGAGGAGCACACCAAGCGCATGGCTGCCGAGAAGGCCAAGCAGGAGCGTGAGCTGAGCGAGCTTAAGGCCACCGCGACCGCGCAGATCGCCGCGCAGCGCAAGGCCGCCAGCGAGGAGATCACCCGTCTCAAGTCCGAGAACAACGACCAGATCGAGGCCGCGCTGGCCGAGGCGAACAAGAAGCTCGCCGACGTGCGCGAGCAGGTCTCCAAGATGCGTTCCGACGCGCAGCGCAAGGCCGCCGAGATCACCGACGCCGCCAACGCGAAGGCGCAGGGCATCCTGGACGAGGCCGAGGTGCACCGCACCAAGACCATGAGCCAGGTCAACGCCGAGGTCGAGCAGATCCGCACCGACATCGCCGCCCAGCAGGACGACGCCACGAAGAAGGTCAACGCGCTGCTCGATCACCTCGAGGAACGCCGCGTCGCCGCCAAGAAGGAGGCCGACGAGCTGATCAGCAAGGCCAAGACCGTGCGAGAGGAGGCCGACGAGTACGCGGCCGCCAAGCGCAAGGAGGTCCAGTCCCAGGCCGCCGAGATCCTGCACAAGGCCGATGTGGACGCCGCCGCACAGGTCGAGGAGCGCCGCCAGGCCGCGCAGTCCGAGATCGACGGTCTGACCGCGCACATCGCCGAGCTGCAGCACCGCGAATCCGCGATCACGCAGCGCGTCACCGAGCTTAAGGCCATGTTCGCCAGCGCGTTCGGCAACTTCATGACCGCGCCGGTCGACGGTGACGATGCCGACGGCAAGCCGGACGCCGATCAGACCGCGCCCGCCTCCGGCGACGACGATGCGGCCCCGGCCGACGAGTCCGCGTCGTCGGACGCGAAGTGAGCGGTAACACGCTTCGAGTAGACTGATCACTGTTTGTCGTCACGGCACCCCGCGCCTGCGGTTTGCGGTCAATCTGACCGCCCGCGCACGGGGTGCCGTGGCATGTCCGGGCCTGCCGCAGCACGCAGGTCCATCATTTCGATACAAAGGAGATCGCATGAGCGAAATCACCGCGCTGAGCGCCGACGCGCTGGGCAAGCTGCGTGACGAATTCGATGCGGACGGCACCAACCGTCTCGCCATGAACGCTGTGACTGCGGCCGGCATCGACAAGGTCGCCCGCAACTACGACCGTGCCCGCCTGCTGCAGCGTCGTTTCTCGACGATCGTCGACAACGGCGAGGTCACGCACCAGGATCGCTCCGGCCGCTGCTGGCTGTTCAGCTCGTTGAACGTCGCGCGTTTCGTCGCCAAGAAGAACATGAACTTGAAGGAGTTCGAGTTCTCGCAGAACTACGCGATGTACTACGACAAGCTCGAGCGCGTCAACTACTTCCTCAAGGACGTGGCCGCCCTCGTGGCCGCTGGCGAGCCGAACGACTCCCGCCTCATCAAGCACCTGCTCGACGACGTGATGGGCGACGGCGGCCAGTGGACGATGGCCATGAACGTGTACAAGAAGTACGGCGCGGTGCCGAAGGACCTGTTCCCGGAGACCGAGTCCTCCAAGAACACTGGCCCGATGAACACGCAGCTGCGCCACATGCTGCACACGGCCGTTGCGCACCTGTTCGCGGCTGCTGGTGATGAGGCGAAGACCGCCGAGATCGTCTCCGAGGCGACCGCCGCGGGCCATCGCATCCTGACCATCCACCTCGGCGAGCCGCCGGTCTCCTTCGATTGGGAGTGGACCGACAAGGACGGCGAGTTCCACCGCGACGGCGAGATCACGCCGGTCGAGTTCTGGAAGAAGTACGTCGGCTCCGCCGATCTCGAGAGCTACGTGTGCCTCGTGGACGATCCGCGTCAGGAGCACGCCAAGGGCAAGAAGATCGGCATCGAGCACCTCGGCAACGTGGCGGGCGGCGATCCGACCGAGTACCTGAACGTGCCGAACCAGTTCATGAAGGACTGCGTGCGCCAGATCCTCGAGGAGCAGGGCATCCCGGTGTGGTTCGGCGCGGACTGCGGTCCGTTCATGGACCGCGTGAACGGCGCGTGGGCGACCGACCTGTTCGAGTACGACAAGGTGTACGACTTCGACTTCGACCTGAACAAGGAAGATCGCGTGCGCTACTGCGACTCCGCGATGAACCATGCGATGGCGTTCGTCGGCGTGGACGTGGCCGAGGACGGCAAGACCACCCGCCGCTGGCGCGTCGAGAACTCGTGGGGCAAGGACATCGCCGACAAGGGCTACTTCACCATGAGCGACGACTGGTTCACCGAGTACGTCTACGAGGTCGCCGTCCCGAAGGCGATGCTCCCGGCCGAGTACCAGGCCGCACTGGATGAGCCGGCGACGATGCTGCCGGCTTGGGACCCGATGGGCGCTCTCGCCTGATCGAGCCCGCTGGGCTCGATCAGGCGAGAGCGCCCGAGCTGCTGAGCCGTCAAGCGGAAAGTCCAGTGGACTTTCCGTAGGCTCAGCGCACGGCTGACAAGCCGTGCGGTACAGCGAGGGCAGAAACCAGCCTCGCCGTAGGCGAGTCCGTAATTGCGTAAGCCCAGCAAGGCTTGGCTTCTAGAGCTATCCCGCGTGGCGGTTTTTGCTCGCTGAACACCCACTCAGCGAGTAAAAACCGCCACGCGCATATTCGCGAAGGCCATACAAAGCAAAAACGCCAGCCCCTCGGCTCCCTCGGCTGAGGGAGCTGTCGAGCAAAGCGAGACTGAGGGAGCGTACACCCAACCACCTCCACGGAATCGCAGTTCACATACCCGCACCT
The DNA here is from genome assembly GCF_019331715.1 of Bifidobacterium simiiventris. GTDB lineage: Bacteria > Actinomycetota > Actinomycetes > Actinomycetales > Bifidobacteriaceae > Bifidobacterium > Bifidobacterium simiiventris. The sequence goes on from NZ_JAHBBG010000003.1 coordinate 167,442, forward strand.
CTATTAACGCCACGAAGAATTCCACCACCGCGAGAACCTATAGCACCAAAGACGCTGCTACTCTCCTCACCCCATATCCACATTCCAGTCCCGAATTTCCCCATCCCGCGCCCCTCGACTATCCTATGTTCGGTATCGCTGTACGCAGGAGAAAAGCAGAGGAGAGCATCACGATGGCAGGTCTTCGCGGTCCGGACAGTTCCGAGGACGAGCGTCGCTTAAGCAAGAACGCCGTGTTTCCCGAAACGGTCGACGTGAACATCCGTCAGCTCGACCCGATTCCGGCCCCGCGCTATTTCCTCAAGGAACTGCCGCTCACCGACGAGATGAGTGATCTCGTCCTGCGCTCGCGCCAGGAGATCCGCGACATCCTGCACGGTCGCGACGACCGTCTGCTCGTGATCGTCGGCCCGTGCTCCATCCACGATCCCAAGGCCGCGCACGAATACGCGACCAGGCTCGCCGCGGTCAATCGCGAACTCAACGACCGTCTGCTGATCGTCATGCGCGTGTATTTCGAGAAGCCGCGCACCACGATCGGCTGGAAGGGTCTGATCAACGACCCCGATCTCAACGGCAAGTTCGATATTCGTAAGGGCATGTGGCTCGCCCGCAAGGTGCTCACCGACGTGCTGTCGCTGGGCCTGCCGACCGCGACCGAATGGCTTGACCCGATCACCCCGCAGTACATCTGCGACCTCATCAGCTGGGGTGCGATCGGCGCGCGCAACACCGAATCGCAGGTGCACCGCGAGCTCGCGTCCGGCCTGTCCATGCCGGTCGGCTTCAAGAACGCCACCGACGGCTCGATCAAGCCGGCCGCCGACTCGTGCTATGCGGCCGCGTTCGAGCATCATTTCCTGTCCATCAATCTTGATGGCCGTGTCATTTCCGCCGAAACCAAGGGCAATCCGGACTGCCATCTCGTGCTGCGCGGCTCGAACTCCGGTCCGAACTATGATGCGGCATCCGTGGCGCAGGCGCTCGCCGATCTCAAGGCGTCGAAGGCGTCCGGCCCGAGCGAGCATGGCCTGGTCATCGATGCGGCGCACGGCAACTGCGGCAAGGACGAGAAGGTCGAAGCCGAGGTCGTGGAGAACATCGCCTCGCGCATTGCGGCCGGCGAGCAGGGCATTCTCGGCGTGATGATGGAAAGCTTCCTCGTGGCCGGGCATCAGAAGCCGGCTCCGCTCGACCAGCTCGTGTACGGCCAGTCGGTCACCGACTCGTGCGTGCCGTGGGACCGCACCGAGCAGCTCCTGCACACGCTCGCCGACGCGGTCGCCACGCGCCGCGCCGCCTGATCGTCGCCCCGGACCTCGCCGTTTGTTCCCGTGATTCCTTATCCTTGGGGGAAGATCAAGGAATTAAAGGAGCATCATGCAGCAGCAGAACAACATGGGGGACGCCGTGCACCACGCCGGCCCGCAGCCGCTGAATACCCCCGAGGAACTGCGCGCCATCCGTCAGGCGATGGACGAGGGCAAGAATCCGCTCGTCGCCACTGACGTGCCGCGCTGGGAGGATCAGGTCGGCGTCAGCCGCATCGTCAACCGTCGCATCCTCGAACTCGAACCGTTGCCCACGCCGGCGCAGGTGCTGGCCGAACTGCCGCTCGACAAGACTGCGCAGGAGATCGTCGCCTACTCGCGCGACGAGATCCGCGCATGCCTCTACGGTCAGGACGACCGTCTGCTCGTGATCGTCGGCCCGTGCTCCGTGCACGATCCGGCCGCCGCGCTCGACTACGCGCACCGGCTCGCCCGCGTGATGAAAGAGGTCGAGGGCGAACTGCTTATCGTCATGCGCGTGTACTTCGAAAAGCCGCGCACCACGGTCGGCTGGAAGGGTTTGATCAACGATCCGGATATCGACGGCACGCACAACATCAAGAAGGGCCTGTTGCTCGCGCGCAAGACGCTGCTCGGCGTGCTGGGGGAGGGCTTGGCCGCCGCGACCGAGTTCCTCGAGCCGACCAGCCCGCAGTTCATCGCCGACGCGGTGAGTTGGGGTGCGATCGGCGCGCGCAACACCGAATCGCAGGTACACCGCCAGTTGGCGTCCGGCATGTCCATGCCGATCGGCTTCAAGAACGCGACCGACGGTTCGGTCAAGGCTGCGGTCAACGGCTGCTTCGCGTCCGCGCAGCAGCACACGTTCTTCGGCATCGACCACATGGGCCGCGCGTGCGCGGTCGAAACGCTCGGCAACCCGGACTGCCACGTTGTGTTGCGCGGCTCGATCCACGGCCCGAACTACGACGCGGCGTCCGTCGCCCGTGCGATGGACGACATTCGTGCGATGATGCCGGCCGATTCGGCCGCCGCGCATGGGCTGATCATCGACTGTTCGCACGGCAACTCCGGCAAGGATGAACACCGTCAGGCTGAGGTCGTGCGCGACATCGCGCGGCGCATCGCCGACGGCGAGACCGGCATCACCGGCGTGATGATGGAAAGCTTCATCGAAGGCGGCAACCAGCCGGCCGCGCCGCTCGACCAACTCGTCTACGGCAAGTCGATCACCGACAAATGCATCAGCTGGCAGGAGACGGAGCGTCTGCTGCACGAGTTGGCCGACGCCGTCTCCACCCGCCGCTGGAAGTGACTGAAAGGAACCACCATGACCACCATCGCCATCATCGGCGCGCTCACCGAGGAAGTCGCGCACATCGCCGGCGCGCTCAACAATGTCGAACACGACGTCGCCGCCAGCCTCGATGTGTCGCGCGGCACCATCGACACCACCGACGGCAAGCAGATCACCGTTGCCGCAACCGTCGGCGGCATGGGCCTTGTCAACGCAGCCGCCACCACGCAGCGGCTCATCGACGCGTACCGGCCGGACGCCGTCATCTTCTCCGGCATCGCCGGCAACCTCAACCGAAACCTGCACATCAACGACGTGGTGCTCGGCGGCACGTTGCGCTACCTCGACACCGACATGCGCCTGGTCGGCCAGTGGACGCCTGGCACGGAAAGCACGCCGGTCGAGGAATTCCACTCCGACGACCGTCTGCTCGCGCTCGCCGACGCGGCGCTGAACGACATGGGCATCACGCACATCACCGGCATCATCGCCTCCGGCAACTACTTCGTCGACGACCCGAGGAAGGTCGAGCAGGTCATCCACGACACCGGCGCCGATGCGGTCGAAATGGAAGGTGCGGCCGTGGCGCACGTCGCCGCCCGCAACAGCGTGCCCGCGCTCGTAATACGTGCGCTTTCGGACAACGCCGACACTGATTACGAGGTGTTCAAGGAGTTCGACATCTCCGAATACGCGAATACCGCCGCCGCGCTCGCCGTCAACATTCTCAAGCGGATGTAGCGCGGTCATCCGGTCGCTCGACCGAAATGACCGGGGTGGACGCTGCATTCCGTCCCGCCGCAACATGAACAGCCGTTGAACTTACGTAGTCGCGCGTGCAAACTACGCATGTCGGCCACTACGCTGGAAGCCGTACACTCGTTTCGCGCGGAAAGGTTGTTCCATGACGTGGTGGCAGATCCTGCTCATCGTGCTGCTGGCGATGGCCGCGGCCGCGACCGTCGCCGCCGTGCTTGCCTATGAGGCCGGTCGCCGGCGAGGCGATACGCGGGTCGCGGACCTGCTGCGCGACCCCGCCCGCCAGTCCCTGTTCGGCGAGGACATGCCAGTGCGCGACGCCGAACGCGGCCTGATCGAGGTCGCCCCCGAGTCGGTCATCATCTGCGACGCAAAGTACAACGTGCGCTATTTCAGCCCCGGCGCGAAGCAGTTCGCGCTCGTCGACCACGGCCGTATCGACTCCGACGAGATCAAGGATTTCCTCTCGCTCACCATCGAGGACGGCCGCGTGCGCGAACGTGAAGTGGCGATTCCCGCTGATCGCGAGCACCACATCGCCGCCGCCCCGTCGGATGGGCGCGGCGTGCGGCCCGGGCAGGAAGTCCCCTCGGACCTGCTCTATCTGCGCGTGCGCGCCGGTCGCATAGTGGACGGCCTGTATGCGGTGTTTCTCACCGACATGAGCGAACAACGTCGTTTTGAGGCGATGCGCCGCGATTTCGTCACGAACGTCTCGCACGAGCTGAAGACCCCGGTCGGCGCGATCTCGCTACTGGCCGAGACGATCACCGACGCGGCCGACGACCCGGATGCGGTGCGGTATTTCTCCGGTCGCGTGGCCAAGGAATCGAACCGGCTCACCGAGCTCGTGCGCCGTCTGATCGACCTGCAGAAGGCGCAGTCGATGGAGGGTGTGGTCGAGATGAAACCGGTGTCGGTGATGGCGGTCGTGCGCGACGCGATCGGTGAGAACCAGCCGCAGGCCGACGCCAAGCGCATCGACATCCGGCTGACCGACAACGGCACGTCGGTGCCGCTCGTCGTATCCGGCGATGCGGATACCGCGGATGTCGGCGATGAGGTGACCGTGATGGCCGACGACGAGTCGCTCAAAACCGCCGTCAAGAACCTCGTCGAGAACGCGATCCACTATTCCCCCGAACAGACGGTCGTCGCGGTCGGTGTCGCCGAGAAACGCGGCAAGGTCACGATCCGCGTGGTCGACCAGGGCATCGGCATCCCGGCCGAGTCGCTGGGCCGCGTGTTCGAGCGGTTCTACCGCGTCGATCCGGCGCGCTCGCGCGAGACCGGCGGCTCCGGGCTGGGGCTGGCGATCACCAAGCATTGCGTGCAGGAATGCGGCGGCACGATCTCCGTATGGTCGCGCGAGGGCGAGGGCTCGACGTTCACGATCGAGCTGCCGGCAGCGGAAGACGCCGCCGCGAACGGAGATCGTAAGGATGCGAACACCGATGCGTGACTACGTTGATATAGTCGACGCAATCGGTTACGTAGTTTAGGAAGTTCGTCATATTCGGTTCACCGAACGGCTACGATAAACCTCAGCAGTGAGATCGTTGCCTGTGTCGGAACGAGATGAGACGAAATCAATAGAGAAACAGGATAAGGACAGATGACCCGCATTCTGATCGTTGAAGACGAGGAGTCGTATCGAGAACCGATGGTGTACCAGCTCACGCGCGAAGGCTACGACGTGTCCGCGGCCGCGACCGGCGAGGAGGGGCTGGAACTGTTCACGCAGGGCGGGTTCGACCTGATCCTGCTCGACCTGATGCTTCCCGGTCTCGACGGCACCGCGCTGTGCCGTCGCATCCGCGAGCAGAGCCGCGTGCCGATCATCATGCTGACCGCCAAAAGCGCCGAGATCGACAAGGTCGTGGGCCTTGAGATCGGCGCGGACGATTACGTGACCAAGCCGTATTCGTTCCGCGAGCTGCTCGCCCGCATCCGCGCGGTGCTGCGGCGCAACCAGATGGTGGCCGAGGTGGCGGGCAACGCGGACGGCGACATGCCGCTGACCTGCGGCGACATCGTGATGCACATCGGCCAGCACCAGGTGAGCGTGCGCGGCGAGAACGTGTTCTTCCCGCTCAAGGAATTCGAGCTGCTCGAATACCTGATGCAGAACAAGGGCCGCGTGATGACGCGTCACCAGTTGATCGACCGGATCTGGGGATCGGATTACGTGGGGGACACCAAGACGCTTGACGTGCACGTCAAGCGCGTGCGTGCCAAGATCGAGGTCGATCCGGCGCATCCGAAGTACCTGACCACCGTGCGCGGACTGGGGTACAAGATCGATGCTCCAACGGAGTGACGGGCGAAGCTCGTCACGCAGTACCCGGCGCGTGCGCTGGTGCGCGCGGCTACGGACAGTCCGCTGGACTGTCCGGCTGTCCGTCCACGCAGATGCCGAACGAAGCTCATCACGCAGTGTCCTGTGCGTGCACTGGCCGAACCGGGACGCGTGGCAGAAAACGCTCGCTCAGCTACGGCTGAGCGAGCGTTTTCTGCCACTGGGCGACGGTCGTGGCGGTTTTCGCTCGCTGACGGACCGTCAGCGAGCGAAAACCGCCACGCGGGGATGGGGGATCGCGCCCTGGCTATGTCAAAAAACGACGTAGCCGGGGCGTAGTCGTATTGATTGGCAACTGTTCATCCTGCGTTCACCGATTTTGGCCGGCGACCCCCAAAATCTCCCATAGTCTTGAACTGTCAAAAAGAATTATTGACAGAATAGAGAGAAACAAGACATGCGTAAGAATGTTCTTTTCCGTTCCGTCGCGGCCATTTCCGGCCTTGCGATGCTGGCCGCCCTCGCGGCCTGCGGTGACAACACCACCGCCTCCACCAACAACGGCTCTTCCGACAACTCTTCCGACACCACCTCCAAGTCCGAGCCGATCTCGGGCAACTTCAACGGCGCCGGCGCCTCCTCGCAGCAGGCCGCCGTCGAGGCGTGGGTCGCCGGCTTCCAGGGCACCAACCCGGACGCCAAGATCGCGTACGATCCGTCCGGCTCCGGCGCCGGCGTCAAGACCTTCCTGACCGGTGCCACCGCGTGGGCCGGCTCCGACAAGGCCCTCGCCGACGACGATGTGGACAACTCCAAGTCCGTGTGCGCCGCCGACACCACCGCGTTCGACGTCCCGGTCTACATTTCCCCGATCGCCGTGATCTTCAACCTCAAGGGCGTCTCCGATGCCGGCAAGCACATCAACATGGATGCCGCCACCATCGCCAAGATCTTCGACGGCAAGATCACCAAGTGGAACGATCCGGCCATCGCCGACCAGAACAAGGATCTCGATCTGCCGGATACCGCGATCACCGTCGTGCACCGTTCCGACAAGTCCGGCACCACGCAGAACTTCGTGAGCTACTTCAAGGATCAGGCCGCTGACGCATGGTCCTACGACCTGTCCGAGAACTGGCCGAACGAGGTCGGCCAGGGCGCCAAGGGCACCTCGGGCGTCGTGAACACCGTCAAGCAGGCCGACGGCACCATCGGCTACGCCGACTTCTCCGCGGTCGGCGACCTTGGTACCGTGGCTGTCAAGGTCGGCGACAAGTACAGCGAGATCTCCGCTGACGGCGCGACCAAGGTCATCGACGATTCCGAGCTTGACTCCTCCGTCAAGGGTGACAACCGCGTGGTCGTCAAGATCAACCACGCCACCACCACCGAGGGTGCCTACCCGATCGTGCTGGTCTCCTACATGATCGCCTGCCCGCAGTACAAGGACACCAAGACCGCTGAGTTCGTCAAGTCCTGGCTCACCTACGTGACCAGCTCCGACGGTCAGAAGGCCGCCTCCCAGGCCGCCGGCTCCGCTCCGCTGCCGGACTCCATCGCCCAGAAGGACGCCGCTTCCATCGAGGCCATCAAGACCAAGTGAACCGGTCATCCGGACGCTGACTGAAGTGAAATCCTGTAGGCCGCAGTCGCATCACGCGGCTGCGGCCTACAGGCGGTCAGGCTCCGAATGCGATTCACTCGCACATCGCCCAGATAATAAGGAGAACCTGTGAGTTCGCAAGACAAAGCAGCGGCCACGATGCCAGCTGCGAGCGGCAAGACCGCCGACAAGGTGTTCCGCGTCATCGCGTACGCCTGCGGCATCTTGATCCTCGTGGTGCTCGCCGCCGTGTTCCTCTTCCTGCTCTTCCGCGCATGGCCGCTCATCGGCGGCAACCAGGCCGACAACAGCAAGACCATCGCCGACTTCACCGGCGGCAAGGCCTCCGGCTTCTGGCAGTACGTCGGCCCGTTGCTCTTCGGCACGGTGCTCGTCTCGGCGCTCGCGCTGCTGCTGTCGTTCCCGGTGTCGATCGGCATCGCGCTGTTCATCTCGCACTACGCGCCGAAGAAGCTCGCCACTGCTTTAAGCTACGTGGTCGATCTGCTCGCCGCCATCCCGTCCGTTATTTATGGTCTGTGGGGCGGCCTGATCCTCGTGCCGGCCATCTACCCGTTCTGGAACTGGGTGGCCACGTACTTCGGCTGGATCCCGCTGTTCTCCGGCCCGGCCGCCAACCCGTCGCGTACCGTCGCGACCGTCGCCGTGGTGCTTGCCGTCATGATCCTGCCGATCATCACCTCCCTGTCTCGCGACATCTTCCTGCAGACCCCGCGCCTGCAGCAGGAGGCCGCTCTCGCGCTCGGCGCTACCAAGTGGGAGATGGTCAAGCTGGCCGTGCTCCCGTTCGGCAAGTCCGGCGTCGTGTCCGCCTCCATGCTGGGCCTCGGCCGCGCGCTCGGCGAGACGATGGCCGTGTTGATGATCCTGTCCCCGGGCCTCAACTACTCGTTCAAGCTGCTGCAGGCCTCGCAGAACCAGACGATCGCCGCGAACATCGCCGCGCAGTACCCCGAGGCCAACGACCTCGGCGTGTCGGTGTTGATCGGCACCGGTCTGGTGCTGTTCCTCATCACATTCGTGGTGAACTACGTCGCCCGCAAGATCACTGAAAAGAAGGTGGGATGATGGCTGACCTGACCCAGGATCCCAAGGCGTCGCTCGAAGGCGCGCCCGTCATCGACTTCGACAAGTTCAAGCCGTCGCGTTCGTTCATCGCGTCCCGCAAACGCAAGGACCTCATCATGCGCGTGCTCATCTCGCTCGCGTTCGTGATCGCGCTCATCCCGCTGGTCTCCGTGCTGTGGACGACGCTCGTCAACGGTCTCAAGCGTTTGAACCTCAACTTCCTGAGCTTCAACATGACCGGCGTGGTCGGCGGTAACCCGACCCCGTCCGGCGGCTACGGCGGCGTGTTCCACGCGATCGTCGGCACGCTCGAGATCACGTTCGGCGCGATGGTCATCTCCATCCCGATCGGCCTGCTGTGCGCCGTCTACCTCGTCGAATACGCGCACGGCGGCAAGCTCTCGCAGACCATCACGCTGCTCGTCGACGTCATGAGCGGCATCCCGTCCATCGTCGCCGGCCTGTTCGCGTTCTCGATGTTCACCATCTTGATCGGACCGGGCTCGGTCAACGGCTTCGCGGGTTCCGTTTCGCTCTCCCTGCTCATGCTGCCGACCGTCGTCAAGTCCAGCGAGGAAATGCTCAAGATCGTCCCCGGCGACCTGCGCGAGGCCTCGTACGCGCTCGGCGTCACCAAGCAGCGCACGATCACCAAGATCGTGCTGCGCACCGCCCTGCCGGGCATCGTCTCCGGCTGCATCCTCGCCATCGCGCGAGTCATCGGCGAGACCGCGCCGCTGCTCATGACCGCCGGCTACATCGCGTCCACGAACTTCAACCTGTTCGACGGCAAGATGACCACGCTCCCGGTGTACGTCTTCCAGGAGTACTCCAAGCTCAACGCGAACTGCCCGGCCAACGCGACCGCCGCCTGCGTCACCACGATTCCTATGGAGCGTTCGTGGGCCGCCGCACTCGTGCTGATCCTGATCGTCCTCATCCTCAACGGCATCGGCCGACTCGTGGCGAAGGTCTTCGCCGTCAAGTCCGAACGCTGATGCGGCTGCGCTGATCGCGACGTAAGAACTTCGGTAAATAACAAATAAGGAATTCACATGGGACAACGCATTGATGTCAACCATCTGAACATCTACTACGGCAACTTCCTCGCCGTGGAAGACGTGAACATCAACATCGAACCGAACAAGGTGACCGCGTTCATCGGACCTTCCGGCTGCGGCAAGTCGACCGTGCTGCGCACCCTCGACCGCATGCACGAGATCATCCCCGGCGCCCACGTCAAGGGCGAGGTGCTGCTCGAAGGCAAGAACCTGTACGACAAGGACGTGGATCCGGTATCCGTGCGCCGCGACGTTGGCATGGTGTTCCAGCGCCCGAACCCGTTCCCGACGATGTCGATTCGCGAGAACGTGCTCGCCGGCGTGCGCCTGAACAACCGCAAGATCTCCAAGTCCGACGCGGACGATCTGGTCGAGTGGGCGCTGCGCGGCGCGAACCTCTGGAACGAGGTCAAGGACCGTCTCGACAACCCGGGCATCGGCCTGTCCGGTGGCCAGCAGCAGCGTCTGTGCATCGCGCGCGCCGTCGCCGTGCACCCGCAGGTGCTGCTCATGGACGAGCCGTGCTCCGCTCTGGACCCGATCTCGACCCTCGCGGTCGAGGATCTGATCCAGGAGCTCAAGGGCGACTACACGATCGTGATCGTGACCCACAACATGCAGCAGGCCGCGCGTATCGCCGACTACACCGCGTTCTTCAACCTGAAGGCCGTGGGCCAGCCGGGTCACCTCGAGTACTTCGCGGACACGACGACCATGTTCAACAACCCGCAGAACGAAGAGGCCGAGCGCTACGTCTCCGGCCGTTTCGGCTGATCCGTGAAGCGGGCAATCCAGTGGATTGCCCGTAGGATCAGTCTGAGTGAGCTGATAAGCGAACGAAGGTTGATCTGAGCCTCGTCGTAGACGAGTCCGTTGTTGCAGGATTGATCGCGCGACGGATTAAGCCGTCCCGCATGTTTTCGGAAAGCCCCGCCTCGTGCGGGGCTTTCCGCGTTTTCGGACTTGTGGCCCGATTGCTGGCGCGGATTGGAATAACCGAGTCGGGCGTCGGCCTGTGCCGGGGCTCACGATGCGGATTTCGTTCACGAAACCTCCATGACTTGTGACGGTGCTATCGTGGGCGCGTTCGACAAAACGGACGTACGGCGAGTCGCGATTCTCGCCGGGGCCGTGGGTCGTCGGCATCCGTCCGCCGCCGCGGGCGCACACCGCACGACCGGCCCCTAACAACCCACGAAAAGGAAGCAGAGATATATGGAGAAGTTCTTCCATTTGAAGGAGAACGGCACCACCGTGTCCACCGAGGTCATGGCCGGTCTGACCACGTTCTTCGCGATGAGCTACATCATCGTCGTCAACCCGCAGATCCTGAGCCAGACGGGCATGCCGTGGGGCGGCGTGTTCCTCGCCACGATCATCGCGGCCATCATCGGCACGCTCGTCATGGGTCTGTTCGCCAACGTGCCGTACGCGCAGGCCGCCGGCATGGGCCTCAACGCGTTCTTCACCTACACCGTCTGCTTCGGCCTGGGCTTCTCCTGGCAGGAGACGCTGTGCATGGTGTTCCTGTGCGGCCTGATCAACATCATCATCACCGTCACCAAGATTCGTAAGATGATCATCCAGGCGATCCCGGAGACCCTGCAGCATGCGATCGGCGGCGGCATCGGCCTGTTCGTCGCGTACGTCGGCATGCTCAACGTCGGCCTGATCACCTTCACGCCGAAGGACGCGAAGTTAGCCGGCAAGGGTCTCGCCACCGCCGCGACCCCGGGCCTTGCCGCATTCGACAACAAGGTGCTGTGGGTGTTCCTCATCGGCCTGTTCCTCGCGATCGTCTTTACCGTGCTCAAGGTCAAGGGCGGCATGCTGCTCGCCATCGCCATCACCACGATCGTCGGCATCCCGTTCGGCGTGACCAACTTCGGCCAGTCCGTCTCCATCGGCGACACGTTCGCCCAGCTGCCGCAGACCTTCGGCGTGATCTTCACCGGTGCCGGCTTCCCGGCCCTGTTCTCCGACGTCGCGCGCCTGCCGCTCGTGATCGTCACGATCTTCGCGTTCTCCATGTCCGACACGTTCGACACGATCGGCACGTTCATCGGCACCGGCCGCCGCACCGGCATCTTCTCCGAGGCCGACGAGAAGGCCCTCGAGAACGGCTCCGGCTTCTCCTCGAAGATGGACAAGGCCCTGTTCGCCGACTCCATCGCCACCTCGATCGGCGCGATCTGCGGCACCTCGAACACCACCACGTACGTCGAGTCCTCCGCGGGCATCGCGGCGGGCGGCCGCACCGGCCTGACCTCCGTGGTCGTCGCGATCTGCTTCGCGCTGTCCGCGTTCCTGTCTCCGATCATCTCCGCCGTGCCGTCCGCCGCGACCGCTGGCGTGCTCGTGATCGTCGGCTGCATGATGGCCGCCTCGCTCAAGGAGATCGACTGGGCCGACATCACCGAGGCGATTCCGGCGTTCTTCGCGGCCGTGTTCATGGCGTTCTCGTACTCGATCTCGTACGGCATCGCCGGCGGCTTCATCATGTACTGCATCGTGATGACCTGCAAGAAGAAGGCGAACAAGGTGCACCCGGTGATCTGGGTCGTGGCGATCCTGTTCGTGCTCGACTTCATCCTCAACGCGGTGCTGTGATCCTGATCTACTGATGATCCACTGATCCGCTCTGCGCAATCCCCGTGGGAGTTTCCCGCGGGGATTTTTCGCATCCACGACGTGACGAGGCATTGCTGCCGTTCACTATGTGGTCAAACCTATCCTTGATGACCGGTTATCGGCCACACTCGTGTACCAGCACAGCGGTGTGCGGCACCGCTGGCCAAAAGCCCCTGATGCGGATGTCGCATACCCAGTGCGTTATCTCACGCGACCGCCGCGCAAGCAACAGCAGACCCGCGGCCGCGATCACCAATCAATGAGGGGAAGAGACGCATCATGTCCGCAACCGCGTCGCTGTCGCAAGCTACCACGAAGCGCGATTCCGTGCCAGAGATCATCGCCGCGTCGATGGTCGGCACCGCAATCGAGTTCTACGACAACTACTGCTATTCCATCGCCGCCGCAAGCTATTTCGGCACGATTTTCTTCACGTCCGTCGCCAAGTCCAACCCGGCCCTGGCCACGCTGATGGCGTTCGTCACGTTCGCCGTCTCGTTCCTTGCCCGCCCGTTCGGCTCTCTGCTGTTCGGCCACTTCGGCGACAAGATGGGCCGCAAGAAGACGCTGGTCATCGCGCTGATGACGATGGGCATCTCCACGTTCGTCGTCGGTCTGCTGCCCGGCTATGAGCAGATCGGTGCGTGGGCCGTGGTCATCCTGTGCCTGTGCCGCGCCTGCCAGGGCATCGGCCTCGCCGGCGAATGGTCCGGCGCCGCGCTGGTCGCCACCGAGAACGCGCCCGCCAACAAGCGCGCGCTGTACGGTTCCTTCCCGAACCTCGGCGCCCCGATCGGCTTCTTCTGCGCGTACGGCATCAACCTGCTGCTGACCACCACGCTGAGCAAGGATCAGATGCTCGCGTTCGGCTGGCGTATCCCGTTCCTGCTGTCCGCGGTGCTGGTCATCATCGGCCTGTACGTGCGTGAGCGCATGAGCGAGACCCCGATCTTCGCGAAGGCCGCCGCCGAGAAGCGCACCTCCAAGCACCCGCTCGCCGACCTGCTGCCGTACTGGAAGGAAGTCCTGCTGGGCACGGTCGCGATGGGCATCACCTACACGCTGTTCTACATCCTCGGCACCTGGTCGCTGAGCTACGGCGTGTCCGGCCTGAACTTCACCCAGCCGCAGTATCTCGGCATGCAGATGGTCTCCGTGTTCTTCTTCGCCGCGTTCATCGTCGTCGGCTGCCTCGCCGCGGATAAGTACGGTCGCAAGAAGACGCTGATCTTCTTCACCGCGGGCACGCTGATCTTCAGCTTCTTCGCCCCGGCCCTGCTGCAGCACAATTCGGTGACGATCATGCTGTTCCTGTGCATCGGCTTCGTGTTCATGGGCGGCCTGTTCGGACCGTGCGGCGCGTACCTGCCCGAGCTGTTCCCGACGAACGTGCGCTACTCCGGTGCCGGCCTGAGCTACAACCTCGCCGCGATCTTCGGCGGCGCGTTCGCCCCGTCGCTGGCGACCTGGCTGGTCGAGACGCACGGCGTGATGTCGGTCGGCTGGTACCTGGCCGTGATGGCCGCGCTCGCTTTGGTCGCCCTGTTCCTGATCAAGGAGAGCAAGGACAAGGATTACGAGCTGTGATCCGCTGACTGAGCGATATGATCCCGTGACCACGTGGGTCAGGGATATATGACGTCCGGCACGCTCCAGGCCGCTCGGCCAAGTCTTACGGCCGGACATCATATATCCCTGACCCACGTTCGTTTGTGTGGCGATATTGCGCTTCGTGCAATCATGGGGAGCGACGACACGCCCGGGTTTGACGGAAGTCAAGACCCGGGCGTACTTTATCTATTCGTAAACCACAGACCGTTGGTTTGGGATGCAAGTCCCACGAAGTTTGGTTCGCCAGGCCAGCGCAGGTTGAGAAATGTGTGCCCGTTCGCGGGATGCCGCATGTCGCCAAAACGAAACGCGGTAGATGTTGCTCTGCCTGTGCGCAGGGCTTTTTTATTACCCTGACAGCCCGGGGTTCCGAACCGAGAAGATCAACGGCCGATCTAGGAAGGAACGCCATGAAGAGGCCCGAAAAGGAAGCGGTGGTCGCTCAGCTTACGGAGCAGTTCCGTAACGCCGATGCCGTCTACCTGACCGAGTACCGCGGGCTTACCGTTCCGCAGGTTTCCGAACTGCGCGAAAAGCTAGGCCGCGATACTTCCTACACTGTGGCTAAGAACACGCTGGCGCGTATCGCCGCCAAGGAAGCGGGCATTGAGGGTCTTGACGACCTGCTCAAGGGCCCGACCGCCATCACCTTCGTGAAGGGCGACTTCATTGAGGCTGCGAAGGTCCTGCGTGACTTTGCCAAGACCAACAAGGCTCTCGTTATCTCGGGCGGCTATGCCGATGGCACCGTCTACGACGGCGAGGGTGCGAAGAAGCTGGCGGACATGATGTCTCGCCCGCAGCTGCTCGCCAAGTTCGCCGGCGACCTCAAGGCCACGACCTCCAAGGCCGCGTACCTGTTCGTCGCTCTGCCGACCAAGGCCGTGCGTACTATCGACGCCCTGCGCGAGAAGCAGGAAAAGGCAGCTTGATCCCCATGCGGCTTGCCGCATGAACCATTCGGAAAACAAACAAAACATTGAGACGGTGCGCCGGCGAGAACGTGCAGGCCGCCGCCAGAATGAAAGGAAGCCATCATGGCTAAGTACACCAACGAAGAGCTGCTGGAAGCTTTCGGTGAAATGACCCTCGTCGAGCTCTCCGAGTTCGTCAAGGCCTTCGAGGAGAAGTTCGACGTCGAGGCTGCCGCTCCGGTCGCCGCCGTCGCCGCCGCTCCGGCCGCTGGCGCTGCCGCTGAGGAAGAGGAGAAGACCGAGTTCGACGTCGTCCTGACCGCTGTCGGCGACAAGAAGATCCAGGTCATCAAGGCCGTCAAGGCCATCACCAACGCTGGCCTGGCCGAGGCCAAGGCTCTGGTGGACGGCGCTCCAAAGGCCGTCCTCGAGAAGGCCAAGAAGGAAGACGCCGAGAAGGCCAAGGCTCAGCTGGAAGAGGCTGGCGCCACCGTCGAGCTCAAGTAATGCACGCGGGAGTGAAGCCCGCACATTACCAAGCTTTTGCGAATACCCCGTCATCGCGCTGCACGCGCGGAGGCGGGGTTTTTGCGAATAAACGCGCAATGTCGAGAGAAACATGACACAATGGCACGTAGCATATTGGCAGAAGTCCCGTGGAAGGCAGAAAGGAAGGCTGCGCGGTGAGTGATGAACAGCGGTCTCGCAGGTGGCTGGTGAAGGTCAAGGGCTGCGATCAGGTGAGCGTGCTGCCGTCCGAAAGCCTGGAGATCGGACGCAAGCCGATCCGTCCGCTGCCGGATGACGGTACTGCGCGGTTCGAAGTGAACGACGAGACCCGTTCGATGTCCAAACGTCACGCGGTGCTGCGTGTGCTGACGAACGGATCGGCGACGCTGCGCGACATGCGTTCGACGAACGGCACGTACCTGGTACGCGACGACGGCCGACTGGTGCGTCTGCCGGCGGACGTGGATTTCCCGATGCCGTCCGCGGCGGTGCGCATGCAGTTCGGCGACGTGCCGGTCGATTTCGTACAGGTCGAGGAGACGGCGGAACCCGAACCGTCCGTGACCGATCTGTTCGAATACGCGACCGACGACGGCAAGCCTGCAGAACCCGACGTGGCCGACATGTCGGTCGACGACATCCTCGACCTGCGTGCCGGCGAGCCGACCAGCGCGTTCGACGCGAGTAGCGTGGAGGCGCGCACCAAGGCACTGCGCGCGGCCGCTCTGCAGAGTTTCACGCCGATGGTCGCACCGGTCGATGACCCGAATCGCCCGGTCGCCATCGCCAACCCCGTGCCGCTGCACGTCGAGCAGCCCAAGCGCGAAGAGCCGCGCGACCTGTTCGTGGACGCGTTGTCGACCACGTCAGGCGTGACCGCGGACGGCATCGAGATGCCGAAGACCGATCAGGCCACGCAGAGCGCCGACGAGGCGACGCTGCCGGTGGCGACCCGTATCCCGGTGCTCGACACCACGCCGCTCGACACCTTCGATCCCCATCCGACCGACGCCCAGACGGCAACGCCGTCCGAAACCGCTGTGCAGCCCGAGACTGCCACGCAACCCGAGACCGCTGTGCAACCCGAAACCGCTGTGCAGTCCGAGTCGACGGCATCGGACGATCAACCGGTAGGTGAATCGTCGGATGCGCGCTTCCGTCCGGCCACACAGGATGACCAGCAGTCCGTGCAGCCGGTAACGCAGCCGGCGGACGAACAGTCCGTGCAGTCCGTGCAGCCGTCGGCAGGCGAATCGTCCGAGCCGGAGACGACCGCCGCGTACACCCCGGTGTTCGAACCGGGTTCGGTGTTCGACCGTGTCGCCAAGGGCGAGTTCCGTAAGCCCGAACCCACCGTCGAGATCGACGGGCTGACCTCCGACGAGGCCAAGCGCACCACCGACTTCACCGTGCAGTTCAGCATGGCGGCTCATCGTCAGCTGCTGCCGTTCCTCGCCATGAACCCGTCGCTGTACGACGACCTGTACGCATGGCTGTCGGCCCGAGGCGACGCCGACATCGACGCGGCGCTCGCCGACAATCCCGGATACCAGGAATACCGCCATGCGGTAGGCAAGTGAGGCCATGATCCATGAGTGAGAACACCACGAACGCCGCGTTGGCCGACATCCGCGCCTGGCGTGAGCAGTACCGCGACGGGCTCGATCCCTCGCCGCTGGAGAACATCGGACAGCTCAACGTCAAGCTCGACCTGACGCATGCGCATCCCTCCGGCATCGCCCAGCTGTTCGCCAGTGGCCACGCCCCGATGGACGCGTTGTTCCGCGACACGGCCATGCGCCGCGCCGCCGGTCGCCGCATCGAACGCGTGCTGGACGACAAGGCCACGCGAGCACGCGTCAGCGGTGTATCCGAGCTCTCGCTCGCGGTCGGCGTGGCCGACTGGGACGGCAACCAGATGCCCGTCCTGCTGTATCCGGTCGACGTGACGCGCGACGAGAACGGCCTGCGTGCGACGATCCGCTTCACCGGACGGGTTGAACTCAATCCGGCGTTCGTCGCGGCGATGCGTGAGCACGGCGTGACGGTGAGCGCCGACGATCTGTTCGACGGCTCGCACTACGCGAACGGCACGCCCGACACCGCCGCGGTGTTCGGCGCGATCACCGACTTGGCGACCGTCGCGTTCCCCGACTTCACGATCGAGCGCCAGCTTGTCGTCGGCTGCTTCGTCGATCCCTCGTCGATGGTGCTTGCCGAAAGCCAGCGCATCATCGACCAGCTCGAACAGGGCCACAGCGGCAACCGCATGCTCGACGCACTCGCCGGATACGAGGACGCGACCGGTGAGCTCAACGGCGAGGCAATGCCCGATTACAGCCCGTTCGACGCCGATCCGCACACCGAATACGAGATCGGCGACGTCGACAACACAGTGCGGTACGCGGCGAACATGGCCGCGACCGGGCGCAGCCTGTTCGTCGACAGCGAGGTCGGCAAGGACAGTGCCGACCAGGCGGCCGCGATCGCGTCTCGCTGCGTGATGACCGGACGTACCGTGCTGTATGTGCCGTGCGTGGCCGATCAGAAACGCCGCTTCCAGCAGGCGGTGCGCGAAGGCGAGATGGGCGGGCAGATGCTCGACATCGCCGACGCGAAGGCCGCATCCGACATCGACCGCCAGCTCATCGCCGCGGTCGGCTTCCATCCGGGGGTCGCATCCTCTCGTTTCGACCAGCTTGCCGACGAACTCGTCGGTGTGCGCTCGCGTCTGACCCGATACCTCGGCGACCTGCACGGCACCAACGAGCAGTGGGGCGTCTCCGCATACCAGACCATCCAGAACCTCGCCAACATCGCCGCGCTGCCCACGCATCCGGCCACGCACGTGCGCCTGCAGCCGCAGGCCGCGCACTCGGTCGCCGCGAACCTGGACGAATGGGCCGGCAAGCTGCGCCGTGCCGCCGAGCTCGGCGAATTCACCATCGGACCGGAGGACACCGCATGGTTCAAGGCCTCGCTCAACAGCGAGGAAGAGGCGATCAACGCTTACCAACATGTGGTCGACCTGCTCAACAAGCTGCTGCCCGCCACGCGCGAACAGGTCACGTCCACCGTGCAGGCGTGCGGGTTCCCCGTGCCGAACACGGCGCGCGAATGGGGTCGGCAGGTCATGGTGCTTAAGAACCTGCGCCGCGTGCTCGACGTGTTCCAGCCCGAGATCTTCGAACGCGACATCGACTCGATGATCGAGGCGAGCAAGCCGAAGGCCGAACGCAAGGCCGAAGGCACGTCGATGGGCTTCTGGGAGCGTCGCCGCCACATCAAGGAGGCCAAGAGTCTGCTGCGCGTCGGCGCCCAGGTCGAGAACCTGCACGAGGCGCTCAAGGTCGTCTCCAAGCAGGCCGACCAGTGGCGCATGTTCGTGCCGCACGGCGGCTGGCCGGTGCTGCCGCCCAAGCTTGATTCGATCATCGAGACGCAGGAAGCCCTGTCGGCCGGCATGACCGCGCTTGACACGGTGCTGGCGACTACCCCGGCCGGCGGCAATATCGATGCGGTGGACTTCAACGACGTCGAGACGCGGCTCAAGGCGCTCTACGACGACCGTCACGCGCTCGACACCCTGCCGGAACGCTGCTGCCTGGAACAGGAGTTCCAGTCGGTCGGATTGACCGAGCTGGTCGACGACCTGCACAACCGTCGCGTCGGCGCGGATGCGGTCGCCGGCGAACTGCAGCTCGCATGGTGGACGACCGTGTTCGAGAACATCGTGCAGTCGTCCGCGATCATCTCGAACCAGGACGGTTCGGCCATGCAGGCCGCAGCCGACCGGTTCGCGCAGGTCGACGTCGAGCATGTGCGCTCGATCGGCCCGATGGTCGCGCAGGAATCCATGCGCAAACTGTCCGATCTGCTGTTCTCTCGTACACAGGAGGCGAACCAGCTGCATACGGTGCTCGCGGGATCGGCGTCGCGCGCCTCGTTCGCGCGCGTGCAGCGCGACTACGGACAGATTCTCGCCGCCGCCAAGCCCATTCTCATCGCGACCCCGTCCACGCTAGCCGCACTCACCGGCCCGGCCCCGGTCGCCGACGTCGTCATCATCGACGCCGGCGCGCATATGCCCTCCATCGAACTGCTTACGATCCTCGCCCGCGCCCGCAGCGTGGTCGTGCTCGCGCACCGCGCCACGGTCACGTCAGCGTCTCTCGCCAAGCTCATCGGGCTGCTGCCCGGGGTCGAGGCCGGCACGCATCCGGTGCGCCGCTCGCCCAAGCTCACCGCGTTCCTCGAGACGCACGGCTACGGCGAGGTGAGCCACGACGCGGCCACCGTGCAGGGGTACGTGCGATTCCATCCCGTCGACGGCAGCGGTGTGCCGGTGATGAGCTCCGGTCTGGTCGAATCCAGCCAGCAGGAGATCGAGGAAGTCGTGCGTCTCATCACTGAGCGCGCCGGCACCTTCACCATCGTGCCTGCAAGCTACGTGCTGACCGTTGTGAGCCTGACCGACACGTTCCGTTCACGGCTCGGCGCCGAACTGAAGACGCTGGCTTCGCGCGACAAGACGATGGGACGATTCCTGCGCCACGTACGCATCGTGAACATTACCGAGGTCGCCGGGGCACACGCCACCGACGCGATCGTCGCGATCAGCTACGCCAAGACCACGCACGGATGGCTGCTGCAGCAGTTCGGCACGCTGGAGATTGAGAACGGGCAGAACCTGCTGCTCGACGCGCTCGCGCTCGCCGACCGCAACGTGGACATCACCGCCGCGTTCACGGCGGCCGATCTGGACGAGGATCGCATTCACCAGAGCGGTCCGAAGATGCTCAAGGCCGTGCTTGAATGGGCCGGCCAGCTCACGCAGGATTCGGTCAGCGCCTCGCCGGCTCCGATCGACGGCAACGTGCTGTTCGACGATCTGGCTGAGAGACTGCGTATGCGCGGGCTGAACGTGGCCGTCAACTACGGGTTTGACCGTGGCCTGCGCATCCCGTTGGTCGTAGGTGTCAACGGCAAGCCGTTCGCGTTGGCCGTGCTGACCGACGATGTGCAGTTCATGAGCACCCAGTCCACGCGCGACCGTCACCGTCTCATGATGCAGAACCTGACGACGTTGGGATGGTCGGTCATGACCGTGTGGAGCGTTGCCGCGTTCGTCAACCCGGACAAGGAAGTCGACCGCATCGTCTCGCGCATCAGCGAACTGTACCAGGAGACGCGATGAACGATCAGCCCGCCTATGATCCCAATCGCCGCACCACGCGCAAGCACCGGCGTGTGGTGTTTCATGGCACCGAACTGTTCGACGCCGACGGCGTCAAGCTCGAACCCGGCGACATGACCACCGCCGCCCAGCGCGACGCCGACGACGACAAGCGCATCCTCGGAGAGCTGCCGCCGCATTGGGGTATCTTCAACGACAAGCGCTGAAGATACCCCAATGCGGCGGCCTTCGCGAGTTGCCTGTCTTGCAACTCGCTCACCTCGCCTACAGACAGTCCACTGGACTGTCTGTTTGACGGCTCGGCGCATTGGGACATCTTCAACGACAAGCGCTGAACATGCTATGGTATCGCCGTACCACGGCGATACCAGCCGGCGGAGCCTCAGCCCCTCGGCTGCAGGGGCTGTCCACTCTTGAGTTCTCAAACAACTGCTCGCCTCTCGCGGAGGGAGTTGGATTGGGACGCAGCGCGCAAGCGCGTCGCGCGACCTCGCTACCGCGTCACTGCCACGATGGCGCCGGCCTCCTGTGCGGCCATCACCCGCAACGCGTCCACGGCGCTCATGGCCAGCGGTGTCGTGGACACGGCCGCATAGCCGTTCGAGGTACGTCCTGCGCTCGTACCTAAACGCATCACCACGGCCCGTTCCACCAGCACACAGGCATCTGAACTCGGCCCGTCATCGGCCGCATCCGTACATCCCGTAGCCGAAGCCAACGCGATCTCATCACCGTTCATCAGCGCGTCCCCATCACTCGCCAGACGCACCTCCACCACGGTGAATCCGTCCGGTATCGTCGGCTGGTCGCGAATCATCGGACGGTACATCGGCTGTCCGGCGACGATGTCGACCTGCGCGATCCCACGCAGACCGTCCAACGAATCGAGCGCGTCCTCCAGCACAGCGCCATCGCCGATCGGCCATTCAGCCAATCGCAGCATACCGGTCTCGATCGCCGTGCCCCGCTCGATATCGACTGCGGCAACCACCACCGTGCGCGTGGCCACCGTCCCCAGCACGCACATCAGCGTGGCGAGCATCGTCAAACCGGCCGCGGCCGCACACGCGACCCGCCGCATCGCATACGTGAATCTGCGTCGTCGCAGACTCCTTGCCGGTCCGACCAAGCGGCCCAGCGAATCAAAAAAATCCGTCACCATCTCATGATGATGACGGATGCGAAATGCATTACGCAAGCCGAAACGGGGTATGTGGTCGAAAGGTCGAGTTATCCACATTCCGGCGTGTCGAGGTCACTTGGACTTGGAACCCGAACCGCTATCGGTGCGGTAGAATCCGCTGCCCTTGAACTCGATGGGTACGGCGGAGAACACCTTGCGCACCTGCTCCTTGCCGCACTGGGGGCAGACGGTGATCGGGTCGTCGCTGAACGACTGCTGCTCGGTGAAATCGTAGTTACAGCTCTTGCAACGGTAATGGTACGTAGGCACGGCTCTTCCTCCACGTCAAACGGTTCATCACGATACTCAACGAATCATTATCCTAATCGCAAGCCCGACAGCAGCGACAGAAGTTCTCGCATGGCTGGACATGGCCGCCGTGAACGCGCACACCGACGGGATTCGCCCGCCGCCGCACACGTTGTCAGCGCAACGTCAGCAGCCCGTCCGGCGTCAGCGCGGATTCGACCGGGATGTCGTGCGCCTCGCGGGGAAGCGGGCCCTCCACGACCTCCCAGGGCCAGCAGACCGTGACGGTGTGTGCGGCCGGATCAAGCCATTCGAGCGCACGATCGTACCAGCCGCCGCCGCGACCGAGTCGTGTGCCGGCATGATCGACCATGAGCGCGGGCAGGATGACCAGATCGGCGTCGCGCAATGCCTCCTTGCTGAATACGCGCGTATGCACCGGCTCGTCAGGACGCGTATGCTTACGCGGGGAGGACGCGAGACGATCAGACATGCCGCCTCTCGCCGGCGTCGCATCGCCGCCGACCGCGCGCAGATCATCCAGCGACGCCAGCTCGCCCCAGCCCACGTCCATGCCGCTGCCCAGCATCGGCACCAGCAGCCGCACGCCTCGCTCCAGCAACGCTTGCAGCAACGATTGCATCGGAATCTCGCTGCCCATCGACACATACGCGGCCACCGTGTTGCCCGCCCCATACTGTGCGATCAACGATTGCGAGACGGCCGCCAGCCGTTCGCCGGCCCGAGCGCGATCCTCGAGCGGCACCGACTTGCGTCGCGCGATCGCCGCCTTGCGCAACGCCCGCTTGCGTTCGGCCTCGCCGCTCATATCGTCCGCCGCACGGCCGATCCCGTCCGGCTGTATCCGCATGTTCTGCATACGCACGTTGTACCACACTGCACCATCGCACGCTCGCCGGCGATGTCATCGTGGCACAATGGGGGCGTGTCAGTTTTCCAATCGTTGCGGGCGGTTTTCCACCCCTCGGATGCGCCGGCGATCCGTATGCCCGCGCGGCTGCCCGAACGGCCGGTGATCGTCGCGTCGGGTGGCGTCGCCGCGCAGCCGCCGATTTACTTGCGCCCGCTGACCCTCGACGACGAGGACGAGTGGAACGCCGTTCGCTGGGACAATCGCGACTGGCTCGCCCCCTGGGATTCCGGCGACCCGACGCACGGCGCGCCGCTCACTTTCAACACGTGGATCCAACGTCAACGTCGCAGCGAGGAACAGGGTGCAGGCGCACTGTTCGGCATCATCCACAACGGCCGCATCGTCGGCCAGATCTCGCTCGGCGCGATCAGCTACGGTTCGATGCGCACCGGTGTCGTCGGCTACTGGGTGTCGCGGCAGGTCGCCGGCCACGGCTTCGCGCCGCTCGCGCTCGCCCTGCTCGCCGACTGGGCGCTCGCCGATCCGGACGGCCCGAGGCTGCACCGGCTCGAGATCGCGATCCTGCCCGAGAACTATCGTTCGCGCCGCGTGGTCGAGAAGATCGGCGCGCATCACGAGGGATTGCGCCCCAAATACATGTACATCAATGGTCGGTGGCGCGACCACGAAACGTACAGCCTGCTCGCCGAGGACGCGGGGGAGGGCTTCGCGGCCCGGCTGATGGCGGCTCGGCGGAGCGCGTGACCCGTCTGCTCGCGGCGCGTTTGCGACACGTTCACGACACGCCCGAGCGCAATTCTCGATTTGTGCCCGGCCTCTCCTATTCTTAAGGGCATGGGTTACGAGTCGTTAAGTGCTGTGGTGGTACTGGCGATATTCGTAATCATCATGGTTGGCTGGCTGCCTGTGCGGACGGCCAAAGGCATGAGAAAAGTGGCGGAGCACCGTGAGGACAAGTACTCGTCGTCGCTGCACCTGATCAGTGCAAACGATGGCACGCGGTTCTGTGACGAGCACACGCCGCAGGCGAAAGGGATTATTATGCAGTCTGACCCGAAATACACGGCGGAACGTGTCGCCCGTGTGCGGCAGCTTCGTCGCGCAGCGATTCGTCGTCGCCGTATGCTTGTCGTGTCGCTGCTGGCCATCACCGTCGTGGTGCTCGCCATCGCTTTCCCGCTCAAGTTCAGCCCGTTGTTCGCGTTGATCCCGTTCACCCTGACGTTGGTGGTGGTCGCGTTGGGCGCCCGCGCCGCGGCTCAGGCCCGCGCATGGGAGCGCAAGGTCGCCGCCTCGCGTGCACAGACCAGAAAAGCCAAGAAGACGCCGGCGCAGACGGTAGTTGAATCCGCGGCGCAAGCTGCCCGGCAGATCCATGATGTGAAGCCGGCCAGCGGTGCGGCCTCGGTTGACGGTGCGGTTCAGACCCGCGTGGACGAACCGGACACGCATGTGATGGAACAGCGCGAGATCAGGCGAGCCTTGGAACAGGCACGTCGCGAACAGGCGCAGGCGTTCGCCGAGCGCGAGGCCCGTCGCCGGAACGAGGAACGGGCAGCCGCTCAGGTTGCAACCGAGCCGGTGCGGGAATCCTCCGACCCGTCCCAGGCCACTATCGCCGACGAGCTGCCGGTCGATTCCGTCGCGGAATCAGCCCAGGTCGTCTCGACGAGCGAATCCGTCCAATCCGATGAGCAGGTGCCGGACGAGACGAGCGAACTGGCCCATGTGAGCCCGTCCCGCGCGCTCGATGCGTTCGACATGGCGTCCGGACAGGATCTGATCTCGTTCTCGCTGGGTACGCCGCGCAACGGCGTGGACGTGTCCGTCCCCGCGCCGGAAAGTTTGGAGATCAAGTCGGCCAAGCAGGTCGCCAAGGCCGTGCCGGTCGAGCAGAACGCGGCCGAGTCCGTCGCCGAGCCGGCAGTCGAACCGACCGAAGACGCCACACCGGCCGATGATGCGACCAAGTCTGATCAGACCGCCGAAACGGTCAACGACACGGCCGCCTTCCACGCTTCGGAAGAACAGGGTGCGGTCGACGCACCCGAGGCGACGTCCGACTCGCTGGGCAACGGTCTCGAGGCGATCCTCGCTCGCCGATCTGTCTGACCGCACGAGGCCGGCCATACGAGGCCGACACCGCAGCACATGAGGCTCCCGAACGGGAGCCTTTCGCCGTTTCCGGGGCGTTTCACTCTCAGCGTTAGCACTCGAGTTGGCAGAGTGCTAAAAACCGCGCTACGATGTGTAGCAGCGCAAAGGAGAAGCGCGGCGGGTGATCGTCAGCCTCTCGCCTCACGGTTCTCTGGCGCGGACATACTGGTTTTTACTAGATATACGAGGTGACCTACAGTGTCGATCAAGCTCACACCGTTGGAAGACAAGATCATCGTCAAGCAGGCTGAGGCCGAGACCAAGACCGCTTCCGGTCTGTACATCCCGGACAACGCCAAGGAGAAGCCGCAGCAGGGCGAAGTCCTGGCTGTCGGCCCGGGCCGCCGCGACGACAAGGGCGAGCGCATCCCGATGGACGTCAAGGTCGGCGACAAGGTGCTGTACTCCAAGTACGGCGGCACCGAAGTCCACTACGAGGGCGAGGACTACCTGATCGTCTCCGCTCGCGACATTCTCGCCATCCTCGGCTGAGATACGTGCGCACAGCGCGGTATCGTATCTGATCCCGTTCGGCATTCCGCCGGGCGGGATTTTTGTATGCGCTGGGAGTGATGTGGCGTTTCCGTGCGCGGCGGTTTTCGCTCGCTCAGTGGTGTCTCAACAAGCGTTTTCCGCCACGTGGGAACAGTTGTGGCGGTTGTGTCGCGTATGGTCTGCCGGCAGCGAAACGCTGCATCCTCACTGCTAAGCTGGACAGCGGATAATCGATGTTGATTGGGGGACTTATGCAGGGTGGCGCACAGGCCGATACGGTTGATCGGCGGAACGATCTCGACAATCCAGCTGCCACCGATGCCGTGGCGTCGTCGACCGGCGCAACGCCGTCGACCACCATCGCCGCGCTGTCCGAGGCGCTCGCCGGCGTGCTTTCATGCTCCCGCGAGGTCATCGACCTGGCCATCACCACGTTCGTCGCTGGTGGTCACCTGCTGCTCGAGGACGTGCCCGGCGTCGGCAAGACCACGCTCGCCCGTGCGATGAGCATCGCGATCGGCGGCGAATCGCGCCGCATCCAGTTCACTCCCGACCTGCTGCCGTCCGATCTGACCGGCGTGAGCGTCTATTCGCAAGGAACCGGCCGTTTCGACTTCCATCCCGGCCCGCTGTTCGCGAACATCGTCATCGCCGACGAGGTGAACCGCGCGAACCCGAAGGCTCAATCGGCCATGCTCGAGGCGATGGGCGAGCGCCAGATCAGCGTCGACGGGTCCACGCACGAGCTGCCCGATCCATATTTCGTCGTCGCCACGCAGAATCCGATCGAGCTCGAAGGCACCTACCCGCTGCCTGAGGCGCAGCTCGACCGCTTCATGGCGTGCACGAGCTTCGGCTATCCGAGCGCCGCCGCCGAATCCGCGATGCTCACCGGATCGCACATGCTGCGTCCGTTGGAGGGACTCGCGCAGGTCTGCTCGACCGACGACGTGCTCGCGATCCGCCACGCCGCCGAACAGGTGACCGTAAGCGCCGCCGTGGCCGACTACATCGTCACGCTGGTCTCGGCCACACGCACGATGGACGGCGTCAAATACGGTGCGTCGCCGCGTGGCAGCCTCCATCTGGCCGCGATGTCGCGGGCCCGTGCGATCGCCGCCGGGCGTTCGTTCGTGACCCCCGACGATGTGCAGGCGCTCGCCGTACCCGTGCTCGCACACCGTCTGGTGCTCGACAACGCCGGCTACGGGTTCTCCTCGATGGAACGTGCGCGCCGACTCGTCGCCGATCTGGTCGGCACGGTCGCGGTGCCGCGTCCTGATCGGCTCTGACGGCGGGAGCAGACCATGCAGCGCACCCGACAGTCTCATCGTCGTGCCCGTTCGCGGTCCCGTCAGCGGTTGTTCGGACGACATCCCCGCCATTGGCGCACGCACGGTACGATCCGGCCTAGCGTGGCCGGCGTCGCCGCGGTCGTGTTTGCCGCCGGATTCCTGTTTATGGGGTTGCTGCTGGATGACCGTGCGCTCATGGCCGCCGCGGTTGCGGTCGCGGTGACGTTCGGCTGTTCGCTGATCCTTGCCGTTACGCAATGGCGGCTTGTCGGGCGGTACGGCGTCGCACTGATCGACGAGCGTCGCGGGCTTGTCGACGTGCCGCAATCGGCCCCGCGGCTCGCACGAGTGCTGTTGCCGCGCGCGATGCGCGTCCGCAGCCAGTACGAGCGACTTGATCAGGACGGTGGCGTTGTCGCCCGCATGGTTGGCGATATCGGCTCGTCGCGCGGCCTGTACCGTCGCGCGGCCATATTCGCACGCTGGCATGACCCGTTCGGCCTGTGGTCGGCATCGCGCCTGCTGCCCGACCGCGACGAGCGGATCGTACTGCCCGACGTGCCCACGCAGCCGGCATCCGGTCAGCGCATGGCCGACCAACGATTGCAGGGGCTGACGCAGTCCGAGAACACGGGCGGCGTGCGTGCGTACACGCCAGGAGACCCGCCGAAACTCATCTCGTGGAAGGCCACTGCACATCGCGGCGAGCTCATGACCCGCGAAACCGGTCGTGACATACGCGTCTCCACGATCGTCATGCTTGACGCAAGATCGGCGGGGATAACGGACGCGCAGATCGACGCGCAGGTCGAACAAGTGCTGCCGTTGCTGGAATCGACGTCGATGGATTGCCGACTGATCGTGACGGACGGCATACGATTCGCGGATGATGCCGAGGATTGCGCGCGACTGTTGGCCGCGATGTCACCGATCTCGACGGACGGGAGTGTGACGGCCGATGATGCGGCCAGGCAGACGCAGCCCGACAAAACGCAGGATTCCGCCGCGACTGATGTTGCTGCGACGGATGCTCCGCAGATGGGCGCCGCGCCCGACCGGCTCGCCGCACACGTGGCTGAAATCGCGATGCGGCAGACTGGTGCGGTCGGCGTGCGGCTGCTCACGCCACATCCGCAGGGAGAGCTGGCCACGGCCCTGCGCCAGGCCGTTGGAACTGATCATCTGCGCGTCATCGAAACCGCCGCCGCTCCCGTTATTCCGGAGCGGAAGATTGCTCGACTCGCTTCGCTCGCTCGGAATGACAGGGGAAGAGCGGTTGCGTCCGTTCGAAATGACAAGAGAACGGCTCTCGTCTCCCGCGCTCTCACTGCAGCCGCCCTGCTGGTCTTCTGCGAGCTGTCGGTCGTCTCGCTCACCGGACTGGTCGCCGCCACCGGATACTGGCCGTGGTTCGCGCTCGCCGCGCTCGCGGTCGTCGCCGTCGAATCGAACGTTCCCTCGCGATCCCGACTGCGCTACGCCGTCCGCGCCGCATCCGTCATCATCGCGACCCTCGTTGCTGCCGTGACTCTCGTCGTCGTCCGCATCCACGACATAACGCAACTGTGGTTGTTCGACTCCGCCGCATTCCGTCGGGTCAATGCGGAAGCCGCGACCCTGGCCGCGCGCAACGCCACCGGAACGGTCACCAGTGTCCAACGAGTCACACCGCTCGGCGTCGTGCGGGACGTGTTCGAACGCGGCTTCGACTCGCTCGATTCGCAGCTGCCGCCGCTCACCGTCGACGAATACGGTGACATCATCCTGATCCTCGCGGTCGCCGTCGTCGTCATCGTCATCCGCCTGATCCTGGTCGCGCGCCGCACGGCCCCGGCGTTCGCCGTCCTGCCGGTCATCGTGCTCGCGTCGAACTATGCGCTCATCGGACGGCAGACCGACTGGTGGCAGATCGCGCTGATCATACCCATGTTCCTGATCGCGCTCTGGCAGACCCGGCCCGAGCGAACGTTCGCACCCACGCCCGCCGCTGTCACCGCGCTCGTCACCGCCGTCACGCTCGCCCTGACCACGCCCGCCGTCAGCCTGGCCGAAGCCGTGCCCATGTCGTTCGGCGACTCGACCGGCTTGCTCTCGGCGAATACGATCAATCCGATGGTCGACCTCAAACGTTCGCTCCAGGCCGGCTCCGACTCCATCGTGCTCACCTACCGCGCGACGAAACGCACCTACCTGCGCATGACCACGCTCGACGGCTTCAACGGCGACACGTGGAGCTTCGACGAGGCGCTCGCCAAGGACGCGAACCTGTACGGTTCCGGCATCCAACTCGGCCTCGACTCGAGCAACATGATGTCGGACGACGACCGGTATCGCAACGCTGACGATCCACTCTCGTACTACCTGTACATGGGCTATCTCGGCATGTACGGATCGACCGCAGACAGTGCGGGCACTGGCGCGATCGGCTCCTACGAATACGATCCCACCGGCTCCGGGTATGGTGCGGGCTCCGGATCCGGCGTGGGCGTCGGCGCCGGTTCGGGTTCCGGTGCCTCGGACGGCGGGGAAGCCGCCATGTTCTTCGGATCCTCGGAATACACCGACATGGCCAGCATCACCATCGAAACGCTCAGCTCCCGTTTCCTGCCCGTGCCAGGTGTCACCAACTCGCTGATGAACGGCATCGGCGGGCTCGGATCCGACTGGGATCAGGCCGGTTCCACGATCTACAGCCGCATGGCCACCACCACGCAGGACATGCACTACCGTGCGCTCGGCATCGGCCTGCAACCGATCTCATCAACCAGCGGATTCACGCGGATCGGCGACGTTCATGACATCCAGCAGCAGATAGAAAAGACGGCGCAGGACAACACGGTCCCGTGGTCGCAGCGCACCGCCGCACGCGAACAGGCCATTGAAGACGGACTGGCCGAACGACACGGTCAATGGCTCGTCATGCCGCTTGAGGTTCACTCCTCCGGCACCGCCGCCAACGTGGCGGAGGTCGGGGATTCGGTGACCGACAAGCAGGGCAACCCCGTCGCCAGCGTGTCGGGAATCTCCGGATACATCGGCCGCAACGGCGCGACTCCGACACCCACGTATTCGCTGGAACTGAGCGATTCTTTCCTGACGGACTACGGCATCGGATCGGATGAGACGGTCGGCATCATGTTTTCGGAAGGTGGCGGCATCGCGCTGGCAATGACGGTCGACGAGCCGGACAACACGGAGGCCGATGCGGACAGTTCCTCGGATGACGACGTACAGGCCGGCGATGCGGATGGTGCGCTGGATGGCGGGGCGAATACCATCGAGGGCCGGTCCACGATGCGCTGGAGGGAGCTCATCCAGCTGTACAAAGAGCTTGGGTACGAAATGTTGTCCAGCAGCAGCAACGCGCCGAGACAGGCCGAGTACGCCAGATCGGCACTCAGCACCGTGCAGGCGATGGACCGGAACACCGCGTCGAACTATCGCACGCTGCCCGACGACCTGCCCGCGAACGTGACCGCACTCGTCAAGCAGGCCAAGGCGGACGGTGTGGCGACCGATGGCGACGGCTACGACCATCAGATCGCGGCGATGCGTTGGCTGGTCGACTACTTCACCGATCCGGCCAACGGTTTCGTGTATTCGCTCAACTCGCCCGACGGCAACGGTCGGTCGAACCTCGACGTGATCAACAGCTTCCTCGATTCGAAGTCCGGCTACTGCACGCACTACGCGTCGGCGCTCGCCGTGCTGGGCCGGGCGATGGGCGTGCCGACGCGCATGGTGATGGGCTACAACGCGGGCGTCGAGAAGGCGAACGCGGACGGCGAGTTCGAGGTGGCGGCCAAACAGCTGCATGCGTGGGTCGACGCGTACATCGACGGGGTCGGCTGGGTGCCGTTCGACGTGACGCCCGCGACCGTCGACAACGGCAGCGCGTCGCAGGACGGCACGACCTCGGCCGGCGCGACCGGCAGCGCCGGGGATTCGGTCACGACGACGATCACGCCGGACTCGACCGGTGCCGATACGAACGGTGGTGGTGCGGATGCGACGGATCCGAACGCATCCGACACGCAGGATGATACGAATGCCGACGGTTCGCAGTCCGGTACCACACAGCAGTCCGGTTCGGCCGTAACCGGTGCGCAGCAGGCTCGGCCGTGGTGGAACCGGCTGGAACTGCCGAAATGGCTGGCGATCGCGCTGTGGGTGGTACTCGGCGTGACCGTGTTGGCCGGGCTGGCGGCGGTTCCGTCGATCGTGCGGGCATTGAGAAGACGCAGGAGACTGCGGCTGATCGCCGGCATCGGCGCTGTCTCAGACTCCGGCAGGAACGCCGGCGATGACGGCGATGCCCGCGCATGGCTGGCCGCATGGTCGGAGATCTGCGATACGGCATGGGACGCCGGCATCCGCTGGCGGCCGTCCGACACCGAACGCGCGATCGCCGAGCGAATCGCCGATGCGATCGGTACCGCCCAGCCGCTCACCGGCATCGCCGATCAAGCAACCGCCATCGCGTTCGGCGTGTCGCCGCAGCCTGTCGCGTCGGCAGGTGGCTTGCACGAGTCGGTCATTGCCGTACTGGCCGACCTGAAGACCGTCCGAAACCGTCTTCCGATCCATATCCGGGCAAAGTTTCTTCTCCTGCCTCCCTCGTTGTTTCATCGGTAAAACCGTTGCAATGACTGGGGACACGCCGTAAGACGCGTGGACTTGCGTTCGGCGCTGAGTCATGGCATATTATTCGAGTTGCCGATTGCGGCCCCGGTCGCTTGAGACAACATGGCGGATTTCCCAAGCGGTCAAAGGGAACTGACTGTAAATCAGTCGCTTCGGCTTCAGTGGTTCGAATCCACTATCCGCCACGCCCCGATAGCTCAGTGGTAGAGCACTTCCTTGGTAAGGAAGAGGTCGTGAGTCCAATTCTCACTCGGGGCTCTCTGGCGGGATAGCTCAGCTGGCTAGAGCGTACGACTCATAATCGTAAGGTCAAGAGTTCGAGTCTCTTTCTCGCTACAAATATCGGCGGAACTGCCGATGGACAACGAACACAAGAGGTGAACCAAATGGCAAGCAAGAGCGCCGAGATCCGTCCGGGCATCACGCTGGCATGCACCGAGTGCAAGGAGCGTAACTACATCACGACCAAGAACCGTCGTAACACGCCGGATCGTCTTGAGCTGAAGAAGTTCTGCCCGCGCTGCGGCAAGCAGACCGTGCACCGCGAGACTCGCTGAGCCGGTTCCGCATCAAGCTTTCAAACCCGACCTTCACCGGTCGGGTTTTTTGTTTATGCTGACACACATGACTTCTTTTGCGGATATCACCACTATCGGTGTCGGCGGTAAGATCACCCGTTTTGTCGAGCCCACGTCGCGCGTCGGCGTCATCGAAGCCGTCGAGGACGCGGATTCGCGCGGATTGCCGCTGTGCGTCATCGGCGGCGGCTCCAACATGCTCGTCGCCGACGCGCCGTTCGACGGTGTGGTCGTGCGTGATGCGCGCCGTCGCATCACCGTGCCGGACGAGGCCGCCCCGGTCGAGAACGGCGAGCGCATCGTTCACGTCAATGCGGAAGCCGGCTGCAACTGGGACGATTTCGTCGCGTTCACCGTCGAACTTGGACTTGAGGGCGTTGAGGGGCTGTCCGGCATTCCCGGCACGGTCGGCGCGTCAGTCGTGCAGAACATCGGCGCATACGGCCAGGAGGTCGCCACAACGGTCGAATCCGTGGAGGTCTGGGATCGTGCGGACAAGAAAACGCTCGATATCCCGGCTGTGGACATGGGCTTCGGCTATCGCATGAGCCGGCTCAAGGCGAGCATGTACGCGGCTCCGGCGACGCCGGCGGCCGAGTTTTTCCCGTCTCCGCGCTATATCGTGTTGTCGGTCACGTTCGCGCTTCGGCACAGCGCGACCGGCACGGTCGGCTATGGTCAGCTCGCCAAGGCGCTCGGCGTCGAGGTGGGCGACCGCATGGAGACGAAGGCGATCCGCAACGCGGTGCTCAAGGTCCGTGCGGCCAAGGGCATGCTTGAGGATGCGGGCCGGTACGCGAATCCGGCGATGGCCGGTACGAAGCGTGACGATCAGATCGAGATCGCGCAACGCGCGCAGGAATCCACCCCCGATTACAACCGTCACAGCTGCGGCAGCTTCTTCATGAACCCGATTCTGACCGACGACGCGGCGGCCGTGCTCCCCGAAGACGCGCCGCGGTTCGACGCGACGCTGCCGGACGGCACCCCTGGTGTCAAGACGTCTGCCGCATGGCTCATCGATCACGCCGGCTTCCACAAGGGATTCGCGATCGGCGACGGGGCTGCGGCCACCGCCAGCCTGTCCACGTTGCACACGCTGGCTCTGACCAACCGCGGCAACGCGACCGCAGCCGATATCGCAGACCTCGCGCGCTCCGTGCAGGACGGTGTCGAGGCCGCGTTCGGCGTCCGTCTCGTCCCCGAGCCGGTCGTCGTCGGCCTTGATCTGCGGTAGGAGTATGCCTCTCGGCTTGCGGATTGCCCGGAGTGCCGATGAGATTCGTTCTTGCGCGATGTAACACGCTTCGCTTATGCTCGAGTGTTGATAATCACACGACCACCAGTCGAAACGACGCCGACAGAGAAGAGGCGAAGCGCATGTCCATGCACATATTCCGCACGAAATCAGTCGAGCAAACCATCGCCGAAACCGGCGAGGAGGGCCGCTCGCTCAAACGTAATCTCACATGGTGGGATCTGTCCATCATGGGTGTTGCCGTCGCGGTCGGCGCGGGCATCTTCTCGGTCGGTGCACAGGCCGCCGCGTTCCACGCCGGCCCGGCCGTCATCATCAGCTTCCTGATCGCCGGCATCGTGTGCGGCGCGGCCGTCATGTGCTACGCCGAATTCGCGTCCATGATCCCGGTCGCCGGCTCCGCGTACACGTTCACCTACACCACGGTCGGCGAGATCATGGCATGGGTGATCGGCTGGGACCTCATCCTCGAAATGCTCATGGCCGGATCGGTCATCAGCAAATACTGGGGCGTCTACCTCAACGACTTCATGCGGCTCATGGGATGGAACGCGAACACGAACCTCACGTTCGGCTCGTTCCACATCGATATCGCGCCGATCATCATCGTCGCGTTCTTCACCACGCTGCTCGTGTTCGGTACGAAGATCGGCGCGCGCGTCGACGGCGCGATGACCGTGCTCAAGATCGCCATCGTCTTCTTCGTCGTCATCGTCGGCTTCTTCTACGTCAAGGCGTCCAACTTCACGCCGTTCATCCCGCCGTCCGAACCGGCGTCCGCCGTGTCCGGCTCGATGGTCACCGGCGAGATGACCCAGCCGTTGTGGCAGTTCCTCACCGGCATGACGCCGAGCGTGTACGGCGTGCCTGGCATCCTGTCGGGCGCGGCGCTCGTGTTCTTCGCGTTCATCGGCTTCGACGTGGTTGCCACCGCGTCCGAGGAGACTATCAATCCGAAGAAGAACGTGCCGCTGGGCATCGGCGTGGGCATGGCGCTGATCATCATCATGTACATGCTCGTCGCGATCGTGACCACCGGCATGGTCTCGTACAAGGATCTCGCCGCGCAGGACAGCCCGTCGCTGGCCACCGCGTTCGAACTGGTGGGCGCGAACTGGGCCGCGAAGATCATCAGCTTCGGCATCGTGCTGGGACTTGCGACCGTGGTGATGGTGCTGCTGCTGGGATTGACCCGCGTCGTGTTCGCGATGAGCCGCGACGGTCTGCTGCCGCGAGGACTCTCGAAGACCGGCAAGCACGGCACGCCGGCCGCATTGCAGATCTGCGTCGGCGTCGTGGTCGCGCTGGTCGCCGCGTTCTTCGACATCGGCGTATTGAGCGACATGGTGAACATCGGCACGCTGTCGGCGTTCACGCTGGTCGCGATCTCCATCCCGATCATGCGCAAGAAGCGTCCGGAGCTGCCGCGCGCGTTCAAGATGCCGGGCAACCCATGGGTGCCGATCCTGATCGCGCTCGCGAACCTGTGGCTGATGCTGAACCTGTCGGTGCTCACATGGATCCGGTTCGTGGTGTGGCTGATCGTCGGTTTCTGCGTGTACTTCGGCTACAGCTACCGTCACGCGCGTCTCGGCACCGGCGAGCTGGATGCCGAACTGGACGAGGGAAGTCTCGCCGCCAACGCATGATCCGGACACTGCGGCGGACGTTGGTTGCCGTCGGTCGGTCGGTCCGGGGCGTCCGAAGTGTGGACTACTCTGGAGTGAGCTTAAACGAAGGAGAAACCATGCCATACGTTGTCGCTCAGCCTTGCGTGGACGTCAAGGACAAGGCCTGCGTGGACGAGTGCCCGGTCGACTGCATCTACGAGGGCTCCCGCTCGCTGTACATCAACCCGAACGAGTGCGTCGACTGCGGCGCGTGCGAGCCGGTCTGCCCGACCGAGGCGATCTTCTACGAGGATGATCTGCCGGAGGAGTGGGCGTGGTACAAGGACGCCGCGGTGAACTTTTTCGCCGAGGTCGGCGATTTCGGCGGCGCCTCGGCGCACGGGCCGATTGGCAAGGATCCCGAACAGGTCGCCGCGCTGCCGCCGCAGAACCAGTGAGACCACGGTTCGACTGAATATACGCATGATGGCCGTCGCATATGATGCGGCGGCCATTGTCGTATGCATGGCCTGCTTTGCCGACGTGGGCGGTCCGGGGCGGTGATGCGTCGGCGGATTGCCGTTGTGCCGTGATTCGGTGGCGCGGCGTGATACGGCCGGCGTGGCACGCCCGCCGTCGTCTTACCTGTCAGATGCCGTGCGCTGTGTCCCGGCACGCACGGCTACTATGTGTGTAGAAATCGCCGTTACCGGCCGGCGTCCACGGTCGCCCGAGCCGTATCGCAAGAAGGAGCATCATGGGGTTCCACGAATTTGCCTCGCCGTATGACTGGTCGCGCCTTGCGACATACAGGCGCACCGCGAAAGCCGCGTTCGGAGGCATGATCGACCTGTCGGTCGGTTCTCCGATCGACCCGGTGCCCGACTCCGTGCGTCAGGCGTTGGCAGACGCGTCCGACGACCCGAACGCATACGGATACCCCGTGACCGTCGGCACCCCTGACCTGCAGGCCGCGATCGCCGAGTGGTTCCGCGACTGCCGCGGCGTCGACCTTGCCGCCGTCGACGCGGCCGTGGTGCCGACGGTCGGGTCCAAGGAGGCGGTCGCGCTGATGGCCTCCCTGCTGCGCTTGGGTGAAGGCGACGTGGTCGTGCAGCCGACCGTGTCGTACCCGACCTACGAGATCGGCACGCAGCTTGCCGGCGCCACCGTGCTCAAGGTCGACGACGTGACCGACGTCGACTCGTGGAAGCATGTGCCGGGCGTACGGGCGATCTGGATCAACTCGCCGTGCAATCCGACCGGCAAGATCCTGCCCGCGTCGCAGATGGCCGGCATCGTGGCCGCCGCGCGCGAGATCGGTGCGGTGGTGCTGTCCGACGAATGCTATGCCCTCATGACCTGGGGGCAGCCGGTCTGGAACCGGTCCGATGCGTGCGCGGCCGGTAGTTCGGCCTCGCCGTCCGACGAGAAGAACGCACTGGGCCGAATCGCGGCCCCGTGCGCATTGAGCCCCGAAGTGTGCGGGGGGTCGTCGCAAGGCGTGCTCTCGTTGTACTCGCTGAGCAAGCAGTCCAACATGGCCGGATACCGTACCGCGTTCATCGCCGGCGACCCCGCGATCGTCAAGCCGATGAGCATCTACCGCAAGCAGATCGGCCAGATCATCCCCGGGCCGGTGCAGGCCGCGATGGCAGCCGCGTTGCGCGACCGCGAGTCCGTTCGTATCCAGCATGACCGGTATCTCAACCGTCTCGGTGTACTGGTCGGCGCACTGCGCGCCTACGGGTACGCCGTCAACATGCCGGACGGTGCACTCTACGCATGGGTCAAGGCCAAGTCCGGCGACTGCTGGCAGGACATGGCGGCGCTCGCCGAAATCGGCATCATCGCCAGCCCTGGCGAGTTCTACGGAGCCCCGCAGTACCTGCGGTTCTCCGCCACCGCCACTGACAAGGCCATAGCCGACGCCGCCGAACGTCTCGCTCGTTAGCTGGTCTTCTAGAGCTTGTTCACAGGCCGTCCGTTTACTCCGTCGCATGCGCCGGCTACGTGCGCGACGGAGTAAACGTTTATAGTCCCAGACTGGCTGCCTTGCTGCCATACTTGCGCCGCACAGCGTCCAGCGCCTGTTCCGCGCCGCGCAGCCGCTCGGTACGGGTCACCCCGCCGTGGCCGTCACCTCCTTTCGCATCAGCAACAGCCTGTTCCTCCAACATGTCGTCCAGCGTCGGCTGCACCTCCAATCCGGCCGATTCGACCAAGCCGCTGGCGCTCATGCCCGCCAGCCGTATCTTGCGTGGCAGTGGCATGTCGCCGCCCGCGCCCGGTGCCATGCCCAGCATCGCGTGCAGCAGTGCCACGGTCTGCGGATACAGGGCACTCGCCGTGTCCGTGGGCCGTTCCATCGTGCGTGCCTTCGTCATGTAACTCAGATCGGCGAACCGCAGCTTCACCGTCACCGTTCGGGCCGACAATCCGCGCCGTCGTAACGAACTGGCCACTTCGTCGCAGCATCGTCGCAGCAGATCGCATACACGTCGTGCGTCGCGCGTGTCATGCGTGAACGTACGTTCGGCTCCGATCGACTTCTCCGGCGTATACGGCGTGATCTGCCGGCCATCCATGCCTCGTGCGGCCAGAAACAGGCCATGTGCCGTTGATTGCGAGCCGCATGCCTGCGCCAGCGAGGTTTCGTCCAGCAACGCCAGATCGGCCACGGAATCCACGCCCCAGCCCCGCAGTCGTTGTTCCAGAGACGGCCCGATGCCGGGAATGCCGCGCAACGGCATCATCTGCACGAACTCGGCATGCCGGTTCAGCGGAATCAGCAGCATGCCGTCCGGTTTCGCATTGGTCGACGCCATCTTCGCCACCAATTTGTTCGATGCAATGCCCACCGAGCACGTCACGTGGTAGCGCGTGGCCACCTCGCGCCTGATCCACGCGCCGATCGCGCTCGGCCGTTCCCAGCGCAGCAATGCTCCGGATACGTCCATGTAGCACTCGTCCACCGACACCCGCTCGATGCGGTCGGTGATCTGCGAGAACACTTCCGCGAAGATGCGGTGCGACATCATCCGGTAATACTTCATGTCCACCGGCAAGAACACGCCGTCCGGGCATAACTGGCGCGCTCGGGCCGACGGCATCGCCGAATTGATGCCGTACCGCCGTGCCTCGTAGCTCGCGGCGGACACCACCGAGCGAGGGCCGGTCCCGATAATCACGGGCCTGCCCTTGAGCTCGGGATGCCGTGCCACTTCCAACGATGCGTAGAACGCATCCATGTCGATGTGCAGCACCGTGCATCCGGTCTCGTCGTGCCCCCAATCTCGCTTGGCGGCGGCCAGCCTCGGTGCAGTGCTCATGACGACAGCATAGCGTAAAGCTAGAACAAATGTTCGACTGTCGTGTCGTGTATCCGTGTTGCGGATGCGGGGTTCTCGGAGTGTGGAAAGGTTTGCGACGCGATGCCACGCCGATCCTGTGCGCCGCAATACAAAACCCGGCAAAACCGCCGTACGGCTACGCGCTTCCGTGCTACGCGAGTAGGCTGAACAATCATGAAGAGAGCAGTGCTTGACATCCTGAACCGCGTGCCGGTGTTCCTCGTCGTGATGGGGGAGGCCGTGGTCATCTACCTCGCCACGGCCATCGCGAAAGTCGCCTTCACGCAGCTCGATCCGCTGTACGCAGTGTGGTACCGCGTCGGTTTCATGGCCGTGATGCTGCTGGCGTGGCGTCGTCCATGGCGTGCCGCGAAGCGCCATCACCTGCCGCACAACCTGCCCGGCTGGGCGATCGTCGTCGGCTGCGGCATCGCGGTCGTCGTGATGAACACGATGTTCTACGTGGCCATCAGCAACATGGATATGGGCATCGCGGTCGCGATCGAATTCATGGGACCGCTGTCCGTGGCCGTGATCACCGGGCGCAGCTGGCGCGAGCGGCTCGGCATCTGCATCGCCGCATGCGGCGTGGTGCTGCTCGCCGGCG
Source organism: Bifidobacterium simiiventris (assembly GCF_019331715.1). GTDB lineage: Bacteria > Actinomycetota > Actinomycetes > Actinomycetales > Bifidobacteriaceae > Bifidobacterium > Bifidobacterium simiiventris. The sequence continues at coordinate 206,029 of NZ_JAHBBG010000003.1, forward strand.
TATCGCTGGCCGGCGCGTCAAGCAGCCACTTCCTGATCGGCCTGATCGCGATCCTCATCGGCGGATCGATGTGGGGCGTGTACATCGTGCTCGGTCGCAAGGTCGCCTCGCGCGGTAACTCGCTCGACAATTTGTGCGTGAGCATTGCAATCGGCTGGGTGCTGCAAACGCTGGTGCTCGGCCCCGGTGCGGTCGAGCACGTGATCCGGCCGAAGGCGAGCGCCACGTGGGCCGCGGCTCCCGGCGGCGCGTGGAAACTGCTCGGGCTGCTGTTTCTGATCTCGATGCTCGCCTCGTTCATTCCGTACATGGTCGACCAGGTGGTGATGCGGCGTACCACGTCCGGCGCGTTCTCGGTGATGCAGTCGATCAACCCGGCCGTCGCGGTGGGTGTCGGCCTTGCGTTTGGCGAGATTCCGACAGTATGGGAGTGCGTCGGTGTTGCGTTGGTGATCGTCGCCGTGATCGTCACCTTCTCCGGCGATCAGGCTCCGGCCAAGTGAGACGCCGGAGATGCGCGGTCGGGTGGTTCGTCTGAGCGGAAGGTTTCGATGATTTCCGGCAGCTTCGGTGTTTTGTCCGGCCGTTGATGGTACAGTTACATGCTGTTGCGCTGCTGAGTCGCGCAACACGGAGTCATGCCTGAGTGGCCGATAGGGGCACCCTGCTAAGGTGTTAGTCGCTTTTCGCGGCTCGAGGGTTCGAATCCCTCTGACTCCGCCACCAAGGGTTTTTGGGACTTCCCGAAAACCCTTTTTTCATGCCGAAAACGGCGGAATAACGCCGATATTAGGCCGTTTCGGATGCTCGCCGGCCGGTCTCATGACGATGCGTAGCTTCACGAAGTTATGGGTAAGATATCCGGTAAATAGTCCGGTATTTTTTCCGGCCGTTCCGGTTTTTACCGGATATCTTGTGAAAGGGTGCGACATGCCGAAACAGATGCGACGTAAGCGTAGGAGCTTCGGCAGCGTGGAAGAGAAGATCAAGAACGGGCGCAAGTACCTGTACTACAGCTTCACGACGCCGGTATGGGCGTTTTCGAAGTGGCCTGAGTTGAATCTGGGCGCTCGTCAGTGGCACTGCGTCACCCCGGGGTACGAATACGAGGGTGAAGCGTGGCTGGCTGCCGCGCAAAAGGCGATCAAGACCGAGACTTGGGAGCCTGACAAACTCAAGGAAGTCGACGAGCGTCGTGAATCGATCACGTTCCGCCAATACGCCGTGCCGTGGGTCGAGAACCGCAAAAAGGCGAACGGCGATGACTTGAAACAGACCGCGAAGCAGAAGTACCGGGAAAGTTTGGATCTCTACCTGCTGGACTTCTTCGGGAACATGCGCATGACCGCGATCAAGCCCAAAGATGTGCAACGGTGGTGGGACTCGTTCACGCCGGCGCGATTGGACGCTGATCTTGAAGACCGCCGTTACCACGTTTACAAGCATCTGAAAACGATCATGAAGTCTGCCGCCACGGAACCCGTAGATGACACCGGCAACACGCTTATACCCATGAACCCGTGTCAGATCAAGGCCGAGCGTCCGAAACCGAAGCATACGCCCGTACGGCCGACCGAGGCTCAGCTTGATGCTTTTCTGGCGGAATTGCCTGACTGGGCGCGTATGGTTGCCATGATCTGCGATATGGCTGGGCTTCGGGAAGGTGAGGCGCTCGGTCTACAACGTCAGCATATCAATTTGGATGCGCCGTCCGTTCGTGTTGTGCAGCAGGTTCAGCGGGTTCCTGATGGCAAAGGCAAGCATACGACCGAACTCATCTCACCGAAAACTCGTTCGAGTGTGAGGGACGTACGAATACCTCCTGATCTCGCAGACGCGTTGCGTGACTGGATGGTCGAGCATGAGATCGATGCGCCGGAAACCCCGCTGTTCACGTCTCCACGCACGGGGCGTCAGCTCTATCCTCAGAATTATCGGGGAGTCGTTGCGCGTGCCCGCAAGAAGGTGCCCGGTCTTGAGTCCATGCGACCTCACGACCTGCGTAAAGATGCCCTAAGCCGTATGCAGGAGTCGGGAGCTACCCCGGGCGAGGTCATGCGTCAAGGTGGCCATGCATCCATGAAAGTGGCCAGCATCTATCAGACTGCGGGTAGTCATCTGGGCGAAGTCATGAGGAATATCTCCGGGCCGACTTTCGCGAGATCATCTGCGTCTGACGGATCGCGGAAAACATCGACTGAGAACACTGCACAGGATTTGAAAACCGATGGAAGGACGTCGACGGTTGCGGTCGATCCTCCTGTGACGGTCTTGAAAGGCGGCGAACTGGAGGCGCTTTCCGGCGTGCTCGGCTTGCTGCCGTTACCTGATCGCATAGCGGTGCTTCGCTCTCTGACGGTCGAGAAACGAGCCCGCGTTATTGGCAGGCTACCTGATGCGGTGAGAGTGGAAACACTCGAGGCGCTGCTCAAAGACTGATCGAGACACGCCGGGAGGTATTTTTTTGGGCAAATTTTTCCGCTGGATATATCGCGGCTCGGCATGGTAAACGTCACATTACAAGAAATCCGCCGTTCTCCGCCGTTCTCCGCTATTTGTGACATAGGGGGTTGGAATAATCCGGAAAGCAACATGAGTAATGTTCGTTTTTCTATTTTGTAGACGCTCTAGTGTTTTGAAACAAGGGGGTAATTTGTAATTTTGCTTAAATAAGCGCTGTCTTTTCGCGCTATTATCACAATCAACGCGCATGAATGCGACGGCGTGCATGTGTGACATATAACAAAAAAGCGAACGCCTCATGGGTGCAACCGTGAGGCGTTCAGACCCCCGTCCGCGTCAAGAACGCGGCATTCAATAGCAATTAAGGAGTCAAGATGAACAATATCACCAATGCTATCCCCGGACCGAACGCCAACACCAATATGAAGCGTCTCGAATCCCTCAAGGATGCCACCCATTCGCTTGGTTTGCGGGACACCCGCGTGACCATGCGGCTCGTGCGCGAAGGCAAACTAAAGGCAATCCAGATCGGGAATAGGATAATGATCACCACCGCATCCTTGAACAAGTTCGCAGGATGCTGACTGTTGTCAGAGGATGTTAGGTAGGTGACAATATGGGTAGTGTTCTCGTGGAGAAAGCGGAATGGCTTGGAGGTCGGAACCAGTTCGATCTGCCTCCAACGGCTCGTCTTGTACTTCAGCACATGGCGTTGAAGGCGATGGACAATGGCGGCGTAGGAGTAGGCGACGACCGCGTGTATGGGCAAACGGCGAAGGGTGCCCCCGCCCAGCTGTTCTACCAGTCGCGGGAACGGGCATGCAAAGATATGGACATGGATTCCAGCCAATATACGCAGCAGATAACCAAACTCAAGGCGTGTGGGCTTGTGGAGTCCGTGAAGTCGGGCAGACGCGGACAAATAGCTGAGTACCGATTACATGTGGCTGAAATATACGATGCTCGAAAATCTCTTGAGGCCAAGCCGGCGGTGTGACGGGCCGCGGTTCATGCCGAAACATCATCCGATGCAACATCTTCTCCGGATTGAGGGAAGGGTGAACGAATCGTTCACCCAATATCCGACAACATCCGAATAGGGAAGGGCAGTTGCATGAACGAATCGTTCACCCTTAACGAACAATTCGTTCACCTTTGAGTGACAAATCATGTCTTATTGGGTGAACAATTCGCTCATTATAGGGTGGGCGATTTGTTCGCCCCTATTACAACCCAATACAAGATATATTTAAGGATTACTTCTACTTGAATTCAAGCGCGGGTGAAGTGCCTGCATAAGGATAGATAAATCGTTCACCCTTTACGCGCTGACATCGCAGGTTGAACAAGTCCATGAAAAATCAGGATTGGATGGAGACGACACATGCGGTTTATGCAGCTCATATCGCGTGAAACCTGTCTTAAGCAGTTGCTGACTTGACTCGATACGTTGGCGCATATGTGCAGGTTGGTGGCCGAGGCTGATCTTGTTCGTCTGATGATTGGAATCAATTGCTCGAATAATGAATTGATCTGCAAGTGCTTGCAAACGTAAGCACGACACGCGGGGGTGTCAAAAGGGTGGAAAATGTAATCAACCAGTTGGAAATATTAGGTTTTGAGACGGTTGTAACGGGGGATTGCTGCAAAAGCCGACTTGCTGATTGACAGCGTTTGCAGTATGGTAAATGCCAGTAACGAACATATGTAAATGCAGGCCGAGGGCGGCAGCGAGAGATACAGCCCGAAGGAGAGACGGAATGCACGGACGCAATAGATATGCCACCGGGGGGGGTATCGTAATCGGCTGATCGCGGTGGGCGTGGCCTTCGCCATGTTCGCCAGCACCGCTCTTGCAGGCGTTCTCGCCCCTTCCAATTCCGCTTTCGCCCAGGACGGCACCGCGACCCCGGGCATCTGCACTCCCACGAACATCCAGCTTGGTGATACGGATACCGATGCCAACGGCGATGATACCGGCGTGGCCACGTATGTTGGTGGTGACATGTACATCGGTCAGAAGCCGTCCGATGTCAGCCAGATCACGAACGACAATGGTACCGGCCCGATCGGTTCGTATGCGGCCGAGATGGAAGGCCTGACCTACGTCAATGGCAACTTCCTGCTCCATCCGTTGAAGGGCTTCTTCACCATTGGCAACGCCCAGTTCGGCGGCAAGTTCAATCCCGCGGACGGTCAGTCCGTGCTTGCGGTGAACGGCAAGAGCAGCGCATATTCGCAGGTCGACGGCAATGCGAACGTTCACGCCAAGACGTGGGAGAACGAGTTCAAGGGCAAGCGTCAGGGTGCGGGCATTAGCGATGTCGCCGGTACGAGCCCGAAGTCGTTCCATGCCTACATCGCCGGTGCCGAGAGCGATGTGGAGGGCGGCACCGTCAACCCGGAAGCATACCGCAACAAGAGCGTATACCACTACGATTCCACCAAGACCGGCCAGGTCCACTGGAATTCCGATGCGAACGCGTTGAATACGGTCAACGGCATCGACATGACCAAGTACCTCACTGATTCCGTGAAGTCCACGTCCACTGTGCTGGCGAACTCCAAGTCCGACAAGACCACTGTCACCACCACCGGCTCGCAGTCGTTGGAAGGCTACAAGCGTTACAAGTACAACTGGGACTCGGGTCAGGCGTCCCGCAGCTACGAGTTCACCGCGAACAGCGGCACCGAGAAGATCATCGAGTTCAAGGGCGACAAGGACGACAAGGGTACCCAGTACTTCACCGTCAAGGCGTCCGACCTGAGCACGGCGGGCACCAACTACACTGGCGTCTCGTTCAGGTTCACCGACATCAACGAGGCCAGTTCCGTGGTCGTGAACGTGGATGCCTCCGAGAACAATGACACGGTCGATTTCACCAATGGCTGGCGTTTCTGGTGGAACGGCACGGAGATCTCCAACGGCTACCGCACCAAGGAGACCGATGCGGTGAAGAACGCGTATTCCCATGCCGCGCAGAGCATCATGTGGAACTTCTACAACGCCAAGCAGGTCACGATCCGCGGTGGCGTGGCGAATCATGGCACGTGGGTGTCACAGAACGTGAACGGCAGCGGCATCTGGGGCGGCAACAACGAGAAGCCGACCGACATCAGCTCTACCGATGATCCGGCGGCAGCGATGCTGGGCAGCATCATGGTACCGAACGGCAGCTTCGAATCGCATGTGACCACGAACGGCCGCGTGTGGGTCGGCGGCGACCTCTCCATGTACAATCCGGCCAGCGCGCTCGTGAAGAACTCTCAGGGTACGACGGTCATTTTCGGCGCGAACGCGGAGGGCGTGCTTACCGGTTCCACTTCGATCATCGACATGGATCAGGAGCGTCATAACCTGCCGTGGTCAGGTTCCGCCAGTTCCGAATGCTCGGCGATCGGCTGGCAGAAGGTCGATTCCGCCAATCCCGACACTCATCTCAAGGGCTCCACGTGGGGCGTGTACCCCACCCAGAACGATGCGGCCAACGGGACGAACCAGCTGCTGGTCGTCGTCGACAACGGCAACAACGATTCCGACACGAAAGAGGGTGTCATCAAGGTCGGAGGCCTCGTCCCGAACGCCAAGTACTACATCAAGGAACTCAAGGCCCCGACAGGCTACAAACTGAGCGACAGGATCTACACCGTCATCACCGGCAAGACCGGCGAGACGGTCAACATGGTGACCGGCACTATGGACGGCGAGACGATCACGGACGGCAAGATCGGCAACACGGTCGCGGGTGCGAGCGTCTCGTGGGCGAAGATCGCCGACGGCGACACCGGATCGACCGTGTCGAAGGGCCTTGCCGGCTCCGAATGGACGCTCACCAAGAAGGCGTCCGGCACGGAGGCCAATGACACGTCGTGGACGGTGCAGGACAACACGTATTCCGTGACCTCCGTGACCATCATGAGCGGCGACAAGACCGTCCACTCGCTCGCTATGAATATCGGCGAGACCTTCGGCCTGACCGCCAGTGTCGCTCCGAACGGCGCCAGCCAGGCCGTGACATGGAGCTCCACCGATTCCACCGTCGTGGACGTGAACTCGTCCGGTGGCGTGATCGCACTTGCCGCCGGCACGGCGACCGTCAAGGCCTGCTCCGTATCGGACAAGACTGTGTGCGGCAGCGTGACCGTCACCGTCAACGCGCCCTCGGTGAACTCGATCACGATCCGCGACTCCTCCGGCGCGCCCGTCGAGGCGGACGACACGTTGAACATGAAGACCGGCGGCACGCTGACGTTGACCGCCGTGGTCGACCCGGCCAACGTGAAGGCGGTGTGGTCGTCGTCGGATACGACGGTCGCGACGGTGAACGCGGCGTCGGGCATCGTGACCGGCGTGGACACGGGCACCGTGACCATCACCGCGCGTGCCGGCGACAGGACCGCGACCGTGAAGGTGCGCGTGACCGACGACGCGAACACGCTCGTCTACGTCAAGCGGTCGATCGTGGCCAACTGGGCCGATCACTGGCTGTATTACGGGCAGAAGGGCGCGGCGGCGAGCTCGTGGAGGTTCGTGCACCTGGAGGCCAGCTGCAACAGCGACTACCTGTACGCCGAGGTGCCTCGACTGAGCGGAAACTACGGGTTCGACCTGCACGACGCTAACAACACGTCCAGCAGCGCGAACTGGTGGCCGGGCGGCACCGGCAAGGACGTGCTGTTCAACGACCGCACCATCATCGTGGTCGACTCGTACCGCGCGGACAACAAGTATCCGGAGACCGCGCCCGACTGCACGTACACCGCCGCCGCAACGCAGGCCGCGACCGCAGACGACAGGTCCGGCGCCGCGCAGGCCGACGAACAGGCCGTCGCCGACGAAACCGGCGTCGAGACCGTGTCCGTGGACGGGCGCGCGCTCGAATCGTGCGGCGTCGACAAGGCGTATCGTTGCGACATCGACGGGCGTGAGGGCATGTTCACGGTCAACGATCTGACCGACGGCACGTACATGCTCGTGGAGAAGACCGCGCCGGACGGGTACACGCTCAACACGACCGAGTACGAGTTCACCGTCAGCAACGGCAAGGTCACGTGGGTCGACGGCAAGAAGCCGAGCATCCTGGGCGATGGCGTCGCCGCGATCGCTGACAAGCCGACCGAGGTCGCGTGGTCGAAGACCGACCATAAGACCAACGACAGGCTCGCCGGATCGCAGTGGAAGATCGCCGCGACCGACACTGGGCGCACCGACACGTACTGCGTGGCCGACAACATCAACGGCAAGTCCGACAAGATCGAGAACTGCGACGGCGCCGAGGTCAAGGACACGGACGGGACGGCCGGCCAGTTCAAGGTCGCCGGCCTCGCGTTCGGCACCTATCACCTGACCGAAACGAAGGCTCCCGCGGGCTACGACCGGACGAACGACGTGTACGTCATCGTCATCGGACAGAACGGCGCGACCATCACGAACGCGAGCGGTCAGACCGTCACGGAGATCGGGAACATCGACACCCCGGTCCATGTGGAGATCCCGGTCAAGAAGAGCGTGAAGTACACCGGCTGGCCGACCAAGGGCGGCGCGTACGTGCCGTTCGAGTTCAGGATCGCCGCGTGGGATACGGACCATCCCGGTTCCATCCCCGTGCCTGCGAACTGCACGTCGCTCGACGCGTGCACGATCACGATCGCGCCCGGCGAAGGCCAGGATGAGACCAGCGTGACGGGCTCGTTCGGCAGGCTGACCTTCACCGAAGGCACCCTCGCCGACCAGGCCGGCGAGAACGACGACTACGCGAAGACGTACACGTACCGGATCACCGAGGTCGTGCCGGACGCCGCCGACCAGGTTCAGGATCTTCGCTATTCGAAGGCCGAGTACAAGGTCGAGATCACCGTCAGGCACAAGAAGACCAACGGTGTTCCGTCCGGGCTCTCGGTGACGACCAGGATCACGCGCGTGACCGACGACTCGGGCAACACCGAAGCCAACGGCGGCGTGCAGATCGGCGAATGGACAACGGACTCCACCACCGAGACCAACCCGTTGACCGCCACCGAGTTCACGAATACGAAGGTGCTGACGGGGTTGCCGTCGACGGGTACGGATTGGACCGGTCGGATGGTGCTGCTCGCGGGTGCCGGATTCATTCTTGCTGGCATGTTGATTGCCGGCGGATACCAGTTCGCCAAACGACGGGAGGCCGTATCTGCCTAAACCATCATCACCAGCACGGTGACGGGTAGGCTCCTCTCGTGCCGCGAAGCGGCCTCGGCCCCCTCGGCTGAGGGGGCTGTCAGCGAAGCTGACTGGGGGAGCGTCACACCCTGCCACCCATAACACCAACGGAAGCCTCCAAAAGCTTCCACCCCACCCCAATAGATTTTCCCCAAATTGTCCAACTCCTTAATCCAAGGAAAGGAAGAGAAATGAACAAGATCATCAAGCAGGCGCTTGCCGGCGTCGCCGCCTTAGGCATCGCCGCCAGCGGCCTCGCCCTCGGCGCCGCCTCCGCCTACGCGGACGACCCGACGACGGGCAATATCACCATCACTGGTGCCAAGACCGACCACACCTTCAGCGGTTGGCATCTGGCCTCGCTGAAGAGCATCACGTACAAGACCGATAAGTCTATCGATGGCTTCCTCGTGGATACCGACAACGCCCATGTCTCCGACATTGAAGACGCGATGAAGGAAGTCAAGGCCGGCGCGGACGGCAATGTGTCCGAGACCGGTACGTCGCTGTACGACACGTACAAGGCGGACAAGAACTACTTCCTGGGTGATTCCAACGTGGATAACAACCCGATGGGTTGGTTTACCGCTACCTATAAGGGCACGGAAGTCACCAGCCCGTGGGGTGGCGGCGGCAAGACCGGTGCCCAGTCGGTGCTGCGTGCGTTCGCCCAGGCACTGTCTAAGCAGGTCGCGAAGGACGATGCTTCTACTCCGGACAAGACTGATTTCAAGGCCAATGCAGCCGGAGAGGCCAATGAGAACGTGACTCAGGGCCTGTGGTTCCTCAAGGACACTACGGCGACGTCGGATGAGACTGCCAAGGAGGAGACCAACTCCATCCCGATCATCACGCCGACCACCTTCGAGGGCGCTGACGGTTGGGGCACCATCGCCATCAAGAACACCACCCCGACCATCGACAAGAAGCTCGTCGACCCGAACGCAAACGGCGGCTACGATGCCAACACGCAGCCCGATTACGCGGTAGGCAACACCGTCACCTACGAGCTGACTTCCACGATCCCGACCTATACCGGCTATGACATCGACCCCACGATGCAGGACGAGGCCAAGACCCGCGTCTTCCAGATCGTCGATACCGCGGACAAGGCTCTGACCGTTGATCAGGCTACCGTTGTCAAGTCCGTCAAGGTCGGCGATACCGAGTTGACCAACGGCAAGGATTACGATGTCACCGTCGCTAACTACTCCGGTACCGAGGAAGCTTACAAGAACGGCCATGTGACCACCATCGATCTCAAGCGGTACGTCAACAAGTCCAACAACAACACTCCGGACAATACTTCCGATGATTCCGTCTCCGCGACCGCCGGCATTGATGAAGGCGCGACTGTCACCGTGATCGTTCAGGCCACTCTGAATGATCAGGCGCAGATCACGACTCCCGGCGACACCCCGAAGAAGAACCTGAACAAGGTCGATCTGAAATACTCCAACAAGCCGGAGGAAGTCAAGGACGCCCACAAGGTGCCTGGTCCGGAAGTCCCGGTGTACTCCTACCTCTTCAACATCCACAAGACCAACAAGGCCGGCAACGAGAACCTGCAGGGTGCCGTGTTCACGCTGAAGACCGTGACTGCCACCTCCAAGGTCGAGAAGGACCATTACCTCGGCTACGAGAACGGCGCTTGGAAGGATCTCGGCACGACCGAGCCGGCAAAGACCGCCACCACTACGGCTGCTGGCGCCTTCACGACTGGTACGGATGGCAAGATCGCTTTCGAGGGTCTGGACGCCGGTACGTATGAGGTCCACGAGATCGTGGCGCCGAAGGACTACACTTCCGTTGGTCTTCCGACCTTCACGTTTGAGCTTAAGCCGACTGTGGGTTCCGAGAAGAACGGTCACAAGACTATTACCTCTGCTTCCCTGGAATACACGGCCAACAGCAGCCCGTATGTCTCTAAGGATGGTGCCACGCTCAACGTGTGGAACGCGAAGAACATCACCGAGCTGCCGAAGACCGGTGGCGCTGGTCTGGCTCTGATCGTGGTTGTCGGTGGCCTGTTCATCGCCGCGGCCGGCATCTTCGGTCTGCGTGCCCGCCGCTCCTGACTGTTCGGTCAGTCCGTCCGCTCCCTTAGGGGAGCGGATCATAATTGAATCTTGGCGTCATGGGAACCGGGCGACTTCGTCTCTCCGAGGCTCGTCTCCCGTGGCGTCAACCCGACCTCCGGCCGTTTTCCACTACTACATGCGGCCGGAGGTCTTCCCATGCTCTCGCCCGGATCGGTGACCGGTCATGCGTCTGAAGCCGTACTGCTATAGGCGTATGAGGTTGCCGGTGGGCGGTCAGTCAAGTCTTGATGGCACGGGGGATCGTGGGGATACCGCTTTACTCTCTCACCTCCCGCGGGACTCCCGGTTCTCTCCGCCCCATCACCCGCGTGTAAGTCAGGGTCTTTTCCGGGGCGTGCTCGTTACTTTAGCGCCCCGGAAAACCCCGCCTCTTTCCGATACCTGTATTGGATGGGCGTATTTCAAGGAGGAAACCAATGACGATTCGTGCATGTCGGAATCACGGTAATCAGTGCGGATACTTCGAGTGCACGGATGCTGCGTGCCAGAACCCGCAGCATATGGTGTTCGACTCCTATCTGGCGTTGCTCCAATACGATATCGCTATGAGCTTGAGCAGCGGTGACTTGCATGAATTGAGAAACCACTGTAATTCCGCCCCTCTGATTGCCTTCTCAGGTAGTAGGGAGAAAGCGATGACGCTCGTCGACCATTTATCCGCAGGTCGTTCGATTGGCGCCTATTTTTACGAACTGATGACCGATTGGGGCATGAATGAAGTATTGTTCGGCTCCGCAAAGAACTCTATATCGAGCAAACTGAAAAACGAATGGGATCTTGTCAAGCAGATAAAGAACTGGCTGGCAGATCGTGCTTGTAATTCGTTGGATAGACGAGATCTTCAGGATTATCCGAATGAATTTCTTGCCGACTCTCTTGGTTCCGCTTTGGTGACGGACGGAGTCGGCGTATCACAAGTCGCTGACTGCTTGAAGACGATCCTTATCTGATCAATAAGCTGGGTGAATTCGGCTGGATGCTGGCCATACTGCTCTCGTTAATGACTGTGATATTGAGAGCTTGTACTGTCATGAAAGGCGATCATGAGTAATTCCGCGAAGACGGATATGAGACGTTCTGTTCGGATAAATGACGACCAGCCGTCTTCGCTGACAATCATCTCAACTGAGAGTGCGGATAAAAGCAAGACATCAGCGCAACGTTCCAACAGTTCGCGTGTGTTTGGTGTGTTGTCGGTGGTGTTCCTGGTTATCGGGTTTGTGATTATCGCGACGCCGTTCGTGATGCGTGCGATCAACGAGTATGAGCAGAGTTCGCAGGTGTCGCAGACGCAGAGTGAGGTGGCGGGTTGGCCGTATCCGCAGGCGGAGAACATGTTGAAGGCGGCGCGCGCGTATAACGAGCGGCTTGCGGCGTCGGGTCAGACGACGATCGGCGAGGTGCATGACCCGTTCTCGAGCAATGCGGGCCAGTCGTCGGCGTCGGGCGCGGATGATTCGCTCGCCGCGCGGGACAAGGAATACCAGGGCCTGTTGGATACGGGTCAGGGCGTGATGGGGTCGATCCGTATTCCGAAGATCGATGTGAACCTGCCGATCTACCACGGTACGAGCGATGACGTGCTGGCGGTGGGCGCGGGGCATTTGTATGGCACGAGTCTTCCGGTGGGTGGTTCGTCGACGCATGCGGTGATCACGGGTCATCGTGGCCTGCCGAACTCGCTGCTGTTCACGCGGTTGGATGAGCTGAAGGTAGGCGATTCGTTCTATATCGACGTGATGGGCGAGACGCTGGGCTATAAGGTGGACCGGATCAGCGTGATCACGCCGGACGATTCGAGCAAGCTGCGCATCACCCCGGGCGAGGATCGGGTGACGTTGATGACGTGCACGCCGTATGGTGTGAACTCGCATCGTCTGCTGGTGTCGGCGGTGCGTGCGGAGATCCCGAACGAGATCCCCGAGCCTGACGAGATCCGATCCGTGAACACGACGGCGTTGGCGTTGGCCGGTCTGTTGATTTCGTTCCTGTTGATCGTCTCGTGGGCGGTGCTCGCCTCGCGCGCCCGCCGCAACCGCGCACAATGGAAACCGCAGCGCCACTCCACCCGCCGACTGATTGGCAGATAAGGAGCAGTAACTTTTATTGATTGATTGTGGTTTTATCTAATGTGCACTACATCACCTATAACGAGTGGTCGACGTACCACTATCTCAACAGGTCAAGGCTCAATGAAGACTGTACGGGTATTGAACTGATCATCATCACAGGGATGGGGCGAGAACCAAAGTGCATAAGATATCGGGCACTATTGATGACGATCCCATGTGCATGTATTCGCATGGCATGCGCATATCGGTTTCTGATATATGGAAGCCCGGGAGAAGCGTCGGACGCGTGTTTGGGCGTCTTTCCTGTCCCGGGCTCCTCTTGCGGTTGGCTGTTACCGGTCGCTGGTCTTATCCGTGGCGGTGATGCTCGGGAATGGTTTGATGCCGAGTGCTTCCGCGAGCATGTTGTACGCGGCGACGAGATTGTCTTCCGGGATTCCGGCGGTTAGCGCGGCCTTGTACTTGCCGTATGCCTCCTTGCCTGCCTTGTTGCATTCGGATTGAAGTCGCACTGCCTTCTCCGCGGCGTCCACGTAGGCGGTTAGCGCGTCTTGTGCTGCTTGCAGAGTGGCGCCCGTCTCCTTGATGACGCGACGCTTTATGTCGCGTGAGTAATTTCCAGACATGATCTGTCCTTTCTGTTGTTAATTTCGGCACGGCTTTTGCCGTGTGATGATCATTGTGTGCCGGGGAAAACATGCCCGCGGGTCGGAACGTCACCTTTTTCCGGGACGTATTCGGCTGGTCGGTTATGGTTGGTGATTCGGCCTGCGCGGGCGTGTTCGCCTGTCTAGCAGGAGAGGGACGGGACGTCGGGATCGGTTGCGGGAAGCGTGGCTTCACCGGGGTCTGTTTCGTCTTCGACGATGGCGTCCGTGATGCTTGTCCTGGCGGTGATCAGACGGTCCGCCTGAGTGAGTTCCTCTTCCGTGTTGCCGGCGTCGAGCGCCGCGTCGCGTGTCTGTTCCGCCGTTTTCCGTGTCTCGTCGATCTGGATCGACAGCAGGGTGAGGTTCGTTTTCGCGTTGATGTAGGCGCGTAGCGCGTCTTCCTTGGGTTTGGTCAGCTCGAGTACCTCCTTCAGGATGGAACGTTTCATGTCTCGGGACCGGTTGCTGCCCATGACAGGCTCCTTTCTTGGATTCATCGCCGCGCGGCGGATTGCGTGCGGTCGCCACCAGCGTGCGGCCGATTTCGCGTGTTCGCGGGTCGGATTGTCGGCTGGGTTCGTTGTCCCCGAAAAATGTGACGTTCCGACCTGGGGGCGTGTCGTGGATGACGCGGGTCGCGCGCGGGGCATGGTGCGTCGCGCGCGACCGGTCTCCGACCGGTCGGTAACGATCGCGCACGGCTTTCGGATGATGGCTGTCGCAGTGGGAGGAGATTGTTATGAAGCGGTATACGATACCTGTGCCTGTCCGGCTTGATCAGAGGATCATGGATCGTGTCGAAGCGGCGTGCAGACAATCCGGTTCGACCAAGGCAGCGTTCCATCCCGTCGACAAACACTGCCGGTAATCGTCCGATCGGATGCCGGCTTCCTTGGTCGGGGATATTCCTATGGAGGACCTGTGCCATAACGCGCCGGATTCGTGACGATGCCGTCATGATATCTGGCGCGTTCCATCGGCTCTTGACTGGACGTCGGTAGTGGAGTGACGGAATCGATCGTTCGTGGATGTGATATGCAAGTACTGCCGGCAGTGTCGCAAGCAGCACTGGTCGCAGTATTGGTTGCAGCACTGCATGCAGTGCCGTTGGCAGTGTTGTTGGCAGTGCTGCATGCACATGTGGCGCCACATAAAACGCCACATGTGGCGACACATGTGGCGGCATATCCACCGGCCTGTCAAAAGTCGGGGAAGCAAGCTAGACGGTTTGTATAGACAAACCAGGCGTGACCGCGCATGGCCCCTTGTGGGGCGTGCGTGTGTTGACCCGAGTGCCGAAGGCTCGTGATGATCGGGAATATTTGATTGTGATGGCTGTGGCAGTGTCATCGGGGATGTCGGTCGTGTGGCCGGCGTCCGTCGCGTGGAGGCCGGCCACACGCTGGTGATTGTGTGGTCAGAAGCCCCAGTGCCGGTCGTGGTGGTCGCCGTGGATGTCGAACGTGGTCGTGGGTTCTTTCGGCGGCTGGTGGACGAACCGTTCGATTAACGTCATTTGGGTTCGGCTGATGCCAATATGGGCGTTCGGGCCGATGCCGAGCACGGGCGCCAGGGGCGGGGCGGATTGGATCGCGAGTCCCGCGTCGTACGTGGTTTCCTCGTCGTCGATCCAGACGATCGGCCGGGCGAGCGTCAGGTGGCGCAGCACGCTGCGGCGTTTGCCGGTGCGAAGGCCCTCTAGGGTGACCGGATCGTACCAGGTGACGGTCTTCCAGTCCACGCCGAGCGTTTGGTTGAGGATGCCGGTGTACGGCTGCCATGTGCTCAGCCACAGGACGCGCGCGTCCAACGCGCGCAGTCGGTCCACGAGCTCGCCGGACCAAGTGAGGGTCAGGTGCCCGTGCCGCCGGTCGGTCCACACGCGCTGTTCATGGTCGGGGACGAACCAGTCGGCCGGATCGTGCCGGTTGGGTGTCATGTCGTCGGGGAACTGGTTGATCACACCGTCGAAGTCGATCAGGATGATCGGCCGTGTGTCCTCCAGGCCGACACCCGCTTCCATCTCGGCCGCGACCGTCTGGCCGAACGCGTCCAGCTCGGCCCGTTCGCCCGCGGGCAGGCTGGCGAATCTCATCTGGCGGCCTCCTCCTTGCCGGGCTCGTCGCCCATCCGCGTCTCCTTTGTAGTGTGGTGATGACGTGCGAGCATCCGGTCGTCGGCCACGTCCCCGGTCGTGCGTTCGTCGGAAGCGCGGGACGGGGTGACGCGGTATGCGTCGCCGGTCGCACGGTCGTAGACGAGCATGGAATGGTCGCCGATGGGTCGGCCTCGTCGGTCGCGCGAATGCGTGTCGCAATACCACAGCCGGGCCCGCCGGCAACCGTCCGGCTCCGGTGACTCGTCGGATGACGGGGACATGCCGCCGGCCAAACGGTGCTGGACGGTCGGCACGGGCGTGTGGGCGACGATCTGGTCGAACCCGGGGATCGGGTCGCGGGCGAGCTCCTCCATGCCGGTCCATACCGGGGAGGGGATGCTTCCGTGCCGGCCGCCGCGTTCGGTGCCGGCCATCGTGCCGATCATGAGCAGACCGTCGCCGTCGGGAATCCCGGTCGCGTACCGGTCGACCATCGCCGCGACCCGTACGGCGCTCGACGGCGTCCCCGGCAACACATCCTCATCCTTGTCCGCGGGCAGGGGCATCCACTTCCACCAGTCCAGGGTCAGGCCTGCGTGCGAGGCAAGGATCTGACGGCCGGTCGCGTCAGAGAACCCGTACATGATCCTCGGACCGTCCGGGCACAGGACCTCGTGCAGCAGATGATACGCGTTCAGGTGCGCCTCGGGCTTGAACCCGGGACAGTGCATGCCGATCTCGCGCGACGCGGCACCGTACGGGCCGGCCCAGTAGGCGAGATCATGGTTGCCGAGCAGCACGACCACCTCACGGTCGTGCCGTTGGCGTTCGACCCAATCGGCCAGCAGGGCGAGCGAATCGATCTCGGCCCGGGCGTCGGCGTCCCACTCGTTGAGCAGGTCGCCCAACAGGACGATCACGCCCGCGCCGGTCATATCGGACGTCTCGTCGATCAGAGGGCAGACCAGACCGGCCTTGTCATGGATGTCGCCGACGAACAGGATACGATCCATGCTCGAATCGGGCCTGCCGCCGCCGGCGGGCCATGCGCTTGCCGGCATCGCGTCGGGTTCGGGCAGCATATGGCCCGGACGGCACACGAACCGTTCCGCGACATGCTTGAACAGCATGTCGCCCGTGTCGTTCACCTCCGTGTCCGCGTCGCCGGCATCCGCGACGGCGGGGCGCATGATGTCGTACGACGCGTCACGCACCCACCGGTCCATGCCATCCCCGTCCACGCCGGCATAACACAGGCCACGGGAGTCGGCCGTGACGACCACGCCCGACAGCATCCCGCCGCCGCTGCCGAACAGCACCGTCTCGCCCGCCCGGTACAACGCCCGCCCATACGGCATCACACGCCTCCCAACATCATCATCGGCATCGGCTCCCCGCATGTCCGGCCAGTCCCGGACACGCGGCTTCCCGACGGTCAATCATCCCGATCATCGTCGTCGCCTTCAAGCTCGTCCATGTCCACCAGGCCGAGGTTGCGTCCGGTGGCCTTCAGATCACGGTACGCCCACCGTTTCGACGCGATCGGCGTCAACCCGTTGCCGCGCGGGACCAGGTTCGGCAGGATGCGGCTCCACCTGAGCTTGCAGTGCGTGAACTCGATCACCCCGTACGGGGTACGGAACTCGCCCTCGCGTCCCGTGGTCATGAACGTGACCCGATCCACCGGGATCTGGCTGATCACGCCCCAACGGCTCAACGCGCTCTCCAGACTCTCCCACACCAGCTCGTGCGGACGCAGCTTGCGCGCCACCCGGTGCAGCGTGCCCTCGCCGCGGTGCGCCGAATACGCGAACACGTACACGCCGCGCGCCGCCCGCACCAGAATCCCCGCCGAAACCAGGCTCGACAACGTGCGGTCCAACGCCTGCCCCGACTCGCCGAACAACATCCCAAGCTCCACGTTGCGCCACACGTCCACCGCATACCGCGCGTCCATGTCACGCAACCGCGCCATCGCCACACTCCGCCTCACACCAACCAGTATGCACCAACACCCACAAAAACACATGTCCACGTACACCAAAACTGAGATCTTTGACAGCAAGACGTTCCGGTCGCGAGCCGATTGTTGCCGAAAATGACGAGCGTGTCGAGGTTTACGGAGCTGATACATTGGACTACGACGCCGTAACATGCGGCGTCCCCGTTGATATGACGGGCCGTTACTGGCGGAAGCTGGTAAAAGAAAGGCCCGGCGCTACCAACACCGAGCCTTTGCGTGGTTATCGGCTTTCGCCCCTAACCAAAGGTTACGAAATGAATCATATCACGATGCACGGCACCATCACCGTGAACGGACGTACCGTGATCGTCCACGTAGGCGATCACGAGGCGACGGCCACGGTGGACGGCACACCATTCAACGTGTGTAACATCTGGCAGCTCTACCAGCTGCTAAGGCTGCTCGTGTAGCGGTCATTAGGGCGCGGCGCTCACCCGTGGGCGTCACGCCCGTAACCTTGCACATAAGCCGTACGTCGGTGAGCGCCTGCGGTATGCCGATTCCGGCTGGTCAGCGTAACGACACGCCGGAGAGCATAGATAATTGTGATTTATCCGGTAAATAGTTCGGCCATGGTTTTGTAGATGCCTCAAACATCAATGATTGCAGCGATTTGCGTAAGGGGCGGTGGTATCCCTCTGACTCCGCCATCAAGGGTTTTCGGGACTTCCCGAAAACCCTTTTTTCATACCAGAAACAGCGGGCTATAGGAACCAAACGTGGTGTTTTAGGGTTATAGGAACTAGACGTGGTGTTTTAGATTCCGGGTTCGTTACTGGCGTGAGCTGGTAACAAAAAGGCTCGGCGCTACCAACGCCGAGCCTTTTGCCAGGTTATCGGCTTACGCCCCTAACCTAAAAGGGTTCAAGATGAATCAAGACGTAATAATATCACGATGCATGGCGATCTGACCGTGAATGTCGAAACGCTGACGGCCTTGCAAAGACAGCGAGTATTATCGGGCGATCTTCGAGGAAGTAAACGGAGCCGGAGGTACGCCCTTGTCCGTCCGTCTCCATGTTTTATTGTAGCGGTACGAGCGTTGGGACGCGGCTGATTTTCGTTGATTTTTCGCCGAAATTGTATGTTAGCGTTAACTATGTCGAAGATCACGTTGAAGATGGCAACAGGAGAAAGAACCGGGAATCGGAAGGTGCGACTGCTATGAAGCATGTCAACGGATTTGGTCAGCATGTGGACACTCGTATGCTCACGTCTGCGAATGATACGGCAGGACGCATGCGTCGGCTCGTCGTCATCGCCGTCTATCTGATCGCGGTCTGCTGTTTCGGCGGCTGGGCGATCGCACATTACCTGACTCCGTCCGCAAACCAGCCCGCGGCCGGTCAATCCTCCGGTCGCAATGCGGCAGACGGCACCTCCGACACCGCTCTCGACAAATCCGAACCCGCCCCGCAGCCCGTCGCCGAACACCACGGAAACTCGCCAGACTGCCCCGACACCGACTGCATCTCCATCCTTGTCAACGGCGACCTGCTGTTCCACCCCGGCCTGTGGAACCAGTACGCCGTCAACCCCACCGCCACCGACGGCACCGCCTTCGACTTCACCGGCCTGTTCGAGCCGCTGCGCAAGTACATCGACGCCTCCGACATCGCGATCTGCGAGTTCGAAACCCCGATCGCCCAGCGCGGCGGCCCGTACTCCGGCTATCCGGTTTTCAACATCCCGCCCGAAGTGGCCGACGCGGCCGCCAAGGTCGGCTACCGCGCCTGCACCCACGCCACCAACCATTCGTGGGATCAGGGTGCGGACGGCATCGCCCGCCTGTGGGACACGCTCGCAGCCGACGGCATCGCCCAAACCGGCTCGTACAAAACCGAAGCGGACTCCGTCAAACCGCTCGTCATCGACTCGCCCACCGGCGGCGGCAAACTCGGCCTCGTCACCGGCACCGTCTCGCTCAACGGCATGACCGCCGACCACGACTGGCAGGTCGACCGTCTGCGCGAATCGGGCGATCCCAATCATCAGGCCGACATAGACAAGGCCGTCGCCAAGGCCAAGGCCGCCCGCGACCAAGGCGCCGACGTGGTCGCCATCGCCATGCATTCCGTGCAGGAGTACCTCGACTACGCCGATTCGTGGCAGCAATCCGAAGCGCATGAGCTCGCCGACACCGGCGCATTCGACGTGATCTACGGCGCCGGCTGCCACTGTGCCCAGCCGATCGAGCAGTACAACGGCACCTGGATCATCTACGGTCTCGGCAACGCCGTCACCGAATCCGCCGGCCCGGACACGATCGTCAACAACCAAGGCGTCACCGCACGCATCCAGTTCGCCGGCAAACGCGGCCAATCCGGCACATGGCGCGTCACCCGCATCGACTGGACGCCCAGCGCGAACGAGACGCTCGGCAAATACCAGTGGTGCTCGCTCGCCTCCGACCATCCCGACGGCGTCTGTTGGAACGAAACGCAGGATGCGGCTGTCCGCGAACGCATCGAAAGCGTCATCTATTCGATGGGAGCCGACCGCAACGTCGTGCGCGAATGGGACATCACCGCCGAACAGGCCGCGAAACAGCAGTCCGGCAAGTAGACCGGCCCCGCGCGACTGCACAACAGGCCAGACCGCAAGTAGACTGGCCGGTATGCCCACCATGCACACCATCCTCAACCCCGCCGGCGAGCCTGCGCACGACTCGTTCGTCGAGAAGAAGTCCGAATTCATCGGCGACGCATGCCACATCGACTCGCTCGACGAGGCGCTCGCGTTCGTGGAGACGATCCGCGAGCGGCATCCCAAGTCGCGGCACGTCGCCTATGCGGCGGTGTGTGGAGGTTCGGACGGACGCATGACCGAGCGTATGAGCGACGACGGCGAGCCGTCCGGCACCGCGGGCAAGCCGATCCTCGACGTGCTGCGGCAGAACGACCTGACCGACTGCGTGGTGGCGGTGACCCGGTATTTCGGCGGCATCCTGCTCGGTTCGGGCGGGCTGATCCGCGCGTATTCGACCGGCGCGTCGATCGCGGTCAAGGCGGCGAAATTGGCGCGAATCGTGCCGTGCCGACGGTATGCGGTGCGACTCGAGTATCCGCAGCTCGCGCAGTTCCAGCGGCTGCTCGCCGATTGCGAGGGCCTGGCGGACGACGAACGGTATACGGATCGCGTGACGTTGCGTGCCGCCCTGCCGCAGGACCGGTGCGGCGATTTCGAGGCGCGCGTGCGGGAGACGTTCAACGCATCCGTCGTTCCCGAGCCGATCGACATGGTCAACCGGCCGGTTGCGTTGTGACGGTTGCGCCGACGATTCTGTCGTGGCGATCGCGCCGTGATCGTCGGCGGCCGTGTTCGCCGCCGCCGGTTATGCTGGTCGGCATGACCGATGAGAACGAATCCGTGGACGATTTCGAGCCGCTGACCGCCACCTACGAGCATCTGCGGCATTCGACCGACGCGGCCGAACTGTCCGAGTTCGCGCGCCGTCCGTTGCCGGACCGGTCCGATCAGGCCGGGTTCTCCCGTGCGACCGCATTGCTGGAGGCCGTGGCCGGCAACCAGCACACGCCGGTCGCCGACCGCATCTACCTGGCGCAGTCCATGCCGTTCCCGAACATCCTCGTCAAGCTGTCCGCCGACGCCGACGACGAGGTGCGCAAGGCCGTGGCCGCGAACACTGACGACAAGAACTGGCTGGTCGGCCGCCTGACGAAGGATCCGTCGCCCGAAGTGCGCGACACGGCGCTGCGCAACAAGCGCACGTCGTGGAAGATGCGGCTCGAGGGTGCGCAGGATCCCGAGCTGGATGCGGACACGCTCGATTTCCTGAGTCGGTTCGGCGTGGAAAGCGAGCCGAACGCCCCGGCCGTGCTGACGGCGATGGTGCGTCGCGCGGTCGCGCTGAATCCGAACACGTCGGCGGACACGTTGGCCCGCCTGGCCGCCGATCCCGACGCATCCGTGGCGAAGGCCGCCGCCAGTCGCGGGTGATCGTGTCGCGCTCCCGGTGATCCCGGCGGGACGCATGGGAGGGCTGTCCACATGGCGGAATCCCGTTATGAGACGATTGTTAAGGCTAACATTTGACGAAGATCGGCGTTTTGGGCGTTTTGGCGTGCGTGGCGCGCCATGCCGGGGCATAGACTAAGGACTATGACTGAGAGAACAGAAAGTGCCGAGCGCCTCGCCCGCCCCCTGATTCGCCTTGCGAAGCTCGTCGGCGTCGCCACCAGCTACGTCGGCATGTCTGATGACTACCACGAAATCGAAGACGATGTCCTGGTCGCCGTGCTCGCCGCCTTGGGCATCGATGCCTCCAACGACGAATCGATCACCGCCTCCACGCGTCGCATCCTTGACGAGCGTCACGGCCGGCTCATCAGCCCCACCGTGCTGCATGTCGCCGGACGCGAAGACACCGCACTGATCAACACGCCGATCCTTGCCGTGCCGAAGGCCTCGCTCACGCTCGAGAGCGGCGAGGAATACGGCAAGCTGGAGGTCGGCCCTGGCGACGGTTCGCAGGCGTACGTGATCAACGGCAAGTTCATCGCGACCGCGGCGGTTGTGCTGCCGGCTGACCTGCCGCTGGGCTATCACACGCTGCACATCACCGTCGGCGACCGCACGCAGGACGCGACGCTCATCAGCGCTCCCGAAAAGGTCGAGATGCTCGACGAGATGGAGCACGGCCATCTGTGGGGATGGATGGCGCAGCTGTACTCGATCCGCTCATCCGAATCGTGGGGTGTGGGCGACTACGAGGATCTCAAGCGCATGCTGGTCGATGCCAAGGCCAAGACCGGCGCCGACTTCATCCTCGTCAATCCGTTGCACGCGGCCGAGCCGGTCTCCCCGCTCACCCCGTCGCCGTACCTGCCGGTGTCGCGCCGTTTCGTCAACTTCACGTACATTCGCCCCGAGTCGATCGAGGAATACGGCAGGCTCAGCGAAACGGTAGCCGCACAGGTGCGCGAGCTGCACGCGCAGGTCGAGCCACTCAACGGCGACTCCCAGCTCATCGACCGCGACGCGATGTGGCGCGCCAAGATGGGTGCGTTGTGGCTGATCTTCAAGGCCGGCCGCAACGCCGAGCGCCAGGCGGAGTTCGATGCCTACAAGCAGGAGCAGGGCGGCGAACTCGAGTCCTACGCCACGTGGTGCCTGTGCTACGACAAGTGGGGCGCGCCGAGCGCCGACCCCGACAACTGGGAGCGCAAGTTCACCAAGGACTCGCCCGAGATCAAGGCGCTGCGCGAGCAGTACCCGGACACGCTCGACTTCTACCGCTGGCTCGAATGGATCGCCGTCGGCCAGCTTGAGGCCGCACAGGAGGCCGCCCGCAAGGCCGGCATGCGCATCGGCGTCATGTCCGATATGGCCGTGGGTGTGCACCCGCTCGGCTCCGACGTGTGGTGGAACCCGGAGCGCTTCGCCAAGGGCGCGACCGTGGGCGCCCCGCCGGACATGTTCAACCAGCAGGGTCAGGATTGGAGCCAGCCGCCGCTGAGCCCGATCGATCTGGAGAACACCGGCTACCGCACGTACCGCGACATGGTGCACGGTATGTTCCGTCAGGCCGGAGCGGTGCGTATCGACCATATTCTCGGTCTGTTCCGTCTGTGGTGGATTCCGGACGGCAGGTCTGCGACCGATGCCACGTATGTGCATTACGACTACGACATCATGCTCGGCATCCTCGCGTTGGAAGCCAAGCGTGCCGGCGGCGTGGTCGTTGGCGAGGATCTCGGCGTGGTGCCGAGTTATGTCGCCAGTGCACTGTCCTCGCACGGTATCCTCGGCTGCGCGGTCGAATGGTTCGAGCAGTTCGACGGCACGTTCCGTCCGCCGGTCGACTGGCGTCCGTACGCGCTCGCCTCGGTCAACACGCACGATCTGCCGCCGGTCGCCGGCTACCTCGAGTACGAGCACGTCAAGCTGCGTGAACAGCTGGGACTGCTGAGCGGGCCGAAGGAAGAGTTCGAGCAGTCCGCACAGGCCGAGCACAAGGCGATGATGGACATGCTCGTCAAGAACGGCTATCTGGATGAGTCGTTGCTGGCTGACGAACAGGCCAACGAATGGCAGATCATCGAGGCCATGTACCGCGCGCTGCAGGATTCGCCGTGCAAGCTGCTCGCCGCGTCGATCACCGACGCCGTGGGGGAGAAGCGTGCGCAGAACCAGCCGGGCACCAACAACGAGTACCCGAACTGGCGCATCCCGCTGGCCGACGGCGATGGTAACGTCGTTCCGCTCGAACAGCTCTTTGACAACGCCAAGCTGCAGCAGCTCACCGCCATCATGCGCGGCTGAGCGCGCGTCGCACGTTTCATCAGCGGTGCCATTCCGAACGAGGCGGTAGCCAAGTCGAGAAATCTTCTGGAGGTCGTTCTCCGTCGGAGATTTTCTCTGTCCCGGCTATCGCTTCTCTCGAAATGGCACTTTTGCATATACGGAACCGGTGCGCAACACGCCCGGCATAATGTCAAGGCCGGCGATACACTAGTAGATTGTTGTGTTTCCCTAAGGGGTCCTTCAAAGCGCTTTCCCACTCGCCATCGAGGACTTTCAGGGAGCCCACGGATAATGAGGTCGAAGCCTCTCGCCTCGCGCGCCCTAACCAAGCGCACGATCGAGCAGCCGAAACCCGGAACACAATAGTTAAGAAAAGGTACACCAGTGAAAACTTTCACTCCGAAGCCAGCTGATCTGACTCACGACTGGTACATCATCGACGCCACCGACGTTGTTCTCGGCCGTCTGGCCACTCAGGCCGCCACGCTGCTGCGCGGCAAGAACAAGCCGACCTACGCGCCGCACGCCGATTCCGGTAACCACGTCATCATCATCAACGCCGACAAGATCGCTCTGACCGGCAACAAGCTGGGCAAGGAACTCTACTCGCACTCCGGCCGCCCGGGCGGTCTGCGTCGCGACACCTACGCTCAGCTCCTCGCCAACAAGCCGGAGCGCATCATCCTGGCTGCCGTCAAGGGCATGCTGCCGAAGAACCGTCTGTCCAAGGTGCAGCTGGACCGTCTCCACATCTTCCGTGGCGCCGAGCACCCGCACACCCCGCAGAAGCCGCAGGTTTTCGAGATCGCTCAGATCTCGCAGCAGGCTAAGTGAACCGAAGGGAGATAAGAATCATGGCTGAAAACACCAACGACTCCGCGGTTCAGGCAACCGAAGAGGAGCTCACCTCGTACACCACCGAGACCAACGCTGGCGCTGGCACCGGCACCTCCGCGATCGCTCCGGGCTACGGCACCGGCCGTCGCAAGGAAGCCGTCGCCCGCGTGCGTCTGATCCCGGGCACCGGCAAGTGGACCATCAACGGCCGCACCCTGGAGGAGTACTTCCCGTCCAAGCTGCAGCAGCGTGAGGTCAACTCCCCGATCGTCCTGCTCAAGCTCGAAGGCAAGTTCGACGTCGTCGTCCTCGTTGACGGCGGTGGCACCACCGGCCAGGCCGGCGCCATCCGTCTCGGCGTGGCCCGCGCCCTGAACGCCATCGACCGCGACACGAACCGCGCCACCCTGAAGAAGGCTGGCATGCTGACTCGCGACGCCCGCGTCGTCGAGCGCAAGAAGGCCGGTCTGCACAAGGCTCGCCGCGCTCCGCAGTTCTCGAAGCGTTAAGCCTTCGCGGTTTTGCCGCTTATACGAAGACCCTCGTACCGTTCGGTGCGAGGGTCTTCTTCGTATGCGGGCGGCGCGTGCCGGACGCGGATCACTGGATCTTGCGCAT
This sequence comes from Bifidobacterium simiiventris, assembly GCF_019331715.1. Taxonomy (GTDB): domain Bacteria; phylum Actinomycetota; class Actinomycetes; order Actinomycetales; family Bifidobacteriaceae; genus Bifidobacterium; species Bifidobacterium simiiventris. The sequence continues at coordinate 231,358 of NZ_JAHBBG010000003.1, forward strand.
GACGCTGATGCTGAGCGCGGGGATCGTCCACAGATCGATATCACCTGTTGTGTCGGACTGCGCGGCATCGTCCTTGGACGAGGCCGGATTATCGGTGGACACAGCGGCGTCATGTGCGATCGCATGCGCATCATCGGACGATCCGATCGCCGATCCAGTCGCCGATCCGGCCGTAGTCGCGGCATCGGTCGTCGCATTACCGATCGTCCCCAGCGCCACCTCGCGTGGTATGTCCAGCTTCTCCTGCCGACGCAGCTCGGCCTGCACCACCTCGACCAACTCGTGAATCGGATCCCGCTCGTCCACGACCACCGTCCAGTTCGTATCGTCATAGTCGCGCGGATTGAGCCGCTGTGTGAACAGTCCCTGCGCCGGCCGCACGTCGCACACCACGCTGGAACTCCACTCGCACCGCCACTCGCAGTCGGACGGCAGCCGGAACTGCATGTCGCGGTCCACGCCGTTGATCACGATCAGGATGTCCGCCTCGTCGGCCGATAGCAGCCGCATCGCAAACGATCGCACGCTCGTGTCGAACCAGTCTCGTTCCATCGGCGTCGTGCCGTCCGACAGATACCATTGCACGCGGCTCGACGGCCTGAACAGGCCGAGCTGCGTGAGCCGGGTGAAGAACTCCTCGTGATGGTACAGGTCAAGCGACTTGCGGATCGCGATGAGTCGCGACACCGTTTCCAAGCGGCGCATTTCCGGCGTTTTCTTGGTTTGGTACAGCCAGTCCCAGTCAAGCCAGGTGATGTCGTTGTCCTGCGCGTACGCGTTGTTGTTGCCGTTCTGCGTGTTGCGGAACTCGTCGCCGGCGAGCATCATCGGCGTGCCGAGCGAGAGCATGAGCGTGCCGAGCATGTTCATGGCGGCCCGCTCTCGGTTGCGTTCGATCGCGGGTTCCTTGGTCGGCCCCTCCACGCCGAAGTTCACGGAATGGTTCGTATTCGAGCCGTCCATGTTGTTCTCGCCGTTGGACTCGTTATGCTTGCTCACGTAACGCGTCAGGTCGGTGAGCGTGAACCCGTCGTGACAGGCGACATAGTTGATCGACGCGACGCAGCCGCGCCCCGGATCGGTGGCGAACAGGTCAGCCGAACCGCACAGTCGCGTAGCCATCTCCTGCATGCCGATACTGCCGCCCGCGCCCGGCTGCGTGTCGGTCAGCCAGAACTTGCGCACCGTATCGCGGAACCGGTCGTTCCACTCGCTGAACGGCATGCCGAAGCCGCCGGTGCGCCAGCCTTGCGGGCCGAGATCCCACGGTTCCATGATGAGCTTGAGATTGCCGAGCAGCAGATCGGATCGCAACGCGTACAGGAACGGGTGGTGCTTGGTGAAGTCGCCGTCGAGTCGGGCGAGTGAGGCGGCCAGATCGAATCGGAAGCCGTCGATGCCGATGCGTTTCGCCCAGTACCGTAGCGAGTCGATTGCGAACGTTACCACATGCGTGTTCGTGAAGTCGAACGTGTTGCCGCAGCCGGTCGTGTCTTCGAGCCGGCCGACGTTGTTGCGCTGGCGTCGGTAGTACGAGATCGGGTCGAAGCCTCGCCAGCAGACCGTCGGGCCTTCGATGCCGCCTTCGCAAGTATGGTTGTAGACCACGTCCATGATGACTTCGAAACCGGCCTCGTGCAGCGCGTTCACCATGTTGATGACCTCGTCGCGCACGGCCGACGCGCCCTTCGCGCGAGCCTCGGCGGTGGCGTACGACGGCTCGGGAGCGAAGTAGCCGAGCGTCGAATACCCCCAATAGTTGTGCCGGTCGCGCTCCTGCAGGAACAGCTCGTCCTGCTTGGCCTGGATCGGCAGCAACTCGATCGACGTGACGCCGAGCCCCTGCAGGTATGCCAACGTTATCGGATGCGCGAGGCCGGCATATGTGCCGCGCAGTTCGGGCGGCAGCCACGGCGCGTTCTTCGTGAAGCCTTTGACGTGCAGCTCGTAGAGCACGGTCTTGCTCCACGGCACATGCGGATGCACCGGGTCGCCGTCATGCTTGGTCGCATCACGGTCGTCGATCGCGACCGACACCGGCATCTTGCCGAGCGCGTCCACCGTGCTCATCTCGCCGAACGCCGAACCTCGCACCTTGTGGTCCTCGCCGATTTCGCACCGGTACGAGAATGCGGCCGGATCCAGCTCCATCCGCCCGTCGATGCCTTTGCCGTACGGGTCGAGCAGCAGCTTGTACGGGTTGAACCGCAAGCCATGTTTCGGGTCCCACGCGCCGTCCGCACGGTAGGCGTAGCGCATACCGTCCCATGCCTTCGGAAGGTGCACGTACCACAGGCCGTAATTCGGCCCTTCCATGCGGAACAGCGTCTCGCGCACGTACATTGACTCGATGATGCGCGTGCATACCGCATGTTCGTGGATCTCGTTGATGAACGGGGTTGCTGAATCGTCGAAGATGCGGATCGCCCCGTTGAAGAATTTGGTCGGCTGGTCGACCGGTTCGTAGACGCACAGCCAGATCTGGTCGGCGGTTTCGGAACGCACCACGGCGTCCGCCCCACCGTCCTCGGTGAAGTACAGGCCCGGCCTCGTTGCATAGCGGTGAGGTATCGCATACCGCTGGGGGATCGCGTGTTTCATACACCCATTGTAGCCGTGTTGATTTAGCGGGGATATGGCGCGATTTGGCGAGGAGACGTTGCGGCCGCCGAATGGCCGTGTCAGATGCCGGCGAGTCGGTGCATGTACCGTTGCACGAAGCCGAGTGCCGCGCCGGTCACGTGCAGCCGGTCGTCGGCGCGGCTGATGCGCAAGGTGAATGGCTCCGGCATGGGATCGAGGTCGAAGGCCGCCGCCATTGGTGTGAGGACCGTCGTTGGCTGTGCCCGGTTCGCTGTTGCTGTCGGTGATGACATCGTTGTCGTCGCCGCGTCCGTCGTTCGCGTCATGTGCCGTTCGCCCGACCTCGCGATCACGCGTCGCGTCAGTTCGGCGATATCGTTGTCATCGAGATACTGCGCCGCCTCGCCGCCGACGATCACGTCGCCTGCCACGATGGTGCGGGCGTTCGCGATGGCCTGTGCCACATAGTCCAGCCACTCGTTCATACGTTCGCGGTGATGCGTCTCGCCTTGTTCGAGCACACTGAAGAAGCCGGGGATGCTTTCGTAGTCCTCTGGCAACGTTTGCGGCGAACAGTACGCGCTCATGCAGCCTCGTCTGCCGCACGTACATTCGCGGCCTCCTGGTACGAGCGTCATGTGTTCGATCGTGCCGTTGCGATGCGCGATCGCGGTGCCGTTGTCGTTCATGGCATCGGCCGCTCTGCTCGTCGGCTGGTGCAGCCGTCCGCCGATGATCAGCGAGCCACTGGGCTGCCGGTCGAGATAGACGCAGATCGCATCGTCGAGCGTCGGGTCGAACCATGCTTCGGCGGTGGCCGATGCGTCCGCGTAGTGGATCGTGGCGCACGGATAATGCGCGGTCTGGGCGAGCGGCGTAGCTGCCGGGGTGCGCAGACATAGACCGATGCCGAGTATCGTGCGATCGTTGTCTGCTGGTCCGTCTGCATTGTGATTGGTGGACTTGGTAACGTTTGCGGCAAATTCATTGACGATGATGCCGACCCGCTGCCAGTAGGCGGCGTCGTTGCGATAGGGGAGCGTGCGGCTGAGATCGGCGACCGTTGCTCCGTACAGATTGATCGCCCGTAACGTTACGGCGGTCGGTGTGGGTGCGACGCCGATCGCAAGTCGGTGGTTCGGGTTGAAGATGAAGGCTCGTGCCTTGCGCCCGCCGGTGGACTGCTGCAGTGCGCCGGGGGAGACGATGCCGCCGGCGGTCAGGTCACGTAGGTTTTGCGTGACCGTGGGGCTGCTGAGGTTCAGCGACTGCATCAGCTCGAGTTTGGTGGCTTGATGGTGCTGATAGAGGTGATGGATGATGGCGGTTTGGTTCTGTGTCCTGATCGTCGCTGATGGCATCGTTGTCATTGCTGGCCTCGCGGTTGGGTGGTTGTTCGGTGGCGTGGTTGTGGATAACAAGCATACTTTATAAAAGCAGTTTTATGTAACTTGGTGTGAAGGTTAAACTTATATAAAGTTGTTTTTCTAAAGTTGATTCTGCCGGATGTGAGCTCACTTGTGATATCGATGGAAAAAGTGAACAAAAGGTTGCGAAAAACCCGATTTTGTTGCCAACTTGTCATAAATCGACCTTATAACGAACAAAAACAAGACAAAAAAGCACATGAAACGCCGCTGTTTGTGTGCGTGTGCGATGCGAACGTCCGTTCGGTACATTGTGACGTAGGCCACAGAACGGCAGCTCATAGAGGGTGCCATGCGACCGGCAGCCCGGTCGTTGACGTGGCGGGAATAAGTTGCTCCGAGCAAGTCAAGGAGGATTCATGGCAGAAGCACAGCAGGCTGAGGCCCCCACCAAGCCGACCCCTGAAGAGAAGAAGGCGGCCGCCGAGGCCGAGGTCGACGCGCTCGTCAAGAAGGGTCTCAAGGCCCTCACCGAGTTCGAGAAGCTCGACCAGAAGCAGGTCGACCGCATCGTCGCCAAGGCGTCCATCGCCGCGCTGAACAAGCACCTCGTGCTCGCGAAGATGGCCGTCGACGAGACCGGCCGTGGTCTCGTGGAAGACAAGGCCACCAAGAACATCTTCGCGTGCGAGCATGTCACTAACTACCTGGCGGGCCAGCGCACCGTCGGCGTGATCCGCGAGGACGACGTCATGGGCATCGACGAGATCGCCGAGCCGGTCGGCGTCGTCGCCGGCGTCACCCCGGTCACCAACCCGACCTCCACCACCATCTTCAAGTCGCTCATCGCGCTCAAGACCCGCTGCCCGATCATCTTCGGCTTCCACCCGTTCGCGCAGAAGTGCTCCGCCGAAGCCGCCCGCATCGTGCGTGACGCGGCCATCGAGGCCGGCGCCCCGGCCGACTGCATCCAGTGGATCGAGCACCCGTCCATCGAAGCCACCGGCGCGCTCATGAAGCACGACGGCGTCGCCACCATCCTCGCCACCGGCGGCCCGGGCATGGTCAAGGCCGCATACTCCTCCGGCAAGCCGGCCCTCGGCGTCGGCGCCGGCAACGCCCCGGCCTACGTTGACTCCGATGTGGACATCGTGCGCGCCGCGAACGACCTGATCCTGTCCAAGCACTTCGACTACGGCATGATCTGCGCCACCGAGCAGGCCATCATCGCACACAAGGACATCTACGATCCGCTGGTCAAGGAACTCAAGCGCCGCAAGGCGTACTTCGTCAACGACGAGGAGAAGGCCAAGCTCGAGCAGTACATGTTCGGTTGCACCGCATTCTCCGGCGGCACCCCGAAGCTTAACTCCGTGGTGCCGGGCAAGTCCCCGCAGTACATCGCCAAGGCCGCCGGCTTCGAGATCCCGGCCGACGCGACCATCATCGCCGCCGAATGCTCTGAGGTCTCCGACAACGAGCCGCTCACTCACGAGAAGCTCGCCCCGGTGCACGCTGTGCTCAAGGCCGACAACAAAGAGCAGGCGTTTGAGATGTGCGAGGCCATGCTCAAGCTCGGCGCCGGTCACACTGCCGCCATCCACACCAACAACGAGGCGCTCGTGCGTGAATACGGCCTCAGAATGCACGCCTGTCGCATCATCTGGAACTCCCCGAGCTCGCTCGGCGGCGTCGGCGACATCTACAACGCCATCGCCCCGTCGCTCACCCTCGGCTGCGGCTCCTACGGCGGCAACTCGGTGTCCGGCAACGTGCAGGCGGTCAACCTGCTCAACATCAAGCGCATCGCTCGGAGGAACAACAACATGCAGTGGTTCAAGATCCCGGCCAAGACCTACTTCGAGCCGAACGCCATCAAGTACCTGCGCGACATGTACGGCATCGAGAAGGCCGTCATCGTGTGCGACAAGGTCATGGAGCAGCTCGGCATCGTCGACAAGGTCATCGACCAGCTGCGTGCCCGCGCCAACCGCGTCACCTTCCGCATCATCGACTACGTCGAGCCGGAGCCCTCGGTCGAGACCGTCGAGCGCGGTGCCGAGATGATGCGCGAGGAATTCGAGCCGGACACGATCATCGCGGTCGGCGGCGGTTCCCCGATGGACGCGGCCAAGATCATGTGGCTGCTGTACGAGCACCCGGAAATCTCCTTCTCCGACGTTCGTGAGAAGTTCTTCGATATCCGCAAGCGCGCCTTCAAGATCCCGCCGCTGGGCAAGAAGGCCAAGCTCGTGTGCATCCCGACCTCGTCCGGCACTGGTTCCGAAGTCACGCCGTTCGCCGTGATCACCGACCACAAGACCGGTTACAAGTACCCGATCACCGACTACGCGCTCACCCCGTCCGTCGCGATCGTCGACCCGGTGCTCGCCCGCACCCAGCCGCGCAAGCTCGCGTCCGACGCCGGATTCGACGCCCTGACCCACTCGTTCGAGGCGTACGTCTCCGTCTACGCGAACGACTTCACCGACGGCATGGCGCTGCACGCGGCCAAGCTCATCTGGGACAACCTGGCCGAGTCCGTCAACGGCGAGCCGGGCCTGGAGAAGACCAAGGCACAGGAGAAGATGCACAATGCCGCCACCATGGCCGGCATGGCGTTCGGCTCCGCGTTCCTCGGCATGTGCCACGGCATGGCGCACACCATCGGCGCGCTGTGCCATGTCGCCCACGGCCGCACCAACTCCATCCTGCTGCCGTACGTGATCCGTTACAACGGCCAGGTGCCGGAGGAGCCGACCTCGTGGCCGAAGTACAACAAGTACATCGCCGACGAGCGCTACCGCGACATCGCCATCAACCTCGGCATCGACCCGGGCAAGACTCCGGCCGAAGCCGTCGAGAACCTGGCGAAGGCCGTCGAGGACTACCGCGACAACAAGCTCGGCATGAACAAGAGCTTCCAGGATTGCGGTGTGGACGAGGACTACTTCTGGAGCGTGCTCGACCAGATCGGCATGCGCGCCTACGAGGACCAGTGCGCCCCCGCGAACCCGCGCATCCCGCAGATCGAGGACATGAAGGACATCGCCATCGCCGCGTACTACGGCGTGCCGCAGGCCGAAGGCCACCGCATCCGCGTCGAGCGCGAAGGCGTGGCTGCCACGGAGGAAGCCTCCGAGCGCGTCTGAGACTGAATGTCTGATCAGGCACTGAGGGAGTTCGCCCATCTCGGGCGGGCTCCCTCTTGTGTATTCGTGGCCTGAGCGTTGATCATGCGAGGTCTTTCTGGTTCACGCGACGGATATAATCGGGTCAATTCCATCCCGTGAGCCGTTACTTCGTGTCGCCTTCCGCGCTGGTGATCGCCTCGGCAATCGGATCATTGCTGAAATCATGCTCGCGGTATCCAGGATCATCCACCGGCAGATGCTGCACCAGCGTATCGAACACCTGACTGTAGATCTTGCCGTGATCGAGCACCGCATCCAGCACATGCCCGCCGAACGTGCGGTCGTCGGACAGAAAATGTTCGTGGAACCCGGCCACCGCCGCGCCATGGAACATCACCGGCGAAAAATAGCCGAGCATCGTGCCCTGCACGTCGTGCCGCAGGAACGTTGCCTGCCGGTCGGCCACCTCCACCAGCGTCGGGTACGGAGCCTGCTGCTTGATCACCGCGCGGGTTTTCATGAAACTGAACGTGCCGCGCACAATCACCGAAAAGAACGTGTTCGCACGCCCGTTTGCCTCCACGATGCGCTTGTTGAGTTCCTTGAGACCGATGTCCGAGCGCTCGCACTGGTACTGGAACGCGGCGTGATGCACGTTCGCGAACGGCATCGTGAAATCGTCCGGCACGCGTTCGGCCACGCCGGTGCTACCGACTTTGTATGCCACGCCGTCAAGGATGATGAGCTCGCCGTCGAGTCCCTCACCCGTGCCGATGCCGGTGTCGCCATGCGTGAGTAGTTCGCCGATGGTCGTCGTGCCCTCCAGCAGTCCAGGCACGAGCAGCGCGAGCGTGCCGTGCTGGTACAACTGGTTGGCATTGTGCGCCGTGATGGGTCTGATCTGGGAGCCGCGCGATTGTGTCACGGGACACACGATAGAAAGCCCGACGGCACGATTCAACGGCCATCTCACCGTTCGCCGCAACCGTGACGCGGATCACAGGGTCTCATAGACGCGATTCGTGTCGACCGATCGTTCAGAACGTCATCACCACGGCTGCGAACACCAGCAGGCTCGACACCATTTCGACCAGGCCGACGGCAATCGGCCTGACCGCGCGTCGCCGCGCGACCAACGGCATCGCGACCGCCCGCATCATCAGCCACGCGCAGGTGATAGTCAACATCGCGAACAGGCGGCCGAACCCCAGCAATCCCCATAGTCCGAACGCCGCCGCCAGCAGTACGCCATGCCAGATCCACGACGCCCACAGGTATCCGGCATTGCCGCGTTCGCGGATCATCGTCTTCACGAACAGCACCGAACCGAACTGTGCGAGCAGAAACACCACGGCCGCGGGTAACCCGCCGTTGGCGAGCGCCGGGATCCGGGCGTCGGCTGCATGATTGCCGAACGAGCCGACGACCATTGCCATCGTGCAGGCGGCGAGGATCGCGACCGCATTGCCCCAGAGCGTGCGTTCGCGGCGTAGCCATGCGGCAGCGAACGACAGTCCGGCCAGCGCGATGTACAGCGGCGCCCACCACAGGATCGTCGGGTGGAGGGCTACGAACGGCAGGCCGATCGCGGCGAGCAATACCGTATATATGACGGTCGGCGGTAGGTAGCGGCGTGCGAACCGTGATTTGAGCCATCGTGCGGCGGTGAACTGAACGCAGTAGCACAGGATCCATGCGATGAGCAGCCAGACGGTGGCCGTGTTCGCGCCGCCGACGATCATGCCGGCCAGCGTGGGCAGGATCGCCATCGCCCATGCGCCGGGCTGGTCGGGAATCCAGTCGCGTGGCGTGGTGTGGCGGTGGTTCGGGGCGGATCGGGTGGTTGGCGTGGTCATGGTCCATATCGTATGGGCGTGTGATCCGACCCGCCAGCGATGGTGGACGGTCGATTTCGGTTATCCACAAAAAATGTGGATAGACACGCCGGATGTGGATAACAGCCGACCATTCGACCACATGCCTCGAAATTGATTCAGTGTCGAGGTCGAAGCCGATACAGTACGACCATGAAAGCGAATACGGCACTGATCGAGCGATGCATGGATCATGAACGGCGACGGTTATGCGTGTGGGGTCGGACGCAATCCGAACGTCAATCCCTGCGTCGGCGGGTGAAGTCAGGTGATCTGGTGTGCGTCGTCGATGGCTGTTTCGCGCGCGTCGAAACGTGGAATTCGTTGGATCCGGTGGAACGGTACCGATGGGTGGCGCGAACATTGGCGGTGCTGCATCCCGACTGGGTGTTCGGTGGCATGACCGCTGCCGTGATGTATGGGATCAGCGATTCGATACGGCATCTCGGCGTGTTCCATATCGCAATGGATAAGAGACGCCACGGCGGGGATCGAGGCCCGTTCCGGTATTGCTTGGTGCCGGAGGATGAGTATGCGCGGTATGCGATGACGGACGGGGTACGGGTCACGCCGCTGGGCCGTACCGTGTTCGATTGCCTGCGGCACGTGGATTTTCCCGATGGAATCGGTCTGGTCGAATCGGTGTTGCGGCAGAGGATGATGACGCGCGACGAGATGCGGACGCATTGCCTGTCGTTGCCGGGGCGCTGGCGTTCGCGGGCGCTGTTGGCGGTGGAGCAGGCGCCCGGCGGCACGGACAATGGCGGGGAAGCGTACGCTTACGGCGTCATGATCGAGGAGGGATTCGCCGCGCCGCGTGTGCAGGAGACCGTCGCGCATCCCGATGACGCAACCCGTTATGACCGGGTTGATTTCGCGTGGCATACGGCGGACGGCCGGTTCATTGTGGCGGAACTTGACGGACGGGTGAAGTACCGTGATCCGTCCATGTATGTGAACGGCAGTCTGCCGGATACGATCATCGCGGAGAAAGAACGGGAGGAGAGGATCCGGCTGCGGGCGGATGAGGTGGTTCGGTTTTCGTTTTCCGAGGCATATCGGCGTCGGATGCTGGTGGAGAAGCTGATGAAGGCCGGGGTGCCCCGGGTCGGGGTATGACGGCCGGATCGCCGATGCCGGGGCTCACTGATCCCATTGGTGGGTGAAATTGGACCGCACAATATAAAGTGTATCTGGACTAGTTAGACGGCTGATACGGTTCCAACTAGTCCAGATATACCCACCAACGGTATTCAGCCGGTTTTTGAGTCCATATATACCCACCATTGCGAACCACGGCTGATCGGTGATAAGAGCCGAAAAGATGGACGGCACGAAGGAACACAAACGGCGCGACACGCCCGAACTCCATAAGGCCATGCCTAGTGCTTTAATAAACAAGTTGCCTGATTTGGGCTCGCAAATTGGAATCAAAAAAGCGAGCGCGGAACGGAAACCCACGTGAGTGGAAGCCCGAATGCCGCGCACTGATGTGGTTTGGCCACAAGGATCACCCTGCAGAGGGTGTCTCTTGCTGCGGCCAAGTCCGCCGGTGCCCTAGAAGCAGGCTGGTAAACAGTACACGAATCGCTAGAAAGGGCGGACGGCAATGGCGGGACAGAAAATCCGCATCAGGCTTAAGTCCTATGACCACGAGGTCATCGACCAATCGGCGAAGAAGATCGTCGAAACGGTGACGAACGCGGGCGCAACTGTGGTTGGCCCGGTTCCGCTCCCGACCGAGAAGAACGTCTTTGTTGTTATTCGTTCTCCTCACAAGTATAAGGATTCTCGCGAGCACTTCGAGATGCGCACTCACAAGCGCCTCATCGACATCGTGGACCCGACCCCGAAGGCCGTGGACTCCCTGATGCACATTGATCTGCCCGCAGATGTCAACATCGAGATCAAGCTGTAAGGGAGGAGGGAACCACTATGACTTCGCAGAGAGGTAGCCACAAGGCTCTGCTGGGCAAGAAGCTCGGCATGACTCAGGTCTGGGACGAGAACGGTTTCTTCGTCCCCGTCACCCTCGTTGATGTGTCCACCAACGTGGTGACCGCCGTCAAGTCCGAAGAGACCGACGGCTACAAGGCCGTTCAGATCGGCTACGGCCAGATCGATCCCACCAAGGTGACCAAGCCGCTCGCCGGCCACTTCGCCAAGGCTGGCGTGACCCCGCGCCGCCACCTCGTTGAGGTGCGCACCGAGGACGCCGCCGAGTACGAGCCGGGCCAGGAGCTGTCCATCGACTTCTTCCCGGAAGGCTCTGAAGTCGACGTCACCGGCACCACCAAGGGCAAGGGCTTCGCCGGCACCATCAAGCGCTGGGGCTTCAAGTCCTACCGTCGTTCTCACGGCTCTCACAAGAACGAGCGTCGCCCCGGCTCTGTCGGCGCATGCGCGACCCCGAGCCGTATTCTCAAGGGCAAGCGTATGGCCGGCCGCATGGGTCACGTGACCGCGACCGCTCAGGGCTTGACCGTCATGTCCGCGGATGCCGAGAACAGCATTCTCGCCATCAAGGGTGCGATCCCGGGCCCGAAGGGCGGCATCGTTCTCGTCCGCACGGCAGTGAAGTAAGGGGAGTCTGATCAATCATGGCAAACGTTACTCTGAACGTGTCTGACGCCCAGGGCGCTACCACCGGCACCGTCGAGGTCCCGGCTGAGATCTTCGGCCACACCGCCGAAGAGGTCGCCTCCCGCGTCCCGCTGATCCACCAGGTCGTTGTGGCTCAGCTCGCTGCTGCCCGCGCTGGCACCCACGCCACCAAGACTCGTGGCATGGTCTCCGGCGGCGGCAAGAAGCCGTGGAAGCAGAAGGGCACCGGTCGTGCCCGCCAGGGCTCCATCCGCGCCCCGCAGTGGTACCACGGCGGCACCGTGTTCGGTCCGCAGCCGCGCGACTACTCGCAGCGCACCCCCAAGAAGATGAAGGCCGCGGCCCTGCGCTACGTCCTGTCCGATCGTGCGAACGCCGGCCGCGTTGCCGTGGTGAACTTCGGTATCACCGATACCCCGTCCACCAAGGCCGCCGTCGCCGCGCTGTCCCCGATCACCGAGAACAAGTTCACCACCGTGGTGCTGTCCCGCGAGAACATCAACGAGTGGCTGTCGGTCCGCAACATCCCGACCGTCCACCCGATCTTCGCCGATCAGCTCAACACGTACGATGTGGTCACGGCTCAGTATGTCGTCTTCACCCAGGAAGGCCTCGACGCTTTCCTCGCGGGCAAGACCGAGCCGGCCGCGAAGGAGGACTGATCTTAAATGGTCGCAATCCACAAGCCCGCACACGACGTCATCCTCAAGCCTGTCGTCTCCGAGAAGAGCTACGCGCTCTCCGATCGTGGCCAGTACACCTTCGTGGTGGCCCCGGACGCGAACAAGGTGCAGATCAAGCAGGCTATCGAAGAGATCTTCAAGGTGAAGGTGACGAACGTCAACACCCTCAACCGTGACGGCAAGCGCAAGCGCACCCGTTTCGGCTTCGGCCAGCGCGTTTCCCAGAAGCGTGCGATCGTGACCGTCGCCGAGGGCCAGACGATCGACATCTTCGGCAACTGAAGGCTAGCCGAGAAAAGTTAAAGGAAGAACTATATTATGGCTATCCGCGTTTATAAGCCGACGACTGCTGGCCGCCGTAACGCGTCTGTCTCGGACTTCTCCGATCTGACGCGCTCCACGCCTGAGAAGTCGCTGGTTCGCAAGCTGACCAAGACCGGCGGTCGCAACTCCTACGGTCGTATGACCTCCCGTCACCGCGGTGGCGGCCACAAGCGCGCCTACCGTCTCATCGACTTCCGTCGTTGGGACAAGGACGGCGTGCCGGCTACCGTCGCTCACATCGAGTACGATCCGAACCGTTCCGCCCGCATCGCGCTGCTGCACTACGCCGACGGCGAGAAGCGCTACATCATCGCTCCGGAGGGCGTCAAGCAGGGTGACCGCATCGAGACCGGCGAGAACGCCGATATCAAGCCGGGCAACAACCTGCCGCTGAAGAACATCCCGACCGGTACCGTGGTCCACGCCATCGAGCTCAAGCCGCTGGGCGGCGCGAAGATCGCGCGTTCCGCCGGCGCCGCCGTTCAGCTCGTCGCCAAGGATGGCGCCTACGCCCAGCTGCGTATGCCGTCCGGCGAAATCCGCAACGTCGACGCCCGCTGCCGCGCGACCGTTGGTGAGGTCGGCAACTCCGATCACGCCAACATCCAGCTCGGCAAGGCCGGCCGCGCCCGCTGGATCGGCAAGCGTCCGTGGACTCGTGGTGAGTCCATGAACCCGGTCGATCACCCGCACGGTGGTCGTACCCGCGGTGGTAAGCCGCCGGTGTCTCCGTGGGGCAAGGGCGAAGTTCGTACTCGCCGTCCGAAGAAGGCTTCGAACAAGATGATTGTTCGTCGTCGTCCGAATGGTAAGAACCGCAAGTAAGGGAGTGTCGAGTAGATGACTCGTAGCATCAAGAAGGGCCCCTTCGTCGACGCCCACCTGCAGAAGAAAGTCGACGAGCAGAACGAGAAGGGCACCCACAACGTCATCAAGACGTGGTCCCGCCGTTCGATGATCACCCCTGATTTCATCGGACACACGTTCGCTGTTCACGATGGCCGCAAGCATGTCCCGGTGTTCGTCACCGAGGCCATGGTCGGTCACAAGCTCGGTGAGTTCGCCCCGACCAAGACCTTCAAGGGTCATGTGAAGGACGACAAGAAGGCCCGCCGCTAAAGGATAAGGAATAGAACATGGAAGCTAAAGCAATCGCTCGTCACGTCCGCGTGACGCCGCGCAAGGCTCGCCGCATGGTCGACCTCATCCGCGGCAAGCAGGCGACCGAAGCCGTCACCATCCTCAAGTTCGCTCCTCAGGACGCGTCCCTCCCGGTGCGCAAGGTCCTCGAGAGCGCCATCGCCAACGCTCGCGTCAAGGCCGACAAGGCCGGCGAGCCGTTCCGCGAGAACGATCTGGTCATCAAGGAGACCTATGTGGACGAAGGCGTGACGCTCAAGCGTTTCCGCGCCCGCGCCCAGGGCCGTGCCGCTCGTATCAACAAGCGCACCTCCCACATCACGGTCGTTGTCGCTACCAAGGAAGGAGCCCGCTAAAGATGGGTCAGAAGATCAATCCCTTTGGCTATCGTCTGGGCATCACTGAAAACCATCGTTCCAAGTGGTTCTCCGATTCCAACAAGCCTGGCGAGCGCTACAGCGACTTCGTCCTCGAGGATGACAAGATCCGCAAGGAAATGAACAAGGACCTCGAGCGTGCGGGCGTGTCCCGCATCGTCATCGAGCGCACCCGCGACCGCGTGCGTGTGGACATCCACACCGCCCGTCCGGGCATCGTGATCGGCCGCCGTGGCGCCGAAGCCGAGAAGGTTCGCGCCAAGCTCGAGAAGCTCACTGGCAAGCAGGTCCAGCTCAACATCTTCGAGGTCAAGAACGCCGCTCTGGACGCCCAGCTCGTCGCTCAGGGCATCGCCGAACAGCTGACCAACCGCGTGACCTTCCGTCGCGCGATGCGCAAGGCTCAGCAGGACGCGATGCGCGCCGGCGCCAAGGGCATCCGTATCAAGCTCTCCGGCCGTCTCGGCGGTGCGGAAATGAGCCGTTCGGAGTTCTACCGCGAGGGTCGCGTTCCGCTGCAGACCCTGCGCGCCCTGATCGATTACGGCTTCTTCGAGGCCAAGACCACCTACGGCCGCATCGGCGTCAAGGTGTGGATCTACAAGGGCGACATGACCGAGCGTGAGTTCGAAGAGCAGCAGCAGGCGCAGCAGAACAGCCGCCCGGGCCGCCGTGGTGGCGATCGCCGCCCGCGCCGTGGCAACCGCAACGCTGCCGCCCAGCAGCAGGCCGAGGCCCCGAAGGCCGAGACCGCCGCCGCTGAGGCTCCTGCCGCAACGGAAACGAAGGAGTGAACTGATGCTTATCCCGAAGAGGACTAAGTACCGCAAGCAGCATCGTCCGGTCCGCTCTGGCATGTCCAAGGGCGGCAACGAGATCGCGTTCGGCGATTTCGGTATTCAGGCGCTCGCGCCGGCCTACGTGACCAACCGTCAGATCGAGGCCGCCCGTATCGCCATGACCCGTTACATCAAGCGTGGCGGCCGTGTGTGGATCACGATCTTCCCGGATCGCCCGCTGACCAAGAAGCCGCTGGGCACCCGAATGGGTTCCGGTAAGGGCACCCCGGAGTTCTGGATCGCCAACGTGCGTCCGGGCCGCGTGATGTTCGAGATCGGTGGCGTTTCCGAGGACGTCGCTCGCGAGGCCCTGCGCCGCGCCATCGACAAGCTCCCGATGAAGTGCCGCATTATCGCTCGTGAAGGTGGTGATATCTGATGGCAGTCGGTACCGCTGAATATGCAATCAAGAATCTGAACGAGAAGACCAACGAGGAGATCGAAGGTTTCCTCAAGAAGTCGAAGGAAGAGCTGTTCAACCTGCGCTTCCAGCACGCGACCGGTCAGCTCGACAACACTGCCCGCCTCAAGGCGGTCAAGCACGACATCGCCAGGATGTACACCGTCCTGCGCGAGCGTGAGCTCGGCATCAGCCAGGCGCCCGAGGCATCCGATACGAAAGCTGAGGAGAACTAATGGCTGAAGAGCGTAACTTCCGCAAGGTTCGTCGCGGTTACGTCGTGTCCGAAGCGATGGACAAGACGATCACCGTCGAGCTCGAGCAGCGTTCGACCCACCCGCTGTACGGCAAGGTCGTTCGTTCCACCAAGAAGGTCAAGGCCCATGATGAACACAACGACGCGCACGTTGGCGACCTCGTGAGTATTATGGAGACTCGGCCCCTGAGCAAGACCAAGCGTTGGCGTCTCGAATCCATCATCGAGCGCGCTAAGTAACAAGTTCGGCAAGGCTCCGCGAGTCACCCCGCCCATGCTAGTACAGGTGGGCGGGGTGCTCGGGGAGAACCAGCTCGGCTAAGGAGAATCAATGATTCAGCAGGAAACGCGGCTTCATGTCGCCGACAACACGGGTGCGAAGGAACTCCTCTGCATCCGCGTGCTCGGCGGATCGAAGCGACGCTATGCCGATCTGGGCGACGTGATCGTCGCCTCCGTCAAGGACGCGATCCCTGGCGGCTCGGTCAAGAAGGGCGACGTGGTCAAGGCCGTCGTCGTCCGCACCGTCAAGGAGCACCGTCGTGTGGACGGCTCCTACATCAAGTTCGACGAGAACGCCGCCGTCATTCTCGGCTCCGGCCGTGAACCGAAGGGCACTCGTATCTTCGGACCGATCGCTCGTGAGCTGCGCGACAAGCGCTTCATGCGTATCGTGTCCCTCGCTCCGGAGGTGATCTGACATGGTAGCCAAGATCAAGAGCGGCGACCTGGTCAAGGTCATTCGCGGCAAGGACAAGGGCAAGGAAGGCAAGGTCACCCGTGTGCTGGCCGACGATCGTCTGATCGTCGAGGGCGTGCAGATCGTCAAGAAGCACGTCCGCGCCACGCAGCAGGGCCAGCAGTCCGGCATCGTCTCCGTCGAGGCTCCGATCCATCGCTCCAACGTGATGCTGATCGACCCGGAGACCAAGCAGCCGACCCGCGTGGGCGTTGTGGTGAAGGAAGAGGCTCGTGACGGCAAGGTGAAGACCGTGCGCGTGCGCGTGGCCAAGAAGTCCGGAAAGGAGCTGGCATGACCGATACGACCGTTGAGGCGCCGGCGACCCCGCGCCTGAAGCAGAAGTACAACGAGGTCATCATCCCCGAGCTCGAGAAGGAGTTCAACTACTCCAACCCGATGCAGGTGGCCCGCATCCAGAAGGTCGTCGTCTCCATGGGCGTCGGTGCCGCTGCCCGCGACTCCAAGCTCATCGAAGGCGCGGTCAAGGATCTCACCCTGATCACCGGCCAGAAGCCGAAGATCACCAAGGCCAAGAAGTCCGTCGCGCAGTTCCACCTGCGTGAGGGCCAGGCCATCGGTGCGTACGTCACCCTGCGTGGCGACCGCATGTGGGAGTTCCTGGATCGTCTGCTGACCCTGGCTCTGCCGCGTATCCGCGATTTCCGCGGCATCAACGGCAAGCAGTTCGACGGCCAGGGCAACTACAACTTTGGTCTCACCGAGCAGTCCATGTTCCACGAGATCGATCCGGATTCGATCGATCACCAGCGTGGTATGGACATCACCGTGGTGACCTCCACCAAGGACGACAAGGAAGCTTCCGTGCTCCTCAAGCACCTCGGCTTCCCCTTCAAGGAGAACTGATATGGCAAAAACCGCTCTGAAGAACAAGGCGGCCGCCAAGCCGAAGTTCAAGGTTCGCGCTTACACGCGCTGCCAGGTTTGTGGTCGTCCCCACTCCGTCTACCGCAAGTTCGGCCTGTGCCGCATCTGCCTTCGCGAGAAGGCTCACCGCGGCGAGCTGCCCGGCGTTACGAAGTCCAGTTGGTAAACATCGACGCTGAAGGTCCGCGGCCCGATCGCTCGTGCCATCATGGCCGGGCGTGAGGGCGGCGGAAACCATAGCGAGAAAGGGCAACAGCCCAAATGACAATGACAGATCCTATCGCAGACATGCTTACGCGTCTGCGTAATGCGAGCGCGGCAAAGCACGAGACCGTGGACATGCCGTACTCCAAGTTCAAGGCGAACATCGCCGAGATCCTGAAGCGTGAAGGCTACATCAAGGACTTCACCGCCAAGGAAGCCAAGGTCGGCCAGACTCTTGAGGTCACCCTCAAGTACGGTCCGAACGGCGAGCGCTCCATCCAGGGCATCAAGCGCATTTCCAAGCCGGGCCTGCGTCGCTACGCGAAGTCCGACGCGCTGCCGATGCCGCTCGGTGGTCTCGGTATCGCCATCATCTCGACCAGCTCGGGATTGATGACCCAGAAGGAATGCCTCGACCGGGGCATCGGCGGCGAAATCGTCGCTTTCGTGTGGTGAGAAAGGAGAGCTAGATCATGGCATCGCATATTGGTAAGCTCCCCGTCGCCATCCCGGCCGGCGTGGAAGTCACTATCGACGGTCAGAACTTCTCGGCCAAGGGCGCGAAGGGTTCCGACTCCTACGTCATTCCTGAAGGCATCACCGCTGTGGTCGAGGGCAACGAGATCGTCCTCACCCCGGCCGATGACCTGCGTCCGACCCGTGCCAAGCACGGTCTGGCCCGCGCCATCGTCGCCAGCATGGTCAAGGGCGTGCACGAAGGCTACGCCAAGACCCTGCAGATCGTTGGTACCGGTTACCGCGCCACCCTCAAGGGCAAGAGCATCGAGTTCGCTCTCGGTTACTCCCACACCATCACCGTGGATCCGGCCGAAGGCATCGAGTTCGAGGTCCCGAACGCCAACACGGTGATCGTCAAGGGCACCGACAAGCAGGCTGTCGGCCAGGCTGCGGCCAACATCCGCAAGCTTCGTGCTCCGGAACCCTACAAGGGCAAGGGCATCAAGTACGCTGACGAGCACATCCTGCGCAAGGCTGGAAAGGCTGGTAAGTGATATGAGCGTTCAGATTCTCGGTAAGGGCAAGAAGGTCGCGCTCAAGCGCCGTCACGCCCGCATCCGCAAGCGCATCTTCGGCACCCCGGAAATGCCGCGTCTCGTTGTCTCCCGCTCCAACCGTCACATGGTCGCCCAGATCGTTGACGACACCAAGGGCATCACTCTTGCCTCCGCGTCCACGCTGACCGCCGATTTCGCCGGTTTCGAGGGCACCAAGGTCGAGGCCGCCAAGAAGGTCGGCGAGCTGCTGGCCGAGAAGGCCAAGGCCGCTGGCATTGAGGCCGTCGTCTTCGACCGTGGCGGCAACAAGTACACCGGTCGCGTTGCAGCTGTCGCTGAAGGCGCCCGCGAGGGAGGTCTGGCACTGTGAGCGACGAAACTCAGAAGGAAACCCAAGTGGCTGAAGAAACTCAGAACACTGAGGCGGCTGAGACCAACAACGCGAACGAGGACCGCAAGTCCCGTCGTGGCCAGCGCGGCGAAGGCCGTCGTGGCGAGCGTCGCAACCGTCGCGAAGAGAAGCAGGGCGATGAGCTGCTCGACCGCGTGGTGACCATCAACCGTGTGTCCAAGACCCACAAGGGCGGCCGTACGTTCAGCTTCGCCGCGCTCGTGGTCGTCGGTGACGGCAACGGCACCGTCGGCGTTGGCTACGGTAAGTCCCGCGAGGTCCCGGCCGCTATCGCCAAGGGCCAGCTCGACGCCAAGAAGCACATGTTCACCGTCCCGCGCGTCCGCGGCACCGTCACCCACCCGGTGATCGGCCACGACGCCGCCGGCACTGTGCTGCTGCGCCCGGCTGCCCCGGGTACCGGCGTTATCGCTGGTGGTCCGGTCCGCGCCGTCATGGAGTGCGCCGGCATCACCGATATCCTGACCAAGTCGATGGGCTCCGCCACCGCCGTGAACATGGTTCGCGCCACCGTGGCCGCCCTCAAGCAGCTCGAAGATCCGGAAGAGATCGCGGCCCGCCGTGGTCTGGCCCTCAACGAGGTCGCTCCGGATGCCCTGCTGCGTGCTCGCGCCGCTGGCATCGACGAGGCCCGCAAGGCTCGCGAAGAGGCTGCGGCCGCCGCTCAGGCTCAGCAGAAGGATGGTGAGTGATAGATGGCTAACCTGAAGATCACCCTGCACCACGGTCTGGTGAACCGTACGCCCAAGCAGCGCGCCACCGCTCAGACCCTCGGTCTGCGCAAGATCGGCCAGAGCGTTGTCCTCGAGGACAACAAGAGCACTCGCGGCATGATCCTGACGGTGCGCCACCTGGTCACCGTTGAGGAGGTCGACTGATTATGGCAGAAGAAGAAACCACTATCCTGCAGATGCACGATCTGCGTCCGGCTCCGGGCGCCAAGAAGGATCGCATCCGCGTTGGCCGCGGTGAAGGCTCCAAGGGTAAGACCTCGGGCCGTGGCGACAAGGGCACCAAGAAGCGTTACCAGGTTCGCCCGGGCTTCGAAGGTGGCCAGCTGCCGCTGTACATGCGCCTGCCGAAACTCCGTGGCTTCAAGAACCCCTTCAAGCAGGAGTTCCAGGTCGTGAACGTGGCCGCTCTCGCCAAGCTCTTCCCGGCCGGTGGCGACGTGACCGTCGCCGATCTGGTCGCCAAGGGTGCCGTGCGCGCCAACCAGCCCGTCAAGGTGCTGGGCGACGGTGAAGTCACCGTTGCGCTCAACATCAAGGGCGTGAAGGCCTCCGCATCGGCCAAGGCCAAGATCGAGGCCGCTGGCGGTTCCGTCTCCGAGGAGTAGTTCCTACCCTCGCGGGGCAACCGCACTGCGATACGAACAATGACCCTCGTCCGCGATTCGTCGCGGCGGGGGTCGTTTCGTATGATCGCACGATAAATTATGGACAGAACGGCCGCTGCATGGGAGCAGAGGTAGACACTGTACGCTAGACTCGTCGGTTAGAGTCTGTCCGGACGGGTGCGCATGGGGCGCACATATGGAAAGGAACCCAGGTGAGGACGTTAATCCAGGCCTTCCGTACCAAAGAGCTACGAAATAAGATACTGTTCGTTTTCGGCATGATCATCATCTACCGCATCGGATCGTTCATTCCGACGCCGGGTGTTGATTACAAGGTCGTGCAGGAGTGCATGGGCACGATGAAGACCGCGTCCGAGAACTTCATTGGCCTGGTCAACCTGTTCTCCGGCGGTGCCATGCTCCAGCTGTCGATCTTCGCGCTGGGCGTCATGCCGTACATCACCGCGTCCATCGTCGTGCAGCTGCTGCGCGTCGTCATCCCGCGCTTCGAGGCCCTGCACAAGGAAGGCCAGTCCGGCGAGGCGAAGCTGACGCAGTACACTCGTTATCTCACCATTGGCCTTGCGGTGCTGCAGTCCACCACCATCCTCGTCACCGCCCGCTCTGGCGCGCTGTTCAACTACGCCTGCTCCCAGGTCATCCCGGACGGCTCCGTGTGGAACCTCGTCGTCATGGTTCTCATCATGACCGGCGGCACCGGCCTGATCATGTGGATGGCCGAATTGATCACCGACAAGGGCATCGGCCAGGGCATGTCCATCTTGATCTTCATGTCCATTTGCTCCGGCTTCCTGCCGCAGCTGTGGGAGATCGGCTGGGGCACGAACGGCACCGACGGCAACTGGCCGAAGTTCGCGATCGTCGCCGGCGTGCTGCTCGTCATCCTGATCTTCGTCGACTTCGTCGAACTGTGCCAGCGTCGTATCCCGGTTCAGTACACGCGCCGTATGATCGGCCGCAAGATGTACGGCGGATCGTCCACCTACCTGCCGCTCAAGATCAACATGTCCGGCGTCATCCCGCCGATCTTCGCGTCCTCGATCCTCGCCATCCCGACCCTGATCGCCCAGTTCGGCAACTCCGACCAGAGCTGGGTTAAGTGGATCAACAACAACCTCGCCAACACCACGTCCGTGTGGTACATCGGCCTGTACGCGTTGATGATCGTGTTCTTCTGCTTCTTCTACACCGAGATCACGTTCAACCCGGACGAGACCGCCGACAACATGAAGCAGTACGGCGGCTTCATCCCGGGCATCCGCGCCGGCAGCGCCACCAGCCGCTACCTGAGCTACGTGATGAACCGTCTGAACACGGTGGGTGCCGTCTACCTGCTGTTCGTGGCGCTCATCCCGACCGTGCTCATCATGGGCCTGCAGCTCAACACGCAACTGCCGTTCGGCGGCACGACCATCCTGATCATCGCGGGCGTCGGCCTTGACACGCTGCGTCAGGCCAAGGCCCAGACCGAGCAGTTCCAGTACACCGGCTTCCTGCTCGAGAACGTGGATCACGTCGAAGGCAAGTAAGGATTTTCTCGGCTCCTGGCCGCCCGCGATGGGCAGGCGGCCGCGCGAGGAACTGGACAGTCCTGTGGACTGTCCAGTGACGGAGCCATCCGTTTCCAAACATCCAACACATCAGCAAAGGAACCAAGACATGCGTCTTCTCATCATGGGCCCGCAGGGCGTGGGCAAGGGCACTCAGGCCGCACTGCTCGCCGAGCACTTCGGCATCCCGGCCATCTCCACCGGCGACATCTTCCGCTACAACATCAAGAACAAGACCGAGCTGGGTCTTGAGGCCCTCAAGTACACCGACAAGGGCGAACTGGTTCCGGACGAGCTGACCAACAAGATCGTCAAGGACCGTCTGGCGATGGATGACGCCAAGAACGGCTGGATCCTCGACGGCTACCCGCGCAACGCCTCCCAGGTCGAGGCGCTCGACGCGATGCTCGAGGAGCTGGGCACCCCGCTCGATAAGGTCGTCGCCCTCGACGCCGACCACGACGTGCTCATGGAGCGCATCGCCAAGCGCGCCAAGGAGCAGGGCCGTTCCGACGACACCCCGGAGGCCATCGCCAAGCGCCTGGCCACCTATGCGAAGGAAACTGCCCCGCTGCTCGACATCTACCAGCAGCGCGGCCAGCTCGTCGCCATCGACGGCGTCGGCGAGATCGACGCGATCCAGGCCAACATCGTCAAGGCGCTCGAGGCCTGAGACCTCCTCGGTTCTGTCATTTCGAGCGCAGCGAAGCGGAGTCGAGAAATCTTACGGACGGATTCGACATCGGAAAGATTTCTCCGCTCGGCTTTGCCTCGGTCGAAATGACAATGACAGGGGAACGTCGGACGGATGACCGTCTGGGCATATCAAATGGGCAGCTTAAGGGCTGCCCATTGTTGTATCCGGGTTGAGGTGGCCGGGTGCGGGAAACGGATGGCTCCGTCGGTGAACAGTCCACTGGACTGTTCACCTCCTCGCGCCGTCGCTTGCCAAGCGAGCGACGGCGTGTCGTAATCCCCGTGTTCGTGTATATTATTCCGTTGGTGTGTCTTCGGACTCACTAACGGTAATTGTCCCGAGGAACGGATAACGAGGCTCATGGCAAAAGACGGTGTGATTGAAGTCGAAGGTCAGGTAGTGGAAGCACTGCCGAACGCGATGTTCCGCGTCGAACTTGAGAACAAGCACATCGTGCTCGCCACGATCTCCGGCAAGATGCGCAAGAACTACATTCGTATCCTGCCGCAGGATCGCGTGGTGCTCGAAATGAGTCCGTACGATCTGAACCGCGGAAGGATTACGTACCGCTACAAGTAAAGGTACAAGTAAAGGAAAACCATGAAGGTCAGCCCTAGTGTGAAGAGGATCTGCGAAAACTGCCGCGTGATCCGTCGTCACGGCCGCGTCATGGTGATCTGCACGAACCCGCGCCACAAGCAGCGTCAGGGCTGAGAGCAGATCCAGCGGCACCAATTAATCAGGCGCTGAGTCACAGGCGAGTCTCTCCCGAGAGGCTTGCTTGAACCCCGGGTACGCAGGCCCGGGCCGGGAAACCGGACGACTCGGTGCACGACCTGCGGAACACAGAAGGAATCGCAATGGCACGTCTTGCCGGAGTCGACATCCCCAATGAGAAGCGCATTGAAATCGCCCTCACCTACATCTTCGGTGTGGGTCGCACTCGTGCGAAGGAAACGCTTGCCGCGACCGGTATCAACCCGGACACCCGCGTCAAGGATCTGACGGATGAGCAGCTGATCACGCTGCGTGACTATCTTGAGGGCAACTACAAGATCGAAGGCGATCTGCGTCGTGAAATCGACGCGGACATCCGTCGTAAGATCCAGATCAACTGCTATCAGGGCATGCGTCACCGTAAGGGTCTGCCCGTGCGCGGTCAGCGCACCAAGACCAACGCCCGCACCCGCAAGGGCCCGAAGCGCACGGTCGCCGGAAAGAAGAAGGCCACCAAGTAGTAGGTGGCTCGTCCAAGCCACGGGACGTCACGTTCCATCGTTTGGACAGACAAATAAGTTCGTACTAGGAAACGAGGATCAATGGCAGCTGCAAAGCAAGCCGCTCGTAAGCCTGTCCGTCGCCGCGACCGCAAGTCGATCCCGGTGGGCCAGGCTCACATCAAGTCCACTTTCAACAACACGATCATCTCGATCACTGATCCGTCCGGTGCCGTCGTGTCCTGGGCGTCCGGTGGCGACGTCGGGTTCAAGGGTTCCCGCAAGTCCACGCCGTACGCTGCCGGCATGGCCGCCGAGTCCGCCGCCCGCAAGGCGATGGAGCACGGTCTGAAGAAGGTCGACGTGTTCGTCAAGGGCCCGGGTTCCGGTCGTGAGACCGCCATCCGTTCCCTGCAGTCCGCTGGCCTTGAGGTCGGTTCCATCACCGACGTCACCCCGCAGGCGCACAACGGCGTTCGTCCGCCGAAGCGTCGTCGCGTCTGAGCCGTCTGAGCACTAGACATAGCAATTCATCCAAAGCCGCTTGCCTGGCCGGTGAGTGCACCACCGACCAGAAGCTGAAAGGATAACACAGTGCTTATCGCACAGCGTCCGACACTGACCGAGGAAGTCCTCAACCCGCAGCGCTCCCGCTTCACCATCGAGCCTCTTGAGCCTGGTTTCGGCTATACGCTGGGCAACTCCCTGCGCCGTACCCTCCTGAGCTCGATCCCGGGCGCGGCTGTGACTTCGGTTCGTATCTCCGGCGCCCTGCACGAGTTCACCACTCTGCCGGGTGTCGTGGAGGACGTGACCGAGATCCTGCTCAACATCAAGGGCATCGTGCTCACCAGCGAGTACGACGAGCCGGTCGTCATGTATCTGCGCAAGAGCGGCGAAGGCGAAGCCACCGCGGGTGACATCACCCCGCCGGCCGGCGTGACCATCGCCAACCCGGAGATGCACATCGCGACCCTGGCCGAGGATGGCGAACTCGAGATCGAGTTCACCGTCGAGCGCGGCCGCGGCTACGTGCCGGCGCAGATGAACAAGCAGGACAACGACGAGATCGGCCGTATCCCGGTCGACTCGATCTACTCCCCGGTGCTCAAGGTGAGCTACAAGGTCGAGGCCACCCGTGTGGAACAGCGCACGGACTTCGACAAGCTCATTCTGGACGTGGAGACCAAGCCCGCCATTTCGCCGCGTGACGCGGTCGCTTCCGCCGGTTCGACCCTGGTGGAGCTCTTCGGCCTGTGCCGCGAGCTCAACACCCAGGCCGAAGGCGTCGAGGTCGGCCCGGCTCCGGTGGCCGAGGAAACCAACCCCGAGATGGCCGTTCCGATCGAGGATCTCAACCTCACGCAGCGCAGCTACAACTGCCTCAAGCGCGAGGGCATCCACACGATCGGCGAGCTGGTCAACCACACCGAGCAGGACCTGCTCGACATCCGCAATTTCGGTATGAAGTCGATCGATGAGGTCAAGGACAAGCTGCAGACCCTGGGCCTGTCGCTCAAGGCCTCGCCGCTGGGCTTCGATACCACCAACCTCGAGGGCGGCACCTTCTACTCGCCGGAAGACGAGTGAGTTTCCGCTTTTGACCAATCACTCCGCCGCGCCCGGACGTTCGGGCACATGCCCACCTGAGCGCGGCGGGGCATTCAAGGAGTAATTCATGCTTACACCCAAGAAGGGCCCGCGTCTGGCCTCCAGCCCGGCCCACGAGCGCCTGATGCTCGCGAACATGGCCACCAGCCTGTTCCAGAACGGTCGCATCGTCACCACGCTGCCGAAGGCCAAGCGCCTCCGTCCGCTGGCCGAGCGCCTGATCACCTTCGCGAAGCGCGGTGATCTGCACTCCCGCCGTCGCGTGATGCGCGTCATCCGCAACAAGTCCGTCGTGCACGCCCTCTTCACCGAGATCGCCGAGCAGATGGAGCAGCGTGAGGGCGGCTACACCCGCATCGTGAAGATCGCCCCGCGTAAGGGCGATTCCGCTCCGGCCGCGATCATCGAGCTCGTCACCGAGCCGGTCGCCAAGAAGGCCGTCGTGAAGGAAGCCGAAGCCGCGACCAAGGTTGCGGAAGAGGCCGCTCCGGCTGCCGAGGCCACCGAGGCTCCGGTTGAGGCTCCGGCCGAGACCGCTGAAGCCCCGGCCGAGAACGCCGAGTGAGCTAGACCACAACTGAAGGGGTCGGGAATCCGCAGGGTTTTCCGGCCCCTTCTGCATGCTGAAATGGCCGTTATCGGGGCCGATAACGGCCATTTCAGCATTATGATGGTGCCTCATGAGATTGCGCATCGACTTGGCATATGACGGCGGCGGCTTCTACGGATGGGCGAAGCAGCCCACCCTACGCACCGTGCAGGGCGAGATCGAAGCCGCGCTGCACAAGATCCTGCGCGTGCCGACCGATCCCGCATCGCCCGAATCACAGGCCGAACCGCTGCGCCTGGTCGTCGCCGGTCGCACCGACACCGGCGTCCACGCCAGCCATCAGGTCTGCCACGTCGACATCTCCCCGAGCATTCTCGCCCGCGCGGTCGGTCACATGGGCGTGCCGCCGACCGTCGCGCTGACCCGACGCATGCAGCGCATCCTGCCGCCCGACATCACGATCCGCGACATCACGCCCGCGCCGGACGGATTCGACGCCCGCTTCTCCGCACTCGAACGCACCTACGTCTACCGAATCGCCGACCGCGCGTCCGAAGTCGACCCGCGCACGCGCGGCTTCGTGCTGCACATTGACGACGATCTTGACATCGCCGCGATGAACGAGGCGGCCGCGATGACGATCGGCCTGCATGATTTCGGTTCGTTCGCGACGCCCAACCCGGGCGGTACGACGATCCGCGAGGTCAAGACCGCGTACTGGCGGCGGATTCCGGCCCGTCCGCTGATCGACGCGGCGATGGGGGAACGGTACCGTACTCCGGCAGTCGAGTCCGGACTGCTGTGTTTCACGATCGTGGCCGATGCGTTTGCCCGCAACATGGTGCGATCACTGGTGAACGGCTGCGTGCAGGTCGGTATCGGCAAACGTTCGCTGGACTGGTTCGCCGGCAAGATGGCGACGCCCTTGCGCGAAGGCTCGACCGGCCCGATCGCCCCGCAGGGCCTTACGCTCGAGCACATCCAGTACCCGCCCGACGACCAGCTCGCGTCCCGCGCCGAAGCCATCCGCGCCAAGCGCACGCTGTAGCACGCCCGTAACACATTCGCCCCCGTCCGGTAACCGCGTGCGACTAGCGTAACGCGTATTCATGGCGATGGCCGCGGCGTAAGCGTGCGCTTGCACGAGCGAGCCGGCAGACCAATCGCCGCCCGCGAAACCGTACATGCGGCACATGCCACCGTGCCCGCGTGACGGTCGTGGCAACGAACGGACGGACGAAGGCGAGGAGCGAAATGGCTGCATCGGCGATCAATCTGGCAGGCGAACTGGTCAACCGCCGCGAGGCGATCAACCGCGAGCTGAGCCGCAACGGCGTGCGGTTCGGCGTGTACAAGAACGGCGAGTACCACGACCGACTGTTCCCGTACGACCCGATCCCGCGCATCATCGAATCCGATGAATTCGACCAGCTCGAAGCAGGCTTGAAGCAGCGCGTCAACGCGCTCAACGCGTACCTCAAGGACATCTACTCCGACAAGCGCATCATCCACGACGGCATCATCCCCGAGGAATACGTGTACACGTCGGCCGGCTACTTCCCGCAGGTCAACGGCGTCACCCCTCCCGGCGGCATCTTCGCGCACATCGCCGGCGAGGACCTCGTGCAGGGCGAGGACGGCCGCTGGTGGGTGCTCGAAGACAACCTTCGCATCCCGTCCGGCGCCAGCTACCCGCTGTTCGCGCGCGACATCGAACGCCGCACGAACCCGAAGCTGTTCTGCGAGGTGCATGTGCGCGACAACCGCGACTATCCGCGCCTGCTGCGCAAGGCGATGGACTTCGTCTCGACCGAGGGCATTGCCGTGGTGCTGACTCCCGGCCGTTACAATTCCGCGTTCTTCGAGCACGCGTACCTCGCCGAGAAGACCGGCGCGGCTTTGGCGTTCCCGGAAGACCTCGAAGTGGTCGACAACAAGCTGTTCTTCCTTGACTACGCCGGCAACCGGCATCGCGTGGGCGCGGTGTACCGCCGCCTGTCGGACGAGTATCTGGATCCGTTCGCGTTCAACCCGGATTCGGTGATCGGCGTGCCCGGACTGCTCTCGGCGTACCGTTCCGGCAACGTTGCGATCATCAACGCGCCCGGCAACGGTGCAGCCGACGACAAGGCTATCTACTATTTCGTGCCGCAGATGATCAAGTACTATCTGGGCGAGGAGCCGATCCTGCACAATGCGCCGACGTATATGCCGATGTTTGACAAGGATCGCAAGGAGGTGCTCGACCGGATCGGCGAGCTGGTGATCAAGGACGTGGCCGAGGCCGGCGGTTACGGTGTCGTGTTCGGCTCGTCGCTCGACGCCGCAGCGCGTGAGGAACTGGCCGACCGGATCAAGGCCGAGCCGCGCCGGTTCATCGCGCAGGAGGTCATCCAGTTCCGCGACATCGACGTGATCGACCCGGAAACCGGCGAGGCGAGCCCGCGCAAGGCCGATCTGCGCGCGTTCGTCGTGACCGGGCAGAACACGCACGTGTGGTATTCCGGTCTGACCCGCTACTCGTCGGTGCCCGGCCAGATGATCGTCAACTCGTCGCAGGGCGGCGGCTTCAAGGACACTTGGGTGCTCGCGCCGGAGCACGGCACCGAATCGCACGAGCGTGCACAGCAGCGCAGCGAATCGGTCGCCTCCGTGAACCTGATCCCGCACTCGCGCAAGCATACGTTGTCACTGGTCACCGCGTCGAAGGCCGACAACCTGTACTGGCTCGGCCGATACACCGAACGCGCGTTCACCACGCTCGTCCAGTTCTTCCCGTTCTACGACCGCGTGATGGACACCGACGTGGACGCGTTCCGCCCGTTCGCCCGTGCCCTCGACCTGCCCGAGGACTTCGCGGACTTCGACGGTTTCATCCACTCGTTCCTGTACGACGACACGAATCCCGATTCGGTGCGCAGCGCGATTGTCGCCGCGTTCCGCAATGCCGTTGTGCTGCGGCCGGAACTCACCTCGCGCCTGTTGCAGTACATCGAACTCGCCGTCACGAACATCACCGATGCGGCCGAACATTCGGCCAACGCGAGCGACATCTACAACCAGCGCGACATTGCCGACGATATGCTCGCGTTCTGGGGCGGCGTCGAGAACTCGACCGTTGACGTGACGTTGAAGGCGTTCATCTTCATCGGCAAGTACATCGAACGCATCGACCTGTACACGCGCTTCCGTCTGCCGGAGGACGAGCTCGACGCGCCGCTCGCCAAGCTCGAGACGTATTCGCGCGCGCTCGACGGCAAACCGCTGCCGTCGTGCTTCGTGTCCGGCATCAGCTGGCTGCTCGGCCAGCTGCCGGACCGTGGCTACCCGGAGCTGACCAAACGGCTACAGGTGTTCCTCGACGACTTCAACAGCCGCGCGATCGCCGGCGACGTGAAGGACGCAAATTCGCTCAGCTCGATGAACATGGACGCCAAACGGCCGTGAATATGGCCGTGAGCCCGGCCGTGGGCGCACGTGAAGCCGTGGCCGTCGTGTGCGGTACAGTGGATGTGCAAGCAGGTACGGGTCGCATCCACTAGAGGAGTCGTATTTTCATGAAAAAACTGGTGTTCGACTATGAGATGAAGCTGTCGTTCAGCTCGCCGGTCACCGATCATCGATTCCAGCTGCGTTGCGTGCCCGCGACCGGCCCGCGCCAGCAGGTCGTGGACGTGGAAGTGGACATCGAACCGCACGTCGATCTCGAAACGACGATCGACTCGTTCGATTCGGTGGTCATGACCGGCTTCATCCCTGAGCCGCACACCATGTTCAACTACACGGTCAAGGGCATCGCGTTCGTCGACAACGCGCATATCAAGCCGGAGATCTACAAGCCGCTGTACCGGTTCAACTCGGCGCTGACGATTCCGGGGCCGTGTATCGAACGCATGATCGAGATGTGCAAGATTCGTCTGTCCGCGCTGCCGATCGACGCGACGCCGATCGACCAGGCGCGCGAGGTGATGGACGAGGTGTTCCACGCGTTCGTCTACACGCCCGCGTCCACGACGATTCGCACGACGGCCGAGGAGGCGCTCGCCCAGCGCAAGGGCGTGTGCCAGGATTATGCGCATGTGATGCTGTCGGTGTGCCGCCATGTGGGGCTCACCGCGCGTTATATTGCCGGTCTGCTCGGCGGCGAGGGCGCGACGCACGCGTGGGTCGAGATCTATCACGACGGACGTTGGATCGGCTTGGACCCGACGCACAACCGCATGGTCGACGACAATTACATCACGATCGCGCACGGGCGCGACTACCGCGACTGCATGCTCGACATCGGCATCTTCTCCGGCTACGACGTCAAGCAGAGCCAGTGGGTGAACGCCTCCGTGCACGAGCAGCGGCTGTAGGCGTTGATTACCTGGCCCCTCGGTTGAGAGGCTGCTAGCAAAGCTGACTGGGGGGTGCCACACTCAACGGCCACGAACGACCTAGTAACAGCCAGCACACTCGAAACATGCGCCACGCCGGGCGAGTCTGCCGATTTGCCAAATCGCGATGTCGCCTTATAATAGACAAGTTGCGTTTTACGTAGCGAATGGATAAGTGTCCGAGCGGTCTAAGGAGCACGCCTCGAAAGCGTGTGAGGGTAACTCCTCCGCGAGTTCGAATCTCGCCTTATCCGCCCCTAGGGTTTCAGGCTTCGCCTGAAACCCTTTTGTTTTCTGCAAAACCCTTGCTACATCTAGTGTTTTGCGTTTGATGGCATCAGCCGTAAAGTTACTTGAAGAATCTCGAAAGACCGTTTGTAACGGGGCGAAAAGCGGGGCGAAGCAGCCTCCCGAATCAGGCCTATAGGAACTTTCGTGGTGTCCGATTCCTCCTCGGCATCCGTCATCACCTCCTATGAAACGGGGCGAGATGGTTCGGGAGGCTGCTGACGCTCCGGTGATTCTCCCGGGCATACGGTCGGAAGCAGGCTTGGAACCGGGCGTATGCCCGGGAGGAAGGGGCGGCGGCTGGCGTTGTTCCCGGGCATACGGCCGGTTCCGGCCGGTGAAACGGGCGTATGCCCGGGAAGGGACTGGCACTCCGGTGATTCTCCCGGGCTTACGGTCGGTTTGGGGTGTGGAAACGGGCGTAAGCCCGGGAGAGTTATTCGGTGAAGAGGGCGTGGTCGAAGGAGGGGTAGCCGGCGGCAAGGGCCTGCGCGACGCGCGAGGCGATCAGGTCGGCGATGATTCGCATGGACGCGTCGTGGTCGGAATCCGCATCTGCCTCAGCGGCCGACTGCGGCCGTGCGGTTGGCCGGTTGCCTGTAGTCTGTGAGGTGTGTGGCTGCGCGACCGGTTGCGACTGTGTCGTTGGCTGGTTGCTGGCAGGGTGAGCCGATGATTGTCCGGTTCCGGATTGCGAGGTCGACTGCGCAATCGCGGTGAGTTCCTCGCGGGCGCAGTTGATTTCGACGACCGCATACGTCGGTGCGGTCAGGCCGGTGGCCGGATCGGTGGTGGTGCCAACGTTCGCGATCAGCTGGCTGACGTCGTAGACCTTTTGCCGCGGGTCGGCGATGGCCGAGGACTGTGCGGAGCCGTTCGACGATGACGTATCGGATTGCGTGTCGGATTGCGACGCGCCCGACCGTGCCAACGATATCAGTCGTTCCCCGGTCGTCTTGTGCGCGTCGGCCAACGCCAGCGTTGCCTCGGACGATCCCCGTGCGGCGAGCACCTCCGTGGCGAACCCGGCGCGGTCCTCGGCCAGTGCCATCTTCGCCAGCACGCCCGAGGATACGTTCAAGTTGTCGATGCCGGCCAACGTTACTGCACGCAAGTCGGCAGTAACGTTGGCATCGCCGGAGGCCTTCGTTGCCGCGGTCCCGCTGCCGTTTGTACCGTATATATACACATCGTCGTCAAATCCGAGTCGCTGCGCGACCTGCCCGGCGATCCTGTCGTTCTGGGCCGAACGGATCACGCCCTCGGCCATTCGGTTCGTGCATTCGGCCGCGACGTCGATCCACTGCGAACGTGCGTGATCGGCTGCGATATAGCGCAGCATCAGCGGCTGGCCGCCGTCGGATCGCGCGATGTCATGGTTGGCCGACGCGGCGTAGTACGAACGTTCGCAATTGCTCATCGACTGTTCCGATTCGGCCCGGCCGGCATAGCGCGGCGCGGTGCACCCGGCCAGCGAGATCAGCATCCCGGCCGATGCGAGCAGAGAAAGACACGCCGTGGCCGTGCGCTTCGGGCCGGCACTGGTACGGCCGCAACGGCCGGCAAGGCCCGGCATAATACGATCCCGACGTGTCTGCATAAGAACCTACACTAATAGTTGACTGTGACCGTAAGGGCCCTAGCGCTCGGAATATAACTTCATAGGAGGTCTTGACCCATGGAACTGGACCTGGCAGGAATCCATCAGCTTGCCGCTGGACAAGGCATTGACACCGAGGCGCTGGACGAGGCATTGGCCGAAGCCCTTCGTCTCGCCTACCTCAAGACGCCGCACGCCGCGAAGCATGCACGAGTGGAGCTCGACGCCCGCGCCGGCACCTTCACCGTGTGGGCGCAGGACGAAATCCCCGGCGAACCCACCGAAGACAACCCGCATCCGGCCCCGACGCTGGGCGAGGAGTACGACGACACCCCGCGCAACTTCGGCCGTCTGGCCGCCGCGACTGCGCGTCAGGTCATTACGCAGCTGTTCCGCAAGGCTGAGGACGACCGCATCTTCGGCGCGTTCTCCGGCCAGAAGGGCAAGCTTGTCACCGGCATCGTGCAGCAGGACGTCAAGGATCCGACCAACGTGCACATCGCGATCGGCGACGTGGAGGCGATCCTGCCCCGCCGCGAGCAGGTGCCGGGCGAGCGATACCGCCACGGCGAGCGTCTGCGCGTGTACGTGGTGAATGTGGCCCGTGGCTTGAAGGGCCCGGAGATCGTTGTGTCCCGTTCGCACCCGGAGCTGGTGCGCCAGCTGTTCGAGCGCGAGGTGCCGGAACTGGTCTCCGGCGCGGTGTCGATCATGGCGATCGCGCGCGAGGCCGGCGCCCGCACGAAGATCGCGGTGCGTGCCAACACCGAGGGCGTCAACCCGAAGGGCGCGCTGATCGGACCCGGTGGCGCGCGTGTGCGTGCGGTGATGGAGAACCTCGGACCCGAGAAGATCGATATCGTCGACTGGTCGTCCGATCCGGCGAAGTTTGTGGCGTCCGCACTGTCGCCGGCCGTGTGCACCGGCGTGCAGGTGATCAGCGAGAAGAACAAGACCGCGATCGCGTTCATTCACGATGACCAGCTGTCGCTGGCGATCGGCAAGGAAGGCCAGAACGCGAGACTCGCGGCGAAGCTGACCGGCTGGAAGATCGGCATCGAGTCCGCCGAGGCGCACGCGAAGAAGCAGGCCGAAGCGGGGGAGTGATCTTCGCGATTTTGGTCTTGTTTTTTCTTGGCTCCCCTTGCTGGAGAGCTGTTAGCGAAGCTGGCTGAAGGGTAGCCAGCGGTTATGCCTTCGTGGCTTTCGGAGGTTGTACCCGTGTACGCTCCCCCAGTCAGCTATGCTGACAGCCCCTTCAACCGAGGGGCCAAGGCGGCAGGAGCCGCGAATCGGGATGCACAAACTTCGGGCGTGTTGCGCAAGGCGCGCACATCCAATGGCACGAGTATGCTTGTTTCGGAATCCGAGCATGGTCGCGCCGCGCGGTCATGCCTTGATGACGAAACACGAGGTAGCACGATCATGGTCGCACGATGAGACGTCGAATGATGAAACGTCGCACGGACACACAATGTAGGCTCTCGATAAACCAACAGTGACCGCGTCATCATACGCGCGGTTTGGATAGGAGAAAATTTAGTGGCGAAAGCACGCGTGTATGATCTGGCCAAGGAACTTGGCGTGGAAAGCAAGGATGTCCTTGCAAAACTGAAGGATATGGGCGAGTTCGTCAAATCCGCATCATCGACCGTCGAGGCGCCGGTCGTACGTCGTCTCAAGGCGGCGTTCCAGGGGGATGCCAAGGGCAATGGCAAGGCTGGGGAGCCTGCCCGCAAGCCTGCGGCCAATGCAAATGTTCACAAGGCTCAGGCCGCACCGCGTCCGGCTGCTCCGACGCCGGGGCCGCGCACACCGCAGTCCGCGCACGTCCCGACTCCGCACGCGCCGTCCGCGTCCGCCGAGACCGCTGCGCCGACCCCGTCGGCTCCCAAGCCGTTCGCCCCTGTTCCGGGCGTTCCGAAGCCGGCCCAGCACATGCCGCGTCCGCAGCGCGACCGTGATGAGCGCGACGGCCGTCGTGATGATCGTCGTCGCGACAACCGTGGCGAGCGTCGTGATGATCGCAATCGCAACGGCCAGCCGCGTGGCGATCGCAACCATCAGCCGCGTGGCGAGCGCAATGAGCGCAACGGCGCCCGTCCGGGTGCCCCGCTGCCGCACGCGCCGCGTCCGACCGGCCAGCCCGTGCAGAACGGCGGCCAGTCCGCCCAGTCCGGCGTGCCGACCCCGGGTCCGCGCCCGGGCAACAACCCGTTCAGCCGCAAGCAGGGCATGCGCACTCCGACTCCGGGCGATATCCCGCGTCCGCATCCGATGGCGCGTCCGAGTGCGAACAATTCCGAAGGCGGCCGCGGCCGTGGCGCCCGTCCGGGTCAGGGCGGTGGCCGTGGTGGCTTCCGCAACGGTCGTCCGGGTCAGGGCGGCCAGGGTGCGCCGCGTCCGGGCCAGTGGGGACACAACCGTCCGGGTCAGGGCGGCGCGCAGGGTGCCCGTCCGGGTCAGGGCGGCGGCAACCGCTTCGGCGCGGGTGCCGGCCAGAATAGCGCTCCGAGCAATGGTCCCGCACGCGGCGGCCGTGGCGGTCGCGGCGGTGCCGCGGGTGCGTTCGGTCGTCAGGGCGGCAAGTCCTCGAAGGCGCGTAAGAACCGTCTCGCGAAGCGCCAGGAATTCCAGGAGATGAAGGCCCCGGTCATCGGCGGCGTTCGCATCCCGACCGGCAACGGCCAGACCGTTCGTCTGCGTCAGGGCGCGTCCCTTGCCGATCTCGCGGAGAAGATCAACGTCAATCCGGCGGCCCTTGTCACCGTGCTCTTCCATCTCGGCGAAATGGCCACGGCCACGCAGTCGCTCGACGAGTCCACCTTCCAGATCCTCGGCGAGGAGATCGGCTGGAACATCAAGATCGTTTCCGCCGAAGAGGAAGACAAGGAGCTGCTCCAGCAGTTCGACATCGACCTGGACGAGGAGGAGCTGCAGGAGGACGAGAACCTGAAGCCCCGTCCGCCGGTCGTTACCGTCATGGGCCATGTCGATCACGGTAAGACCAAGCTGCTCGACACGATCCGCCAGACCAACGTCGTCGCACGCGAAGCCGGCGGCATCACGCAGCGTATCGGTGCATACCAGGTGACCGTTGATCTTGACGGCGAGAAGCGCAAGATCACGTTCCTCGATACCCCGGGCCACGAGGCGTTCACCGCCATGCGTGCCCGCGGTGCCGAGATCACCGACGTCGCGATCATCGTCGTGGCCGCGGACGACGGCGTCATGCCGCAGACCGTCGAGGCCATCAACCATGCGCAGGCGGCCCACGTGCCGATCGTCGTGGCCGTCAACAAGATCGATAAGCCGGGCGCGAACCCGGAGAAGGTGCGCGGCCAGCTCACCGAGTTCGGTCTGGTGGCCGAGGAGTACGGCGGCGACACCATGTTCGTCGACATCTCCGCGAAGCAGAACATCAACGTGGACAAGCTCCTCGAAGCCGTCCTGCTCACCGCCGACGCCGATCTCGACCTGCGCGCGAACCCGGATATGGACGCCCGCGGCGCCACCATCGAAGCGCGACTCGACAAGGGCCGCGGTGCCGTGGCGACCGTGCTCGTCCAGCAGGGCACCCTGCACATCGGCGACGCGATCGTGGCCGGTACCTCGTATGGCCGCGTCCGCGCGATGCTCGACGAGAACGGCAACCACATGAAGGAAGCCGGCCCGTCCACGCCGGTTCAGGTGCTCGGCCTGACCTCCGTGCCGACCGCGGGCGACCTGTTCCTCGTCGCCCCGGACGACCGCACTGCGCGTCAGATCGCCGAGAAGCGCCAGGCCACCGAACGCGCCGCGCAGCTCGCCAAGCGTCGCAAGGTCGTTTCGCTTGAGTCCCTCAAGGAGCAGTTCGCCAAGTCCGAGGTCGACATGCTCAACATCGTCATCAAGGGCGATTCGTCCGGTTCCGTCGAGGCGCTGGAGGACTCCCTGATGAAGATCGAGGTGTCCGACGAGGTCGGCATCCAGGTCATCCACCGCGGCGTCGGCGCGATCACGCAGAACGACGTCAATCTCGCCACGGTCGACAAGGCCGTCATCATCGGCTTCAACGTCCGTCCGAACCGTCAGGTCGCGGATCTCGCCGAGCGCGAGGGCGTGGAGATCAAGTACTACTCGGTCATCTACAAGGCGATCGAGGACATCGAGGCCGCGCTCAAGGGCATGCTCAAGCCGGAATACGAGGAGGTCGTCACCTCCCACTCCGAGATCCGCGAGATCTTCCGTTCCTCCAAGTTCGGCAACATTGCCGGCGTCATGGTGCAGGACGGCGAGGTCAAGCGCGGTACGAAGTGCCGTATCCTGCGCAACGGCGTCGCCACTGTCAACGACCTGGAGATCTCCTCGCTGCGTCGTTTCAAGGACGACGTGCAGTCGGTCGCGGAAGGCTACGAGGCCGGCATCAACCTCGGCACCTTCAACGACATCGAGATCGGCGACATCATCGAGACCTTCGAGATGCGCGAGATCGAACGCAAGTAGTCCTGCCTGTCCCGAGAGGGGTTTTCGAAGCGCCTGTATCACATATGAGATACAGGCGCTTCGCCGTATCCGCCTGCTGCATCTCCTCAGTCATGAGACGCCGCTGCAATAACGTACGCCAAGCATCTCTCTATGTACGTTATTGCTAACGACTTCCTCAATAACGTACGTTGAACGGCTCTCCGCGTACGATTTTGCAGAACGCTCAGCGAAAACGTACGCGAAGAGCCGCTATGCGTACGGTTTCGCAGAAGTACAGCATGCCGCTCCCGGTCGAGTAGGGGATATGCGAATATAGTACGAGCACACGTATTGACTGATCCCTGTGAGATAGAAAAGGAACCATTATGCCCGGAACCAACCCGCGTGCGGCCCGTATCGCCGCGCTCATCCAGCGCGTCATCGCGTCCAACATGGAGGCGCAGCTGCACGACAAGCGCCTCGCGAACGTGACCATCACCGAAGTGCGCGTCACCAACGATCTGCAGATCGCCAAGATCTACTGGACGCAGCTCGGCCACGAAGGTCACGAGGACGGCGAACGCAAGCGTGCCAAGCAGGCGCTCGAACAGGCCAAGGGCCGTCTGCGTTCGCTCGTCGGCGCGAAGGCCGGCCTGCGACTGACCCCGCAATTGCAGTTCATCTTCGACGAGGTGCCCGGCGAGGCCACCGAGATCGAGGACATCCTCGCCGTCGCCCGCAAGCGTGACGAGGAGCTGGCCCGCGCCCGCGAGAGCGCGCAGTACGCCGGCGAGGCCGATCCGTACAAGCATCCCGAGGAACGCGACGAGTCGGATGACGCCGACGAGTACGACGACGATTTCGAGGATGACGACTACGAAGATGACGAGTACGACAACGACGAGGTGACCGTCGAAGACGGCGACGCCGACGCCTGATTGCTCCTGTCATTTCACACGTAGCGTGGTACCCCACTCTGTCATTTCGACCGAGCGTTAGCGAGTGGAGAAATCTTTGTGCCGTCATGTCGCCTAGAAAGATTTCTCGGCTCGGCTTTGCCTCGCTCGAAATGACAGGGTGGGATACGTCTATGCCGTAGCATCACACATCCGCATCATCCATCATCGAGGTAACCTATGCCCGCGCAACCGCAGCACCAGTCCCAGCCGTCCGGACTGCTCGTCATCGACAAGCCGCAGGGCGTGACCAGTCACGATCTGGTCGCAGCCGTCCGCGGTGCATTGCACACGAAGAAAGTCGGCCATGCGGGCACGCTCGATCCGATGGCCACCGGCGTGCTCGTCATCGGATTCGGCAACGCGACGCGACTGCTCAACTACATCGTCGACCACGACAAAACGTACGAGGCGACGATCCGGCTCGGCCGCCGCACCACCACCGACGACGCCGACGGCGAGCTGATCGATGGCAACGGACGTCCAGCCAACATTGTCCCCGATTCTCTTGGCGTGAGCATGGATCCCTCTTGTCATCTCGAGCGGAGTACAGCGGAGTCGAGAGATCTTTCCTTCCCCGCAACCGTCACGTGCGACCTGATCGAACGCATCATCGCCGAGCATCTCACCGGCCCGATAGAACAGGTCCCGAACACGTTCTCCGCGATCAAAATCAACGGCCAGCGCGCCTACGATCTCGCCCGCGACGGCAAGGAGGTCGAGCTCAAGGCACGCCCGGTCACGATCCACGCGTTCGACGTGCTCGACATGCGCGTCGGCTTCACCGATGCCGCGCGTACCGACGGGCCGTTAGTCGCAGATCTCGATGCGACGTCGGATGAGCCGGACGTGGCGCCGGTAATCGACGATCACAGGTCTACGTCAGCGACGGGGCCGGATATGGTTCCGGTGATCGATCTCGACGTGCGGGTGAGCTGCTCGGCCGGTACGTACATCCGTGCGCTCGGACGTGATCTCGGCGAGCTGCTCGGCTGCGGCGGATACCTGACCCGGCTGCGACGCACGCGCGTCGGCCGGTTCGATGTGACCGCTGCAAACGTGGTCACCGCGCATACCGAATCCCGCACGTTCACGAACCGTGCCGGCGAGACGGTGACCCGCAACCGCGCGGTGCTTGACGTGACCGGAGACGAGCTACTGACATCATATGCAATGACGATGGTCGAATCAGTGTGCGCTGCGATGCCAACGCTCGCAATCACTGCCGAGGACGCCGTCAACCTGCGTTTCGGCCGTCGCATCCCGTATGACATCCACGAGCCCACCGCGGCCTACGTGCCCGACCCGTCCGGCGACTCGCGCGCCGGCGACGTGGCCGCCATCATCGATCGTGCCAAACGCGGCGAGGCCAAGCCCCTCGTCGTCTTCCAAGCCGACTGATCGATGGGTACACTGTCATAGGAACGCCCGCACGCGCACCGCATGCCGCAAAACAACGCACATGCCGTTGCGATGAAACCACGTAAGACACACTGGAACGAGGAACGTATATGAACATCACCCGACTCACCCCCGATCCGACAGGACTGGTCGACTGGCCGACCTTAAGCAACGACAGGAAATCCGTCGTGACGGTCGGCGTGTTCGACGGCATGCACCGCGGCCATCAGGCGGTGATCGGCCGCACGATCGAGCTGGCGAAGAAGTTCGACGCGTTCTCGGTCGTTGTGCTGTTCGATCCACGCCCCGGCCTCGTGCACGGCTACGCGCACAACGGCACCGAACCGGGCGACGACGTGCGTGATACGCAAGTGCTTACCACCATCGACGAGCGACTGCGCTTCATGCGCGAGCTTGGCGTCGACCATGTGCTGATCGTGCGCTACACGCTCGGGTTCGCCGCGAAATCGTACCGTTTCTTCCTTGGCCAGATGGTCGGCAAGCTTGGCATGCGCACGCTTGTGCTCGGTCAGGATGCGGCGATGGGCAAAGATCGCGCAGGCGATGTGAAAGCGATTTCCACGCTGTCCGCCGCTACCGGTGTCTTCGAGCTGGACGTGGTGGACGATCGCGGGCCGGGCCACGTGCGTATTCCGGCCAATGCCGAGCCGCAGATGCCGGCCGAGTGGGGCGAGCCGGCCGACCCGTTCACGGCGATGAGCAAGGCCGAGCTGCGTGCGTGGAGCAAGAAGCATCAGGCCAAGCTGCAGCGCACGTGGAGCTCCACGAACGTGCGGTACCTGTTGAGCCAGGGCCGTATCGTCGCGGCGAACGAGATTCTTGGCCACCGTCATGCGATCGAGGGCACTGTGGTACACGGCGAGGAGCGCGGCCGCACGATCGGCTTCCCGACCGCGAATCTGGACGAGGCGACGGTGCGCGGCTACCTGCCGGTCGACGGCGTGTACGCGGGCTGGCTGGTCGATATGGGGCCGGCTGATGCGAATGGCGACGGTGCATCGGCCGATCGCGTTGCTTCCGACGACAAGGCGCGTATCGCGGACGGATCGCCGTGGCGTTGGCCGGCCGCGATTTCGATCGGCACGAAGCCGACGTTCAGCGAAACGACCGGACTGCACGAGCGTGTGGTTGAGGCGTATGCGATCACTGATGACTGGCTGGAGCTGTACGGTCACCGTGTGCGCGTTGAATTCGCCGGATTCCTGCGTCCGCAGGTCAAGTTCGATTCGGCCGACGCCCTCGTGGCCGAGCTTGGCCGCAACGTCGAGGAGACCAAGCATCTGACCGCATGACTCGAACGGCACGATCGCGCGTCGTTGCGTTGAAGTCATCATGAAGTTGCCCCGCTGAGATCACTCCCAGCGGGGCAACTTGTATAAGGAATCGGGAGGATTGCCCCGCCGGCTGCTGATTCAGTGCCTGAAGTGAGCGAAGAACTCGCGCGTCTCCGGGTCCTCGGACTCGTCCATCACCTCGCGCGGCGTGCCGTTCTCCGCGATCACCCCGCGTCGCAGCAGCACCACGCGATCGGCCGCGTCATGCGCGAAGCTCATCTCGTGCGTGGCCATCAGAATCGTCGTGCCCTGCGACTTCAGCTCGGCGACCATGCTCAGCACTTCGCCGACCAGCATCGGGTCGAGCGCCGACGTGATCTCGTCGAGCAGCAGCAGTTCCGGATCGGTCATCAGCGCACGCGCGATCGCCACGCGCTGCTGCTGACCGCCCGACAGCTGGTCTGGATACGCGCCGGCCTTCGCCCGCATGCCGATGCGGTCGAGCAGCTCCAGCGCACGGGCCTCGGCCCGGCCGCGCTCCCAGTGATGCACCTTGATCGCCGCCAGCGTGACGTTCTTGAGCACCGTCATGTGTGGGAACAGGTTGAACTGCTGGAACACGACGCCCACGCGTGCACGGATCTTGTCCTGGTTCTCCCGCGGGTCGGTGATGTCAGTGTCGCCCAGCCAGATCTGCCCGTCGTCGACTTGTTCGAGCAGGTTCACGCACTTCATGAGCGTGGACTTGCCGGAGCCGGACGGGCCGAGCAGCGCGACGACCTCGTGCGGTTTGATGTCGAACGAGATGCCACGCAGCACTTGTGTGGAACCGTACGACTTGCGAATGTTGTCAAGCCGCAGCACCGGCAGGGGAGTGGATGTGACCAGTCCGCTCGGCTCGGCGATGGCGGCGGTGCCATCGCCGCCGGGAGCAGTCGCGTCGCCAGCCGGCTGAATACGTTCGCTGTTGCTGTTCATGTCATTCATCCCGCTCATACCGTGCCTCCGCTCTGCTCACGTTTGCGCAACCGTTCCGAATACCAGTCGTTGAGCAGGATGAACGGCACGCTCATCAGGATGAACAGCAGGCTCGCCACCACGTACGGCGTGAAGTTGTACGAGCTTGCCACCTCGATCTGCGCTGCGCGCACCGCGTCCACCGCGCCCAGCACGGAGATCAGGCCGACGTCCTTCTGCATCGAGATGAAGTCGTTCATCAGCGCGGGCGCGACCTTGCGCAACGCCTGCGGCACGACCACCAGCCACGTCGTCTGCCCGGCCGTCAGTCCCAGCGAGCGTGCGGACGCACGCTGTGAGGGATGCACGTCGTTGAAGCCGGCGCGCAGCACTTCGGCAACGTATGCACTGTAGCCCATGATCACGGCGATCGTACCGAGCAGCGACGGGTCGATGCGCTGCTTGGTCAGGCCGAGGCCGGGGATGCCGAAGCCGATCAGATACAGGATGACGATCATCGGGATGCCGCGCATGACGGTCGTGTAGATCGCTGCCAACGCTCGCAACGGGAACATGACCGGGCTTTTGCTGGTACGCACGAGCGCGATCAGCGTGGCGAAGATTGCGACGCCGATCACCGCGACGACCAGCACCTTAAGGTTCAGCCACAGGCCGTCGAGCACCTCGGGGAACGATTTCGCGAAGTATTCGGCGGAGAAGAACGTCTGTTTGACGCGCGGCCAGCCGGGCGACAGCTGCAGCCCGACCACGACGATGACGGCCAGCACGATCGTGCTGACAAGACTCGTGACAACCGACTTGAGCTGCTGCCGGCGTCGGTATGCACGGCGAGAAAGTTCGACCTCGCTCACCGGCGGCGTTGCGGCCGCATCGGTGGCGAGGTCTTGCGAAGTTTGCGAATCGACCATAGTAGCGATTCTATTGCAGTGGGCGAACCGGTTCGTCCTACTTCAGCTCGGTCAGGTCGGTGGTGTACTCGGCCAACCACTTGTCCTGCAGCTGCTTGAGCGTGCCGTCCGCGTTCAGATCGTCCACGGCCTTGGTGACGGCCGCGGTGAGCTTGGAATCCTTCGGCAGCACGATGCCCAGGCCGTCCTTGTCTTCGGAACCGGCGATGCGGCCGACTACCTTGGCGTCCTTGACCTGTTCGGACTGAACCATGTACACGCTCTCGACCGTGTTGGTCACGAGCGCGTCGATCTGGCCGGCCTCAAGCGCCTGAGCGAGCGAGGCGTCGTCGTTGAACGTCTGGATGTCGTCCTTGATCTTGTCCTTGACAATCGTGTACGCCTGCGTGCCGACCATCACGCCGATCACGGCGTCCTTGAGATCGGCGAGCGACGTCGCGGACGCGAACTTGCCGTCCTTCTTCACGACGACCGACTGCGTGTCCTTGTAGTAGCCGGACGAGAAGTCGACGGCCTGCTTGCGTTCGTCGGTGATGCCGAACTGCTGGATGTTGAGATCCCAGTCCTTGGCGCCCGGGGCGATGGCCGAGTCGAACGTGGTGCGGATCCACTTCACGTTGTCCTTCTTGAAACCGAGCTTGTCTGCCACGGCGTAGGCCAGTGCGGCCTCGAAGCCTTCGCCGGACTCCGGCTTGTCGTTCATAACCCACGGCTCGTACGCCGGGTCGCCGGTCGCGATGGTGAGCGTGCCGGGGGTGACAGTCTGCTGCGTGATGTCGGAGCTGTCGGCGTTGGAATTGGTGTCGTTGCCGTTGCTGGACGTGCCGCAGGCTGCGGAGAACGCGAGCGCGATGACGCTGGCGGTCGCGACGGCTGCGCGAATGATGCCGTTCTTGTTGAACATGGTTTCCTCTCCTTATTGAACAGATGTGCGCCGCGCGGTCGATTCCGACCGGCTGGCCACCCTCTTGCGAATATGTTGCGAATATGCGCATGGCGGTTTGGCGCATCAGCGCCAATTCTAAGGTATTCCCGCTACCGCCGCGCGTCTCGGCCTATCGCGATTATCTATAACACGCTATCGGGCGCGGCTCGCAGGGTCGGAACACGCTTGGTGCGGTGCCCGTCTCCGAACGTGTTCCGACCCCGCGGCTGAGTGTTACTGCAGCGTGAAGCCGTCGAATGTGAAGCCGGGGGAGACGACGCAGGAGACGAGTGCGTCGCCGCGGCCGGGAACGGTGCGCTGCCACACGCCGGCCGGGACGATCGCGTGGCCGACCGGCTGATCGTCGGTGGTGCGATCGCCGCGCTCGCCGGCATCCGCGATGCCGGAACCGAGGACGATCGTCTGGACTTCGGTCGGATCATCGGCTGGCTGATCGCCGCTGCCGCCGAGTTCCAACGTGACGGTCGCCGGGCCGTGCCACAGCCAGATCTCGTCGGCGTCGACCTTGTGCCAGGCGCTCGCGTCGCCTTCCGCCAGCAGGAAGTAGATCAGCGACGCAAGCGGACGACCGGACGCGGCGTCGGTCGCCGGCGCCTGCCAGTCGCGCGTGTACCAGCCGCCTTCGGGATGCGCCTCGAGTCTGAGCCGCTCCACGACGGAACGCGCGTATTCGCTCATATTTTCCAATGCAACACTCATGTTGGTTCCTTTCAGAACGCGCCGTTGTTGTAGACGACGCGGCCGGAGATGACGGTGGCGCGATTCGTGCCCGCGCCGTGGCGCACCAGCTCCTCGAGCGTGTCCTCGATGCCGCGCGGCGTGGCCACGTAGACCGGCACGTCGAAGAACGCGAGATCGGCCATCGCGCCCGCGTTGATCTGTCCGATGCGGCCCGCGCCGACGTGCATGCCGAGCTCCTGCGCGCCGCCGAGCGTCATCATGCGGATCAGCCGATGCGTCAGATCGGCGCCGGCATATCCCTGCTCGCGGGCCAGATTGTACAGCATCGCCACATCGTCGAGCACGTCCAGGCTCGGCGAACTCGACAGCGAGTCCGTACCGACCGCCAGCAGGTTGCCTTCCTCCAGATACTCGCGGATCGGCGCGTCCCGACCGGTCACGGTGATCCGGTTCGATCGTGGGCACAACGCTACGCCCACGCCGCGCTGACGCAGGATGCGACGGTCCTCCGCGTCCGCCCACACGCCGTGCGCGATATGCACGTCCGGGCCGAGCGAGCCGAGCTGGTCGAGGAACTGGATCGCGGATGCGCCAAGCCCCGCGTCCTTGAGCTGCTGGTAGCTTGACCAGTCCTCGTCGCGCCACGAAGCGGCCGAATACGTCGACAGTGTGCCTTCGCTGCCGTGCGTGCCAGCCTCCATCGGCGTCTCCGCAAGGTGGATGTGCAGACGCATGTCGAGCTGGCGCGCGATGTCCGGCAAATCCACGAACGGTGCGGTTTCCAGCGTGTACGGCGCGTGCGGGCTGATACCCACGCTCGGCAGATCCTCGGCACGCATACGTCCCAGATGCCGCACGAGCTCGCGCACGCCGACCTTGCGCCAGTCGTCGTTATGCCAATCCATCACTTCCCAGTACGCCACGCCGTGCATGCCCTGCGAGGCGAGCGCGCCCGCCGCCTCCGGGTCGGTCACGATGTCGGCCGCGGCGGTGGTGCCCGCCTCAACCATCATGCGCGCGCCTTGCTCGGCGGACGCCTTCCAATCGCCTTCCTCGCACAGCCGCTCGTACACCGGGTTGAAGCCGAGTTCCCAATCGTGGAAACTCGTGTACGTGCCGCGGCCGACCTCGGCCATGTTCGTGTATTGCAGGTGCGTATGCG
This sequence comes from Bifidobacterium simiiventris, assembly GCF_019331715.1. Classification (GTDB taxonomy): domain Bacteria; phylum Actinomycetota; class Actinomycetes; order Actinomycetales; family Bifidobacteriaceae; genus Bifidobacterium; species Bifidobacterium simiiventris. The sequence goes on from NZ_JAHBBG010000003.1 coordinate 276,223, forward strand.
CGTTGATCAGGCCGGGCGTGATGATGCCGTGCCAATGATGCTCGTCGATGCGAGCGTTCGCAGCCATGTCCTGCTTGAGGGTCTCGAGCACCCAGCGGCGCGTGCCGACATGCACCACGCGGCTGCCGGCCACGGCGATCGCGCCGTCCATGATCACCGGTCCGGTGACGGGAATGATCAGCGGCGCACTGTACAGCGTGACCTCGTTAAGCGGCGCCGGGTGCGCGGCCGCATACAGCGGGTCGAAATCGTCGGTTGTGGTCATGGTTCAGTTATACCGGTTGGGGATGGCTGACGTGCGGAACCCATGTCGATGATTACGTTCGCCACAGGATGCGATGCCTACTTGTCATTTTGATTGGGCGATGGCGTGTCTGTTGTTTGCCTGTCATTTCGAGCGGAGCGCAGCGGAGTCGAGAAATCTTGCGCAGACACTGAAAGATCTCTCGACTCCGGCTTCGCCTTCGCTCGAGATGACATGGATCTGGAGCGGCGGGCGATTGTTCCGCTACTGTATGTCGGCGAAACGAGTGAGCTGCCAGTCGTAGCCGTTGTCGGCGACGGCATGGCTGGCGGCGAATCCGCGTGTGTGCAGCGCGACCTGCGCGATGCGGCGGTCTGATGCCGCATCGAGGCGATGTAGGCCAGGCGCGAGCTGATCGCCGCCGGTTGCGCGCGACTCGAGCAGCCGTGCGACGGCGCTCGACTGCACGGCGAAACTCAGATCCATGATTTCGATCGGATTGCCGCCGCCGGCCGTGTAGTTGACGCCGTCGCCCTCGGCGAGCAGCGTAAGCGTCGGGCCATCCGGCACGCTGATCTCGCTGATCGTGCGAGCGTTGTCATGACGGAATCCGGGAATGTCGTCCAGTGCGATCTCGTTGGCGATGCCGCCGATCACCGACAGTACCGTGCCGCTGTGCATAAGCCGCATGTGTTCGACTGCGATCGTATGCCGTACACCGGTTGCGGACACGACGATGCGAGCGTTTGCTACCGCATCATCGATATCCTGCGCGGCGAACCCGTCGAACACGGCCTTGAGCGCGGCAACTGGATCGGTATCGCAGATGACGACGTTCGCACCCAGCGCGCGCACGCGTCGCGCGAATCCGCGTCCGACCGGACCGTAGCCGATCACGGCGACGTTCGTATCGTCGAAACAGTGCGCGCCGAGCAATTCCTGCATGGTCGTCACGCAGGTTTCGCCGGTGCCGTGCTCGTTGTCGAAGCCGGTTTTGAGTACGCTGTCATTGACCGCGATCACCGGGAAGTCGAGCGCGCCCGCGTCCTGCATGGCTTGGAACGCGCGTACGCCGCTGGTCGTCTCCTCGGCCACGCCGATCAGGTCGCGCAGTAGTTCCGGTCGTTCGGCGGCGGCGAGACGGGCGAAGCTCGCGCCGTCGTCGATGATGATCTGTGGTCGGATCGTGTCCAACAGACGCAGCGCGCCGGCCTGTGTCTGCTCGGGCGTCCAGCATACGTTTGCTTCGACGGCGATGCCTTCACTGGTGAGCTGGTCGGCGACGCGCTGGTCGGTTTCGGACGGGTCCGCGAACACGCCCACCGTGGCGCCGGCGGCCTTGAGCTGCCGCAGCAGCACCGCGGTTTTCGGTTCTAATACAAGGCACACTGCGATGCGGACGCCTGTAAAATCAACGGTTTTGCGCAGTTGTGCCATCAGCGTGCGCAGCACCGTCATATGCCGCTCGGCATAATCGATCGCATCCTTACCCGATAGCTCCCTCGCGTCTGCCACGTTGTTGTTCGCCGGAATACCGCCGTCGACGGATTTACGATCGACGATCATGCCCCATTGCGCGGCTTGTGCGGCGAACGTATACGTTTGCTCGGCATCATCGTGGTCGTCTGTTTGCATGGCGAACGTGTACATCGTATCGTCGCCGTCGTTGTCAGCCGTCGTCGGCAATGCGATTCGCGCACCGGCCAGCGAACGGTTCGTCCGCTGCGAGTACCGCGCTGCCCACTCAGCGAAATCGCGGCCATCGTTCGCAGCCGTGCCATCGTATTCAGCCATACATCCTCCTGTCATACAGTTCCGTGTCATCGGCAATCCCGTTTCACGCATTGTTTCACAATCCGGCATCATGCGATCCAACGCAAGTTCACAGTCCCAACGCAGCCAATGCGTCACGCAGCGAACTCACCTCGACGATCCGCAATCCGGCAATGGTGGCTTTCTTGCGCAGCGGCGGTACCACGGCCGTCGTGAATCCCAACCGCGCCGCCTCACGCAGCCGATACTCCAGCCGCGGCACCGGCCGCACCTGTCCGGTCAGCGAAATCTCGCCGATCGCGCAAGTCGTACGCGCGATCGCCTTCGACTTCGCGGCGCTCGCCAACGCGGCCACGATCGCCAGATCACACGCCGGCTCCTTCGCCAGCCCGCCCGCGATTGTCGACACATACAGGTCGTTCGCCAGCAGATTCACCTTCCCGTGACGGTACAGCACGGCCGTGAGCATCGCGATCCGGTTGGAATCCACGCCGTTGACCGCGCGGCGCGGCGTCGGCAGCACCGAACTCGTCACCAGCGACTGCACTTCGATCGGCAGACTGCGGTGTCCGTCCAACGTGAATGTCACGCACGTGCCCTCGACCGGCGGCTCAGGCTTGCCGTCCGCGCCCACACCCGCGCCGGACGCCGACAAAAACAGCCCGGACGGATCGGCCACTTCCTCGATTCCCTCGCCGCTCATGTCGAAGCAGCCAACCTCGTCGGTCGGTCCGAAGCGGTTCTTCACCGCGCGCAACATGCGCAGCGCGGTCTGCGAATCGCCCTCGAACTGACACACCACGTCCACGAGATGCTCGAGTGTACGCGGTCCGGCGATCGACCCGTCCTTGGTCACGTGTCCGACCAGAAACACCGGCACGTCAAGGCTTTTCGCGGTGTCGATCAGTGCGCTCGCGACCTCGCGCACCTGCGTGGAGCCGCCCGAGATGCCATCGACGTCCTGCGAAACGATGGTCTGCGCCGAATCGACGATCGCCAGCGCCGGTCGTTCCTGCTCGATCAGTCCCAGTGCGGTCGCCAGATCGGTGGTTGAGGCGAGCAGCAGGTTCGGTTCGACCGCGTTGATGCGCGTGGCGCGCAGCCGCACCTGCGCGAGCGACTCCTCGCCGGAGATGTAGAGAACGGATTGGGCGGCGGGACGGACGGACCGAGCGATGTTGCCGGCCGTCTCCAACAGCAATGTCGACTTGCCGATGCCCGGCTCGCCGGCGATCAGCACGACCGAGCCGGGCACGATCCCGCCGCCGAGCACGCGGTCGAACTCGCCGAATCCGGTGGGGATACGGGTGACTGTGTCGGTGTCGATCTGCGTGATTGGACGTGCGGCGGACTGGGCCGGCACCGCGCCGGGAGTGGTCCGTGCAGTGCGACCGGGCGCGGCGGTGCGGTTGCCGGCACCGCCGCGCCCGCCGCCCGCTCCTACGCCCGTGGCGGCGGCCCTCGGCTCGCGGAACTCCTCGATGGTGCCCCACTGGCCGCATTCGGGGCAGCGCCCGTACCATTTCGTGCCGCTCCAGCCGCATTCGGAACACAGGTATTGCACAGAGGTCTTCGCCATGCTTCGACGCTATCGATCTTCGCCGACATATCGCCCGAACCGCGCCGGCCCCGAGTCATGCGGCTGTGAGAGAATCTAAGCCATGTCGAACACTCAACCATCGTCTTCCGTATCGCCGTCCCATGGCAAACTGATCGCCGTCGTGGTCGCCGCCGCGCTCGTGATCGTGCTGGCGCTGCTGTCCGCGTTCATCTGGCCGGGCTGGGCGCTGAGCAAGAACAACACGGCGCAGCAGTCCACGGGCGGCACCTCCTCGACCACGACCGACGGCGGCTCCGATACGTCGTCGACCGACAGCAAGAAGAAGGAGGAGACTGAGCCGACCACGCCGAGCATCGAGGCGACCGCGCTGCCGGACGGTGCCAGCGAACTGCTCAAGGCGATGCCCGATACGGTGCTCAACTACGCGCGCACGAAGGCTGATACGAGCACGACGTGGAACAGCACGTCGCCGTTGGAGGAGTACACGCTCACGTATTCGACCGGCGACGACGCGAAGGACGTGACGCTGATCGTCGCGCAGTGGGCGACCTCCGACGCCGCGAAGACCCAGTACACGGCGCTGACTGGTGCGCTCAAAGGCACCGAGCTCGGTTCGGGCAAGGTGAAGGTCTCGGGCGAGGAGAAGGGCAGCTACACTGCTAAGACCGACGCGAACGACGAGAACAAGGCGATCGCCGTGTGGCAGAACGACACAGTCGTCTTCCAGGCGACCGGCGCGAAGGCCGCGGTCGAGCGGTTCTACCAGAAGTTCCCGCTGTAAAGCTGGGCGCGAACACGCACTCGCGGAACGCCGGTACCATTCGTCCCAGAATGCGTGTACTATTGGGCAAGTTGCAAACTTTACGACCTTTTAGGAACGGAGGCTGAGATGGGTTCGGTCATCAAGAAGCGCCGCAAGCGGATGAGCAAGAAGAAGCACCGCAAACTGCTGCGTAAGACTCGCCACCAGCGCAAGTAGTCTTCTCGCTCACTCGGTGAGCAGCACGAAAGCCCCTTACGGATTGTTCCGCAAGGGGCTTTTGCATATTTGAACACGTATCCGTATGCCTATGCCGTATATCGGACGGCGACGGAGATGCGCCGGAGAATCGGAGACCGTAACTCAGCATCAGCTCGTGCCCGTCATTGAGTTACGGTCGTTTCCGGTACGAATAACGGCCGCAACCGAATCCCGACGATGTATCAGGGACTCAGTTGCGGCCGTTTACCAACTGATTTCGAGCCGACCGGACTGTTCTCAAGACCGGAACCGGACAGTCGCCAAACTCACTTGTTGGAGTTGGTCAGCACACGCGGGCCGTTCGGGTCGCCCACGATGACCTTGTCGACCATGTTGAGGAACAGGCCGTGCTCCACCACGCCGACCGTGGTGATGAGGTCCTCGGCCAGATCCTGCGGGTGATCGATGCGCTCAAGGTGCAGGTCGACCACGTAGTTGTTCTCGTCGGTGCGCACTGGCTTGCCCTCGGCGTCGAGACGTAGCGTCGGCTTGTAGCCCTTCGTCTCGAACTTCTTGATGACGTGGCCGGCGCCGAATGGGATCACCTCGACCGGCAGCGGGAACTTGCCGATGGTGTCCACGACCTTGGACTCGTCCACGATCCACACGATCTTGTCGGAGTTGGTCGCCACGATCTTCTCCCACAGCAGGGCCGCGCCGCCGCCCTTGATGCCGTTGAAGTTCTTGTCGACCTCGTCCGCGCCGTCGATGGTGATATCGATGTGGTCCACGTCGTCGATGTCGACGATCTTGATGCCGTAGCCCTCGGCCTGCTCCTGCGTGCGGCGGGAGGTGGTGACGCCCGTGAACTTGAGACCCTCCTCCTTGACGCGACGGCCGAGCTCGTCCACGAGGAACCGCACGGTCGAACCGGTGCCGAGACCCGCGATCATGCCGTCGGTGATCAGCTTGGCGGCTTCGATACCGGCCGCCTTCTTCAGCGCATCCTGCTGTGCCTTATCCATATCTACTCTCCTTCGACGGGAAATTCGCCTCGCGTCGCTTTCGTGCGCGGCGCTCGGCCTAGTTTCCTAGTGTATCCGATGTGTTCCTTGTTGTGACGTTGTGTCCCGTTTTTGGTGTGATGCTTGTGACATGTGCGGGGCACGATCAGTTATGCGACTTGTGGCCGACGGACGACCGGTAGATGATCGATGGGCGGTCCTGACCGGCTGCGGCCTACTGCCGCACTAGAAACGGCGCGCTGTCGATCGTGATCGTACCGTCGCCGTTCACGTAGCCGTCGATCATGACGTAGCCGCTGATCATGCGCGGCTGGCCATCGTAGGTCGGGCTGGAAGACGGCGGGGGAGTGAACCGCAGCGTACCGGACACCGCGAGTCCGGACGGTCGCGACTGTTGCGGCAGGGATGACTGCGCGACGGACTGTGATGACGGTGCTGCGGATGGCTGAGAAGATGCGGACTGCGTCGCGGGTGGCTGTTGCGAAGATGGTTCAGTCGAGTGTGCGGATGACAATGATGGCGTTGAGGTGCCGGAAAGATTTCTCGACTCGCTGCGCTCGCTCGAAATGACAGTGGGGGAGGGAACGTCGACGCTCTGCTCACTGTCATTTCGACCGAAGCCGCCAGCCCGTTTACTGTCATTTCGACCGGAGCGGAGCGGAGCGGAGAAATCTTCCACGTCGGAACGCACAGCACGTTCGTCGCGTCCGATCACATCGCCGCCATCTCCCGTATCCTCGCCGCGTCCCAAGTGATAGTCCTTCGCGGAAATCAGACCGTCCATCAGCATCCGCGCATCGGCCGGCACATCCGTGCCTTTCGCATACTCGGATGCGAGCAGCGACTCCCATCCTTCCTTTGGCAGATAGCCGTCACGTACCCCCGACCGGCAGTCTCCTGCATACGTTCGTGCCAGCTCGTCGACCTTCTCGTTGCCGGCGTTGCCCGCGTGCCCTTTGACCCATACGAACTTCACCGACCCGGCACGCCGGGACAGTTCCGCGTCGATCGCCTTGATCAGCGCCGCGTTCTTCACGGGCTTCTTCTGTGCGTTCTTCCAGCCGTTCTTCTTCCAGCCGTGCACCCACTTGGTCGAGCAGTTGATTGCGTACTGCGAATCGGTCTCGATCACCAGCGGCTCGGCGCCGGGGTGCGAGCGCAACGCCTCGAGCACCGCGCACAGTTCGCCGATCTGGTTCGTGCCGTTCGTCGCGCCGCCCGCATCGCAGTCGCCGCCGTGCTCGTGGCCGGATCGGCCGCCCGCGTGCGCCTCGTGGTCGGCCCATGCCCAACCCATCGGGCCGTTCGGGTTGCCCAGCGCGGATCCGTCTGTAGAAACAGTGATAGTCATACGGCCAACCCTAACCGGTTGCCGGGATGGTGGCATGGCGGGAACCGGAAGACCGTACAACAAGGCCCGGGCATACTGCCGGTTTCGTGAGGAAAACCGGCAGTATGCCCGGGCCCGGGTCTGTCGTCGGCTGGGGTCGGAACTGAAGGAACCCTCCCGGACGCATGAACCGTATCCGGGAGGGTTCCTTCAGTCAGACGGTGAACGACGTCAGGCCAGGGCCTTATTCACGACGTCCTCGGCCTCGGCGAGCACCTTGTCGAGCGCCTCGGGCGATTCGAACGACTCGGCGTACACCTTGTAGATGTTCTCGGTGCCGGACGGGCGGGCCGCGAACCAGTTGTCCTTGGTGGTGACCTTCAGGCCGCCGATCTTGGCGTGGTTGCCCGGCGCCTCGGTCAGCTTGGCGGTGATGTCCTCGCCCGCGAGCTGCGTGGCGGTCACGTCGTCGCCGGTGAGCTTGGCGAACTTCTGCTTCTGCTCGAACGTGGTCGGCGTGTCGACGCGCTTGTACCACGACTCGCCGAAGCGCTCGACCTGCTCCTGGTGCAGCTGGGCCGGGTTCTTGCCGGTCTTGGCGGTGATCTCGGCGGCCAGCAGGTCGGGGATCAGGCCGTCCTTGTCGGTGGTCCAGATGCGGCCGTCCTTGCGCAGGAAGCTCATGCCGGAGCTCTCCTCGCCGCCGAACGCGACCTCGCCGGTGAACAGCGGGTCGACGAACCACTTGAAGCCGACCGGCACCTCGAGCACCTTCGCTCCGATCGACGCGGCCACGCGGTCGATCAGGGACGAGGAGACGAGCGTCTTGCCGACGGCCGCTCCCTCCGGCCAGCCCGGACGGTTGCCGCCGAACAGGTATTCGACGCACACGGCGATGTAGTGGTTCGGGTTCATCACGCCCCAGTTCGGGCAGACGATGCCGTGGCGGTCGGCGTCCGGGTCGGTGCCGCCGACGAGATCGTACTTGCTCCACGCGCCGGCGTTGAGCTCGTCCACAAGGCCCTTCATCGCGTACGGCGAAGACGGATCCATGCGGATCTTGCCGTCGTGGTCGATGGTCATGAAACGCCACGTCGGGTCGACCTCGGGGCGCACGACGCCGATGTTCAGGCAGTACTTCTCGTTGATGAGCGGCCAGTAGTTCACGGACGCGCCGCCGAGCGGGTCGATGCCCAGGCGCACGCCGGAGTTGCGGATCGCGTCGAAGTCGATCACGTTGCCGAGGTCGGAGACGTAGTGGTCGCGGAAGTCGAAGCCTTCGACGTACTCGGACTTGATGGCCTCCTCGTACGGCACGCGCTTGACGTTCTTGTAGTCGCCGAGCAGCTCGTTGGCGCGCGCGGCGATCGCGTTCGTCACGTCGGCCGGGGCCGGGCCGCCGGTGACCGGGTCGTACTTGAAGCCGCCGTCGGTGGGCGGGTTGTGGCTCGGGGTGACGACGATGCCGTCGGCGAGGCCGTCGCCGGTGAAGCGCTGGGTGCCGTCGGCCGCGCGGTTGTGCGTCAGGATCGCCTGTGAGACGACCGGGGTCGGCACGAAGTCGCCGCGCGAGTCGATGCGCACGTGCACGCCGTTGGCGACGAGCACCTCGATGGCGGTCTTCTTGGCCGGCTCGGACAGCGCGTGCGTGTCGGCGCCGAGGTACAGCGGACCGGTGACGCCGGCCTTCTTGCGGTATTCGGCGATGGCCTGGGAGATGGCGACGATGTGGGCCTCGTTGAACGAGGTCTTCAGGGACGATCCGCGGTGGCCGGAGGTGCCGAAGACGACACGCTGCTCGGGGACGGACGGATCGGGGACGAGGTCGTAGTACTTGCCGATGACTTCGTCGACGTTGATCAGATCAGCTGGGGTGGCGGGAAGACCCGCATTTGTTGCTACCATACGCCCTATTGTGCCACGCCCTCACGTCTATGCAAACCTTTGCATCCGTCGTGCAACCAACATCACTGTTAATTTCTGTCATATTTTGTGAGAATATTTAATTTTTATGGTATGTCGGGCGATGATTAGGAAGTAAAAAAATCTATCTGGTGCGACTGCGAACGTACCGAACCGCAGACTGTCGTCTGCCATATGCGACGATGAGGAACCGCTCGACGATGGATGAGGTCGTTTCCGTGATGCGAAAACGGCATACATATCGATCACTGAACACGATAGGATAAAACTCCGAGCGCGTGTGGTCGACGCGTGAACGCGAGAGGAGAGACTGGCATGGGCATGCCATATGCGAAGGGCGGCGCCGCCGACGGTTGCGCGGGCGCGAGCGAGTCCGGCGGTTTTGCGGGTTTAAGCGATCTGCAGCAGAACCAGTTGTCGCATGTGCTGTACTGGCGGTTTTTCATCAATCTCGCGCTCATGCTGTGCGACGCGGCCATGTTCATCCTGGCCGGCGCCTGTGTGCTCAATCTGCATGGCACCACCGGCTATCTTGCGATGTGGCGTTGGGGCGGCCGCCTTTCCGTCAGCCTGTATCTGACGGTCGGCGCGCTGATCTGGATCGCGTGCCTGAGGGCGTCGGGCGTGTACCACCGTCACGTGATGGGCGACGGCTATCAGCTCAACATGCTTGTATTCAAGGGCGTGGCGTTGAGCTGGGTCGGGTTGTGCGCGCTGAATTTCGTGCTTGGGTTGGGTCTGTCGCTCGGCGGGGTGACGTTGATCGTCGTCTCCGCATGGCTCGCCACGGTCATCGAACGCGTGATCACCCGCATGATCATCACGCGCAGCCGCTCCAAGGGCGCGTATTCGTACGGCACGGTGATCGTCGGCTCGCCCGAGGGCATCGGCAGGACGCTGCGGTTCCTGGCCCGGCGCGACCAGCTGAACTACCGTCCGGTGGCCGTGTGCCCGATCCGGCTCGATTCCGAAACCGGACTGGTCGAGGCCGATCCCGACATCGACGCCATGAACCGTATCGTCGGCGAATCATGGGGATCCCCGATTCCCGTCATCCCATACGCCGACCACGGTCTTGCCGAACGATTCGTGAACCTGGACGCACAGACCGTGATGGTATGCGACGTGCTGCACCGCTTCTCCGACAACTTCAACATCTTCTCCGTGCGCATGGAATCGCTCGGGCTTGAACTGGCGCTCATCACGTCGTCCGTGGACGTGGCCGGCCACCAGACGCAGGTTCGGTCTATCCAAGGCACGACGGTGCTCACGATCCGTCTCGCCCAGTACGGCGTGACCACGCGCATCGTCAAACGCCTGTTCGACATCGTCGTCTCGTCGCTCGCGATCCTGTGTTCGCTGATCATCACGCTGCCGGTCGCGATCGCGATCAAACTGACCGACGGCGGCCCGATCTTCTACACGCAGGAACGCATCGGCCTGCGCGGCAATCCGTTCCGCATGATCAAGTTCCGTTCGATGGTCGTGAACGCGGACGAGCTCAAAGCGAAGCTGGCCGAACAGACCGGCCAGAGGGACCGGTTCATCTTCAAGATGAAGGACGACCCGCGCATCACCAAGGTCGGCCATTTCATCCGCCGCTTCTCGATCGACGAATTGCCGCAGTTCCTCAACGTGTTCGTCGGCGACATGTCGGTCGTGGGACCCCGTCCGCCGCTGCCCGAGGAATACGCGCGTTACAACCGCATCTACGCGATGCGCATGCTCGTCAAGCCCGGCATCACCGGACCGTGGCAGGTCTCCGGCCGTTCTGATCTGAGCGCCGAGGAGAGCGAGCAGCTCGACGTGGCGTACGTGCAGAACTGGTCGATTCTGGGCGACATCGTGCTCATGTTCCGTACAGTCGGCGCGGTGCTTGGCCATAAAGGCGCGTACTGATAATCCGCTCGATCTGCAACCATGACGAGCCTATACGGGACTGCGAAACCGGATATTGCGGAGGATTATGACGGTGTGATATTGCCACCGTGCGGCGGATCGTCAACGACACTCCGAAGTTTGCTTCCGGGTTAACCTCGGATATATATTGACTCATGAACTTCTACTTTTGCAGGGTTGCAAGTCACACAAGACGCAAGACCTGAGGCATTTGCCATACGCATATCTATGCGTGCGGCACGTGTCTCGGGTCTTTTTTTGTTGCTGGCGGCTCTGCGAGGGCGGAGAGCATACCAGGAAAACTAAAAGAAGAATCCAAGGAAGGAAAGAAGATGGCCGAATCCACTGCATCGCAGATCATCGATGCCATCGGTGGCGCGGGCAACGTCAAGAGCCTGACCCACTGCGCGACTCGACTTCGCTTCGAGCTTGTCGACGCGGGCAAAGTTGACCAGAATCGACTCCAGAACATGAAGGGCGTGCTCGGCGCGGTCCCGCAGTCCGGCGATCGCTTCCAGGTCGTCATCGGCGGCGCGGTCGCCTCCATGTACGAGGAGATCATGCACCTGCCCGAGATGGCCAACGTCGGCACAGCCAAGAAGATGACCGACGCCGAGGTCAAGGCCGCCGAACGCGCGAAGGCGCGCGGCAAGGTCGCCTGGCTCGACTCGTTCTTCGAATACCTGGCCGACTCGTTCCGCCCGATCCTGGGCGTCCTGCTCGGCGCGTCCATCATCATCGCGCTCGTCAACCTGTTCATCTCGCTCGGCGTCATCGCCAACGACGAGGCGAACACCTCGCTCATGTTCATCAAGGCCATCTGGAAGGGCGTGTTCTACTTCCTTCCGATCATGGTCGCCTACAACGCCGCGAAGAAGCTCAAGGTCGACCCGTGGCTCGGCGGCTCCATCATGGCCATGCTCATGACCCCGCAGTTCACCGCGCTGTCCGACACCAAGACGTGGGGCGACGCCGTCCAGTGCGTCGAGAACGCCACGCTGGGCACCACCGACTGCACCGCCACCGTCTTCGGTCTGCCGATGCAGCTGTCTGATTACTCCGGCAACGTGTTCGTGCCGCTCATGATGGCCGCCGTGCTCGGTCTCGTCTACCACGGTTTGAAGAAGATCATTCCGGACAGCGTCCAGCTCGTCTTCGTGCCGTTCTTCTCCATGATCATCGTCGGCGTGCTCACCGCGTTCCTCATCGGCCCGCTGGGCGTGTGGGTCGGCAACGGCCTCGGCGTCATCCTCGCCTGGATGAACGGCCACGCACCGTTCATCTTCGCCATCGCGATCCCGCTGCTCTACCCGTTCCTCGTCCCGCTCGGCCTGCACTGGCCACTCAACGCCCTCATGCTCATGAACATCCAGTCGATGGGCTACGACTTCATCCAGGGCCCGATGGGTGTGTGGAACTTCGCCTGCTTCGGCGCGACCGCCGGCGTGCTGTTCCTCTCCATCCGCGACCACGACAAGGAAATGCGCCAGACCTCCATCGGCGCCCTCGCCGCTGGTCTGCTCGGTGGCGTCTCCGAGCCGTCCCTCTACGGCATCCACCTGCGCTACAAGCTGGTCTACAAGCGCATGCTCATCGGCTGCGGCGTCGGCGGTGTCGTGATCGCCGTCCTCGGCTGGCTGTTCCCGTCCGTCGTCGCCTCCGGTCAGACCGTGCGCGGCGTGACCACCACCGCGTTCGCGTTCACCTCGCTGCTGACCGTCCCGGTCTTCGACCAAATGTGGGTCTACGGCGTGTCCATCGCTGTCGCGTTCGCCGTCTCCATGTTCCTGATCGTCACCCTCGACTACCGCACCCCGGAGCAGAAGGCCGAAGTGCTGGCCCGCGTGGCCCAGGAAGAGGCCGATCGCAAGCTCGAGGCCGAGGCTGCCGCCGCTCCGGCCGTCGAGTCCGCCCCGGCTGCCCCGGTTCCGGCTGCCTCCGCGTCCGCCGCTGAGGCCCCGGCCGAACCGGCCGAGCCGACCAAGGAAGTCGTCTCCCCGTGCAACGGCCACGTCATCACCCTCGAGGAGACCGGCGACGCGGTGTTCGCGTCCAAGGCCCTCGGCGAAGGCGTCGCGGTCGTGCCGTCCGAATCCCAGATCAAGGCCCCGGTGTCGGGTACACTGAAGACCGTGGCCAAGACCGGCCATGCGTACGGCATCAAGACCGATGACGGCGTCGAGGTCCTGGTCCACATCGGTATTGACACCGTGCAGATGAACGGCGACGGATTCGACGTGGCCGTTGCCAAGGGTCAGCGCGTGAAGGCTGGCGACCTGCTGGCCACCGTCGATTTCGACAAGGTCAAGGAAGCCGGATACTCCACCGCCACCATCATCGCCGTGACCAATACCAAGAAGATGACTTCGGTCACCCCGCTCGCGGGCAAGGATGTCACGACTGGCGATCCGGTGATCGAGGTCGAGCACTGACCTGCCGGTTGCAAGTGATGGGATGCCATGGAGATACTTCGCGTATTCAACAACAACGTCGTTCTCGCCAAGGATGACGATGGGGGAGAAGTGATCCTCACCGGCCGCGGCCTGGGATTCCAGGCCCGGCCGGGGCGTCCCGTCGACGCGGCCAAAGTCGTACGCAAGTTCGTGCCGGCCGACGGCCGCGACCCCGACCACCTCGCGCAGATGCTGTCGGACATCCCGCCCGAGATCATCCGCATCGTGGTCGAATCCATGCGCGAGGCCGGCCTCGGCGAACAGGAGATCGCCTCGACCACGCTGGTCATGGCGCTGTCCGACCACGTGGCCAACGCGATCATCCGCGTCAACCAAGGCATCAAGGTCGTCTACCCGCTGCTCGGCGAGGTGCGCAACCTGTACCCGCAGGAATACGCGCAGGGCTGCACGCTGCTCGCCGCGATCAACAAGCGGATCGACAAGCCGCTGCCCGACGGCGAGGAGACGGCGCTCGCGCTGCATCTCGTCAACGCGGGCTTCCTGACCGGTGACCTGTCGTACACGTACACGATGACCGGCGTGATCCAGCAGATGCTCGACATCATCGAGCAGAGCTACGGGATCACGCTCGACCAGGGATCGGTCAGCGTGGGCCGGTTCATCACCCACCTGCGCTACCTGTTCGTCCGCATCCACCAGCACAAGCAGCTCGAGCGCGAACCCGAGCCGATCGTCAACGCGATCCGCGAATCCTATCCGGACGCGCTGCACTGCGCGATGACAATCGCATCCGTGCTCGAACTGCGACTCGGCGCCGACATCAGCGACGACGAGATCGCGTACCTCACGCTGCACGTCGCGCGCGTCGCGAACCAGCTCAAACACTGAGCATCAAACTGTCCACATAACCAAACAACTGAAAGGAAACCATCATGATCACCCGTACCGCAGTCATCGGAGCCTCCGTCGGTCTTCATGCCCGTCCTGCCGCCCTGTTCGCGCAGGCCGTCGACGACAAGGGCATCGACGTCACCCTGTCCTTCGACGGCGAAGAGGCGGATGCCGCCAGCGCCCTCGAAATTATGACCCTCGGCGTCAAGGGCGGCGACACCGTCACCCTGACCTGCGAAGAGGACGGCGCGGAAGCCGAAGCCGCGATGGACGAGCTCGCCGAGATGCTGACTCGCGATCTCGACGCCGAGTGAGCCGTCCGATTTCGATTCGATAGGCTGACGTTTCTTCTTATCTAGGAGCATCACATATGGCAAGTGAACACAAGATTCTGCACGGCATCGGCGTGTGCGCCGGCACCGCATCCGGCCCGCTGGCGCTCGTGCGCGAGGCGCCGGGCGTGGACGAGCACGAGCCCGCCTGCACCGATCCGGCCGCCGACGCCGAGCGCGTCAAGGCCGCCATGGAGGCGGTCGTTGCCAGTCTCAAGGCCCGCGCCGAGAAGGCCACGTCCGACAAGTCCCGCGCCGTGCTCGAAGCCACCGCGCAGCTCGCCGGCGACCGCGGCCTCGCCAAGGCCATCACCAAGCGCCTCAAGGCCGGCGACGGCGTGACTCACGCCGTGTACAACGCGGTCGAAGGCTACGCCGAAATGCTCAAGAAGCTCGGCGGCTACATGGCCGAGCGCGTCACCGACCTGCACGACGTGCGCAACCGCACGATCTGCGAGCTGCGTGGCCTGCCCGCGCCGGGCGTTCCGGACATCACCATCCCGGTCGTGCTCGTCGCCCGTGACCTTGCCCCGGCCGAAACCGCCACGCTCGACCCGGCCACTGTGCTCGGCGTCATCACCGAAGAGGGCGGCCCGACCAGCCACACCGCCATCCTCGCCGCACAGCTCGGCATTCCGGCGGCCGTCAAGGTCTCCGGCGTGACCGCTGCCGTGGCCGAAGGCGACACGATCGCCCTCGACGGCGGCGTCGGCGAGGTCATCGTCTCCCCGACCGAGGAGGAGGCCGACCAGCTGGCCGAACGCTCCCGCCGTCGCGCCGCCGCGCTCGCCGGCTCCAGCGGCGAAGGCAGCACCCGTGACGGTTTCAAGGTCAAGCTGCTCGCCAACATCGGCACGGTGGCTGACGCCGAAGCCGCCGCGAAGTTCGACCTCGAAGGCTCCGGCCTGTTCCGCACTGAGTTCCTGTTCCTCGGCCGCGAAACCGCTCCGACCCTCGAAGAGCAGACCGACACCTACACCAAGGTGCTCCAGGCGTTCGGCGACCGCCGTGTCGTCGTGCGTACGCTCGACGCCGGCGCCGACAAGCCGCTCGCCTTCGCCAATCTCGGCGAGGAGGAGAATCCGGCCCTCGGCGTGCGCGGCCTGCGCCTGAGCCAGCGCCGCGAAGACCTGCTCGACACGCAGCTGCAGGCCCTCGCCAACGCCTACGAGGCCACCCACGGCGATCTGTGGGTCATGGCCCCGATGGTCGCCACCGTGGAGGAAGCCGAATGGTTCGCCAACAAGGTGCGTGCGCTCGGCCTGCCGAAGGTCGGCGTGATGATCGAGGTGCCCGCCGCCGCGATCCGCTCCGCGCAGGTGCTGTCCGTCGTGGACTTCGCCTCGCTCGGCACCAACGACCTCGCGCAGTACACGATGGCCGCCGACCGACTCAAGGGCGAACTGGCCAACCTGCTCACCCCGTGGCAGCCGGCCGTGCTCAACATGATCAAGGCCGCGTGCGATGGTGGCAAGGCCACCGGCAAGTACGTGGGCGTGTGCGGCGAGGCCGGCGGCGATCCGCTGCTGGCGCTTGTGCTCGCCGGCCTCGGCGTGCAGTCGCTGTCGATGGCCCCGAAGAAGGTCAACGCCGTGCGTGCCGCCCTGCGCCTGCACGACATGTCGACCTGCCAGCAGATGGCCGCCTACGCGGTCGATGCGCGTACCGCCGCCGACGCCCGCGCCGCGGTGATCGCCCTGGCCGACCCGATGCTGCTCGATCTGCTCTGATCGATCGAGTACGTCTCGTCTGAACGGGTGAATCCCGTTCGATTTGTCCGCGCGGCTTTGCCTATCTTGTGCCGCGCGGACGAATATACGTGAGGCTCTGCTTCCGGATTCTCGGAAGCAGAGCCTCATTGTCGTTATGTGGGTAATCCTGCGGGTCTTGTCTCCGTGTGTGACTTGTCGGCGTGCCGTTCCGTACACGTCGTGGGCCTGCGCCGATGAGTTAGCGGATCACGGGCCATATCTCCCGGGCATACGGCCGGTATGGCCCGCCGAAATGGCCGTAGGCCCGGGAAGGTTGAGCAAAGGTGGACGTGTTCCCGGGCATACGGCCGGTTTTGACCTTCGAAACGGCCGTAAGCCCGGGAGAGAATGAGCGAGTAATCGGACGCAGACTTTGTTCCCGGGCATACGGCCGGTGTGGACTGTTGAAAGGGCCGTAAGCCCGGGAAGGTTGAGCAAAGGTGGACGTGTTTCCGGGCATACGGCCGGTTTTGACCTTTGAAAGGGCCGTAAGCCCGGGAATGGAGGAACGCCCGGATACCGGTCCGGTTACTCCCGGGCATACGGCGTCCAGGCGTTTGCCGGGGGTACGGCGTCCGGTCGTTTGTCAGGGATGCGGAAGGGCCGGCATCGTACAAAACACGATGCCGGCCCTGTCCCCAGTCGCCAACAGCTAGTCGCGAATCGGCGGGATGATACCGGTGGCGGAGAAGTCGGGGTCGACCTCCGGCACACGCACGCACAGCGCCTTGCGTTCCACATCGAAGCGGATGTGCTGCGTCTCGGGCAGCATGTCACCATCCACCTGCGCCGGAACCGGCTTCTCGAGCCGAATCTCCGCGCTCACGCCCTGAATGTTGTCGATCGTGGAGTTGACCGACAGCGGACTCGAACCGGACTTGCCGGTGATTGTCTGATGCACCACGTCGCCGAACAGATTCGCCCAGCCCAAGATACCGCCCGATGTGTCGATGATCTCGAAATCGAGGATGCCGTCGTCGTACAACGCCTCCGGCATCAGCGAGAACATCGGGATCTGGCCGCAGTTGCCGGCCATGAACGTGCGGAACTGCAGTCCCTGAATCGTATGCGAATTGCCGTCCGCGCTGCGGATCGTCACCGTGCCGCGGAACTTCGGGATGAACAGGTTCTTGACCCCGGACACGAAGTACGCAAGCCAGCTGATGTTCTTCTTGAGTTCGGGATCGGTGTCGTCGATCATCACCGCATCGAAACCGATGCCCGCGATGATCAGGAACGCGTGGCCGTGATCGGTGGTCGGGTCGTCGAGCAGCGTCAAACGGCCCACGTCGACGTGCCGCGACCCGTGCGAGGTCGCCACCGACAGCGCCGCATCGATATCGTCCACCGGAATGCCCATATTGCGGGCGAACAGGTTGCCTGTGCCGATCGGGATGATGCCCATCGCGTGCCCGGTGCCGGCCATCGCGCTCGCCACGGTACGCACCGTGCCGTCGCCGCCGACCGCGACGACCACGTCAGCGCCGTTCGCCAGCGCCTCCTTCGCGCACGCTCGGCCGTCTTTGTCGAGCTGTGTCTCGATGAACTCGACTTCCTTCAGACCCTTGGCCTTGCAGAACTGCTTGATGTGCTTCTTGCGTTCCTTCGCCTGCGGCTTCGACGGGTTGACGATGAACGCGTAATGTACTTGGTCGTCGTCGCGCTGGTCGATGCGTTCGGCGAGCCGGCGTTTGCGGTAGGCGCGAACCGCGAACAACGCGGCCGCGGCGATGGCGGCGATGCCGATGATGACTGCGATGACGATGACGACTGTAGGCATACCTTACATTGTGTCTGCAACCCGCGAACAATTCCGCTGCGACACGGCGAAATTCAACGATTCCTGCACGTTCGCCGCATAGTGCGGGCGGATCGGCCTCCGGCCACGCGTGTCGGCTTACGGCGGTAGGCTGAGCCTATGCTTGATATTCAATTCATTCGTGAACATGCCGACGTCGTCAAGGAATCGCAGCGCAAGCGCGGCGAGTCCGTCGAACTCGTCGATGAAGTGCTCAAGTCCGATGAGACGCGCCGCACCGCGCTCAAGGAATTCGAGGAAGCCCGCGCCCAGCAGAAGGAGATCGGCAAGAAGGTCGCCGCCGCTCCCGCCGACGAGAAGGCCGCGCTCATCGCTCAGACCAAGGACCTCGCCGCCAAGGTCGCCGAATACAAGGCCACCGCGGACGCCGCCGCCGAGGAATACACCACCGCCATGTGGAAGCTCTCCAACATCGTCGAGCCGGAGGCTCCGGAAGGCGGCGAGGACGATTACGTCGTCGTCAAGAAGGTCGGGACTATCCGCGACTTCGCGGCCGAAGGCTTCGAGCCGAAGGACCACCTGACCCTCGGCACCGGCGTGGCCGGCATCGACATGCGCCGCGGCGTCAAGGTCGGCGGCTCCCGATTCTACTTCCTGCGCGGCGCGGTCGCCCGCATGCAGATCGCCATGCTCACCATGGCCGTCGATCAGGCCGAGCAGCACGGTTTCGTGCTCGCCATCACTCCGACGCTCGTGCGTCCCGAGGTCATGGCCGGCACCGGCTTCCTCAACTCGCACGCCGACGAGATCTACCGTCTGCGCGAACCCGACGACCAGTACCTCGTCGGCACGTCCGAAGTGGCGCTCGCCGGCATGCACGAGAACGAGATCCTCGATCTGAACAACGGCCCGCTGCGCTACTGCGGCTGGTCGTCCTGCTATCGCCGTGAGGCCGGTGCCGCGGGTAAGGACACTTCCGGCATCATCCGCGTGCACCAGTTCGACAAGGTCGAGATGTTCGTCTACGCGAAGCAGGAGGACTCCTACGCCGAGCACCGGCACTTGCTCGAGATGGAGCAGGAGATGCTCGCCAAGGTCGAGGTGCCGTACCGCATCATCGACACCGCCGCCGGCGACCTCGGTTCCTCCGCCGCCCGCAAGTTCGACTGCGAGGCGTGGGTGCCGACCCAGGGCCGCTATCGCGAGCTGACCTCCACCTCGAACTGCACCGAATACCAGGCCCGCCGCCTCAACATCCGCGAGCGCACCGAGGACGGTTCGACCCGTCCGGTGTCCACGCTCAACGGCACGCTGGCCACCACCCGCTGGCTCGTCGCGATCCTCGAGAACCACCAGCAGAAGGACGGTTCCATCGAGATCCCGCAGGCCATGCGTCCGTACATGGGCGGCAAGGAAGTCATCGAGCCCACCAAGTGGGAGGCGTGATTTCATCACGCCTGCTGTGTCCTGCGTCGCGCACGGCCGCTGTCGCTGTGCGCGGCTACGAACAGTCCACTGGACTGTTCGTCAAGTGGGAAGCCTGATTCCGTGTATTCTCGGCCCCCTCGGCTGAGGGGGCTGTCAGCGAAGCTGACTGGGGGAGTGTCAAAGCTAAAGCGATCTCATCTTCCAACGGCTGAAAGAGCCAAGTGCCGATAAACCGATGATGTGTTAGCAAGCAATTCCACTGACCACCCCCGCTGTATAATTGAACATCGTGCGCATTTCGCGGCTTCGCCGTGCGGCGCACAAGGGACAGGTGTCTGAGCGGCCTAAAGAGACGGTCTTGAAAACCGTTGTGGGGCAACCCACCGCGAGTTCGAATCTCGCTCTGTCCGCTTTGCGAAGGGTTTCGGCGTTGCCGGAACCCTTTTTGCATACTCTGGTCGTATGAGTGATCTGACTGGGGCGGATGCCGAAACCGCGGGGAACCGGCCGTCGTACACCGATGTGATCTTCGACTACTGCGACGTGCTGCTGGACTGGCGTCCGCGGCTCGCGTTGGACGGGTTGTATCCGGCGGCTGAATTGGATACGTTCTTCGACCGCGCGACTGAGTACGGTTTCTGGCATTACGACGTGCTGTCCGACCTTGGCTGGAGCGAGGAACAGATCATCGACGACTATGCGGCCCATCACCATAGCGACACGATGGACGCCGGCTATCCGGTGCAGCTGTTCCGCGACTATTTCGACCGTCAGCGGCTTGCCCTGTACGACATGATCGACGGCATGCCCCTGCTGCTGCGCGATCTCGACGCGGCGGGCGTGCGGCTGTGGGGTCTGACGAATTTCACCGCGAAATTCGTGCACGCCGCGCATCTCAAGTTTCCATGGCTGGCGCTGTTGTGCGACACGGTCGTCTCGTCCGAGGAGCATATTCACAAGCCCGATCCGGAGATCTACCGCCGTGCGATTACGCGGTTCGGCGTGGATCCGGCGACGACCGCGTTCGTGGACGACAAGGCGCGCAACGCCGACGCCGCCAGCGCCGTCGGACTCGCCGGTATCCAGTTCCTCAACGCGGCTCAGGTGCGGAACCGCCTGTTGTGAATGACTGAAACCGAATTATGATCGGTCGGTTGGGGCTCGATCGCGGCCTATGAAGACCGACCGCGGAATCGGAACCGTTCACACGATGCGACGGTCGGCGGCCCAGCGGGTGAGCTCGGTGCGGTTGGACAGCTGGAGCTTGCGCAGCACCGAACTGACGTGCGTCTCGACGGTTTTGATCGAGATGAACAGCTCGGCCGCGACCTCCTTGTACGTGTAGCCGCGGGCGATGAGCCGCATCACCTCCTGCTCGCGGGCGGATAGTCGGTCGAGTTCCTCATCGTGCCCGCCGCCCGCGACACCGCCTGCCGCTCCGGAGGAACCGTCGACCGGCACGCCCTGAAACGCGGACAGCACGAATCCCGCCAGTTTCGGGGAGAACACGGCGTACCCCTCATGCACCTGACGGATCGAATTGATGAGATCCTCGCCGGTGATCGTCTTGGTCACATACCCGCGCGCCCCCGCGCGGATCACCGAACCGACATCCTGCGGCGAATCGGACACCGACAACGCCAGGAACGCCGAATGAGGCGAATAGGCGAGCGACTTGGCGAGAATCTCCGCCCCGCCGCCGCCCTCGCCGCCCGGCACATGCACGTCGAGCAGCACCACATCCGGCTTGGTCGCCGCGATCATCGCCACCGAGCCCTCCACGTCCGGCGCCTGCCCGACGATCGTGAAATACGGCTGCAGCGTCGCGATCACGCCTGCGCGGAACATCTCGTGATCGTCGACCACGGCCACGCGAATCGGCGAGGCATCCTGCTTCAGATCCTCCATCACACTCTCCTTATCTCACGTCGCTCTGCATCGTGCGGTTCACGCGCGGTCCCGCCGTCAATCCGTCGAACTTCGGTCCATCTTCGTCGTACGTATCATGCGGCATCACGCGGCGTTTCCAGCACCCGCGCCCGCAGGCGCGCCATTCCCGGAGGAACCGCCCGGTCGTGCGGCCGCGATCGGCATATGCATGCGCACTTCGGTGCCCCATCCCGGCCTCGATACGATCTCCACCGTACCACCGCGCCGGCGGATACGGCCGATGATCGATTCGCGGATCCCAAGCCGGCCTTCGGGAATCGCGTTCACGTCGAATCCGTCGCCGTGATCGCGCACGAACACTTCGACCTGACTCGCACCGGCCTCGCAGTAGACGGACACGGGCTCGCCGCCATGCGTGACCGCGTTGACCAGCGCCTGCGTGGCCGCGTCGAGTAACGCGTCGGTCTGCGCGCTCGGCTGCGCGTCGCCCACGGTCACCACCTCGATCGGTTTGCCATACTCGTCCTCGACATGCGCGGCGATGTCCTTGATGCCGGCGCTGACCGACCGGTCGGTCGTGGTGCGCTCCTGATACAGCCATTCGCGCAGTTCGCGTTCCTGCTGGCGGGCGAGCGTGAATACGGTTGCAGATTCCTCGCTATGCAGCTGGATCAGCGCCAACGTTTGCAGCACGCCGTCATGCAGATGCGCGGTCATGTCGGCGCGTTCCTCCTCTCGTTCCTTCAGCGCGCGCTCGGTGCCGAGCTCGCGAATCAGCGAACTGATCCACGGCACGATCGCGAAACACACCGCGACCAGCAGCAGAAAGCCGGCAAGGATGATCCTCCGCGGCGACGCGCCCCAGCCGGGAATCGCCGCGTTCATCACGAACACCGCATACGCCACGAACAGCAGCGCCACACTGCCCAGCATCGACCACAACTGACCGCTGGACGCGTTGTATTGCAACCACGCCACGCCGATGCCGGCCAATGCGAGCAGAATCGGCAGGATCAGGCCCGATTCGACGCCGCCGAGCGAGAGCAGTACGGCGACGGCGATGCTGGCCATGCCGACGAGCGCGACCAAGGCCGGTTTGGGGGCGCGACGCAGCGCTTCGGCGAGACTTTCGGAGGTGCCGTAGGCCGCGGCGGCGCCGGACTCGGCGGCGGTTCCAGCCGCTTGCGAGGAGCTGCGATATGGCTTGTTCGGCATGCGGCCGGCCGTGGAATCATCCGAATCAGCCGTAGTGCCGTTCGTGAAACTCCCTGTGAAACCGTCTGTGAAACTACCCGTGAAACCTGTCGGTCCGGAAACGGCGTTGCCGCGCGACAACGGCGCCTGCGCAACGGATCGCGCCCGGGCGGCCGCCGCGATTACCGGATCGCCCACCGGCACGAACAGCCACAGGAACAGATATGCCGCGGCCCCGGCCCCGAAGAAGCACGTTGAGATGAGAAACACGAGCCGCACCAGCCATACGGACACACCCAGATGCAGCGCCACGCCACGGCACACGCCGCACAGCATGCGCCCGCGTTTCGGCCGCATCAATGGCAAACGTTGGGCGCGATCCGGCTGCTGTGACGACTGCGTTTGCGGCCTCGTCGCATACGTTGGCGATGCATAGGTTCGCGCGTACCGATCACCGTCGTGCACAGTACGATCCGACGCCACGGTCGGTCGCGATGATGACTGCGGCCGCATTCGATACGGCGGAGGAGTCTCAGGCTGGGTCATGCTTCCATTGTGCCGCCTGACAGGGAACGTACGGGGTCGTACACGCAATGTTCAGGGGAGAATCAGGGTGTCCCCGGACCGCATCGGCGCGTGCGGGCTGTTGTAATGGAACCATGAGCAATTCGTATGGTCCCTATGCTCCGCAGGACAACGGAGCAAATCAGCATCAGTCCGGTACGCAGAACGCCGCGTCGGGAGCCGGAGCCGTGCCCGGCGGCAACGCGACGTACGGCACTGCCGGTGGCGGTTACGAGCCGTATGCCAATCAGCAGTCCGGCGCGCAATCCTGGCAACAGTGGCAGGCAGGTCCGTCTTCCGCCAATCCGTACGATCCCGCCTCGTATCCGTACGTCGCCCCCGGCGCCGGAACAGGCCGTTCGAACGGTACTACGGCAAGGTTCTTCGCATGGATCCGACGCAGCGGCATCACGCGGTCCGACGACCGTTGGATCGGCGGCGTATGCGGCGGACTGGCCCGGTATTTCAACATCAGCCCGGTGCTGATGCGCGCGATTATGATCGCGGCCGTGCTGTGCGGCGGATTCGGCGCGGCGTTCTACGCGTTCGCATGGTTCCTGCTGCCGGACGGGCGCACCGGCGAGATCCTTGGCGAACGGCTGATCGCCGGCGACTGGGACTGGGCCTGCCTCGGCGTGATCCTGTGCACGATGATCGGCGTGGGATTCCCCGGTTCCGGTATCTTCCTGACGGCCGCAGCCGCGTTCGTGCTGTGGCTGATCATCGAGCGGGAACTGCGGCGTCAGCGAGGATACGGTGCCGGCGGTCGCGGTAATGCCGGAGGCAATCCCGGTGACGGTCGTCCGTACGACGGCGGTTTCGGCGGCACTCAGCCATACGGATCGCCGTATGTGCGACGCGGAGTCTCGGTCAATCAGCCGGTCAATCAGCCAAGCAATCAGCCGGCCGGTCAGCCAGTCGGTCAGCTGTCCCCACAGTCTGGCCCGTTTACGGCTCCGGCATCCGGTCAATCGGCACCCGCATCTGGCAATCCGTTCATGCCGTCGTCCGATCATGACGCAGCATCCGGTCAACCGATCCCCGGCGTTCCCGGTGCGGCTTCTGCATCGTCCAACGCCGCGAGCGCACCGTCCGCATCGCCAGCCGCAGCCGCGCCCATACCGCCGTTCGGCAACCCGATCCGGCCGATGACCTCCCCGTACCGTGCGCCCCAGCCCGAACCGCGCCCGGCCGTCGCCCGCCGCAAACCGGCCGGTCCGATCATCGTCGCCGCAGTCCTCGGACTGTCCTGCATCTTCGCGGCCGTCGCGCTGTACACAACGAACAGTTACACGCTCACCTCGCTGATCCGGTCCTCGACCCTGTGGATCGGCGCGACCTGCGTACTCATCGGCCTGGTCATCCTCGCACTCGGCATCCGCGGCCGTCGCGCCGGCGGACTCGTGCCGCTCGCGTGGCTCGCCGGCATCACCGCCGTATGCATCCTCGCCGTCAATTTCACTTACACGTACATCGCATCCCGCTACAGCGACGTCTACCGGTCGTACGAGGTCGTCGACGTCCACGGATACGTCGACTACGACGGCACGATCAAGTACTCCGGCAACGACAATCTCGACCGCGACAGCGCACAGTTCACGCATCTGAGCGACGGCGTCGTCTTCGACGGCACCAACTACGACAACGATCTCGTACACGTCGACCTCACCGACTACGCGCGTCGGCCGAAGCATAACGTCACACTGCACAACGGCACCACTGTGCGTACGAACTGCCCGAGCGGCACCATCCATCTCGCTGCATCGCAGACACGAGTCGTCATCACGCTGCCCACCGGCTGCCCGTTCGCGTTCGGCAATGACGACCTATCCACGTTCGGCGGCAACACGTACGGCGGACGGTACGCGGCGCTGATCGGCACACAAGGTGACGGCATCAATTTCGGCAGTTCCACGTTCTCCCAACAGTCGTACATGGACGGGAACGCGCATGGCAACGACGGCCGGTCCGCGATCGCCGCGCTGAATGACGCGAACGGTGCGGACGCGCCGGACTGGCTGCGCGACTACGACTACTATCCGGACAACGACGAGGAACTGTTCATCGACGTGCAATACCTGCTGAGCGGGCGCGTGTTTGTGCGCTACCCGGCGCAGACCGTGGGCGACAACGCCGACCTGTTCGGCGAGCCGGCAACGAAGAACGAGTGAAGGAGGATGAGGACGGTGCGTGAGACGATGAGCAATGACAACAATGATGAGCTGACACTGACTACGCCGCTGCCGGCGGTGGAGGATACCGTGGCGGAGACGACGGTGCTGCCGGTGGAAGAGCGGACTGCGATACTGCCAACGGTGGATGCGGGCGATACGAAAACCGCTGTGCTGCCGATTGTCGGAACCGGTGACGGCGAGACCGTTCAGACATCAGTGCTGCCGGTTCCGGACGCGGCTGACGCATCCACCGTGGCGATGCCGGCCGTGCGGAACGGCGCCGGTGACGAGGACGCTGAGATGGATGCCGGATCCGCGGCGAACGCTTCGGATGCCGCGGATGTCGCAACCGATACCACGACCACTGCGGCGGGCGACAGGACGGACGATCGGCATGCCGCCGCGGACGCGGCATCGTCGATTCCACTGTATACCGCTGCCCGGCCGCAGCCCGCATCGGCGGCCGCAGCGCCGTCCGGCCCCGGTGCGGGCGATCCTCGGCGGCCATCCACGAATCCCCCATACGCACAGATGCCGGACGACTCGACGCCGCCGGCTACTGCGGTCGTACGCAGGACCGGACCAAGCGCGGCGACGATCACGCTGGGCGTATGCGTGTTGGTGCTGGGCGTGCTCAGCGTACTGCTCGGTGCGTATTTTCCGCTCGGATGGGTTATCCAGACGTGGACGCTGGACCCGCGCATCGCCGCCGCGATCATGTTCGCGGGCTTCGGCGGCGTGCTGGTACTGGTCGCGGTGATCTGGTCGCTCGCCACGATGCTGCACGGCCGCAAACGTGACAAGCGATAAAACGAGTCCTGTCCATGCGAAAAAGGGCCTACCGATAGCCCGATGGCGGCAATGGGCGATGCGACGGGACTATTGCGCGGCTTCGGCCTGAGCCAGATCGGCGAAACCGCCGAGCTGCACGGTCGCGAGAATCGTCTCCTCGGTGAGGTTACGGCCGGAAGCCTGATAGTCGGCGATCATCCGCTCGTACAAGTCAAGCGTCGTGGCTGAATACGTGCCCAGCTCGCCGCGCAGATACGTCTCGAACGAGGTGGCCTTGGACGTATCCTCCGCGGTGGTGAGCACGCGCATCGCCCGGCCAAGCTTCGGCCAGCGCTCGCGGAAATCTCTTGCCCACTCGACCTGAATGGCGATGATCCGCTCCTGTTCGGCGATGCGCGCATCGGAGAGCCTTGGAATGTACGGTTCGATGTTCGCACGGTATTCGGCCGGTGCGGTGGAGGCCATCATACGACCGTACTTCTCGGTGACGAGGTTGCGGCCGATGCGGTCTGCCTCGGTCAGATCATTGAGATAGCTGGTCAGCAACGATTCGGGCCAGGTGAGGAACTGGCTGGTGCGCATCTGATTGAACACCGGCCAGTTGCCTTGGCAGGCGGCGCGACCGCCCTCGTTGTTGGTGCGTTGGAACTGGTCCCATTCGCGGCGGACGATCCGCTCGATCAGCGGTGATCTGGCATCGGTCATGATGGTCTCCGTTCGGTTCTGGAAAGCTCTGTTGGTCAATGACGCTGTCATTTCGACCGAGCGCAGCGAGTGGAGAAATCTTCTGATGGGCCAATGGCTTTGGAAGATTTCTCGACTCGGCTACGCCTCGCTCGAAATGACAAGGGGTGACGGCTACGCCTCGCTCGAAATGACGGGAAGTAGGGGCGTTAGATGCTGTGCAGACAGGTGGCGGGGCTTTGGATATGCTCCTCGACATAGGGGCGCTGCCATTCGAGGAACGTTTCGTCGCTGCGGGTCAGGCGCTCGCGTTTGAGTTCGTCCACGACCTCGGCGCAGATACGCTCGATGGTCTGCTCAACCTGTGTCACGGCCGGGGCCGCGCCCTTGCCGCCTTCGCCGAAACCGGCACCGCCGTAGCATGCCGCGGAACTCAAGCGCAGCAACGTCTCCAATTGATCGCATACGTCAGGTAGACGAGTTGCCATACGTGCGCTCAATCGTCGCAATGCAGCGAACCGCCACTTGTAATACGGTGCGTATCCGACCGTCACCGGGTTGTTCAACAGGAACACCAGCGAACTGGCCGCATCCACGAATTCGTTGATCGCCAGCCATGCGGCCGCGCCGTCGTCGCGTTCCAGCATGCGCGGCACGTTGTACTGGCCGGCCTGCGCCATCATGCCCAACCGGCGCGAGACCAGCGACAATCGCACATCATCCGGCATGAACGTGAATCCCTGACGTGCTGCCGAAAACGCACCCAGCGGATCAGCGAACACCGCACCATTTGTCGCGGCGGCCAGCGTGGTCTCGTCCAGCATCAGCCATTCATGCGGACGGTCTTCGGCTGGGGCCTCGCGATAGCCGGTGATCGACTCGAAGAAACCGCCGATCGAGAACACGCCGTCGCGCCGGCCAGCGCCCGAGCTCGTGGCCCGCGGCGTGGTCGTCGCAGTGTCGGACCGTGTGTATCCCATGAACTCGCGCGGCAACGCGTCATAATCGGCCTGCAATTGCGCGCCGATCGCCGCATAATCCTCATCGGTCAGCCACAGACAGAAACGTGGGCCGAAATCGTGATCCTGCGAGATCGCATCGTCGAATCCGTAGCATTCCGAACCGTGGCCGACCAGGCCGGCGGCGATACGGCCCTGATACTGCGGGTACTTCGCGGCGATCATCGGCTTGCCGACCTCCTGCCAGTACGCGCGCGCCAGCTTGAGACCGGACATGCGCGGGCGGGTGGAGACGTTCAGAATGGCGGTGGCGGGGGTGACGGCGGGGGAGGCGACGGTGCTCGCGGTTTCGCTGATGTCGATGCCGGCCTGACGCGCCGCATCCTCGGCCTGGCGCAGGTTCGCTTCGGTGACGTGGTAGTAGTCGGTGTTGCGGCCGTAACATTCGTCGATCACGGCCAGCGCCTGCCGGTACAGGTCCACGGCACGTCCGAAATCGCGGGCCGCGAACCGTACCTGCGCGTATCCGGCCAACGCGGACGCGTAATGCGCGCTGTGCTCGAGATGGCCGTTGTGGTAGATCTCCAGCGCGCGGGCCGCATGCCGGTCGGCCTCGTCAAGGTTGTTCTCCGCAAGCAGCACCAGCGCGAGATTCGTGTTCGTGGATGCGACGTCAAGATCGGCATCCGTGTTCGGACTGGACCCTTCGAGGATACGCAGCGCCTCGCGCAACTCGGCTTCGGCCTTGTCGTTGCGATTCGTTTCGCTGTAGACCATCGACAGGTTGTTGTGCAACGCGGCGAGTCGGCGGTCGGTGGGGGAGAGAGTGCGGCTGGCCGCATCGAGCGCCATGCGGTACAGGTCCTCGGCCTGATCGTAGTTGCCGGCCGCGCGCTGACCGGTGGCCGCGTTGATGAGCGTGGTAGTCCACGCGTCGGTGCCTTCGATCCCCATTTTCGCGGCGAGTTCCAGCGCCCGCTGGATGATCCACTGGTTTTCCTTGTGCTTGCCTTGCGAACGGTAGAAGCCCATCATCTCGTTGAGCACGGTGAGCAGGCCGGCGTCGTCGCCGGCGTTCTCCGCGTCCACGGCGGCCTGCTCGAGATACGGTCCGGCCTTGGTGGCGGCCTCGTGCGCATCGAAGATCGTATCCAATCCGGCGAGGAACTTGTTCACATCGAAGGCGGCCGGCTGATCGCCATCCGTGGCGTCATCCGTAACATCACTCGCAGCGCCGTCATGCTCGGCGAGATCATCGTCGTTCGTGTATCCCTTCGCGCCGTCGATCGCGTCGCCGAATGCCTCCAGTCGCCGCAACAGTTCGCTGTCGTCCATAACAAAGCCTCCTTGCCGATTCCGCTGTGTTCCAGTGTACGGGCAAGGAGGCTGTGGGCGGGGAGGAGCGGTGTGTGATTCTGCTGACGGCATTGTGCGTAAGCAACGCATACATGGCTGTTCGCGTTGGCTTACGCACAAAAAGTACGAAAGCGGCAGCTCACACCTCGACCGGGCGCATGCGGACCGCGGCGTCGGTGTGCGTCTCGCAACGGACGGAGTAGAACGCGAGCAGTCCCACCGCGAGCAGCGCCAGCGGAATGCCGCCGAGACCGGTGAACCGGTAGTTCATCGCGAACGTGGTGAGCATCGCGCCGCCGACCATCGAACCGACCGCGTTGCCGAAGTTGAACGCCACCTGCACGGCCGCGCCGGCGATCAGTTCGCCGCCGCCCTGGCCGGCCTCGGTCATGAGCAGCTGCTGCGGGGCGGAGATGAAGAACAGGCCGAACGCGATCCAGAACGTGAGCAGCGCGGTCGTGAACTGGCTGCCCGGGAGCAGCAGCACCATGAACAGGCCCGCGCACGAGATCGCCTGACCGAGCGCCGCAGTGCCGGCGTGGCGCCAGCGGTCGGTGATGCGGCCACCGATTAGACCGCCGACGACCATGCCGAATCCGGCGAGCATCATGAGCAGCGGCACCAGCGAGGCCGGCCAGCCGCCGGTCTTCTGCAGCCACGGCGAGACGTAGCTCCACCAGCAGAACACACCCGCATTGCCGGTGAACACAGCCGCGAGAATCACCCACGGACCGGGCTTGGTGAGGAAGCGGAACTGGCCCTTGATGCCCGCGTCCTTGATCGGCGCGACGAACGGGATCCACGCGGCGACCAGCAGAATCGTCATCGCTGCCCACGCGGCGAGGATGCCGAATGCGAGTCGCCACGAGAGGAATTCGGCCATGAGGGTGCCGGCCGGCACGCCGAGCATGTTGGCGACGGTCTGCCCGGTCACCATCATCGAGACGGACTGCGCCTCCTTGCCCTTGTCGGCCAGGGTCTTGGCGATGAGCGTGGCCGCGCCGAAGAACGCGCCGTGCGGCAGGCCGGAGATGAACCGGGCCGCGATCAGCATCGGGGCGCTCACGGAACACGCGCTCAGCAGGTTGCCGACGAGCGCGATAACCATGAACAGGATGATGAGGTTCTTCGGCGGCACCTTGCGGCCGAACACGAGGATGAGCGTGCCGATGCACACGCCGATCGCGTAGGCGGAGATGAAATGGCCGGCGGTCGGGATGTCGACGTGCATCGCGGCGGCGGCCTGCGGCAGGATGCCCATCATGACAAACTCGGCCGCGCCGAGGATGAACGCGCCGGATGCCAGCGCAAGCAGACTCTTCTTCATGACTCCTCTTTGTTGGTTGTTATTGGTCGGATCTATGAGTCGCGTGTCTGCGGTCAAGGGGTGCGTAATGATACACCGAATGTTACAGAAGGCACACGGCCCGGACGATATGAAAAAAGCCAGATCGCTGAGATTTCAACGATCTGGCCTCAGGTGTCGGGCTGGCGGGATTTGAACCCGCGGCCTCTTCGTCCCGAACGAAGCGCGCTACCAAGCTGCGCTACAGCCCGTTTGGCAACGTCCGCTATATTACATGCTGGCGGCCGGGAGTCAAACTTCGGCGTGTCGCGCTGAAAACCGCTGATTTTCGACCGTGTATCACCCGATCGCTACACTAATGACCTATGTGTGAAACCCAAGAATCCCAAGCAAACGAGGAAGAAACCGCCGCGCCCGCGATGACCACGGTCGAGCGCGCGGAGATGCTGCTCAAGCAGGATGAGACGATCCGCGAGAAGATCAAGTCCGGCGCGACGCTGGATGAGGCCGTCGATCCGTCGAACAAGGAGTTCGGCCCGCTCGCGCACCCCGAACAGGTGCAGATGCGCGTCGCCAAGCGCGCGATGATGCTCGAGGCCGGCATCGCCCCGTACCCGGTGCATCTCGACGTGGACCACACGATCGAAGAGGTGCGCGCCCAGTATGACGGCAAGCTCGAGCCGGGCCAGGAGACCGAGGACATGGTCGGCATCGCCGGCCGTGTGCTGTTCCTGCGCAACGCGGGCGGCCTGTGCTTTGTGCAGCTGTCGGCCGGCGACGGCACGAAGATCCAGGGCATGATCTCGAAGAAGGAGATCGGCGCGGATTCGATCAAGCAGTTCAAGCAGCTGGTCGACCTCGGCGACCACCTGTACATCCGCGGCCGCGTGATCGCGTCGAAGACTGGCGAGCTGTCCGTCTTCGCGACCGAATGGGCGATCGCCGCGAAGGCCCTGCAGCCGCTGCCCGCGCTGCACAAGGAGCTCAACGACGACACCCGCACCCGCAAGCCGTACATCGGCATGATCGCGGACGAGAAGATCCGCAACATGGTGCGCAACCGTTCCAAGGCCGTCGCCTCGCTGCGCCGTACCTTCGACGACCACGACTTCATCGAGGTCGAGACGCCGATGTTGCAGACCGTGCACGGTGGCGCCGCGGCCCGCCCATTCACCACGCACATGAACGCGTTCGATCTGGACCTCTACCTGCGTATCGCGCCGGAACTGTTCTTGAAGCGCTGCCTCGTCGGCGGCATTGACCGCGTGTTCGAGATCAACCGCGACTTCCGCAACGAGGGTGTCGACGCGACGCACGCGCCGGAGTTCACGATGGTCGAGGCGTACCAGGCGTACGGTACGTACGACACGATCGGCCGTCTCGTCAAGGAGCTTGTGCAGAAGACCGCGATGGACGTGTTCGGCTCGCACAAGGTCACGCTGCTCGACGGCACCGAATACGACTTCGGTGGCGAATGGAAGCAGATCAGCATGTATGACTCCCTGTCTGAAGCGCTCGGCGAGGAGATCGTGCCGAACGGCGGCCCGGACAACCCCGGCACTTCCGTCGAGCATCTCGGCGAGATCGCCGACAAGCTCGGCGTGGAACGCGACGACGTGGAGAACCACGGCAAGCTCGTCGAACACCTGTGGGAGCACTTCTACGAGGACAAGCTGTACGAGCCGACCTTCGTGCGCGACTTCCCGGTCGAGACCAGCCCGCTCGTCAAGGGCCACCGTTCCAAGCCGGGCGTGGTCGAGAAGTGGGATCTCTACGTGCGCGGCTTCGAGCTGGCCACCGGCTACTCCGAGCTCAATGACCCGGTCGTGCAGCGCGAACGCTTCGTGGCCCAGGCCAAGGACGCGCTCGCGGGCGACGAGGAGGCCTGCGACATCGACGAGGACTTCCTCGAGGCGCTCGGCGTGGGCATGCCGCCGGCGGGCGGCATGGGCATGGGCATTGATCGATTGCTCATCGCCCTGACCGGCGCGACGATCCGCGAGACGATCACGTTCCCGCTCGTCAAGCCGCTCGCGCTCAACTAAGTGTGAACTCAGTGCGTTCGCCGCGTTGATTCGGCACGTTCGATCGACGTGTCGAATCAACGCGACATACGACGATCGGGGGTAGGCCGCGCAGAAATGATGCCTGCGCGGCCTACCCCCGATCGTCGTATGTGCAGTGTTCCGGAAGTCACCCCCCGTTATATAGTCGTGCCTTATGACTGATCCGATGGAGAAGGTGCCGAATCCGCCAGTGGTCTCACTCGCCGCCGATCATAAGGAAGATCCGCTGCCTGACAACGATGTCATCCAGCCGGACGTCGATCCGGCGATTCTTGCAGAAGACGCTGCACAGGCCGAACGACGCAAGCACCGCCGCCGCATGAGCCGAGAACATATCAAGAAGCTCAAGCGCCGTCATCGCATCCGCCGCATCGCCATCGCGTTCCTTATATTCTTCGCTGTCCTTGTCGCGCTCGGCGCGTGGTTCGCCGTTTCCGCGTGGAAGGCCAAAGACGAGGTCGAAGCGGCCGTCAAGTCCGCGTCGAACATCCAATCGCAGGTCATGGGCGGCGACACCGCAGCCGCCAAACGGTCCATCGAAACGTTCGAGCGGCACCTCGACGCAGCGTACAAGCAGACCAACAGCCTGCCATGGCATGTCGCCTCGCTGGCCCCGTATTACGGTTCCGACATCCGCACGGTGCGCGAGGCCATGCTGATCTTCGAGGACATCTCGAACAACGTGCTGCCCAAGCTGGCCGATTCGGTCGACGCACTGAATTTCAACGGCATCGGCATCAAGGACGGCACGATCCAGCTCGGCGGCCTTGCTGACGTGGCCGGCAAGCTGTCCGCTGCGAACACGGTGCTTGCCGACAAGACGGGTCAGTTCAAACAGCTCGAACCGACCCATATCGACCAGCTCAACACCGCGCTCGATTCGGCCAAAGGCAAGCTCGGTCAGCTGTCCGACCTGGTCGATCTCGGCTCGCGAGTGGCAAACGCGCTGCCGCCCATGATGAACCTCGACCCGAACGCCGCTGACGCCTCGCCGCGCACCTATCTGGTGCTCGTGCAAAACAACGCCGAAATCCGCACCACCGGCGGCATTGCGGGTGCGTGGGGCCTCATGCATGTCGATCAGGGCAAACTGAGCATCGATGAATTCCAGACCGACTACCACACGTGGGACGAGCCAGTGCTCGCCCTGACCGCCGAGGAACGCACGCTGTTCTCGGATAATCTGGGCCGATACCGGCAGGACGTGAACTTCACCCCGGAATTTCCCCGGTCTGCGCAGCTTGCGGCAGAAATGTGGCGGCAGATGTACGGCCAGCAGGACATCGACGGCGTGCTGAGCATCGACCCGGTGGTGCTGCAGAACCTGCTGAAGGTCACCGGTGGCGTCACACTCGACAACGGCATGACGCTCGACGGCAACAACGCCGCGCAGATGCTGCTTAACCAGGCGTATTTCGACATCCCCACCCAGCAGGAACAGAACGTGTTCTTCAGCATGGCCGCCGGTGCGGCGTTCCAGCATGTGATGGGCAATGCGGGCGGCAAGAGTTCGGGACTGGTCAACGCGGTCAAACAATCGGTGATCGACGGACACCTGTACCTGTGGAGTGCGCACGACGACGAGCAGAAGCAGCTGTCCGGCACGACGATCGCCGGTGAACTGAGCACCGACCAGACCAAACCGATCACCGGCGTATATCTCAACGACAGCACGATGGGCAAGATGGACTGGTACCTGGAACACAAGGTCACCAGCGAGGCCGGCAAGACGTATGCCGATGGCTCGAAGCAGTACACGATTCATATCACGTTGAAGAACACGCTCGATGCGCAGACCGCGGCGAGTCTGCCGGCTGTTATCCGCGGATTCGACGGACTTGGCAGCACGACGTCCAACGAACGGCAGGGACAGATCATCTCCATGCTGTACGTGTACGCGCCCGCAGGCGGTCGTCTCGTCGACTGGTCGATCACCGGCCCGGACGGCCAGCAGGCCGACTTCGATGGCATCACTGTTCATGATTCGTTGACGGTCGGTGTGAAAAGCGTCACATTGCAGCCGGGTGAGGAACTGAGCGCAACCATTCATGTAACGACCAGTCCGCTTGGTGGAGATACTGGAATGGTCGTCCGCCAGACACCACTGACCTAGCTCGGGGGGGGGGTTCTTAGTGTACGCTGAGCAATAGGTGAAGAAAATCGTGCCTGCGCCAGTTCGGGTATTCGACCGGATCGGGCGATGCCGTTCGAATCGTTGCGGTGACAGGCACTTGCGTTTGCGTACACGGGAGGAGTTAGGCCGTTGTCGAGCACGGAGAAGAATACAGACAGCAACGCCGAGAACGATGTGATCACGATAGACGTTCTCGGTGCGATCAAGAAGCATGTCATCACGGTGATCGTGACGTTCTTGGTCATCACCGGATGCGGTGTGGCGTATACGCTCACGCGCACGCCGCAGTACACGGCGACGTCGCAGCTGCTGGCCACGTACCGTGGTTCCTCGCAGAACAGTAGCGGCAACGCCAGCGACTACAACTCCGGCTCGTCGTACATCAGCTCGCAGATCGCGACCTATCCGCAGCTGGTCAAGACGGAATCCGTGCTGAAGCCGGTCATCGACGACCTTGGCCTCGACACCACGGTGTCGGCGCTCGCCGGCAAGGTCACGGCTTCCAATCCGACTGACACCATGCTCGTGGATGTGAGCGTGGTCGATACCGATCCCAAGACCGCGTCGAGCATCGCCAACAGCGTGGCGGAAAGCTTGCGTAAGCAGATCACGAGCACGCTGTACAGCGATGATGGTGACAAGATCGTGCCTCCGGTGAACTTGACGATCGTGCAGCAGGCATATACGCCGGCCTCGCCGAGTTCACCGAACGTAAAGATGAATGTTGCCATCAGCCTGGTCGGCGGACTGGTACTGGGCATCGTCGCCGCGGTAATCAAGGATCATCTGGATCGCCGTATCCGGGAGGCATCGGATGTGCAGGCGATCATCGATGCGCCGGTGCTCGGCACGATCACGCGCGACGAGGTGTACACGGAGAACACCCCGGTGATCATCTCTCGCCCGGCGTCCCCGGAAGCCGAGGATTTCCGCCGTCTGCGCACGAATCTGTCGTTTGCAGACACCGAGGAGAACAGTCTCGCGAACGTGATCGTCGTCACTTCGAGCAGTCCGCACGAAGGCAAGACCACGATCTGCACGAACCTAGCGGCCGCGTTCGCCGAATCCGGCGCGATGGTGCTGCTCATCGACGCCGACGTGCGCAACCCCTCCGTCAGCGACCATCTCGGTTTGGAAGGCACGGTCGGCCTGACCCATCTGGTCACCGGCCATGTCACCTCGCAGGAGGCGTTCCAGAAGTACTGGAAGCCGAACCTGCACATTCTGCCGGCCGGCAAGCAGACCATGAACCCGAGCATCCTGCTTAATTCGCGGGCCATGAAGCACCTCATCAAGCAGGTCTCCGGCATCTACGACTACGTGATCATCGACACCGCGCCGATGGTCGTCTCGAACGATGCGGCCGTATTCGCTAAGGAAGGTCCGGAACTTCTGCTGACCGCCGGCCTGAACGTCGCGGAGAAGAAGGCTCTGCGCAACACCGTCAACGAGCTGGAGACGCTCGGCATCGACGTGGTGGGCACCGTGCTGAACTTCGCGGAACGCGAGAAGCAGTCGAAGAACAACTATTACTACTACACGGACGATGCCGATCCGGCCGACGGCAAGACCGGTGCAGGCAAGATCGATTCCGGCAAGGGCAAGCATAAAAGCGACCAGCCGCCGGCACCGCAGCCGCGAACGCTGCGCGGCACGAGGAAATAAATAGTCAGAAATCATCTGATCCGTATGTATCCGTGACACATGCGGATCTCGCACATCACACCATACTTCACAGACCAGCGTTACGTGACGGCGAATGCATATCGGCTGTTTCGTACAAGACCTGGAAGACAAGAAGGAGCATATGATGACCTATCAGGAACGTTACGACCAGTGGAAGTCCGACGAGTTCTTCGATGAGACGACGCGCGCCGAACTGGCCGCGCTCGACCCGGTGAAGGACGCCAAGGAGATTGAGGATCGTTTCTACCGCGACCTCGAGTTCGGCACTGGTGGCTTGCGCGGCGTGATGGGTGCCGGCACGAACCGCATGAACCGCTATACGGTCGGCAAGGCCACGACCGGTCTTGCGAACTACCTGCTTGACACGTTCGGCGCCGAGGAATGCGCGAAGCGCGGCGTGGCGGTCTGCCACGATACCCGTAACCACAGCCGCGAACTGGCCGAGACCGTGGCCGACGTGCTCAGCGGCAAAGGCATCAAGGTCTTCCTCTTCCACGAGGCCCGCCCCACCCCGCAGCTGAGCTTCTCCGTGAAACACCTCGGCACGGTGGCCGGCGTGAACATCACCGCAAGCCACAACCCGGCCAAGTACAACGGCTACAAGGTGTACGACGAGTTTGGTTGCCAGCTCGTGCCGTGGCAGGCCGCGCAGGTGATCGCCTACGTGAACAAGGTGGATGACTACCACCGCATCGAGTTCGCCGGCAATCCCGCGCTCATCGAGCAGGTCGACGTGACCGACGACTTCGTCGCCGCCGTGCTCAAGCAGCAGCGCATCACCGATCCGGCCGTCAAGGCCAACCTCAACGTGGTCTACACGCCGTTGCACGGCACCGGTCTGGTGCCGGTGACCAAGATGCTCAAGGCGGACGGCTTCACGCACATCAGCCTCGTCGAGGCGCAGACCGTGCCGGACGGCGATTTCCCGACCGTGGAATCCCCGAACCCGGAGTATCGCGGCGCGCTCAAGATGGGTATCGAGCAGGCCAAGGCCGAAGGCGCGGACATCGTGCTCGGTAACGACCCGGACGCTGATCGCGTAGGCGTGGGCGTGCGTACGAGCGACGGTGACTATCAGCTCATGACCGGCAACCAGATCGGTGCGCTACTGGTAGACTTCCTGCTCACCCACACTGACCTGTCCAAGTTCGCCCGTCCGGCCGTGGTCAAGACCGTGGTGACCAGCGAGCTCGGCGCGATGATCGCCAAGGACCACGGCATGAACGTGTTCAGCACGCTCACCGGCTTCAAGTTCATCGGCGAGAAGATCACCCAGTTCGAGCAGGCCAAAGCCGCGGGCAACAAGGATCGCGACTACGACTTCCTGTTCGGCTACGAGGAGTCGTTCGGCTACCTTGCCGGCACGCACGCCCGTGACAAGGATGCCGTCGTCTCCAGCCTCATGATCTGCGAGATGACCGCCGCGCTCAAGGCCGAAGGCAAGAGCCTGGTGGATCGGCTGAACGAGATCTACGCGCAGTACGGCTACTTCCGTGACGCGCTCGACAGCTTCACGCTCGAAGGCAAGGACGGCCTCGAACAGATCGCCGGTATGATGACTAAACTGCGTCGTGACGGCTCTCCGTTCGACGGCACCAAGCAGATCACTGACTACAGCTCGCCGGTCCCGGCCGAACCTGGCTTTGGTGATCTGCCGACCTCGAACGTGCTCAAGTACGTGCTCGATGACGATTCGTGGATCGCGGTGCGTCCTTCCGGCACCGAGCCGAAGATCAAGGTCTACTACAGCATCAAGGGCACGGACGCGGCCGATGCCGAAGCGAAGTTCGAGCACATTCGCCAGGTGATTGTTTCCGAACTGGGCCTGAGCTTGTAATTACGTGGTCGTCCGGCGAGTTCGGCGGTTTATGCGGCACCGCCGGACGACTGTTCGTCAGGTAGTGGTCAAACCCGAGGAACATCAAGGTATAAGGGAGTTGGAGTATGCAGATAGTTCTTCTTTCCGGCGGCAGCGGCACCCGTCTGTGGCCGCTGTCGAACAGCGTGCGCAGCAAGCAGTTCATCAAGCTGTTCAAGAACGAGTCCGGCAAGTACGAGTCGATGGTGCAGCGCGTGTACCGTCAGATCAGCACGGTCGACTCGGACGCACATGTGACCATTGCGACTTCGGCCACGCAGGTGAGTGCGATTCGCAACCAGCTGGGCGATCAGGTCGACATCTGCGTGGAACCGACCCGCCGCGACACGTTCCCCGCGATTGTGCTCGCCGCGGCCTACCTGCACGACGAGCTGGGCGTGAGCGAGGATGAATGCGTGGCCGTGTGCCCGGTCGACCCATATGTGGCGAATAGCTACTACGAGGGCGTGCATGATCTTGAGACGCTGGTGAACACCGGCGACGCGAACCTGACGCTCATGGGCATCGAACCGACGTATCCGAGCGATAAATATGGCTACATCATGCCCCAGTCGAAGGAGAAGGTAAGCCAGGTCAGCGAGTTCAAGGAGAAGCCGGATGTGCCGACTGCGGAGCAGTACCTGCGGCAGGGCGCGCTGTGGAATGCGGGCGTGTTCGCGTTCAAGCTGGGCTATCTGTTGCACCGCGCGCACGAGCTGATCGACTTTGACGACTACCGCGACCTGTACCAGAACTATGGCAAGTGCGAGAAGATCAGTTTCGACTATGCCGTGGTCGAGAAGGAACCGAGCATCCAGGTGATGCGTTACGCCGGCGACTGGCGCGACGTGGGTACGTGGAACATGATGGCCGAGGTGATGGCCGATACCACCAAGGGTGATGTGACGCTCGACGACACGTGCGAGAACGTGAACGTTGTGAACGAGCTGGACATGCCGGTGCTGTGCATGGGACTGAAGAACGTGGTGGTGGCCGCTTCAAGCGACGGTATCCTGGTGGCCGACAAGGACGCCAGCAGCCATATGAAGCCGTATGTGGAGCGCATCGGTGGCGACGCTCGCGTGGCCGAGAAGTCGTGGGGCATGTACCAGGTGATCGACGTGGAGCCGGATTCGCTCACCATCAAGGTGACGCTTAACGCCGGTCACGGCATGCACTATCACAGTCACGAGCGCCGCGACGAGGTATGGAGCGTGCTGTCCGGCACAGGTCGCACGATCATCGACGGTATGGAACAGATCGTGCGACCGGGTGATGTGATCAGCATTGCGGCCGGATGCAAGCACACGTTGCAGGCGATCACCGATCTCAAGGTGATCGAAGTGCAGGTGGGCGACGACATCGACGTGAAGGACAAGCAGTTGTGGCCGCTTGAGACCGATGGTGTGACGGCTGGTTCGGTCGATACCGAGGCTCGGTGAGCACCATGTTGTCTGAGACGGTTGCCGCGGGTGTGGCCGATGTGCCACCGGCTCCGATGCTGCTGTCTCCTGCGGGAAAGGATTACCTGTGGGGCGGCACGCGGCTGAAGAGCGAATACAACAAGCGGATCGACCTTGACCCACTGGCCGAGACGTGGGAGTGCAGCGTGCACCCGGACGGCCCGTCCACAGTGGTGTCGGGTGAGTTCAAGGGACAGGGACTTGACGAGGTGCTCGCCGAGCATCCGGAATTCCTCGGCACCAAGACGCGGCACATGGAAGGTTCGCTGCCGATTCTGCTGAAGCTGATCGATGCGAAGCGAGACCTGTCGGTGCAGGTGCACCCGGATGACGAGTTCGCCCGCCGCGTGGAACACCAGAACGGCAAGACCGAGATGTGGTATGTGCTTGACGCCGCGCCTGGCGCAAAGCTGGTGTGCGGGTTCGCTCACCAGGTGACGCCGCAGATATTGGCCGATGCGATCCGCGACGGAAAGCTGTCTCGCCATTTGCAGTGGGTGCCGGTGCACAAAGGCGATTCGTTCTACGTGCCGGCCGGTACTGTGCACGCGCTGGGTGCTGGCGTGGTAGTAGCCGAGATCCAGGAAAGCAGCAACGTGACCTACCGTGTCTACGACTATGACCGCGTGGACAAGAACGGCAAGAAACGCGAGCTGCATTTCGACAAGGCCATGCAGGTACTCAACATGCAGGCCGGCGCCGACGTACGCCAAAAGCCGCGCCGCATCACATATTATCCGGGCTGCTCGCGTGAAACGATCTGCCGCTGCCAGTATTTCGAGGCCGAACGCCTGGACGTGACCATGAGCTGCGCGTTCACCGTAATGGACACGAGCTTCCAGGTGCTGCTGTGCCTCGAAGGCGAAGGCGGTTTGGAGACCGACACTGAGCATCGCCCCATCCGTTTCAAAAAAGGCGACTGCCTCTTCCTTCCCGCAGGAACCGGCCGTTGCCACATCACCGGCAAGACAAGTCTACTAAAGATTAGGTGCTGAACGAGATTGTGCAAAAATTCATTCAGAGCAGGAGAAGTAAAGTTAGAGGTAACCGATGCAGAACTATATTCATGCAGTGGATAAATCGCAGATTCCCACATGCAATATTATGGGCGTGAACATAGCAGCCATTGACATGGAGTGGCTGCTTGCTTTTACTAATGCTCACATAAAAGAATTGTCCGGCGACTATATGTGTGTATCGAACGTGCATACAACGGTGACTGCCAGTGAGGATACCGATTATTGCGCTGTACAGAATGGCGGAATTATGGCGATTCCTGATGGGGGGCCGTTATCTTCAGTTGGTCGTCGTCGCGGATTTGAAAAAATGCGGAGGACAACCGGCCCTTCTTATATGGGAGAAATTCTTGCCATTTCTGCTCAACATAATTATCGTCACTATTTCTATGGATCAACTGAAGAGACGTTGTCTGCACTTCGGAAAGCGTTGTTGAAACAGTATCCTGGTTTACAGATTGCTGGGATGTACAGTCCACCGTTCCGCCCATTGACTGGTGAGGAAGATACCGACATTGTCGAGAAGATCAATGAAACGGCTCCCGATTTTGTGTGGGTAGGCTTAGGTGCTCCGAAACAGGAAAAGTGGATGGCAGCTCATCAGGGCAAAGTCCATGGATTTATGATCGGGGTTGGTGCGGGATTTGACTATTATGCCGGCAATATAGAGCGTGCTCCCGAATGGATGCAAAAGCACAATCTTGAGTGGGTATATCGGCTTATACAAGATCCGAAGAGACTGTTCAAACGGTATCTGGTCACTAACACAAAATTTATCTGGAATGCTTTTTTGAGAGGACGATGATTAATGAAGCAGCTGAAAGTTTATTATGCCAAGCTCAATAATATGGGTGACCTGCTGAACGAGTACATCATTCCGATGGTGACGGGATGTGAAGTGGTACATTGCGAGAAGGTCAATCAGTTCTCGGTCATGGGTATTGGCAGTTGCGGTGGAGCCGTGTGGGGTGGCAAGGAAGACGGCTTGGCCGGCAAGATGAAGGATGCGGCGAAGAGGACCATGTGTCTGACGAGCTCTGCGCCGTGCGCCGTGTGGGGCACTGGTTTCCTGAAGGATTTTGGCGATCGGAAGCTGTCATTGTTGCGCCCGAGTGTGCGGTTCATCGCGGTTCGCGGTGCCAAGAGCAAGGCGATTGTCGAGCGGTCGTTGGGACGAAGCACTGATCTGGTGATGTGTGACGGCGGTATCTTGTCTGCAGAACTGATGGACCGTACCCCAGTCAGGAAACACGCAGTGGGTTTGGTGCCGCATTATCATGAGATCGAATTGTTCGAGAAGAACGGTATCACTGCTCGTTTCAAGGAACTATATCCGGATGGTGTCGTCATCGATTTGCGTAAGCCACCGCTGGATGTGATTCGTGAGATCGGCGAATGCGACGCTATCATTTCCAGCTCGTTGCATGGATGCATCGTGGCCGACAGCTTCGGCATCCCGAATGTTCGGATGCGTACATCTTCGATTCCTGGTTCTGGTTTCAAGTTCGATGACTATTATTCTGGTTTCGGATTGGATGTTCCGGCGTTGGATGTGACGTCTCCACAGAAGCTGCCCACTATCGAGATGGTCAACGAGCGTTATGTCATCACTCCGCAGATGGTGTCCCGGAAGAAGGAGGAGATGGCTTCCTGCCTAAAGGATTTCGTGTCCAACTTGTGAGGGTGGTTGGGGCGTGGCAGTACGTCTCGCCCCCCCCTGTTCGAGAAACCGTTGAG
This sequence comes from Bifidobacterium simiiventris, assembly GCF_019331715.1. Taxonomy (GTDB): domain Bacteria; phylum Actinomycetota; class Actinomycetes; order Actinomycetales; family Bifidobacteriaceae; genus Bifidobacterium; species Bifidobacterium simiiventris. The sequence goes on from NZ_JAHBBG010000003.1 coordinate 318,393, forward strand.
TTTAGATCATCGTCCGGGAAGGAAGCACAGTGAATTATCTTATTCTGGTTGATACCAAGTTTCCATATCGCAAGGGTGAGGCGTTCCTTGAGAGTGAGATTCATGAGGTAAGCGGATATTTCGATGAGGTGCTGATCTTTCCTGTCGATGCTCTTGCGAGAGATCTGCGTACACGCGACATTCAGGAAAGGAATGTGCGTGTGTTTCCTTTTGAAACCGTGAGACCGGTGCCGCGCAAGGCGGTGAACGTACTGAAAAGCCTGTTTTCCATGTGGTGCTACCACGGCCCGGTGAAAGAGCGTTTCTATGATGCCGTATTCGCCAACACGGCGAAAGCGCAGGCTAGGAAGATCGAGCGTGTGTTGGATGGCGTAGTAGTCAACGGTGATCGTGTAGTGATCTACAGTTACTGGTTGTACATTACTGCGCGCATCGGTGTGGAGCTTAAGAAGTATTGTGCTAAACGAGGGATTGCTGCTTCGTTTGTGTCAAGGGCGCATCGTTTCGATATTTACGAGGCCGTGTCTGGCCGCGGTTATCTGCCCCAGCGCCAACTGCTACTTGAGGCAGCGGATACCGTGTATGCGTGCTCGGAGGATGGGGCCGACTATCTGAGGACAAGATACCCGGAATACGCAGGGAAGGTGAAGACCGGTTATCTCGGGACCTACGATCACGGTCTGGGACGGCTGCCGGATGGGAACAAGTTCACGCTGGTGTCATGCTCTCGCGTTACCCCGATCAAAAGGGTCGCTCTCATCGTTGATGCGTTGCAGGTGTTGGAGACCAGAGGTCACCATATTAGGTGGGTTCACATTGGTGATGGGCCGGAGCTTGAAGCTGTTAAGAGCAAGGCGAGCGTATTGACTGGAACGGATACAGCGTTCGTGGGCTCGTTGCCGAATTCCGAGGTCTACTCGTTTTATGAAAAGAACCCAGTAAGTGTTTTTGTCAATGTCAGTAGTTCCGAGGGACTGCCTGTGTCGATCATGGAAGCCATTTCGTTCGGCATTCCTGTGATCGCCACTGACGTCGGTGGATCTTCTGAGATCGTGAAGACCAGTATAAGCGGCACTTTGGTACGTGAGGACATCTCTCCGGAGGAATTGGCTGGCATCATTAATAGATACATCTCGATGGACACAGATGAATACGAGAAACTACGTAAGACCACCAGAGAATATTGGCTTGATCATTATCAAGCGGGAAAGAACTACCGGCAGTTCGCCGAAGATATTAGCATGAAGAGCCTAGACTAAGGTGATAAATGAATCCGAAAATAAGCATAATAGTTCCGGTTTATAATGTGGAAAACTATATTGATGATTGTGTTAATTCCATCCTTTCTCAAGGAAATCATGACATTGAAATAATACTTGTAGATGATGGATCTACGGATAGCTCAGGAGATATTTGTGACAGGATTAAGAACACGAATTCCTTAGTTTCAGTTGTACATAAGACTAATGGCGGTTTGTCGAGTGCTCGTAATCTGGGATTAAAATACGCTAAAGGTGAGTATGTTTTCTTTGTTGATTCAGACGATTATATAGTAGAAGGCTCTCTCAAAGCTCTCTGCGAATGTATTGATAATAATAATCATCCTGATGTAATAAAATTTAATTACATTAGATATGACAAAAAAAATAACAAAAAATATACTGTAAATTCGTCTATAGAAAAAACTTTTTATCCAAATCAAAAAAGTATATATAGCTCTGTGATACCGCAGTTGTTGGCGCCTGGCAGTCTATTGTCTACGGGGGCAACGTATGGAGTATCTGTATGGAGTCATATATACAAAAAAGATTTGTTAGATAAAAATAAAATAGTTTTTGTTTCGGAACGAGAAATAAGTAGTGAGGATATATTATTTAATTTTCAAGTTTTGCGCTTAGCTGAGACATATATTGCAATTAATAATTCAGTATATGTATATATACTAAGAAATGGGAGCTTAACACAAAAGTATATTCCGGATAAATTCCAAAAAAAGAAGCTGTTATATAGGAAATTAAGAGAAGAAATAATTGCAAATGGATACAATGAGTTGCTCAAGTATGTCGATCTCTATTTTCTGAGAGCATCGTACTATGATTGTATTGCAAATGAATGTAATAAGAATCCCAAGCTTATAGCAAGTTTGTTAAATGTGCGAGATATCATTGGGGATTCCGATTTTCAACGATGTTTGAGATGCTATGCTGCACGCACGGAAAAAGGGGAAAAGGAGCGTATTATATGTACGCTTCTAAAGCGTAATTATTTTTTTCTAATCTTTCTACTGAAGAGGATCTAAAATGGAACATAAGTGTTGTTTTATAATCCCGTATTTTGGAAAGTTACCCAAAACATTTTCTGTCTTTTTAAAGACGTGCGCATGGAATCCAGAATTCACTTGGCTGTTATTTACGGACGATGAGACATGCCAGAACGTTCCATGTAATGTGAACATACATTATATGACGTTTGATCAATTTAAATGTCTCGCCTCTGCGAAGTTCGATTTTCCTTTAGCTTTAGATAATCCCTATAAGCTATGTGATTTCAAACCCGCTTATGGGTATATTTTTGAATCGTATATTAGTGATTATGATTTTTGGGGTCATTGCGATATTGATATGATATTAGGCAATCTTTCAAAATATCTCACTGATAAGATTCTTAATGAATACGATAAGTTGTTTTGCTTAGGGCATATGGTGTTGTATCGTAATACATTTGAGAATAATCGTGTTTTTATGACAGAGTATAAAGGTTCGGATTTATACAGAAAAGTGTTTTCGGATACGAAAATTCAATGGTTTGATGAAGAATGGAAGAATGATTCTAATATAAATAGAATCTTCTTATCTCAAGGGAAAAGAGTATATCAAAAAGATTTCTCAGCAAATTTTAGTATATTACCGACGAATTTTGTGAGAGTTTTTTATCGTGTTGACACTGACGGGCGCGGTGGGTACGAAAAAGATTTATGCGAAGACCCTCTCTATTACTGGGATAGAGGTCATGTGTATAGAATTTCAAAAAAAAATGGTGAACTAAGGAAAGATGAATTCATTTACATGCATTTGCAAAAAAGAAAAATGTCATTGAACAAAAGGGTTTTGGATCTAGATGGATTTAAAGTTGTTCCCAATGCTTTTCTGCCGTTGCAAACCTATCCTGTGTCGTTTGAATCTTATTTGAAAGAGTCAAAGAAGACTCTATGTTTTCATAGATTGCAGCTAGAGTATAAATGGAAGATGCGACGTCTAAAAGAAGTATTTGCACATCGTACTGTAGAATAAGGTGAATGGGATGATAAAGATAAGACCTGATTACATATTAAGTATTCTTGTATATCATCTTGTCTTCTTTAGTATCAATTACCTGTATTTTTCTTCTATCCGATATATGAGAATGGCTCTTGTAGTTATCTCTATTTTGTTGATGATTGCAAGTAAGGCTTATGTTTATTTGGGTGGGTTAGCAAAGAATTTAGTTTTTATAGTTTCTTTATTTTTCGCTAGTTATGTTATTCTTATTGGCTTATTGAATAATGAGTATTATGGAAGACTAAATAATGCTATCGATTTTGCTTATTCCTTCGGTTTTTTTGCATTGTTCTGCTTTTACACTCGTCGAAAAGGAAAGCAATTACTAGTAATAAATATATTCTATTACTGCACGTTGTTTTGGGTTGTTTTATCCGATGCACTTATGTTTTCGGTTCCTCAGTATAACGATGCCAATAATTATCTTTTGGGGAATAAATTTACGGTCTCTTATATTCATATTTTTCTTTTCTGTTTATACTTGGAAAAAACAATACTTTGTAAAAAACCACTAAATAACATATTCTTAATTATATATTCAATATTTGTTTTTTCAATTATACTATATTGCAGTTGTACTACTGCGCTTGTGGGTTTTGTTATTCTGCTTGTGATGCTTGTTTTGCATCATTATTTATGTGTACTTAGTAGACCATTTTTACCTGTATTGTTTATTATATTGGCTGATTCGATACTAATTATTATTCCCAATATACTCAAACTTTCTTTTGTCAAAGGGTTTATTGAAGGATTTTTAGGGAAAGATCTGACCTTAACCGGACGAACATACATTTATAAGAATGTTATTCAGATTATTCGGAAGAACATTTTTTTTGGCAATGGATGGGGAAGCGCCTATTCTGTTATGACTACGTCATTAGGCGCTAATACGCCTAATGCTCAAAATGGTTTACTTAACCTAATGGTTGAATTGGGTATAGTAGGTGTTTTGCTTTTTTGTCTATTCGTTTATATATGTTTTTATTCGGTTTCTAAATCTTCATTGAATGATTTATACCCAATCAACTCATATTGTTACATACTAATAATTTTATCGATGGTTGAAATTACATTTCAATCTTTTTTCTTCGGATGTGTTCTTTTAATCACAATATTCGGCGAAAATGGAAAAATTGTTAATGGGGATCTGCAATGACGAATATTAAAAAAAATTATGTATATAATTTGATGTACGAGCTTCTAGCAATAATTGTGCCGCTCGTTACGACGCCTTACGTTTCGCGTGTTCTCGGAGCTACTGCTATAGGCGATTTCAATTATGTGACTAGTATCGTATCCTATTTTGGTCTTTTTGCGGTTACTGGTACTGTTTCATATGGTAATCGTGAAATCGCAATACGGCAAAAAAATGAATATGACAGAAGTAAGCTGTTTTGGGAAATATTTATTTTCCGATTTCTTTTTTGTGTTTTTGCTACTATCTTATATGTTTTTTTCTTTTTAAATTTTCTTTTACAATATAAATTCCTATTCCTTGTCCAATTATTTACTGCCGCTTCGTGGTTTATAGATGTAAGCTGGTTCTGTCAGGGAATGGGCAATTTTAAAGTTACTGCAATTCGTAATTCTCTCGTTAAAATATTGTGTACCGTTGGAATATTTGTCTTCGTAAAAAGTTCTCACGATCTTTGGATATATAATTTATTAAACTGTGCGAGTATTTTTCTTGGAAATGTTACCATGTGGGGGTATGTTCTCAAGAATGTTATATATATTCCGTTACGGAAAATGAATGTATTTATTCATTCAAAACAAATATTTTCTTTATTTATTCCTGTTTTAGCAGTTCAATTATACACCATGCTTAATAAAACTATACTGGGTGCTTTAAGTAATACAACAGAGGTTGGTTATTATTCTCAAGCTGAACGAGTGATTAAGATTGCTTTAACTATTCCCTCTTCACTGATTTCTGTTATGTTTCCTGTGATGGCTTTATTATATAGTGAGAAGAAAATCCAGCAATTACATGAATATATATCTAAAGTTATGGATTTCATTTTTATGTTGTCGCTTCCAATGATGGTTGGATGTATTGTGGTAGCATATGAATTTGTTCCTTTCTTCTTTGGTCCAGGATACGATTCTGTGGTGCCTGTTATGCAGGTATTAAGTTTCTTATTCATAATATTAAATATTGGCCGTCTTTCAGGAACCATTCTAGTTTCAATCGGCAAGCAGAATCTATATACGAGAGCCGTTGTAGTTGCCTCTATAGTTAATATAATATTAAATATTATTTTTATTAGCCTCTTTCAAATGGGGTCGCTAGGAGTTTCAATTTCCACTGTTATTGCTGAAGTATTGGCAACCGTGATACAGGCAAAATATGTTGGAGATATTATTTCACCAAAAGCTATATTGGAATCTTTCATAAAGTATTGCTATCCCATGGGGTTCATGCTTGTAGTTTTACTTATTCTAAATGTGATCCTTCCTATAGGAATTATTTCTTTGATAGTTAAGATCCTTGTCGCTTCATTGAGCTATTTCCTTATACTAGCTCTCAGAAAAGATAGAATGCTATCTTCGCTTTTAGCTCAGATAAAACGTAAATTTATCCGTTTATAAATTAAGGCGTATTTATGAGGAACTATCATATATTACAGGTTCATAACTACTATCAGATTCCCGGCGGGGAAGATACTGTTGTGAAGAATGAAAGAGACATGCTTGAAAAACATGGGCATGTCGTTATTCAATATACTCGTAATAATGGTGAGTTGAAGTCCGCTGGAGTTTTAGGGAAAGCCTTCGCAGCATTTACCACTATATTTAATCCTAGAACATATCATGATGTTCGACATATTATCAGGGCCGAAAAGATTGATATCGTTCATGTGCATAATACATTGAACCTAATTAGTCCGGCTGTGTATTATGCTGCCATATCTTGTAATGTACCTGTTGTTCAGACAATCCATAATTTTCGGATGTTATGTCCTAGCGGCACTTTCTTTAGGGATGATCATATTTGCGAGGATTGTGTAACGTATGGTCTTCGATCTGCGGTGCAGCATAACTGTTATCGAGATAGCAAGCTGCAGACATTCATTTGTGCGTTGAGTATGATGTTACATCGTGCAACCGGTATTTACGATAAGTTGCATTTTATTTGTCTTACTGATTTCAACAAACAAAAATTACTGCAACTTCCTCAAATCGATCCTACCAAAGTCTATATCAAGCCGAATTTTATTACAACAATAGGATCATTTTCGAATGCATCATATATCCAGCGGAAGAATCGGTTCGTTTTCGCCGGTCGTTTGGATAAGCTTAAAGGTATCCGGCTTCTTCTCTCTGCTTGGGCGAAAATGGGAGCATTGGCTCCTGAACTCATCATATGCGGAACAGGTCCTGAAGAGCAGTGGGCTCAAGACTTTATCAGCGAGCATGAATTAACAATGGTCACGATGAGAGGATTTGTTCCTAATAGTGATGTACGTAAGATTCTTGCTGATTCAAAAGCATTGATCCTGCCTTCTCAATGGTATGAAGGTTTTCCTATGAGTATTGTTGAAGCGTATGGTGCGGGTACACCGGTCATCGGGTCCAAACTAGGCAATGTTGGTGATCTTATTGCAGATGATGTGACTGGTTGGAAATTTAAGTATGACGACGTGGACGATCTGATCAACGCAGTGAGACGCGCTGAATCGGCTAAGAGTGTCGATCTGAAATCGGTAAGAGAGAAATATTCTGAGATGTCAAATTATCAGGATCTCATGCGCATCTATGATCGCATAACAACTTGATATCATGTCGTCTATATCGATGAAGTATATTTCGAACATCGGAGAACAGCAATGAAGATAGGCATTCTTACGGCAAGCGTAGGCAATTTCGGTTCCAAGCAGTTCTATAATGCGCAAGACATAGGATTAGGCAAAGCACTCAGTCAGTATGTGGATGTCGTCGAGATCTATAAGCTGATTCCTATAGGACAACAGAGTCGTCACGAAAGACTTGATGGTTTCGGTAATGTTACAGTACATATGCTGCCATCCAAGAAGATAGGCGTGAATGGATTCCCTGATCTTAAAGCGTTCGATACGTCGATTGATGTTCTTATTTTCTTTTCCGATACACAATTATGTGTCGGGAAGGTATGCCGTTGGGCAAAACGTAATAACATTGCTGTGTTCCCATATGTCGGAGTATTAGAAAGTCACAGCTCAAATCCGATTGCCAAAAAAATTATGGATTTACTGTCGATGAATAATATGCGTATTTATAGGAAGTACCGGTGCTTCGCTAAGACGACATATATTGGTCGGAAGTTGCATAATCATGGCGTCAGCAATGTAACGGTGGCTCCGGTAGGTCTTGATCTTAATGCTCTTAATGCTGGACATGAGTATAACGATATCGTTGATCCCGCTAAATATGGTTTCTCTTCCGCAGACAATGTCGTATTGTTTATCGGACGAATGATCGAGGAAAAACAGCCCCTTCAGATGATTGACCTATTCCGAAAGCTCCATAAAGCCCGCTCCTCTTATAAATTGCTCATGGTAGGAACCGGTCCTTTGCAAGAGGAGGTACGAAACCGTATCCGAGCGTATGATTTAACGTATTCCGTAGCGATGATCGATCGCATTCCTAATGCCGACATGTGGGAACTGTATCGTATTGCCAAGTGTTTCGTCAATCTCAATCGACGGGAAATATTCGGCATGGCAATCCTCGAAGCCATGTATTACGGCTGTAAAGTAGTTGCATGGCATGCACCGGGTCCTGACATGATCATCGAAAATGGTATATCAGGATATCTGGTTAGCAATGAAGCTGATATGATTTCAGCCATATTGAGTAGTGATAATGATTCACTGTTAAAGGCGGCGTATTCTCGTGTCCTTGACCGATTTACCTGGAACAAGACTGCGGATATGATGATGCGGTACATCGTACAGTGATTTTAGTCATTAATTAGATTCTCATTAAAGAATAGAGTTGAAAATGGATTTACATAAGATCTACCTTGCGATACGGTGCATCCCGAAGACGTTGATCTTCAACTTCAGGTATTTGCCGTTTAAAAAAGCTATCAAACTCCCAATTATCGTTTCTCATCGTGTGTCGCTGCAAAGAATGGGGGGGGGTATTGAGATAACAGCGCCGATTCGCCCCAATATGATTCGTATTGGTTTTCATGAGAATCCTGCGTTTAATCGACGGTCATATGCATCGTGGTACAACGAGGGTCAGGTGGTTTTTCAAGGTACTGCATTTTTCGGTAATGGCAGTGGTATTGCGAATACTGGTGTATTGACTTTTGGTGATAATTTTCAGATGAGTGGTAATTCGCGTATCGTTTGCAAGTATGACACCACGTTTGGTGATGATGTGCTGGTGGGATGGGACTGTCTGTTTTTGGATGGTGATGCGCATAAGTTGTATGTGGAGGGTACAGCCGAGCCGTCGAATGCGAGTCGTCCCATCGTCGTGGGCAATCATGTGTGGTTTGGCGCGCGTTGCTGTGTGTTGAAGGGAGTGGCGGTTGCCGATGGGTGTGTGGTGGCGGCAAACAGTTGTCTGACCAAGGTGTTTGCCGAGACGGGTTGCGTGATCGGAGGCTATCCGGCCCGTGTCATCAAAACGAACATCCGCTGGACTCGCTGACACGGCTGGCCTGTTCCTATTCAACACGTTGATGTACCGCTTGTCATCAGTGTGCCTTACTCTGAATAAACCAGCTCAGGGAGGAAGTATGCCATATCCGACGAAGATGGTGTCGGCCTTGACGGGTGTCTCGGCTCATCAGTTACGACGGTTGCGGCGCAAAGGTGTCATCGCGCCTTCTCGAGGCCGGGATGGCGAGTATCTGTACTCGTTCGATGATCTTTTGGTATTGCGTATTTTTGCGAAATTACGCCCATATATTTCAGCTCAAAAAAATAGATAAGGCGTTCGCTAGTTTTCAAAAGTTAGTCAGTTCCGAAGGTCAAGATAAATTGGGCGCACACCGGTTCGGCACAGACGGTGAGTCAATTTTCGTTGATGCGACCGATTCGGCTGTGGACCTAGTCAAGCGTCCCGGTCAGGGTACTGCGTTTACCTTCGATGAGATGATCGAGGAATTCGTTAATTGGCGTGGAGAACGAGTGCCGAATCTGCTGCATCCGAGGCAACAACTGGAAATCGATCCGGATCGTCTTGGCGGCTGGCCTACGGTGCGGGGTACGCGGATTCCTTTTGACACCATTGCAGCCCTGCGGTTGGATGATGACATGAGTATGGACGACATCCGTTATTACTATCCGTCCATAACGGTTCAAGCCGTGGAAGATTCCGTCGATTTCAGCCAAACGATGCAAAGGCTTGCCGCGTGAGTCAGTATACCAATCGGCAAAAGTTCTACATTGACGAAAATCTCCCTGCTCCGCTCTCGACATGTCTGCAGGCTCTGTTTAGGTGAGCTGTTTTCTGTTCATCACATACCGCTGAGGCTATGGATGGCACAAAAGACGTTCCTCTATTGCGCTACCTTGCCGAAGAAGGAGGTAGTGCCCGAGATCTTGCGCATTTTGGTCTTCGCCCGTCCCTGTGGCGATGATCAGCTCGCTGCTGGTACGGTCTCACCGAGTCGGGACATGTCCAGATAGCGGCGAGTCGACCACTCACTGGAGGTGACGTAGCGCACGCGCGCGCAGATAAGCATCAACGCGCTCCTGCCGTCCGGGAACGAGCCGACCACGCGCGTGCGCCGGCGGATCTCCCTGTTGAGCCGTTCGATCATGTTGTTCGTGCGGATGCGCCGGCGATGCTCCCTGGGATAGTCGTCGAGCAGGTAGGTCGTCGTCTCGCCGACGCCCTCCCTGAGGCATTTGGCGGCCTCCCTGAGCTTCCTCGCGTCCATCTCCTTGGCGACGGATTCGGCCTTCTCCAACGCCTTGTCGCGGTTTTCCATGGAGAACACGGCCTTCAGCGCGTCGGCCGCCCAGTCCCGGTTCCCGGGGTTGACCTTGGCGAGCACGTTGCGCTCGAAATGCACCATGCACCGCTGGTAGCGCGCCCCGGGCAGCAGCTCGCCCACCGCGGCCACCAGGCCCGCGCACCGGTCGCCGGTCACCAATCTGACGCCTTTGAGGCCGCGTGCGACCATGCCGGTGATGAACTCGCGCCAGCTTTCCGCGTCCTCCTTCATGCCTTCGGCGACGGCGAGCACCTCGCGCCGGCCGTCCGCGCCGACGCCGATCGCGACCAGCACGCTCACGTTCTCCACCGCGCCTCCCCAGCAGCGCTTGTGCCACACGCCGTCCATGAACACGTACGGGTACTCCTGCGTCAGCGGCCGCTCCCGCCACGCGTCGATATCCGCGTAGACGCGCTTGAGCTTGTCGCTCAACGTCTGCGAGGGCATGCGGTCGCCCCACAGCAACTGGCACACGTCGTCGACCTGACGCGTGGACACGCCGGCCAGGTACATGTCGATCAGCGCCTCCTCGACGCTCTCCTCGCGCCGACGGTAGCGTTCGATCACCGCCGACGAGAATATCGCGCCCTTCAATTTCGGCACCTTCAGGCTCACCTTGCCGGCCTTGACGGTCAGATCGCGCTCGTAATGACCGGCCCGGTACGCCTTGCGCCCGCCGCTGCGCTCGTAGCGCGCGGCGCCGGTGATCTCGTCGGCCTCGGCGTCGAGCATCGCGTTCAACGTCTCCTCGACCGTCTTCCTGACCATCCGGTCCAGGGTGGTCTCGAGCATGGCCTGGTCGACCTGTAGAATCTGCTGTGACATGGCTTGTGTCCTGCTTTCCAATCGCGGTTTATCTTGTTTGGCGACAGAAAATCGTACACAGGACACGGGCCATGCCTCTATCTCAAGCCCAAACCAAAGTGCGCAAAACTTCGGGCGTTATCAAGAAGGATATGGGTATTTCATTACTCAGGATCTCAAGCAGATGACTATTCCTCAGGAACGCGATACGGTAAAGTCTTCCGGGCTGTCTTGGATCGGTATCCCGCACATGGAACGGCAGATCAAGGGGGAAACAGCTCATCGCTGCGCAGATTGCAGTGCTCGCTCCGGTCGTGGGTTGGCTACTTAAAGAACCGCCGGATAAACCGACGGCTTACTCTCTGCGCGAGGCTCGATCTGCCTAGGATTTTCCGGTACAGTGAAGTCATATAAAACGGCAACTCGTGAAGAACGAAGATTTGCCTGGAATAATGTGCTCCTTTCTTGACCGCCTTGAACATCGTCCGAGCGTTATCGAGGTATTTCTGATGCAATGTTGTGGCAATTGCTATATCAATATTATGGTATTCTCTATATCAGAATCACGGGATTCAGTATGTCAATGCCGCGAAGAACGGAGGCTGCGATGATTCCAAGAACGTTGACTGACCAGCTGCTCAGAGCGGTCTCGTGGTTTCCGGTGGTGTCTGTCACGGGCCCGCGGCAGAGCGGCAAATCCACTTTGGTCCGCAATGCTTTTCCTGATTACGATTATCTGAATCTCGAGGATCCGGAGCTACGCAACAAGGCGACGGTCGATCCCATCAGCTTCATTCGCGATCGGCGCCCGCCGTTCATCATCGACGAGGCGCAATACGCCCCGGACCTGTTCTCCATGATCCAGGTTGTTTCGGATGAGATTGGCAAGCCTGGTCAGTTCATACTTTCGGGATCTCAGAACTTCCTGCTATCCAAGCAGATCAAGCAGTCGCTCGCTGGACGGGTGGGAGTACTCAAGCTGCTGCCACTCTCCTACGCGGAGGCGATCGCGGCGAATCCGAATCTGACCGTCGAGGAATATATGCTCTCTGGCGGCTATCCGCGACTGTACGACACGCATGCGCCTAGAAGCATCTTTTTTGAAAGCTATCTCAGCAGCTATATCGAACGTGACGTCGCCGATTACCTCGACGTGCGCAACCTCACCGCGTTCCGCACGTTCCTGCGACTGTGCGCACAGCATGTCGGCGGGCTCATCAAGGAAACCGGCATGGCGAATGAGGTCGGCGTCGCATACCGCACGATCAAATCATGGTCCTCGATCTTGGAATCCAGCTACGTTACGTTCCGTCTGCCTCCGTATTTCGGCAATCTCAACAAACGGCTGACCAAAACGCCGAAACTCTACTTCTACGACACCGGTCTACTCTGCCACCTGCTGCGCATCGAAACGCTGCAGGACCTGCAGGAGCATCCGCTGTTCGGCGAAATCGTCGAGAACCTCGTCATCAGCGAAACCGTTAAACGCTATTACAATGCATTGAAGACGCCTGAACTGTACTTCTACCGCGACGACAGCAAAATAGAAGTGGACCTCGTTGACTGCACGCACTCCCAGACCAAGCCGGAACTCATCGAGATCAAATCCGGACGCATGTACCACGACCGGTTCGCCAAGCACCTACGCTCCGTGGGCGCGATGCTGAACGTCCCCGACGAGAATCGCATCGTCGCTATGCGCACCGACGGCACATACCACGACCACGGCATCACAGTATGTGGACTGCGTGAGCTGTCGCTGCGCAAGGAAAATCCGGCGGCCTGATATTGTGATTACCATGACGGTGAAAACGACCGTCGACAAAGATGTCGGGAGTGAGGCCGGGGTGGTATCGACCGGAGAAGCCTGCCCCATTCCGATGGCCTGTCCCTGCTGAGCGTGCGCGCCATGAACCTGCGCGAGTTCTACGACGCCCGCAGAGAACTCGTGTCATTGCCTTACCTTATCCGACCAACACTCCGGGTGTCATATGTAAGGAATCTCTGTTTGACTTGTTTCGACTTCTATCTTATAGTCTCTATAACTAAAATGAGTGTTATAGAGGCGAGTCTTGCTTATGGATATGAAATATAGAAGTTTGGCGAGGCTGTTTCATGTTGACAGATCGAATGATGCCTTCAACAATCACGAACAGCTGGCGTTGTGGCGTCTTGAAGCGGACTCCACATTCCGGACCAGGATCCTGACGCCGTTGGGGGAACTGTTCACGGCCACTCCCAGGGAAACGGCAATATTGACGGAACGTGTGCTGCTCGCCGAACGGCGGGTGTCCCGGCTCTGGAACCGGATTCCCGGCGTTATGCGTTGGGACTACATACGGCATTCCATCAGTGAGGAACTGTTCGCCACCAATGAGATGGAAGGTGTGCGCAGTACTCGCAGGGAAACGCAGCATGCAGTGGCGGTGGCTGAACAAGCGCGGAAGGAGGGGGATGCTTCGAGAGCGAGGTTCAGTGAATTCGCCAAACTCTATCTGAATCTTGCCGATGAGGATTCCTCATTGCCGATGAGCATCGCGGATATTCGCGGCATCTACGACAAGGTCGCACTTGATGAAATCGACGAGAACGACAAGCCTGACGGTGATCTGTTCAGGCGGCATGACGTGGAGATACAAGGCCCTCACGGTGTTGCGATCCACAATGGCGTCAGTGGCGAAAGCGCTATCAGCGCACTGCTTGCCGACATGATCCGCCTTGTCTCATCCAGTGAGATCCCCCGTTTGCAGGCAGCCATCATGTCGCATTTCCTGTTCGAATACGTCCACCCGTTTTACGACGGCAATGGCAGAACAGGCCGGTATTTGCTGGCTTTGTATCTGAATCGCGATCTGACCATGCCTACCGTACTGTCGCTGTCTCGCACCATCGCGGAGCATAAGAACGACTACTATAAGGCGTTTGTCGAGGCGGAGAACAAACTGAATTGCGGTGAGCTCACGTTCTTCGTGAATACCATCTTGGGATTCATACAGCAAGCTCAAGATGAGCTGATCGACGAGCTTGGCATCAAAGTCGATCAACTTGACAAGGGCGGTGCGGTCTGTGAGCGGCTTGCGGAACAGCATGACTTGTCCAGGAACGCACTTTCGCTGCTGTATGCCGTGGTTCAGGAGGAGCTGTTCGACTCGTTCAAATCCATGTCGCTGGATGATGCCGCATATCATCTCAGACTATCCAAACAAAGCGCGAGAAAATACGTGGGTGAGCTGCTGGACGCAGACCTTGCTGAGCAAAGCGGAAAACGTCCCCTGAAGATACGGGCAGCGGCATCGTTGCGTAATATCCTCGCTTCAGGCACGATGGAAAACGTCGAATAATGGGCCATCCTGTCTCCTGCAAAGATCGCGAGGGGCTGAGTCTGTGTGGTTGTTTCGCGTTCATGTAGCGGCGGAGAGTGGCGGGAGTTCGTCGGGGGCATTAGAGTGGTGACCGGAACTGTTGATGCAGTTTGTTGTGTACAGAGAAAGAGAGCAGTATGAAGATTGCTGTTGCTGGTACTGGTTATGTTGGTTTGTCGGTGGCGTTGTTGCTGTCGCAGCATAACGAGGTTCATGCGTTGGACATCGTGCCCGCGAAGGTCGAGCTGCTGAACAGTGGCAAGAGCCCGATCGTGGATCGCGAGATCACTGATTTCCTCGACGAGAACGCATCCGGTCAGCGTCCGCTGGACTTCCACGCGACCGTCGACCCGGCCGAGGCGTACACGGGGGCGGATTATGCGGTGGTGGCCACCCCGACCAACTACGACCCGGTGAAGAACTACTTCGACACCTCCAGCGTGGAGGCCGCGATCGTGGCGATCCGCGAGCACGCCCCGCACGCGTGGATCGTGGTCAAGTCCACGATCCCGGTCGGCTACACCGCGCAGCTGCGCGAACGCCTGGACGACGACCATATCCTGTTCTCCCCGGAGTTCCTGCGCGAGGGCCACGCCCTGTACGACAACCTGCATCCGAGCCGTATCGTGGCGGGCGCCCCTCAGGACGACCCGGCCGCGGTCGAGGCCGCGCGCACGTTCGTCGAACTGCTGGCCGCGGGCGCGGATCCGGCCGAGAAGGACCGCGTGAACCCGGACGGTTCGAAGGGCATCCCGGAGCTGGTCGTGGGCACGACCGAGGCCGAGGCGATCAAGCTGTTCGCCAACACGTATCTGGCGCTGCGCGTCGCGTACTTCAACGAGCTGGACACGTACGCGGAGTCGCGCGGCCTGGACACGAAGCAGATCATCGAGGGCGTGTGCCTGGATCCGCGCATCCGCAACAACTACAACAACCCGAGCTTCGGCTACGGCGGCTACTGCCTGCCGAAGGACACCAAGCAGCTGCTCGCGAACTACGACCAGGTGCCGCAGAACCTGATCGGCGCGATCGTGGAATCGAACCGCACGCGCAAGGACTTCGTCGCCTCGGAGATCGAGGCGCGCGTGGCCGGCGTGAAGGACCCGGTGGTGGGAGTGTACCGACTGACCATGAAGAGCGGTTCCGACAACTTCCGCCAGTCCGCGATCCAGGGCGTGATGAAGCGGCTCAAGGCGCGCGGCATCTCGGTGGTCGTGTACGAGCCCACGCTGGACGCGCCGGACTTCTTCAACAGCCCGGTCACGCACGACCTCGCCGCGTTCAAGCAGCAGGCCGATGTGATCGTCGCCAACCGCTGGAACGCCGCCGACCTCGCCGACGTGGCCGACAAGGTCTACACCCGCGACCTCTTCCGCCGCGACTGACCAGATCATCCGTCATGAACGGCATCCCCGACCGTCTGCTATATACGCCGACGAGGTTCGCGCGAACTTCGTTGCTGCATGTGCAGGAGGTCGGGGAACTGACGGCCGTTTCCTCGCATGTGAGCAGCCGAGACCATCTGGGATCGTTCCTGTGCTTCGTGGTGTTGCGAGGTAGCGGCATCCTTCGCTACGAAGGCGTGGCGTACGATCTGCATGCCGGTGACGTGGCGTTCGTAGACTGCCGCAAGCCGTATGCGCACGAGACCGGCACCGACCTATGGACTCTCAAATGGTGCCATTTCCAGGGGCCGTCCATGAGCGCAATCTACGCGAAATACCGTGAACGCGGCGGCCGCCCGGTCTTCCGCCCCCAATCCGCGAATCGCATCGAAGCGGTACTCGACGATCTGCGCGCGCTCGTCTCGTCCGACGACTACATCCGCGACATGCGTATCAACGAAAAACTCGGCACGCTGCTCACGTTCATCATGGAGGAATCATGGAATCCTCCGGACAGCAGGCTGATCAAGAAACAGGTCGAACTGTGCGACGTGCGCGACTGGCTCAACGACCACTTCACCGAACGCATCACGTTGGACTCGCTCGCCGCGCGGTTCTTTGTCAACAAATACTATCTGTCGAGAATCTTCAAAGAGTCGTTCGGCATGACGATCACCGACTATGTACGGTACAAACGAGCGACCGAAGCCAAGCGGTTGCTGCGATTCACTGATTTGGGCATCGATGAGATCGCCGCCGAGGTAGGAGTGCATGATGCCAATTATTTTTCGCGCATGTTCCGCAAGATCGAAGGCATGTCTCCTCGGGATTACCGCGCCAAGTGGTGATCATATATGGTCGCGGTGAGGTGGCGTCGGCATATGCTGTCGTGACCTATGCGACAAAAGTCAATATCGTGCTAGTTTTTGTCGGCGTCGAGCTGGTGGTGTGCGGCGCGGTTCCCTATGATGGTATCTGTCAGTTATATAATGCCCGTCCGGGCAAGCATCCGAACGAAAGAGAACACGCATGAAAAAAGCGCTGATCACCGGCATCACCGGCCAGGATGGCTCCTATCTGGCTGAATTCCTGCTGGAGAAGGGATACGAAGTCCACGGCATCCACCGTCGCGCCTCCATCTCCAACACCGCCCGCATTGACCACCTTCTCGAGAACGGTTCCATCACCCTGCACGACGGTGATCTGTCCGACTCGTCCTCGCTGATCCGCATCATCGGCATGGTCCAGCCCGACGAGATCTACAATCTCGCCGCGCAGTCCCACGTTCAGGTTTCCTTCGACGTGCCCGAGTATTCCGGCGACATCGACGCCATCGGCGTGCTGCGCATCCTCGAAGCCGTGCGTATCCTCGGTCTGACCAAGAAGACGCGCGTCTACCAGGCGTCCACCTCCGAACTGTACGGTAAGGTCGAAGAGGTGCCGCAGCGTGAAACCACGCCGTTCCACCCGTACAGCCCGTACGCGGTCGCCAAGCAGTACGGCTTCTGGATCACCAAGGAATATCGCGAGGCGTACGGCATGTTCGCCGTCAACGGCATCCTGTTCAACCACGAATCCGAGCGTCGCGGCGAAAACTTCGTGACCCGCAAGATCACGCTCGCCGCCGGACGCATAGCCGAAGGCCTGCAGGACCACCTCGAACTCGGCAACCTCGACTCACTGCGCGACTGGGGCTACGCCAAGGACTACGTCGAATGCATGTGGCTCATCATGCAGCAGGAGAAGCCCGACGACTTCGTCATCGCCACCGGCGTGCAGCACTCCGTGCGTGACTTCACCGAAAAGGCGTTCGCCGCCAACGGCATCACCCTGCGCTGGGAAGGCAAGGGTCTCGACGAGAAGGGTTACGACACGGCGACCGGCAAGATGCTGGTGTGCGTGAATCCTGCATGGTTCCGCCCGACCGACGTCGACAACCTGTGGGGAGACCCGACCAAGGCCAAGACCGTGCTCGGCTGGAACCCGCAGACCACCAGCTACGAGCAGCTCGTCGAGATCATGGCCAAGCACGATCGTCAGCTCGCCAAGCGCGAGAAGGCATTGAAGGAGATCTGATCAATCATGATGGATAAGAACGCGAAAATTTATGTGGCCGGCCACCGCGGCATGGTGGGATCAGCCATCGTACGTGAACTGAAGCGCCAAGGCTACACCAACATCGTCACGCGCACCCACAAGGAACTCGACCTGACCCGCCAGGACAAGGTCGAGGAGTTCTTCGCCGCCGAGAAGCCGGAATACGTGTTCCTCGCCGCGGCGAAGGTCGGAGGCATCGTCGCCAACCAGGAGGCGCTCGCCGACTTCATGTACGACAACATGATCCTCGAGATGAACGTGATCCACTCCGCATGGCAGAACGGCTGCAAGAAGCTCGAATTCCTCGGCTCCTCCTGCATCTACCCGCGTCTGGCCCCGCAGCCGATGAAGGAAGACTGCCTGCTCACCAGCGCCCTCGAGAAGACCAATGAGGCGTACGCGCTCGCCAAGATCAGCGGTCTGAAGTACTGCGAGTTTCTCAACCGCCAGTACGGCACCGACTACATCTCGGTCATGCCGACCAACCTGTACGGTCCGAACGACAACTACCATCCAACCCACAGCCATGTGCTGCCGGCGCTCATCCGTCGCTTCCACGAGGCCAAGGTCTCCGGCGCGCCGTCCGTGACCTGCTGGGGCGACGGTTCGCCGCTTCGCGAGTTCCTGTATGTGGACGATCTGGCCAACCTGTGCGTGTTCCTTATGAACAACTATTCCGGCAACGAGACCGTGAACGCCGGCACCGGCAAGGAACTCACCATCAAGGAGCTCACTCAGCTTGTGGCCAAGGTCGTGGGCTACACTGGCGAGATCAAGTGGGACACCACCAAGCCGAACGGCACACCGCGCAAGTTGCTCGATGGGTCCAAGGCCACCAAGCTCGGCTGGACGTACAAGACCGAGCTGGAGGACGGCATCCGCCTGGCATACGAGGACTTCCTCAACAACCCGATGCGCGCGGAACGCTGAACCGGCGATGCGTCGGTCCGCTGGCCGGCGGATTCATGGATTCGTGGATCTCTGTTGATGGATTCGCTGACCTACTGATCCTGCGCGCATCCGCAATCCATGCGGTCCCGCAGGACGACGTTTGCCTGTTTTTCTCTGCATACGCGGCCCCTCCGAGGTGCCTCATTTGAAAATGAGCGCGTAATCCGGAGTGGTGCCTCACCTGTGGTGAGCGTGAAATCCTAGTCCGCGTCGGCTTGTGGGGTTTCGTCGTCTTCCGGTTCGACGCCCGCGATCCGG
>NZ_JAHBBG010000030.1 GCF_019331715.1 Bifidobacterium simiiventris
AAGGCCTGGCACGGCGATGGTACTGCACTCGACAGGGTGTGGGAGAGTAGCACGCCGCCGCATTTACACGTCACGAAGGACCCCGGTCGAGCAACACGCTCCCGGGGCCCTCCCTTTATTCACCCACACACAGCCAGTACGGCTTTCCATCGGATTGATGACATCGTTGTTCTCATCAATGACGACATAATGCCCGTTATCGGATAATCCACGTGGTGGTTTTCCCGTTATGCGGTATCTCTCTACCCGAACACTTCGATTGCGGCGATCGTCCGCAGCAGATCCTCATCGACGAGGTCCCGTCCGTATGCGTCAAGAAACAGCCCGCGGTATGCATCCGTATGCAGGTTGAATCGCAGCGTCCACAAAGCCCAGTACACATCCACGTGCCGGTCGCTTACGCCGGCGCAATCCAAGTCAACGAAGCCGCTAAACCGCCAATCGTCCAAAATCACGTTCGGCAGGCAGTAATCCCCATGAATCAGCGTATCCGCACGCAGCAGCGACTTGCGGTCGCGAACGATCGCATAGATCTCGTCCACAGTGGCGCCGCCGTAGAGCTCGGTGTAGAACGACGTATCCCAATGGCCGGCTGCATGATTGCGTTCCGCGGTCGCAAGATAGTCACTTAACCGGTTCTGATCGGGACAATCGGCGGAGTCGAGTTTGTGCAATGCCCGCAGCCGATGCGCCAAGAGCACGGTCAACCGTGCTGGCTCGTGCAGATATCGCCGCGAGACGCAGTCCTCGCCTGGTATGCGCGCGGTCACCAGCCAGTCGCGTGCTGATTCATCGATGCCGTAATGAAGCACCGGTGCGGCGAGTCCTTTGCTGTGAAAGTATGTGGTGAACTGGGCCTCACGCCGTAGTGAGCCAGCTGGGGCGGTTTTGATGAAATATCCGTGATCTTTTGCCGAGTAGTATACCCGCGCTTGCGGTGACGAGCTGCTGTCGAACAGGCCGTGATCGTCGTCGACGTACTGTCTGAGGGCTGCCGGAAACGCGACGGTGCGTGGGCTGATTGCCGTTCGTTGCATGGTCACCTATCCATCGTGGATGAGAACAATGTTGGTCGATTGAAATTATCGCACTGTTCATCATGTCCGCAGCAGGTGGGTGCGGGTCTCGATTGCGGCTGGTTCTTTTTGCGACACGCCGGTGGTGGTTGTTTTTTGGTGGTGTTGGTTGTGGTGTGTGGGGTTGGTTGGTGTGGTTGTGGGTGGTTTTTGGGTGTTTGCGACACGCCGGTGGATGTGTTGTGTTTGTTGGGTTTTGTGGTGGTTGTTTGGGGTTGGGTTTGCGTTTGTGGTGTGGGTGGTGTAAGTTATTCACTCGCTGCCGCTGAGCGGTCGGGTTCCTCCGGTTGGAGGGGTTTGGTTCCGGTCTGTCGTGTGGTGGTGGTTTGAGAACTCAAGAGCGTGTTTGTACTACTTCTTTAT
>NZ_JAHBBG010000031.1 GCF_019331715.1 Bifidobacterium simiiventris
TGAGGCTTCTGCTGTTTTCGTGGGTTAGGTTGTTGGTGTTGGTAGTTGGATGTTGAGTCCGCCGCATCTGAGCATGACGAGGCTGATGAGGTTGGTGACGTGGTGGAAGCCGTAGGCCATGCGGATGGTGACCTTGATTCGGTTGTTGAACGCCTCGAGCCTGGCGTTGGAGTAGCCCAGTTCGATCGTGCGCAGGATGTCGGGCCGGCGGCGTCGGATCTTTTTGGAGAGTTCGACGATTTCGGGGATACGCGAGTGTGACGCCCAGAACACCCAGTGGTTCAACTCGCCGCGCGCCTGGTCGAGGGGGTGTTTGAGCAGGGTGCGCAACAGTTCCTTGAGCTGCCAGGTGCGGTAGAGCTGGCCTTTGGGGTCCGTGTTCCTCAACGCGTCGAACGCCTCGTTCTGCTTGTCGGTGAGTTGGTCTGGGTTCTTCAGGACGGCGTATTTGACGCCGCGCATGCGTCTGGTGGTTTCCTCGTCGTGTTCGTGTCTGGCTTGGTTCCAGAGGCGTTTTCTGACCTTGTCGAGCGCGTCGGTCATCCAGGAGACGATGTGGAAGCCGTCCAATACGCGTTCCGCGTTCGGGCAATGCTCGGCGACGCACGAGTCGATCCAACGCGCCCCGTCGCCGGTGACCACGCGGATGGAGGCGCGCTGTTCGGGTGTGAGGGCCTTGAAGAACAGGTCGAACACGTCTTTGCCGTACCCGTCGTGCGCCCAGATCACGCGGTGCCGTTCGTGGTCGACGACCACGGTCAAATACGTGTGGCCCTTCCTGTAGCTGGTCTCGTCCACACCAATCGCGGTGAGGCCGTCGAACGGCGAGGGTGCCGCCGCTTTCAGCCGTTCGGCGACCCTGTGGGCGATGTCGCCCGCGGTCCTCCACGCGATGTGCAGGAACCCGCTGACCGTTTTCTGGCTGGCGACGGTCATCAGCCATGCGCATTCCGTCTCGAAATCCCTGGTGAACCGGCTGCCGGGCTCGGCCCACGACACTTGGGCGACCACGACACCGCACCCGGGACAGTCCACGCGCGGCATCACGGCGACCAGCTCCACCCGCCAGCAGCCGAAGTCCTGGTGCCGCCAACGACGCACACCACCGCCCCGGTCGTAACCACGCCGGCGTCTGCCGCAGCGGGAGCATCGGAGCATGCCCTTGCGCGGGCGCACGCGGATCTCGAGCACGGGCGTGGGACGCAGCGGCGAGTCGACGATCCGCACGGTCTCGACCACCATGTTTTTGACGTTGAGGAGCTGGTTGAATATGCTGTTCATCAGGCGCTTGCTGGTTGCTTGTTTATCTTGGTCGAAAACATCCTACCCAGGAAGCGCTCTTCTCTTACTCCCTCAACGGCTCAACGA
>NZ_JAHBBG010000032.1 GCF_019331715.1 Bifidobacterium simiiventris
GGCTATTCGCTGTTTGTGGTGGGTGATGGTCAGGTGGTGGTGACGGCTTTGAGGTCGAGTTTGCCGCAGGTCAGGTAGATCATGGTGGCGAAGTAGTCCATGTTGCGGAAGCCCCTCGCCCGTCGTTTGACGTTCTGGATGACGCTGTTGACGCCCTCGAGCACGGCGTTGGTGTACGGGTGCTCGAAGTAGGCGATGATCTCGGCGAAGTGGCGCCGGATCATGCGGGCGAGTTCCTTCATGGGCTCGAGCCTCGAGTGCATCATCCACGAGCACAGGCGGTGCAGGCGCACCCATGCCTCGGACGGAGTGGAGCTGTCCGCGTAGATGTCCTGCAGGACCTCGCGCATCCGGCAGGCGCGGCCGGTCTTCAACCGTTGCCTGGTCAGGCTCCGCTTCGTTTCCGCCTGCAGCTCGGTCAGGCTCTCCTCGTTGCGCAGCCACAGGTACTTCGTCCGTCTGAGCAGCGGGTTGGAGCGGCCCTCCGTCTTCCTGACCTTGTCGACGGCCTCGTTGGCGTGCTTGATCACGTGGAACTTGTCGATGATCCGCCGCGCGTTGGGAAGATGCTCGCGGATGCCCTTCCGGAAGCCCAGGCTCATGTCGCAGGTGACCAGGCGCACGTATTCGGGCACCCCGTTGTGGTCCATGAAATCGCCGACGAACCGTTTGACGGTGGTCGAGTCCTTGCCGGGCGTCACGTTGATCACGTCATGCTCCACGAGATCGGCGACGACCGTGATGTAATTGTGGCCTTTGCGGCTGGTCTCGTCGATGCCGACGGCCTCCACTCCCGTGTAGTCCTCCAGCTTCCTCGCCTCGTCGACGTAGTGGGCGATGAACCGCCACAGGCGGGTGTCGGTCTCGTCGACCTGTTCGGCGAGCGTGCTGACGGGCAGGTGGCGGGCCATCTCCACGGCCCACGCCTCGAACAGGAGCGTGAACCCGCTGCCGGGCCTGGCCCACGGGGCGCGAACCGTTCTCACGCCGTGCGCGGGACAGGCGACGCGGGGCATGGCGGCGTGGATGAACGCCTTGTACTGGAAGAAGTTCAGGTGCCGCCACACGCGTTCCCTCGTGTCATGCACCGGGCAGGCGGTCTCTCCGCAGCCCGTCTCGGGGCAACGGAAGCGCGCGCCGGGCTCGAAGCCGATCAGGATATGCAGCTCCTGACGGCCGTCGCCCGCGTCCCTGAAGTCCACGGACTCCACTTTCCAAGGAGACTGAAGCTGCAACGCGGCGGTGAACAGACAAGAGGTATCCATGCCTCCAACCTACCCGACCGGCATCACCTCACACCCAAACCACCCACCACAAACAGCGAATAGCC
>NZ_JAHBBG010000033.1 GCF_019331715.1 Bifidobacterium simiiventris
GTGCACTATTTTTTGTACATCAATAGTATAAAATGATGTACATGACAGACTACATCCCCCGCCCCCTGGCCGAGACGATCCTCAACGCGAGGCGCAAGACCGTGATCCTCGAAGGCGCACGCGCGGTCGGCAAAACGATGATGGCCCGCGAGCAACTGGTGCCGCAAGGATTCGCCTACGCTACGCTGGCCGACGAGAACACCTACAATCTCGCCACGGCCGACCTGCGCGGATGGCTGAATGAACTGCGCACGCCGGTCATCATCGACGAGGCGCAGCGCATCGCCGAACTGCCGCTCGAGGTCAAGGAGATCGTCGACGCCATGCCATCCGGCGGCATCCGATTCCTGCTCACCGGCAGCGCGGTCATCAACCGCGGCGGCCTCGACGGCCAGGACCCACTCGCCCGACGCGCTCAACGCTATGTCATGAGCCCACTGACGCAGCGCGAACGACTCGGCATACCGCGCAGCATCGTCGACGACCTGTGGAACGGTGTCCCGAACACGGATTACGACAGCGGCATCGGCCGCAGCGCACTGTACGGCCTGATGGCCGCGGGCGGATTCCCGGAATACTCATCGCAGTACGACGAATACGAGGACTGGGAGCGCGAACGACTCGTAACCGACGACATCGCTACCGTGTTGGGCGACACGATCCTGCCCGGTGAAAAACTCGACGCGGTCATCGCCCGCACGATCCTCGACAGGCTCCTGTGCTCGCCCGGCGGCATCCTCAACGCCAGCGCCACCGGCGACCAGCTCGCGCTCGACCGCCGCACCGTGGAACGCTACGTCGGGGTGTTCATGCGCCGTTTCCTCATCCACGCGCTGCCCAACATCAAGACCGCGCCGAACCGCCAGGCATTCACCCGCGCGAAACTGCATCCGGTCGACACGTCACTGAGCGTGCAGACGCTCCTGTCCAAAGGCAAGGACCCGCTCGCCGACCCCGTCATCTACGGCGGTCTGCTCGAATCGTTCGTGGTCAACCAGATCGTGCCGGCGGTGCAATGGTCGGCCACGCACCCCGACTGCTTCTACTGGCGAGAACCCGGCTCCAGCCCCAAGGAAGTCGATCTGGTCATGCAACGACGGAACCGCCTCGTCGGCATCGAGGTCAAATCCTCGGCGAAAGTCAACCGCAACGACTTCAAAGGACTCGCGGAACTCGCCAAAGACCCCCGATTCCACCGCGGATACCTCATCTACACCGGCAATACGATCATGAAATGGACCGGCAACCTATGGGCACTGCCCGTCACCGC
>NZ_JAHBBG010000034.1 GCF_019331715.1 Bifidobacterium simiiventris
CGACGGGCGAGGGGCTTCCGCAACATGGACTACTTCGCCACCATGATCTACCTGACCTGCGGCAAACTCGACCTCAAAGCCGTCACCACCACCTGACCATCACCCACCACAAACAGCGAATAGCCTTATTAATCTTGATCTGCAACGTCGACGACGTTCCCGAACCGGCCGTATTGTCGCCATCCGCGACCGCGGTGAGCGGGGCGGTGAGGCCGGTGACGAGCATCGCCACGGCGGCCACGAGGCCGAGAATGGCCTTGCCTAACTTCTTCATGATTACTCCTTTGAGTGATCTTCCTTGATTTTTGGGTTAAGTTTTGAAATCTTTTGGAGGGTGGTCTCGTAACGTTCCGTTGCTTTGGCACTCCCCCGGTCATGCTTCGCGCTTGGGATGAAGGTTTATGGGTCGAAGCCTCCCTTCGATGTGGGGCAATTCATTGGCACCGCCTCCCGACCATCAGGGCCAGACCGGCCGCCGTCACGATCCCCGTCAACGCATGTGCGCCCTTAGACGGTGTATTGACGGGAACCGAAACGATCGCGGCATCAGCCATATCGTTCGACTTGGTGCCGGATCGCACAGACATATCGATTACGGCATCGACGCATGCCACATCATGATCATTGGACCGCAGCTCGGCCGTCGTGTCGATATGCGGCGACGAGATCGTCGGATCGAAAGCACCGATTTCGCGCTGATCGTTGTTCCACGCATACGACTGCCCGGCGCACGCGTTCTTCATCAAGACACCGCCATTGGTGCCGTCGAACGTACCGGTTTGCATATGCCGAATAGCCGAGTTCGTGCCATCGGCGACAGGCGAGAAGCCGACGGCGAGCCGCATCATCGCGGCGTCGCGATTACGATACCCCCCCCGTGCGGGTTTCTCTTGAGTCCGTGCATCCGTCTCTCCTCCGGGCTTGCCGAACGGTGCCGCCCTCGGCTTGTCACAACTTCTACGACTGCGCACCAGCATAATGCTAATGTTTGCAGTTTGCAAACCTTCGCAGTCAGAATCGACAAACAAGTGAACGCAAACATCGTAATAACGCCAAGGTTTTCCACGTTTTTGACTAATTGGCGTGTCGTGTTTACGTTTGCAATGTTTTTCTGCAAACGTCCGCATAGTGAACCCCATAATGCAGTTACGAACGAGCCATTTTCAAACGATCACAAACGTTTGCAATCCCTAAAACCGCACATCAGCCGCTCAACGCGCTCGCCCATCACCCCGTTCGACGCCCCAGCCAACACCCCGCCCGGCAC
>NZ_JAHBBG010000004.1 GCF_019331715.1 Bifidobacterium simiiventris
GACTCCACTTTCCAAGGAGACTGAAGCTGCAACGCGGCGGTGAACAGACAAGAGGTATCCATGCCTCCAACCTACCCGACCGGCATCACCTCACACCCAAACCACCCACCACAAACAGCGAATAGCCGCAAAATTCGGCACTTTGGGTCCACGCGAACTGGAAATCGCCGCACTGGTCGCCGAAGGATTGGACAACACGGAAATCGCCGGCCGGCTCTGCATCCAACCCGATTCCGTAAAGAAAACCGTCACCCGCATCCTCGCCAAACTCAATGCACGCAGCCGCGTCAACATCGCCGTCCTGTGGTACAAGGCCGGAATGGACGGCATGTAACACCGTCAGCACTCACATCCAATCGAACGCATGTGCGAGATCCGCGCTACAGTGACAGTATGCTTGACCATCTGACGCTTACGGTGCGCGACATCGACCGCAGCATCGCGTTCTACACGAAGGCGCTCGCGCCGCTCGGATACTTCGCCAAAGCCCACCACGAACCCACCATCGGATTCGGACTCGACGACGGCACGCCCCACTCCGACTTCTACGTGTCGCCCATGGACGAGCCGACCGCCGCAACTCGACCGGACGACGCCACGGCCGCCGATCAAATCGCAACAGACGCGACGCCAGCCTGTCCGGTCACCCACATCGCGTTCCTCGCCGACAGTCCCGCCGCCGTCCGCGCATTCCATACGGCCGCGCTCGCCGCCGGAGGACAAGACAACGGCGCACCCGGGCCGCGCGCCTACCATCCCGGATACTATGCGGCATTCGTCCTCGACCCGGACGGCAACAACATCGAGGCCGTCACCGACTGGAGCGGCTGGCCCAGCGCAACGAACGACAAGCACAACCAGAAACACGAAAACCAGGAAACGAGACGATCATGACGCAACTCCTCATCGGATCGCATCTGTCCACCAGCGGCGGCTGGAACAAACTCATCGAACGATCCCACAATGAAGGCGGCACCACGTTCGCGTTCTTCCCACGCTCGCCATACGGCAAAAAATCCACATCCCTCACCACCGACGGCGCGACCGACTTCGCACGCCGACTCGTAGCCGAACACTACGGGCCGCTCGTCGCACACGCCCCATACGTCTACAACCTCGCCGCCAAAGACCAAGCCAAACGCGAATTCGCCATCCACGCGCTCGCCGAAGACCTCGAACTGCTCGCGCCCATCCGCCACGCTGGACAGGAGATCTACCTCAACATCCACCCCGGCTCACACGTCGGACAAGGAGCCGCGGAAGGATGCCGGCTCATCGCCGACGGGCTGAACCACGTATACGACCTGCTCTCCGAAGACGGCGACACGGACGACAGCGTGCCGATCCTGCTTGAAACGATGGCCGGCAAAGGCACCGAATGCGGACGCGACTTCGACCAGCTCGCGACAATCATCGGCCACGTCGACCCCGACCATACGGCTCACCTCGGCGTCACGCTCGACACCTGCCACGTCTACGACGCCGGATACGACCTCCTCAACGATTTCGACGGAGTCCTGCGCCGACTCGACGACGCCATCGGGCTGAACCGCGTCAAAGCCATCCACGCCAACGACTCGCAATACGGCCTCGACTCGCACAAGGACCGCCACGCCAACATCGGCGATGGACAACTCGGCACCACGTTCTTCACGCAACTCGTCAACGACCCACGCATGGCCAGCCTGCCCATGATCCTCGAAACCAAGGAACAGACGGCCACCACGCACCGCGACGAAATCGCACTGCTACGCGGACTGCGCAACGCCTGACCGAACCGATCAGACCGACCGTTTACTCGGCCCGATCGGGCGATCCCTCACGATGGAACACCAGAATCCCCTTGGCCGAATTCGTCACCGAAAACGACACCAGCCGCCAACCCTGCGACTCCATCTCATTCGACTTCGCCTCCACCTGCTGCGCCATACTCGCGGCACGCGGCGCATAACCAACGACGACAGACTTATACATGGCAACCTCCCCGAACCTACAAACAGCCCCCACCATAGTCGGCATATCTTGCCAGCCAGTGACCCTCACATGAACAATCACACACGGCTGCACCACCACGACGCGACTATCATGGACCAGGGAGACCGTGAACGATAACACCCGCACGGTCGCAACCCTTGAACCAAGGAGGTTCACAATGAACACCACCAGCAAACGCGCCGTCGTCACCGGCGCATCCAGCGGCATCGGCGCCGCAAGCGTACGCGCACTCGTCAACGATGGCTGGACCGTCGTCGCCCTCGCACGACGCGAGGCAAAACTCAAGGCGCTCGCCGACGAACTCGGCGACAAGGTCAGCTACGAGGTGTGCGACATCACCGACGAGGCGAGCACGCAGGCGGCCGTGGACAAGGTGCTGGCCGGCGGGCCGGTCAAGGCGCTCGTCAACTGCGCGGGTGCGGCGTTCGGCAAGGATCCGGTAGCCACCGCGAACCTCGACGACTGGCGTAACATGTACGAGCTGAACGTGATCGGCACGCTGCGCATCACGCAAAAGCTTCTGCCGGCGCTCAAACAGGCGCCCGGCGGCGGCACCGTGCTCGTCATCTCCTCGACGGCCGGCATCGAACCGTACGAGGGCGGCGCCGGATACTGCGCCTCGAAGTTCGCGGAAAAGGTGATGGCACGCGTGCTGCGCCTTGAGCAGATCGGCGAGCCGGTGCGCGTGATCGACATCGCCCCGGGCATGGTGCACACCGACGAGTTCTCGCTCAAGCGCTTCGGCGGCGACGAGGCGAAGGCCGCGGCCGTGTACGCCGGCGTGCCAGATCCGCTCACGGCCGAGGACATCGCCGAATGCGTGCGCTGGGCGCTCGGCCAGCCCGACACGGTCGACATCGACTCCATCGTCGTGCGTCCGCGCGCCGAAGGCTCCTACACCAAGGTGTACCGCGAACGGTGACGCATGCGGCATGACGGGTACACCGGACGACGGGGACGGCCGATCGCCCAGAATGTAGGACGACGGAGGCGCCCGCCGCGTCCGGTGCCCTAGAGTGACGCATGATCGACCACAGACAAAGGGAGGATCATGTCGGTATTGGACGAATTGGTGGCGGGCGCGCTGGAGGACCAGCAGACCCGCGAGCGCACCGTGTCGCTTGAAGATGTGAGGAAGGCCGCCTTGGCGGCCCCGGCGCCGATCGATGCGAAGCGATGGCTCAAGCGCGCCGACGGCATCCCGGTGATCGCCGAAATCAAGCGCGCCTCCCCGTCCAAGGGCCATCTGAGCGACATCCCGGATCCGGCCACGCTGGCCCGCGAATACGAGGCTGGCGGCGCGAGCGCGATCTCCGTGCTCACCGAAGGCCGCCGGTTCCTCGGCTCGCTCGACGATCTCGACAAGGTACGCGCCGCCGTGCACATCCCGGTGCTGCGCAAGGACTTCATCGTCACCGACTACCAGATCTATGAGGCGCGCGCCCACGGCGCCGATCTCGTGCTGCTCATCGTCGCCGCGCTCGACGACGCGACACTGAAGCACCTGCTCGGCCTGGCACACGAGCTGGACATGACCGCACTCGTCGAGACACACACCCGCGAGGAGATCGAACGCGCGATCGCGGCCGGCGCGAAGGTGATCGGCATCAACGCGCGCAACCTCAAGGATCTCAAGGTCGACGTGAACAAATACAACGAGCTGGCGGCGAACCTGCCCGACGACGTGATCCGGGTCGCCGAATCCGGCGTGTTCGGCGCGGTGGAGGTCGAGGACTACGGCCGGGCCGGCGCGGACGCCGTGCTGGTGGGCGAGGGCGTGGCCACGGCCGCCGATCATGAACTTGCAGTGGAACGACTAGTAAAGGCAGGAGCAAGAGTGAAAGCATCCGAAACCACCCCGTTAAGCGAGCACCAGGGACCGTACTGGGGCCAGTTCGGCGGCCGGTACGTGCCCGAGGCGCTCATCACCGCGCTGGACGAGCTCGAACGCGTCTACGATGAGGCCAAGGCCGACCCCGAATTCCACAAGGAATTCATGACGCTGCAGCAGCGCTACGTCGGCCGTCCGTCGCCGCTCACGGAGGCGCCGCGCTTCGCCGAATTGGTCAAGTCCAAGACCGGCCTTGATGCACGCATCTTCCTCAAGCGCGAGGACCTCAACCACACCGGCGCGCACAAGATCAACAACGCGCTCGGCCAGGCGCTGCTCGTCAAGCGCATGGGCAAGACGCGCGTGATCGCCGAGACCGGAGCCGGCCAGCACGGCGTGGCCACCGCGACCGTGTGCGCAATGCTCGGCCTCAAGTGCCGCATCTACATGGGCCAGATCGACGCCCGACGCCAGGCGCTCAACGTCGCCCGCATGCGCATGCTCGGCGCCGAGGTCGTGGAGGTCACGCTCGGCGACCGCATTTTGAAGGACGCGATCAACGAGGCGCTGCGCGACTGGGTCACCAACGTCAAGGACACGCACTACCTGCTCGGCACGGTCGCCGGCCCGCACCCGTTCCCGGCGATGGTGCGCGACTTCCAGAAGATCATCGGCGAGGAGGCCAAGGAACAGCTCAAGGACTGGTACGGCATCGACCACCCGGACGCGATCTGCGCGTGCGTCGGCGGCGGCTCGAACGCGATCGGCATCATGAACGCGTTCCTCGACGACGAACGTGTCAACCTCTACGGCTACGAGGCGGGGGGCAACGGCCCCGAATCCGGACGTCACGCGATCCGCTTCGCTCCCGGCACCGGCCAGCTCGGCATGTTCCAGGGCGCCAAGAGCTACCTGCTGGAAACCGACGAGGGCCAGACGCTCGACACGTATTCGATCTCGGCCGGCCTCGACTACGCGTCCGTCGGCCCGGAACACGCGTGGCTCAAGGACATCGGCCGCGTGAACTACAGCTGGGCGACCGACGACGAGGCGATGAACGCGTTCCGCGACCTGAGCCAGACCGAGGGCATCATCCCTGCCATCGAAAGCTCGCATGCGGTCGCCGGCGCATACAAGGCCGCCGCCGATCTCAAAGCGAAGGGATACGACAAGGCCGTGATGATCATCAACATCTCCGGTCGTGGAGACAAGGACATGGCGACGGCCGGCAAGTGGTTCGGTTATCTGACCGACGAGCAGGCGGCCGCGCTCGACGTGACCGGCGCGCACGGCGACACCGTGGCCTGAGGAACGAGGGGAGAATCGATTATGACGAACACAGCAACCACGCCGTCGGGCCAGCCCCTCGGCATCAGCCACAAGCCCAGCCGCACCGAGGCGATGTTCGACGCGTTCAAGGCGGAGAACAAGCCCGCGTTCATCGGCTACCTGCCGTACGGCTTTCCGAACCCGGACGTCTCGCTCGACGCGCTGCGCACGATGGTCGAGCACGGCGTCGACGCGGTCGAGATCGGCCTGCCGTACTCCGACCCGGTGATGGACGGCCCGGTCATCCAGGCCGCCAGCCAGATCGCCCTGAACAACGGCGAAAGCATCCATGGCGTGTTCAAGGCCGTCGAAACCGTGGCGAACGCGGGCGGTGTGCCGCTCATCATGAGCTACTGGAACCTCATCTACCACTACGGCGTCGAACGCTTCGCCCGTGACTTCGAGAACGCCGGCGGCGCCGGATTGATCACCCCGGACCTCATCCCGGACGAGGCGGGGGAGTGGATCGAGGCGTCCGACCGTCACGGCCTCGACCGCATCTTCCTCGTGTCGCCTGATTCGGCCGACGAACGACTCGCCGTCGTGTCGAAGAACGCACGAGGCTTCGTGTATGCGGCCGCCCGCATGGGCGTGACCGGCGAACGCGCTTCCATCGACGCGTCCCCGGAGACGCTGGTCGAGCGCACCCGCAAGGCCGGCGCGAAGAACGTGTGCGTCGGCATCGGCGTGTCCACACCCGAGCAGGGAGCGAAGGTCGGCGCGTACGCCGACGGCGTGATCGTCGGATCCGCGCTCGTGCACACGCTGCTGAACGACGACGACCGGACCGCGAAGGACCCGGCCGAAGGGCTCAAGGATCTCGCAGCCAAGACCGAATCGCTCGCCGACGGCATCCACAACGCGCGCTAGGGCGCGACGGGTCCGTGGTCTCGGCTGGAACCGGTCCCCAAAGCCACCGGTTCCGGCCGAACTGCGGTAGGCTGGCAGAGGCAATCCAAAAGTAGAGAGGCGAGCATTCCACGATGAACCTGGCTTATATTCCATCACCGACGTTCTCATACTTCCAGATCGGACCGGTGACCATCCGCATGTACGCGATCTGCATCCTGATCGGCATCTGCGCGGCCGTCGCGATCCTGACGACACGTTGGAAGCGCGTCGGTGGCACCTTCGACCAGGTACTCGACACCACACTCGTCGCCGTGCCGAGCGGACTCGTCGGCGCGCGCCTCTACCACTGCATCACCACGCCCGACCAGTACTTTCCGCCCACCGGCAGCCTCGTCAACATCCTCAAGGTGTGGGAGGGCGGCATGGCGATCTTCGGCGGCATCTCCGTCGGCGCGCTGGCCGCATTCCTGTGGTGCCGCCACAAGCGCTACCCGTTCGCACTGCTCGCCGACGCACTCGCCCCGGGGCTCATGGTCGCGCAAGCCATCGGACGCCTCGGCAACTGGTTCAACCAGGAGCTGTACGGCAAACCGACCACCCTGCCGTGGGGGCTCAAGCTCAACGACGCCGACGCGATCGGCAAAACCGAGATCTGCTACGACGGCCAGGCATGCCCGACCGGCACGCTGTTCCACCCGACGTTCCTGTACGAGATGATCTGGAACCTCATCGGCGCGGCCATCATCGTATGGCTCGGACACAAGTTATGGGGAGTGCTCAAGGCCGGACAGCAGTTCGCCATGTACCTCATGTGGTACGGACTCGGACGCACCTGGATCGAAATGATCCGCATCAACTACTCGACGATCATCCTCGGCCTGCGCATCAACGTGTGGACCGCGATCCTGTGCTTCATCCTCGGATGTGTCCTGTTCGTCCTGCTCTGGCGCTTCGGCGGCGACAGCGAAGCGCTGTCCCGCAGGCTTACCTCGGTCACGGCCGACGAGCTCGAACGCCAGTCGATCGCCGACGGCGGCAAGCCGAAGACGAACAATCAATGAACAACCGCGACGAACGGCGCCGTACAGGGTCGTTCGTCGCTCAGACTCCATAGAATAGGCAACCATGACTACGATTCAAATCGCTCCCAGCATCCTGTCCGCTGATTTCTGCAACCTCGAGCGCGATCTCAAGGCCATTTCCAATGCCGATCTCGTTCACGTCGATGTGATGGACCACCACTTCGTGCCGAACCTCACCCTTGGCGAGCCGATCGTCGGCCGCATCTGCCAGGTCACCGACCTGCCGGTCGACGTGCACCTCATGATCGAGGACCCGG
The DNA here is from genome assembly GCF_019331715.1 of Bifidobacterium simiiventris. Taxonomy (GTDB): domain Bacteria; phylum Actinomycetota; class Actinomycetes; order Actinomycetales; family Bifidobacteriaceae; genus Bifidobacterium; species Bifidobacterium simiiventris. Next base: position 7,347 of record NZ_JAHBBG010000004.1, read on the forward strand.
ACCGCTGGGCCCCCGAATATGCCAAGCTCGGCGCCGCGTCCGTCTCCTTCCACATGGGCGCCACCCATGCGCCGGTGCGTCTGGCCCGCCAGCTGCGTGACATGGGCTGCAAGGCCTGCTTCGCCGTGCGCCCGGCCGAGCCGGTCGAACCAATCTTCGACATCCTCGACGAGTTCGACATGGTGCTCGTCATGACCGTCGAGCCCGGCTTCGGCGGCCAGAAGTTCCTCGACAACCAGATGGCCAAGGTGCGTCGCCTTCGTGACGAGATCACTCGTCGCGGCCTCGCCACCAAGATCCAGGTCGACGGCGGCGTGAGCCCGAAGACCGCGCACATCGTGGCCGAGGCCGGCGCCGACGTGCTCGTGGCCGGCTCCGCCGTATACGGCGCCGAGAACCCGGCCCAGGCCATCGACGACATCCGCGCCAAGGCCCAGGCCGCGTTCCGCGCCTGAGTCCACGCACATCAGCCGTATACCCGCATACCAAGGAGACAAGGCATGAAGACCTTCGAATCGTTGTTCGCCGAGCTGAGCGACAAGGCTGCCACCAAGCCGGCCGGATCCCTCACCGTGGACGAGCTGAACAAGGGCACCCACTTCATCGGCAAGAAGATCGTCGAGGAGGCGGGGGAGACGTGGATCGCCGCCGAATACGAGGGCGCCGACCGCACCGCCGAGGAGATGAGCCAGCTCATCTACCATCTGCAGGTGATGATGATCGACCGCGGCATCACGCTCGAAGACGTATACAAGTACCTGTGAAATCGAACCGGGCCGGTTGCCCCGCATCGCCGCACGAGAGCGGATAGCCACCGGCCCAAGGGGAGGAAAATCATGTTGCGAATCGCCGTACCCAACAAGGGCATGCTGTCGGAACCCGCATGGAACATGCTGTCCGAAGCCGGATACCGTCTGCGGTCGAACCCGCGTCAGCTCGTCGTGGAGGATCCGGACAACGACGTCGAACTGTTCTACCTGCGCCCGCTCGACATCGCCGTGTACGTCGGTCGCGGCACGATCGACGTCGGCATCACCGGCCATGACCTGCTGCTGAATTCGGGAACCGAGGCGAAGGAACATATGGAGCTCGGCTTCGGCGCGTCCACGTTCCGTTTCGCCGCCCCGAACGATTCCCCGATCAGCACACTCGAGGACATTCAAGGCAAGCGCGTGGCCACATCCTTCGACAAGCTCGTGCACGACTACCTGGCCGCGCACGGCATCGACGCGGAGACCATCCACCTCGACGGCGCGGTCGAATCGTCCGTGCAACTCGGCGTCGCCGATCTCATCGCCGACGTCGTGTCCACCGGTACGACGCTGCGCAACGCCGGCCTGCGCATCTTCGCCGATCCGATCCTGCACTCCCAGGCGGTACTGATTCGTTCGCCGCGTCTCGATGAGCACGACGAACGTCTGGTCAAGTTGTCCCGTCGTCTGCAAGGCGTGCTCACCGCGCAGCGGTACGTGCTCATGGACTACGACATCCCAGTGTCCAAGGTCGCCGCCGCGGTGGACGTCACCCCCGGTTTCGAAAGCCCGACCATCTCGCCGCTGCACGACAAGCAGTGGGCGGCCGTGCGCGTCATGGTACCCAAGGCGAAGGTCAACCACCTGATGGATCAGCTGTACGAGGTCGGTGCGCGCGGCATCATCGTGACCGCACTGCAGGCTTCGAGAATCTGACGCATCCGCCGCATGTTCGATTTCAAACGCAAGTTCAGCAAGAAATACAGTCCGGAACCCCGTGACATCTACGTCACGGTCCCGAACATGATCAGTCTGCTGCGCATCATCTCGATCCCGATCATCGCGGCGCTGGTCGCGCAGCATCACATGATCGAAGGGCTGGCCGTGCTCGCCGTCTCCGCCATTTCCGACAGTGTGGACGGCATCCTTGCACGAGTGCTCGACCAGGTGAGCAAGGTGGGCCAGATCCTCGACCCGATCGCCGACCGTCTGCTGATCCTGTGCAGTGTGCTCGCGCTCGGCATCGCGGGCATCATCCCTTGGTGGATGATCATCATCGTCGGACTGCGCGACCTGCTCATGGGTGTGCTGGTGCTGGTGCTCGCCCAGCACGACTATGGCCCGCTGCCGGTCAATTTTGTCGGCAAAACCGGTACTGCGATGCTCATGATCTCCATCACCGCGCTCATTTTCTGCGACATCTGGACCAACCCGATGGTCGATCTGCTGCATCTGGCCGCGTTGGCCGCCGGCATCTGGGGTGTCGGACTGTACTGGCTTGCAGGATACATTTACCTGCGTCAGGGCATCCGTCTGATACGCGTCGCGGACACCGCCGGCACCGCAGTCCGCGTGCGCGACGAGGTCGACTGACCCATGACCGACGTGATGCAGCAGGAGCCGGAAACGTTCGATTCCGCAGAGACGGAACGCTCCGAACCAGAAGAGCGCCCCGTCTCGTTTCCCGTACCGGTCGACGCCGCCTCGATGCATCGCAGGGCGGTGTTCTCCAGCTCGGTGTCCGCGATCGCGTCGCATCACGCCTCGCTGCCCCTTGATGTCGGACAGGCGTCCCGTCGGCACCGCCGCAAGGCGCACGACGGCTCATTGCAGTTATTGGATGATTTGACGAACCGTCCGATGGATCCTCTGTTCTCGGACTCCCGTCTTGCCTCACGCCGCAAGACGCCCACGTGGGAGGTCTGGCTCACCCGCGTCGTGGTGTTCCTCATCTGCATCGTGGTCGGGTTCTACAGCTGTTTGTTCGTGCAGCAGCTGCACACCGATCCGCGTAAGGAAGTGCGGCAGAACTGGGCCAACGAACTGGAAGGACTGAACACGCGCGTCGACGCGCTCAACGGCGAGGTCGCCAACCTGCAGAGCGAGGTGACCAAGCAGTCGAAACAGCTGGGCGATGTATCGCAAAACGACACGCTCACCCAGGACGAAATGGTCAACGGACTGTCCAAGGTCAGCGGCGAAGGCATCGTGCTCACGATCGCCAACCCCCTGGCGACCGACGACACTTCGGCGAATGGCACCTATCATCGCGACAGCACGGCGTCGCAGATCCGTGTGGTCTCTGACGCCGACCTGCAGCTGCTGGTGTCGCTGCTGTGGCAGTCGGGAGCCGAGGCCATCTCCATCAACGGGTTCCGCATCGGCGTGCAGACCTCGATCCGCACGGCCGGTCAGACGATCATGGTGGGGGTCAACCCGGTGCAAAGCCCGTACCGGATCGAGGCCATCGGTGACAGGAATGCCCTCGCCGAGGCGCTTGGCTCGTCCCAGCAGCCGAAACTCTACGAATCATTCGCCAAAGCGGGCATCTATCCGCAGGTTTCGAAGTCCAGATCGCTTACACTGGAAGCGGCATCTTTAGGCAATCTTTCCTATATGAGAAAGGACGAATGACGATGGCAGCGGTGTTGGGATTGATCATTGGCGTGGTCGTCGGCCTGTTCGTCAAACCCGATATTCCGGTCGTACTGCAGCCGTATCTGCCGATCATGGTGGTCGCCGCGCTGGATGCGCTGCTTGGCGCGGCCCGCGCATATTTCGAACGGAGCTTCTCCGACAAAGTGTTCGTGATCTCGTTCATCTCCAATGTGGTCACGGCGACGTTGCTCGTGTTCCTCGGCAACCAGCTTGGCGTCGGCTCGCAGCTGCAGACCGCCGTCATCGTCGTGCTCGGCATCCGCATCTTCTCCAACGTATCGGCGATCCGCCGGTTCATCTTCAAGGGCTGAGCCATGGCACGACGCAAACGTCATCCGCAGGACATGCTGACCAGGTTGCACCTCCAGCATGCGCAGGACAAGGCAAACGACCATACCGAAACCGGCTCGTTCCCGGTCGTGCGCAAACGCAGAGGAGGGAAGCGTTCGCTCAACGCGAACGCGACACGCATGCGGCTGGTTACCAGCCTGCTCATAGCGGTCATGTGCGCGTTGCTGTCGTTCGCCTACATGATCCAGATCAACAACACGAAATCCACGTACGAGACGATGAGCGAGGACGAACTGGTGCGTCTGATCAACGAGACCAGCAATCAGGTGCAGAGCCTCGAACAGCGCAAAAGCGAACTGACCAGCCAGCTCAATTCGCTCAAGGCCACGGCCGACAAGCAGGCCGCCGCCCAAAAGATCGCCAAGCAGAACGAGGAGACGAACGGTATCCTTTCCGGCCGACTCGCCGCGAAGGGCGAAGGCGTGATCATCCACATCACCAAGGGATCCAAGGCCAATGTGGACGCGTCAACGATGTTCACGCTCCTCGAGGAGCTGCGCAACGCCGGAGCCGAGGTGATCGCCATCAACACGGTGCGCGTGGTCACGTCCACCTACATTAGCGAAACGACTGACGGCACGTTGATCTGCGACGGCGAAACGCTGGACACGCCGTATGTGGTCAAGGCGATCGGCGATCCTCAGGCGCTGGCGAATGCCGTGAACATCGCCGGCGGCGTCGGCTCCCGACTCAAGGTGAAGTACGGTGCGGACGTGTCCGTATCCACCGAAGACGAGGTAAAAATCGACGAAACGCGACAGGCGCGGCAATATCAGTACGCAACGCCGATCGAATAGGTACAATGGAGCATTATGACGAATCCGATTCCTACCGCAGGCGAAACGACCATCATCGGCCTGCCTGCCATCACCATCCCGATCACGACCACCGGCGATCGTCCGCTGACCCAGGAGGATCTCGACACGATCGCGCGTCTGTCCGAGGGCACGGCGTTGCTCGTGTCCACCCGCGGCGCGGTGTCCGGTTCCAGATACCTGCTGGACGAGGATGAAATCACGGTCGGCCGTGACCCTCGCGCGGATATCCTGCTCGACGATTCGACCGTGTCACGCTCGCATGCGGTGTTCCGCCGCACCGGGAACACGTTCGAGGTCGTCGACGCGGGCAGCCTGAACGGCACGTACGTGAACCGCCAACGGGTGGATCGTGCGACGCTGCGCAACGGCGACGAGATCATGATCGGCAAGTTCCGTCTGGTGTTCTTCACCAAGTCCGCCGTGATCGCCTGATTCACGGTGACGAGCATCCCCGTGTCCTGACGGTGACGGAGGAGTCCTGCAGAAGGGAGCTGTGCCATGAGCGTGCGGCAGGCCATCCAAGGTGAGCTGTTCACCGCGGGGGAGGAGCAGGACGCCAAGCGTGGCTACAGGGGCACTGTCGCGTCGAAGGTCGCCGGCATCACGTATCGGCAGTTGGATTACTGGGCGCGCAAGCAGATCGTCGAGCCCTCGATCACTCCGTCGCACGGTTCCGGTTCGAGACGCCTGTACTCCTTCAAGGACGTGTTGATCCTTGCCGTCTCCAAGCGTCTGCTGGATGCCGGAGTGAACCTGCAGAACGTGACGGCCGCGATCGGGTTCCTCGCCCAGCGGACCGCCGGACAGCTCGAGCACATCACGATCATGTGCGACGGGCAGCACGTTCATGAATGCACGACCAGCGAGCAGATGCTCGACCTGCTGCAAAGCGGCAAGGCCGTCTTTGCCGTATCGGTCAGCTCATTGTGGTACCAGATCGAAAAGGCGCTGGAAAACGAGGATTACGTCGATCTGGACAAGACTCCGATGACCATCGTGACGGGACGTCCGATCGACGAGCTCACCGCGATGCGCATGCGTAAGAAAATCGCCGAGAACAAAGCCCGACGTCAGGAAGCCGCATAACTGCCCGCATGTGGCATCATCGTGCAATTGCTGCGACTGTGCTGAAACGACGAACTGAACAGGGGCGGGGAGAAGGACTGTATGATCGATCTGCTGCCGTTGCTGCTGTGGCTGTTTTCGCTGTGCTGGTCCGCGGCGGTATGCGTGATATGCGTGGTGCGAGGCCATCTGTTCGCCGGCGGTCATCCTGAGGTCGAGCCGGTCAGCTGGACCGTGATCTACGCACAGGTATGTTCCGTGGTGCTGTGCGCCGTGCCATTTCTAGCGCTGATGCTGCTGCAGCACGACATCGACGCCGTTATGCTGGCTTGGTACGACCGCTATCAGATCGTCGGTGCGATAGTCGCCATCATCCCGGTGATCGCCGAATGGGTGCTGATGTTCATGCAATCCAAACGCGCCGAGCGCACGCAGATCGACCGCATACTACATGCCAAGCGATGATCGCACATTCCTGTATGAGAATTTTTCCATATGCGGCGTCGTCTCCGGCAAACCCACCAAGGTAAGCCAGCGAAGCGAAGCTTGCCAAAGACGAGCGGTTATGTCAGCAAGACGCAACGCCCAGTGACGTCTCGCGACATAACCGTGAGACGTTATGTCCGATTGCTGCGCAATCTGACATAACGTACATTATCGGATAATATGATGCTGTCGTGTCCGTACGTCTCCGCGCATATTCGTCCCGGGCCTACGGTCTTCTGACACTGCGGAAACGGCCGTAAGCCCGGGATCAATCATTGAAAAACCCGCTCAGCCGAAGTAATCCTCGACCGCGCCTGACAGTTCGGCCACGGTATCGAGGATCCGGTAGCAACCGTGCTGCGCGAGTTCGCCGGGTTCCGAATAACCCCAGCCGCAACCGAGGCAATCCAGACCACATGCCGAGGCGCCGTCCGCGTCGGTCCAACGGTCGCCGACCATCAGCGCGCGGTCACCTGCCGCGGCATCGAATCCGATGCGATCGAACGCATACCGGATCACCTGATCCTTGTCGAGGCGCGAATTGTCGCGGCTGGCCCCGTACACGCCGTCGACCATGCCGGTCAGGCCGAAATGATCGCAGATCGGCACGGCCTGATACTCGGGCTTGCAGGTGGCGATGGCGAGATAATATCCGGCCTTGCGCAACGTAGCCAGCTGCTTGGGAATGCCGTCGTACACGCGGTTGTACAGGCGTCCCGGCACCAGATGCCCAGGATCGTTCGGATCGTCGAACACGGCCTTGTCGGCGTAGTATTCGCGGTAGATACGCACGGCCTCATCCAGTTTGCCGTCAGGGATATGGTTGCGCTTGAACGATTCAATAATGGCCGGGCCGATGAACCGGTGTAGCTCGGCGTCGTCCGGCACTGGCAGTCCCAGTGCCTCGAACGCCTTGACGACGCAGGCGATGATGCCGAAATGTGACTGCGTGAGCGTGCCGTCCAGATCGAGCAGCACAACGTTCAGCGGATGGTTCTGGGTCATGGTCATCTCTCCCCTGTGTTCGGCGGCAAACGCAACGCCGACGATTGCAAACGCATACAATTATGCCCGGCCATCATGACCGGGCATCAGTTCACGTGTTGTTCAGCTTGTGCGGGTCGGCCGCGTCGGCGCACGCGCGATCACTCGTAATCGGGGATCCATCCTTCGCGGTGCATCTGCAGTCGCTTGTCGAGCAGGGCCTTGAGTTCCTCCTCGCTGCGGCGTTCGAGCAGCATGTCCCAGTGGGTGCGGGTCGGCTTGGTGATCTCGTCCGGTTCCTGGTCCCCGTCGCCCTCGCGATGCGCGGTGGCGCCGCAACGGCACTCCCATTCCTCGGGGATCTCCGCACCGTCGGCGAACGGCAGGATCGTACGATGCCCCTTCGGGCAGATGTACGCCACTTCCGTACGCGCCGCGAAATCGACGTTTTCGTCGGATTCCAGCGATTTCGCGCCGATGCTCATGCCTCTGAGACTACGTTCCGCCATGAGTTCCTCCTTATATCACAATCCGTACTACGTTATCGAACAGTTGGGACGGGCGTTCTATTCCCGTTCGGCCTAGTATCGACTGATCGCTGTGATTGTCGGCCGGTCAGTCCACGCCGGAATACGAGACGATGCCGCGGTTGACCTGATCGGCTGCCTCATGTGCGGTGCGGGCCAGTGCCTCGCCTTTCTCGCCCAGCAACGGAGCGGCTGTGGCGATCTGCTGGAGCATATCGGCCAGTCGTTTCGCGTTGCGTACGAAGTCGCCTCCCGTCAATTCGGTGCCGCGCAGGATCGATGCGAGTTCCTCGCCGTCCGCCCATTCGTACATGATGTCGGCGATGCCGAAATCAAGTTGAGCCGGCGCGTCCAGGCTCGCGTCCTCGCATTCGATGCGGATTTCGCCATGGATGCCACGTAGCTCCTGCGCCGCCCATGCGACAGGCCCCTGCGAGCCGCCCGGATAGTAGCGCGGTTCTCCCCCGCCGCCTCGCCGCGCCTCGTAGATCAGCGACGACAATACGGATGCGAGGCACTGCGGCGGCAGCATGTCGAGTGTGCCGGCGCAGATCGCTTGGGCGAGCACCAGATCCTGCTCGCTGTACAGGCGGCGCAGCAGCTGGCCACGTTCGGTCAGCCGGTATCCGAGACGGGTATCCGCCGTCGTATGGCCGGCCGCATTGCCGGTGCCGACTGACGCGGCCGGCGAACCGTCCTCACGTTCGAGATAGCCCAGCCGGTACAGGATGTCACAGATGCGGTCGAACTGACGTGCGACCGATCCGGTGCGTGAATCGTACCGGTCCCGTACCCGTTCTAACTCTCGCGTCTCACGCGCCCAGCGATGTCCCCACTTGAGATGCTGTTGCAAGTCGGGGCAGCTGCGGCATGGATGCTCGCGGTCGGCTTCCTTGAGTTCGGCGATCTGCCGATCCAATTCGCGGAACGCTGCTGACCGCTGCTTGTCGGTGCGGAACGATGTCTGCTTGAGCTTTCGGCGGCCGGCCTTCTCCAGATCAGACAGTTTCATGCGGATCGTCATGAAGTCCTTGAAATCGCCGTGATCGCATATGAACGCCTGCTCGTAACCTGCAAGGGCCTTCTCGAGCGTGTCGATCTGCGATTCGAGTTGCCACGCAGACTCGTTGGCCTCCCACTGTGCGAACGAATGGTCGAGCGTGACGCGTGCCGTCTCGTAATCGCTGGAATTGAGCAGGTTGACGGCCATGTTGAACGTCGGACGGAAACTCGAATGCAGCGGGTAGACGCGCTTGCTGGACAGTGCGGCGGCCGTGGCCGGAATGAACCCGCGATGATCCACAACGATGGCATGCCCGATGGTGTCGATGCCTCGGCGCCCCGCGCGACCGGTCAGCTGGGTGAACTCCCCCGGCGTAAGCTGCACGTGCCCGGTTCCGTCGAATTTTTCGAGCTTTTCAACCACCACACAGCGTGCCGGCATGTTGATGCCGAGCGCCAGCGTTTCGGTGGCGAACACCATTTTGATCAGACCTTCTTCGAACAGTCGTTCGACGATCTGGCGGAACAAGGCGATCATGCCTGCGTGATGCGAGGCGAAACCCTCCTCGAGCGCGAATCGGAACTTCGAGAAGCCGAGCGCCTTGAGATCGGTTTGCGACAACTGGCCTTCGACCATTTCGTCGACGATGCGGCGAATACGGCGCACCTCATCCTCGGTGGTCAGCTCCAGTCCGGCGTTGATGCACTGTTCGACCGCCTGGTCGCAGCCGTTGCGTGAGAAGATGAAGTAGATGCCGGGCAGCATATCGAGATAGTTGAGCTCGTCGACGACCGCCCAACGTTTGGGCGTATGCCGTTCCGGCTTGCCACGCTCCGGTTTGCCGTTCGCGCCGCCACGCCCACGGCCGTTCTTGCCGCCGCGTTTGGACGGGCGCTCCTCGCCGCGTCGGCGTGCGGCCCTGCGATCGAGCTGGTCGAGGCGGTTGACGAGTTCGGCGTTGAGCTTGGTGGTCTGCCGGCCGTATTCGTCATGCTGGTAGAGGTCGATGAGTTCCGGTTCGGTATGGTCGTCCGCCTGCACCAGCACATGCTGTTCGAGCGGCACCGGACGCGTTTCGGAGACGACCAGCGTCGTCTCGCCACGCACGGAGGTGATCCACTGCGAGAAATCCTCGACGTTCGACACGGTGGCCGACAGTCCAATGATACGCACGGACTGCGGCAGGTGGATGATGACCTCCTCCCACACCGGTCCGCGGAACCGGTCGGCGAGGTAGTGCACTTCGTCGAGGATCACGTAGCCGAGCGCGGTGAGCGTGGTCGAATGCTCGTAGAGCATGTTGCGCAGCACTTCCGTGGTCATGACCACGATGTCGGCCTCGGAGTTGATGGAGGTGTCGCCGGTGAGCAGGCCTACCTTGTCGGATCCGTACACGGCCACGAGGTCGTGGTACTTCTGGTTGCTCAGCGCCTTGATCGGCGTGGTGTAGAACGCTTTGACATTGCGTTCCTGCGCCAGATACATGGCGAAATCGGCAACGACGGTCTTGCCTGCGCCGGTCGGTGCGGCGACGAGCACGTTGCGGCCGGCCTCCAATGCCTCGTTTGCCTCACGCTGGAACTCGTCGATTTCGAATGGCAATGTCGCCGCGAATCTTGCGGCCAACGACCGAGCCTGAGCCTTGGTCTTCTGGAAGGCGGCATAGCGTTGCGACGGAGACGGAGAAACCGTGGAATCGGTACGGGAATTGCGATGATGACGCGGCATGATCCTACTTGCTGTTCCATTCCGCCCATTGGCGGATATGACGTTCGCGCTTGGCGGCCTGTCGTTCGACGACTTCGGCATGTGCGGTGGCATACCGGTCGGCGACATCGGCCAACGGTTCGGCGAAGGACGGTGTCTGCATGGTCTCGGCTGTCGATTCCGGCTCCTGCATCGCGTTTAGCAATTCGCCGATACGCGCGCCGACGCCACTGACGTTACGAATGCCGCGCATCGCATGGATGACGGCATAAGCCACGCCGGCGACGATCATGGCGATCATGAACAGTGCCAACAGCAGCCATATCCACCACGGCATGGTTCCCCTCCTTCACCTGTCCGCTACGCGGTTTCCGATACGACTACTCGCCGGATTCTTCGCTGTCGTGTTGGCTGACGCTGAGCTCACGCTGTGCACGGGCCACGATCATCGTGCGTAACGTCTCAGGGGCCACTGCGGTGATGTGACGGGCGTGCGCGATGCAGAACGCCACGAACCACGAGTCGGACGACACGGTCAGATGCACCTTCTGCCCGTCGCCGTACGGCTCGACGGTGGCGCCGGACAGCGTCTTGGGGAACGACAGATCCGGCTGATCGGTGATGAACACCGCGGCGGTGCCATTGTCGAAGCTCCACTTGCGCAGTTCATTGACCGGCACATCGGGAATACTGATCGGCTTGGTCGGCTTGACCAGTTCGGCCCGCTCGATGCGGGCGAGACGCAGCACCTGCCAGATGCGCGGCTTGCCGTTCGCCTTGTTGATGCGCGTGTCCTTGACGACCAGATGCTGTTTGTCCTTCGGTGCGACATCCGCGACGTCGGTCCATACGGCCGCATAGTACACGCCCTCATCCACGAAGATCTTCGCAGGGGCGACGAGCTTGCGACGGGTACGGCCCGCGCCGTCCGTGTATTCCATGTCGAGCAGCGAATCGGTGGAGATCGCACGCTTGACCGCGGAGAAGCTGCGCGGCTCAAGCTCGTACCCGGTCAAGCTCAGCCACGGGGTCTCCCCCGGCACGACGTGCGCGTGCAACCGCTCGTACAGCGAACGTGCCTGATCGCGTTGTTCTTCGGGCAGCAGCGGCGAATGCGCCAAGTAGCTCACCGATGCGGTCAGCAAGCTCAGATACTGTGGCGAAATGCCGGCCAGACGCTCCAAACCGAGCGAATTCGTAGCCGAGACGATGCCTTCGGCGTCAAGCAGCGACCAGTCGATGTCGAAGAACTGGCTACCGGCCATCTCCCCGTCATCGGACACGGTGGTGAGCGTGTTGATGTCCTTGTGGATCACGTTCACGAACTTCTTGAGCTCATCCTCGCTCTTCGCCTTGCCGATGAAGCGTTCGGCGAGTTCCGCAAGCGAATATTCCTCGCCAAGATGCGCGGACAGGAACAGCATGAGACGCAGTCGACGATCGACCTCGCTGCCAGTCTGGAACGAGGCGCTCTTCTTCTGGTGCGCCTTCGACAGCTCGGGATCGTCGTCATCATCCGCCCCGGAACGGTCGTGATGGCTGCTGATCGCCGAGGTGACGACGGTCGCGCTGTTGTCACCGGACGATTCGTCGGCGATCGCGAACTGTGTGGCTGCATCAAGACGACGATGGAACGCAGCCACCGCTTCGGGCGGGCTGACCACATAAGCTCCCGGATGCTCGAGCACGAACATCGCCAGATCGTCGGAGTCGGTGTACGCGACGTTGATATGCTCGCCGTCGACGTCCACAGTCGCGGCGAACCGGCGCGAATCGATCACCTTGACCAGTGTCTCGGGAATGGTCTGTGTACCTAGGCCGGGAGCGATCGAATCAAGACCCAGACCTGGGATGGGGGTTTGCGGCACGCGAGGTGTGGTGCGTGAGGCATGTTGCTGCGCCTGCTGCTCCTGCTTGGCCGACGTGGAGGACACGGAGATGGAACGGGCGAGATAGTTCGCCGCAGCCAGCACCGGCAGATCCTCCTGCTCGAAGTGCAGACGGATACGCGGTTCGTCGCCAAGCTGCAGACGGTACGATGCGAAATCCTGACCTTCCGACTTGGACGAATACTCCGGCTGTCGCGATTCGATGGCAATGCCCATAGCCGCCAGTTTGGCACGGTCACGCTGGAATTGCTTGGCGAATGCCGCCTTGGCCGCCTGATCCGCAAGCTCACCATACGAATCCGCGTACGCCTTCACGCGCTGCGCGATCTGACGGGAGGTAAGCCACTGCGGAAACGCGGATGACAACACAGCCAGTACGTCGAGCTCGTGCTTGCCCCACTTGTCGGAAAAACGCCGCCTTCCGTTGGTTCCCTCTGCCATTAGTCCTCACGTATCGTTAACGTTTCGTTATAAGTGCGCGCCGTAACGGCAACACCTCACTCTATATTAGAGGCAATTTATGCAAAAGGCGGCATTTTCGAGAAAAAAACCGCCTTTTTCCTGTCGGCCTACTTTCTCAGACCCCCGATCACACCCAATCGTCCGGCTCGATGCCCTGCGGTCCGACGTATTCGCCGTTCGGTACGTAGCTCGGCTCTCCTTGGTCGGCGAGCTTCGCATCCGAGAACAGGATCACGTCGCGGCCAAACGTCCAGTCGCCGGCGATCGTGACGGAATTGGCCGCTGCTAGGGAAGGCACTCCGTAGGGGAACCGCTCGTCGAAATCGGCGATGGTCTTGTAGTAGCGCGGATCCAACGTGACGTTTGGGAAGATGTAGTTGCCGTCCTCCATCTCATACGAGTCCGTCAGATGGAATCGGTCGGAACGCATGATGAACAGGTCGTCGGTGGTCTTGACCGGCAGGAAGCGCATGCGGTCGACCTGCACGCAGATCGCGCCGTCGAACAGGCTTACCGCCGCGCCCATCGCGGTCTCGAGCTGGATGACGGGGGTCGAGTCGGGATCGGTCGGATCGACGGTCTTGTGATTGCGGATCACCGGCAGCGGCAGCACGCCGTTGTATTCGGCGAGCTTGGCCTTGAGCGCATCCACGCGGATCCACAGGCTGTTCGTGTTGAAGTACGGGTGTTTGCGGATGTCCTGGGCCGCGGCCTTGTCGTCGGGATGCACCTGGCTCATCTCACGCAGCACGAGACGTCCGGTGGCCTTGTCTCGCACGATGTGACCGCCCTTGCGGTCGGCGTAGGTTCGTGTGGCGACCTCGACCATGAACGGTGCGCCGGTGTTTTCGAAATGCTGGGCCAGGGTGCGTGACGGCCGGGCGCCCAGATTGTCGGAGTTCGAGATGAACAGGTACTTGAAACCGTGCTCCTCGAGCTTGTCGAGCAGACCCGACTCCCAGATCGTGGAGAACAGGTCGCCGTGCCCCGGCGGGCACCATTCAAGCTCCGGGTTTTCGGGGAACGAGACCGGCTCTCCGGTCGCGGCCACGATCTTCGGCTCCTGATGCTGCACGATCTCCACCGGGATGTCGTCCTGGTGGAACTTGCGGTTGCGGTGGATCACCTTCATGGTGTCGGCCGACGTACGGAACGAGTTCATGAGCGTCAGGGGCAGCTGAACGCCCAGGCGTGCGCGGGTGGTGAGCACCTGGCCGAGGATGATGTCGATGAAGCGCACCTGCTTGGCCTTGTGTCGGCGCACCGGCAGCAACGACTTGGCACATTCGAGGCCCATGGAGGTGCCGAGGCCGCCGTTGAGCTTGAGGAAGGCGGTCTTCGAAAACGCGTCCACCGCCTTGTCGTGGTCGATGGTCTCATAGACGTCGTGGAAGCTGGGTACGCCGGTCAGCGGCTCCACATCGGATTCGCGGATCCAGCTGCTGGCCTCCTCGTTGCGCCATACGTCGTACAGTCGCTTGAACTGCGAGATCGCCACATCGCTCATGCCCTTGGCATGCATCTTCTCTGCAGAGAGATCGAACACGTCGGTCACTGCGCATCCTTTCGGAAAACGAACAAAACTGATGAACAGTCTAGCCGAAAATCGTCTGACGGTCACACATGGATAAGGGGGTGTTCGTAAACAATTGGTGAACGCGACGGCACGCTGCGTGTCGCGCCATGCCGCAACGCGCGCGTGTCGATGTGCCAGTGTCTTTTGTCAAAGCTTGCCGTATGCTGGAAAAATGTTTATGACAACCTTGGCATAGACAGAGATAGCACAACGACGTGAGAATGGAAGGTTATATGGCAGGTCGTCATAACGTGAATATCGACGAACATCATTATTTTGATTTATTTGAAGCCGTTTCCGGTAAATGGTCGGTGCTGGTCATCGAACTGTTGCGAGCAAGGCCTCTGACATTCAAGGAAATATGCGAACGTTTGCGTTCCATGCCCGAGAGTGAGGCGAGAAACACGTTGACACGATTGCAACGAGCGGGAGTGGTGGCCATTCGGGCGAACAGTTGCATGCGTACGAACGCCCAATACATGCTGACTGATGTCGGCAAAAGCGCGTTGCCGCATGTCGCCGCACTGCATTTGTGGGCCAAAGCCAATTACGAGTACGCCGTGATATACGCCGATGCCGCCCGCTGCGCGCAGCGTTACATCCTGATCCACAGGCAGGTCATCGGGTATGAAGAGCAGCCGGACGCCGACACACTGGAGCGCGAGGAGACCGAGGAACAGTGTGATTCTTCCGCGAACCAGGAATGCGCGGACGCCGAGGAATGAGCAGATCCGGCATTGCCCCTTCACGTTGCAGCGGCAACGCCGGATCTGTAACGTCATTTGTCATGCAGCGGGAGCGCTGCCATCCGGCCGTTCGGTACGGACACGGCTGCCACGATCCGGTTTTGCGTGTGATTTGGCAGTGAGCCGGGTTGCCGTGATCTTCCACACTGTGACGCTCATCACCTGCGCATCGGTGAACTCGACGTGCGGCATGTGCGCCTGATGCGCCATGAGCAGCCGCAGTCCGCGCCGGCGTTCGTCGAGATCGTCCACGATCGAGGCGACGCCGTTGCCGACGATCGACGTGAACGCCTCACCCCAGTTGCATGCGGCCCGTCCCTCGATCACCTCGCAATCCGTGCGCATGGCGAACGATACGGGCAGCCGGTTGCCGGCCGCGCGGATCGCGTCGAGCTTGCGTCCGCGTGAAGCCGAATGCATCCACAATGTCAGGTCGCCGGTCGCCGGATCATAGTCGTACCCGAAGTTCAACGGCACGATCGTCAGCCCCTCTGCATCCACATACGCCATGTCGACGATGTCGCACCGGCCGATGATCTCAGCTATCTGCTCACGGTCGACGATCTCCCGATCCGCCCGCCGCATACGCCGATGCTCGCCGGCGACCGTACGCTCGTCATCCCGGCGCTTCGGCCGGCATCCGCCGTCAATCGGATCGTTGGCGTTGCCGGTATTGTCCGCGCTCATAATCGGTCGTTCCCCCCGTCTTCGGTCGTCGTTGTCGATGAGGAACATGCTATACCGACGGGCTGCATATCCGATGACACAGCGCTGTCCATGTGCGGTTTCGGCTGCATAGATCGGCGTGCATTCGTGTCAGGCAGTCGCACGGTGACGGTCAGCCCTCCGTGCGGGTTGGCGTGCAGGTTCATGGTGCCGTGGTGGAGTCGGACGATCTCGTCGCAGATGGATAGGCCGAGTCCGTGGTTGGGGGTGCCGTGCCGGTTGCTGATTCTGCTGTCCGGGCCACGGTTGAACGTGGCGAGCAGTTCCGTCGGGTCGATCCGGGTGAGGTCCTTGCCGGTGTTGGCGATGGTGAGCGTCGCATAGTCGTTGCCGTTGCCGTCGTCGTGACTGGTTGCGGTGGAGATATCAATGCGACCGCCGGGAATGTTGTGCTGTGCGGCGTTGAGGATGAGGTTCATGACCAGTTGGCTGATAAGCATGTGGTCCGCCGATAGTGTCGCGGGCGCGAGCGACGCCGTCACCGTCAGCGGGGCAAGGGCGTCGTGTTCCTTGTCGAGAACGTCTGAGACGACGTCGGCGAGATCGATGCGGGTGAGATCCGTGTGGTCGAGGTGCTGGATGCGGGCGAGTTCGAGCAGTCGGAGCACGAGCGTCGTGCCGCTGCGGTTGGCGTCGAGCGCCTTGCGCACGAATGGGCGGGTCGCGTCGTCGAACAGTCCCGCGTCGAGTGGGATCTCGAGGGCGGCCGAGGTGGCGGCGAGCGGGTTCTTCAGTTCGTGGGATGCGTTGGCGATGAACTGTCGCTCCCGTTCGATGGCGTCGTTCAAATCGTGGAGCATGGTGTTGTAGGCGTTGGCGATGGTCGTGGCCTCGTCGTTGCGTTCCGGGATGCTGACGGCATGGCGTGCGGACAATGGCCCGTCCACGTTCGTGATCTGCCTGGCCACCATGTTGATGCGTTTCTGGCTGTTGGTGGCTATGGTCCAGGTGAGGATGGCCGCCAGCACGCCGAACACGAGGATCGGCGCGATGGTCGTGGCGAGTATGAGATCGCGCGTCCGGTCGTTGCCCGCCGTCGCCTTGAGCGACAGTCCGTTTCCCCTGTCCTCATTGACGTGGATGGATGTGTAGCCGGAATCGTCGCCGTCGGAAGAATGCGACTCTGGTTGGCGGAGAGACTTGTCCGCGGTGTCGGAGTCCGTGCTCGTGTCGATGCCGCCGACCGTTATGGTGGACAGTTGCCGGTCCACGATGAGGAACGTGCCGGCGGTGCCGACGGTCGTCAGCAGCAGGAACGCGATGACGATCGTGGCGGTCAGACGGCCGCGCGTCGACCATTGTGATGGGCGAAGAATGCGCGGACATGATTGCGGTTCGTGCATGGTGCGCTGTTGGTTCATGATATGCGGTATCCCTGTCCGGGCACGGTCTCGATGAGGTCCGGGTCGCCGATCTTGGACCGCAGCGTGTACACGGTGCTTTTGACGATGCTTTTGACGATGCTTTTCGTGTGCGCGTGGTCGTCCTGCCAGACCTCGTCGTACAGGCGGTCGACGCCGACCACCGCGCCGTGCGCCTCCACCAGCATGCGCAGCACGGCGAGCTCGCGTTGGCCGAAGCGCAATAGCTCGCCGTTCATGCTGATGTCGCCGGTGCGGAAATCGGCCCGGAACCCGCCCCGCACGAACGGTCCGGTATCGGCCAGGCCAAGCCGTCGCTGGACGGCTTCGACGCGGGCGAGCAGTTCGGCGTACGCGAACGGTTTGGTCAGGTAATCGTCCGCGCCGAGTCCCAGTCCCTGCACGATGTCGTCGGTGCGGGAGGCGGCGGTGAGCATGAGGATGTGAACGGGATCGCGTCGCGCCCGCAGCCGACGGCAGATCTCGTCGCCGTGCACGCCGGGCAGGTCCCGGTCGAGGATCAGCAGATCCCATCGCGCGCCGTCCAGTTCGTCGATCGCGTCGCGCCCGTCGTAGACGACCGTCGTGTCGAAGCCCTTCATGCGCAATCCCATGCCGACCACGTCGGCGAGGTTCACGTTGTCTTCGACGACCAGCACGCGCATCGACGTCTCCTTTCCGGTTGATTGGCTGCGGCACATCATATCGGCCGTGGCGAACGAGGTCGGAAATCGGTCAAAAACGGTCGGAACCGGGTCGAAACCGGCAAAACCCATCGAACCGGCTCATACGGTGTGTTCCCGTCACATCAATGTTCAAACGAAAGGAGCACATCATCATGCTGTCGAAGCGGATGCTGCGCGTGGTTGCGGCTGCCGACGTGTTGTCGGTGGTGTTGGGTTTGGGGGCGTGTTCGATGCCGGGTTCCGGGAATGCCGGCGCGTCGGACGGGGCTTCCTCCTCGTCTTCGTCGTCTTCCGGATCGTCGTCGTATGAGGCGGAGTTGAAGCAGGCGTTGCAGTCGGCGTCGAGCGATTTCGAGCGCGGTGTGCTGGAACGCGCGGTCAAGGCGGGCAGGATCAGCGAGTCGGATTACCGGGAGGCGAACGAGAAGTACCAGGAGTGCATGGCCGCCAAGGGCGATGACGTGGAGTTCGACACGGACCAGTCCACCGGGTTGATGCAGGAGCACATGAATACGGACGACAATTACGATTCGGCCAGGGCGAACGAGGACAGTATGGCGTGCGCGAAGGGCACGAACCTGCAGATCCGCGACCTGTACGAGCGTATGGTGCAGAACCCGTCGGACGCGGACGAGATCGAACTGGTCGTGGGTTGCCTGAAGCGGCGTAAGCTGGTGCCGGACTCGTTCACGAAGCAGGATTACCTGACCGAGATGGGCAAGCCCGAGGGGTCGTCGAAGCTGGACACGTCGTCGGACGCGTTCTCCCAGTGCCTGGCGAACCCGAGCAAGTAAAGAGGGGGTGCTGCTCGTGTTTCGATCCGGAAAGAATAGTAGTGCTCGCACACGTCGTCGGGTGAACGGCGTGGGGTTCGTGGTGGCGTGCATGGTCGCGTGCCTGGCTGCCGGCATGGGATTGGCCGTGGGGTTGGAGCGGATGGCGACGCCGCCGTCCCTGTCGGCTTCCCCGGATGCGGGGAGTCTTGCGTTGGGGTCGGAGGAGTTCGACGACGCGCGTTCCCTGAACGTGGACGTGACGGCGTCGCCGGCCGGCGGGGTCGCGTTCCCGGTGTCGGGCAGGGTCACGTTCGCGTCGTGTCCCGCGGACGGCGTGGTGCGTTCGGGCTCGCACGAGTACGACGTGGACGGCACGCCATTGGTGAGCCTGCACACGGACACGCCCTTGTATCGTGATCTGACGTACGGGGACAAGGGCGACGACGTGACGGCGTTGCAGGACGAGCTGGCCGCGCTCGGCTACGGGGGCTCCCGGTCGGGCGTGTTCGACTGGGCCACGTGGGACGCGTGGCGTCGCCTGTACGCGGCGAACGCCGGCACGGCCGCGGCGACGGCCAGGGTCCAGCAGGGCGCGTTCTCCCGCGCGTTGGCGGTGTGGCTGCCCGCGCAGGCGATGAGCGTGTCGTGCGCGGCGTCGCTGGGTTCGACCGTGACCGGCGATTCGACTGATTCGCCCGCGTTCCAAGCCACGGCCGGGGTCGCGTCGGTCAAGGCCGCGTCCCTGCCGGACGGCCGCATCCAGGGCGATCGCGTGGTCGAGATCAACGGCAAGGACTATCCCATCGGCGACGACGGCATCGTGTCGGACCAGGCCGCGTTTCAGGCGATGGCCGGATGGTCCACGTACACGGGCGCGCGCAAGGACGGCGAGGACGTCACGAGCGTGACCGTGACCTACAAGCTCAAGGAGCCGATCGGCGTGTACTCGGTGCCCGCGGCCGCGCTCACCGGGCTCAAGGGCAGCGACGGGTGCGTGGTGGCGACTGACGGCACGAGCGTCAAGGCGCACGTGGCCGGCAGCTCGTTGGGCCGCACGCTGGTCACAATCGACGGCAAGGCGCCCGCGCGCATCAAGGCCGATCCGGGACAGGCGGCGTGCGATGCGCGTTGACCTCGACCACGTCGGCCACCGGTACGCCGACGGCCCGCTCCTGTTCCACGATCTGACCGCAAGCCTCATGCCCGGACACGTGTACGCGTTGACCGGGCCGAGCGGCGCGGGCAAGTCCACGCTGCTCGGCATCATCGCCGGCTGGACCACGCCCGCCGAAGGCCAAGTGACCCGACAGGGCATCGACTCGATGCGCTGGATCTTCCAGAACCCGCACGGCGTGGCCCAACGCACCGCGATCGACCACGTCAGCCTGCCCCTGCTCGCCAAGGGGCTCCCGCGCCGCGAGGCCGAGGAACAGGCGCGCACGCTCATGGACCGGTTCAACCTGACCCGGGTCGCCGACCGCAGGTTCGCGGAACTGTCCGGCGGCGAGGCCCAGCGCCTCATGCTCGCCCGCGCGTTCGCCGCCCAACCCTCGCTCATGCTCGTGGACGAACCCACCGCCCAGCTCGACATGCACACCGCGGCCACGGTCAGCGAATCCCTCTCCCGCATCGCCCGCAACGACACGATCGTCGTGGTCTCCACCCACGACCCGAACACGCGCGACGCATGCACCGACATCATCGATCTGAAGAACTACCAATGAACCACACCACGATGAAAGCAACCTCCGTCATCTCCGAGGCATGGCGCTCCATCACCAGCGGCGCCGCCCGCCTCGCCCCGGCCGTCCTCGCCCTGGCCCTGACCGCCGCCGGCATGGGCATCATGGACATCGCCGCCGGATCGGCCATCCTCGACCAGGCAAACGCATACCGGCAATCCGGGGCCGACATCCTCGTACTCAACGCGCCCGACGGCATCGACGCGGCATCCTGCGAACGCCTCACCAGCCTCACAGGCGTCCAGGCCGCCGGCGCAATCCGCGCAGCCGACCCGCTCACCCTCGCGGCCCTGCCCGACACCACCACGCCCCTCTACCAGATCACCCCAGGACTGGCCAAACTCCTCGACACGAAACAGGACGCGAACACGACCGGACTGATCGCCTCCCAGCAAGTCGCCGACACGCTCGGCACCACCACCGGAGGCACGATCGGCCTCGCGGACGGACGCACCGCACACGTCAAGGGCGTCTACCAATACCCCGACGACGGACGCACCCCCGGATACGCGTACGCGCTCATGGAGGAAACACCCGCCACCGGCACGTTCGACGCCTGCTGGGCCAAGACCTGGCCGCAAACCAGCCAGACCCGCAACGCCCTCTGGTCCACCCTCACCCCGAACGCGAAAACCACCGGCGACGACGCACCCACCCTCGGCCAGCTCAACACCACCAAAGGCGACGGCTTCGACGGACAAACCCTCTACCGGCAACGCTCCACACGCATCCTGCCCGCCTGCGGCGCGCTCATCGCCCTCATTATCGGATACCTGCTCATACGCGGCCGCCGGCTCGAAATCGCCTCCGCACTGCACTGCGGCGTCCCCAAACCCGCACTCGCCACGCAGATCATCATCGAAACCGGCATCACCATCCTGCTCGCCACCGCCATCAGCCTGCCCATCGACATGACCGCCGCCAGACTCCTCATCGACGCCACCGACCGAACCACCATCACCCTCAACGCCATACAAACCACCATCACCACAGGCGCCGCCTACCTACTCGCCACCACCATCACCACCCTCCACATCAAGGAACGACACCTCTTCACCTACTTCAAAGAACGCTGAGGCATGTCGGAGCAAAGAAATCGATCACATCTGATTTCTTTCTTACTTCTTGAATCACAATCAGATATGTTCGATTGCCGACGATCGTAGCCATCGACGGCGATACGGCGGGAATAAGACGCATCCTCTTCTGCCGCACCGCAAGAGGTATCTCTACTCCTCCATTCAGCTGGTGGGACCTTGTGCAGGTCATATTCGGGGAGTGCTACGCGCGGGGATGACCGGGACGAGAAACACTATGACGGCGATTTCCGCGTGACATCCCGCAACGGCAGAGGTTATTCCGATCACGGTTTGACGTACATCGCCATCCAATGCCGTCACTAAAACGCAACCAATCCGCTGCAGACTTCATTGAAGTGGGATGTTGGCCGCTTATGCTCGAATGAGCATTGAGATGTCCTATTACTCGTTGTATACAGAACTATTCATGATCAAGAATAGTTCTGTATACAATAGGGGCATGGCTATTAGAACGAATCGGACATTGCTCACACGGCAGGAAGCCGCACGCCGACTCGGAGTGAGCGAGAGACGAGTCAACGCGCTTTGCGCCACAGGCCAGCTTGAATCGTTTCCCGTAGGGAACAGCACGCTGATCACCGAGGATTCCGTACGCCGTCAAGCACAGTGGCAAGGTGCGGACGGGCGTCCGTATTCGCCGGATATGGCGTTTGCCGCGTTGTATATGATCAGCGGGCTCGACACCCCGCGGCTGGGCCGGCAGCAGCGGTACCGGCTCAGGGGATATCTGAGGCAGATGGATGTGGAGAGTCTGGTCCGTCTCACGCGCAGGCGCGCGACGATGGTCGAATACTGGTGCCGGGATTCCAACCTCACCAAGGTCGAAACCCTCATCCGTCCCTCCGCCGCCACCGGAGCATTGGCCACCTCGTTCCAATTGACCGCCACAGACGTGGTGGAAGGCTACGTCACCGCCGATGCTCTGGATGACGTCATTCGGCAATGTCGGTTGAAACAGGGTGCGACGCCAGTCCGGGTGCGGCTCCATGTCGTCGATAGTCTTCCCGCCGGTGAGGGTCCTATGCCTCTCGGCGTATGTGCGGCCGATCTGGCCGAATCCAACGACCCGAGAGAATGTCGCGCCGGCTTGGAAACCCTCCAACAGCTGATCGACGACTACCACTGCAAGGAGCATCAGGCATGATTCCGACGATCCACATCCCCAACACGGGCCATCCATGGAGCACCGTGTACGCGGTCGCCGCGGCGAACATCCCGGAATCATGGCTGCTCACGGGCGGACTCATGGTCCAACTGCACGCCATCATGGGAGGATTGACCGCGCGCCCCACCACCGACGCCGACCTGCTCGCCGACCTCATAGCCGACCGACGCGGCATCGCCAAGCTACGCGGTATCCTCGCTGCCCGCGGGTTCGAGACGCAACCGGGCACGCTGACCGGATACACGACACGCATGAGCGCGCCAAACGGAGACATTGTGGACCTGCTGGTCGCCGATCACCTGCCCAAGTTCCTCGGGACTGACGCGACCATAGCCGGTACGCCGGTGCTGTCCATGCCGGGCGGCGCTCAGGCCGTGGAACGCAGCATGCAGGTCGGACTCATCGACGACCAAAGCGGGATCGAAGCCGCAATCCGCATCCCGGACCTGCTCGGCGCACTGATACTCAAGAGCGCGGCCTACAGCGCCGACCACGCCGGCTACGGTGAACGTCACCTCTATGATGCAGCCATGCTTGCGTCGCTCATCCCGGACCCTGACGCTGAACTCATGCGCCTGCACAGCAACACCGATCGCAGACGCATCAAACTCCTGCACGACAAGCTCACCGAGGATTCACCTTATTGGGACAACCTTGACGAATCACACCGTCAAGACGGGCTCGACACCATTGAAACGCTTGCCACATGGTAAATCATCTCCTGTAGATTTGGTCGATACCTTGCGGGCGACCTCAGAGGAATGCGCCGTCTCGCATGGTGAGGGTGGTGTCGCATTGGGTTGCGACGCGTGGGTCGTGGGTGGCGAGGATGAGCGTGGCGCCTTGCTTGCATTGCGCGAGGAGCATGGTCATGATGGTGTCGGCGGTGTGCGTGTCGAGTGCCGCGGTGGGTTCGTCGGCGATGATGATGGCCGGGTGCATCACGGTCGCCCTGGCGATGGCGATGCGTTGCCTTTCGCCGCCGGACAGTTGCCCGGGCATGCGTCGCGCCTTGCCGGCGAGGCCGACCTGTTCCAGTGCGGCCGTGGCGCGTTGCCGGCGTTCGGCGCGCCTGATCCTGGGGTGTGCGTATTCCATGGGGATGGCGACGTTGGCCCATGCGGGCTCGTCTTCGAGGATCGCGTAGTCCTGCGGGATGAAGCCGAACATGCGGTTGCGCCATGCGGACCGGTCCTTGTCGTTTTCCGGTGCCGGGCGTCCTTGCAGGAGCAGGGAGCCGGAGGTGGGTTTCATGGACAGTCCGATCATGCGCAGCAGGGTGGATTTGCCGCATCCGGACGGTCCCATGATGGCGATCGACTCCCCGGCCGAGGCGTGCAGGGATACGTCGTGCACGGCGAGGAGCTGCGCCTGCCCGTCCGTGTATCGTTTGGTCAGGTTTCTGGCGTCTATGGTCGTCTGTGGCATGGTCGGTGCTTCTTTCATTGGATGTGTGTGGTTGCGCGTCGTACGGCGATCGTCCAGACCAGGATCGCCATGGCGAGGATGACGGCGATCATCGTCCGGGATGCGGTGGCCACCGGTTCGCCTATCAGCTGGAAGCACGCCAGTACCACGGCGGCGGGCAGCAGCATGCTGAGGATGAGTCCGGCGACGCGGACCGCCTCGCCTACGGCGGTGGCGCCGTAGAGCCGGCGGACGAGCATCGGCGGCTGTTCCCTCGCGAGGGTCACGGACAATGATTGGATGATCACGATGACGGTGAGCGCGAGGAAGGCGGACAGTCCGAGCAGGTACATCAGCGCGCGCACGATGAGGTCCTTGTCCCGTTGGGGTTGTTCCGTGTTCAGCCGGTGCGGCACGAGTATCAGGCCGGCGTCGCGGCTTCCCGTGATGAATTCGTCGAGCTGGGGCCGGGATGGGTTGAACATGACCGTTTTGGTCACCGCCTCTTCGAGTTCGATGTCGTTGAGCCGGTTCAGCGAACTCGGGTCGAGTCGGATGACGATGGTCCGGTCCAGGTTGAGGCCGGCGGTGTTCGGGTCGAATATGGCCGCCGAGGCCGGCAGCGTGCCGGTTACCTTGACGTCGGCGCCGGCGATATGCACGCTGTCGGGCGCCTGCGCCCGGTCCACCCGGTAGCCGATGGACGCGCAGGGCGCGTGGGAGCACAGGCCAAGCCGGGGGAACACGTCATCGACGTTGCCCATCAGGACGATGGCCGGTATGCCGTTGGCGAACCCGGGATCGTCGATCCCGATGTTGTTGACGATCGCGGTGTACGCCCTGCCCTGCTCCAGCATGTCCCGCAGGCCATCCGCCACCTTGGGGTCCGTCTTGCTCGGGGACTGCAGGAGGTATTGCGGGGAGAACGTGACCGCGTCGGCGGCCCGCAGACGAGCCTCGCCGCCGATCACGCTGGACTCGGTCAGCACGTCGCTGAGCGTCATCGTGAACACGCTGCCCGCAAAAACGACGAGGAGCGTGATGCCGAGGATCGACCCCCATCGCCTCAATCCCATGCGGACGCCGGTCATCAGTTCATGGATCATCGTTCCACCTCGTCATTCGATCGTATGCCGAGCCACTCGGCCAACGCCGTCGCGCACACCGTCAGAATCGTGCCGACGGCGAAGGCCGCGACGAACGCGACGGCCGGGCCGATGCCGGTCCTGCCCGACACCACGGTGATGAGCACGGCGCTCAACGCGGTTCCCGCCAGCACGCCCGTCACGACCGGGACGATGGCCGCGCGCACCCGTCCCGCCCACACCTGCCTGCCGGTGGCGCCGAACAATCGCCTGACATGCAGGTCCGCCCTCCTCGCCGTCTCCATCGTCATGACGCACACGCAGGCGCAGACCAACGCCAGTACCAGAAACAGCAAGGTGATGCCCACGAAGGAGTCACCGGCAAGGGACGACCACAACGACTGAGCCTGCGGCTGCGTCACGTCCATGCCGCAGCGCGCGAACAGGTCCGAGATCTCCCGGAGCCGCTGCGGGTCGCTCGTATTCACGTACACGCTGCCGGGAAACAAGGGAACCGCACCCAACGGGAGCACATACTGCAGGTTGCCGCCCGCGTTCACCCCCGGAACCCTGACGACACCGCCGATCGAGAACCCCGCGGGCAGCAACGGCACGTCGCCATGTTCGCGCCATTGGCCGGCCGAGAACGACGACTCGATCACACAGGCCACGCGACTGTTCATGTTCCGGCATTCTTGCGGAAGCGCATCAGCCCATCCGATAGAGGACCCCGACGACTGGAACACGATCGCCGGCCAGCCATCCCCCACGGAACCCTCCACCAAGGAAATACCATGACCGGAAAGATACTCGGCCAGATCACGCGTCGCCTCAAGACTCTTCCCCTCGTCGTGCCCGGCATCCGCCGACGCGGTCAACACCAGCTGCGCCCGCGCATCGGACATGCCCCATTGCGAACCACGCCAATCAAGAACGCCCCAGTACACAGCCCACGCAAGAAATGAAGACAACACACCCAACAGCAACGACACCACGGCAATGGAGACACGGAACCCATTCGGAAATGACCTATCCATGCAACGCCCTCCGACCTTGTGCCGGCGCATCACAGTTGGATGGTCCAATCGCATGCTTCGGCCACGTGGTCGGAGTGGGTGGCGATGATGACGACGGCGCCGTTCTCGGCCATGTCGCGCAGGGTGTGAATGACCATGTCGGCGTTGTCATGGTCGAGGGCGCCGGTGGGCTCGTCGGCGAGGATGACGCCGGGCCGTTTGACGATGAGGCGCGCCAACGCGACGCGCTGCTGTTCGCCGCCGGAGAGCTGGAAGACGGGGTCGTGCTCGCGTCCCTTGAGTCCGACGCGGTCCAATGCCCGGCTGATTCGGTCTCGCCTGTCCTGCCGGATGGCTGTGCCGTGCATTGCCACGTCGAGGTTCTGTTCGATGTCGGCGTTGTCGATCAACGCGTAGTCCTGGAACAGGTAGCCCAGGGTGCGTTTACGGAACAGCCTGGCATGACGCGGGTTCATGGCCGTCAGGTCGTCCGGGCCGCATTCCAGGGTTCCGGCGGTGGCGTGTTCGAGCAGGCCGATGATGTTCAGCAACGTCGATTTGCCCGAGCCGGACGGTCCGGTCAGCGCGATCATCTGTCCCGGTTCGATGCGGAACGTGAGGTCGCGCCACAGGGTTCGTTTCCCGAAGGTCTTCTCGAGTTTGGTGGCGGTGATGGGAGCTCCGGGCAGGGAGTGGTGGTCGTGCATGGTTTATTCCTCTCTGGAGTGATTGGCGGCGAGGGCGCGCTCGTAGCGCGCGGTCGCCAGCAGGTAGATGAGCATGTTCACGATGGTGACCATGGCGATGAACGCGGGCTGCCAGCCGCCCAGCAGGTAGATGTCGGCGACGCTCTGGGCGCCCGTGGGGGTTCCGGAGCGCAGCCCGCTTTGGATGACCAGATATGCCGAGTAGAGGATCGGTGTGAGGGCCAGGACGGTTTCGACGGTGATCGCGAACCGGTGGGTGGCCGGGAAGCTCCAGCCGTGCACGTAGCGGGCGAAGATGCGTTGGGCACCGCTGCGCACATGCGTCTGGGCGGCGGCGATGGCCGAGGCGATGAGGATGGCGATGGCGACGAGCACGTTCATCAGGTGGGTGCGCAGATTTGCCCGGAGTTTCGCGAAGTCCGCGGCCGCTTTTGCGCTGACGCTGCTCACGGCGTAGATGAACGGCTGCAGTCCGGCCTCGCGCAGCGAGACGAGCGCCTGATCCGGGTCGGTGAGCATGGCATTGCCTCCGGAGGCGTAAGCCGTGTAGTCGTCGGGCGAGAACACTCCGGTGCCGGAATCCACGCCGACGAGCACCGCGTCGTGGAACAGGGTCTTCTGGTTCGGCATGTTCTGCTGTCCGTAGCCGAACAGGGACTGGCCGGGCTTGCCCGTCAGCACGGTGATCCGGGGTGCTGCGACGCCATGCATCTGGCTCTGCGAGCCGATGAACGCCCGTACGATGTTCTCGATCCTCTCGCGTTGATCCTGTTTCGAGGCGGGTATCACCACCAGCACCCCATGGTCCGGCACTCGTGTGATCCGCCGGCCCGAGGCGTCTTGCACCGTCTGCGCGTGCAGATAGTTCGAATTCACCATCAGCACGTCCCCGGACAGGGAAGACTCACCGTCCGCAGACGAGCCCGTCTGGTTCGCAAAGGCGGAAAGCTGCTCCAGCGTGTATCCCTCCTCGGCGAGGATCATCCTGCCTTGTCGCTCCTGCGAGATCAGCCATTGGCCCGTCGCGGCCGAATACCGGTCCTGCTCATCCTGGGAGAGCCGGGGGTTGAGTCTGATGGCGCTGGCACGGCCCGCCGTGGCCCATGCCTGTTGGGCTTCGGCCTGGTCCAAGGCCTGGCCTGCGGCCATCCCCGCGTAGACGGCCGCCCAGACGGCCAGGATCACGGCGGGCACGCGCACGCAGTAGACCAGCCCGGACGCCAAACGCGCCGGCAGACGTCCCTTGAGCGCGGCCAGCATCGACGAACGGGACGCCACCGCAAACCCGACGAGATACGCCACGACGATCACCATGAGGAACACGGCGAACACACCGGCCGCCAACGCCAACGCCGCGCCCATATGCGACGCATGGTTGTACATGGCCAGGAATCCCATGAACCCCAGCAGCACAGCCAGAGTCGAGGCCAGGGCCTGGCGGATGTTGGCGCGGACGTCACGCGCGATGACGCTCCAGTCGGAGTTGCCCTGCAGGCGCTGCACGGCATACCCTTTGACGTTCATCAACGCGAACATGCCCGCCAGCATCGCGCACAGCAGAACCGTCACCGCAAAACTCACCCCCAGCGGCTGATTGCTCAGCCACTGCGCGTACGAAGCCGTGTAGTCGGTCTTGACATCCACGTCGTATCCGTCCGTGCGGAACCGCTCGGCGAACGCCCGGGTCGAGGCCGGATCGCCGTACACGTAGTAGCTGCCGCGCGGGTCCTGCCCCGAGAGCCGGCCGAAAGGCAGCACCGTCGTGTTCATCGAACGCGTGAACCCCGGATACCCGTCGGCCAGCCAACGGGCCGGTTCTCCCGACCGGTTCCCGACGGCCACATACAGCGTGCGGGCCCCGCCCGGGTCTTTGATATCCTCCACCAGCTTGACGATGTCGGCGCCCGTGTCGCCGGCCGTCCGTTCGATCCCCACGATGGTCGACGAACTGGGCGCGGACGGCGTCGACCCCGACACCTGCACCGTGCCCTGCACACCCAACGGCGCCACGGCATCCAACCCGCTGAGCATCACGAACGAACCAATAACGGCGACCAGCACCGCCACCAGCACCGCAAGCTGAATGGTCCTACCTCGCATCACGATCTCCTTGTCATGCCGCGTGGCGCAGTTCCAGTACCCGGTCGCATTGCTGCGCGATGCCGGTGTCGTGGGTCACGACGATCAGCGTCTTGCCGTATTCGTGCTGCAGGGCGAGCATCTCGTCGAAGACGTGCTGGGCGAGCGTGTGGTCGAGCGCCCCGGTCGGCTCGTCGGCGAGGAGCACGTCGCCGGGTTTGAGGATGCACCGGGCGAGGGCGACGCGCTGCTGTTCGCCGCCGGACAGGGTCGCGACCTTGTCGTCGATGACGTTGCCGAGGCCGAGTCGCGTGAGCATGGCTTTGGCCTTGCGCTGCTTGACCTGCTTGCCGCCGGGCATGAACGCCATGCCGAGCATGACGTTGCCGAGGGCGCTCAGATCGTTGATGAGCGCATACGATTGGAACAGGTAGTTGATAGTCGTGCGGCGCAGCATGGTCGCCTTGCCGCTGTTGATGTCCGGCAGTTTTTGCCCGTCGAGTGTGACCGTGCCGCCGGTGGGCGAATCCAACAGTCCGATGATGTTGAGCAATGTCGATTTGCCCGAGCCGGACGGGCCGATGATGGCCAGACTGCCGCCGGTCGGCACGGTGAAGGACAGGTGCTGCAGGATGGTGCGGCTGCCGTAGGTCTTGCACAGATCGTTGACGATGATGCTCGTGGACATGGGATGCTCCTTGTATAAGCGCTGGTTGAAAACGGCTGAGTGTGGTTGAGTGATGGTTGAAACGACGCCGGAATGCCGGTCCGCGAATGCGGCGGTTCATTCCGTTTTGATCATGGTCTGCAGCTGGCTCGTGGCGAGCGTCCGCGACTGGACCGTCATGAGGACCAGCTGGAACAGCATGGTCACGGCGGCCGCGATGACGCCCGCCTGCGACCCCAGCAGCAGCGCTGCGAGCAACACGATGGCCGATACGGTGATGATGAGCGTGAAGGCCGGCGCGAAGATGCGTCGCAGTGGGTAGCCGAGTAGTCGTTTGACGGCGATGGTCTCCCGGTAGGTCATGGCGTAGATGCGGCATAGGGTGGCGACGCCGATGAGTTGGAAGATCATGGCGGTAATGGCGAGGCCGCCGAAAAGCTGCATGAATTCGGTGAGGCTTTTGCGCATGCCGGCGATGAAGTCGGCGGTCGTGCGGAAGACCGGATTGTTGTCTTCGAGATGGTACTTGGCGAGGTAGCCCGGTGCCGTGTACCGTTGGGCGGCGGCCGCGTCGAGTTTGATGTAGCTGTTCGTCAGACCGACCGCGCCGAGGCTTTCCGTCTCGAACGGCGTCATGTTCGCGCCGGTGGCCAACAGGATCACCGGGTCGGTGACGTCCGAAGGCTGGTCGGGGTCGTCGCTCCACGTGAACAGCGGCGTGGACGGATGGTAGGTGACGAAGCCGACGGCGCCCGTGTTCATGAAAGTGGTGTGGATGGGGCTTTCCCAGTCCTTGTATTTCATGCTGGTTTCGGTCAGGTAGCCGCGCATGCGTTCCTGTTCATTCTGCGGCATGGTGTCGGGGATCAGGTAGACGCGTTCGCCCGCTTCGGCCCGCGCCGCCACGTTCGGGTCGACGGTGAATCCTTGCGCGGCGAGGTAGTTCGGGGACATGGTGAAGTACCAGAACGCCTGTTCGGGAACCTGTTGGTAGAGGTGCCGCCAGGATGCGACGAGGCTGCGGCCGTAGTATCGGGTGTTGGCGAGGTATACGCCGTCTTCCCGTTCGATCGACGTGTACCAGTCGTAGATCTCCTTCGCATGGTCGTCGGACAGGCCGGACGTCGACGTGTGGTTCGTGCCGCGCGAGTCCTTGTACAGGATGCGCATCGACCGGTATCGGCTCCATTGCGCGCTCACCTGCGTCAGGTTGCGGACGCCGGCCATCGGCGCGTCCACCGCGTGCGCGCCGGCGACCAGTCCGGCCGACGCGAGCACGTACACGATCGCGATCACGACCAGCATCGCCCGTTTCGATACACGGTTGCGGATCGCCGCCACCGGCCGCACCGACAGCAACGCCAGTACGCCGCAACCCAACGCCAGCAGCACGATCGCGGCCGTGGCTAGGCTCGGCGCCAGCATGGCCAACGCCAGTTGCGGCGTGAACGGGAATCCGCTCAACCCCCAGCCGATGATGAGGACGGGGATCGGGATTATCACCGGCAGGAACAGCAGGAACGGACGGTACAATACGGCCCCGTACCCCAGTCGCGACCATCCGAGCAGCATGTACACGCCCAGGCGAGAGAACTCCTGGAACGTGCCCAACACCACGATCAGTATCAACGCCAGCGACGCCACGGCGATCAACGCCAGCGTGACCAGCGTCATGAAACTGTCCGTGAACGACGAACCTGACGAAGCCGACGTCAACTGGTCGCCGGCGATGCCGCTCGCCTCGCTCACGCGGGACACCAGATCCCGGAACTGACCGTCGTCCAATCCGACGATGCGATAGTCGCCGTTGACGGTGCCGGACTGACGCACCAACGCATTCAGCTGCATCACCACCAGACGTACACCCGTACGCGTGCCGGGCAGGTCGGCGATCATGTCCGGACGCACCTGGTCCAATCCCAACGTCGCGTTCTCATTCGTCGCCGTCATCAGCCGGGAGAGATTATGCTCATCCAATATCGATGCGCCGAGATACCGCAGTCGCATCGTCGAGGCATGCGCCGTCACGTCACCGTACACGCCCAACCGGTACCCGCCCGCGGAACCATCCACCGGCGACGTCAGCAAATCCGAACGCACGACCACACCACCGTCAGCGCCGACCGCATCCAGCAGCACGTTCAGGGTCCGGTCGGACCGGTCATGCGGCACATCGGACAACGACAACAGGCGACCCTGTTTCGGATACTCGCGTATCGCCGTGAAATACCCGTCACCCAACACGAACACCGACATCAACCCGGCCAATGAGACCAACACCACCATCAACACACAGACGGCGACCTTCAACAGCCTGTTCATGCTGCTCCCCTTCCCCGCCGCAACCTCGCGACGAATGTTATGGCTCCATGATCTTCCGGTTCGCAGGAGCCATCCATCGGGCGCGGGGATGAACGCGCGCATCATCCGTAAGGACGATGCGCGCGGTTCTCGCTGTGCTTGGTCCGCCGGCCGGGGACGGGTCTCCCCCATATCCGAGTGCGCTGTTGTAACGTTGGTCTGGAATTCGCATGCCAAATAGTTGGGAGGTACGATGAGCGACATTATCGAAACCGCGCGTCTGCTGCTTCGCCCATGGAAGATCGAAGACCGTTCCGAGGCCGCATCCCTGTTCAGGTACGCTTCGGACCCGCGGATCGGTCTGCCGTGCGGCTGGCCACCGCATCAGGACATCGAAGAAAGCATGCGCGTCATCCGTGACGTGTTCTCCCCGACCGAGCACAACTGGGCCATCACCATTCGGGACGCCGCGGCGGAAGACATCGATGCCGACGTTGACGAACCCGTCGGCTGCGTCGAATTGAAGCCGCTCCGCCACATCGATAACGGGCCGGACTGCACGATTGACGAACGCTACGCCCGGCACGTCGGCGGCAACGCGCTGGAACTCGGCTACTGGATCGGCCGCCCGTTCTGGGGCAAGGGATACATGCCCGAGGCGTTGCGCGCCGTGCTCGGCTACGCGTTCGACACGCTGCACGTCGACGCCGTGTGGGGTGCGCACTACACGGACAACACGCAGTCCGGCCGCGTGATGAAGAAATGCGGCATGCAGGTCGCCGGCGAATCGAAGCACAACCATTTCCCGCTCATCGACGAATACCATGACGAGACCCTCCGCATCATCACCGCCGGCGAATGGCAGACGGGGCGCGGAACCATCCGGTAGGTTCGCGGCAGACGATTCAGCGCTAACCCAAATCGTTCGTCGAAACGCCGTGGGGAATCGTAAACATCCGATCCTTCCCCGTGAATATGCGTCGCCATGACCAATACCAACCGATAGCCACCACGATATAGACTGTCTATAGGTCGATATTGCCAAAAACGACCTATAGCATCATTGTTGCGACCCTTGCAATGGTCGACTGACTGGAAAGCGGCGCATATGGGAACAGGCTACAAAAGCATCAGACAGACCGCGCATATGAGCCGGTCAACGAAGAGGCCGGAGGAAATCGCCGACGAAGAATATTTGCGGCGTCTTGACGGGTGGAGCACGTTCCGCTCCGGCATCACCCTGCGCGGGCATGAACTGTTCGTCGTCAACTTCCGCGAACTCGCCACCATCACGGACGATATCCGGGAGCGGGAGACGCGGGTCGCGGCATTATGGGACGCGCTGCCGCCGATCGCCAGACGCGCGTACCTGTACGATCTCATCGGCGAGGAGATGCAAAGCACCAACGGCATCGAGGGCGTGCGATCCACCAGGCAGGAGATCAGCCTCGCGTTGGAGGCCGCCACGGAACATGGAGGGCATGCGCGGTTCAGCGAGTTCGCCCGCCTGTTCCTCGCGCTCAGCGACGACGACCCCGCACGCTACGCGCTGCCGGAAACGCTCGAGGACATCCGTGGCATCTACGACAAGGTCGTCGCCGGGGAACTCGACGACAACGACAAACCGGACGGCGACCTGTTCCGCAACGGCCCCGTGTACATCGACGAGCCCACGACCGGGCGGCGCGTCCACACCGGCGTCACACCGGAATCCGAGATCAAGGTCGCGCTCACGCAATGGCTCGCGCTCACCCGCAACCGGGACGTGCCGCCATTGATCCGCGCCGCCATGTGCCATTTCGCGTTCGAGTACATCCACCCGTTCTACGATGGCAACGGTCGTACCGGCCGGTTCCTGTTCGCCCTCCAGCTTCGACAGCATCTGAGCGTGCCGACCTCCATCAGTCTCAGCCCGGTCATCTCCGACGGCAAGAACCGGTACTACAAGGCGTTCGAGGACGCGCAGCACCCGTTGAACCGTCTCGACGCCAGCCTGTTCTCATATCGGATGATGGAATTCGTCACCGAAGCGCAACGGCGCATCATCGACGATTTGTCCATCAAACGATCCATACTGCTGCGGTCGTTCGCGGCACTCGACCGACTGCGTTCGGAACGGGACTGGAACGACGATGCCACGAACATCGTAGCCGCACTCATCCAAGAAGAACTCTTCGGGATCGCCCCCCCCCACAGCGTAACCAGACCGCGGCTGCGAGAATCGATGGGATTGGGGCGGAACAGAACCAATCATGCGCTGGATGCCCTTGTCGGAGACAAAACCATCATCGCCACCGGGCAACGACCGGTACGATACGAATTGTCGGGCGCCATGCGCACCGCGATCATGGGAGAAGACCAACGATGAGCCGTCGATATGATGTCCGTTGACCGGATTTGTTATGGGATGGTGGCGTATGTACGACAGGAGACGGTTCCGTCTTGGGATGGTGGACAACGACCAGTTGACGTTGACGATGCTGACGTTGCTGGTTCATCGCGATCTTCCCGAGGTCGACGTGACGTGGGCGTGCCGGCGTGGCCGGGATGCGGTCGCCCGCTGCCTGTCGGCCGATTCGCGTCCGGATGTGCTGCTGGTGGATATGTCGTTGGAGGGGTTGAGCGGCGTCGAGGTGTGCCGGCAGGTGCGTGCGGCGACGGCCGATGTCGCGTTGATCGGCGTTACGTCGTTCTCGCTGGAGCATTACGCGGCCGACGCGCTGGCCGCGGGCGCGCAGTGCGTGATGGACAAGGCGCGGGTGAAGGATGTCTGCGATGCGGCGGTCACGCTGGTCAACGGTCGTATGCCGCGCACCCGGTATGTGTCCGATCTGACGGCC
The DNA here is from genome assembly GCF_019331715.1 of Bifidobacterium simiiventris. GTDB lineage: Bacteria > Actinomycetota > Actinomycetes > Actinomycetales > Bifidobacteriaceae > Bifidobacterium > Bifidobacterium simiiventris. The sequence goes on from NZ_JAHBBG010000004.1 coordinate 42,029, forward strand.
GCGCAGTCGCATGCGCTGCTCGCGAAACATGATGATACCGGCGCTGATAGCGATTCCGCTACACGCTCGGCGACTGCGGCCACGGCCGTCGCGTCGTTGACGGAGCGTGAGCGTGAGGTCATGCGCTTGTGCGCGCAGGGCCGGAGTTCGCGCGAGATCGGCGAGCTGCTTGGCGTTGGCGAGTCGTCGGTGAAGACGTATGTGATGCGCGCGGCGAGGAAACTGGGCGCGCGGAATCGGACGCAGGCGGTGGCCGAATGGCTGATGTTGCAGGATTAGTTCGCCGCGCGGGTGAGCGTGTTCGTGCCGCTGGCGTAGGGCCGGTCATGTGGTGCGTCGTGTTGCTGTCCGCCGGTCTGACGGTGTTGGAGATGTTCGAGTATCCCGCGCAGCTCGTGGCGACCACGGTGCTCACGGTCATCCATATCCTGTGCCTGCTGGTGTTGCCGTTCTTTCCGTTGCCGATGAGCGTGGCGGTCGCAGTCACGTATGTGGGGTGCGCGTTCCTGCCGGATATGAGCGGGGCGAGCCTGTTCTACGGCATGTGGGTCGCGCTGGCGGCTGCCGGACGGTACGGTCGGTCGCGATGGTGGCGGCTGTTGCCGCCGTTGATCGCCGCGGTGCGTTGGATGGTCTCGGCGCGCGCCGGCATCCCGTTCGGCGACTACGTGATACTACTGGTGTCGTTCTTCGTCGCGTATGCATTCGGCCGTGCGATGTCGTGGAGGGCCGTGGCCATACAGGCGGAACAGGACCGGCTGCGCTATGAGCGAGAGCGTGAACAGGTGGAAGCCATGCGCCGCGACGCGCGGGCTGCGAGCCGCATCCACGACGCGGTGACGAGCGAGCTCGCGTACATGGCCATGCGATTGGACTACGAACGGTCACGTTCGACGAACGACGAGCAACATACGGCGTTGTTCGATGATCTGTACCGGCGCACGATCGACACGCTCGGCGAGGTGCGCACGGTCATCGACATGCTCGACGGGGACGGTGAGGACACTGATACCGGATCACATCACGATCGCATCGGGGATGATCACGGCGACGGTGACGCATATCGGAGAGATGGCACCGACGACGGCAACACCGGACATTCCGGAGACGACGATATCGAAATCGGAAACTCGACTGCGGCTTCTTCGTCGTGCGTCACGTTCCCCGAGCGTATCCATGACGTACTGGACCACGGCGACCGATACCTGTCCCGGCTTGGTTTCGCCGGCGATTCAACGCTGATCGACAATCCGACCACGGACAAGCCGACGGATACGGCTGACGTTACCCACGAACGCGAGTCCGCCGTGATCGACCTGCTGCGCGAGCTGTACACCAACATCGCCGTGCATGGCGACCCGTCCGGCGAATACCGTGTGGTCGTGCGCCGCAACCGTGATGGCCTGTCTGTCGATCAGGTCAACGACATCGCCACACGATCGCTGTTGCCGGACAAACCCCACTCCGGCAAGGGACTGGCATTGCATCGCACCTGGTTCGCCACTCTCGGCGGTTCGATCAGCACGTCCGCCGAAGACGGCACGTGGATCCTGCATGCGGCTCTGCCGGCATCATCGAAGATGATGAAACCGTTACGAAACGACGGTCGTCCGTTGCATGACGACTTCCGATGAAGGCGCTCATCCATTCCTTTCCGTGTCCGGCGCAAGAAATTCGGGAAATCAACTCCATACTCCCGAATTTCCTGCACTGAGCAATCCGCAGCGCAAGGATTTCGGGAAATCAGCCCAGTCGTCCCGAATTTCTTACACTGACTGACGCTCACCGCAAGAAATTCGGGATGATCGGCCTCTTTCCCCGAATTTCTTGCACCCGGAGGCGTGCATGTGGTCGGATTGCCGGATTCCGTTTGCACAAGCATAGAGCGCACCACCTCCGTCGCTCCCAAGTCATCGGGCCACTCGAGAATGATGTGCCGCAAGCCCGCCCGGTGAGGATACGAGGTCGACCGACGCCCCCTGTCATTCATGGGACCCGGCCTCCACGTACCTCTGTCAGGGTCAACCTGTTCATCGATGAATCCGTCAACGCGGCACCATCATTCGGCCTCCACATGCACCAAAACATCAACCGAGGTTCTGCATCCCTATGAAGAATCCCCTCGCCCACGTCGGTGGATGACCGCCGACGCCCTTGTCGTCTTTGGTTGACGAATACTTCCCCGATTGGCACGATCCTGCGTTGACGATCATCATGGAGGAGTGAAACGCAGCAGTACACAGATGAGACTGTCCCAAAAGTCCATGGTGTTTTAAGAGGGAAGATTGCGATGATCGAGATTTCGAGGCTTTCCAAGACCTATGACGACAAGCGTGTGTTGGATGACGTGTCATTCCAAGTTGAGCAAGGCAAGGTTACGGCGTTGATCGGGCCGAACGGCGCCGGCAAATCGACGCTGCTGCACATCCTGCTCGGATTGGAACCGGCCAGTAGCGGTACAGCCTCGTTCGACGGCAAACGATACAACAAACTTGGCCCCGATCCGCTCATGGTCGTCGGTTCGTTCATTGACGGGCTGATGCCGTATCCATCACGGACGGGGCTCAATCATCTTCATTGGATCGCGCTGGCCGCCGGCATCCCGTTCTCCCGTTGCGATGAATGCCTGCGTCTTGTGGACCTGTACGAGGCACGCAACCGCATGTATAAGACCTATTCACTCGGCATGAAGCAACGGCTGGGCATCGCGACCGCGATACTGACCGATGCCCCGTATCTCATTCTGGACGAGCCGTTGAACGGTCTCGACCCGGAAGGCATCAAATGGGTGCGCGACTTCATCAAGGACTACGTCTCGGATCACAGGACCGTCCTGGTCTCCAGCCATTACATGGCCGAACTGGAACTGGTGACCGACCGCGTCGTGGGCCTGTCGAACGGGCGGAAGGTGCTCGACGATGACATCGACACGCTCCTCGACGGTTATGGCAGCCTGGAACAGGCGTACTTCAATGTGGTGAAGGAGTGAGCGTCATGGGAACGAATGTTTCATCATCCCGGTATGTGTCCTGCTCGCTGGTGCGGTACTGCGCGAACCGGCAGTTCTATTGGTCGGTGTTCGCTGTGCTGGCGCTCACCGCGCTGTTCGCGGTACTGGACGTGCAGACGATCTCCTCGACGGTGTCCATTGCCGCGGATGGCGCCATACGATCGGCTGATTCCCTGGACCCGGATCCGGCGCATATCGTGTCCGACGCCGTACTTGCCTCGCCCTACCAGACCTCGATCATCCTTATTCCGATCATCATGGCGTTGAACGTCGCGGCAGGATTCCGCACAGGAGACGAACGACAACTGCGACTGCTGGTCAACCGGCCTTGGCCGTTCGCGATCGGGGACGTGCTCGCGACCGTGATTTACTGCGCTGGCGTCTCACTGCTGTCATCCGCACTGAACGCGGCGATACTCGCCGCGACATTGAATCCTGCCTTGCGGCCCATGTTCCTCACCACGACCGTCGTCACGACGCCGTTGCGTGTCATGGTGTTCGCCGTGGTCATGGGACTGGTCGGATACATCGCGGCCGTGGCCACGAAACGCGACGTGCCGGCCTTGGTCGTGATCTTCCTGCTGCTCATGGTCTCGCTGTCCGGCGTGCTGAAGGCGATCCACGCGGACGTGCTGCTGCCGATGATCGGAGGCAAGAGCTTCGCGTTCGGACGAGTCGATGAAGCGGGCGATCTTCCGGTGAACGTTTCCGCAATCGTCATGGCCTGCTGGCTAACAGTGACGTTCTGCGCTGCGGCGACCATTCGTGGGCGGCTTCTTCGGCGGTTACAGGCGTAGGAGGCGGTCTCGTATGATCAAGGCCCTGCTCTACAAAGATATGACGTCACGCTCCCTGTGGATCGCATGTCTGGCAGCCGTGTGCTGGGTGATTGTCGTATACACGGTCGCGCTCATGCCGGTCAGCATGGATGTGTCCGGGAACAACCCGCTGAACGCCGGAAGCAGCATGACGCTTGCGTCGCAGGCGACGGTGATCATCGCCATTGTTCTGTCGCACATCGAGATTGGTTCAGGAGAAACGGTGATGGCAACGCTTATCGTCGGTTCCCACCGTTGCATGGCCTATGCCTTGATAACAGAGAAGATCGCAATCATTCTCATTGCCGGACTGTTTCTGGCCATGTTGGACACCATCGGCAACGTCATCGTCTACGGAGACGGCGATGTCTTCGGCCATCTTTCGTCCCGATGCCTGCTGTTAGCGGTCATGAACGGCATCGCAGTGCTGTCGCTGTCCATGTTCGTTGGGAACGTGCTGCTTGGCTTATCCATTTACCTGTTCGTACCCATACTGCTCAAACCGTTCATCATGTATCTGATACCTGCCGCGAACAGGCTGTTCTATCCGGCGGCGATACGCGAGGCAACTGCAGTGAACCGTCCACTTACCGGGACGTTGGTATTGCTCCTGTGGTTGCTTGCCTTCCTGATCATGGGTTATGCAGCGGCATTCAGACATGCATGTCATCGGTAACTGGCATGACATATTCACGTCAGCGGGCTGCTATAAGATAATTTATAGAGCCAGCCCTGCGGGGATATGGAAGTTGAGACCGGTGCTCCCGTGATTCACGGGACCCGGTCTCCGCGTATCTACACCAGTGCAACCTGCTCGTCGATGACTTTGGCGTCGGTAAACCGATCGAAATCCTGCAAACCCAGTCTGGTGTCCACATATGCTCCAAGAGCCTGATCCGGCAGCCACAGGAGCGGTTCGGCATCTCCTCGCATATGGGTGATTCTGATTCGCGAGACTACGCCCATACGCTCCAGCTGCATCCTGTGTGCGTTATCCGCCTTATTCAGGGCATCGGTTCTTGCTTCCAAGACCAGCTGTTCGATGCCGTAGCCCTCAAGGATGGGAAGCAGCCGTTCCAGACACTTGCGACGCGCACGTTCGTCCTTCATATGCGTCATCCGTTCGCCGACCACGATGATGTGAAGCGATTCCATTCCCTCCAAGGATTTGATTACCTCGTTTTTGAATCGTGGCGTCATGTCGTGCCAGTGCAGTTTCTTCGCGCCGGCGGGTTTCAACCGCATGAGTTCGCTTCTGATAGAGTCCAGATTCCCCTCGATCAGAGATGCGCCCATCAGATACCAAGAGTGATCCAGATCCTTGTTTCTGATGCTTTCGTCGCCCCAGGCGGTAGATAACATCGTAAACCTCCTGAAAGCGGTACCAACCGATAAATTCACCATGGTATCAGAACATGACATGCGCATTCGGCCTGTTGCAGGCCTCCTTGCAAGACGACGAAATAGCTTGTGAAACCCAACAAGAATTCCTTCTCAGGCAGCCGATCATATGGCGCTTTGTGTCGTCTTTGGTTGACGAATACTTTCCTGATTGGCACGATTCCTCGCGGCCGATCATCATGGAAGAATGAAACGCAGTAATACGCAACGGCAGGGTTATCGAAACGACACGACGGTTTTGGAGGCGGAACATCGTCAGCAGACCATCATCGGAATGTTGACCGTCGCGATCATTGCCGTTCTGCTGGTCGTGTGCGGCGTTGCCCTGTATCGCAGCATATCAGCCAATCGCTCGGTGACGGAGAACGCCCCGCAATCGGAACAAGCCGCGTACGATGCCCTGCGCAAGGTCAAGGCCAAGCCGTCGCTCGCGGACGATCAGGGCGGCATTCTGATCTCCAAGAACGGGTACGGCAGCAAGGTTGATGGCGTGCCGACTGTCGGCATGTATCTGGAGCCGCTGTGCCCGGGCTGCGCGCTGGTGAGCCGTACGCTCGACCCGACGATCAAGAGCATGCTGGACGCGGGGCAGATCAATCTCGACCTGCATTTCATGACGTTCCAGGACTACAAAAGCAGCGACGAGTATTCGACCCGAGCGTTCAACGCGGCCGTCACGATCGCGCAGCAGGACCCGAACCCGGACCACCTGCTCGGATATCTGATGAACATCTACCGCGAGGACTTCCAGCCCGGCGAACTTGGCGAATACCACAGCGTGACCGACGACCAGCTCAAACGGCAGGCACCCGATGCCGGAGTGGACGAGGATACGGCAGCCAAGGCGTTCAATGGCCAATACCGGTACCGGGCATGGCTGAAAGCGGCGGACGACTACACGATCCTTCGCCCGGAACTCTATGCGCCGGGCAGGAACGGCTTCTCCACGCCGACCGTCACCATCAACGGCCGCCGCTGGCAGATGGATGGCAACGATCTGAAAGACAGTTTTCTCACCGCCGTCGGTCTGGACGAGAACGAGGTCGGCGATCCCGCTACCAAGCCGAAAAACTAATCAAGCACACACTCACGTTTGAGGAGACGCTGATGGAACCGATACACACTTGTCGATTTCACGCGCCGATAACGGAGCCAACCCATCACGTACCATGACCGGTTATCATTCTCTCTGATCTCGCGTAGCGCGTCAGCGCATTGCATGATCAACGGCGGCACCAGCGGCAGGAAGTATCGGCTGTTGATGCCGACGACGCCGGCCTGTCCGGTCAGCGTGAATTGCGTCCATATCGCCGCGTACACCAGCGTCACGCATCCCATGATCGCCGTCCACGAGATCAGCCAGAACATCAGTCGCCGTCGATCTCGTCTCCATGCGATGACGGTCAGCGTCAGGGCCGCAACGGTCAGCGTCCAGAACAGGAACAGCAGCGGTGGCTCCCACCATGACCATCCCTGCAGACGGACGATGCTGGAGAACATCCGCGGCAGGAACCTGTGCGGGGCGGTCAGCAGTTCCCGTTGCCTTTGCCGCACCTCGTCGTACGGGACGCGTGACGGGTTCGTGGCGAATCCGGTTCCCAGCTTCAACCACGCCAGCAACAACATAACCGGCAGCACGCATCCGGCGACGAGGATGAGCCGGGAGCGCGCCGGTATGCGACGGCGGGCGATCATCGGCAGCAACGTCATGAGCAGGCACGGCGCGTACGCGAACTTCGACAACGCCAGCACCCCGGTCGTTCCGACCAGCAGTATGCAGTCGCCGCCACTGAGCCGGTTGGATTGCAGGCATCGGATCAGCATGCAGGCCAATGGCAGGGATAGGGCGACCACCGTCGAGTCGGGAGAGAACATGAACGAATCCGGCACCGCTAGACACACGGACAGTAGCCCAGTCAACAGTCGAAATCAGCGTGACAAAGGAATCCCAGCCAACAAACGCAAGCCGATCCACACCGCCGCGAGATAGACGACCAGCTGGAACACTTCGGCGAGATAGAACCGCCATGCCGCGTCTAATCGCAACAGGCGTCCGACGGCGAAGGCGGCCAGCTGCGGCAGGTACGCGATCGGCGGGTACACGGCGGTGTTGTCGAACGGCACCTCGCTGCGCCGCCCGTCGCGGACGGTGACGGACGAGGCGTTCACCAAACCGGACACGTAATGGCGATCGTTGGCCAGCGAGAACGCGATCACATCGTCATCGACCCAGCCGCCAGTGTTGTGTTCCGCGTCGGGATGATAGTCGGACGCCGTGCGCACCGGGCGGGCGATCACGTCGCCGTTGAGCATCGCGTCCACACGGTACACGTGCGCCCACACGTCCGGCGTCGACCCCGGAGGAGTCAGTACAATGCCCAACACGCCGCACAGCACCACCAACGCAAGCACAATGACCGTCGTCCGACCTTGACGCGACCGGCCATCGTGACCATTCGGATACGGATTCATGACAAACCACCACAGGACTCCGCGGACCGGCACCATACCGGACGGAATCCATGATGACCACACGCCGGCGATTCACGCCAATCGAAGCGGAATACGTCATCTTTAGACGACAGCAGACAGCGAGAACGCGATAATCCGGCCGGCCGAGTGTAATGTAATCCACATCGCAATAAGGGAGGGAGGCGACTATGCGGTTGGTCGAGACATGGCTGGCGGACCCGGAGCGCGCGTTCGACCTGTTCGCGAAGTTCCCGGCGGAGGAGACGGGATTCGAGAACCCCGCGGCCGGCATGAACCGCGAGCAATTCGCCGCATACGTAGAAGGTTTGCGCAACGAGTCGCTGGGCGTCGGATTGCCGGACGGCTGGGTGCCGGCCACCAAATACATCCTCGTCAACGACGAAGGTGACTACGTGGGCATCTTCAACCTGCGTCACCGGCTCACCGACTTCCTGCGCAACGGCCCGGGCCACATCGGCTACGGCATCGCCCGCGAATACCGCGGCCGCGGCTACGCGACTATCGGGCTGAAGCTTACGCTCGTCAAGGCGCGCGAACTCGGCATCAGGGAAGCATATCTGAGCGTGCACAAAACCAATCCGGCGAGCCTCGCCGTGCAGCAACATTGCGGCGCGCGCATCGACCACGAGGACGAGCGGGAATACTACACGCGCATCGACACGAGCGAAGGAACAATGCGCGATGAGTGACGATACGACGATGTCACCCTTGCCGTTGCCGCTGCCATCGGAATACGTCGATCTTCCAAAAGCTGAGTTCATGATGCCCGGACCGGAACGTGATCGGCTGGTCCGGCTGATTCTCGACGGCGTGAAGACCGCCACGGCCGCGCTGCTGATCGACTATACGGAATGCGGCGAGCCGTTGCCTCGCATCGGCGATCGTTCCGTACTGGTCGATTCCGACGGGCAAGGCGTGGCGGTATTGGTCACCACCGATGTCACGGTGACCCGTCTGGCCGATGTCACCGACCGGCACGCATTGGCCGAAGGCGAGGGCGATACGACCGCGGCACAATGGCGGCGCACGCACGAGGAGTTCTGGAACTCCGCTGAATATCGCTCCTATTTCGCCGATCCAACGTTCCCGATCGACGACGACACCCTCGTCGTACTCGAATATTTCAAGGTCGCTGAACGGCTCTAGCATGGCATAGAACATCGGGAAGGAAGTCTGATATGACGATTCGTATCGCTCCGATCGAACCTCGATGGTTCGAGGAGAAGGCGCAAGTGCAGTCGCAAACATGGCGGGAACTCAACCAAGGCAAGATTCCGCAGGAGATCGTGGATGCCATCACCCCTCAGTTCGCATTGAAACTCACCGAGGCCCACGCCAAGGACCCCGATCAGGTCGTGCTGGTGGCGCTCGACGGCGATCATGTGATCGGGTTCGCGGAACTGCTGCGCACGCCACGTCCGCCGGTCGACCGTCCCGAAGCGGCGGAACTGGCCTCGCTGTATGTGTTGACGGACAAGCATCGGCACGGCGTCGGGCGCATGCTGGTCGAGGCCGGCAAACAGGCCATCGGCAACGACCGGCTCGCGTTGTGGGTCGCCGGGTTCAACGCCAACGCGCAGGGCTTCTACCGGCATATCGGCTTCCACGAGACCGGCCGCACCCAAACCGAGGACATGGGACCGGAACTCGAAATGATCAACTACTGAATGCCGGCGAAGTCCGTCTCTTCGAGACGACGGCCAATGACCGTTGACGCCGCCTATCAGCTTTGAACGGCACCATCACGCTTCGGCAAGCCGCCGCGGCACGGCAAGGACATCATTGGCAGCGTCATAAGATTCCGCCGGCAATAATTCGGCCAGTCGACGACAATCATCGACGATATTGCCATGCGATTGACTGGCAGACGGATATCTTGCCGCCGATACGCCACGAGACGAAGGAACGTGGACCACGCGATGTCAACCATCGTCGACATGAACATCCCGAAACGTCGTGTCCGCTCTCATCACGGTTTATCATGGTCATATCACTCGCTGCGGGGCGTATCAATCAGACGATCCCGGAGCGGAACATTGTCATCATCGGTCATAGGAGACTTGCATGTACGTCGTTCTGGAATCCTTCGCATACGACTAAGCGGATTGACGGTTTTTCCTCCCGTCTCTTCCCTATCGCCGCGGGTCGATTCAGGCTCGCGCGATATGTCGTTATGCCTGATTCCCGAACGTATCCATGAACGCGGATTCGTGATTGCCGTATTCAGTCGGCCGTCGCATGCCGGTACCGTTCATGGCAGTCATGAAACGAGTTCACCATGAACACCGATACCCATTCACCCAACCAATCCTCCCCCGATTCCGCACGCAGCCCTCGTTCGCTGTGGAGCCTGACCGCGTATCGCAACTGGTTCATAGCCGACACGAGCGACGTGTTCGCGGTCAGCCTGCGCACGTTCGCCATACCGCTGACCGGCCTCGCCCTGTCCGGCTCGACATTCGTCTCCGGCCTGCTGGTCACCGTCGAATCGGCCATAGGACTCGTGCTGATGTCGATCGGCGGCGCGATCGCCGACCGACACGACCGCCGACGACTGATGATCCTGCTCGGATTCGTCGGCATGGGCCTGTCCCTTGCGACGACCGTCCTGCTTGCCGCCGACATGATGGACACGACGATGTTCGCGTTGTTCGTCGTCCTGTTCGCCGTGATGAACGGCCTGCTGGGACCGTCCAACGACGCGATGCTCAAGTCGATCGTGCCGATGGAACACTTCGCCAAAGCACAGGCGATACGCGAGGCGCGCGAATCCTGCGTCGAACTGTCCGGTGGTGCGATCGGCGGACTGCTGTACCAGCTCGCCGGCTGGTTCCCGTTCCTCGCGTCCACCATACTGTATCTGGCCGCCGCGCTCACCGCATTGATGCTGCCGAAGAAAGTGCCATCCGTATCCACATCCGCACCCGAGTCGGAGGATGCGTCATCAGCAAACCGACAAGCCGACGAACAGCCAACCGCCCCGTCGTTCCTCACCCAGTTCATCGAGGGCTGGCAATGGACGCTGACCAGACGGACGATCCTCGCCGCCATCATCCAGGGCGCGGTCATCAACATCGCCTGCTACGGGAGCATCATCGGCGTGCAGATCATGCTCGCCGCACAGGGCACGGACGCGGCCCTCATCGGCCTGATAGGCACGGCCACCGGCATCGCAGCCCTCATCGGCTCGCTGGCCGCCGGATGGCTGGTCGACCACATCCCGACCGGCAGACTCATCATCCTCACCTTCGCCGTGTTCACACTTGCGATGATCCCGCTGCTGTTCACCGACTCGTACGGGGTGATCGTCGCGTGCATGAGCGGCGCATCCCTGCTGTTCCCCGCGTTGAACGCCGGCGAACTCGGCTTCATCTACGGACGCACCCCGGACCACATGCAGGGCAGGGTGTCCACCGTGTTCGAAACCACGATCGGCGTTCCCGGAGCATTGACGCCCGCTCTGGTCGGCTGGCTGCTGCAAGCGCCCGGGCTTGGTTTCCGCGCGGTCATGCTGCTCGTCGTCGCATGTGCGGGTCTCGGCCTGCTGCTCGCCTGCGTTACTTCGACGAGAAACATTCCCCTGCCCGCGCGATGGGAGCAAATCGAACTCTAAGGTCGGCGGGGACTGGTGCAGGAGAGGTTCGCAACCGCCTGCACCATGTCATGAGCACATTTCGATACGTGTCTCGGCAAGACCGCAGTAGCCGTCCGTATCATTCGAAGCCGGTCGGGGAATACTGAAGCCTACGGCCGGCCTTCGTAGAGGTAGAACGTTTCCGTAGCTCCGCCGCGCAGGGCCGTCTGCCGCTCACGCAGCCGAGCCAGACCACGATGCTCGTAGAAGCCGACGTTGCAACTCGTATCGGTGAACAGGAAGTACCGATCTACGCCGGCATCCCGGAACCGGCTCATCGCATGATCGAACAATGCGCGGCCCACGCCGTGCCCGCGCGCGGCATCATCAACCAGCAGCAACGTCACCTCCGCGCCGAACCGCGAGCGCAACCCGTGCATCAGTCGCGCGTCGATGCGAGACAGCGACAGCATCTCATGCAGTCCGCGTCTTCCTTCGCCGGACAACAGCAACGGCATCGCCGAACCGATGACATGCAGACGATGCCATCGGAATCGATGCGCGCGACATGGCGCTTGCGAACGCGACCCGTCCGCGTCGCCCGATGTGCGTGGCATGTATGGTTGGCCGGTCTCGGATGGATTCTTGCGCTTGTCGATGCGCGTCGTGATGATGCCGGCCACCGTGCCGTTGCGTTGCGCGACGACGGCGTCATCCGAACAGTCCAGACTGTGGTGCAGGTCGATCATGGCGAGACGGCGGGAGTATGACGGACTCATGCCGGGATCGTCATACCACATGCGGCGCAGCATGTCGACGATGACGGGGTAGTCGTTGCGTCTCAGCGCGCGCAAGGTGATGGTTTCGTCGTTCACGGGGACCGCCTCGGATGGTCGGGTAATGATGGCTGGTACCATGCAGCTTACAGACAACGCATCGCATCAGCGGGAAAGGAACGACCATGCAGCAGCCGATCATGACCGACGAACGATTCCTGAGTAGACCGTCCGAACCGGCGAGCGAAGCCGATCTGGCCGTCGGCGTCGATTTGGCGGACACGTTGGCCGCGCACGCGGACTCGTGCGTAGGCATGGCGGCGAACATGATCGGCGTGTCCAAGCGGATCATCGTGTTCGCGGACGAGACGACCGGACGGAACATGGTCATGTTCAATCCGCGGATCATCGAACGTTCCGGCGAATACGAGACCGAGGAAGGATGCCTGTCGCTGACCGGCATGCGTCCGACCGTCCGGTATGAACGCATCACCGTCACGTACCAGACCCGCCGGCTGCGCGAGATCACCGCCACGTTCGAGGGATTCACTGCGCAGATCATCCAGCATGAGATCGACCACTGCGACGGCATCCTGATCTGATCAGTCCGTCATTCCAATCGGATTGTCGTCGGCCTGTCATGTGTTGCGCGGATATAGGGTCGAGCGGCATGATATTCAACGCATGACCGACAGTCGGCACGCCGCTCGACTGCTTGTCTCCCCCGGTTTTGCTCGTTTACATAGGCTACGCGAACTCGCCGCCGTCGAACCAGCCGGCGATGTCGTTGTGTTCGGCGATAAGCTGCGGGTTGATGGCGAGCGTATGATACGCGTCCTCGGTGCCGCAATAAACCATGTCGTGCGCGAGCAGCCGGCGATCCATGTATGCGGGGATGCCGAGAAACAGCGGCCCGACCGTGCCGACATCGTAGCCGGTACGGTCCTTCACCAGATCGGGCGACGCGAGGTGCAGCTGCCGCAGTCCCAACGCGCGGCCGAGCGCGCGCCATTTCAGATGCCCGGACGCCAGCGCGATCACTGCGAACACGCCTTCCTTTGCTTCCACGACGTATGTCGCCGCCGCGCGGGTCACGTCGAACACGGTCGCCGCGGACGCGAGATCTACGATCGCCGTGTCATGCTCGATGATCCGCGCACGATCCGCATGTTCGGCCGAGAACCGGACGATCCGTTCGTACTTGTCGTTCATTACCTATGACTCCAGTTGCTTGGCATTTGTCGGCTATTCGCCGATGACGTCGCCGACGAGGCCGGAGACGATCGCCATGATGAGCGAACCGAGCACCGACCACCAGAAGCCGTGGACGATCACGCCCACGTCGAACAGGGTGAGCGCCAGCCATGATGCGAGCTCCATGAACAGCCAATTCAGTATCAACGCGAACAGGCCGAAGCTCAGGATCGAGATCGGCAGAGCGAGCAGATGCACGACCGGTTTGATCGACGCATTGATGAGCGCGAGAAACAGCGAGAACGCGGCGATGCCGAGGATCGGCGGCTCGCCGACCGCCTCCATGCCGGGCAACAGGGCGACCATGACGCCCGCCGCGATCGTCAATACCAGCCAACGGGAAACGAAATGACTCATATCACTCGATTATTCCAGCCGAAATGTCATCGGAATGTGACGTCGGCATCATGCCGGTTGCTGGGTCGACGCATTGCGCCGGTCGCGCAGCTCGGGCAGCATCACGACGAACAGGACGACTGCCAGCAGCGCGGTGAGCAGATCAGCGAGCGCCTGTGCGGCGATTACGCCGGAGTATCCGGCGATGCGCGAGCCGGTGAACAGCGTGACGGCCAGGATCACGCCCTGACGGCTGATCGACAGCACGAATGCGCCGATCGCTTTGCCGGCCGACTGGAATGTGCAGGTCGTGACCATCACCACGGCCACGAACACGAGGCTGAGCAGCTGGACGCGCAGCATGCCCGCACCGAGTGCGACGATCGTCTCGTCGGCGATGAAGAAGCGCATGAGCATACGGTCGGCGAGGCTGAGCAGTACGGTCATGGCGAGCGCGAACAGGCACAGGAACGCGTAGGAGAACCGTATGATCGCGCGTAGGCGCGGCATGTTGCGTGCCCCGTAGTTGTAGCCGATGAGCGGTTGTGCGCCGAACGCGAATCCGGCGAAGATCAGCACGGCGATCATGATGATCTTCAGGGCGATGCCCATCGCGGCGACCGCGTCGGTGCCGTAGGGCAGCAGGAACAGGTTGATCATGACGATGCCGACGCTTTGCGTGAGGTTGGTGATGGCCGCGGGGATACCGATGGCGAAGATGTCGCGAATCTCATGCGCGGCGATGCGCAGTCTGCGCGCGGCGTGGTCGATGATGAGCCGCGGGTCGATCGACAGGTTCGGACTGCGATGCCGCAGGAACCAGACGAAGTACAGGTCGGTGCAGATGTTCGCGATCACGGTCGCGCCGGCCGATCCGGCCGCACCCCAGCCGAACACGTGGATGAACAGCGAGTTGAGCACGATGTTGACGGCGGTGCCGGCCATCGAACCGATCATGGACTGCACGGCGTGCCCTTCGGTGCGCAGCAGGTTGACCGGCGTCATGGACACGATGATGAACGGCGAGCCGATGATGATGAGCGTGTAGAAGTCGGATGCATGCCGCCACGTGTCGGTGGTCGCGCCGAGCAGGGTGAGCATGGGATCACGAAAGACGAGACCGAGCATGAGAATGAGGATGCCGGTGGCGATGGCGGCGTAGAAGCAGAACACGCTCAGTCGTTTGCCGTCCGCATACCGGCGCTGGCCGAACAGGCGGGAGATGACCGAACTGCCGCCGAGACCGAAGATGTCGCCGAGCGCGATCATCACCGTGAACACGGGTGCGGTCAGGGACACGCCGGCGACCATGCTCGTGTCGCCGGTGTGCGCGATGAAATACGTGTCCACCATGTTGTACACGAGCGTGACCAGCATGCCGAGCACCACCGGCATCGCCAGCGAGAAATACGCCTTCGGCACCGGGGTCTTCTCGAACAGTTCGCTATCCATGCGTCTCGTCCTTTCCTCTCACGCGTGCATCCGTCGATCACCTGTCACTTTGCGCAATGTCACGGGCATCATAGCCGCCACAGTGCGGACAAACGACACGCCGGCATCGACATAAGCACAAGCAAAGGTGCGGATGGCCAGGTACAAGGGCCGGCCGTCGTCCTCAATCCATCACCACGGGAATCCCCATGCCTCGCAATGCGACCGCCGCATCGAGGATCGGAATGCGTTCCTGTTCAAGCCGCAGATACGGCACTCCGTCCCCCGTACATAGTGCTTCATACAGTTCCCGTTCGTCGCTGCGCAATCCGGGTGAAGGTTTCGGCTGCCGAGGCTTGAGCGGCCTGTCGGCCTGATCGTGGTTCGTGCCGTATCGGCCATATCGATCATAGGCAGCATGATCCATGAACAGGGACTCGCAGTCGATTCCCAGTTCTCGCACGCCCGACAGTATCTCGAATCCATCCGCATCCATATCGCCCCAATACACCACGCGAACGTGCTTGGCACGCTCATCGAACAGCCAAGGCAGCAATCGCAGACCATCCACCGCTGCTTTGCCCGAACCGAACACGCACAGGCCGTCCCGGATCGGCGGCATCAGCTGGTATGTGTCCTTGTTCTCCACGATCACCACATACCGGGTGCCCAGCCCGACACCGTCATTCCATGGGCGGACGACCACCGCATCCGGCAACGGCACGCGTGCCGGATCAAGATGCCGGAACCGCAGCTCCCGCGGCCGTTCGTCCAGTTCCAAAGACCGTTTGCCGCACAGCAGCTCCACCGCCCTGTGACGTTTCGTCTTCTTACGGTCCAACCATTTCGCGCTGAACCCGGCAAGCGGCACCGCGCGTGGACGCAGACCGGTGACGTCATGCGTCGCACAGTATTCGGCGACCTGCAGCAGCAGATCGAAATCCACGTCGTTTTCCGTATCCGTCATCTTGGCCGCGGACAGCAGATCCGTCTCGTCGACATGCCGGAACCGTTCACGAATCCGTTCGACGCGTCGACGGGCGCGACGATACGTGGCCGCCGACGCACGATCGACCGACCGCAACGCGACCGTCTCATCGTTCACGGTGACGTTCGCGATCAGATCGACCGTCACATTGCCGATCAGGCGACGCTGTACGGTCGTCCCGCAGCCGGTGTTCGCCGCCCAGTCGCGAATCGCCTTATTGTTGGCATGCACGTTGTCATCGGCATGCACGGCGAGCGCCGCGTCCTCGAGATCGCTTTGCCGCGCCGGCAACTGCACGGATACTGTGTATGGCCACGCGTCGCCGGCCGCGTATCTGCTTGCCGATAGTCGTTGGCCGATCATCGCCGTGATGTCCCTGACCGTGCGCATCCGTTACTCCCGGGCGGCGTCTGCGTCGAGGCTGGCCTCTCGCAGCGTGGTGTGCCCGGTGTCGGGATCCTTGTAGGTGACGTACGCCTTGGTCGACACCTCGAGGATCTCGCCGGTCTTGCTTTCCGGGGCGGAGACGATCACTTGGAAGCCGAGTCGCGGCAATACCATGAGCGCACGCTTGGTGTACCGGCCGTCCGCCTTGATGAGCGCCTCGTCGAGGAACAGCGTTGTATAGGATGGCTCGCCGGTCACGCTGCCTTCGCCGAGCAGATAGATGAGCGCCGCGCCGTAGACGAACGAGGTGAGTTCCTGCAGTGCGCCGCCGGAACGGCCGCCGGTGGAAGTGATGCGTTCGTCCGGCCCGTCCTCGTGGTGCACGATCGCATAGAACGAGGAACGGCAGCGTGGGTCGAGATCGCGCGCGCCATACTGTTTGATGCCGGCGGAGTCCTTGACCTGTGCCAGCTGGTCGTGCAGCATGTCGACGAACGGTCGACAGGATCGGAACGTCTTGCGCAACGCGATCACGTCGGCGCCGGATTGCTGCTGCCATGAGGTGAGCGTTTCGCTCATGCGCCGTAAGGCCGTGCCGAACGCGCGTTCGGGAGGGCGTACGGTGATGTTCAACGACAGGCGACCGCCCTTGGGGCCGAACTGCTGGCCTGTGAGCATCGAGTTGATGCGAGACAGCTGTTCCTTGATGGTGGCCTCGTCGGATTTGAGCGTGCGCTGCAAGGTGAGGACGTCCCAGTACAGTTTGTGCAGGCAGTTGGCGTATTCGGCTTCGGTCGCGTCGTTGGCCGCCAGATGCGACAGGCTGTCCAATTCCTGCTCGTAATACCGGTAATCGGCCACGGTGGCGGTCAGCGCGTCGTCGTCCTTCGCATACACGTCGCGGTACGCCTGCATCTGCGATTCGAGCGTCTTGCGGGCCGCGTCGGCTTGCGCGGCAAGCATGGTGCGACGGGTGTCGATCTCCTTGCCGATCTGGTCGATCATTGTGTTTTCGAATCGCATGTCGTCAGCCGCGGCCGCACGGCCGGCTCCGATGATCAGATGCGCGCGCGTGGCAGGGTCGGTCTGGCCGGCGAATTGGCGTTCGTATGCGGCGCCCAGGCGTTCCGCCACATCGTCGCCGAACGCGGTACGCCCCTCCTTGGCGTCTGTCGCATCCCCGTTGCCGGCTCCGTTGCATTCGAGCCATTCGCGGGCGGCGTTCACCGCCTGCGTGCACTGGTCCGCGGCGTTCTGAGCCTTGAACCGTCGGTCGTTGCTGTGGTCGAGTTCCTGTTCCAACCGCTCCCGCGCGGCGGTGAGTTCGGCGAGTTTCGGATCGCGGCGGATCGTGTCGATGTCCTGTTCGATGCGCGCGATGCGTTGCTTGACGTCCTGCACGGCGACGCTGTTCCAGTCCGTGTCGTTCAGGGTTTCGGCGAGCGCGAGTCCGCGGCGCAATTGTTCGGCTTGTTGTCGGATCGCCTCGTATGTCTGGTCGGCCTCTGCAAACGCGGTTTTGGCGTCCTGCGTCTGCCGGAGCAGCTCGTCGAGGTAGGCCTGGTTGACGAATCCGATGACCTGGCGGATGTCTTTGATGCCGTGCTGGCCATGTCGGCCGGATTTGATCTGGCCGTCGGGTTGAACCTGGCGGGTCTGTTCATCCGTATCGTCGATCACGTCGACGCATAGCGCGTCGTACCGTTCATTGGCGGTCTGTGCGCGTAGCCAGCCGACGAACGGGGAGTCTTCCCGGTAGCGCAGTTTGCCGGACAGCCAAGGCCCGTCTTCGACGTGGTTCTCGGCGGTTTCCGGATTCCCGTGGTCGCGGCCCGTGTCCACGAACCGCCAGGTGCGCCGTGACATGAGATGCGGGTCGATGGTGCTCACGCGTGCGGCGAATCCCTGTTCGTGGCGTTGGTCGACGAGGATCGTGCGGGCGATCGGCCCGTAGGCGACGTTCATCGCGGTGCGCCATGTCTCCTCGTCCTCGCGCACGTCCATGAGTTCGGCGACGTAGGGCAGTTCCTCGGCGTTCAGGCCGGTGGCGCGGCAGAGCATGACGCGCTCCTCGTCCATCTGCTGGGAGATGCGCGTGCGTTGGGTGCGCTGGCGTTCGTAGTCGCGGGTGAGACGATCCAGTTCGTCGTTGGCCTGCGAGCGCGCGGCCGCGGCCTCGTACTGGTCGTGATCGAGCTGCGTGCGTCGCCGTTCGTAGTCCGCGACGAATCGTGCGGCCTGTTCCTGCCGTGCCAGCCATGCGTCGCGGGTGTCGGGAATGTGCTCGCCGATGGCGGCGAACTGGCGGGCGATCCGGTCGTGGTTGTCGGCCACGACGTTCAGGGTCTGCTTGGCTTGGGTCAGGTCGAGTTCGAGCCGTGCGAGGCTGCCGCCGTCGACGCCTTGGATCTGCGCCTTGACCGTGTCGATGCGCGCGGTGATCTCGTCGCCGTGCGCGCGTTCGGCGGCGGCGTCCTGCATGTGCCGGTCGCGTTCGCGTTCGTCGTGCGGCAGTTGGGCGGTCACTTCCTCGGCCATGTGCGCCAGCGCCCAGCGGCGGATGGCGGTGCGGCCCCGTTCGCCGTTCGGGTCGACGACGTCGAACGCGTGCACGTTTGCCTGCGCCTGGTCGTATTGTCCGTGGGATTGGCGGATGCCCTGCAGCATCTGCATGCGGCGGGCCTTCTCCTCCATGCTGTTGAAGTTGGCGGCGTACCGCTCGTAGTCGCCGACCAGGTCCTCGGCCTTGCCGATCGCCGCGGGCACGCCGAGCACGCCCTGTTTGAAGATGTCGTCCAGTCGTGACGGCGCGTCGGCGGACTGGATCTTGTGCAGCAGCCGGCATGCCTCCTCGGTCAGGCCCATGACGCCCCAGATGCGGGCGTGGAACGCGTTCGCGTTCGAGAAGATCGAACAGCCCTCGTAGGTCGCCTTGAGCTGGGTGGGTGTGAACGGGCCGTCGCGGAACTGGTCCATGAGACGCGGGTCGATGGCATGGTTCCAGGTGACGTACTGGCGGCGCACGTCGCCGCGGCCCTCGCCCGGCATCAGGTAGAGGAACTTGCCGCAGGAGAGCGTCTGCCCGGTGGTGGCGTTGCGGTACGTGTCCACGATCGCGCCCCATACGCTGTGCGGCATGCCGTCCGCGTCGGTGCCGCGCAGGTACATCGGCGCGTCGTCGGTGTCGCCCACGCCGATCATGCCGCGCAGGTACGTGTAGTCGCTGCGTTCGGAACGTCCGGAGTTCGACGCCTTGTTGAACGGCGTGCCGGACGGGTACAGCAGGGAGATCTGCGCGTCGACCAGCGTGGATTTGCCCGATTCGCTGGCTCCGGCGAGCAACGTCACCGGCAGCTTGTCGTCCGTGGACGGGCGGAACACATGGTATCCGTCGTAGGAGCCCCAGTTGACGAGCTGTCGGCTTTCCATCATCCACCGGTCGGGAACGATCTGGATGTCGCGCGCGCCGTCCGGCATCGTGGGCTCGCTCATGGTGTCCGTCATGTCACTCCCCTTCCTCGTTGTCGGCTTCATCGTCCGTGCCGGCCGCGCCGTTCGCATCGTCGTTTTCAGCGTCGTCGGCCGGATCGTCCGAGCTGTCGTCCACGTCTTCGTCGTCGATCTCGTCCCGGCCGTCCAGCCATGTCTGTGCAAGATCGCGGTCCAATACGACGGGTACGAGCGCGGTGATGCGCAGCATCGCCTCGTCGTCGGCCGAACGTTCCAGATACCCGTACGTGGTCAGGGACGAGACGATCGCGCCGATCAGCTTGAGCACGCCCTCCTCGTCGTTGCGCGAGGCCAGATAGCCGGCGCCGGTGGCGAGCGCCGCGCGGATCTCCTCGAAGCTGACGAACCATTCGTCCGCTGGCGTGTGCAGGTTCTCGTATTCGAGGACGCGGATGCGCAGGAACGCGAGCAGCGCCGCCTCCTCGCGGCGCAGGCTGACGCGCGTCTTGAGCGACCGGGGGTTCTGGTCGGCGTCGGGGACGGGGGTTGCGTACATGATCCGGTAGCGTTCGTTGACGACGAGTTCGAGCATGTCGTTGTTGAGCGAACGGGTCACCTGGTCGAGGTTGTCCATTGCGGTGTCGTAGGTGGTCCCGCTGATGTACCGGTCGCGTTTGAGTGCGATAGCGGCCATGCGGGCCGGTGCGCTCATGTCGCCGGTGTCGCCTTCGAACAGTGCTGCGGTCGCGTTGTCGTCGCCCATGTCATCCTTCCTTGATCGTCTCGTTGAGTTCGTCCATGCCGGCCGTGACCCGTCGTGTCGTCCAGTCGCGCGGCGTGCCATCGAGTGATGTGCAATGCCAGACCGTCTGTTCGCCGCCGACCGTTGCGAGTGCGGACAGGAAGCCGACGATCTCGCTTTCGCGTCGTTCGTCGGCGGGCAGCCGGTTGAAGCTGGCGGCGATGTCGACGCGTTCGGTGCCGTCCTGTTCGGTCACGGTAACCGGGTCGTGCATGATGAGCCGGATCATGTGCCGTATGCGCGGGCCTCCTCCGACGATCATGGAGCGGATGTCCGGTTCGGGGACGTTGACCGGCGTGGCATGCTCGTCGAGGCCGGGCACGGCCGCGCGGGACATCGATCGTGCCGGCCGGGTCGGCAGCCCGGCGAACGTGGCGTCGCCCACGTCCGTGCGGTAGGGACGTGTCTCGTCGTTCGGATGCGTTCTCGCCGCCGCGTTGATCGTGGTGTACAGGCGGTTGAGCGTGACGAGCATGGTGCGGTATCTGGTGTCGGTCTGTTGGCGGACGAGTCGGCTGATCGCCTCGTCGGAGACGCGTATCTGCTGGCGGACCGCTTCGATCCCGTCGTAGATACGTTCGAGTTCGGCGGTGACCTGGTCGAGCAGCACGCTGGATTCGCCGGCCAGATACGGTGTCGTGGCGATGGCCGCGACGGCCTCGTCGATCTGCTGGCGGCCTTCGTCGGTGATGATCACCTGGAAGGCGTCGTTGAACCGGCGTCCGGAGTCGGACTCGCTGAACGAGCGGCGGAACGCGTCATGGTAGGAGGTGAGGTTGTCGTTGACGTCCATGTCGCCGGCCTGCATGCGTCGGCGCAGCGCGTCGCCGTTGTCGCGTTCGGCGAGCGCGAGTTCGCGCAGGTCGATCGGCACGTCGCGCAGTGTTTTGTGGATGACGGCGATGATGTCGCCGACCTGTTCGTCGCTGAGCCGGTCGCGTTGCCGTCCCTGTTGGATCTGTTCGATCTCGCGTTCGCGTGCGGCGATCTCCGCTTTGAGCAGTCGGATGCGTTCGCTTGGATCGGCTGTCAGCTGCATGCGCGCGTGTTCGATCTCCATGATGATACTGTTGGCCTGAGCGCCGGACAGCGAGCTGGTGGTGTCCTGCAGACGGTCCAGCGCTTCGATGGCGCGGTGCGCGCGGGCGGTGAGTCGGTAGAGGAATCGGTGCGAGGCCATGTCGAGCGAGTTGGCGAGCCACGCGTAGTCGCCGTTGCCTTCGCGGGTGAGATCGACGAGGATCTGGTGCGCGGAGCCGATGAGGTCCTGGTCGTCCTCCAGCGCGTATTCGCCGGCGTCGATGAGGCTTGACAGGCTTTGCGCGAACCGTTCCTCGAGGATTTCGCGGGGCAGTTCGCCGGTCAGCGGGTTGAACGCGGCGCGCAGCAGCGCCACGTACGTCATGGAGTGCTTGCGCAGCAGCAGGCGGAGCACGCCGGTTTCGTAGACCGGTCGCAGCCGTTCCATTTCCCGCCTGACATCGCCCATGAACCCAGCCTCGCTTTCCTTGCCGCAACTTACAAGGCTATCATGCCGGTTCCCGGGATTCGGCGCGGCGATCCCGGGAACCGGTTTACTCGCTTCTGAGCGCCTCGGTCGGGGTGAGCCGGGCGGCGCGCGAGGCCGGGTAGAGGCCGGCGAGGATGCCGACCGTCACGGCCGCGCCCCATGCGAGTGGCAGACCTTCCCAGTCCAGGGCGATCGGCTGGCCGGCCGCGAGCGCCACGCCGCCGGCCGCGCCCGCGCCGATGAGGATGCCGGCCAGTCCGCCCAACGCGGAGAGCATGGCCGCCTCGGTCACGAACTGCATGCGGATGTTGCCGGGCGTGGCGCCCAAGGCGCGTCTCAGGCCGATTTCGCCGCGGCGTTCCATGACAGTGACGATCATCATGTTGGCGATGCTCATACCGCCCACGGCGAGCGCGATCACGCCGATCATGAGGCCGAGCGTGGTCAGCGAGTCGTTGGTGGCGTTGCGCGCCTTGGACAGGTCGGCGGATGCGGTCACGCTCACGTTGCCGCCCGTGAGGTTGGCCGCGTGGGCGATCGTGCGGCGCAGGGTTTCGGCATCACCGGACGTGGTGCGTACGTAGATCGCGTTGATCCTGGCGATGCTGGCCGCCTGGTCGGGATAGTGCGCGATCGCCCATGCCCGGCCGATGATGGCGGACGTGTTGAGCGTTGCGGCCTGCGGCAGCGGATCGAGGATGCCGATGACCCCGTACCATTCGTTGTCGATGAGCACGCGGTCTCCGACGTCGGTGACGCCGAGCCGCCATGCGGCCTCGGAGCCGAGCACCGCGACGGGCAGATGCTCGTTATTCCGGTCGATGCCGCGGCCTCGCGCGTAGGTCGCGCCGAGCGTGTCCAATGCTCCGGGCGCCATGATGTTGAGGGCGAGCGCGTTGCCGTTGGAGGTCGGCACGAGCTGGTTCTTGAAGATCTGGATCTTCTCGGGCGGTGTGTAGAAGACGCCGACCTGTTCGACGGCCGGTTGGCGGGCGATCGTCTCGGGCGCGTAGTCGGGCAGCGGGATGGTCTGCCGGGACGCATCCTGCCCGGGGGTGACGACCTGCAGGTTCGCGCCGAGCGCATCGAGCCGGGCGAGCAACGCCGCCTGGTTGGAGGCCGCGATGCCGGACAGGGCCACGTAGGCGGCGACGCCGAGCGCGATGCCGAGCGAGGCGATCACGGTGCGCGAGACGCGTCCTGTCGCGCCGATCCACGCGGAATGCAGCAGGTCGGCGATACGTGTGCGCAGCGGCTTACGCATGATTACTCTCCTCTCGCGTCATCGCAGTTCGTGCGGCATCCCCGGTCAGTGGGAGCCGTCCGACTTCGTCGGATTGAGGGGATTCCGCCGTTGTCTCCCCCGCTATCTCACGCACCACGCCGTCGCGGATGCGCAGTCGCCGCGGGAACCGTGCGGCCACGTTCGGATCATGCGTGACGACGACGAGGCTCGAGCCGCTGTCGGCCGCGTCGAACAGCAGCTCGAGGATCGTGTGTCCGGTGTCGGTGTCGAGCGCGCCGGTCGGCTCGTCGGCGAAGATGATGTCGGGCCGTTTGACGAGCGCTCGCGCGATGGCGACGCGCTGCTGTTCGCCGCCGGACAGTTGCGACGGCCGGTAACTCAGCCGATGTCCCAATCCGACCTGCTCCAATGCGACGGCCGCACGGTCGCGGCGCTCCGCACGCGGCAGGGTCGTGTATTGCAGGCCGACCATCACGTTCTCCAGCGCGGATACGCCGGCGATGAGATGGAACTGCTGGAACACGAAGCCGATGCGCTCGGCGCGCAGGTCGCTGCGGTGCCGTTCTCCCATCGCGGTCACGTCGTCGCCGTCGTAGCGCAACGTGCCGGACGTGGGCATGTCGAGCGTGCCGAGCAATGACAGGAGCGTTGATTTTCCGGAGCCAGACGGACCCACGATCGCGATGCGTTCGCCGCGTATGATCGTCAGGTTCGTCGGATGCAGGATCTGCGTCATCGTCCCGTCCTTGCCGGCAAACGCCTTGGTGACGTTTTCCAACGTCAGCAGAGGATCCGTCACGACACCACCACCTTGTCGCCGGTCTTCAAGCCGTCGGCCTTGGTGAGCTGCACCTGCGCGTCGGCGACCAGTCCGATCTCGACCGGCACGCGCACGAGCGCGTCGCCGCGCACCACGTCGACCGCGTACGTGGTGCCGGCGGAGGCGACGATCGCGGTCACCGGCACGATCAACGTTTCGGTATTCGCCGACGCGGACGTGTTCGGAATGACAAGGCTGACCGCAACCGGCCCGAACTGCGCGACCTGCGACTGGTCGGGGAAGTCGACGCGCGCCGACGGCGAGGTCACCTGCCCGTCCGTACCGGTGGACTGGCCGCCCTGGTCGACGGCCGTGAGCGTCGTGTCGAGAGTCGTGTTGTCGGGCAATACGACCTGCGCCTTGTCGCCGGCCTTGAACGTGGCGGCCTGCGTGGCGGTGAGCGTGGCCTCGACGTGCAGGGTGACGTTCGTGTAGCTGGCGGGGCTTACGTTCGACTCCCCCAGTTTCGCCTTGACCTGCGTGATGCGGATCGGCGCGGACGAGGCGAGTGCCACGGACGACGGCTGGAACACGCCGTCCGCCGCATCGCCGGTCAGTCCCAGCGACCGTTGCCATTGGCGGACCGCCTCGCGGGTCAGCCAGTCGAAATGTGTGTCTGGCGCACCGCTGAAGAAGCCGAGTTCGACGAGGTTCTGTTCGAGCTGGGTCACGTCCGGACCGTCCGCGACATCCGTCTGCAGGGTGCGCCAGAACGGGCGCTCGCCGTGGAACAGCGGCACGGGCACGCCGTCCATCTCGTACACCTGTTCGCCGGTGTTGATCTGTTTGCCGGCGACCGGCAGTTGCGTGATCGTGCCGGTCGCGGCCGCGAAATCGTTCGCCTTGTCGTATTGCAGGGTCGCGCCGAGCCTGGTTTCGGCGTTGAGCACACCCTTGGTGACCGACGCCGTGCGCAACGTGGCCACGTCGACGTTCCGCGACGCCGCCGAGCCGGACTGCTCGCCCGCGGTCAGATGGCCGATCAGGTTCCACGGTTTCGTCACCGCACACGTTGTGACTAATCCGGCGATGACGACGATCGCCGTGATCGCCGCAACGACCTTGCGTCGTCTGTCGAACCGTCGCGTTTCCGTTCGTGTCATATTCGTTGCTCCTTGACGTGAGTTCATCAATGTCTGTCATGTCGACCGGAGGCGCAGCCGGAGCGGAGACATCCTTTCCTGTCGGACATTCCCCGTGCAAGATTTCTCGACTCGCCGCGCTCGTTCGAAATGACCGACACCGCCCGACGCGCTCACTGCGCGTCGCGCATCACCTGCGTGTAGTCGTAGCCGAACTCCTCGGGCGTGCCGTCGAAACCGAACGAGACGCCCGTCTCGCCCACCGGGCAGTCCTTGAGGAAGCGGCGGAATTCCTCCTCGCTTACGGTCTTCGGGATCATGATCGTCGTCGGATTGTCGCCGTCCGGGTCCGCGACCCAGCCGTACCCTTTCTCGCGCGCCTTCCTGGCGAAGTCGAGCGCCGCCTGCTTCTGCGCGTCGGAGACGGCCGGCTGCATGTCCGCGCCTTGCACGGGCTGGGTGAAGCCCGGCACCTGCGCCTGGCACGCCGCGTAATCCTGCTGCTTGGATTCATACGGGCTGCCGGCGAGCGCGGTGGCGTCCGCGAACATGACCCACACCTTGTCGTCCTCGACGGATGTGAACGTCGCGCCCGTATACAGTTGCTGGGCGTCGGAGTCGACGGTCATGCCGTTCGAGTCGCCGCCGACCGGAACCGGGTTGCCGGCCTTGTCGATCATGCGCAGTTCGACCGCGTTCTTCACCGTTGGCGTCTTGGATGCATCCGCGGAACCGGACATGTCGGGTGCGGCCGCGGCCTGCGCCTCGAAGCCCTTGCCAGTGAGGCATGCGATGAACTTCTTGACGTTTGCATCGGTCGACACGGCGGCGTCGTTACCGGAAGCGGCGGTGTTCGACGGGTCGCCGCCGTTCGCCGTGAGCGGCGTGGAGCAGCCGGCGAGCGCCGACAGGGCGAGCGTGGATGTGAGGGCGACGGTCAGGATGCGCGGGTTGCGGTTCATGGTTCCTCCTTGGGATCGGTGTCGTCATCCATCCAACCGTGTCGTCCGTGGCGTGTCGGTGAGGTTGAGTCTTACCTTCGCATTACCGACAGGGCGGGAGGATGGGGATGATAATGGGTGGAGCACCCGAACCGTACGCATCGCACGAAAGAGGCACGACATGCGAATCCTGATCGTCGAGGACGACCACGAACTGGCCGCCGCGCTGGATGACGCGCTGCGCTACGAAGGCTATGCGACGAGCCTCGCCGCGACCGGCACCGAAGCGTTGCAGGCGCTCGCCGACCAGAGCATCGACATAGTGCTGCTCGACCGTGATCTGCCGGTGCTTTCCGGTGACGCGGTGATGGCGACGATCGCCGCGAACCGCATCCCCGTCGCCGTCATCATACTCACCGCCGCGGCCGAAGTGAGCGACCGGGTCAGCGGCCTCGACCTCGGCGCCGACGACTATCTGACCAAACCGTTCGCCTATCCGGAACTCCTCGCCCGCATCCGCGCGCTGCAGCGGCGCTCCGGCAAGTCCGCCGCTACCGCGGCGGTGTTTACGCGCGGCGACATCACGCTCGACACGACGCGACGATTGGTGTTCCGCGACCACGGGCGTACGCTCGTCAAACTCACGCCAAAGGAGTACGGCGTATTGCTCGAGCTCATGCGCGCCGACGGCGGCTACGTGAACGTGCCGGAACTCTACGAGGCCGTATGGGACGATCCGACCGCCGCGGAACCGGCCGACGTGATCAAGACCACCGTGTACTTGCTGCGCCGCAAGCTCGCCGACCGCGACGCGATCGTCTCGACCCGCGGGGAAGGATACCGGCTGCGATGAACCGTATGCGAACGATCTCCGCGCGGTTGAGACCGCGCACGTTCCGGGCCGTCATGGTGCTGTCCATCGCGGTCATCGCCATGCTGATGATGGCGGCCGTCATCATCACGCAGAACGTCATCGTCGCCCGCGTCGCCGCCGAACAGAACATGGCCGTCATGTGCGTTTCCTCGTTCGACTCGTCTGGCTCGTCCAACTCATCGGGCGGCACCGATGCCGACTCCTCGGATACGAAGTCGGCGGATGTCTGCGATCAAGGCGCGGTCACGCTCGGCGACGGGGCGAACATCGACGTGTTCGGCCAATCCGATGCGGACCACTACTCGTTCGGCATCGCCCGGACCGTGGACTCGGTCACCAGTTCGTTCGTGAACACCATGCGGGCGTCGTCCATCGTCATGATGGTCGTGTTCGGACTGCTCGCGCTTGGCGTCGCATGGATCGTCGGCACGAAGCTGTCGAACCGTGTCGCCGACGTCGGCCGGCAGGTCGAATCGCTCGACCCGGACGATCTGCACGCACGGATCGACGATACGCATAGCCAAGACGAGATCGGCCGGCTGGTCACGTCGATCAACGGTCTGCTCGACCGCGTTCAAACCGCGTCCGAGGCGGAGCGACGGTTCGTGTCGAATGCGTCGCATGAACTGCGCACGCCGATCGCCGCCGTCGAAACGAACCTCGACGCGCCGCTCGCCCAAGGCCGCTTCCCCGCCGACGTGGAACCGTCCGTGCGACGCGCGCTCGCCGCGAACCGGCGTGGCGCGCAGCTCGTACAGGCGCTGCTCACGTTGTCGCGCATCCAGAACGGCGCGATCGGCGGACGGCGGACGGCATCGGGCATGCCGAACGATGGTGCACATGATGCCGCGCACGGCAAGACGGTACCGCAGGCCGCGGCGAACGCCGCCGTTGGCACGGCCGATGTCGCTCGCGCGACGGATCTGACCGGCTGCGTGAACGACATGGTCGACGACATCTCGGACGATGCTGCAACGCATGGCATCATCATGTGCACCGACGACCTGCCGTCCGTGCATGTGACGGCCGACCGTGCGCTGCTCGAACTGGCCGTGGGCAATCTCGTCCGCAAC
Source organism: Bifidobacterium simiiventris (assembly GCF_019331715.1). GTDB lineage: Bacteria > Actinomycetota > Actinomycetes > Actinomycetales > Bifidobacteriaceae > Bifidobacterium > Bifidobacterium simiiventris. The sequence continues at coordinate 70,295 of NZ_JAHBBG010000004.1, forward strand.
GCCGTCGTGCACAACGTGGACGGCGGGTCGATCGACGTTGCGATTACGACGGGCGAAGACGGCGATGGCGTCGGCAACGTGACGTTGGTCGTGACGAACACCACCGACGAGACGTTGCCCGACGATCTCAATGATCTGATCCAGCCGTTCCATCGCGGCGAGCATTCGCGCATCAGCGCCGTGCCCGGCGTGGGATTGGGACTGTCGATCGTGGACGCCGCATGCGATGCGATGGGCGCGACGCTCGACCTGTCACAGCCCGATTCCGCCACGTTCCGTGCGACGATCCGGTTCTCTCGTTAGCATTCCCGCTCCACTAGAAGTGGGAGCAGGTTATGGTCACCGCGTGTATTCCTCGAGCGTGATGCCGCGGTCGTGAATGGCTTTGGCCACGTCCGCGCCAACAAACCGGTAGTGCCACGGCTCGTATTGGTTGCCGGTCACGTCGGTTTTGCCGTCCGGGTAGCGCAGGATGAACCCGTATGCCCACGCGTTCGCGGCGAGCCAGTTATACACGCGCTGGTTGGCGTCCGCGTTCGCTGCGCCAACCGCATTGAGGTCGACGGCCAGTCCGATCTCGTGTTCGCTGGTACCGGGGATCGCGACGAGCTGTTCTGCCTCACGAGTGGCGTCTTTGGCGCTCATGCCCTGGTTTTCGTACAGGAAGACCTTGTCGCTCATGATCTGCTGTTGCTGCGCGTGGGTGCGGTATCCGGCCGTCACCTCCGGGTCGAGCCCGTCGGCACGCATCGCGTCGAACATGCGCTGCAGGTCCGGGTAGATGCGCGAGTCGACCTGCTGGCCGTTGGCAAGCTGCGTGAGTTCGGGCGCGGGATAGTCGTCAGGGATGCGATGCCAACGGTTGACGACGATCATGTTCCATGACTGCGCGGAATATTTGGCCTCGGGGATACCCGGGGCGAACGGCCCCCAGTGGGCGATGCGGCCGAGGCCGAACAGCGCGCCGACGATGAGCGCCACGGCGGCGATCATCGTGACGGTCAGACGCGCCACGGACTTGGCCATGCGCTCGCGCCGGTATTGCGCGAAATTGCGCACCGCTCCCCTGCCGTTTGCCGCTGACCGGCCCTTGTGGCCGTTCGCATTCATGCACCCCGATGCGACGGGGCCCATCGTGGTTCGTGTCATCGTTCATCCCTTTCCCTGCCGACGGTCGCACCGCGGTTGGCGTGCAGCCGAATCCGCGTGCAATAGAAAACCGTTGCGATACCTCTCAATCGTAGGAATCGCAGCGGTTTCGCACTATCGGCCGGCGGGATGAACCGACCCTGATCCTTGGGGATGACCGCCCGGAATCAACCCCTAAGGGTCACCCCGAACCGGCCGTCTCGGCCGCTCTCCGGTCAGTGGGTCTCGCCCATGATCTCGGTCGCGTCGGTCGTCGCGGTCACGGCCGCTTCGATCGCATATCCGAGGGCCCTGGCCATCGTGGCGATCTCCATGACCGGCGTGCCGTTCGCCTTGCCGACGCCCTGTTCGACCGCGTACGGCACGTGGATGAAGCCGCCCTTGACGCCGGGGAACCTGCGGTCGAGCAGGTAGAGCACGTGGTACATGATCGCGTTGCACACGTAGGTGCCGGCCGTGTACGACATGAACGCGGGAATGCCGTGGTCGTTGATGTTCTTCACCATCGCCTTGACCGGCAGGGTCGCGAAGTACGCGGTGTCGCCGTCGGCGCGCAGAGGCGTGTCGAACGGCTGTTCGCCGTCGTTGTCGGGGATGCGCGCCTCGGCGAGGTTAATCGCGACCTTTTCGACGGTGATCGCGGAGCGGCCGCCGGCCTGGCCGACGCACAGCACCCAGTCCGGCCGTTCGCGTTCGATGGCCGCCTCGACGACCTGTGCACTGCGCGTGAACGCGGTCGGGATCTCGAGTGTGACAACCGTCGCGCCGGCGATCTCGTCCGGCAGCAGTGTGACGGCCTCGAACGCGGGATTGACGGATTCGCCGCCGAACGGGTCGAATCCGGTGACGAGGATCTTCTTGGACATAACTGCTCCTTACCTACCTGCGCTGGAATGACGCCACGGCCGCTCATACGGACCTGCGCATGCCACAGCGTAGCGCGGGATCCGACGCATGTTCGGCACCCCTTCGCTATAGTGGACGGTTGGACTTTGACCGGCACGCGGCATGCGGGCCGGCATATGACGATACGCGACGCAATACGACGACACAGGCGAAAAGGACGGACGAACAGGCATGGCCATCGAAGCGCAGGGACTTGAGATTCAGATCGGCGCGCGCACGCTGCTGCACGCCACCGACTTCCATGTGGCCAAGGGCGACAAGATCGGTCTGGTCGGTCGCAACGGCGCCGGCAAGACCACGCTGACGCGCGTGATCACCGGCGACATGCTGCCGTCCGCCGGCAAGGTGCGCGTCTCCGGCAAGCTCGGCTATCTGCCGCAGGACACGCACGCCGCCGACCAGACGCAGACCGCGCTCGACCGCATGATGAGCGCGCGCGACATCGCGACGATCATCGCCCGCATGCGCAAATGCGAGAAGGAAATGACCGATCCGGACCCGGACGTGATGACGCGTGCGATGAACCGGTACGACAAGATCATGCAGGACTTCGACAAGGCCGGCGGCTACGCGGCGCAGTCCGAGGCGATCGCCATGGCCGACAGCCTGGGCCTGCCGCAGGACGTGATGAACCGCGAGCTCGGCACCCTGTCCGGTGGCCAGCGCCGTCGCATCGAACTGGCCCGCATTCTCTTCTCCGACGCGGACACACTGATCCTCGACGAGCCGACCAACCATCTGGACGCCGATTCGATCGAATGGCTGCGCGGGTTTCTGAAGAAGTTCGAGGGCGGCTTCCTCGTGATCTCCCACTCGACCGAATTGTTGGACGAGGTCGTCAACAAGGTGTGGCATCTCGACGCGCAGCTCGGCCAGATCGACATGTACTCGCTCGGCTGGAAGGCGTACCTGCACCAGCGCGCCGTGGACGAGGAGCGCCGCCGCCGTGAACGCGAGGTCGCCGAGAAGAAGGCCGAACGCCTCATGAAGCAGGGCATCCGCCTGCACGCGAAGGCCACCAAGGCCGTGGCCGCGCAGAACATGATGCGCCGCGCCGAAAAACTCCTCGAGAACACGTCCGAGGCGCAGAAGAAGGAGAAGGTCGCCGACATCCGCTTCCCCGAACCGGCGCCCTGCGGCCGCACGCCGATCATGGCGAAGGACATCTCCAAGGCGTACGGTTCCAACATCGTGTTCGCCGGCGTGAACCTCGCCGTCGATAAGGGCTCGCGCGTGGTCATCCTCGGCTACAACGGCGCCGGCAAGACCACCACGCTGCGTCTGCTCGCGCACATCGAACAGCCCGACACCGGCACGGTCGAATACGGCCACGGCTGCAAGATCGGCTACTTCGCGCAGGAGCACGACACGCTCGACCTGAACGCGACCGTGCTTGAAAACCTCACGCACGTCGCGCCCGAGCTCAACGACACGCAGGCGCGTTCCATCCTCGGCTCGTTCCTATTCTCCGGCGACGACGCGTTGAAGCCCGCCCGCGTGCTCTCCGGCGGCGAGAAGACCCGACTCGCGCTCGCCACGCTCGTCACGTCCCGCGCGAACGTGCTGCTGCTCGACGAGCCGACCAACAACCTCGACCCAGCCTCGCGCGACGAGATTCTGAAAGCCATCGCCAAGTATGAGGGCGCGATCGTGCTCGTCACCCACGACGAGGGCGCGGTGCAGGCGCTCAACCCGGAACGCGTGCTGCTCATGCCCGACGGCGACGAGGACCTCTGGAACGACAGCTATTTGGAGCTTGTCGCCGAGGAATAGCGGTTGTGCGATAACGGAGCGTCCTCCACGTTGCTCCTCGGTCGACGTGCTGAAGCACGCCTTCCCTCGGTGCGCCTTGAGGCCGCACACGTTATCGCGCACCGTCCTTCATCATTCGCCGCAGGTCCCCGATGCTCCTACAATGTGTGGTGTTTCAAGGCACATCATGGGCAAGAGGGAATCATGAGCGAAACGCATAACCGGATTGCGGCCGACGACGCGGCGATCCACCAACAGACCAAGCATGCAGGAGCCGCCGTCAAAGCGGCCCTCGCCGCGAACATCGGCGTCGCGGCCGCCAAACTGTGAGCGGCCGCGTTCACCGGATCATCCGCCATGCTATCCGAATCCGTGCACTCGATCGCCGACTGCTCGAACGAGATCGTCCTCATGATCGGCGGCCGCTTCTCCAAGCATCGCACCGACGGTGACCATCCGTTCGGCCTGTACCGTGCGAAATACCTCGCGTCGTTCGTTGTCGCCACGCTGCTGTTCTTCGTCGGCGGCTTCTTCTCCACCTCCGAGGCGGTCAAGAAGATCATTGCCGTCGCCGCCGATCCGGCGTTGCGCGACGCCAACCAGATCGAACTGACGGCCGCGCTCGTCGTGGTCGTCGTCAGCGCCTGTCTCGAAGGCTACGGCCTGCATTCGAGCGTCAAAGAAGCGAACGAACGCATGACGCGCACGCGCACGCCGCACATGGGCATCTTCCGGTTCTGGCGGCGCACCAAGTCGGCCGAACTTGCCTCCGTCATCATGGAGGACACGCTCGCGCTGATCGGTCTCGCGTTCGCCGGAGCCGGCATAGGCCTCGCGATCATGCTCGACGATGAACTGTGGGATGCGATCGGCGGCCTGATGGTCGGTCTGGTATTGATCGCCGGTTCGCTGCTGCTCGCGTTCAAGTCCGGCTCACTCTTGCTCGGCGAGACCGTCGACCGGGTGACGCGCGACGAGATCGTCGCCGCGGTCACGTCGACGCCCGGCGTGGACCGGCTGCTCAACATGCAGACGATCCACATGTCCGAAGACGACATCCTGCTGTGTCTCAAGGTCGAAACGTCGAAGCTCGACCGCGACTACGACGTGGAAACGGTCGACAAGATCGAACGCGCGGTGCGCGGCGCACTGCCATGGTACCGGTTCGAAATCTACGTGGAACCCGATGTCTTCCGCCCGGAGGCGCACCGCAACGCGAACGCGAACGCGTGACATGACCGGTGCGTGGGACGCGCGGCGTACCAAGTCGGCCGGGTTGCGGTAAGGTTACGCAACGTACCAACCAATCGCAATGCGCAACCGATGCGCAAGATCGTGAGGAATCATGGCATATTCGCACAACGCGCCGTTCCGCGCCGACGTGGTCGGCAGCTACCTGCGTCCGGCCGAGCTCAAGGCCGCCCGCGCCGACTATGAAGCCGGTCGGATCGACGCCGCCGCGCTCAAGGCCGTCGAGGATCAGTGCATCACCGAGCTCGTCGCCAAGCAGAAGGCCGCCGGACTGCACGCCATCACCGACGGCGAGTTCCGCCGCGGCTGGTGGCACCTCGACTGCATGTGGGGCTTCGCCGGTGTTGAGAAGGTCTCCATCGACCAGGGCTACGTGTTCCACGACGAGGTGACCCGCGCCGAATCCGCCCGCCTATCCGGCAAGATCGCGTTCGACAGCACGCACCCATTCGTCGACCACTTCCGCTTCCTCAAAGCTTTCGAGGACGACACGGTCGTGGCCCGCCAGACCATCCCCTCCCCCTCGCAGCTGTACGCCGAGCTGTTCCGTCCGGAGAACATCGCATCCGTGCACGAGTTCTACGGCGACGACCAGGCCGCCTACGACCAGCTGGCCGACGACACCGCGGCCGCGTTCCACGGCCTGATCATGGCCCTGTACGAGGCCGGCTGCCGCAACGTGCAGCTCGACGACTGCACGTGGGGCATGTTCTGCGACCCGAACTTCAACTCCCACTACACTCCCGAGGAGTTCGCCGCCATGCAGGAGCAGTACGCGGCGATGAACAATGCGGCGATCGCCGACCTGCCCGCCGATCTGGTGGTCGCCACGCACGACTGCCGCGGCAACTACCATTCGACGTGGGCGTCCGCCGGCGGCTATTCGGTCGTGGCCGACGTGTTGTTCGGCAAGGAGAACGTCGCCGCCTACTACCTCGAGTTCGACGACGACCGTTCCGGCGACTTCGCCCCGCTCGCCAAGGTCTCGGGCGACAAGAAGGTCGTGCTCGGCCTGATCACGTCGAAGAAGCCCGAGCTCGAGGATCCCAAAGTCATCAAGGCGCGCATCGCCGAGGCCGCGCAGTATGTGCCGCTTGACCGTCTGTGTCTGTCCACCCAGTGCGGTTTCGCCTCCACCGAGGAGGGCAATAAGCTCACCGAGGAGCAGCAGTGGGCCAAGATCGCGCTCGTGCAGTCCATCGCCAAGGAGGTCTGGCACGACTGATCTCGTCGCGAGGCGAGCCGTCATGACATGAGAACGGGGTTGTGGCGGCCGGGGAGAATTTCCCTCCGGCCGCCACAACCCCGTTCTCGTATGTTCGGGCTGTTTTACTGCTCGTCCGCCTTCGCAGCTGCCTCGTTGATGCACCGGATCGCGTTGAGCGTGCGTGGATAGCCGATGTACGGCATGCACTGCGAGATGACCGCGATCAGGAACGCCTTCTCGTTGCCGACCTTGAGGTTCGCGCCCGCATGCGCGACCAGCTGCGGTTCGCAGCCGCCCTGCGCTGCCAGGAAGCACAGCGTGATCATCTCGCGCTGGCGATGATCGAGTCCGCCGCGCGTGTAATAGTCGCCGAAGCAGTTGCCGGCCAGCCATTTGTTGATATGCCGCGTCTCCTTCGGACCGGAGTGCGCGAAGCCGCGCATGTGCTCGCCGAAGATGTCGACCTGCGCTTTCTCCCCGGCATCCACACGCGTTTCCGGCGTGGTGGTCGACTGCGGTGCGAGCGGCAGGGCGATGTTCTTCGACTCGAACACCTCGTTGGTCTTCTTCAGGAACGGCAGCACGCGGCCGAACCCGAGATAGGCGACCGACTGGTACACGATCTCCTTGATTTCGACAGGACTGACCCCTGATTCCAGAGCCACCGGCACCATCAGCTCATAGTCATCAAGCCCCTGGCATCCGATCAGCGTGGCGAGGATCGCCATCGCCCGCGTCGCGTCGTCCAAATCGGGATGGTTCGCTCCCGGCTCGTTGATCACCTCGTCATACGCGAAATTCGAGAACAGTTCCACGAATTCGGGATCGGTTTCGGCCAGCGTCTTATCGCTGTTCCAGAATTTGTTCATGCTGTTGCGCAGCCCCTCGAACATGTTCGACTCCTTGAAATCCGTTCATTGTATGGTGGTCACTGTCCGGCTTTGCCGCCGACTTGCAGCCGCTTGACCTTCTCCACGATATCGCGGTTCTCCTCAAGCAGTTGCTCCGCATCCTGCTCGCGTCCCTCGGCGATGGCCCGCCAATACAGGGTCTTGAACGAGACGTACGCCTGCTGCATGCGGATACTCTCCGCCTTGGCCGCCAGCCGCAATGCCTGCGCGTCAAGCAGTTCCATCTGCCGGCGCGCCCCGTCCGGACCGTCGAAACGGTTCCTCAGATACGCGCGCATCGCATCGATCGGCATGCCCGTGGCCGCAAGACAGGAGACGATGGAGATCGCTTCGAGATCGTCGTCGGAATATGCGCGGTGCCCGGAGCTTGGATCGCGCGCGATGGGGTCGATGATGCCGATCTGCTCGTAATAGCGCAACGTGGATTCTGGCAGTCCGGAAATCAATGACGCCTCACGGATCGTGTGCCAAGTGGTGGTCGTGGTGCTCATGATTCGTACTCTAGATACTTCAAGCACTCGAAGTAAACCGACGACACGCCAGGCATGTCCGCGTTCGCCATTCGTTCCCGTCCGATCATCGCGTGGCACGGGGCACTAGACTGTTTTGCCGACGACAGGATGCGCGGGCATGGCGTTTGCCTCCACGCGGAAAGGAACGCGAGCAATGGGACTCTTCGCAACGATCGAACATCTATTCAATCATCAGATCGGTCGTCAGGCGACGATCGGCCAGCCGCTGACGCTGAAGGACGCGAAACAGGTGCTGTCCGTGATCGCAGTGCATCAGCCTCTGGCGGATATGCGCAAGGTCGCCGACGCGGTCAGGGAGATACAGGACACCACGCCGCAGTATGTCACGTTCGGCATGTCGCACTACTACAGCGAGCCGAAACGCGTTCGGTTCCAATCCGAAGGCGGCAGATTCGTCGACGCTGATGCGATCGCCACCGCATACGCGCAATCCGCCGTGCTGATCGACGAATGCGACATACAGCATCTTATGGGAGACATCGCCGACAACCGTGAGCATCGCGATCCCGAACACACGCCGGCCGTGCCGATCGAGCCGCTGGTCGCGGCGACCCGCGAACGGCTCGACGGGCCTATCGCCGGTCGCCGCGCATGGCTGTTCGCCCTGTACGATCAGCTGGATGACATCGACGAGGCGACCAAACATGATCTTGCGCCGTTGGCGGCGGCACTGTCCTCGGCCAACGGCCATGTCTCGACATCGAACGGTGCCGTGCATGATGCGACGAAGGAAATGGTGGCCGGTTTGGTCGTCGCACTGCTGTTCGACGACCAAACCCACTCGTCACAGGCTTCAGGTGGGGACGAGCGCACGGTGCTTGCCGCCCCGCAGACGCCGTCGACAGGCTACATGGCCGCCGTCGACGTTTTTCGCCGGCACGGCGTCGCCATCGCACCGAAAATCACCTTGGACGATTAACCGAACGACGTCCGGAGCTGCCGGTTCATGACCGACGCTCGAACGCCGCCTTGGTCTTGGCAGCAAGCTGGCCGCACGCGCCGTCGATATCCTGACCGCGCGTGTCACGCAGCGTCGCAGTGATGCCGGCGGCGTGGAGGATATCGAGGAACCGCTGTTCGTCCTCGGGCTTCGACGCCGTCCAGCGCGATCCCTCGATCGGGTTGAGCGGGATCGGGTTGACGTGCGCCCAGTCGTCGCCGTAATGGTTGAGCCGCTTCGCCAGCAGACGGGCATGCTCGGCCTGGTCGTTGATGCCGCGCATGAGCGCGTATTCGATGCTGACGCGGCGTTTGGAGGCAAGGAAATAGTCATGCGCGGCATCCAGCACCTGCGTGGTGTTGAACCGGCGGTTCATCGGCACGAGCTCGTCACGCAATTCGTCACTTGGCGCGTGCAATGACACAGCAAGACGCACCGGAATGCCCTCGGCGGTGAGTTTCTTGATGCCGGGGACGACGCCGACGGTGGAAACGGTGATGTTGCGGGCCGAGATGCCGAATCCCTCGGGCGGCATGGCGCTGATCTGACGCACCGCGGACAGCACGGAATTGTAGTTGCCCATCGGCTCGCCCATGCCCATGAACACGATGTTGCTCAGTCGGCCCGGGCCGCCGGCGACTTCGCCGTCGCGCATCATGCGCGCGGCGACACGCACCTGTTCGAGGATCTCCCCTGCGGACATGTTCCTGGTAAGTCCCAGTTTGCCGGTGGCGCAGAACGGGCAGCCCATGCCGCAGCCGACCTGCGAGGAGATGCACAGCGTGGTGCGCGTCGGATAACGCATGAGCACCGATTCGATGTGCGATCCGTCGAACAGGCGCCACAGGGTCTTGATGGTCATGCCGTTGTCGGCGACCTGCCTGGTGACTTCGTGGATCAGCTCGGGGAAGAACGCCTCGGCCGCTTCGGTTCGCTTGGCGGCGGGGAAATCGCTGAATTCCTCGGCGTTCACGTCGAAATGGCCATAGTAGTGGTTGGCAAGCTGCTTGACGCGGAACTTCGGCAGGCCCAGCTCCTTCGCCTTGTCGATGCGCTGTTCGGCGGTCATGTCGGCGAAATGCAGCGGCGGCTTGCCCCGTCGTGCGTGATCCTTGGACAGCACGTCGCGGAACGCGCCGCTGGTGCCGCCGGGCGTGATGCCGGTCTCCGGCATATCGTGGTGTTCGCTCATGTCATGCTCCGATCATGAAGAATGCCATCCCGGCCCGTGGCACGGAATGGCATTTCGATTGTCATCGTTGTTCGTCAGTCTCTCCGGGACGAATCACAGCCCGGTGGCCCATAGCAACAGGCAGGTGAACGGCGCCGACAGCACGATGGAGTCGATGCGATCCATCACGCCGCCGTGGCCCTTGAGCAGATGGCCCATGTCCTTGATGCCGATGTCGCGTTTGAGCATGGACGCGCACAGATCACCGAACGTGCCGACGACGCCGATCATGATACCGGCGACGACCGGCACCCACCAGCGGTCGGCCCAGCGGGACGGTTCATACGTGCAGGCGAAGATCGCGAACGCGCCGGCCATGGCGAACAGCATGGAGCCGATCAGTCCCTCCACGGACTTCTTCGGCGAGATGCGCGGGCTGAGCTTGTGCTTACCGAACCATGCGCCGGCGAACAGGCCGCCGGTGTCGCTCAGGGCCGGCAGGAACACGAGCATGATCGCGTGGGCCACCGGATGCCCGTTGAACGTCAGCGGGATCACGATGCACGAGCCGAGCAACGGGATGTACAGCAGCGTGAACAGCGAGACGGCCACGTGGCTAAGCCGGCTGTGATGCTGTTCGCCGCCTTCGTGGTTGAAGGAGGATTCCAGGCGCGCCGCGGCGTCGGTGTTGGCGAGCTTGCTGGCGACGGCGGTGGACAGCCTGGTGCCGATGCTCACCTTGGCGCTGGCGGACAACGCCACCAGCACCGCCGAGACCATGATGCACATCGCCATGGCGACGATGTGGTACGGGCTGTAGTATGCCGCCACCAGCGTGACGGTCGAGCAGATCCACAGCATGATCACCGGAATGTGCAGTCCGGCCGTCGCGAAATCGACGCGCAGCTCCCACAGCGCGAGCATCATGAACACGACCAGCAGGGCCACGAACAGATCGATGCTGATCAGCAGGCATGCGAGGATGATGGCGATCAGGATCACTGCCGTCGCAATTGCCTGCGGCATGTTACGGCCGGTCTTTTTATTGATCGCGTCGATGGCCTCCTCGGCCTCCTGCTCACGCTGCGCGCGCGTCTCCATCACGTATCTCCCGTTTGTCGTCCGACATCATGAAGGCTCCCCTATATGGGGAAGCCGGTGCACAGGGGCCTGTTCAGACCTCCATGATCTCCTTCTGCTTGGTCTCGAGCAGCGCGTCGAGCTCATCGGTGACCTGCTTGGTGACCTTGTCGAGCTCCTTGAGCAGACGATCGCCCTCGTCCTCGCCCATGTCGCCGTCCTTGACGGACTTGTCGATGGACTCCTTGGTCTTGCGGCGGATGTTGCGCACGGCGACCTTGCCCTCCTCGGACTTGGTCTTGGCGAGCTTGACGTATTCCTTGCGACGTTCCTCGGTGAGCTCCGGCATGGTCAGTCGGATCACGTTGCCGTCGCGGCGCGGGGAGGCGCCGAGATCGGAATCGCGCAGCGCCTTCTCGACGGCGTTGGCCTGCGACGGATCGAACGGGGAGACCGACAGGGTGCGCGGTTCCGGAACACCGATGGTGGCGACGGACTTGAGCGGCATGGTCATGCCGTAGGACTCCACGGTGATGCCGTTGAGCAGCGCCGGGTTGGCGCGGCCGGTGCGGATGCCGGAGAAGTTCTCCTTGGTGTTCTCGACGGTCTTCTTCATCTGGTCCTTGGCCTGTTCGACAAGATTAGCCATGATGTGTTGCTCCTTTGGATTGGTTGATGGTTGCTGTATTCGTCGTTGAATGCGCCTGGGCGCGTCCGGTGCCGTCAGTCGGCGAGTGTGGATTCGGCATCGGAGACAAGCGTGCCGATACCGTCGCCGAGCAGCGCCTTGGTCACGTTGCCGGCGCCCTCGAGCCCGAACACGCGGATGCACTGCTTGTTGTCGCGGGCCATCGACAGCGCGGACGCGTCCATGACGGCGAGGTTGTCGACGAGCGCGCGATTGTAGTCGAGCGTGGCGAACCGCTGCGCATCCGGGTGCTTGCGCGGATCGGCGGTGTACACGCCGTCGACGCCGTTCTTGCCCATGAGGACCTCATCGCAGTGGATTTCCAGCGAACGCTGGATGGAGACGGTGTCGGTGGAGAAGTACGGCATGCCGGCACCGGCGCCGAAGATGACGACGCGGCCCTTTTCAAGATGGCGGATGGCCTTGAGCGGGATGTACGGCTCGGCGACCTGGCCCATGGTGATGGCGGTCTGCACGCGGGTGGCCTGGCCTTCCTGCTCGAGGAAGTCCTGCAGCGCGAGGCAGTTCATCACGGTGCCGAGCATGCCCATGTAATCGCCGCGGGAACGGTCGATGCCGGCCTGCTGCAGTTCGGCGCCGCGGAAGAAGTTGCCGCCGCCCGTCACGATCGCGACCTGCACGCCCTGCTGGACGGCGGGCACGATCTCCTCGGCGATGCGACGCACCACATGCGTGTCGATGCCGACCTTGCCGCCGCCGAACGCTTCGCCGGACAGCTTGAGCAGCACTCTGCGAGGCTTGTTTTCTCCAGTCATACACAGCCTTTCTTCAACCGGCCCGTGAACCGATATGGTCCGACGGACCGTAAATTTACCGTCTATCAGACTATCCGTAAACTACGACAGCGCCGGTTCATGGCTTGTGCGCCCGTCTGCAGATCGTCCTTCGTCGTCACCGCAGGGTCGCGGAACGCGCATATCGCACGACGTTCTCGGTCACCTCGCCAAGATAGCGCATCGAGGTGCGCCAGTCCCCCGGAATCTCGATCGAATGGTTTGCATCGGCGTATTCGTGGACCTTCGCGCTCAGACGATGCGCGCGTTCGCTGTCGTACAGAGGATCGGCGGTGCCTGCGCAGATCAGCGGGTCGGGAGCGTGCCCGGCGTGGTAATCCGTGTCGCCCGGCACGGGGATCACGGAACGGGCGGGATCGAAATCGGCCGGGGAGAACACCGGCGTCAGCAATGCCATCGGCACGCCGAGTTGCGCAACGTGCGGATAGATGAAGGTGGACAGCGATTTGCCTACGACCAACACATCCGGCATGGATCCGTCGCCGGCGTCGGCACGCACGTCGTCCAGCCACTGGTCCACCGCCGCGGACAGCATGGCGAAAATACGGGGCGCAGGAGTCTTCGACAGGTCGGCGTTCACGTCCAGCCGGTCGGCGTGCCAACCGTCCTCGACCAACGCCGTCGCCGCGTAGTACAGCAGCGGACGATCGCAGTTGTAGCCGGTGCCCGGCATCAGCAACACGCGTTTGGCCGCGTCCTGCGCGGCGATCCTGTTCTTGCACCAGCCCCGTCGTGCGCAGGTGGGCTTGATGCCGCCCTTCCCCATCGTTGTCTCTATCATGTGGCTCCCTCATGTCGTTTCACAGGTCGGATGGTGATTTCCGGGTACCACTATAGACCGATGAAGATGCAAAAAGACGGACCATGCGCCTTGGCATGATCCGTCTTTGTCAGTGCGGTTCAGCGTGAGCCGCCGTGTGATGAGGCATGAAGCCTAGATCACTCGGCGTCCTCTTCGCCCTTGCCGACCTCGATGCGCGCGAAAGCGGTGGCCTTGCCGCCGACTTCCTCGAACAGCTTGCCGACGGTCTTGGACGGATCCTTGACGAACGGCTGCTCGAGCAGCACGACTTCCTTGTAGAAGGCGTTGAGACGACCCTCGACGATCTTCGGGACGATCTTCTCCGGCTTGCCTTCGGCCAGGGACTTCTCGGTGGCCACACGACGCTCGGACTCGACCACATCGGCCGGGACGTCCTCACGGGTCAGCCACTTGGCGCCCATCGCGGAGATCTGCAGAGCGGCCTCGTGGGCCACGGCGGCACCGGCCTTGTCGGTGGCGATCATGGCGACGATGCTCGGCGGCATCTCGACGGACTTCTTGTGCGCGTAGATCTCGACGTGCTCGCCGGAGATCTTGGCGAACTGGCCGACCTTGACATGCTCGCCGAACAGGGCGGCGGCCTCTTCGATGGCGACCTTGACGGTGCCGTCCTCGGCCTTGGCCTCGAGCAGTTCGTCGGCGGAGTTGGCGTCGGCGGCCACGGCGTAGCCGAGCACGGTGTCGGCGAACTCGACGAACTTCGGGGTCTTGGCCACGAAGTCGGTCTCGGAGTTCAGCTCGACGGCGTAGCCGGTCTCACCGTTCGCGGTCTCGACGACTTTGGAGGCGATGGTGCCTTCCTGGGCCTTGCGGCCTTCACGCTTGCCGGCGGCCTGGATGCCCTTGGCGCGGATGATCTCCTTGGCGCGTGCCACGTCGCCTTCGGCCTCGGTCAGGGCCTTCTTGACGTCCATCATGCCGGCGCCGGTGTCCTCGCGCACCTGCTTGATCAGAGCTGCAGTGATTGCTGCCATGTTTGTCTCCTCTAGACTCGATGTGTTCCCATATATGAATGGGAGACGTTGCCGCCTCCCATCATAACGGATGCTCAGGCCTGGGCTTCGCCCTCGGCTTCAGCGGCGGCGGGAGCGGCCTGCGGGGCGTTGCCCTCGGTCAGCAGCTCCTTCTCCCAAGCGGCCATCGGCTGCTCGGTCTCGCCCTCGGCCTTGGCGGCCTTGCCGGAACGCTCCAGCAGACCCTCGGCCACGGCGTCGGCCATGAGGCTGGTCAGCAGCTCGATGCCGCGGATGGCGTCATCGTTGGCCGGGATCGGGTACTCGACGGCTTCCGGATCGGCGTTGGTGTCGACAAGGGCCACGACCGGGATGCCCAGCTTGTGGGCTTCCTCGACGGCCAGGGCTTCCTTGTTGATGTCAACGACGAACATCGCGGAAGGGGTGCGGGTCATGTTGCGGATACCGCCCAGCTGCTTGGACAGCTTGTCCTTTTCGCGCTCGAGCAGCAGCAGTTCCTTCTTGGTCAGACCGGAGCCGTGCACGTCGGAGAAGTCCATCTCCTCGAGCTCCTTAAGACGGTTCACGCGCTTGGACACGGTCTGGAAGTTGGTCAGCATGCCGCCGAGCCAACGCTCGGAGACATACGGCATGTTCACGCGGGTGGCCTGGGCCGAAACGGCTTCCTGAGCCTGCTTCTTGGTGCCGACGAACAGCACGGTGCCGTTGTGGGCGACCGTGGTCTTGATGAAGTCGTACGCCTTGTCGATCATTTCGAGCGACTTGAACAGGTTGATGATGTGGATGCCGTTGCGCTGGGTGAGGATGAACTGCTTCATCTTCGGGTTCCAACGACGGGTCTGGTGACCGAAGTGGAGGCCGGCCTTGAGCATTTCGCTCATCGTGATCTGTGCCATAGTGCACTACCTTTCTTGTCGGTTATTGCCTGGCCATGCGCGCCTGCGTGCAGCATACGCCCTTGCGGGGCTCAGCCGACCGACACAGGCCGTCGCGGACATGGCGCGATATGTCGTGTGCCGGTTGACAACAGTTGGTTGGCTCGGGCCGCCTGCGACTGCGGCCGTTGCCGGATGGCACACGAAGTTTCAGAATACTATGTGCCGCATACAAATGTGCCGCGCCCATCGGTCGGCGACGGGCGCGGCACATTTGCATGCGGTATGGAAGGATGCGGACGCTCACTTCGCGTGACTGCGCATGTAGCGCATGGCCTCGCGGCGCTCCTCCTTCTCGAGCCGGTCAAGATAGACGTGCCCGTCGAGGTGGTCGCATTCGTGCTGAAGCATGCGGCCCATCAGGCCGCTACCTTCGAGCACCACTTCGTTGCCGTCCAGATCGATGCCGCGTACGCGGGCGTAGTCGGCGCGCCGCGTCTTGTACCACAGGCCGGGCACCGACAGGCAGCCTTCGTCCCCGTACTGTTCGCCGCGCTTCTCCTCCATCACCGGGTTGAGGATGTAGCCGATCTTGCCTTCGATGTTGTACGAGAACGCGCGTAGGCTCACGCCGATCTGGTTGGCGGACAGGCCGGCCCTGCCCGGGTCGTCGACGGTTTCCAGCAGGTCGGCGACCAGCCGGCGCACGGCCGGCGTGATGGACGTGATCTCGTCGCACGGGGTGCGCAGCACGGGATCGGGTACTACTCGGATTTCTCGGATGGCCAATTGTCACTCCTCGTTGTCTGTACCGGCGGTCTTGCCGTCTGCCTCGTTCGTCTCGCCGCTGTCCGACTCGGTCTCGGGATCGGCCTGCTGACGCTTGATCCTGTCCTGCATGGTATCAAACGCCTGGCGAACCATCGGCGTCACGTTCTCGGACGCCTGCTTGACGCTTTCGGACGCCTGCTTGACCGTCTCGGTGGTCCGGTCGAGGATCTGCACGGTCTTCGGCAGCGGGCGAGCCGGCGACTTGGACGTGTAGATCTCGTTTTCGATCACGTCGGCGTAACGCTGCAATACCTTCGGGCGCACGACCTTCATACTGGCGGTCAGTGTGCCCTTGTCCTGGCTGAAGGTGTCGTCGAGAATGACGAACTTGCGTACCGACTCGGCGCGGGACACATTGCTGTTCGCCTGGTCGATGTACTGCTGGACGAACGCGCGGACGGCGTCCGACTGCGCGACCTCCCCCAGCGGCATGTCGGGGTCGAGACCTTGGGATTCGAGCCAGGACCGGGTCATCTCCGGATCGAGTTCGATGAGCGCGGAGACGAACGGCTTGCCGTCGCCGACCACGACGGCGTGTGAGACGATCGGACAGGTGCCGATCGTGTCCTCCATCGGGGCCGGACTGATGTTCTTGCCGCCTGCGGTGATGATGATGTCCTTCTTGCGGCCGGTGATGTAGATGAACCCGTCGTCGTCGATTGTCGCGAGGTCTCCGGTATGCAGCCATCCATCCGGCTCGAGCACTTCCTTGGTGAGCTCCGGCTGCTTGTAGTAGCCGAGGAAGACGCTTTCGCCGCGGATGAGCAGTTCGTCGTCGTCGGCCAGCTTCACCTCGGCGCAGCCCGGATGTCCGACCGACCCGACGCGGTTGGAGTCCTGGAAGTTGACCATGCACGGCGCGGCCGTCTCGGTCATGCCGTAGCCCTGGATGAACGTGATGCCGTCGAGGCCGTTGAAGAAATGGGCGAGGTCGACGTTGAGCGGCGCTCCGCCGCAGGCAAGGTACTTGAGATTCGGTCCGAGGGCGGAGCGGATCGATGCGCCCACGGTCTTCATGAAGAAGGCATGCTCGAGCCGGGACCTGACCGAATGCCGGCCGGTGTCCTGCTCGTCCTTCGACCACTGCACGAAATGGGAGACCGCCTTGGCGAATACGCGTCCCTGAATGCCGTTGCCGGCCTTCTGCGAGGCGGCGTTGTAGACCTTCTCGAACACGCGCGGCACGCCGAGCAGATAGGTCGGCTTGAAGCTGCGCAGGTCGGACAGCAGATGCTTGGCCCCCGGAATGTATCCGACCACGCCATGCGACCCGATCGCCACATACTGAATGTACCGGGCGAAGCAGTGCGCCAGCGGCAGGAACAGCAGCAGACGGCTCGGCTGGTAGAGCATGTCGTTGAGCACCTCGTAGCCGTTGAGCACGGTGTGGGTGAAGTTGCGGTGCGAGAGCATCGCGCCCTTCGGCTTGCCGGTGGAGCCGGACGTATACACGATCGTGGCCATGTCATCGGCCTTGACGCGTTCGATGGCACGGTCCAGATCCTCGTCGGAGACCGACTCGCCGAAGTCGGCCACCGCATCGAGGCCGGCGGCCTTGAAGTTGAACACGTATTTGAGTCCGTCTCGGCCGACGCGGATCTGATCCAGCACCTGCGCATGCGCGTAGTCGCCGGCGAAGGCGATCACCGGGTTCACGTCTTCGACGATGTTCGCCGCCTGCTTGGCTGAGTCCGTCTCGTAGACCGGCACGCTGACCGCGCCGATGGCGGCGCACGCGAAATCGACGACGCCCCATTCATAGCAGGTGGCAGAATAGATGAGCACCATACTGCCGGGCTTGACACCCAGCCCCATGAGTCCCTTGGCGATCTGACGTACGCGTGCGCCCATCTCGCCGGCGGTCACGTCATGCCATTGACGGGTCTCATCGTCCTGCCATTGGGCGATCAGATCATCGGGATCGTGCTCGACGCGGTTGGCGAGCAGCGAGTAGATGGTGTCCTTCTCGGTCGTGGGCCGAATCGTATCCACTGAATATTCACGCAACATACGGAACATAATAGCGCCTCGCGCCCCGTGCGTGGCACACCGGCCCGCCGCGGCTGCCGGCCTATCCGACGTCGGCAAGCACGCACATCCAGCGTGATCCGTTCTGCTGGAGCACGAGATTCACCCAGTGATGCGTGCGGCCTATCGTCAGATGCGCCATCGTCTCGACACGCGAGGGACTGATGAGCATTCCCCTGATCGATTGAGGAATGACCGGAAGAATGCCCATGGGGTGACCAAGAAAAGCGCGTTCGCGGCTTTCACGGGTCAGGATGGCCGACATCGTGTCCAGTTTCCTCAGGCAGGGGCCGGCGACCGTGCGCTGCAGCTTGTGCGATGCTATGCGGCCTCGCACCACATCGGTCACCATGCATGAGATGCGGCACGACGACAGTGCCAGTGCCTGGCAGGTGCGCGAGTCGATTTCGCCTTCGAAACAGCGGGCGAAATGGTACGGCACCGGTTTGCGTGACAGCTCGATGTGCAGGAATCCGTCTTCGGGAGGGATCGGGTCTCCCTGCCAGGAATGGTAGTAGTGCATGGGCTTCCTCTCGTTCTTTCGTGGTCGTTGCCCGACCCGCAACCGTTGCAGGCGAGCCTGCCTCATTGGAGACACCTGTCAAGAACAACACATGGCGGTGCTCCCGTCAAGTGTCGGGAGCACCGCCATGTGGACAAATGTGGATAACCGCGGGTGGTCGCCCCGCGGTTATCCGACGGAGAGGGCTTGCACCGTCAGCGACCGTACGGCGTGACCACCACGTTGCAACGCTGGAAGTTCTTGACATCCACGTAGCCGGTGGAGGCCATCGCGCGACGCAGCGCACCGATGTAGTTCACCTGGCCGTCAGCCTGATGGCTCGGCCCGAACAGGATCTGCTCGAGCGTGCCCACCGTGCCGACGTCCGTACGGAAACCGCGCGGCAACGTCTGGTGACGGGCCTCGGAACCCCAGTGCTTGCCGTGGCCCGGGGCCTCGACCGCACGGGCCAGAGGAGCGCCGAGCATCACCGCGTCCGCGCCCATCGCGAGGGCCTTGACGAAGCTGCCGGAGTCGCCCATACCGCCGTCGGCGATGACCTGCACGTAACGGCCGCCCGACTCGTCCATGTAGTCGCGGCGGGCCTCGGCCACGTCGGCGATGGCGGTCGCCATCGGGGCGTGCACGCCGATGGTCTTGCGCGTGGCCGCCACGGCGCCGCCGCCGAAGCCGACCAGCACGCCGGCCGCACCGGTGCGCATCAGATGCAGGGCGGCGGTGTAATTGGCCGCGCCGCCGACGATGACCGGAACGTCGAGGTCGTAGATGAACTTCTTGAGGTTCAGCGGCTCATGGTCCCGGCTGACGTGTTCGGCGGACACGACGGTGCCGCGGATCACGAACAGGTCGACACCCGCATCGACCACGGTCGAGTAGAACTGCTGGGTGCGCTGCGGCGAGAGCGCGCCGGCCACGGTCACGCCGGCGTCGCGGATCTCGTGCAGGCGCTCGGTGATCAGCTCCGGCTTGACCGGCTCCGCGTAGATCTCCTGGATGCGGGCGGTCGCCTTGTCTGCCGGCAGATCGGCGATCTCGGCCAGCAGCGGCTCGGGGTCCTCGTAGCGGGTCCACAGGCCCTCGAGGTCGAGCACGCCGAGCGCGCCGAGCTTGCCCATTGCAATGGCCGTGGCCGGGCTGGTCACGGAGTCCATCGGGGCACCGATGACCGGCACGTCGAACTCGTAGGCGTCCACCTGCCAGCCGGTGGACACGTCCTCGGGATCGCGGGTGCGGCGGGAGGGAACAATGGCGACGTCGTCGAGCGAATAGGCCAGACGGCCCTTCTTGCCCAATCCGATTTCAATTTCCTGAGACATGGCTTCAAGGCTAATGCCGGCACGTGACAGTGCGTGCCGGTGCGGGCTGGGCAGTCCCACGTTTCGGAAGGCCCCGTCGCGCCGTTACAAACATGCGTTATGACTTGGAAGCGTATCCGCATCTGCACGATATCCCCGCCAAGGAGGGAACATGGCCAAAATCAAGGTCGAAGGCACCGTCGTCGAACTCGACGGCGACGAAATGACGCGCGTCATCTGGAAGGACATCAAGGACCGCCTGATCCTGCCCTATCTGGACGTGAACCTCGACTACTACGATCTGGGCATCGAGAACCGCGACGCCACCGACGACCAGGTCACCATCGATGCGGCGCATGCGATCCAGCGCGAGCACGTCGGCGTTAAGTGCGCCACGATCACGCCCGACGAGGCACGCGTCAAGGAATTCGGCCTCAAGAAGATGTGGAAGTCCCCCAATGGCACGATCCGCAACATCCTGGGCGGCACGATCTTCCGCGAGCCGATCGTCATGAGCAACGTGCCGCGTCTGGTGCCCGGCTGGACCAAGCCGATCGTCGTGGCCCGCCATGCGTTCGGCGACCAGTACAAGGCCACTGACTTCAAGGTGCCGGGCGCGGGCCGGCTGACTGTCACGTTCACCCCGGAGGACGGCTCCGAGCCGATCCAGCACGTCGTCTACGACTATGGTCCGGACGGCGGCGTGGCGCAGGTGCAGTACAACGTGAACGATTCGATCCGAGGCTTCGCCCGCGCCTGCTTCAACTACGGCCTGATGCGCCACTACCCCGTGTACCTGTCCACCAAGAACACGATCCTCAAGGCGTACGACGGCCAGTTCAAGGACATCTTCGCCGAGGTGTACGAGACGGAGTACAAGGACCGGTTCGAGGCCGAGGGCCTTACCTACGAGCACCGCCTGATCGACGACATGGTGGCCAGCTCGCTCAAGTGGCATGGCGGATACATCTGGGCGTGCAAGAACTACGATGGCGACGTGCAGTCCGACTCCGTGGCGCAGGGCTTCGGCTCGCTGGGCCTGATGACGTCGGTGCTCATGACGCCGGACGGCCAGACCGTGGAGGCTGAGGCCGCGCATGGCACGGTGACGCGCCACTACCGTCGCTGGCTCAAGGGCGAGAAGACCTCGACGAACCCGATCGCCTCGATCTTCGCATGGACCGGCGGTCTCAAGCACCGCGCCGACCTTGACGGCACGCCCGAGGTCCGCCACTTCGCCGAAACGCTGGAGAAGGTGATCGTGGGCACCGTGGAAGGCGGACAGATGACCAAGGATCTCGCGATGCTCATCGGCCCCGACCAGCCGTGGCTCGACACGGAGGGCTTCATGAACGCGCTTGACGAGAATCTCGCCAAGGCGCTGCACGACTGATTCCACTTATTTCCGCTTACGGGTTCAAGGCTCCCGGCCGCATCATCCGTGCGGCCGAGAGCCTTTTTCATGGTCGTGCGACTAGAATTGGCGCAGACACGAACCGAACGCGACTGGCAAAGGACGGATCATGACCCTGCGAGGCACCATGGCCTTATCACGCATCACCACGCTCGCCGCGGCGGCATCACGGCTGATCGCGCTGACGGCATGCGCCGCCCTGATACTGGGCGTGTCGTCCTGCTCGTCGCCCGACGACCGCAACGATCAAGACGGGCAGGACGATGGCATGACGGCCGTCTCGGGCCAAGTCGCAGTGTTCACTCCGGCGGATGGCGTGACCATCTCCGGGAACACACCGCTGAACAAATGGACGGCGTTCGTCCCCGCGTTGACCGACGCGCTCATCTCCGGAGGGGTGACGAAGAAGCACATCTCCACGTCCACCGCCGACAGCCTTGACCGGCAGAGCCGCGACATCCAAGATTACGTGGTCGACCGGGTCTCGGCCTCCGGCGATGATTCGTCGGACGATGCCGCGCACACCACTCTGGTCGTCGCCCCGGTGACGGGGGCCGACGACACGGTGCGGCAGTATGGCGACTACGTCAGCCAGTCGGTCGCATCATCGTCCGCTTCTGATACGACCGATGGCGACGACACGTCTGCGAATGACGAAGCGGTGTCCCGTCTCGTCTCGGCGCTCAAGCTCGCGCAGGAGAACGGCATGCACGTGATCATGCTCGCCTCCACGATCGAGGGATTCCAGCCCGACATATACGTCCGCATGTCCACCGCGGAACAGATCGGCCGGATACAGGCGCTCAAGCTGGTCAGCAAACTTGACCTGGACAAGGTCAGCAAGGACAATCCGAAGACCATCGAGGTCCTGCTGCCGTACACCACGCGTTCCGCGCAATCCTCCAAGACGGTGGGAGGCGTGCTGAAGATCCCATCGTCTTCCCAGGACGAAGACGATACCCAGGAGCCGACCGACGACAGCGCCGTATTCGCGAAGGCGGCATTCAAGGGACTGTGGTCGGTGTTGCGGCCGTATTTCAAACAGGGACGGGCAATCAGCGCATCCGGGTTGCTGACCGCTGATACCACCGTCGACGATTGGCGTGACGTCTCGTTCGCCTGCGTCAAGGACGACGATGCCCGTGCCGTGTTGCGTGAACGGCTGACGATGGACTCGGCGGGCGACGCTCACACGCGCATCGACGGCGTCATCGCGATGAACGACTACGTGGCGTCCGGGGTCGCCAAGGAGCTGTCCGAACTCGGCTATACGGGTTCGGCGGCTGACATCAACCCGTCGATCACGATCTCCGGTATCGTCGAGAACATCACCGGCAAGAAGGACCTACAGCGGCAGAAAGTGCCGGATCCGATCAAGGCGCCCGAAAGCGACGCAGGCGCGACGGAAGGCGATACGGACAAGGACAAGTCAGCGGAGGAGACGAATTCGCGCTGGCCGATCGTCACCGGATACGGAGCATATGTGGACGTCATGCCGCAGATCGTCTCCGGACAGCAGTGGATGACCGCGCTCGAGGACAGGGACGCACTCGCTCGGAGCGTCGCGAAGGCGTGCCTGCTGTTCGCGGACGGCACCACGCCGAACGCCGGCACGCTGCCGTCACTGGCGTCCTCCAAGGTCAATGGCAAGACCACCGCCACGATCGAGGAGGATCTGCTCGCGGTGAGTGCCTACAATCTCAAGGCCACGTTGATTGAGCCGGGGTACATCACTCTGGCCGACGCGGGCCTGTGACGCGTCTGGACAAGTTATCCACATTCAGGAAATATTCAGCGAAATTATCCACAGCCAGTTATCCACAACACGCCGAAGACTCGAGGTTGCGTCCACATAGCCCCGTTCCCCTTGTGCGCGACGCGGCGTGTCTGTTGCACTGGTGTCATGGATATCGCAACAACAGCAACAACGACGGCGATGGCCGACTCCATGCCGCGCCTGCGCGTGCCATGCGTTCGGCCATCGCTGGACGATCTGTCCGAACGCATGGCACGCGCGCAGGTCGGTCCGAAACAGCTCGGAGCATTGGGAGAACAGGTCGCGGCCTTGTGGCTGCAAGCCCACGACTGCATCATGCTCGATCGTAACTGGCGTTGCCGGTACGGAGAACTTGACCTGATCGTCTTGGATCCGGACGGCGCGATCGTGTTCGTCGAAGTCAAGACGCGGCGCGGCGTCCGGTTCGGTTCCCCGCAGGAGGCGGTAACCGGGCGCAAGCAGGTAAACCTGCGCCGCGCCGGCGTGCAATGGCTTATGGAACCCGAGCATCGTGTGGCGCATAGGTCGGTAAGGTTCGACGTGATCGCGGTTCTTGCCCCGATCGGCCAGGCGGTGCGCGTCACCCACATCAGGGAGGCGTTCTGATGGCCATAGGAAGCGCATTGTCGGTCGGCCTGTTCGGATTGAAGGCATTCATCATCCAGACGCAGGCGTTCATCTCCCCCGGACTACCCTACTTCTCCATCATCGGGCTCCCTGACGCGTCGCTGAGCGAGGCTCGCGAACGCGTCAGGTCGGCCTGTCAGGCAAGCGGATTCCGCTGGCCGGAAACCCGCGTGACGGTGAACATGTCCCCCGCGTCGATGCCCAAGCGTGGGTCGTCGCATGATTTAGCCATCGCGGCGAGCGTGCTGAGCGCATCGGGGGCGATTCCGCATGACTGCCTAGCCGACACCATTGTGCTCGGAGAGGTGAATCTCGATGGCACCGTGCTGCCGGTCCACGGGCTGTTGCCGATCATGCTGCATGCGCGGGAACGCGGCGTCCGCCGACTGATCATACCGCAGGCCAATGCGGATGAGGCCGCTCTGATCGACGGCCTGGATGTTCGCCCCGTGCGTCATGTCGGGGAGCTGATTTCGATGATGGGAGGTGATGCACGCTACACGCTGCCGGACGATGCACCCGCAGCCCAGCCTGGCGATATGGAAACGTTCGCGCAGCCTCCGCTGGGCGATATGGGAGAGGTCGTCGGACAGAAAATGACGAAATGGGCGTTGCAGGTGGCGGCGGCGGGCGGACACCATATGCTGATGACCGGCCCTCCCGGCTCAGGCAAGACGATGCTCGCCTCACGCATGCCGGGCATCATGTGCCCGCTGACCCCGGACGAACAGCTGGAGGTCGCATCGATACGTTCGCTGTGCGGCACATTGCCGAATTACGGCATCACTGACGTGCCGCCGTTCGAAGCGCCTCATCACACGGCGTCAACGGCATCGCTGGTGGGCGGGGGCAGCGGCCTCGCACGACCGGGAGCCATCACCAGGTCGCACCACGGAGTGCTATTCATGGATGAGGCTCCCGAATTCTCGACCCGCACGCTGCAGACGCTGCGCGAGCCGCTCGAATCGGGATACGTGTCGCTGTCACGGGCCAAGGGCTCAACCTACTATCCGGCGCGCTTTCAGCTGATCATGGCGGCCAACCCCTGCCCGTGCGGATTCGCCTACGGCAACGGGGAACGCTGCACCTGCAAGGAGAAGGACCGCATCAAATACTTCTCGCACCTGTCTGGGCCCATCCTCGACCGGATCGACATCCAGGTGGAGGTGCCGCCGGTCGACCGCATCGAGATACGTTCCGACCGATGCGAGGAGTCGAGCCGCGACATGCGTCGTACGGTGATCCAGGCGCGATCCGCTGCCCGTGAACGGTTTTCGAAACTGGGATGGTCATGCAACGCGCAGGCCTCGGGGGAATGGCTGCACCGCCACACTTCCGAAAAGGCGATCGCGCTGGTGAACCGTGCGCTCGAATCCAAACGGCTGAGCCTACGCGGGGCAGACCGCGCACTGCGGCTGGCCTGGACACTGTCCGATCTGTCAGGACGGATATCCCCGGGCTACGAAGAGGTGAACCAGGGCATCATGCTGCGCGCGAGGGTCACATGAACGCCGGCACACATGGAAACGTCACGAATACGGACGGAAGCGGTGCCATGCCTCTCGACGACGAAACACTGGCCCGGGCGATGCTCACCTTCTGCCTCAACGATGCCGATGCGATCATGTTCGCCACGATCAAGGGAACGGGCTGCGCCCGCGAGGCCCTGCGGCTGATCGAACGGTGCAGCCCGCGGCGTTCGGGCCCGGACAGCCGCGCCGCACGCCGGGCATTGGACGAATCGTTCGCCAAAGGCCTGATCCGATGGGGCCGACAGGCGAACGCTCGGTCGTCGGAAGCATTCCGTCTCGCGTTGGCCCGCTGGCATGCCCGGCTCGACCTTCTGCCATCCTTGGACGCCGACAGCCTTCGTGCATGGTTCACCGCTGACGGTACGCAGTGGATCATCGGGCCGGACAGCCCGTTATGGCCTCATCAACTTGACGACCTGTCCATTCGCAGGGACTGGGCTCCCCCGCTGTGCCTGTGGGGAATCGGCGATCCGGCGGCATTGACAAGTTGCCCGAAGCCATTGGCCGTGGTCGGATCACGCGGGGCCGACGAGTATGGTCTCATGCTGGCCCGCGCGATCGGCGAGCGAGCGGCCGCACGAGGGCATCTGGTAGTGTCCGGCGGAGCCATGGGAGCCGATGCCGCGGCGCACTGGGGGACGCTGTCCACCGTGGATTCCGCCGCATCCTATGGTCTGTCGGCGCAGGAGATCGGCCGTACCGTAGCCGTGTTCGCCGGAGGTCTGAACCACGTCGGCCCGCAATGCAACCACCGACTGTTCAAACGTATCGTAGGCGGTTCGGGTGCGCTGGTCAGCGAATTGTGCCCGGACACGATTCCCGAAGGAAGGCGCTTCCTGCTGCGCAACAGGCTCATTGCCTCGTTGGCCTCGACGGTGGTGGTGACGCAGGCCAGACTGCGGTCCGGCGCGCTCAACACCGCTCATTGGGCCGCGGAACTCAGTCGTGAGGTCTATGCGGCCCCCGGCAATGCGGGCATGCCCTATAATGCCGGATGCAATCGCCTTATCCGCGATAACGAGGCGATGTTGCTCATGTCCGCCGACGAGATCGACGACATCTGCCACGCGGCGCATAGACCGACACTGGCTGAGACATCCGATCCGCGAACGAACAAGGTCAAACGGTCCGAACCGTCCGAACGGCAGGAAGCCGATTCGTACGAGACACAGCCGGGAAGCTCCGGCGACACGCGGTGGAGACCGGTTCTCGACGCCATCCGTCGCTGCCGGCAACGGCGTTTGCCCGCCACCGCCGAGAACATCGCATCCTGCGCCGACGGCATGTCCTTACCCGAAACACTGACGTCTCTCGGATGGATGGAGCTCGACGGACTGATCGCAATCAGTCACGGGGTCGTCATCGTCAACGCGCGGCGCGACGATGCGGACGATACGCGACGGGAGGCGGGATCATGCCTGCCATTGGCACCGTGACAGGTCGACCCGCCAGCCGTCATCGCCGGCATTGCCGTGACCGGGTTGCGGCGCGATGAGCGGCACGCCCTCCGATTCAAGCAACATGCGCTGCCGGCCCGGCCCGCCGAACGCGAACCCGGGAGCAAGCGATCCGTCGCGGAACACCACCCGATGGCATGGGATCACTCCCGGTTCGGGATTGGTATGCAGCGCGAATCCGACGAACCTCGCGTTGCGCGAGTTACCGGCCAAGGCCGCGACCTGCCCGTATGTCGCGACCTTGCCGCGCGGTATGCGCCGCACCACGTCGTACACCCGCTGATTGAATGCTCCTGTCATACGCCCATTATCGCGCGTTCGTCCCGACGTCTCCCGACAATCAAGGGTATGAGTCCGAAGCATATCGAAGACATGTATGATGCGGTGATCGTCGGCGCCGGCGCAGCCGGACTGTCCGCGGCGCTGGGAGCGTTGCGTTCCGACCATATCCGCAGCCTGCGCGAGGCCGGCATCGAGCCGAAGATCCTGGTGATCTCGAAGTTGCAGCCGCTGCGCTCGCACACCGGTTCGGCCGAAGGCGGCATCGCCGCGAGCCTGGGCAATGCGGAATCCGACGACTGGCATTGGCATTACTACGACACCGTCAAGGGCGGCGACTGGCTGGTCGATCAGGATGCGGCAAAGCTGCTCGCCGAATACGCGCCGCAGACGGTGATCAACCTGGAACGTGACGGCGTGGCGTTCTCTCGTACCGACGACGGGCATATAGCGCAGCGTCGCTTCGGCGGTCACACGCGCGACTTCGGCAAGGAGCCGGTGCGTCGTGCGGCGTATGCGGCAGATCGCGTGGGTCATCAGATCCTGCATTCGCTGTGGCAGCAGTGCGTGGGAGCCGGCGTCGAATTCGCCGAGGAATGGTATGTGACCGATCTGGTGCTGGACGAGGACGGCCGTTCGGCCGCGGGCGTGGTCGCCTACGACACCCATGAGGGCAAGATCCACGCGGTGCATGCGCGCAATGTGCTGCTGGCTACAGGAGGCGCGGGTCGATTGTTCCACACGACTTCGAACTCGTGGGATCTGACCGGAGACGGCATGGCGCTTGCCCTGGCTGCTGGTCTGCAATTGGAGGACAGCGAATTCGTGCAGTTCCATCCGACCGGGCTCGCACATACTGGCATTCTGCTGTCCGAGGCGGCGCGAGCCGAAGGCGGTGTGCTGCGCAACGCCGATGGCGAGGCGTTCATGGCCCGTTATGCGCCCGACCACCGTGACCTGGCGGCGCGCGATGTGGTGAGCCGCTCGATCATGGCGGAGATCGACGCAGGCCGCGGCGTGGCCGATCCGAAGGATCCGGACGGCCCGAAGGACTGCGTGTGGCTGGATATGACCGGCATCGACAAGGATCATATGGAGGCGGTGCTGCCGCAGGTCGTCGAAACGGTGCGCAAGTACGCGAACATCGACCCGGTGCATGATTGGGTGCCGGTCAAACCGACCGCGCACTACACGATGGGAGGCATTCCTATCACCACGGACGGCGAAGTTTACCGCTGGTCGGGCGACGGCGAGTCCGCACGCCGTGAAATCGTCGACGGACTGTTCGCCGCCGGCGAATGCTCGTGCGTCTCCGTGCATGGCGCGAACCGTCTCGGCGGCAATTCGCTGCTCGATGCATGCCTGTTTGGTACCCGCGCGGGCCGGACGATGGCCGCGCGCATCGCCGAGCATCCCGTGGACGACCCGATGAGTGACGGCATGAATGACGAGGAGGGAACAGCAAGCGTCGACGCCGCATCTACGGTTCGAACAGCCGAGCTTGCGGCGTTGCTTTCCCCCGCCGAACACGGCGGAGCGGATGAGAAGAACGAGGACGCCGCGGACGACAACCCGTACCGGCTGCTCGCCGATCTCGGTCGCGTCATGGAACAGGCCGTGGCCGTCCGATGCAACGCCGACACGATCGAATCGGCGCTCAAGCGCCTGCGGGACGAACTTATGCCACGTTCACAGGAACTGCACGCCCACAGCGACACCGCTGCGTTCAATCAGGAGATCACCGCGATCTGGGAGTCCCGCCACCTTCTTGCTCTGGCCGAGGTGATGCTCGCGGCGTCCGGTGCCCGGCACGAGTCTCGCGGCTCGCTGCAGCGGCTTGACTTCCCCAGCCGAGACGACGAACGGTTCCTCGCCCATTCGATGACCTCCTGCGACGGCGGGATCCTGTGGCAGCCGGCGCATATCGTCGATTATCCGCCCAAGGCACGTGAATACTGACGGCCACGGCTTATGGCACAATGTAATGTCGTTTCTTGTGTGTTGAGGAGGCTGGAAGTATGAGCGGCATCGACGATGCGCTGACCACGGTGACGCTGAGGGTCAACCGGTTTGCTCCGCGTCCCGAGCGGGACCGAGGCTCCCGTGGCGGCAGTCCGTTCGCAAAGAAGGGCGGTTCACCGTTCGCAGGGGGATCCTCGCGCAACCGGCGGCCACGAGGCAAGCAATGGACGCAGGACTACACGTTGCGTGTCCGCCCCGAGGATACGGTGCTGGATTGCCTGCTGACCGTCAAGCGCACCATCGACCCGACGCTCGCTTTCCGGTATTCGTGCGGGCATGGCATGTGCGGTTCGGATGCGGTCGCGATCAACGGCACACCGACCTTACTGTGCACGGCCAGCGTCGGCGATTGGGCGAAACGGCCGAATCGGCTCTCGCAGGCCGACGACGAGGGGTTCCGCCGCACCGGAGACGCGGACGAGCCCGCCACGGATGTCGTCACGGACGTGACCGGCGACGAGGATGGTCTGGGCGTCATCGAGCTCTCCCCTCTTCCGGGCTTCCCCGTGCAGCGCGACCTCATCGCGGACATCGACCCGATGCTCGATCAGATTCGCAAACTCAAGCCGTATCTGCAGGCCGACGGCGTGCTCGCCACCACGCACGACGGCAAGGTGGACGTGTTCGAATACCTGCAGAACCCGCAGCAACTCGCCAAATACGAGATGCTGACGAACTGCATCGCCTGCGGCGTGTGCGAGGGCAGCTGCCCGGTGTTCGCCGGCGGCGACGCGTTCATCGGACCGGCCGCGCTGATCGCGGCGTCCAGATTCGTCAACGATTCCCGCGATACGGCGACCGCCGCCCGTCTCGATGCGATCGACACGGCGGACGGCGTGGCGGCCTGCCAGTCGGTGCGCGCCTGCTCGCGCCAATGTCCGCGCGGTATCGACGTCGGCGAAGAGATGTGGCAGATCGTCGCCAAGGTCAAGGAACGCTGACCAGTATTGCCGAGCGTATGCTCTGATTACAGTAGGTGGTTATGGATAGAACGTCGTACACGAATCTTGCGAAGACCTGGGAGTTCGCCGAGGATCATGCTTTCGCACGCCAATCGGCTGCGCTGAACGAGGCCCGGCTGCGTGCACAGGAGGCCGGTTTCCCGCAGGGTTCCGCCGCGCAGGCCGAACTGCTGGCCACGCTGGTGCATCTGGTCGACGCGTCTTCGGCGATCGTGATTGGAACCGGTTCGATCGTGGAGACGCTGCAGGTGATCAACGGTCTCGATGGTACCGGCCAGTTGACAGCCGTCGACTCGTCCGCGCAGGGCATCGTCATGATCCGTTCGCTGTTCTCCGATCTGGCCGATGACGTGACGACCAAACTGCGCGCGGTGAATGCGCCGGCCGGCGTGTTCCTGCCGCGTCTGAACGGCGACGATTACGATCTGATCGTCGTTGCCGGCGACCCCGCGAACTATGCGGCCGCGTTCGAACAGGCTCCGCGTCTGCTGCGTCCTCATGGCACGGTGGTATTCACCGACGTGCTCGCCATGCAGTCGCCCGAATCCAACGGAGGCGTGCTGAACCCCGCCGATCGCAGCGATAAGGCCGTGGCCATGCGTGAGTTCATTGAGACCGTGGAAGCGGATGAGCGGTTCGTATCCACCCTCACTCCCACCGGTACCGGCCTGCTGCTCGCGGTCAAGCGCTGATGATGCCGGTGGCGACGGCCACCGCTTCGTCGACGTCATCGGTCAATACGACGAGATTCGGATCGATGTCCGATATCATGCCTTGTTGCCTTACGATGTCGTTCAGCCAGTCGAATAGTCCCTGCCAGTAGTCCGTTCCGTACAGGGCTACTGGCAGGGACGTCATTTTGTGCGTCTGTATGAGCGTAAGCACCTCGAACATCTCATCGAAGGTGCCAAAGCCGCCCGGGCAGATGATCACACCGGACGCGTATTTGGTAAACATGGTCTTGCGCACGAAGAAGTACCTGAAGCTCAGACCGAGATTCACGTATTCGTTCAGCCCCTGCTCGTGGGGCAGCTCGATGCCCAGTCCGACCGACGTGCCTCCGGCAAGTGCGGCCCCTTTGTTGGCGGCTTCCATGATGCCGGGGCCTCCCCCGGTGATGACCGCCATACCACGTTCGGCGATCATGCGTCCCATACGTTCGGCGGCACGGTAGTCGTCGCTGTCCTGCGATACCCGGGCGGAACCGAATACGCTGACGGCCGGACCGATGCCGGCAAGCTCGTCGAATCCCTCCACGAATTCGGACTGGATACGCATCACGCGCCAGGGGTCCATGTCACGCCAGTCGGCGCTTTCCTCGTTGCCCAGCAGCGTCGCCGTACTGCTGTCCAAGGGAATCATCGCACCTCGCATGATGGCCGGCCCACGTTGATAGGTCATGCCCAGAGGCTCCTTGCCGCCGTTGCCTGTGATATCCATGTGATTCCATTCCTTCCGTGTATGTAAGACGACCGTCAGTCAAGGTCATCAGTTAGAGCATGCGTCCGCGTATCGTTTCGATTGCCGACTGAGCAGAACACCGGAAATCGCAGCGGCGATCAGCGAGGCCACCAACACGCCGAAACGCGCTTCTGCGGACAGCTCGAGGTTCTCATAGGCCAGCGAGGCAATGAGGAACGACACCGTGAAACCAATGCCGCAGGCGCAGGCAGCCGGGAACATGTCGCGCACGTGAAGCCCCTCGGCCATTTTCAATCCGCCGAGATGCGTGGACAGCCACGCCGTAGCCATGATGCCCAGCGGCTTGCCCACGACAAGCGCCACGATGATGCCGATGACCACGGGGGACAACAACAGTCCGGGCGTCAAGGCCTCGAAATGCACGCCGGTGGCAAACAGCGCGAAGACCGGCAGCGCCAGCAACGCGGAAAACGGCTGAAGCTTGCCGGCGTATCGTTCGGCACGAGGGCTCGTCTCGCCGAACCGTTCGCGAGCGGGAGTCAGCAGGCCGACCAACACGCCAGCCAACGTGGGATGGATGCCCGCCTCGAACATCATCGCCCATGCGAGCACGCCGACTACGGCGACGGCGATCCACGGCACGTGTCTCATGCGTACCAGCAGGGCCCAGACGGCCGCGCACACGGCGATGCCGATGAACCAGTACCATTCGTTGACAGACGAGAAGAATACGGCGATCAGGATGATCGCCAGCAGATCGTCGACGGTGGCCAGCGTCATCAGAAAAGCACGGATCGAACCGGGCAGCCCCTTGGCGAACAGAGCAAGGACTGCCAGCGAGAAGGCGATATCCGTGGCTGTGGGCACCGCCCAGCCGTGTGCCGCCTCGGAAAACGGGATCACGCTGCCCGTGGTCGGCAGGATCACGCTGCCGGCATCCCCCGGGCCGAACGTGGCGAACAGGAAGGTGACCGAAACGAACAGGATGGGAGGAACGATCATGCCGCCTACCGCGCACAGCATCGGCACCGCCGCCGCCTTGGGATTGGCAAGCGAACCGGTGGTGAGTTCCTGTTTGAGATCCAGGCCGACCGTCAGGAAGAATATGGTCAGCAATCCGTCCTGCGCCCAATGCCCGATCGGCAGATCGAGATTGGTGTGTGGCACGGCGATATGCGTTTCCGCCACCGCTTCGAACGCATGGGCCGTCGCCGGCAGATTCGCAAGAATCAGGCCGGCCAGTGCGAATCCAAGCATGATGAGACCCGACAGCCGGTCAGATGCGGCGATATGCCGAATCGTGCCCCATAGTCCCTGTCTCACGGTCGTATCGTCCTTCATGCGCCATCCCGTCCTCGTGCCGAACGGATTCGCATTACGGGTTCCGTTCGGCATGCTCCGTATCAATTGCTCCGATTATAGACGAACATATGTTCTATTCTGCTGAGAGCGTGTCATCGCCGCAACGTCATCGCGGCCCACTGACATGGCATTGAAAAACCCCTTGCCTCCATTCGGAAGCAAGGGGTTTCAGCGTGCGCCAGACAGGATTCGAACCTGCGACCTGCTGATCCGTAGTCAGCTGCTCTAATCCGCTGGGCTACTGGCGCAACACCACTCTTTAACCTCTTGTGGCAAGAGGTGTGCGCCAGACAGGATTCGAACCTGCGACCTGCTGATCCGTAGTCAGCTGCTCTAATCCGCTGGGCTACTGGCGCATACCGTTATTCGGTTTTGATGATGCCGCAAATCACTTCGCGACTCGTGCGCCAGACAGGATTCGAACCTGCGACCTGCTGATCCGTAGTCAGCTGCTCTAATCCGCTGGGCTACTGGCGCATGTTGTCTTGTTTTCGGCAACCCGTATAAACTACAACAGTGTCGTTTAAAATGCAAATGTCGGCATGTCGCGCCATTTTCTAGGCTTCTCGTCGTCCTGAAAGCCGTGGGGCACTTTCAGCGCGAACCAGTTTCGGCAGGCTCTCGCCCCGCACCGACGCGGCATCCACGATCACCTGGCCGACATCGTCCATACCCGGCAGGTCGAACATCGTCTCCTCCAGCGTCTTCTCGATGATCGAGCGGAGTCCGCGGGCGCCGGTCCCCCGAGTAATGGCCGTTGCCGCGATCTGTCGCACCGCTTCCTCGGTAAACGCGAGATCAACGCCGTCCTCCGCGAACATCTTGCGGTACTGTTTGGTCAGCGCGTTGCGCGGCTCGACAAGAATACGAGCGAGATCATCCTCGGTCAGTTCGTTCAACACGCTGATGACCGGAAGCCTGCCAATGAATTCCGGCAGCAGACCGAATTCGGCCAGATCGTCGGCGTTGACCTGCGCCAGTAGCTCGCCGGACGTGATGTCGCGGTCATGCCATGCGGTGCCGAACCCGCTCTCGCGTGTGCCAAGCCGACGGCCGATGATGTCGTCCAATCCGACGAACGCGCCGCCGCAGATGAACAGGATGTCGCGCGTGTCGATCTGTACGGTCTCCTGTTCCTTGTGCTTGCGCCCGCCCTCGACCGGTACGGATGCGATCGTGCCTTCGAGGATCTTAAGCAGGGCCTGTTGCACGCCCTCACCGGACACGTCGCGCGTGATGGACGTGTTCTCACCCGATTTACGCGCGATCTTGTCAATTTCGTCAATGTAGACGATGCCGTGCTGTGCGCGTTCCACGTCGCCGTCGGCGGCTGCGATGAGCCGTTGGAGCACGGTCTCCACATCGTCGCCCACGTAGCCCGCCTCGGTGAGCGTGGTGGCGTCGGTGATGACGAACGGCACGTTCATGACCTTGGCGAGCGACTGCGCAAGATACGTCTTACCCACGCCGGTAGGCCCCAGCAGCAGGATATTCGATTTGGCGACCTCGACGCCGTCCAGCGGATCGGAACGACGTCGAGACGACGGCAGGGACCCGCCCCGGCCGTCCAGCTGCCCAGCGGCTTCGCGCAGTTCCATGTTGACGCGTTTGTAATGGTTGTACACGGCGACGGACAACGTGCGCTTCGCCGCCTGCTGGCCGACGACGAACTGGTCGAGGTACGCGTTGATGTCGGCCGGCTTGGGCAGGGACAACGCGTTGACGTCGGCGCTGTGGCGACGTTCCTCGGAGATGATCTCGACGCACAGTTCGATGCATTCGTCGCAGATCGCGGCGGACGGGCCTGCCACTAGCTTACGCACCTGATGCTCGGTCTTGCCGCAGAACGTGCAACGCGGCACATCCTCGTTGTAGCTCACCACGCGTCCCATACCACTCCCTTGTCGTCATACGCCGTATACGAAGGTACCCTCAACCAAACCGGCTGAGGGTACCTTCGTCTGGACATCACGAACGGTGCTCGAGCACCTCGTCCACGATGCCGTATTCCTTGGCCTCCTGGGCCGTCAGGAACGTGTCGACCTCGATGTCCTTGCGGATCTTCTCGACATCCTGACCGGTGTGCTTGGCGAGCGTGTTCTCGAGCCATGCCCGCATGCGCAGCATCTCCTTGGCCTGGATCTCGATCTCGGTGGCCTTGCCGAAGCCCTGATCGATGGCCGGCTGATGGATGAGCACGCGCGCGTTCGGCAGGATCAGTCGCTTGCCCTTGGCGCCGGCGGCGAGCAGAATCGCCGCGGCGGATGCGGCCTGGCCGAGGCATACGGTCTGCACGTCGGGCTTGATGTACTGCATGGTGTCGTAGATCGCGGTCATCGCGGTCATGGAACCGCCGGGCGAGTTGATGTACATCATCACATCGCGGTTCGGATCCATGCTTTCGAGCACGAGCAGCTGGGCCATGATGTCGTCGGCGGACGTGTCGTCGACCTGCACGCCCATGAAGATGATGCGGTCCTCGAACAGCTTGGTGTACGGATCCTGCGTCTTCATGCCGTACGGAGTCTTCTCGGAGAACTGCGGCAGGATGTAACGGTCCTGCGGCGTGACCGATGCCATGCCGCGGCCCGCGAACGCGGCCTCGCGCGTGGCAGCCGGCATGAAGCCGACGACGCCGGCATGACCGGCCAGGCGCTCGGCACGCTGGATGAACTTCGCCTCTTCGGATGCCATGATGTTCACTCCCCTTCCCCGGCGCTCATCGTGTCGTGCGTGGACACGATCTTGTCGACGAACCCGTATTCGAGTGCCTCCTGCGCCGTGAACCAGTGATCGTATTCGTTATCGCGGTAGATCTCCTCGACGGTATGACCGGTCTGCTTGGCGGTCAGTTCGGCGAGGGTCTTCTTCATGTCCATGATGAGCTCGGCGTTGATGCGCACATCGGTCGTGGTGCCGCCGATGCCGCCGGACGGCTGGTGCATGAGCACTCGCGCATGCGAGGTCAGGAACCGCTTGCCCGGCGTGCCGGAGCTCAGCAGGAACTGGCCCATCGACGCGCACATGCCCAGACCCACAGTGGCCACGTCCGGCTCGATGAGCTGCATGGTGTCGTAGATCGCCATGCCGGCGGTGATCGAGCCGCCCGGCGAGTTGATGTACAGCCAGATGTCCTTCTTCGGATCCTCGGCCGCAAGCATCAGCATCTGGGCGCAGATGCGGTTGGCCATATCGTCCTTGACCTCTTCGCCCATCCAGATGATGCGGTCCTTGAGCAACCGGTTGAAAATCGGATCCACCATGGACGGGGCGTCGCCTTCGCCCATCGTGGGTGAGGGTGTCATGAATCCTGCCACCTTATCTCCTTGGTCCATAAAACATTACGTCTAGCTACATTACCCGTTCAAAGCGACCGTCGTCGCCCGTACACCCCCTTTTCGGCTACCCGCATAGCGACGTCTGCCCGTTCCTGACGCGGCGCGGTGTGCAGGAGATGGCGAGAGAGGAATGCCGAGACGGCGACGCCTAGGGCAACGGGGACGTAGAACGCGCTGGGGGCGGCAGTGAGTTCCAGCACGAGGCACATGGCCATGAGCGGGGCCTGCTGGGAGGCGGACAGGAGCGCGGCCGCGCCGATGAGGGCGCATGCGGTAACCGAATCCGCGGGGAACGCGAGCGTCCACAGCACGCCGACCATCGCGCCGAGCGTAGCGCCGAGCGCGATGCCGGGCTGGAGCACGCCGCCGGACGCGCCGGAGCGGATCGTCAGCAGAGTCGCCGCGGCCTTGGCGATGAGCGTGACGACCAGTACCAGCAGCACGATGGCGAGCTGCGACTGTTGCGAGTCGAGCCCAAGCAACGCCCACGGCGAGACTGGCTGTTCCCCCGCCGACGCGCCCTGTTCGGCTACGATCACGGCATTGGCTTCAGTATCGCCTCCGGACGCAAGTACCGCTCCCTGCAGCAGCGACACCGTGCTGAACCCGAGCTGTGCGGCGGCACGTCCGTTGCCCATGATCTGCGGGATCACGATGGCGATCAGACCGGTGAGTACGCCGGCAAGCGGCATCTGCCACAGGATCGCCATGCCGGACGGCTTATGAGATTCGGCCCACTGCGAACCACGCCGGAACCATGCGCCGGCCACGCCGCATGCCGCGCCGATCAGCAAGGCGGCCAGCATGATCGTCGGCGTCAGATCGTTCTGCATCAGCGAGATGTCGTAGAACACGTGCCGGCCCTTGACGCTCGCCGCGACGAATGCCGCGACCGCGGACATGCCCAGTCCGAACGCGACGTTCTCGATCGCGACATCGGCCAGCAGGATCTCCACGGCGAAGAACATGCCGGCGAACGGCGCGTTGTACACGCCGCCCAAGCCGGCTCCGGCCGCGACCGCGACCGCGACGCGACGATCAAGACCATCGAGCCGGAACAGGTCGCAGAACCGCTGCGCGAGCATCGCGCCGAGTTCGCGCGGCGCGACCTCGCGGCCGATGGACGCGCCGGTGCCGACGATGAAGATCTGCAGACACACATGAACGATCGTCTGCCAGAGAGGCATGCGATCGCCGGCGACGGCCTTCTTGACTGACGGCACCTTCGTGGTCTTGGTGCGCAACAGCCACCAGATCACGCCGGCGATACTCAGACCGATCGTCACCGAGATCGCACGCCGCACGGACGGCACGTCGAACGGGCCGGACATGGCCGCGCCTTCGATATAGCCGAGCATGAGATGCTCGATGCCGTACAGCAGCAAGGTCAGCAATCCCGCGCCGATGCCGATGATCGAGCCAAGTACCAGTGCGGCCGCGGTCATCCAGCCAAGTCGTTTCCAATCCATCTTCCATCCCATCCCGTCATGCGTGCGCATCGTAACTTGCAGACCGTCCGCATGGGCGCGCACATATAACAACAAAGGCTTGGAACCTTGCGATTCCAAGCCTTGTCAGCGCATTACCACGCTATTGAGCTATGCTCACTCGGCGTCGGCCGGGGCTTCCTCGGCCTTCTCGGCGGACAGCTCGTCGGCGACGGCGGCAGCGGTGGCCGCGGCCTCGACGCTCTCGTTCTCGGCGGCATCCTCAGCGGCCTCGTCCTCACCGAGGAAGGCGCTCAGGTCGAGCGGCTCGCCGGCGGAGGTGAAGGAGACGGCGCGCATGCCGGCCAGCAGGCCCTTGGAACGGCCGACCTCGGCCACGGCGGAGCCGAGCTGGCCGTTCTTCACGATCGCGTTGATGAACGCGTTCGGATCCATGCCGTACTGCTGGGCGATGGAGGCGAGGAAGTTGAACACGTCGGACTGGGAGACCTTGACGTCGAGCTTCTCGGCGAGGGTGTCGAGCAGGATCTGATCCTTGAGTTCCTTCTCGGCGGCTTCCTCGGCCTGAGCCTTCTGCTCGTCGGTGGCCTTCTCCGGATCGGCGGTCAGGGACTTGAGGTGCTCGGTGACGGCATCGGCCTTCACGCCCTTCGGGACCGGGATCTCGACGCCCTCGGCCAGCTTGGCGAGGAACGCGTCGCGGGCCTCGGTGGCCTGACGGGCTTCGCCGTCCTGCTCGATCTGCTTGCGGATGTCGGCCTTGAGCTCGTCGAGGGTGTCGAACTCGGAGGCGTCCTGGGCGAAGTCGTCGTTCAGCTCCGGCAGCTCCTCGGCCTTGACGGTGTTGACCTTGACCTTGACCTGGGCCTTCTGGCCTTCGTGCTCGCCGGCTTCCAGCGTGCCTTCGAAGGTGGTCTCCTCGCCGGCGGACAGGCCGTCGAGCGCCTCATCGAGGCCGTCGAGCATGGTGTTGGAGCCGAGCTCGTAGCTCACGCCCTCCTGGGATTCGACAGTCTCGCCGTCGATCTCGGCGGTCAGGTCGATGTTGGCGAAGTCACCCTTGGCGGCCGGACGGTCGACGCCCACGAGGGTGCCGAAACGCTGGCGCAGGGTCTCGAGGCGCTTGGCCACGTCCTCGTCGGTGACCTCCGGCTTGGCCACGTCGATGGTCATGCCTTCGAGGGCCGGCAGCTCGATGTCGGGACGACGCTCGACGGTGGCGACGAACTTAAGCTTGGTCTCATCGTTCGCGGAGGACGGCACTTCCTGCACGTCGATCTCCGGCTGGGCCATCGGACGGATCTTCTTCTCGTCCAGGGCCTGAGAGTACAGCTCCGGCACGCCGTTGTTCACAGCCTCGCCGGCGACGGCCGCGAAGCCGATGCGCTGGTCGATGATCTTGCCGGGCACGTGACCCTTACGGAAGCCGGGGACATTCACCTGCTTGCCGATCTCCTTGCGGGCCTGATCGAGGAAGGGGTTGAACTCCTCCGGCTCGACGGTGATGGTGAGCTTCACCTTGGTGGGTTCGAGGTTCCTGACGCTGATCTTCACGCTAGACGCTCCTGAAAAGTCGTTACTGTCATAGTTCTGCCCTAAGGGCAACCTCTATATGATAACCCTACTCACGGACGCCGCAACCAGCCGGACCTGCCAGTCGCGTGCGCCCTGGGCTGAAAGGAAGTCCGCGACGTCGATGCGGCGCGGGTCCTCGCTCCAGCACAGGTTGCGGATGATCTGCGGTTTGACGATGATTTCGGGCGGCGTGCGCGTGTCCTCGGCGATCTGGTTGATGACCTTGCGCACGCGTTGCAGACGCTTGTATCGTTCGGGATGACGTGCCTCCCACACCTTGAGCGAACGCGGGCCTCCTCCCCCGTTGGAGTCGTCGCGGGACGGCGCGGGAATGACCGGCCACTGGTCCGGCTTGAGAGCGAGCGCCTGACGGATCGTTTCGCGCCATACGGACGGCTTGACCTTGCGCTGGATCGGCGCGTACCGTTCGAACATCTTGTCCTGTTCGCCACCGGTGTTCATGCGCACCCGCTCGTTCAGGGAACGGATCGCCCGGAATTCGCGTGCGTTATGCGGTTTCTTCACTGCCGCTTCGATGATCGACGAGTCGGCGAGCAGCAACGCCGGAGAGATATCGTATTGCCGTGCAAGACGGTCGCGTTCCTCCCACAGCGCCTTGGCGATGGCCAGCCCCTGCATGTCGCGGTTGAGTCTGCTGATATGCGATATGCGCATCCACGGCACCGGATGAATCTTACGCGGCCCCATCCCCTCGGCCAGCGCGTATGTGAACTCCTCTTCGGCCCACTGCTCCTTGCCATGGGCCTTGAGATCGGCGCGCATGAGCCGTTCCAGCTCGATGAGCAGTTCGACGTCCAATGCCGCGTAGTTGCGCCAGTCGCGCGGCAGCGGACGGTACGACCAATCCGCTGCGGAATGTTCCTTGGCGAGGGTGATGCCCAGATAATGCTCGGTGACGGCGGCGAGCCCGAATCGGTGCAAGCCAAGCAGCCGGGCCGCGATCTCCGTGTCGAACAGTGACGCCGGCCGCAATCCGATATCGGCGAAACCGGGAAGATCCTGCAGCGAATCGTGCAGGATCCACGTCGCATTTCCGACCGCATCGTTGAATTCGTTCCAGTCTGCTCCGAGCCCGGTCAGCGCGATCGGGTCAAGCAATGCTATGCCCGCGCCGTCGCGTTTGAACTGGATGAGCCAGTCCTCATGGCTGTACCGGAATCCCGACGCACGTTCCGCGTCGGCCGCCAGCGATCCCGAGGCCGCGGCGAACCGTTCGCATACCGCGTGGTATCCGGCGATGGTCGAAGTGACATCCGGCACACCGCCGCGTGGTTCAGCCTGCAGTCTCGGCTCGTCAGTCAACGGAACGGTTCCTCCTCGGTCACTGACATGGATCGGATGAACCGTGCCCACAGCCGTATCTGTTCGCCGGCATCCAACCCATGTTCTCTATCGTCAAGCGGCGTCCATGATACCCGCAACTCGCAACCGACGCCGTTGCCGGCATGGCCGCCGGTCTCCGTTGTGCCGGCGACATCGCCGGTCGGGGGGAATGCCGTATCCTGTTTGATCGTCACCGTACCGTTCAGTCCGGCGCACGAGGGCGGTTTCAGATACCCGCGCGCATCGCTCCAATACCGGGCGGCAGTCGCCGTGCCATTGTTGCCCGGCAGATCCGCATAGGCCACGCACCGCCAGCGGGAGCGCCACGTGCGGGGAATATCGTGCCGGTACAGCACCATGATCCAGCCCTGCGCGGCAGGTCGGCCGGCGTCATCGGCCGCGCACGCCAACGACACGCCGATGCCATAGTCGGCCGCCGATTCGGGAACGGGGATCTCGCAGTAGCGTATGCCCCGCACGCGCCGCATCGCGCGCACCGATTCGACGGCATGCCACACCTCATCGGGGATGCCGTCCGGACGCGGGAACGATGCGACCTTGCGTTGCGGCGTCGTCGCCGTCTGACCGTCCGCCGAGGAAAAAGCGAAAATCTCAGCCATAGTCCAAGGCTACGGCATGGACGGCATCACGCATCGCATCGGCACGCGGGAACATGCAAAAACATCGTATGGGCCGTCGAGCCGTCCGGAAAAATCGGCCGGCCCGACGGCCCACGATCAATCGAACGCCGACCGACCGCAGATCAGTACACGGTCAGGCCGTGCGATTCGAACTGTTCGACCACGCGCTTCTTCAGCGCGGCGCTCGGGCCTTTCTGATCTTCGAGCGGATACGGGATGCGCAGTTCGTGCCACTTGGGCCGGCCAAGCTGGTGGAAGCCGAGCACGTCGACGTGCTCGACCGCATCGCCGAATGACTCGCAGATCCTCGCGACATTCTCGACATTCTCCTCGGACGAGGTGAGTCCGGGCACAAGCACGAAGCGCACCCAGATCTTCTTGCCGGCCTTGGCGAGACGCTGGCCGAAGTCGATGGTGGGCTGCAGCAGGCCGCCGGTCACCTTGTGGTACGTCTCCTCGTCGCCGGACTTGACGTCGAGCAGGCACAGGTCGATGTCGTCGATCATCTCGTCCGTGTAGTTCCTGTTGAGGAAGCCGGATGTGTCGAGGCAGGTATGCACGCCCATCTCCTTGGCCGCACGGAACACGCGCGAGACGAACGCGGGCTGTATCATCGACTCGCCGCCGGAGAACGTGATACCGCCATGCGTGGCCTTGAACAGGTCGGCGTAACGGGCGACCTTCTTGATCATCGCGTCGAGGTACACCGGCTGGCCGTCGCGCATCTTCCACGTGTCGGGGTTCTGACAGTACTGGCAGCGCAACGGGCAGCCGGACATGAACACGGTCATGCGCGTGCCCGGCCCGTCGACGGAGGTGTTGATGTCCCATGAATGCACGAATCCGATGTCGCCGGTCTTGAGCGCCTCGATGCGGTCGCGCCGGTCGAGGCCAATCGGCGATTCGAAGCCGGACAGGCCGCCCATGAGGGTCTGCGAGGCGTAGGTCTTCGACTCTTTGAGCATGTGCCGGGTCGTGGTGCGGAATTGCGTGGTGTCGGGCATCGTCGTCCTCCTTCATCGAGAAAGGGGCGGAGCATGGCGCTCCACCCCTTTCAACTGGTTACTGCCGCGTGGTGCTCACGCCGGGATTCGTCACTCGGTGACGGCGCCCTGGTGGAACGTACGGGAGATCACGTCGAGCTGCTGCTCCTTGGTGAGCTTGACGAAGTTCACCGCGTAGCCGGAGACGCGCACCGTCAGGTGCGGGTACTTCTCCGGGTGCTCGACGGCGTCCTCGAGCTGCTCCTTGCGCAGCACGTTGATGTTGGCGTGGTACAGGCCGTGGCCGTTGCCCGCGTCAAGGATGCCGACGAGGTTGTTGATGCGCTCGTCCTCGTCGCGGCCGAGGCCGTCGGGGGTGATCGTGTTGGTCAGCGAGATGCCGTCCAGCGCGTCGTTGTAGTCGATCTTGCCGACCGAGAACATCGACGGGAGCATGCCGTGGGAGTCCATGCCGTTCTCCGGGTTCGCGCCCGGGGCGTACGGCGTGCCCTTCTTGTGGCGGGACGGGAAGGAACCGGTGTTCTTGCCGTACTCCACGTTGGAGGTGATCGTCAGGATGGACTGGGTCGGGACGGCGCCGCGGTAGACCGGCAGGCGCTTGACCTGGCCCATGACCGTGGAGACGACCCACTTGGCGATGTCGTCGGCGCGATCGTCGTCGTTGCCGTAGACCGGGAAGTCGCCCTCGGTGCGGTAGCCGACGACCAGATCGTCATCGGCGCCCTCGACGTACTCGTACTCGTGGCCCGGCAGGTCCTTGGCGTCCTTGTTGTAGATCGGGTACACCTTGGCGTACTTGACGGCGGACAGCGAGTCGGCCGCGATCGACAGACCGGACATGCCGCAGCCGAGGGTGCGGTACACCTCCTTGTCGTGCAGAGCCATCTCGATGGACTCGTATGCGTACTTATCGTGCATGTAGTGGATGATGTTCAGCGCCATCACATAGGTCTCGGACAGCCATTCGAGGGCCTTCTCATAGTTGGCCTTGACCTTCTCGTAATCGAGCGTGCCGTCGGCTTCGGGGGCGATCGGCTCGATCACGCCCTTGTCGATGACCTGCATGCCGGTCATCTCGTCGCGGCCGCCGTTGATCGCGTACAGCAGTGCCTTGGCGGAGTTGACGCGGGCGGCGAAGAACTGCATCTGCTTGCCGACGCGCATCGGGGACACGCAGCAGGCGATGGCCGCGTCGTCGCCCCAGTGGGCGCGAATCTCCTTGTCGGACTCGTACTGGATGGCCGAGGTGTCGATGGAGATCTTGGCGCAGAACTTCTTGTAGCCTTCCGGCAGCTTCGGATCCCAGAAGATGGTGATGTTCGGCTCCGGGCCGGGTCCGAGATGCTCGAGGGTCAGGGTGTTGAGCAGACGGAACGAGGTCTTGGTGACCATCGGACGGCCGTCGTCGGCGAAGCCGGCGTCGGACCAGGTCGCCCAGTACGGGTCGCCGGAGAAGATCGCGTCGTAATCCTTGGTGCGCAGGAAGCGCACGATGCGCAGCTTCATGACGATGTTGTCGATGAGCTCCTGGGCGCCGGTCTCGTCGAGCGTGCCGTTGTCGAGGTCACGCTGGATGTAGCAGTCGAAGAACGCGGAGTTGCGGCCGAAGGACATGGCGGCGCCGTCCTGGCTCTTGACGGAGGCGAGGTAGCCCATGTAGGTCCACTGCACGGCCTCCTGCGCGTTGCGCGCCGGGCGGGTCAGGTCGAGGCCGTACTCGTTGCCGAGGTTGATGAGCTTCTTCAAGGCCTTGATCTGCTCGTCGTGCTCCTCGCGGAAGCGGATCCAGTGCTCGATCTCCGGCTCGGTGAAGTCGTTGCGGTACGGCACGGAATCCTTGTCGCGCTGCTTGAACTTGATCAGCGTGTTGACGCCGTACAGGGCCACGCGGCGGTAGTCGCCGATGATGCGGCCGCGGCCGTAGGCATCCGGCAGACCGGTGAGGATCTTGTTGTGGCGGGCGATCTTGATCTGCTTGGTGTACACGCCGAAGACGCCGTCGTTATGGGTCTTGCGGTACTTGGTGAAGATCTTCTTGATCTCCGGATCCGGCTCCTTGCCGGCCTCCTTGATGGCCTGCTCGACCATGCGCCAGCCGCCGTTCGGCATCATGGCGCGCTTGCACGGCTCATCGGTCTGCAGGCCGACGATCACGTTGTCGACCTCCGGGGACTCGATGTAGCCGGCCGGGAAGGCGTCGATGTCGGCCGGGGTGTGAGTGTCCACGTCGTAGACGCGCTGCTTGCGCTCGACAGCCAGGTAGTTGTCGTCGAGGTACTTCCACAGGTGCTTGGTCTTCTCGGTGGCGTTGGCGAGGAACGACTCGTCGCCGGTGTACGGCGTGTAGTTCTTCTGGATGAAGTCGCGAACGTCAATGTCCTTCTGCCAGTTGCCCTCGGTGAAGCCGGCCCACGCCTGGGCTTCGAGTTCCTTCTGAGAGACTGCATTCTCAACTGCTGTCATGTCACTCCTTGGTGTCGTGGCGGTGCAACGCATCCTTGTCGTTGCTGTTTCATTTATGCATTGTAGTTGAACGAATCTGGGAAAGCGCTGGAATCAGCAGTGAGCTATCTCACATTCCATCGTGGCCGCTCTTGTCATAACCGTCAGGCCGCCGAAGCGGATG
Organism: Bifidobacterium simiiventris; assembly: GCF_019331715.1. Taxonomy (GTDB): domain Bacteria; phylum Actinomycetota; class Actinomycetes; order Actinomycetales; family Bifidobacteriaceae; genus Bifidobacterium; species Bifidobacterium simiiventris. Next base: position 114,877 of record NZ_JAHBBG010000004.1, read on the forward strand.
AGGCGGAATGCCGGAATATGCAAGGGGGAAGGCCGCATTCCTGCCAGCCTTCCCCCTTGCATGGGATCTCATCAATCCCCGTCATCCGCGGACGAGCCGGATCCCCATTTGTTCCATTCGCGGGTCTGCTCGTCCCACACGGTGTTGCGCTCCTTGACGATCTTCCATGCATCGAGCGCGTCCTGACGGGTCTTGTACGGTCCCATCCGCTGTCCGATGGGCGAGAGCTTGCCCAGTTCCGGCTGTTCGGTGACAGTGTTGAAATACCATTCCTTGTCGCTCATATGTGTTCCCCTTCTTGTCGCCAAACGGCCGCGCACATGCCCAAGGTCAGGAACGCGCGCGGCCGAATCATGCTGCGATCGTTCTATTCGCGGAACGCGTTCGTCACCGGCAGACGGCGGTCGCGGCCGAACGCCAGCGCGGTGACCTTCGGCCCCAACGGATACTGGCGGCGCTTCCATTCGGCACGGTCTACGAGCCGCATCACGGTGTCCACGGTCTTCTCGTCGAAGCCGTCGGCCAACAGGTCGGCGCGGCCGTGCGCGTGCTCGATGTATGCGGCAAGCACCTTGTCGAGCAGCTCGTATTCGGGCAGCGAATCGGAGTCCTTCTGGCCGGGGCGTAGTTCGGCGCTCGGCGCCTTCTCGATCGAGTTGACCGGGATCATCACGCCGCCGGGCAACGGCTTGCCGGGGTCGCCCTGCTCGTTGCCGACGACGTGCAGACCGCCGATGCCCATGCCGGCCGCGGCCGCGCGGTTGCGCCAGCGGCTCAGCTCCCACACGCGCGTCTTGAGCAGATCCTTGATGGGCGCGTAGCCGCCGACCGCGTCGCCGTAGATCGTCGAATAACCGCACGCCAGTTCGGACTTGTTGCCGGTGGCCACCGCAAGCAGTCCCTTCGAATTCGAGTAGGCCATGACGATGACGCCGCGGATGCGCGCCTGCAGGTTCTCGGCGGACACGCCTTCGAGATGGAGCTGCCGCTGGTAGGCGTTGAACAGCGGTTCGATCGGCTGGATGTCGTATTTCGCGCCGATGTTGGCCGCAAGGTCGGCCGCGTCATCCTTCGAACCGTCGGACGAATACATGGACGGCATGGAGATGCCCTGCACGTGTTCGCCGCCTACCGCGTCGGCGGCCATCGCGGCCACGAGCGCGGAGTCGATGCCGCCGGACAGGCCGAGACACACGCCGTGGAAATGGTTCTTGGCCATGTAGTCCTTGAGTCCGAGCACGCAGGCCGTGTACACCTCCTCGTCCGGATCCATCGCCGGCACGATCTCGCCCGCCTGCTGGCGTTCGGCGGTCGTGTCGAGGTCGAAGAAGGCGAGATGCTCCATGAACATCGGCGAGCGCACGAGCATCGTGCCGTCGGCGTCGACGACGAAGCTGCCGCCGTCGAAGACGAGGTCGTCCTGGCCGCCGACCTGATTGACGTAGATCACGGGCGCATGCACTTCGGCGGCGCGGCGCACGGCGAGTTCGTGGCGCACGTGCGTCTTGCCCTCCTCGTACGGCGAGCCGTTCATGGTCATGAGCACGTCGATATCGCGGCCGGCGAGTTCGGCGACCGGGCCGCCGTCCTGCCAGATGTCCTCGCAGATGGCCACGCCGACGCGCGCGCCATCCACGTCGAGCACGACGGATCGGTCGCCGGCCGCGAAGATGCGGAATTCGTCGAACACGCCGTAGTTGGGCAGGAAGTGCTTGTCGTATCCGGCCCAGACCACGCCGTCGTGCAGAACGACCATGCGGTTGCGCGGCTTGTCGGAGGCGTGGTCGGTGCCGACGGTGCCGACCGCCACATACAGGTCGCCGAGTCCGTCGGCGGCGAGTTCGGTGGCGAGCCAGTTGGCCTTGTCCCATGCGGCCTTGCGGAAGGTGCGGCGCAGGGCGAGGTCTTCGATCGGATAGCCGGTGAGGGTCATTTCGGGGAAGACGACGACCTGCGCGTGGTGCTGCGCGGCGCGGTGGGCGTATTGCATGATCTTGTCGGCGTTGGCGTCGAGGTCGCCGACGCAGGTGTCGATCTGGGCGAGTGCGAAACGAATCTGTGTCATGGTGCCTAGTGTAATGCGCGTGTTTTACCGCAACGCGATGGATGCCGGCTTTATCGTTTCCGCTATGTCCGACGCGGCTGTTTCGTCTGTCGTCATCGCAGTTCGTCAAGCACGCGCAGTGCGGCGTTGACGTAGAAGTTCATGGCCGGTTCGATCGCCCCGTCCAGTCCGACGAAATGCGGGCTATGCCAGTCGGCGCATCCGGGTTGCCCGTTCGAGCCGATGAACGCGAAGACCAGCCGCGATTTGACGCCGAACTCCACGAAATCCTCTCCTGCCATGCTGGCGCGGATCGGCTTGAGCGTGGCGTACTGCGGCACGTCGGCGGCGACCGCCTCGGCGAGCGACGTGTCGTTGACCAGCGGGATCTGGATGCAGTCCCAGTCCACGTCCGCGTCGATGCCGTACGCTTCGGCCGTGTGCTTGACCTCGGCCTCGAAGCGGCGGTGGACCAGTTGCTCGTCGCCGGTGTCGAAGAAGCGTACGGTGCCTTGGAATCCGGCTTCGGCGGGCACCACGTTCCATACGTGGCCGCCGTGCACTTCGGTGATGGACAGCACGACCGCGTGGAACGGCGATATGTTGCGGCTGACGATGGTCTGCAGCGACAGGATCATCGTGGCGAGCGCCTCGATCGGGCCGGTGCCCTTCTGCGGGTAGCCGGCGTGGGTGCCCTGCGCGTGCAGGGTGACCTTGAATTTGACGCAGCCGGCCATCATCGGCTCAGCTCCGATGGCGATCTGGCCGGGCGCGTAGTTCGGGTTGTTGTGCGTGCCGATGATCGCCTCGACGTCATCGGCCACGCCTGCGGCGATGACCCTGCGCGCGCCCATGCCGAGCTCTTCGGCCGGTTGGAATACGATTTTGATGCTGCCGGCGATCTTGTCCCGGTGGTCGGCGAGCCAGAATGCGGCGCCAAGCAGGCCGCTCATGTGCAGGTCGTGTCCGCAGCCGTGCATCACGCCGTCGTTGAGCGAAGTGAATGGCAGTCCACTCTCCTCATTGATCGGCAATCCGTCGATGTCGGCGCGCAGCGCGATACGCGGACCGGGGCGTTCCCCTTCGATCAGGCCGACGCAGCCGGTTTCGAGCGATGTGTCGAGCACGGTGATGCCGTGGTCCTCGAGCTGCCGTTTGAGATACGCGGTGGTGTCGTGTTCCTCGAAGCTGCGTTCGGGATGCTCGTGCAGGTAGTGGCGGATGGCGATCAGGTCGTCGCCGATGGTGATGTGTTCGGTCATAATGCCCCCTATGACTTGGCAGCCGTCCATTGCCCTTGTCGGCTGCGGATTGGCGTTTGCCGCAACGCCCCCATCATACGACGTGCCGCCGCATCTCATCTCGGGACGGCTGGACCGTACACTGGACGGTAGGTTTTTCGTTACGTGAGGCGGAGGTGTGCCATGACCATGATCGATCCGACTGTCGGTGTTCGGCTTCCCGATGGCGGCGGCATCCGCGCCGCATTCTTCGACATCGACGGCACATTGACGAGCTTTATCACGCACATCGTGCCGCAGTCGACCATCGACGCACTGCATCAGCTACAGGAACGCGGCGTGAAGGTGTTCATCTGCACCGGCCGCGCGCCCTCGCATATGACGGTCGTGCTCGACACGATCCCGGTGAAGTTCGACGGCATCGTCGGCCTGAACGGCCAGTACTGCTTCGACGACCACGGTTTTCTGGAGAAGCAGTCGCTGGATAGGCCTGACATCGCGACGATCATCCGCTGGCTGGATGCGCATCCGGACGTGGTGGCGAACTTCTGCGAGAAGGACTACGTGTACTTCAACCAGATCACCGATGCGATGCGCCGCACATGGGCGCAGCTGGGCAAGACCGCGCCGGCCGTGCATGTGGACGATCCGCACGAGCGGGCGATGAGCATTGAGACGTTCCAGATCAGTCCGTACATCACGCCGGAGCAGGAGGCCGAGGTGACCGCCCTGTGCCGCAATGTCAAGGGCGTGCGATGGCATCCCGATTTCACCGACCTGATTCCCGCCGACGGAGGCAAGCCAGAGGGCATGAAACGGTTCATGCGTCATTACGGATGGACCCGCGAGCAGACGATCGCGTTCGGAGACGGCGGCAACGATGCGACGATGCTCGAGTTCGCGGGCATCGGCGTGGCGATGGGCAATGCCACCGAGCCGGCCAAGCAGGCCGCCGACTACATCACCGACGACGTCGACCACGACGGCATCCTCAATGCCCTGCTTCATTTCGGCGTGCTCTGATAGCGCCCCTCACCGTCGTTGACACGCGGCTGCGGAAGCCAGTCGCCCATCCGTACGTTTTCGTCTAACTCGTCAGCAAGAACGTACATTGCGCGCGTCCCCATGTACGTTCTTGCTGAGGTACCGGCGGAAACGTACGCACAATTCTTTCTCATATACGCTTTTGCCGACTTTTGCCGACAGTTTCTGCAAAAGCGTACGCTACGGGAGGCTGTCTGTACGGTTTTGCAGATGATTTCGCATAACCGTACAGACATCCTTGCCGCCTGTACGGTTATGCAGACGCCGAGGATGGGCATTGAATTGTATGTGGAGGCGAGTTATCCACATAAAACGGTTTACCTAACAGCGTTCGACCACAGTGGTCGAATATCGCTCTTTCTCCCTGCCGTATGCCGTATCGTCCAATGCATGAGAATGAATCGACGAATCGAAGACATAATGGACGCGGCGCAACAGGAGCGGCGATGCGCCGTCGGCCTCACCGACCGGGATCGTCGTGCCCTGCTACGGCGAGCGCGTGAAGGATCGCTGGAACGTCCGCATCGCAACGTATATGTCAAGAGCGGCTACTGGCGTTCCTTGACGCCCCACCAGCAGCATTTGCACACGGCGCGCGCATTGGCCAAGTTGCATCCCCGATGGGTGTTCGCCGGGTTGACGGCGGTCTGCGCCCACGGATTCGAACATCAGTACGCACTGCATCGGAATGCATCCGTATTCGTAGCCGACCCGTACGTCGGACCAAGACGTTCATCCGGCATGGTGCATCGCCTGTACATGCCGGACGTCCCGTCAACCGTCGTCGATGGATTGTGCGTGACCGGCGCGCGGCGCACGCTGATCGACTGCGCGCAGCGATATTCGTTCCGAGAGATGCTGCCGATATTCGACTCGGCCGCGCGGCACGGCGTGGACCTAAGCGGACTGCCGGAGCTATGCCGTGAGATGGGACAGGACAGCGCAACGGTTGTCCGACTCTGCAGATATGCCGATCCCCTCAGCGAGAACGGCGGCGAATCGCTGGCGAGGGCGGTGATGGTCGACCATGGGTTCATGGTGCCGCAGTTGCAGCGGGAGTTTCCCAATCCCACGAACTTGGAAGCACCGTATCGCGTGGATTTCCTGTGGGAGTTACCGGACGGCTCAACGATCGTCGGCGAATACGATGGCATGGGCAAGTATGTGCTGAGCGACGCGCGACGCCGCACCATTCAGGCAAAAGTGCACGCCGAGCGGGAACGAGAAACCCACCTGCTGGCTCAAGGAGTGACTCGTATCGTACGGTTCGAATACGAAGATCTGATGCACCCGGAACGTCTGGAACGCAAACTCGTGGATGCCGGAGTGCCGAAGCGACGCTAGGAGCGTGTATTCCCGTCATTCCGCAGGATGACGTTCAATACCCACACGCATGTGACCGACGCGGAAGATCACCCATGCGGATGAGGGCGGCCGGCCTTGATTCAGGGAAGAATGGGGAATGTCCCCGATGGTGTGTCACGACCGAATCGGCCATGATGAAAACCGTTGGAAGACGAACGATCTTTAAGGAATCGAGGCAATCATGTGGTTCGCACATAAACGACGCCCCGCATTGGCTCAGGTGGCACGCACCAGCAACGCACGACGCTACGACCGCAACGGCAACGTCACCTCGCAGACGACAATGGAAGGCATCGTCAGGCAGTTTCGATCCATTCCGCAGTCGGCACGCGAACGGCTGACCGGCTCCCCCACGGTGTACGCCCGCTGACGGCGTGAATTGGTTCTGATATGCGACAAGCTCCCGACGGGCGGGAGCTTGCATGGTAGTCGGCCGCCGGAAAGTGGCCATCCGACGACTTACAGTACTTCGACTGATTCGATCATGGCCGGTTCGAGCGGGGCGTCGGAACGGTCGGTCGGCACGGCCTCGAGCTTGTCGACGACCTTCTTGGACTCATCGTCGGCGACCTCGCCGAAGATCGTGTGATGGCCGTCGAGCCACGGGGTCGGCACGGTGGTGATGAAGAACTGCGAGCCGTTGGTGCCGTGGATCTTGCCGTCGCGGCCGCGGCGCAGACCGGCGTTCGCCATGGCGAGCAGGTACGGGCGATCGAACTTGAGACCGGGGACGATCTCGTCGTCGAAGTCGTAGCCCGGGCCGCCGGTGCCGGTGCCAAGCGGGCAGCCGCCCTGGATCATGAAGTCCTTGATGATGCGGTGGAAGGTAAGACCGTTGTAGAACGGCTCGTGCGAGGGCTGTCCGGTGAACGGGTCCGCCCACTCCTTCTCGCCGGTGGCCAGGCCGAGGAAGTTCTTGACGGTGACCGGGGTCTCGTCGTCGAACAGGTTGATCTTGATGTCACCTTCTGAGGTATGCATGACGATAGTACTCATAGCGATACAGTGTCCCAGATGCCACCGACCGATGTTCGTCACAGATGGTCGGCAGCATCCGGGACGCGGACACCAGCGTCAGACACGCTACTCCTGCATCTTGCGCAGTCTCGGCTCCTGCGAGTCCTTGGCGCCGGTGATGCGGTACACATCGAACACGCCGTCGATCTTGCGCACGGCGGCCAGCAGCCGGTTCAGATGCTGCGGATCAGCCATTTCGAAGCTGAACTGGCTGATCGCCACACGGTCTCGGCCGGTGGCCTGCGCGCCGGAGATGATGTTCACGCCGTGATCGGCAAGCACGCGGGTCACGTCGCTCAGCAGATGCTGACGATCCAACGCCTCCACCTGGATCTTGACCATGAACAGGCCCTTGGTGCTGGTCCATTGCACGTCCACGACGCGTTCGGGCTGGCGTTTTTTCAGGTCTATCATGTTCTGGCAGTCGACGCGGTGCACCGACACGCCCTGGTTGCGCGTGATGAAGCCGATGATCGGATCTCCGGGCACCGGCATGCAGCAGCGTGCGAGCTTGACCCAGACGTCGCCCACGCCCTTGACCGAGATGCCGAGGGAGCTGGTGGTCTTCTTCGTGGATTCGACCTGCCGCAGCGGCAGCGCCTCCTGCTCGACCTCCTCGTCCACCTCGTCGCTGCCCGCGTCCTTGACAAGGTGCGCGATGACGTTCTGCGTGGAGATCTGGCCGTCGCCGATCGCGGCGAACAGGTTGTCTGGGTTGGAGAAGTTCAGCTCGTCGGACACGCCGACCAATGCACTCGGCGTCAGCAGTGTGGCGATCGGCAGATTGCGCTTGCGCATGGCACGCGTCAGCTCATCGCGCCCCTCCTCGATCGCCTCGGTGCGGCGTTCCTTGGAGAACCACTGGCGGATCTTGTTACGTGCTTTCGGGCTTTTGACGAAGCTCAGCCAGTCGCGCGACGGGCCGGCGGTCTCGGACTTCGAGGTGAGCACCTCGACGGTGTCGCCGTTCTCGAGCTTCGTATCGAGCGGCACGAGCCTGCCGTTGACGCGTGCGCCCATCGTACGGTGACCGACCTCGGTGTGCACGGCGTATGCGAAGTCGACCGGTGTGGCGTCGGCCGGCAGGGAGACGATCTTGCCTTTCGGCGTGAACACGTACACTTCGGCCGCGCCGAGATCCTCCTTGAGCGAGCCGAGGAACTCATTGGAGTCGGGGGTTTCGGAGGTCCAGTCGGCGAGCTGCTGGATCCACTTGAGGTTGTCGGCCTCGCTCAGCTCCTGGTTCTCGCCGCCGCCCCGCTTGAGATCGGACTTGTCCGGCGAGCTCAGGGCACGGCCGGCCTGACCGTTCTCCTTGTACTTCCAATGGGCGGCGATGCCGAATTCGGCGCGCCGGTGCATGTCCCAGGTGCGGATCTGGATCTCGACGGGTTTGCCTCCCGGCCCCACGACCGTCGTGTGCAACGACTGGTACATGTTGAGCTTCGGCATGGCGATGTAGTCCTTGAACCGGCCGGGAACCGGGCTCCATCGCGCGTGCACGGCGCCAAGCGCCGCATAGCAGTCCTGGATCGTGTCGACGATGATGCGCACGCCGACCAGATCGTAGATGTTGGAGAAATCGTGGCCACGCACGATCATCTTCTGGTAGATCGAGAAGTAGTCCTTCGGACGGCCGGTCACATATGCCTTGATGTGCTGCGCGTCGAGATCCTCGTTGATCTCGGCGAGGATCTGCTTGAGATACACGTCACGCTGGCCGGCACGACGCGCCACGAGCACGACGATCTCGTTATAGATCTTCGGATAGAGCACCTTGAAGCTGAGTTCCTCGAGCTCGGTCTTGATCGCGTTCATGCCGAGTCGGTTGGCGAGCGGGGCATAGACGTCGAGCGTCTCGCGCGCCTTCTTCTGCGCGCCCGAGGTCTTCACGTACCGCCATGTGCGCGCGTTGTGGACACGGTCGGCGAGTTTGACGACGAGCACGCGCACGTCTCGGCTCATCGCGACGACCATCTTGCGGATCGTCTCGGCCTGGGCCGAATCGCCGTATTCCATCTTGGAAAGCTTGGTGACGCCGTCGACCAGTCCGGTGACCGTGTCGCCGAATTCGGCGCGGCATTCATCGAGCGTGTAGTCGGTGTCCTCCACGGTGTCGTGCAGCAGACCGGCCGCCACAACAAGCGGGCCCATGCCCAGATCGGCGAGGATCTGGGCTACGGCCAGCGGATGAATGATGTACGGTTCGCCCGACTTGCGGCGCTGCGGCGCATGCTGGGTCACGGCGCGGCGGTAGGCGCGTTCGAGAATCGACAGATCCTCACCCGGGTGGTGGAATCGGCACGCCTCCATGATCGGCTTGAGCGGGTTGACGGGATCATCGCTGATTTCGCAACCCAGCTTGCGCGCCGCCGCGTAATCGTTCTCTGCGTTTGCCATACTCCCACCTGCCCTCGTGTATGTGCCTATCCTACCGTGTTCTTCGCGCGCCGTCGCGCCATGGGGTCACGACGACACGCCAGTCGATCCGAAGCCCTTCTCGGCCCTGTCCGACCCCGGCAGCACGTCCGCCGGAATGAACCTCGCCTCGGCGTAACGCTGGATGACCATCTGGGCGATGCGGTCACCGGGCTTGAATTCAACGGTGTGCTCGGGATCGAGATTGATCAGCGGCACCTTGATTTCGCCGCGATAGCCCGCGTCCACGGTACCCGGCGCGTTGAGCACCGTGACCCCCTGCTTGGCCGCCAGGCCGGAACGCGGGTGCACGAGCGCCACGTACCCGGCGGGCAGCGCGATGGCCACGCCCGTGGGCACGAGCGCCCGCTGGAACGGCTTGAGCGTCACCGCCTCGGTGGTGATGAGATCCGCGCCGGCGTCGCCGGCATGGGCGTAAAACAGTTCCGCCGGATGCTCCGGGTCGAGGGACTTGACCAGCACCTCGACGGTTTCCGGCTCGTTGTAGGTCTCGTCAATCGCCATCAGGCGGCGCACTCCTTGCAGACGGGCTGTCCGTCCTCGTTGGTGTACGCCAGCTGGCTGCGGTGCTTGACCATCCAGCATTCGGAGCAGAGGAACTCGTCGCTCTGCATCGGGATGACGGTCACCGAAGCGTCCTCGTTGCTCAGATCGGCGCCGGGCAGCTCATAGTCCTCGGCGATGGCGTTCTCATCGTCGTCGATGTCGCTGGAGGAGTTCTGCGATCCCTTGCCGAGCTCCTGCAGAGACTCCTCGTCCTCGTCCTTGTTACGAGGGGAATCGTAATCCTGAGCCATCGTGATCCTTTCGTCGAAGTGACTTCTTCTGCGCCATAGAATACATGACTTTTACGTGGCATAGGATACACGATTCGAAATACTCGTAAAATACGACACGTAGGGCACAATAGAAACGAGATGCCCGTTGAACGAGGAAAGTGGTGCGAATGCCTGAGAATCCGCTGGAGCAAGCCAGTTTCGACCATGTCGACAGCGCGGGCAACCTCGTGTTCGCGGTCGACGACGCGCGTTTTTCCGTCGCCGTGGACGACACGCTGGAACGGGCCATCCTCGAAGCCAAGCAGATCCGCTCCGAATCGCGGCCCGCGCAGCCGCAGGCTACGGCCACGCTGCCGATATCGCAGATCCAGTCGCTGATCCGGGCCGGCGCGGATCCGGCGAAGGTCGCGGAACGCTATCACCTGAGCGAAGCGTTGGTGAGGCGGTTTTCGGCGGCCGTCGAAACCGAAAAGCAGTACGCGATCGAACAGTTCCTGGCGGTTCCGGCGCCGAAGAGCAGCCGGCTGCATTCACTTGCCGACCTGATCGAGCATACGCTGGCCACGGCACGCATCGGCATGGAGTCGATCACCTGGCAGGCGACCCGTCGCGGTCTGGAACCATGGCGGATCGTGGCGAGGTTCATGTCCGCCAACCGCGAACTGACCGCCGAATGGACATGGAACATGCACGACAACGCGGTGACCTGCGTGAACGCGACCGCCAAACAGCTGCTGGGAGAACGTCCCGAGCCGAGGCGGACCGAGCCGCGCGGCGAAGCGGCCGTCCCCTCGGACGGCACGCGCGCGGCGAATTTGCCGGGTGATTCGATCCGATCGGCACGCATCGAACGTACCGTATCGCAGTGGAGCATGGCGCATCAGCCGTCTGTCTCCCCATTCGCGCATCCGTCGGACGACGCGAGCAAGGCAACGGCGCAATCCACAGCAGCCGCGTCGGGCGACGCCAGCCACGCTGATGCCGCATCCCAGTCGCAGGCCGACGCATCGGCTGTCCGTCATACGAATGAGGACGGCGACGAGACGACCGTGGAATCTGCCGCGGCGAGCGATGATCAGGCCGAGATATCGTCCGATGAGCAGTCCCGTCCGCAAACGCCGTCCGACGTTCCGCCGGCGTTTGCCAAACCGGAGAAGCGCAAGTCCGGCCGCTCCCCCATGCCCAGCTGGGACGAGATCCTGTTCGGCGACTGAAACTGCCAGCCCAACGGATCACGACGCGTGGGACCGAACCGAGTCACATGGGCAGAAGATCCGGCTACGCCACGTCGATCAGGCAGGGGATGTCCGATTCCAGCCAGCTGTGCGAGCCATGCACGCTCGGTAGCTGCATGGCCTTGTCCGATTGGATGCGCGAGTCCACGATCGTGACGGCCTGCCGGGCCGAAACGATCACATCGCCGAGCATCGGGCGGATGCGATCGTCCACCGGGCCGAACAGTCCCTGACCGATCGCCTCGTCCTTGGTACGCACCAGTGCGAGATCACCGAGACGGTTTCGCCATCGGGCCGCGATGCCGGTGGGATGCTCTCCGTCCTGCGCGTACAGCATCAGCGAGCGTGGCTCTCCCCCGACCACGGCGACGCCACGACTGAGTTCGGGTTCCGCGGCGATGTCGATCCGCTGGCCGGGGTCGGCCGTGATCATGCCATGGTCGGCGGTGATGACGATCAGGGTGCCGGCCGGCGCGCTGCGTTTGAGCAGGGCGAGCTGCGCGTCGATGCGCTCGAACACGGCGATCCACTTGTCGGAATCCCAGCCATGGCCGTGGCCGATCTTGTCAGCGTCGCGGATGTACAGGTAGGTCAGTCCCGGCGTCTTCGCCGCGTTGCAGGCCGCCATGACGCGGTCGCGCGGGGTGACGGAGCCGATGTAATCGCTGCCGCGCAATGCGGCTTCGGTCAGCGGCGAGTTCTTGAATTTCGGCAGACCCGAACTGGTGACGCGTACGTTTTGCGCGCGCAGCCGCTCGAAGACGGTGGGCTGGCGTTGCAGGTCGGCCGGGTCGGGCGCGTCGGTGAATTGGATGAGCTGGCAGAGCTTGCCGTTGTAGGGATTGAGTTGCGTGTAGCCGGCCATGCCGGTAAGTCCCGGACAGGTACCGGTGCCGAACGCGGCCATCGCGGCGGTCGTGGTGCTGGGGGCGCAGGTGGCGATGGACCGCTGGTTGGCCGGCTCGTTCATCAGCGAGCGCAGGTAGGGTGCGTGGCCGAGCCGCATGGCGATGTTCCAGTATCCGAGTCCGTCGACGAGCACCACGATCGCGGACGTCGCGTCGGGCAGTCCGAGCGCGCGTTGCGCCGCAGTGGGATCATGGTGGATGGCTGTGGCGATGGGGTGGCCGATGGCGGCGCTGACGGCGGGCAGCACGGCCGACAGGTGCAGTGCTCCTCCGCGCGTGCCCTCGCCGCCGTCATGACCATTCGCGGCATCGGCCGGGCCGGTTCGGCCGGGGTCGTGATCGTCGTATCGTGCGACCGGCGCGAATCGCAAGAGTTCTTCCATGTCCGGGACTTCCACACTCATGGCTCCCATTCAATCACTGCGGGGTGAATTTCTCGCGGCTTGGCGTGCGGGTCCGATATTATGGTGCGGTTGGCCGGTGTGAATCCGGCCTGTTCGGGACCATCGACATCCATCGACACAGTGGGGAGCACGTACGCATGGCATCGCATCGCAAGCCGGCACAGCCCGCCTATGATCTGCGCAAGGTCAAGGAGCATATCGTCGAAACGCCGTTGAACGAAGAGATGAGCAAGTCGTTCCTCGAATACGCGTATTCGGTGATCTACGCACGTGCGCTGCCCGATGCGCGAGACGGCATGAAGCCGGTGCAGCGGCGCATCGTCTATCAGATGGGCCAGATGAACCTTAATCCGGATCGTCCGTACATGAAGTCGGCGCGTGTCGTCGGCGAAGTGATGGGCAAGCTGCATCCGCATGGCGATTCGGCGATCTACGAGGCGATGGTGCGTCTTGCCCAGCCGTTCGCGATGCGGCTGCCGCTGGTGGACGGCCATGGCAATTTCGGTTCGCTGGACGACGGCCCGGCCGCATCGCGTTACACGGAGGCGCGTCTTGCGCCGGCGGCGCTCGGTATGAACGCGGACATCGACGAGGATACGGTCGATTTCACGCCGAACTACGACAACAAGCTCAAGGAGCCGACCGTGCTGCCGTCGGCGATCCCGAACCTGCTGGTCAACGGCGGTTCGGGCATCGCGGTGGGTATGGCCACGAACATGGCGACGCATAATCTCGGCGAGGTGGTCGCGGCCGCGAAGCATCTCATGAAGTATCCGACGGCGTCGCTTGAGGAGCTGATGCGCTACGTGCCGGGCCCGGATTGGCCGGGCGGCGGCATCATCATCGGCCGTGACGGCATCCGTGAGGCGTACGAGACGGGCCGCGGGTCGCTGACGACCCGTTCCAAGACGCATATCGAGAACGTGACGGCCCGCAAAAAGGCGATCGTGGTGACCGAACTGCCGTACATGGTCGGCCCCGAACGCGTGCTCGAGCGCATTTCGGAAGGCGTGAAGAACCATAAGCTGGAGGGCATTTCGGGCGCGATCGACCTGACGGACCGGCATAACGGCACGCGGCTCGTGATCGAGGTGAAGACCGGGTTCGATCCGAACGCAGTGCTCGCGCAGCTGTTCCGCAACACGCCGTTGCAGGACAACTTCACGATGAACAACGTGGCGCTGGTGGACGGTCGCCCTCACACGATGGGCTTGAAGGAGATGCTCTCAGTGTGGATCGACCATCGTCGCGTGGTGGTGCGCCGGCGCAGCGAGTTCCGTCGCAAGAAGGCGCTGGAACGGCTGCATCTGGTCGAGGGACTGCTGCTGGCGCTGCTCGACATCGACGAGGTGATCCAAGTGATCCGCACGTCCGAGGATGCGGATGCGGCGAAGAATCGCCTGATTGCGGTGTTCGACCTCGACGACATCCAGGCGCAGTACATTCTCGACCTGCGTCTGCGGCGTTTGACGAAGATGAGCCGCATTGAGCTTGAGGCGGAGCGCGACGATCTCAAGCAGCGCATCGAGGAGCTGGAGCGCATCCTCGCGTCCAGTGAAGAATTGGACCGCGTGGTGGTTCGCGAGATGGACGAGGCCGTGGCGGCGTACGGTTCGCCACGGCGCACGGTGCTGCTGGACGAGGGGCCGGACGGGACGCTGACGCCGGTGACGGCTCATGGCGATGACGCGGCATCGTCCGCCGCGCTGGAGGCCGCGCGTACCGCAACGAGGCTATCGAGCGCCGCGGCCGATGTGGCGGCGGCCGCGGCGGCCGCGAAGAAGGCCGGCGAGGACGGCGCCGCACTGACGGCGGCCGCGTTGCAGATCGACGACGAGCCGTGCGTGGTGATGCTGAGCGCATCCGGACTGATCGCACGCATGTCTCCGACCGCATGGGATGTGTGGGAGTCGCGTTCACTATCCGATCCGCGCAAGCCGGATGATCAGATCGTGTCGATCATCCGCACGTCCACACGTTCCTCGTATGGCCTGGTCACGTCGGCCGGCCGACTGGTGCTGGCGCATGTGGTGGAGTTGCCGAACCTGCCCGCGGCGGAATCGTTGAGCGTGACCGGCGGCGTGCGCGCGGACGAGCTGATCGGCATGACCGAAAGCACCGAGCCGGTGCATGGCGAGCATGTAGTGGCGGCTGTGGCATTGACCGGCACGCTGAACGGGGTGGAACAGCCCGAGTTCGCGGCCGGGCGCGACGCGTCGGGCAATGCGGTGACCGATCTGCCGCCGCTGGCGATCGGCACTCGCGGAGGCGTAGTGAAACGTTGGAACCGCGAGGCGCCGACCACGATGGATTCGTGGAACGTGATCGATCTGAAAGACGGGGATCGTGTGTTGACCGCCGCGGATGCCGCGGACGATGACCGGCTCGTGTTCGTTTCGTCCGATTCCTCGCTGCTGACGTTCGAAGCGAAGAACGTGCGTCCGCAAGGACGTACGGCGGCCGGTATGGCAGGCATCCGTCTGGCCGACGAGTGCGTGGCATTGTCGTTCAACGTGGTGCCGGCCGGCAAGATCGCATGGACCGGCGGTGATGGTGACGACGATGCGGCGGCCGGTTCCGGCACGGTGGTACTGACGGTGGCGGGAGACAAGGACGCGTTGGCCGGTACGGAGAACGGTTCGGCAAAGGTCACGCCGTTCGAACTGTATCCGACCAAGGGCCGCGGCACGGGCGGCGTGCGCTCGCAGCGGTTCCTCAAGGGACAGAACACGCTGATCCTCGCCTGGGTTGGCGCCTATCCGCTGCACGCCTCCACCGAATCCGGTTCCCCGGTGGCGCTGCCTGCTCCCGACATGCGTCGTGACGGTTCGGGAGTCGATCTGCCGGCCCCGATCACGTTTATCGCATAAACGCAGGTGCGCCGCATATGAAGGGAGGGATGACCGATTGGCCATCCCTCCCTTCATATGCGGCGGCTTTTGGCTGGTCTCGTGTCATGGACGGCATTCCCCTATGATCGTTTCCGCCATGCTGGTGGTTTACCGGTAGAGCTTCATGCCCTGAGGGCATGGCACGAATCCAGCGGCGTGCAGAATACGGGCGGTATCGCCGCGCTGGGTCAACGGCTCGCCGTTGAGGTCGGCGAAGGTGACGCCACCCGATATGGCACCGGGCACGCCCATTTGCCGTTGCAGGGTGTAGGCGAGTTCGGCGCAGGCGGGCCGCAACGTGTCTTCGTTTCGGTCAAAGGCGAGCAGATGGTGGGATCGCGGCGTTGCGTACAGTACCGGTTTGCCGTGGCAGAGCGTGATCATGGTGCCGGCCCTGCGGGTCGGTCTGCCGGTATTGGCGGGCCACGGAATGGCCGATCCGGTGAGGTTGGCAGGATCGGTAACGTCTAGCGCGACATCGGACTGGCTGTGCCATTGGCCGTTGTCTTCACGGAGCATGTTCACTGTGTCGGAGGCGGCAAACTGGGCGGCGCCGAAACCGGTAATGAACATGCCACGCGTCAGCAGACCGTGTTCCTCCATGCGTTTGAGCACCGGGTACAGTGCGGAGAATCCTCCTTCGATGCCGTCCTGTTCGATCAATGGCTGTGCGATGACGCCGTATCGGTCGAGCAGTATCTCCACCTGGGCGATGGCACGGCGTTCTGGCGTGATCGCCTCGCTGCCCATCGGCGCGGTGTCCCCTGCCATCAATGACGACGGCGACACGGCATCCTCTTCGGGAGCGGGTTGCGCGACGAGCGACCATAGCCCGCCAAGCGTCATGGGAATACGTGCCTGCACGCGGATGTGTCGTCGGACCGCTCGCGCCGGGGTGCGTACCGGCTTGTTTCCCGCCACCAACGCCCGTATCGGGTTCAGGGAGCTGTTGGTGACCTTGCCTTGCCAGACGAGCGACCAGAGGGCCTCCTCGAACTGGTGTTGCGACCATGCTTGAGGAACGATTTCACCGGTGTGCGGGTCAACGATATCCGTGCCAGCATCGTTCCACCGTTCCCGCGCGATCTGAGCCAACTGGTCGGCCCGGTAGGCGCCTCCGGACGACAATGCCGCAAGAATCGCCTCGGGGATGGTCAGTGATTCGCTGTCCTGCCGCGTTCCATTCCGATCGACGCATGGGCCGACCCCTTCCTGCGATTCCCGGCCGTACAGAATCGAATCCGCAGGATGGAAGATGATCCGTCCCGGTTCGCCGGCTTTGGTGTCCGAGCTTTTGTTTCCCTCCCATATGATTTCCCCGTCGGAGATTAGCTCGTCCAGCATGGCCGGCGCGTAGTCGCCCACCCGCGCGGGGAGCACCGAGGATTCCCACACCGTCAGCGGCAAGGCCACGCCCTCGAGCTGTTCGATGACGCGCATCAGCCCGTCCTGACCACGCCAGTGTGCTCCCCCGACCGGGCCGACGCCTTGCCGGTCAAGCAGGAATGCCTGGAACACGGCCGGTTCTACCGGTCGGATCGCCTTGCGTGCTTTGACCAGCGACTTGGCGCGAATACGACGGAAGACGCCCCGGTGCAGCCATTGCGTTCTCCCAAGGCCGCTCACGAACGTGCCGGTCAGCAGTTCGCCCCGCTGTTTGAGCCGGTCCAGCGCGTGCACGGCGTCGTCGGCCGCAACATGCAGATCGGCGATCATCCGGTCGGCGGTGAACGGCCCGTGGGTTTTGGCGTAGCGGGCGGCCCGGCCGTCGATGTCATGCTCGTCCAGTTCGTTCCAGAACGTGCGCTCGGCAAGCTGTTGTTCGACTTCTGCGATCACCTCCGGGTCGAGCACTGTGGACATGTCGGTGGTGCCGAGCAGTCGTTCCAGCACGTCCGGGTCCATCGACAGCATCTGCGTGCTGCGTTCGGCCTGAGGCACGTCGTACTGGTACATGACCGCGCCGACGAATCCGAACAGCAGGTTTTCCGCCAGCGGCGACGGTACCTGCGTATCCGTGACGTGCAGGGTGATGGTGCCGTCATTGAGTGAGGTCATGATCTCGCGCAGGGCCGGTAGATCGTAGACGTCCTGCAGACATTCGCGCGCGGTTTCCAAGAGGAGCGGGAAGTTCCGTCGCATTCTGGCGGCGTTGAGCAGCTGAGCGGCGCGAAGCCGCTGCTGCCAGAGGGGTACGCGCTTGCCGGGTTCGGTGCGTGGCAGGAACAGGGATCGCGCCGCGCATTCGCGGAACCGCGCGGCGAACAGCACGCTCTCCCCCACCTGCGTTTCGATGATGCGTTGCAGCTCGTCGGGGTCGAACCTGACGAGCTCCTGAACGGGTATGGCTCCTTCCCCGTCGGGCAGACGGATGATGATGCCGTCGTCGGCCGCATACACCTGCCCGTCGAATCCGTACTGCTGCTTCAACCGGTTGGTGATGGCCATCGCCCATGGTTCGTGCACGCGCCGGCCGAATGGCGAGTGCACGATGATGCGCCAATCGCCTTCCTCGTCGGGGCATCGTTCGATGACGATATCCCGGTCGCCGGGCAGGACGCCGGTTGCGGCCTGCTGCTCGGCGAGCAGTGCCGCGAGATTGTCGATGGCGTTGCCGTCAAGGCCGTCTTCACGCAGCCGACGCTCTGTGCCTTTGTCGAAGCGTGGCTTGCTTTCCGCCGATACGCTCCCGTTCATATCGCCGGCGCGTATCGAGGATCGCGTCGTGTCGGACAGCCCTCGAGCGATGTCGCGGATGAACCGGCCTTTGGCTTTGCCGAACCCGTAGTCGCGGCCGTTGCCTTCCCCGTGCCAGAACGGCAACCGTGCGGTGCGCCCCGGCGCGGGGGTGACGACGACCCGGTCGCGGGTGATTTCCTGGATCTGCCATGTGGAGGTGCCGAGGGTGATCACGTCGCCGACACGTGATTCGTAGACCATCTCCTCGTCGAGTTCGCCGACGCGTCGCGGTCCTGTGCCGGCGTCCGCTTCGGGAAGAACGACCGTGTAGAGCCCGCGGTCGGGAATGGTGCCGCCGCTGGTGACAGCGAGTCGCTGCGCGCCGGGCCGAGCGGAGATGATGTCATCCTCGCGGTTCCACATGAGCGGTGGGCGGAACGCGGAGAAGTCCTCGCTGTTATAGGCGCCGGTCATCATGCCCATGACCGCATCGAACATGTCACGTCCAAGGTCGGCGAACGGTGCGGCCTTGCGTACCGTCGCATACCAATCGTCCGGTTTAAGGTCATCCATCGCCACGGCGGCGACGGTCTGCTGGGCGAGGATGTCGAGCGGGTTGCGCGGTATGGTCAGCGGCTCGAGCGCTCCGGCCTTCATGCTTTCGAGACTGGCAGCGACGCCGATGATCTGTTCGCGGGTCAACGGATAGAACAGCGCATGGGAGACGCCTCCGACACGGTGATCGGCACGGCCCACACGCTGCAGACCGGATGCGACCGATAACGGCGGCGCGATTTGGATGACCAGATCTACCGATCCCATATCGATGCCGAGTTCAAGGCTGCTGGTGGCCACCACACAGCGCAGTTGGCCTCGTTTGAGCTGCTCCTCGATCTGCTTGCGCCGATCCTTGGAGACGGAACCATGATGGGCCATCGCGATCACGTCGCCCGGTTCATGCGATTGCACGAGCATGGTGGTCGACCCGACCACCGCGTCGTAATGACCGGCGAATCCTTCACGCCCTTCCGGAGAAGTAATGGGATGAGCGGTGCCACGCCGCTCGGCGTAGAGGTCGTTGAGCCGCGCGGTGAGTTTTTCCGCCAATCCTCTCGAATTGACGAACACCAGCGTGGTGTGGTGAGTGAGGATCTCGTCGAGCACGCTGCGTTCCACGACCGGCCATATGGAACCGGAGGTCCGGTCGCCGTTCGCGCCGACAAGATCGACGGTGTCGCCGGAGTCTTCCCGCGCAGCGGACGACGGTGCATGCCCGTCATGCGCAGGTCCCGCATCGGCCGTCAGTCCGCGTCGTTCGGCAAGCCGTCTCATGGCCGGCGTGACGCCGGAGATGGGCTGAGTACCGGCACGCTGGATATCCGAGCCTCCGGCGCGCGACGACGCGTTGGCGGATTGCAGGTCACGCATGTTAGCCAATGGTTCGATCACGCGCAGATCCATCGCCGGACTGGACGCGGGATTGACGATGTCGACCGGCTGCGCGCCGCCAAGGAACCGTGCCGCGGCTTCGGGCGGGTTAACGGTCGCGGATAGCCCGATGCGCTGCGCCGGTGAGCCGGTGAGCAGATCGAGCCGTTCGAGACTGAGCGCGAGGTGCGCGCCTCGTTTGGTGCCGGCGAGCGCGTGCACTTCGTCCACGATCACCGTATCGACCGTGTTCAGGATGCGCCTCGCCTTGGAGGTGAGCAGCAGGTACAAGGATTCCGGCGTGGTGACGAGGATGTCTGGCGGATGGGAGACGATGGCCCGCCGCTCCTGCGGTGTGGTGTCGCCGCTGCGGGTCGCTACGGCGATGTTCGGCGCATGCAACCCCATCGCCTCGCATTGGGCGGCAATGCTCTCAAGCGGCGTTTGCAGGTTTTTGGCCACATCGACGGCGAGCGCCTTCAATGGTGAGACGTACAGTACCGTGACGCCTCGGCGACCGTCCCGCCGCCTGCGGCCGGCCGCCGATGGACCGGATGGAGACAGCTTGGCGGCAAGAACCATCTCGGGCGCAGGACGTGCGGCCCGTTCCCCCATCAGCCGGTCGATGGCCGAAAGAAACGCGGACAAGGTCTTTCCCGAACCGGTGGGCGCGATGACCAGCACGTTCCTGCCTGATTGGATGGCCGGCCATGCCGCTTGCTGGGCATCGGTCGGCCTGCCGAACGCATGTTTGAACCATGCCTTGGTGGGCTCCGAGAACAGATTCAAGCATTCGTACATGCGTTCGATTATGCCCGAGGCTGCGGACGATGCGACACGTGACGCCCTTGCCTACGACGCCCCGTCCGCGTCATCATCGTCGACCCATTCGAGCACATCGCCGGGCTGGCAGTCGAGCACCTCGCAGATGCGGTCGAGCGTAGAGAAACGAATGGCCTTGGCGCGGCCGTTCTTGAGCACGGCCACATTGGCCGGCGTGATGTCGATGCGTTCGGCGAACTCGCCCACGCTCATCTTGCGTCTGGCGAGCATCACGTCGAGGTTCACGCGAATCGTCATCAGATCACCGCCTCAAGCTCGTCGCGCTGGGCGATGGCCGCCGCAAGCAGCGAACGCATGACGAGCATGAGCAGGATGAAGGCGACGATAAGCAGCAGCGCGACGACGCAGGCGAGGCTCAATGCAAACGCACCCATCGCCACGTCCGTCATCGCACCTTGATACGCATCGTAGTAGGCGTTATGGGCGAACGAGTTGTACAGCAGCACGAACAGCACCAGCACGCCTTCCGCGCCGGCGCATCCGATGATGACGTTGTCCCACAGGATCGCCTTGCCGGAGAATACGTCTCGCCGCTTCACCAGCGTCAGCAGGTTCCACAGTGGCACCAGCGCAACCTCGAAGCATGCGACGCCGAGCAGCCCGGCAACGGTGTACGGCCATCTCGCGGCCGCAAATTCCGGGTATGTCGTCACGAAATCGCCGGCCGCAACATACATGACGACCTGCCCCCATAGGCAGATCAGCTCGAACAATACGATCAGCACCTTGAGCGCGGCGATCGCCCGCGGATGGAATTCCCTCCACGTCCGCACATCGTCATCCACCGGAGGCACGGCGGATGCCATGCGACCTCGCAGCCGACTGACGTCTCCCATATCAGCACCGCCTTTCCACTCGGCAATCACTATCGACAATCGATTATCACTAATCGTAACTCGATAGTAATCTATCGTTTTTCGATATGCAAGTTTGGTGAAGAACCAGACGCCAGACAGCTGCCGACCCACAACGCGACCTTACGCTGGCGACATGAGCACTTCACGTCATGAATCAGCCGAGACCCAACCCGGCGACATGGTCGACACCCGGCCGGAGTCCGACATCACGTCAACGGGAAAAACCTCCGGACCGCAGCCATCCGACACGGCCTCAGTATCTTCCGACGCTCGGCCCACAGCAACGACCGGACAATCGCTCGAGCCGCGCACCATCCTGCTGTTCGCCGTATCGTTCGCCATTCCAATGCTGTTCGACCGCATAGTACTGGCCGGGCTGCAGTCGACCTACGGACGCCCCCGTATGACGAGTCTGCTGTTCGCCGCGTTCTGGCTGTCCTGCGTCGTCATCGTCACCGCGCTGCACTGGCGAGCCGCACGCCGACGTCCGCTGACGTGGTTCACCGCCGCCGCCATCGCCGCGCTTGCCGCTTGGCTGGTCATGTCGGAACGCGGCATCTTTTCGGATAATCCCGAGTATGGGTTCATTACCGCCCTATGCGCCATTCCGTCGCTGCTGATGCTGCATGCGCAGCTGGTCAACGGACGTTACGACGTCCGCCACCCGTTCGGTATCATGCTGCGCTGGCTGACGGGCTGGCTCATCCAGCCGTTCGCCGGGCTTGGGCGGTTCGGCCGGGCCGTATCGTCGGCGGTCCACGTCGCAGCCAACAGCAGACAACGCCCCATTATGCGCCGCATCGGCATCGCGTTGCTGATCGCGGTTCCCGTATTGGCCGTACTGGTCGCGCTGTTGTCAAGCGCCGACATGGTGGTGTCGTACGGCATCTCGCGTCTGTTCGGCGACCTTGATCTCACGTCGTTGCTCATGCATGCACTCGCGGTGCTGCTGCCGATGCCGTTCCTGTTTTCGCTGCTGGACAATCAGGAGCGTTCCGATGGCGAGATGGCGGCATGGTACGGCAGGTCCGTGTCGCTGTCGTTGGACACGCTGGTGACGGCCATCGTGCTGGGTCTGGTGCTGGTCGTGTACGCGATGTTCTGCGCGGTGCAGTTTACGTTCCTGTTCGCGGGTGAGGGATTGCCGGGCGGTCTGACATACGCCGAGTACGCGCGCAGCGGATTCTTCCAGCTGCTGTTCGTCGCTGCGGTGAATCTGGCGGTGTTCGGCCTTGTGCTGACGTATGCGAGGCGCACGCGCGCGATCGAGGCGATGTTGGTCGGCCTGATCGCGGCGACCGGCGTGATGCTGGCGTCGGCGGCGACGCGACTGGGCCTGTACGTGGACGCGTATGGGCTGACGTGGCTGCGGTTCGTATCGTTGACGTTCATCGGACTGCTGGCCGTGATGCTGGCGCTGTGTCTGGTGCGGATGCGAACCGCGCGGCTGCCGTTGATCGCGACGTGTTTCGCGCTGTTCGTGGTCTGGTATGTCGCATTGGGATATTGCGATCCGACGGCACTGATCGAGCGGTACAACATGACACACGGGTTCTCGCCGTTCATGTAGCCGATTGCTGACGAGTCGTTTCACCCTGCCACCCTGCCTTCGCACTGCCGTCGACGCCCCATCGCGAGGGTGCAGCCGGCGAACGCATTAGCCGCGCTTCCTGCGCAGGGATTCGTGCATGAAGACCATGAGCGCGAGGAAGACGAACAGGTAGGCCGGCAGCAGACGGATGGTCACGTATTGGGCGATGAGCCCGAACAGCGGCGGCATGAGCATGGAGCCGATGTAGGCGCAGGCCATCTGCACGCCGACGATGGCCTGCGAGTTCTCCTCGCCGAAATAGTCGGGCGTCGAATGGATGATGCACGGGTAGACGGGGGCACAGCCGAGGCCGAGCACGGCAAGTCCGGCGTAGACGCCGAAATGGTTCGGCAACGGCAGCAGCATGACGATGATGCCGGCGAGGATGAGCGTCTGGCCGAGGCGGATCATGGCGGGGTCGGACAAGCGCATGGTGAGGAATCCGCTCAGGGCGCGGCCGATGGTGATGCCGAAGTAGAGGACGACGATGCGGCTGGCGGCGGTCACCTTGTCGACGCCGTCGGCGAGCACCATGTAGCTGCTGCCCCACAGCATGGCGGTCTGTTCGATGGCGCAGTAGCACAGGAACATCACGAGGATCTCCTTGGCGCCGCGGATGGCGAGCACGCCCTTGACACCCAGCGGCTCGCGCGGTTTGGTCGGCCCGGCATCGGCCGCAGCCGTCTCCTTGCGCGACTTCCACAGCGGCAGGCTGAACACCAGCATGACGGTGAGCACAATCTGCAGCATGCCGATGTACCGGTAGCCCCACGGCCAGCCCTGGCCGTTGGACAGCGCATAGCCCATGACATACGGCCCGACGAGCGTGCCTACGCCCCACATGCAGTGCAGCCAGCTCATGTGCTTGCTTTCGTAGTGGATGGCGACGTAGTTGTTGAGCGCCGCGTCCACGCCGCCCGCGCCGAGGCCGTACGGGATGGCCATCAGTATCAGCGCCCAGTAGTTCGGCGCGATGGAGAATCCGAGCAGTGCGGCGGCGGTCATGCCGACCGATACGGCGGTGACGCGGCCCGCGCCGAACCGCAGTGTCATACGGTCGCTCAGCAGCGCTGAGACGATGGTGCCGGCGGAGATCGTCATCGAAATGCCGCCCGCCCACGAGACCGGTGCGCCCAGATCCTGGCTCATGGTCGGCCATGCGGAGCCGAGCAGCGCATCGGGCAGACCAAGACTGATGAAGGCGATGTAGATCACGGCGAGCAGCAGATTGACCACAACGGTTCCTTTCACGATATCCGGTCGAAGGACTCGCCGCCATTCGACGAACCCAATATGTACGTTCGTACATACCATATCGGAACAACTCGATAATTACCAGTCGGTAAGCAGCGACACGCCGGTAATTGCGGAGGGATTTTTCGACCAGCAGCCACGTCAACGACCCTTCGCGCACGGCGAACGATGGCATGTCGTGCGCAAACCCGTCATGATGGTGACGGAGCATAAGGCCACAAGCCGAATAAAAGGAGCATACGATGACCACAAGCGATACGATGCGGCAGACCAGGATCGAACACGACTGCATCGGCACGATGGAGGTGCCGGCCGACGTCTACTGGGGCATCCACACGCAGCGCGCGATCGGCAACTTCACCGTCTCCGGCATCCCCGACTCCGCACACCCGCAGCTGGTGAAGGCGTACGCCACCGTCAAGCGCGCCTGCGCCGAAGCCAACGAGGAACTCGGCCTGATCGACCACGCCAAGGCGCGGGCGATCATCGCCGCATGTCTCGAGATCGAAGGCGGCAAGCTCGCCGACCAGTTCCCTGTCGACGTATTGCAGGGCGGGGCCGGCACCTCGACGAACATGAACATGAACGAGGTGATCGCCAACCGTGCGCTCGAGATCGCCGGACACGCCCGCGGCGACTATAAATACATCCATCCCAACGACGACGTGAACCACTGCCAGTCCACGAACGACACGTATCCGGCCGCGTGCAAGATCGCGCTGATCGACGCGCTCGGCCCGTTGGCCGAGGAGACGAAGAAGCTCGCCCGCGCGTTCCACGATCTGGCCGACAAGCACATCAACGACGTGACGATCGGCCGCACGCAGCTGCAGGACGCCGTGCCGATGACCTACGGACAGGAGTTCCACGCGTTCGCGAGCTTCATGAAGGCCGACACGCGCGAGCTCGAACGCGTCGTACCGCAGCTCATGTCGCTCAACCTCGGCGCGACGGCCATCGGCACCGGCATCTGCGCCGACCTGCGCTTCCGCAAGGCCGCCACCGAGCATCTGGCCCGCATCACCGGGCTGCCGATCACGGCCGCGCCCGACCCGATCGCGGCGATGACTGACATGAGCGCGCACATCGCCGTGTCGCAGACCGTGAAGAATCTGGCAATCCATTTGAAGAAGGCGGCCGACGATCTGCGGCTGCTCAACTCGGGACCGCACGACGGGTTCAACGATCTCAATGTACCGGCGCGTCAGGCCGGCAGTAGCATCATGCCCGGCAAGGTGAACCCGGTGATCCCTGAATGCGTGGACCAGTGCTGCTTCATGGTATTCGGCATGGACACGACCGTGACGTGGGCCGCGTCGGAAGGCCAGCTGCAGTTGAACGCGTTCGACCCGGTGATGATCCACGCGCTGCTCGGCGGCATCGACCTCATGACCCGGGCGATGGCAATGTTCCGCGAGCGTTGTGTGGACGGCATCACGATCAACGCCGCTGTGGGCCGCCGCTACGCCGAGTATTCGCCGTCGATCGCAGCCACGCTCAACGATGCGATCGGCTACGAGCATGCGGCCGACATCGCCAAGGAGGCGGCGGTCAGCGGTCGGAGCGTGCGCGAGGTCGCCGGAGAACGCACCGACCTGCCTGCGGAACAGTTGGATGCGTTGCTCGATCCGATCGCATTGTCCCGCCGGCTCGGGCAGACCTGCCGCGAACATCAGTAATTACAACGGACGATTCGGCCTCCCCGTCGTACAGGCGGGGAGGCCGAATGTCGTTCAGGATCAAGTGTCGATCTTGGAGCGGTCGAAGTCGTCGGCGTTGTCGACGATGAACGCCTTGCGCGGCGGCACGTCATCGCCCATGAGCAGGCTGAAGATGCCGGCAGCCTGTGCGGCATCCTCCATGCGGATGCGGCGCAGCATGCGCGTGCGCGGGTCCATCGTCGTGTCCGCCAACTGGTCGGCGTCCATCTCGCCCAGACCCTTGTACCGCTGGATGTCAGGGTTGTACGAGATCTTGCGCCTGTCGAGGTCGGCGAGCTTGCCGGCGAGTTCGTCGTCGGAATACGTATAGATGTACTCGCCCTTGTGCGAGCCGGCCAACGCGATGCGATGTAGGGGCGGGACGGCCGCATACACGTGCCCGGCTTCGATGAGCGGGCGCATGTACCGGTAGAACAGGGTGAGCAGCAGGATGCGGATGTGCGCGCCGTCGACGTCGGCATCGGTCATCATGATGATCTTGTTGTATCGTGCCTGTTCGATGTCGAAGCTTTGGCCGGAACCCGCGCCGACGACCTGGATGATCGCCGCGCATTCCTTGTTGGACAGCATCTGCGCGAGCGACGCCTTCTGCACATTGAGGATCTTGCCTCGAATCGGCAGGAGCGCCTGGAACGCGGAGTTGCGCGCGGCCTTGGCGGTGCCGAGTGCGGAGTCGCCCTCGACGATGAACAGTTCGGCCACGTCGTCGTTGCCCGGCTGGCAGTCGGACAGTTTCGGCGGCATGGATGCGGATTCGAGCGCGTTCTTGCGGCGCGTGACCTCTTTGGTCTTACGGGCCTGGATGCGCGCGTGCATCTCGCCGACGATCTTGTCGAGCACGCGGCCGGACTGCTCCTTGTAGCCGCGTTTCGATCCGGTGATCATCTCGCCGAACTGCCGGTCGGTCATCCTCGTGACGATCGGCTTGACCTGCGCGGTGCCGAGCACGTCCTTGGTCTGGCCTTGGAACTGCGGTTCGGCGATGCGCACGGTGACGACGGCCACGAGACCGGCCATGATGTCGTCGCGTTCGACCTTCTGCGCAGGATCCTTGAGGTTGACCTTGAGCTTGCGGGCGTTGTCCTCGACGGTTTTGCGGATCTGCTTGGTCAGGCTCAGCAGGAAACCGTCGACGTGCATGCCGCCGCCGGGAGTCTCGACCACGTTGACGAAGCTGCGGATCACCGTGTCGTAGCCGTTGACCCAGCGCAGCGCGATGTCGACGCCGCAGTCGCGCTTGACCTTCTGCGCGTGCAATTCGCCGTTCTCGCCGACGGCCTGCGTCTCCTCGACGTACGTGTCCTGGCCACTGATGCGCCAGATGTCGGACACCGGCTCGCCGTTCGACAGAAAGTCCACAAAGTCCTTGACGCCGCCGGTGTGGCAGAATTCCTCGACACGCCGGTGCGTATGACTGGCCGCGTCGGCCTTGGCGACGGCGACCGCGGCGGATTCGCCGGCTGCGGTCGCGGTCTCGACGCCATCATCCTGCGCCGATTCGGCCGTCGCTTCCGTCGCGGCGGTATCCTGCGCGTCGTCGATCTCGCGCAGTTCGTCGACGGTTTCGTCGCCGGTCGCCGGAATATGCTCGTCGATGACGGTGATCTTCAGGCCAGGTACGAGAAAGCTGGTCTGACGGACGCGGTCGATGAGCTGCTCGTAGCTGAACTGCGCGGTGTCGTTGAAGATCTCGGGGTCGGCCCAGTACCGGATGCGTGTGCCGGTGGTCTTGGGGCTGACCTTGCCGATGATCTCGAGTTCGGTCGGCTTGTTCTTGCGGGTGCGCTTGAACGGCGAGTCCGGCGAGGGATGCGCGAGGTCGGCATCCGAATACACGCCGGGATGACCTTGGTGGAACGCCATGTGGTGCGTTTTGCCGTCACGGTCGACTTCGACATCGAGCCGGGAGCTCAAGGCGTTGACGACGGACGAACCGACGCCGTGCAGACCGCCGGCCGCGTTGTAGGAGGCGTTGCCGAACTTCGCGCCGGCGTGCAATTTGGTGAGCACGACCTCGACGCCGGTAAGCTTGGTCTTCGGTTCGACGTCGACAGGGATGCCACGGCCGTTATCGGCCACTTCGACGGAACCGTCGGTGTGCAGGGTGACGGTGATATGGTCGCACGCGCCGGCCAGGGCCTCATCCACGGAGTTGTCGATGATCTCCCACAGGCAGTGCATGAGGCCCTGGCTGTCGGTCGTGCCGATGTACATGCCTGGGCGCTTGCGCACCGCGTCAAGGCCCTCGAGCACGGTAAGACTGTCGGCACCGTAGGATTCGGGCATAGTTCTCCTTACTCAGTCAACACGTGGGAAAAAACGTGCTCCCCGTTTGCCGGGGAGCACGAAAGTGGATCATTGATCCAGGAAGTCGCGCAGGGTCTGCGAACGCGAGGGGTGACGTAGCTTCGACATGGTCTTGGACTCGATCTGACGGATGCGCTCACGGGTCACGCCGTAGACGCGGCCGATGTCGTCGAGGGTCTTCGGCTGGCCGTCCTCAAGGCCGTAGCGCATCTTGATGACGCCGGCCTCGCGCGGAGACAGCGTCTCGAGCACCTGCTTGAACTGCTCCTGCAGCAGCGAGAACGCGACCGCGTCGGACGGCGCGATGGCGTCGGTGTCCTCGATGAGGTCGCCGAACTCGGAATCGCCGTCCTCGCCGAGCGGGGTGTGCAGCGAAATCGGCTCGCGGCCGTACTTCTGCACCTCCTGCACCTTCTCGACCGGCATGTCGAGCTCGCGCGCCAGCTCATCGGGCGTGGGCTCGCGGCCGAGATCCTGCAGCATCTGACGCTGCACGCGGCTCAGCTTGTTGATCACCTCGACCATGTGCACGGGCACGCGGATGGTGCGCGCCTGATCGGCCATGGCACGGGTGATGGCCTGACGGATCCACCACGTGGCGTACGTGGAGAACTTGAAGCCCTTCTTCCAGTCGAACTTCTCGACGGCGCGAATCAGGCCCAGGTTGCCTTCCTGGATAAGGTCGAGGAACAGCATGCCACGGCCCGTATAGCGCTTGGCGAGCGAGACGACGAGTCGCAGGTTGGCTTCGAGCAGGTGGTCCTTGGCCTTCTTGCCGTCGTTCGCGGCCCACTTGAGCTCGCGCTTGCGTTTAAAGTCCATTTTGTCGGACTCGGTGTCGAGCAGGTGCTGCGCGTACAGGCCTGCCTCGATTCGCTCCGACAGATCGACCTCCTGCTCGGCGTTCAGCAGGCTCACACGTCCGATCTGCTTCAGGTAATCTTTGACCGGATCTGCGGTGGCGCCGGCAGCGATGACGCGACGCTTCGGATTGCCCGACGGGGTTAGGTTGTCGTCGTCATCGTCGTCACGAACGACGAACGCGCCCTTCTCCTTCGGAGTCTCGATCTCCTTGGGTTTGGACTCCTCGTCGTCCTCGTCGTCGATCTCCTCGTCGTCCTCGGACTCGTCCTCGTCGTCCTCATCCAGATCATCGTCATCGTCGGTGACATCGTCCAGATCCTCGTCCAGATCGTCCAGATCGGCGTCGACGTCCTGATCCTCGTCGTCCTCGAGTTCGTCTTCGTCGGTGATGTCGGTCTCCTTGACGGGGGCCTCCTTGCGAGCCGTCTTGTGCTTCGTTCCGGCAGAGGCTTTCGTCGAAGACTTCTTCTTCGCCTTGGCTGCGGTCTTGCGTGTGGGCGTCGCCTTTTCGGTTTCCTCGGCGCCGTCCTGGGTTGCCGTCGCATCCTTCTTGGCCAAGCTTATCCTCCTACTGATCCTGCCGCCGCACGCTTATACCACATAAGGCGCACTTCTGGCAAGGGCAAATCGTCAACTATTGGAGTTAACCACCTTGCAAGGACGATTATTCCCGCCTTGTCGAGCGCGAAACGAAAAACACACCGGATCGATCCGTCACGAACCGCACCATGCCGGGCGGATGCCGCGTTCGATCAGCGACACCACAATGCCGGCAAGCGTGCAGTCCTCGTCCAGTGCGAGACATTCGAGCGCGCGTATCACGGCCAGGTCGTCGCCCATCCACCACAGTACGTAGGCGAGCGCCGCCAGCGGCTGCACCCTCCATCGTTCCGGCACCGCGTCGCCCATCCGTTTCAGCATCGCCGTCCCGCGTCGGCACCGTTCCGTATCCGGCCGAGCTCGCGCGTCATGGAAGGCGTTCGTCATCATGTCCGACATGCCGCACCGCACGCGATCGGAATGCGGTTGCGAGGCGATCTCGATCATCATGCGCTCGTCACAGGGGCGCCCGATGACCAGTGACACGATCGCGGCGTCCCGGATCGGCAGCGATTCGGTCATGCCCACGGCGAACGCGGCCATGCCTTCCCGATCGAGCATGGTTGCGGCAGCGTCGAACGATCGTGCGGATTCCAATGTCCGTATCCATTGCGCGAACGGATCGCGGACCCATTCGCGGTTCCCTTCCCTCGGGCCGACGGTGCGGCGCATGTCGCGGAACCGGCATGTCAGACGTTCCAGTTCGTTGTCGGCAAACGGCTCCTCGATCGGATCGCGGCGAGGCCCCGATGGCGGCGGGCCTTCGATGAAACGTTGCGTAAGCCGCGACGTCGATCGTGGCGGCGGGCCTGCCTGACGGCTGCGTCGGCAGGCGCCGCGCCCCGTCGTTCGGCCGTTCGTTGGCGTCGTGGTCATGATTGTCCTCCTTGACTATGCGGGCGGTCCGGCAAGCCGGTCACGCGCATCCGTGCGCGCTGACTATCAACTATGCACTATCCGCGTTCACCGGGTGACGTTTTTCGACCTATGTGGTCGAAAGGTCACAATCGTTGGAATGCCGCCACTCTTGTGTTCAACAACCTATGTGGATAACCTTAGAGGCATGACTCTTGACTTGGATAGGACCTCCATTGAAGCGCGGATCGCCCATCTGGTACGCGCCACCGTCGGCCCGCAGGACGGGCAGGGCACGATCGTCGCGTCGTGCCGCACCGTGCTGGACGAGGTTACCCGGCAGGCGCTGACCTCCAGTGAGGGCGGTAAACGGCTTCGCGCGCTGCTGTTGCTGGACGCGTTCGACGCGACCGCGCCGAACGTCGGACCGGCCGGATTCGGCGGTAACGGCGATGCGGCGGACGTGCGGGATCACGTACTGGATCTGGCCTGCGCGATCGAAGTGTTTCAGACCGCGGCGCTGGTGCATGACGACATCATCGACGATTCCGATCTGCGACGGGGCAAGCCGTCCGCACACCGCGCGCTGGCGGCGGCGACGCACTCCGACCCGATCGGCAACGGCTTGGGCATCATGCTGGGCGATCTGCTGGCCACCGCCAGCGTGGACATCGCCAACGCCGCGGCCCGCCATTTGCCATCGTCGGATGCGGTCGTGGCCGCGTTCCTGAACATGCATCGCGAGGTGGAGATCGGTCAGGTGCTTGATCTGGCCGTGGAGATGACGCCGTTGGACGATCCGCGAGCACTGGCCGAGGCGTCGCTGAACGTGTTCCGTTGGAAGACCGCGAGCTACACGACGATCGCGCCGATGGAGTTGGCTCTGATCGCCGCCGGCGTCTCCCCCGCCGACGCGCGCGGCAAGGCGTTGGCCGTCGGCAAGCCGCTGGGACTGGCGTTCCAGCTTGCGGACGATCTGCTGGATGTGATTGGCTCGAGCAAGAACACCGGTAAGCCGGTCGGCGGCGACATCCGGGAAGGCAAGCGCACCGTGCTGCTGGCGGATGCGCTCGAAGCGGCATCCACGTCCGACCGCGAGGAACTGGTGCATCTGTTCGAAGCCTCTCACCGCGACGACGATCAGGTTCGGCATGTTATCGAACTGTTCGGTTCGACCGGCGCGGTGGACCGTTCCAAGGAACGGATCGGCGAGCTGTGGCGGCAGTCGCGGACGGCGATCGAACAGCTCGAACTGCCGGATGATGCGACGACGACGTTGGCCGAGGCGTGCGCGCGGTTCGTGCCTCTTGACTAGAAGCGGCCGTACCACGTTCCCGGCATGCCACAGGGTAGACTGGCATGAGATTTCCATGACGATATGAGGGACCAGACATACAAGATGAGCGAAGCCGTGCACACCCCTGAAGATCCGTTGATCGGCCAGATGATCGAGGGACGATACCATGTCTCCCGCAAGATAGCCGAGGGTGGTATGGCCACGGTGTACGAGGCACTGGATACGCGTCTGGATCGCACGGTCGCCATCAAGGTCATGCATATGCAGCTGGCGCAGGGACCGCACCGGGCCCAGTTCGTGGAGCGTTTCCGCCGTGAGGCGAAGTCGGCGGCGGCGATTGCGAACCCTCACATCGTGCAGGTATACGATACCGGCGAGGTGAACGGGCTGGATTTCCTGGTGATGGAGTTCGTACACGGCGTGAACCTGCGCCGCGAAATGAACGAGCAGGGCACGTTCACGGTACGTGAGACGCTGCGCGTCGTGAATGAGACATTGGATGGTCTCGCTTCAGCCCATCGCGCGGGCGTGGTGCATCGCGACATCAAGCCGGAGAACATTCTGCTCAACGACCGCGGCCACGTACAGATTACCGATTTCGGACTGGCGAAGGCGGCTTCGCAGGCCACGCTCTCCTCGACGGGCATGTTGTTGGGCACCGCCGCGTACCTTGCCCCGGAAATGATCGAGAACAATCAGGCGACCCCGCAAGGGGATCTGTATTCCGTGGGCATCATGGCCTGGGAGATGCTGGCCGGCGAGGTGCCGTTCACATCCGATAATCCGGTGACGCTCGTATTCAAACATGTCCATGAGGACGTGCCACCCATTTCGACCGTGTGTCCGGGCATCAGCCCGCTGGTCTCGGCGTTTCTCACGCATCTGACGGCACGGGCCGTCGAGGCACGTCCCGCCGATGCGGCCGAGGCCGAGCAAGAGCTGCAACAGCTCACGGCGCAGCTGGATATTGCCGACTGGACGTACCGCCGGCCGCAAGGTGGCACGGAACAGACCATCGGCTCCGATGCGACCGCGGCGGCATCGGCGCTCGACGCGTTGTCCGGCACCTCGGACGGCACCATGCCCATCCCCGCTCCCCCATCCATCATCGCCGCGACAAGCATGTTGCCAGCGACGACCGAAGCCCGGACCGAGGCATTGCCGGACACGGCGATCGCGTCAGTGGCCGACATGGATGACGACCGGTCGGAGGCCGAAAAACAGCCGACCCGGCATATGGCCAAACGGCCCCGCTCCTCGGTTCCCGTGATCGCGGCCGCGGTGCTGCTGGTGGCCGCGATCGCGGGAGGCGGCGCCGCATGGTGGTATTTCCTCGGCCCCGGCAGCTATTGGACCGTGCCCAAGCCCGATGACGTGAACTGCTCGCAAGGCCAGGCATGTTCCGTGTCAGGCGCGCGATGGAGCGCCTACCGGAGCACGCTGAACGTGTCGAACATCCCATTTACCGTGTCCGAACGCAACGATGACGATGTGCCCGCCGGCGACATCATTTCAGCTTCTCCGGGCAATGTCGGCGACCGTATCAGCAAGCGGGGCGACGCCTCGATGAGCATCGTCGTCTCGAAGGGCGTGAAGACGGCGACCATTCCTTCGGATATCTTCGACACGTCGTCATCTCACGGCACCGATGTGGTCGCCGCGCTGGAATCGGCCGGATTCGATGCCGTTACCCACGACGGTTCGCAGGACGAGTATTCGCAGACGCTTCCCGAAGGCGCCGCGATCAGCATCGTCGACGCATCCACCGGCGATCCCATCAAAGCCGGCGCCGTGCTCAAGCACAACACGCCGATCACCGTCGTCCTGTCGAAGGGACCGATGCCGGTGACGATGCCCGACATCGTCGGCAAGACGCAGGACGAGGCCAAAACCGCGCTCGACGAGCTGAAGCTCACCATGAACGTCACCGAGGAATACGACGACAAGGTGCCGGCCGGTTCGGTTATATCCGCCTCCGTCGATGAAGGCTCCCAGCTGCATTGGGGGGACAGCGTCGACGTAGTCGTCTCGAAGGGCCCTGAGACCATCACCTTGGAGAACTACGTCGGTCAGAAGGCAAGTGCGGCGAAGGCCGCGCTCGAGAAGCTCGGGTTCAAGGTGACAGTCAAATCGACCATCACGCTCGACTCCAACAAGGACAAGCTGGTGGCGTCGCAGGATCCGACCGGGGGCACGGTAACCCGCATCCGCGACGAGAACGGAGATCCCATCACTGTCACGCTGACGATGTACTCCTCGCTGCTGTAGTCATTCGCCCATAATGTTGGAGGCCGGTTTCCCATTAGGAAACCGGCCTCCAACCATATACGAACCTTACGCGAACTATTGTGCGGATTGAGCCGTTTCAGCCTGCTCCTTCAGCCGTGCCTTCACCGTCTGCGCATACTCGTCCACATACTCCTGGCCGCTCATCGCCTGAATCTCGTGAGTGATCCTGTCGGTGAGCTCGCGCAGTTCGTCATGCGTCACATCCGTCTTCTTCTTGACGTTGATCGGCTTGCCGTAAATCACCTGTGTCTTGCCCTTGGCCGGGATCACCGTGCCCGGCTTCTGCAGTTCGCGCGTGCCGATGATCGCGGTCGGCACGATCGGACAGCCGGTTTCGAATGCGAGACGCGCCGCACCGGTGTGGCCCTTGTACAGGTTGCCGTCCGGGCTGCGGGTGCCCTCGATATGGATACCGAACAGGTGGCCATCCTCGATGATCTCACGCGCATGCTCCAACGCGCCCAGCGATTTGGAGCCGCCGGAACGGTCCACCGGGAACACGCCCACGGATGTGAACCACCACTTCTTGAACTTGCCTTTGATGCCCTTGCCTTCGAAGTATTCGGCCTTGCCCATGAAATGCACCATGCGCGGGCAGGTGATCGGGATGAGTGCGTCGTCGATCACGGCAAGATGGTTCGCGGCGATGATGGCGCCTCCCTCGCGAGGGATGTTGTTCAGCCCGGACACGGACGGCCCGAGATGACGGCGGGCGATGGGCCCGAACACTTTGACGAAGAACCAGTAGAGCATGGCGACGCTCCTTTCAGCCACTTGGCTTTGCCGCTGATTACAGTGGTGGATATGACTGACCTTAACAATAGCAATGGCGGTGAACTCCCGGACCAGTCACCGAACAGCAACCCTGATGGCGGGGATATCGACAGCGCATGGGCCGCGTTCGCCGAGGCTCACGCCGACGACCTGAAGGACGTGGAACATTCACGCAGCGCCAAGCGTTTCGAGAAGCACGCCCAGCGCAAGGAGAAGGAGGCGCTGTTGTCCGTCGGCGATCTGGACAACGGCGTATTCGTCGATGATCCGGTACCGCTGAACCGGCGCGGCCCGAGAGACAACACACGTTCCAGCTGGCTGGACACCGACAATGTGATGGACCGCTACGGTGACGATTTCGTGCCGCCGAATCCCGAGATCGGCCCAGTGAAGGCTTCGAAGCTGGTGTTCTGGGTCCTGCTGGTGGCCGGTATCATCGGTCTCATCGCCTCGGTATTCGTGCCGGCGCTGGCGGCGATGCTGGGCACGATCTTCGGTGTGTGCGCGTTGGTCGGAGCGGCGGGACTGATCGTCCAGCACAAAGGCCATACCGAGACACGAAACGGCTATACCGACGACGGCGCGCGCGTATAGCCGTTATACGGCAACAATGCATTGGGGCTGGTACCCCGCACGGATGCAGGAACCAGCCCCGGAGTTCATAGCATGCCGATATCTCAGGCCTTGGCCTGTGCGGTTTCGATCCACTTGGCGAACAGCGCTTCGGCCTTGCCGGAATCGACGGCGTCCTGTGCGGCCGCATACGCCTGCTTGAACCGCTCCCCCAGCGTGCCGTCGCCGACCAGATGCCCGTCTGCCACGATCGCGGAAGCCGCATTGAGCAACGCGGTGGTACGAGCGGGGATATTCTTGCCTGCGAGGAAGTCGCGGAATGCGGCGGCGTTGACCTCCGGCTCGCCTCCCTTGAGATCGGCGACGTTGACCGGAGCCAGTCCAAGTTCGACAGTCGGATCGAATTCGGTTTCCGTCACCTTGCCGTCGCGGATCTCCCACACGGACACCGGGCCGGTCGGAGCCAGCTCATCAAGGCCCTCATGCGAGGTGTACACCATGCCGGACTGGCCGTTGGCGGCATAAACCGCGGCCATGATCGGGCTCATCGCACGGTTGGCGCAACCGATGGCGACATGCGCCGGCTTGGCCGGGTTCGTCAGCGGGCCGAGCACGTTGAACACGCATGGGATGCCGAGCGCCGCACGGATCGGTCCGACGAAGCGCATGGCCGGGTGGAAGGTTCGGGCGAACGCGAAGGTGATGCCGACTTCGTCGCCGACCTCGCCCACCGCGTCCGGGGTAAGCGTCAGCGGAAGACCGAGCGCTTCGAGCACATCGGCTGCACCACACTTGGATGAGGCGGCACGGTTGCCGTGCTTGACGATCTTCACGCCGGCTGCCGCCGCGGCGACCGACCCCATCGTGGACAGGTTCACGGTGGCGAATCCGTCGCCGCCGGTGCCGACGATGTCGGTGGTCTCGCCGCTGACATGCAGAGGCACGGCATGGGCAACCATTGCCTTGGCCGCACCGGACACCTCGTCGGCGGTCAGGCCCAGCTGCTGCTGCATGGCCAGCGCCGCGCCGACCGCCGCCGGATTCGCGTTGCCCTGCATCAGGTCGTCCACGAACCACTCCGACTCCTCCGCGCTCAAATGGTCTCCCCCGACCAGCTTGGTGAGAATCGACTTCCATGTGATCTCGGCCATGATGCCCTCCTTGGCGCTAACGGCGCCGTTATGTGTGTATTCGCCGTTCATTGTAACGGTATGACGTTTCGCCCAGTCCGATCTTCCATATAGCAAAACGAAAAGGCCCCCGCAGGAGCCTTTTCGTCATGAGGTCACGGAACCGTGTGCCGTGTCACCGGTCACTGTTCGTTCTGTCCGTGGCACATCTTGTACTTGCGACCCGAACCGCACGGGCATTGCGCGTTCTTCGGGGTGCCCGGGAACGTGCGACCGTCGGCCCACGGCGTCTTGAGCTCTTCGCTCTTCGGACGCTTGTTGGCCGGCACCTTGCCCTCGGCGTGGCTGATCGGAGCCGGGCCGACGACGACCGGAGCGGACGCCTCTCCCGCTTCGGACGACTTCGCGGCCTCGGCGATCGCGGCGGCCTGCTCCTCATCCACTTCGTCGTTCTCGTCCTCGGACGGTCCGGAAGTGACTTCGGATTCGTCGTCTGCGGTTTCGGCGGACTGTTCGTCCTTGTCCAGCGCATGCTCGACCTGTGCGACCGCGGCATCCTCATCGGATTCGGTGGTCGTGTCCTCGGTACGGGCGACCTGCTCGACATCCACGTGGAAGAGCAGCTGGACGCTCTCCTCCTTGATCGCCTCGATCATGGAGTTGTACATCTGGTAGCCTTCGCGCTGGTATTCGACCAGCGGATCACGCTGACCCATACCGCGCAGACCGATGCCGTCCTTGAGGTAGTCCATCTCGTACAGATGCTCGCGCCACTTGCGGTCAAGCACGGCAAGCACGACACGACGTTCGAGCTGACGCAGTCCCTCCGCGCCGATCTTCTCTTCCAGCTTGGCGTATTCGGCCTTGATGGTTTCAGCGATCGCATCGCGGACGGCTTCGACGGCCTTCTCGCCCTTCGCCTTGCCGGCCGCATCCTTGGCGGCGTCGACGTCGAACGTGATCGGGAACACGGTCCGGAGCGCCTTGAACAGACCGTCCCAATCCCAGTCCTTCGGCTTCTCGGAACCGTTGTTGGCGCCCTTGATGTAGCTTTCGACGGTGTCCGCGAAGAAACGCTCGATATCCTCGTGTATATCCTCGCCCTTCAACACGGCCTGGCGTTCGGAGTAGATGACGGTGCGCTGCTTGTTCATCACGTCGTCGTACTTGAGCACGTTCTTGCGGATCTCGAAGTTGCGCGACTCGACGGCCTTCTGCGCGGTGCGCACGCCCTTGGAGACGCTCTTCGATTCGATCGGCTCGCCTTCGGGCATGCCCTTGGCCATGACGCGCGCGACGAGCTGCGTGTTGAACAGGCGCATCAGGTCGTCTTCCAGCGACAGGTAGAAGCGGGATTCGCCCGGGTCGCCCTGACGGCCGGAACGGCCGCGCAGCTGGTTGTCGATACGGCGGGACTCGTGGCGTTCGGTGCCGAGCACGTACAGGCCGCCGAGTTCGACGACCTCGTCATGCTCGTCCTTGACCTGTGCCTTGACCTCCTCGAGCACGCCCGGCCAGCGCTTCTCGTACTCGTCCGGCGTGTCGTCCGGGGAATAGCCTTCGGCCTTGAGCTTCTGGTCGGCGAGGAACTCGACGTTGCCGCCGAGCATGATATCGGTACCACGGCCGGCCATGTTGGTGGCCACGGTGACGGCGCCCTTGCGGCCGGCGACGGCCACGACGGCCGCTTCCTTCTCGTGCTGCTTCGCGTTGAGCACCTGGTGCGGAATCTTGGCGACGTCGAGCAGCGAGGAGACGACCTCGGAGGACTCGACGGACGCGGTGCCGAGCAGTACCGGCTGACCCTTGTGGTAGCGCTTGGCGACATCCTTGATGATGGCGGCCAGCTTCTCCTTCTTCGTGCGGAAGATGAGGTCGTCCTGGTCCTTGCGGATCATCGGCTTGTTGGTCGGGATCGGCAGCACGCCCAGCTTGTAGGTGCTCATGAACTCGGCCGCCTCGGTCTCGGCGGTACCGGTCATACCAGCGAGCTTGTCGTACATGCGGAAGTAGTTCTGCAGGGTGATGGTGGCGAAGGTCTGGTTCTCGGGCTTGACCTCGACGCCTTCCTTTGCCTCGATGGCCTGGTGCAGGCCCTCATTGTAGCGGCGGCCCGGCAGGATACGGCCCGTGTGCTCGTCGACGATGAGCACCTCGCCGTGCGTGACCACGTAATCGCGGTCCTTGAGGAACAGCTCCTTGGCCTTGATGGCATTGTTGAGGTAGCCGATCAGTGCGGTGTTGTTCGGCTCATACAGGTTGTCGATGCCGAGGAAGTCCTCCACCTTGGTGATGCCCGGATCAAGGATGCCGACGACCTTCTTCTTCTCGTCGACTTCATAGTCCTCGTCGCGGGTCAGCTTCGGCACAAGACGGGCGAACTGCATGTACCAGCGGGTCACGTCGCCCTCGGCCGGACCGGAGATGATCAGCGGGGTACGGGCCTCGTCGATGAGGATGGAGTCGACCTCGTCGACGATGGCGAAGTGGTGGCCGCGCTGCACGAGGTCGGACTTCTCCCACGCCATGTTGTCGCGCAGATAGTCGAAGCCGAACTCGTTGTTGGTGCCGTACGTGATGTCGGCGTTGTACTGCTTGCGGCGCTCCGGCGGCTTCTGGTCGGTGATGATGCAGCCGACCGACATGCCGAGGAAGCGGTAGATGCGGCCCATCAGCTCGCTCTGGTAGCTGGCGAGGTAGTCATTGACGGTGACGACGTGGACGCCCTTGCCTTCGAGCGCGTTGAGGTAGCTCGGCAGGGTGGCGACCAAGGTCTTGCCTTCACCGGTCTTCATTTCCGCGATGTTGCCCCAGTGCAGGGCGGCGCCGCCCATCAGCTGCACGTCGAAGTGACGCTGTCCGAGGATGCGCTTGGACGCCTCGCGCACGGTGGCGAACGCCTCCGGCATCAGGCTGTCTAGCTTTTCGCCGTTGTCAAGGCGCTGCTTGAACTTGGCGGTCTGGCCCTTGAGTTCCTCATCGCTGAGGGAGGAGATCTCATCCTCCAAAGCGTTCACGGCCTTGGCCACGTTCTCAAGCTTCTTGATCTGGCGGCCTTCGCCCATACGCAGGGCCTTGTCGACAATATCTACCACGTTTCGCTCCCTATAGAGTCGGTTACCGTAAACGAGCATAGCCCAACTTGTCCGGTTGGGCATAAACTTCGTCCATACTACGCGAACGCGGCGATTTTCACCGGTATTTCCGCCATCTTGCATAGAAAAAGGTCCGCGCGAACCATATTCGCGCGGACCTATGCCCTATCATGCGCCGTTACCACGCCGAACCAAGTCGCAGACCGGTATCGGATCGTGGACGGCAGATCAGCCTACTTGGCGACGTTCTCGGGAGTGTCGATCTCGAACACGCCGTAGCTCCAGCCATGACGGTGGTAGACGACGGACGGACGACCCGTCTCCTTGTTGACGAACAGGAAGAAGTCGTGGCCGATCAACTCCATCTCATACAGCGCCTCGTCGATGGTCATCGGTTCGGCGATGTGCAGCTTGCGGCGGATGACGATCGGAGTGTCGCCTACCTGGACCTCAACGGACTCGCCCGGGCCCAGATCCGACGCGACGGCGGCGGCAGGGCTGTTGTTCGGCTCCTCTTCCACGGTCTCCTCAGCCGGCGGCTCTACGACCCCCATGTCGACGGGAACGGGATCGGTATAGCCACGACGATGGTCCTTGCGGCGATCACGAGTGCGGCGCAGACGCAGCGTCAGCTTGTCCAGCGCCATGTCGAGCGCGCTGAATTCGTCGGTGCTCGACGCCTCGGCACGTACCACGGTGCGGCCCGCAATGACGGTGATCTCCACCCTCTTGGCGGTATCCGCCTGACGGGGATTGCCTTCGTGCGTCAGCACGATCTGCGCGCGTTGCGCATCCGGCGCGATAGCGGTCACACGATTCATCTTGCTTTCAACGACATCACGGAACCTCTGCTTGATCTGCGTGTGACGTCCGGTAACGACGATTTCCATGTGGACCTCCTAGACTCAAGCGGTGCTACCCGCTATTTGACGGGCCAACGGCGACTTCGCCGTCGGTATGTTTTATTGTAGCCGAACGAACGGTAAACGGTGGGAAACTCGCCCGAAGAAAAATGTTTCTTTTCTGCGTGTTGCGTTCACGTTTCCATGATTGCATAGGTGGTATGCGTGTGCGTTTACGGCATGCATGCCGGTTCGCGATATCCTGGCATCGTGTATGATGGTTCGCCTGAGACCCCTTGACGGCCGCGATTCGCATTGTAATGGTGCGAGTTGAGGAACTTCCGGGCTCCGCAGAGCACGATGGCGGATAACGTCCGCCCAGGGTGACCTGAGAGATAGCGCAGCAGAGAACAGACCGCCAGCCTCGGCTGGTAAGGGTGAAACGGCGGTGTAAGAGACCACCGGGCCGCTGGCAACAGTCGGCCGCATGGCAAGCCTCATCGGGAGCAAGGCCAAGCAGAAGGCGTTTGAGGGCTGCTCGCCCGATGCCTTCGGGTAGGCTGCTAGAGCCTGACGGCAACGTCAGGTCGAGATGGATGGCCGTCCGCACCGGTTCGCCGGCGCGACAGAACCCGGGGTATAAGGGGTCTCATCATCATTTTCCCGTCCATGGCGTGATGCAGACCGAGGACATTGCTTAGGCTTCCCGCATCACGCGCTTCCTCCACGCCGCATCAATGGAACAGTTCATACGCTATGCGGCTGAGATCCTGCGGATCATGGCCTTTCCGGCCTCCCGCAGACCAGAATCGCTGCCGACGCTTGTCGAGGTCAAGCCCTTCGGTCTTGGCCGCATATCGTCTTGCGAGCTCCCACGCCGCATCCTCGAAGACGCCCCGTTCACGTGCCTCATCGACGGCCCGTGCCGCGATCGGACGCGGCACGCCCTTGCGGGACAGCTCTGCCATCGTGCCGCGGGCTCCCATGAGCCGAGCCACGCAATAGCGCACCATCGATTCGGCGTAGGCCTCGTCATCGATCAGATGCACCTGCTCGAGCCGTTCCACCACTGCCTCGACCGTATCGGAAGCATAGCCCTTGCCGGCCAGACGCTCCCTCATGGCGCCCGAGGACCGCGGCGCGGCATCCAACAGACACAACGCCGCTTCACGGCATGCATCCACATCGTGAGGATCGTCGACCTGACGCGCCCCTGCCGCGCCGAACCGACTGCGTGCCGTATCGGAACGACCGTACTGCTCCGGGCGGCGTAACCGGCGTCCGCGCCGTCCGCCGGCTGTCATGCCGGATTCGCTCGATTCGACAGGATCCTGCCGCCCGAACGAATCCGGCATGACGGCCGGTGCATGCGCCGCTAGGAAAGCTCCAGCGTCAATCACAGGTCAGTCCTTCGCGGCGCTCTTGGCTTCTTTGGCGGCACCGGTCGCATCGCCGGCGCCGCCATCCTGCGGCGCGTCGTCGGCGCCGTTTTCTCCTTCGGCGAACTGATCCTCGGCGGGAATCAGGCCGAAGGCGATCTTGACCTTCTTCTCGATCTCCTCGGTGACGGCCGGGTTCTCCTTGAGGAACTTGCGCACGTTCTCACGCCCCTGACCAAGCTGGTCGCCCTCATAGGTGAACCAGGAACCGGATTTCTTGACCACGTTGCACTGCAGGGCCATGTCCAGCACCGAGCCTTCGGTCGAGATGCCCTCGCCGTACAGCACGTCGAACTCGGCGGACTTGAACGGCGGGGCCATCTTGTTCTTCACGACCTTCACCTTGGTGCGGTTGCCGACTGCCTCGTCGCCCACCTTGATGGTCTGGATGCGGCGGATGTCGAGACGCACGGACGCGTAGAACTTCAACGCCTTGCCGCCGGTAGTGGTTTCGGGACTGCCGAAGAAGACGCCGATCTTCTCGCGCAGCTGGTTGATGAAGATCGCGGTGGTGCCCGCCTGGGCCAGCGCGCCGGTCATCTTGCGCAGAGCCTGGCTCATGAGCCTGGCCTGCAAACCGACATGGCTGTCTCCCATGTCGCCGTCTATCTCAGCCTTCGGCACCAGGGCCGCGACCGAGTCGACCACAATCACGTCGAGGGCGCCCGACCGGATCAGCATGTCAGCGATCTCCAGCGCCTGCTCGCCATTGTCGGGCTGGGAGACGATAAGCGAATCGGTGTCAACGCCGAGCTTGCGCGCGTATACCGGATCGAGCGCATGTTCGGCGTCGATGAACGCGGCCACGCCGCCAGCCTTCTGCGCATTGGCGACCACATGAAGCGCCAGCGTCGTCTTGCCCGAGGATTCGGGACCGTAGATCTCGACGATGCGACCCTTCGGCAGACCGCCGATGCCCAAGGCCATGTCCAGCGCCAGCGAACCGGTCGGGATCACCTCGACGTCCTGTTCGGGCCGATCACCCAGACGCATCGCGGAACCTTTGCCGAAGCTTTTTTCCACCTGAGCCAGCGCGGTGTCCAGCGCGGCCTGGCGACGTGGATCAATGCCCGGCTTGCCGTTGTCCGGCTGCTTCGCCGGGGCGTTTGCCTGTTGTGCCATATTGGTTCTCCTTACCGTGTGTGTGCCGATGTGCCTTCACGCTACGGGACGGACCGCGACCGAGGCAAGCCGAACCGGCCCCTGTGGTCGAACGGTCGACCCGGGCGTGTCGGAATCCGGCAATCCCCTACTTATGCAAAGGATCTCTGCGTTTATGCACAACGCACGCCACATCCGTCGACGTTTCGTCACTGTGGACAACTATAACCCAATGCGCGAACATTTGTTCGAATTGGCGTG
Organism: Bifidobacterium simiiventris; assembly: GCF_019331715.1. Taxonomy (GTDB): domain Bacteria; phylum Actinomycetota; class Actinomycetes; order Actinomycetales; family Bifidobacteriaceae; genus Bifidobacterium; species Bifidobacterium simiiventris. Next base: position 158,044 of record NZ_JAHBBG010000004.1, read on the forward strand.
CCGCCGCCGGCTCAGGCATCGTTAGTCATGGAACCGAGCCGGCAGAGGCGGCGCCATATGCCGTTTGCCCCAGCGTTGCGAATCGGGAACGTCCATCTGATCGCACAGCACGTTCCACACAACGCGCGGCTCCTCACCCGATGCCAGAGCCTCGACCACGCTCATCCCGCCAAGTTCGACCAAACCCTGATCCTTGGCGAGACTACGCCCGTACCCGCGCCCGAACACCTCTTCAAGCAAAGCCCAGAATTCCCGTTCTCGCACGATCCACCAGTCTACAACACAACAATGGCGGCCTCCCGAAGAAGACCGCCATCCCATTCATTCGCCGCGGCGCAGACTACGCCTGAGTGGACTCCAGATAATCAGCCACCATACGCAGCATCTGCGGGGTACTCACCCCAAGGGACTCGGAAATGGAGCTAAGCAGTTCGGAGCTGGCCTCCTTCTGCCCACGCTCGACCTCCGAAAGGTAGCCGAGCGACACGCCGGCCTTCTCGCTCACCTCGCGCAGCGTCTTGCGGTCGCCAGTGCGCAGTTCGCGCAACACATGACCGATGGCCTCGCGCAACGACACGTCACGGGTCTCGCCAGCGGTCTCCTGTGCATGCGCAACGCCACGGGGACGGGCCTGGGCGGAATCCTCCTCCTGCCACATGCGATTCAGAGCGGCCTGACGTTCATCCTTGGCCTTCTTCGCGGCGCGGGCGGCCAGCACCTGCTGCTGGGCGAACATCACGGCACGGCGCTGCGCCGGCGTCAGATCGCGCATGCGCGCGCTCCCCGGGCGCGCGGCTATCGGGCTGAGCTGTTCCACATTCATCGTTTCGGCGGTGCGGGTCATCGTTTCCATCGCAACCCTCCTTAGGCGTTCGTCGGTGTTTCCACTTTGTTCAACCTGTCACGCACCCGTTTATTCCTGAAAAGTCCCTGTGAATACCCGCATGATTCACTGTATCTCGCCATCCGGGCCGGCAACGTCCGCGGTCAATGCTTCTTCCAACGTCTCCAGCAGACGCAGCACAGTCAGCCTGCGCACCTGCGGCCGATCCCCGTCAAGTCTGAGCTCGCGGGAGAACGTACGTCGCCCGTCCGGCCTGTCGGAAGACGGCAGCGACAGGCCGATATACACCAATCCGGCCGGTTTGTCCCCGTCCGGACCGGGACCGGCCACGCCCGTCGTCGCCAATCCGATCACCTGCCCGCGGTATTCGGGCTGCCCATACAGCCTCGCGGTCGACGCCGCCATCTGCCGAGCGACCTCGGGATGCACGGCGCCCTCGCGTTCCAGCAGATCACGGTCCACTCCAAGTATCGACGCCTTGGCCCGGATATCGTAGGTGACCGCCGAACCGAGAAATACGTTGGAAGCTCCCGGAATACGCACGAAGGCGTCTGCGAGCAGTCCACCCGTCAACGATTCGGCCGCCGCGATCTTCAGCTGCCGATCCTCGCATATGCGCAGTATCCGCGCGGCGATCCCGTCACAGCGCCCGGCAATGCCATCGGTCATGCTCTGTCTCCTTGTTTATGCGAAAGCTCCCCGCCCGACGCCATGTCCGGCAAGGGAGCCTCCTTATGAATGACTCTACGGGTTCGATCTACTTCTTACGTCCGTGGAACGTGTTGTAGAGATACACGCCGCCCGAATACAGGCACAGCACGAGCGCCACGTAGATCATCAGGTACGTGACGAACAGGTAGATGGTCAGCCACATCGGGTTCTCGCCGGTGCCGCCGGCAAACTGCCAGACCGGAAGCAGCAACATGGCCAGACCGATGCACTGGAACAAGGTCTTGAGCTTGCCGGGCCACTCGGCGGCGATGACCTTGCCGCCGGTGTCGATCACGAAGAAGCGCATCACGGTGATGCCGATCTCACGGATCAGGAACAGCGCGACGACGATCCATCCGAGCACCGCCGGCCCGAGTTCGCCGAACGCCGCGGCCACGATCAGCGTGGCGCAGGTCAGCAGCTTGTCGGCGATCGGATCCATGAGCTTGCCTAGCTCGGTGACCTGGTTGAACGTGCGGGCCATCCAGCCGTCGAGCTTGTCGGTGGACGCGGCGACGATGAACAGGATCGCGGCCGCCCAGCGCATCGCGTAGTTCTCGACGCCCCACGCGCCGGCAGCGATGTATAGGCCGAGGAAGATCACGACCAGCACGATACGCGAGTAGGTGACGAGGTTCGGCGGCGCGTTCCAACCGTCCAACAATGACGATTTGGAGGATTCCTTGCTTTCAGTCTTGCTGTTGTTCATGCCATTCACCATACCCTTACGTTGCTACCTTGGATGGATGTCTTCCGCCGACCCCTCGATCTTTTCGCGATGCGACGGCTGGATGCGGCTCATGCCGGATCGTTGCCGGAGGGATCGGCGGCCGTTTGCGCGCCGGACGATTGGATCGAGCTGGTTTCGCCCCGGATGAACGCGAGCACCGCCGGCAAATCCTGCGGCTGCACGAGCACCTGGCGCGCTTTGGATCCTTCGGACGGCCCCACCACGCCGCGCGATTCGAGCAGATCCATGAGGCGGCCAGCCTTGGCAAAGCCGACGCGCAGCTTGCGCTGCAGCATCGACGTGGATCCGAACTGCGTGGTGACGACCAGTTCGGCGGCTTGCAGCAGCACGTCCATGTCGTCGCCGATCTCCTCGTCCGGTTCGACGGCCGCCTTGTCCGCCTCCTTGGCCATCTGCTCGATGTCCTCGCGGTAGTGCGGCTTGCGCTGCGTACGCACGAATTCGACGGCCTTGCGGATCTCGGATTCGCTCACCCATGATCCCTGCACGCGCAGCGGCTTGGCCTGCCCCATCGGCAGGAACAGCGCGTCGCCCTGGCCGATCAGCGTCTCCGCGCCGGTGGTGTCGAGGATGACGCGCGAATCGGTGGCCGACGAGGTCGCGAACGCGAGGCGCGAGGGGATGTTCGCCTTGATGAGGCCGGTGACGACGTCGACGGACGGGCGCTGGGTGGCGAGCACGAGGTGCACGCCGGCGGCTCGTGCGAGCTGCGTGATGCGCTGGATGGAGCTTTCCACGTCGTTCTTGGCGACCATCATGAGGTCGGCCATCTCGTCGACGACCACGAGGATGTACGGGTATGGGGCGACCTTGCGCTGCGAGCCGGCGGGTGCGTGCACCTTGCCTTCTCGCACGGCCTTGTTGAAGTCCTTGATATGGCGGAATCCGAAGAATTCAAGGTCGGAGTAACGGGCATCCATCTCCTTGACGACCCATTCGAGCGCTTGCGCGGCCTTTTTCGGATCGGTGATGATCGGCGTGAGCAGGTGCGGGATGCCCGCATAGGCGGACAGTTCGACTCGTTTGGGGTCGACCATGATCATGCGCACCTGTTCGGGCGTGGCCCGCATGATGAGCGAGGTGAGCATCGAGTTGATGAAGCTCGACTTGCCGGAGCCGGTCGCGCCGGCCACGAGCAGGTGAGGCATTTTGGTCAGGTCGGCGGTCACGAAATGGCCTTCGACGTCCTTGCCCACGCCGGTGAGCATCGGGGTCGGATCGTTCATCGCCTTGTCGCTTCGCAGCACATCGCCAAGGTGTACGATCTCGCGGTCGACGTTCGGGATCTCGATGCCGATGGCGGACTTGCCCGGGATCGGAGACAGGATGCGCACGTCGGAGCTGGCCACCGCATAGGCGATGTTCTTCTGCAGGTTGGTGACCTTCTCGACCTTGACGCCGGGACCAAGCTCGACCTCGTACTGGGTGACGGACGGACCGCGCAGGAAGCCAACGACCTTCGCGTCGACGTTGAACTGCTGGAACGTGTTGGTCAAGGCCCGGATGACGTTGTCGTTGGCCGGGGTACGGACGGCATGGGGCTGGCCCTTGGCCAGGATGTTCAGATCCGGCAGCTGGTACGGACGGTCGGCGTCGGCCGGCACCGATCCCGATGCCGGCATGTCGTCCTGCGGTTCATCGACGATCTCCCCCGTGACGGGGTTGACGGTCGGCTGCGCAGGGGTCATGTCTGGTGTTGCCGAAGCGACGGGAACTGCCTGGAAGGATGCGGTACCGTCCCTGCCGATACCGGCCCACGGATCGGATCCGGCCGGCATCACGGGGGCGGCATCGGGCACGGCCGCCGTGCCACTCACCGTTCTGGCCGGCATGACCGTCGTGCCGTGCGCACCCATCGCAGCGGTCACGTCGGGATCATTGACGGCGGACGATACGACCCGCCCGCCGGATACGCCGTATTCGCGGGACGATCCGTCATCGTGGCTGCCAGACGACACCGTTCTGGTCGGCACGGCGGCGGCCGGATCGACCAGGGATGTTTCGGCAGCTTCGCCGTGACGGTCGGCGGCATGGTCGAAGGGATCGTCCCCGGCATAACGATCGAGCGTGTGGTTCTCGTCCCCGTGCCGCTCGAACAGATGCTTGAACCGCTCCCATATGGTCGGCTTCGCCGCCGCGCTCTCCTGCGCCGCGTCATCCGACCCATCATGAGAAGGTACGCCTTCGGCGAACGAGAGCGTGGAATCCCCCACACGCACCTCGTTGGGGAATTGCTCGCCGTCGGTCGTCTGGGATTTCGCCGGACGACCGGAACCGGACTGCAGGCGGTCACGCAACGCGCGCGCATTGTCCGGCAGGTCGGTCACGTGCGTGCGCGTGATCATCAGCAGCGAGAACAATCCCGCCACCACGAACACGATGATCGCGAACGCGTCGGAAAGCCCCCACGCCAGAGGCGAGCCGAGTACGAACCCGAACAGGCCACCGGCCCGCTGCAGCACCGTGATGTCGAATCCCGGCGTGTCCGCCGCGACGACGACATCGATGATCGAACAGATCGACCACAGCAACAGCACCCAGCCGGTCACCACACGCGGATTGTCGGAATGCTTGCCGGAATTGCGCATCAGCCGGATCGCCACCAGCGCAAGCAGCACCGGCACAATCACGCTCATCACTCCGAACAGGCCCGACGCCACCGCGTGCAGAATACGTCCCAGCACCCCATTGACGCGGAACCACTCCGAGGCGCAGAAGAACACCGCCAGCACCAGCATCAAGAAGCACAGGCCGTCACGCCGATACATCGGATCGTATTCGCCCACGCCGCTCACCGCGCGCACGGCGGATCCGAGCGCACGGGGAACGGCCAGCAGGATCTTCTTCCACCATGGTTCGTAAGGCTGTTCGACCGGCGTGTCGCCGTCGCGCGCCGGTCTGCCGGGTTTCGATGTTTTCTGCGATGAGGATGCTGTACGTGCCATAACGGTTCAGATTCTACCCAGACCCGGTTATTTTCCCTCCCATTGGCGCATACGGCCGGCCTCATCGGCTAGGATAGGCCTATGACTCCAGCTGAACGTGCGAGCGCAGTCGCATTTGCACTGAAGAACTGCGCGTTGGAAGCAATGAGGCCCGGCGATGCGACGATGCACGCGCTCGGCCGATACGAGCGCGGCGACATCGATGTTTCCGCGCTGATCGACGCCGCGGACGCGGAAACGTCCGGCATCGTGGGCGGAAGACTTGCCGACGGCAGCCTCGACGACCATGCGGCGGATCATGCGAGCAGCATCGTCGCCCGGACCGTGCTGCTGGTCGAACGCGGCTGGAAGGCCGAAGGAGATCTGGACGAGTTGACCGCGATCCATAAAGGTCTGTTCGAAGGTGTGTTCTCCGATGCAGGCCGGTTGCGCACGTCGAACACGACACGCGAAGTGACTTCGGACCGGGCACTTGCCAAGAATCCGGAGATGTTCTTCCCGGCCTCGCTGATCGGCACCGGCGCGCTCAACATCGCGACCGAGCTGGCCGACAAGCGCAATCTGGTCGCGTTGGATCGTGATGTATTCGTGCATGAGCTCGCGCATGTCTACGATGAGCTGGGATACCTGCATCCGTTCAAGGGCGGTAATGCGATGACGTTGCGCATCTTCGCGTCGAGGCTCGCGCATGACGCCGGATGGGACCTCGACTGGGGTTCGGTGAGCCGTGACGAGTACAAGGCAGCGAAACATGCGGCGTACCGCGGCGATACGAGCGGCTTCGAGCGGATGTTCGACAAGATCGCGCGGCCGGCGAATCCGACGCGTACGTTCCTGATCGCAGGCTGGGAGCAGGGGCCGGCGCACTGATTCGCGTGCTTGCGACCCCTGCTGTCTTCGTTTCCCGCTGATCGACAGTCGGGTCAGTCGATGTCGCCCAGATGATGCTGCACGTACTCGTCGGCGTGCGCGTCGATCGGATCGTACTGTCCCGCATCCGCGTGGGCGATGATCGCCAGCGCGTTGTCGACGAGGCTTGGGTTGAGCGCCTGCAGCCAGTGGATGCGCGGGTCGCGGCCGAACCAACCCATCTGCTTGCGGGCAAGTCGCTTGGTCTTCTGCGCGATGTCCATATACGTGTCGTTGAGATCGGCAAGGCCGTCGAGGTAGTCAATGACCTGCTGGTAGCCAAGCGCACGGCTGGCGGTGACGCCGAGCCGGGGACGCAGCCGTTCGACCTCCTCGACGAATCCGCCGGTGAGCATCTGCTTGGTGCGGATGTCGATGCGCCGGTCCAGTTCCTCGCGCGGCAGGTCGAGGCCGATCTGCACGGCGGGGATCACGTACCGGTAGCGCGGCAAGCTTGCCGAATACGGTTTGCCGGTCACTTCGATGACCTCAAGCGCACGGATCGTGCGTCGCGGGTTGCGCGGGTCCATACGAGCCGCCGCGGCAGGGTCCTTGGCCTTGAGCTCGTCGAACAACGCGCCCGCGCCTTCGGTTTTCTCTCGTTCTTCAAGCCGTTGACGCACCGCGGGATCGGTGCCGGGGAACGAGATGTCGTCGATCGCGGCACGCGCGTACAGGCCCGAGCCCCCGACCATGATCGGCCGAATGCCCTGCGATTGCAGGTCGCGGATGCAGTCACGCGCGATCTGTTGGAACCTCGCCACCGTCATCGTGTCGTCCGGTTCGATGATGTCGATGAGGTGATGCCGGACCGCAGCTTGCTCCTCGCTGGTGGCCTTGGCGGTGCCGATGTCCATGCCGCGGTACATCTGGTAGGCGTCGGCGTTGACGATTTCAGCTCGCTCGCCGCGCTCCTCGAGCGCCCTGGCGATGGCGATGCCAAGTCCGGTCTTGCCCGAGGCGGTAGGTCCGACGATCGAAACAACACGCGGTGTCATATGATGCTCCCCCTTGATCATGCGTGTGGCTCCCCTTCCGTGAAGAGAGCCACACGCGGCGTGTTTCAATGACGTACCGAATATGTCTGGCCCTTGGCCGGATCGGGATCGGCGATGAGATTGTGCCGTCCGGCATGGGTGACGGTCGCGGTCACGAAATCACCGATCTCGGGCATCGGCTCGCCTTCGGGCACGCCGATATGCACGAGCACACCGGTCCTCTCGCGACCAGTCACGCGGTGCGTGGCCGAGTCCTTCTTGCCGGCGGCACCGGTGATCATCACCTCGACGTCACGACCTTCAAACTTCGCCAGCTCCTCGGCCGTGATCTGCTCCTGCAGCGCCACGAGCCGCTCGAACCGCTCCTGCACCACCTCATGCGGCACCTGTTCCATCGCGGCGGCCGGCGTGCCGGGGCGCGGCGAGTATTCGAACGTGAACGCGGAGGAGAACCGGGCCTCACGCACCACGCGCATCGTCTCCTCGAAGTCCTCATCGGTCTCGCCCGGGAAGCCGACGATGATGTCGGTGGAGATCTGTGCATCCGGCATGGCCTCGCGGATCTTGCGCAGGATGTCGAGGAATTTCGCGGAACGGTACGAGCGGCGCATCGCGCGCAGGATGCGGTCGGAACCGGACTGCAGCGGGAAGTGCAGCTGGTGCATGATGTTCGGTGTCTCGGCCATCGCGGCGATCACGTCGTCGGTGAACGCGGCCGGATGCGGCGACGTGAACCGCACACGCTCCAGTCCGTCGATCTCGCCGCACGCGCGCAGCAGCTTGCTGAACGCGTACCGGTCGCCGATGCCGTAACCGAATGAGTTCACATTCTGACCGAGCAGCGTGACCTCCTTCGCGCCGTTGTCGACGCACTGGCGGATCTCGGCGAGAATGTCGCCCGGCCGGCGATCGTGCTCCTTGCCGCGCGTTGTCGGCACGATGCAGAACGTGCACGTGTTGTTGCAGCCGATCGAGATCGACACCCAGCTCGAGACGCGCGACGCGCGCGCAGTCGGCAGCTGGCTTGGGAAATAGTCGAGTTTGTCGACCACGTCGACCTGCGGTTCGCCGATCACGCGCGCCTGATCGAGCAGACGCGGCAGGGAGCCGATGCTCTTCGTGCCGAACACCGCATCTACCCACGGTGCCTTCTTCGCGATCTTCTGCCGGTCGAGCTGCGCCATGCAGCCGCCGACCGCGATCTGCAAGTTCGGACGCTCGCGCTTCATCTTCGCCCACAGGCCGATCGTACCGTACATGCGTTCGGCCGCGTTCTCACGCACCGCGCATGTGTTCATGACGATCAGGTCGATGTCCTTGTCGATCACCTGCTCTTCGGTGGCGGGCACGTAACCGTCCTGTTCGAGCACACCGGCGATGCGCTCGGAATCGTGCACGTTCATCTGGCATCCAAGCGTGTGCACGTAATACACACCCTTGCCGCGGTTGGGGGTCTCGGCAACGCCGTCGACCGCCGGTTCGGCCAGTTTCGAGGCACGCTCCGCCTCGGTCATCATGTCTTCGTTCATAACCGTCCATCGTAACGATTGCCCCCGCCAGACGGCGCGGCATGGCACGTCCAGCGCACCGTTGAGGAGTTTTTCAGTTCCTTCGCACATGTGACGCTATGATTATTGACCGTGATACTTGACCGACAAAGCCGCATCAACACGAACGATCTCAAGGCGCGACTCAAGGCCCTCGGCCCGAACAACGCGCCGTTCCCCACCGAGGAGATCACCGAATTCGTCAACCTCATGCAGGTGTACGAGGGCGCGATGTACGAGATCAGCACCAAACTAGAGATCCTCGATTCCGAATTCCAGGTACGGTTCGCGCATGATCCGATCCACCACATGGAACGCCGTCTCAAATCGGTCAATTCGATCCTCGGCAAGCTGGAACGCAAGGGTCTGCCGCTTCAGGTCTCTTCGATTCGCGACAATCTGTTCGACGTGGCCGGCGTGCGCGTAATCTGCAACTACCGAGACGACGTGTACTCCGTGTCGAACTATCTGTCGGCGCAGAACGACATTTCGGTGCTGCGTGTCAAGGACTATATCAAGAACCCGAAGCAGAACGGGTATCGTTCGCTGCACGTGATCTATGCGGTGCCGGTGTTCCTGTCGTCGGGCGCGCACTACACGCCGGTCGAGGTGCAGTTTCGCACGATCGCGATGGACTACTGGGCGAGCCTCGAGCATGCGTTGCGATACAAGACCGATCTGCCGGACGTGAAGTTGAGCGAGCATTCGCAGACGCTGCTCGACTGCGCGCGCTCGTTGCAGAACATCGAGACGCAGATGCAGAACATCCACCGCGACATCAACGGCGCGCCTCAGGTCGGCGAAGCGCCGAAAGCGGATTAGCAGGGAGCTGTGCGAGTAGGGTGCCGGCGAAGATGAGGGCACAACCAAGATAGCCGCGCGGGGTCATGACCTCGCCGAGGAGCAGCGCGCCGCCGATCACTGAGAAGAACGATTCGAGCGACATGATGAGGCTGGCGCGCGTCGGAGGCACCCACTGCTGGCCGACCACTTGCAGCGTATAGGCGATGCCCACCGAGCCGATGCCGGCGTAGACCACCGCCTCCCATGCCTGTGCCGCGCCCGCCCAGTCGATCGACCCCTCGATCAGCGAGCCGATCCAGCTCAACGCGGCCGTCGTCACGAACTGGCCGAACGACAACGTCAGCGCGTCGATGCGCGCGCCAAGCGTATCGATCACGAGAATGTGCGCGGCGAACAGCACGGCCGTGAACAACAGCAGCAGATCGGCCAGAGTCAACGAACCGAATCCGTCGGTGATACACAGGAAATAGAATCCGACGACCGCGATCACGACCGCGGCAATCGTCATCAGGTGCACGCGACGATGCAGGAACACGAACGCGAGCAGCGGCACCATGACGATGTACAGCGCGGTGATGAACCCCGCGCGTCCAGCCGAACGGCCGTAGAGGATACCGTACTGCTGCAAGGTGCTGGCGGTGAACAGGAATAGACCGCAGATCATGCCGATGATGGCCGGGTTGGCGAGCAGACGCACGTATCGCTGCGGCCGTGGTTCGTCGGGCGAGGTGGCAACGGTGAGAGACTCCTCCCCCGTCTCGGCAGCCTTCTTGCCACGTCGGCCATTGCGCCAGATCAGCAGCGGTACGAGCGATATCGCGCCGAGCGTGAAGCGGGTCGCGTTGAAGAACAGCGGAGTCATCGAATCCATGCCCTGCACTTGGGAGACGAACGCGAATCCCCAGATCAACGCGGTCAGCAGCAGGCATGCCATGCCCATCGGTTCCTGTCTCTTCATGAGGCACTACGGTAGCCGCGGCGCGCGCCGGCATGCAAAAAGCCCGGCCATATCGTGGCCGGGCTTGTCAAGCGTGTAACCGTCCGTCATCGATCGGCGTCGGTCATCATCGGATAGCGTCAGTCCCTGTTGCCGAACAGCTGCAGCAGGTACAGGAACATGTTCACGAAGTCGAGGTACAGGTTGAGTGCGCAGATGATCGACACCTTCTTGATCATCTCCGGGCCCTGCGCCTCATACTGGGAGAACAGCGCACGCGCGACCTGCGCATCGTACATCGTCATGCCGGCGAAGATGATCAGGCCGACCACGCACACGATCTGCGTCATGCCGCTCACGCCCGGGATGAACGCGAGGATGACCTGCGCGATGATGAGCGCGATCAGCGCGGCCATGAGGATCGGACCGGCCTTGAGCATGTTCATCTTGGTGGTCAGGCCGAACATGGTGAGCACGAAGAAGAACAGGGCTGTCATGCCGAGCGCGAGGCCGATCGAGCCGAGATCGTAGATCATGAAGATCGAGCTCAGCGTGAAGCCCATGAGCGCGGCGTACACGTAGAACATGACACGCGCGGTGCCGGATTTGATGGTCATGATGCGCGCGCCGAGGTAGACGGCCATGCCGATCTGGATCGCGGCGAACAGGAACACGCCGATCAGGCCGGTCGCCTGCAGGAAGCCGATGTAGGCGCCGGTCATCTGCGCGATGACGGCGACGGCCGCGGTGATGAGCAAGCCGATCGTCATTTCGCCGTACGCGCGGGTGATGGACACGCGCTCGGCCTGCTGCACCTGCTCGTACGAGTACGCGGTCTGCGCGTTCATCGCGGCGGCGCCGTTGGGTGCGTAAGCGTACTGCGACTGGCCGTACGGGTTCTGCGCATACTGGTATTGCGGCTGGCCATACTGCTGCTGGCCATTGGGATTGCCGTATTGGTTATTGTTGCCTTGCGGCTGCTGGCCGAATGTCATGATGACTCCTTGTTTTGTTTTCCTAGAGATATCCTACGGGAGATAACCTTGGAATTCCATGAATTTCAGCCTGTAGCGTCGCGTATTCACCGAACAGCCACGTCCGGGGCCGCCTGCCGGCCCGAACGTGGCTTGGGAACAGTCATCGAGCGTCAGTCATTCAGATGGTCGATGGCGTAATTGGCTTCGTCCGCGGTGAATTTTTCGCCGTACTCGCTGGTCAGCTGGTCGCGTATCGCCTCAGGCGACATTGCCATATCGTTCTGGTAGCTTTTCGCCTTGGCCAGCGCATTCGCATTCCAATCGGCTTTCACGTTATCAATGGCGTATTGTGCCGCTTCGGCTGAGAATTTGCCACCGTATTCGCTGACGAGCTGGTCGTAGACCCCTTGTTTGGACATGTGCATGACGTTGGCGTAGGTGTCGGCTTGCTTGAGCGCAGACTTGTATTCCGTCGGAACCTTGGTTTCCTCCTCCTGCTTCGAAGTATCGTCCGGCTGATCCACCGTGTCGCTCTTCGCCGAATCAGACTGCTGGCTTTGACCGGTTGACGACTGCGACGTTCCGGATTGCGATCCATTGCCACTGTTGCCGTTCATGCTTGCAGAGATCGCGATGACGACGATGACGGAGACGATCCAGAACCACAACCGTTTCCAGATCGGTTTCTTGCCGGGTTTCTGCGCGGACTGCTGCGAATGGACCGGCGGCTGCTGCACGTTGGGCGCTGACATGATGTTCCTTCTTTCTCGTTCGTAGGTGACATGTTCGACGCTACAGAACACGATGGCGGGACGTCAGTGGACGAACGGCCATAGTTCGTTGCCCGTTCGGGCATCTGCCGGACGGCGATGTCGCCCGCATGTCCAATGGCGTGGCATCGCGTTCGGCAATACAGTGGGAGACATGCCTTCCTTGACTGCGATCACTGCCCTGCTGCGTCCGACGAATGACGATGACGAAGTGCCGGTGCGCACGCGACGCTGGCTGACCGTGCCGATGGTCGCCGGATCGATGTTCATGTGCCTGATTCAGGTGTCGGTGATGGCGCAGCCGCAACGGGATGATCCGCACGGGGCCATCTACGTGTGGTACCTGTTCAGCACGTTCGCGGCGTTCGCCTTCCCGTTTCTGCTGTTGCGCCGCGGCCGGCATCCCGAACCGACGTTCTGGATGTGCCTGGCGATCGTGGCCGTATTCCCGTATGACCCGTTGCTCATGCTGATGGCGTTGACCGCCCTGGTCGCCCGGCGGTCGGATACCATGCGCACCGTGCGCGCGGTCGCGGCGGCCGTTCCGGTGGCCGTCTGGGCGCAGGTGCGCGATGCGCTGCAACCAGCGGACGCCTCGTTTTGGCATATGCTGTTCGCCAAGCCGAAGACCGGGGTCAGAGGCGAACCGATCGTGTTGTTGACCGGCGAGTCCACGATCATCGCCACCGCCGCGGTCGTCGCGGCGATCAGCGTCGCGGTCGCCACGCTGATCGGTCTGCATATCCGTTCGCGGGCACGGCTTACGCAGGCGGACGCGCAGACGCAAGCGGCGCAACATCATGTGCAGCACCTGCAAAACGATCTGGACGACCAGAAGCTTGCGGATGCGATCGCCGCCGAAGCGCACGATACGCTCGCGCATTCATTGTCGTTGATCGCGTTAAATGCGAGCGCCCTACAGGCCGAGGCGAACAGGCTGGCCGCATCATCATCCGATGCCGATACGGCCGACGTAGACATTGCATCCGTGGCGGCCAAGGCGGACGAGATCCGCCGGCAGGCGGCGGGTGCGTTGGATGAGGCGCATGCGATCATCGACATGTTGCGTCATCCGCAACAGGCATGGGATCAGCTCGCGCCCACCGACGACACCGCGTTGACCCGCGAATCGTTGGATGCACTGATCGCGGACGCCCGCCAGGCCGGCGCCCAAGTCAATACGTGGATCGACATCCGTCAGTTGGGCGATCTGGACGAATCGGTCGGCAAGGTCGCCTATCGGGCCATTCAGGAAAGTCTGACGAACGCGCTGCGCCATGCGGCGGGCATGCCGATATCGTTGGAGGTGACCGTCAATCCGCAGACCGGCGTGCATGTGCATGCCAGCAATCCTGTGGTGCCCGCATCGCCGCGAGCCTCGATCGTATCCGCCGATTTCGCCGACGCCCGTGTCGATCGGCCCGCATCGTCGGATCCGCGGATCGGCTCCGGACTTCCCGGGCTCACAGCACGGGTGCGTTCGACGGGCGGTGCGTGCAAGTACGGTGTCGACGAACGCGGCATGTTCCATGTCGACGTGACATTGCCGTGGACCGCAGTATCGCCCGCATCCGGCACGTCTGTTGGTTCCGGCGTATGATCGGCTCGTGCCGTTGCGATATCGTCCGTCCATGTCCGGATACAATGAAGCCGTGAATATGCGCGATCACGATCCACAGCCATCATTCGGCGACGACGGCACCGCAGTATCGCGGCCCGTCGTCACGGTAAGCATCGTCGACGACGATCCAATGGTCTGTCAGGCGATGCGGCTGATACTGACCGACTATTCAAACGGCGGTATCCGCGTCGTCTCCACGTCCGTCGACGGCACGAATGCCGTGGAGCGGGCCATACGGGAGCATCCCGACGTGGTGCTGATGGACATCGCCATGCCCGGAGTAGACGGCATCGAGACGACGAAGCGGCTGCGGACGCTGCCGAAGCCGCCGCATGTGCTGATGCTCACGTCGTTGAATCCGTCGAATACGGTGGAGCGTGCGGTGGAGGCCGGTGCGGAGGGGTTCGTATCGAAGACCGATGCGCCGCAGGAGATCATTCGCCGCGTATTCGACGTGTGTGCGGGCGTGCCGCAGTTCAACACCGCCAGCCAGCGTCAGCTGATCGCCGATCTTGGCGAACAGCGGCCGATTGCTCGCCGTGATGAGGCGAGACGACTATTGGATTCGCTGCCCGCTCGGGAACGGGAAACGGTGCTGCTGGCGGCGGAGGGTTATACGAACGCGCAAATCGCCGCACGGATGTTCATTTCCGAACGTACTGCGAAGGCGCATCTGTCAAGTGCGGCGGACAAGTTGAGCATGGGGCGCGTGCAGTTGGCGCGTCTGGTGGAACGGGCCGATCTGCCGCCGGTCGAGTGACGTTCGTCGGGCGGGGATGGGATCGGATCTCATGGTTCGTCTCCCACATGCCGCGCGATGTGCGGATGAGTAGGAGCACCGATCGCGACGCGCCCATAGGCGTTCGCTGGTAGGCTGGGTGCAGGTGTCTGGCAGTTGTTTGGCAATGGAACGAAGGGGTACGTATGGCGATCAGCGCGACGGAGAAACCGCTCAGCAAGGTGTTCACTTCGGATTATCGGTTCACGATTCCCTCGTTCCAGCGTGCCTATATCTGGCAGCCGGCGAATGTGCTGCAGCTGATCGGCGATCTCGAGGAGGCGTCCAAGACTCCGGACGTGCCATATTTTCTCGGATCGCTGATTCTGGTGCGCGACGGCGGCACGCACTATGAGGTGATCGACGGCCAGCAGCGTCTGGTGTCGCTGTCGATCATCATCGCCGCCCTGCGCGATCTGGAATCGGATGAGGAGTGGATGCGTCTGCTGGACGCACTGATCGTGGAGCCGGGCGACAAGCTGCGCGGCATCAGGAACGAGCCGCGGCTCACGCTGCGCGAACGCGACGCCGCGTTCTTCCGCGAATACGTGCAGGAAGGCAATCTGGAGGCGTTGTTCGATCTGGGTGACGAGGACTGGTCATCGGCTGCCCAGCGCAACATCACGCGCAACACGAAAGCGGCCTATGACGCGTTGACGGTGATGGACGAAGACGAGCGGCATGCGTTCGCCTCATATCTGGTGAACGGCGTGACCCTGGTGATCGTGACCACCGATGATCTGGATGGGGCGCATCGCATCTTCGACGTGATGAACATGCGCGGCCTGCCCTTGACGCCGTCCGACGTGTTCAAGGCCCGCGCGACGTCCGGGCTGAAACCGGCCATGCTGGACGAGTACGCGGCGCGATGGGACGACATCATGGACCCGATGGGCGACGACCCGCGCCAGAGCGAGGAGTTCTTCTCGTACCTGCATCTGATACTGGCGCACAAGCCGGATACCGGCAAGCTGATCGAGGATTTTCTGGGTGACGTGCTGCAGCCGTATCTGACGGCCGGCACGGTGCCCGCGTTCATCGACCGCGTGCTGGCACCGTATGCGATGGCATGGAGGATGCTTGAGCATCCGGGCGATACCGTGCTGTCGGCCGGAATTCGTGATCGTATCGAAGCGTTGAACGATTACCGCAACCATGAGTGGAAGCCCGTGGCGATGTGGGCGCTGGTCAATTCGTTCCGCAAGCTCGGAGAACCGGGATTCTCGCCATTCGTGCGTCGCGGCTCACACTCGTCGCGCACGACGGTGACGGAATCGTCGCTCGGACTGCATGACCGGCAGCGTTTGGAGGAGCTGTTCGCCGCATTGGAACGGGTGACCGGCGTGGATACGTTGAACCGCACCGCAGCCTTGGAACGTCGCGGCCATGCGACGGCGGCGATCCGCGATCTCGACAAGGGGTATCCGGTTCGTCTGGTGCGGGGTCTCGCCGTCAGCGCAGACGACCGTGCGGGCGCGTTGGTGCGGTTGCACGGCGAGATGCAGGGCGATGAGGATCTGGTGCGCCTGTTGCTGGTGCGCGCGAACGAGCAGTCGGCCCAAGGGCGTATCGCGCGGCCGCGTAAGCTGAGCGCCTTGCCAATCATGCCGGTGGAGATCGGTGATGCCGCGTCGTTTGCGCAATGGTCGCAGGAAGCCCACGATTATTGGATGTATCGGCTGGGCAATATGGCGTTGGTACAGGGCGGCGAAGATCAGTTGGATAAGCTGGCTGAATATGATCGCAGACGCGAGCGTATGCTGATGCGTTCGGATTCGCGCCGGTTCCCGTTGACGCGGGAGCTGGCCGATTTCGCCGAATGCACGCCGGCGATGATGCAGCATCGTCAGGAGGAGACGATACGGCTGATAGCCGAGTATTGGGATATCCGTTATGACGAGAACCATGCGGATCTGACGTCTTCAGCCAGCATCGAACAGCTGGCTGAGAACATGGAGGCGACGTCGCGCGCCAGCCGGGGTTCGCGGCGTGTCACCATCGCGCAGGTGGTGAAGGCCGGATTGCTGATTCCGGGCGAGATGCTGGTGTGGGAGCGTCCGCGCAAGGGCGAACGGTATGTGGCGACCGTCACGGCGAACGGACGGTTCCGTCTTGAGGACGGTTCCGAATACGCATCGCCGACCGCCGCGGCCCGTGCGGCTGGCGGCAGCAAGGCCGGATTGGACGTGTGGAAGCGCACGTCGAACGGGCAGAAGCTCAGCGACGTGTGGAAGGCGTACCGTTTGAAGGCGAACTGAGACTGTCTTTTACTGTCGGGTTGAGGGAATTGAGTGTTTCACCCCCTCAGTCAGCTTCGCTGCCAGCTCTCCTCAGGGGGAGCAAAGGATAAGAACGCCTCGACGAAACGCTAGCCGCAACCTGACGTTAGCGGAGCCGACTGAGGAAGCGTCACATAAAGCACGACAAAGTACTAGTCCCGGTCTGTTTCCTTGTCGTGCATGTATTCCTTCCAACTGCGGCTGATGCGTATCCAGTCGTCGCGCATCTCCTTGAAGTTGTCTTTGAAGTCGTCGACGGCATCGTCCACGGAATCCTTGAGCACGTCCAGCAGCGAGTTGGTGGATTCTGGCACCTCGTCGCCGTGATCGGCCGCATCCTTGCGCAGCCTTTCGATGCGGCGGCGCAGTTCGTTGGCGTCCTCGGGATCGATGTTAAGGCTTGCGGTGAGGCTCTGCCGGATCGTCTCGTAGTCGAGGTTCGCGAAGAACGTCAGCTGCTGCAGCCGCATGAACCCTTTGAGTTCCGGGTATCGGGCGAGGATGTAGTCCTCTCGGTCGTCGGCGGCCTTCATCCAGTCCCTGATGAGCTGCGTGTTCCATCCGCTGGTGATCGATCCCTTGCGAAGCCGGTAATGATAGAGCACTTCGGGAATGCGCACGATGCGATGCGACTCTCCGATGACGTTGCAGATGCGTGCCATGTCTTCGATCTTGCGTCCTACCGGGAAGGAGAACCCGTGATCCTTGTAGATGGACGCCGCAGCGAGGAACGACCAGAAGTACCCGTCGATCTCTGCCTTGACCTGCGCCTTGATGCCTTCCTCCGGGGTCATGACCATCACGGTGTCGAAGTCGTTGTGCTTGTAGTCCGATACCAGCGGCACGTCGTTCTCGGAGATCGTGTCGAATTGGAACATGACCAGATCGGCGTCGTATTCACGCATGGTTGCCACTGCCCGTTCCACAAGGTTTGGCGCGACGGTATCATCCGAGTCCACGAAGTAGATGCAGTCGCCGGTGGACTGTTCAAGGCCGGCGTTGCGGGCGTCGGACAATCCACCGTTGGGTTTGTGAATGACTCGGATGCGGTTATCCTTCGAGGCCCATGCATCGCACATGGCCGGGCAATTATCCGGCGAACCGTCGTCGATGAGCAGGATCTCGAGATTGTGGTAGGTTTGCGCGACGATGCCGGCCACGCATTCGTCCAGATATCGCTCGACCTTGTATACAGGCACGATCACCGATACCAGCATGTCACCGTCCATCGTCTGCGTTGTCTGCATCGTCATCTGCTGCTCCGATCCCCTGCGGTAACGATGATTCCCACTATATCGCCGACGCCGTATCCGCATGGCACCGTCATCATGCGGATGCACATCTACCAGATGCGAGGCCGCACCAACTTGTTGTCGGTCAGGAACGTGGCGACGTCACGCATCTCCTCCATGCAGATGCTGTGTGTCATGCCCGGATACACTCGCTCGGTAAGTGTGGTATGCGCCGAGTAGAAATCGGACATGGCCTGGATCTCACTTGGGGGAAAGATGTCATCCGCCGAGCCACGGCCATAGAACATCGCAGGCTTGAGCCGAGCCAGTTCATCGTCTCCCGCAAGCGGCGCATGGGCGAGGAATCCGGAGAAGCTGACCGCTGCCGCATACCGTTGCGGATTGAGCCGCAGCATTTCTCCGGCAAGCAGACCACCTTGTGAGAAACCCATGACCACGATGCTGCGGTCGTCGGCGATGTTCGCCGCCACCCAGCGGTCGATCGCCTCGCCTGCGGTTTTCGCCTGATCGTCCAATGACGCACCGGTCGGCACGCCGTCGTAGTCCCATGTGCCGAACCATGTATAGCCCATGCCGTATGCGATCGGGGCACGCAGCGAGGCGTAGTCGGCGCCTTGCGCGCAGTAGGCAAGCAGGCTCGGCAGGTCATGCTCGTTGGAGCCCCAGCCGTGCAACAGCAGGAACACCGGTTCCGTGCCATTCGCGCTGATATGCGTCAACGCATGCGTAACATCCATGTCAGAACCTTTCCGATTATCCACATGACCCGTTCACACGTGTCACGTTCGGATAATCATGGCGAAATATGGATCCTATTTGTTCACACTGGTGGAGATCTGCTGCTCGACACGGTCGAACGCCTGTGCCAGCAGCAGATTGCCGGGAACCGTCGTCAACAGGAATGCGAGCACCGCGGCAATGACCGACGTGATGATGCCTTTGATGAGCTTGACGACGATTTTGAACACGACATAGGCGATGGCCGCGCCGACCGCCACGGTGATCAGCGTCTGCACGGCGGACGGCAACGTGCCATACCACAATACGATGCGGTCGACGAACGACAGGTCAAGGTTGGAGAGATTGATATTGCTCAGGTCGATGTTGGACCAGTCTGCGACTGCTGTCATCGGCATGTCCTTTCAACAATGGCGGGATGGACGTTCCGACGGCCCATCCCGCTCACGCGGTCATTACAGGTCGGTCTCGGCACCCGGCAATGCGGGACGCTCGTTCAGCGTAGGCAGGTCGGACGCGTCCGCACTGTAGAACCGCTTGAGATCGGCTGTGAATTTGGCGAGGCTCTTCTCGGACGAGTACAGCATGTGCCCGGCCGGATAGTAGGTGAACGCCACGTTGGAGCGCAACGGCTTTGGAAGCCCCAGATGATCGATGTCGTATTCGGTCTGGAAGAATGGCGTGCACAGGTCGTAGATGCCGTTGCCGATCAACACCTTGAGCGTCGGCTGGTGGGCGATCGCCGCGGCCAGATCGGGCACGACGTTCGGGAACGGGATCTTTGCGCCCCATGCGGACTTTGTCATGTCCGGCTGCTCATGCCACCATGTCCATCCCTTACCGGGTTCGGTGGCGCTCCAGTCGAAGTCGGCGAAGCCTCGACGCTCCGGGACGCGGTCCCATCCAAGTTCGTCGCGCAGGTACGCGTTGCACAGGCTGGAGTATGCCGGGTCAAGGAAGGCATCGTCCACCACGAACGTCTCCTCGTCGTTCATGCGGTCAAGATCGTAGCCGGCGACACGGCCGTCGTAACGTCCGACGATCCTGTCTTCATCTCGCAGCAGCGCCTTGCGGAATCGCATGTCGACCACGCGCAGGTCGGAATCATAGACATACTGTTCGCTCAGGCCCGTCAGTTCGGCATAGCGTGCGGCGACCTTGTGCTTGGTGTCATCATCAAGCGATGATCCGGCCGCGAGCGCGAGGCGCAACGGCCCGTTCGCGAATGCGCGTGCGGCTTGGAGGTGATCGGCTATCTCGGTATCGGATGCCGCACGCCCGTGGTATTTCGCCACGGATGCGAAGGTCGGGAAGTAGCCGATGTAGAACTGGTCGGACGTGTCGAGCGTGAACGCGTAGTCGAGGATGTTGGAGATGAGCACGACGCCGTTGAGTGCCACGCCATCCTGTTGCAGACGATAGGTCAACGCCGCGCCGCGCGTGGTGCCGTAGGATTCGCCGAGCACGTACTTGGGCGAGTTCCAACGGTGGTATTTGGACAGGTATGCGCGGATGAACGCGCTGAATCCCGCCACATCGCCGTCCACCGACCACAACTCGGCCTTGGCGGCGTCGAGGATCTCGGAGAAGCCGGCACCGGCCGCGTCGATGAACACGAGGTCGGATGCGGGCAGCAGCGTATGCGCATTGTCGGTCAGGTGGTATGGGGCCGCCGGCACCGGGGCCGCATCCGGCACGTCGATGCGCTTGGGCGCGATGGAGCCCATGAGCAGGAATGTGGTGGACGAGCCGGGGCCTCCGTTGAAGATGAACGTGACCGGACGGTCCGTATCCACGTTGCCGTCGCCGTCGATGAGGTTGAATGCGGTGAAGAAGATGCTTGCGGCCGGCTTGACCTTGGCAGTGTCGATGTTGATGGTGCCTACGGTGGCCGTATAGGTCAGGTGTTCGCCGTCGATCACGATCGCGTGCCGGGTGGTCTTCTCATACGGTTCCGGCAGTTTCTTGCCGTCACGTTGCGTCGCCGGTGCCGTTGCGCTCTCCCCCGTCGCCTGCTTGTCCTGCGTCTTGTTGTCGTCACTCATGGCGATCACCAACCTTTCGAGAATCGTTCCATCACTGTATCAAACAGATCGAACAAATGTTCTATGGCATGTCGTCCGGCGTCACCCAACGGCCCTACGCCTTGTGCGGCATATCGACATCAGTGTCGATCACGATCGTCACCGGACCGTCATTGACCAAGCCGACACGCATATGCGCGCCGAACCGCCCCTCGCGCACCGGCACTCCCCCGGAACGCAGCGCGTCGTTGAAATCGCGCCAGACCAGCTCGGCATGAACCGGCTCGCCGGCCTTCACGAAACTCGGACGGTTGCCCTTGTGCACGTCGGCGAACAACGTGAACTGCGAGATCGACAGGATCTCTCCGCCGACGTCCTGGATGGATCGGTTCATCTTGCCTTGCTCATCCTCGAACACGCGCAGGTTGAGGATCTTGTGCGCGAGCCACGCGACTTCCGGCTCGCCGTCCGCGTCGGACACACCGACCAATAGCATGTAGCCAGGGCCGATCTGCTGCGGCTCGAACGTGGGATCGACCGTTCCCAGCTCGTTCAATACATCGACGCCGGCCTGTGAGACTCGTTGCAATACGATACGCATGCAGCCGATTATGCCACGACACAGGTGGATGACGCCGCATTTCGTTTGCGCCCGAACGGACGCATACAGCCGGTATGCAACGAAAAGGCCGCGGCGAAACTCGATCGCTTCGCCGCGGCCAGCCGTCACACGTGCAGGTTTTACGCCTACTTGACCTTCCGGATGCAGAAGAACAGGCACGCGCCCAGCAGCGAGATCACGAACGACGCCGGGAACACGGCGCGGTAGGTGCCGAACAGCGTGATGATGCCGCCGGCGATCGCGGTGCCGATGATCTGCGAAAGCGTGTTCGCGAAATTGATGATGCCGAGATCCTTGCCCGCAGTGTCCTTGTTCGGCAGCACGGCGAGGTTGAGGGCGCCGTCGATGGAGTTGTAGACGCCGTTCGCCACGCCGGTGATCACGCCGAACGCGTACATGGCCCACGCCTGCGGCCAGATGAACGGGAAGATCGCGGCGATGCCGATGAAGATGACGGAGATCGCGACCGGGGCCTTGAGCCGACCGAACTTGTCGGCGAGCGGGCCGGCGATGACGCCGAAGATGATGCCGGTGAACATGGAGATGGAGGTCATGGTGGCGACCGCGATCTTGGTGGCGTCGACGCTCAGGTGGATGTAGTCGGTGAAAATGTACAGCTGGTACAGGCTCACGCAGGTGCCGCCGACGACCATGAGCAGCTTGCCGCCGAGCGCGAGGTAGTAGTCGCGCGCGCCGTGGACGGGCAGGAAGAAGTGGCTGAGCAGGCTGCCGGCGTCGAAGCGGACGCGCGGTTCGTCAAGGTTGGACTGCTCGTTCATGAGCAGCACGTGGACGAGTCCGAGCACGAGCGAAATGCCGGCGAGCAGGTACATGCCTGCCTGCGGGTTGCCGAGGAACTGCGAGGCGATGATGGTGATGATCTGGCAGCAGGTCCAGCCGACACCCCAGCACATGGATGCGGTGCCGCGCCAGCGCGGCGCGATGCGGTCGGACTGCTGGGCGACCATCGCCGCGGCGATGGCGTTCTCCGCGACCGCGACGACGACCCAGCCGGCGATGATCGCGCCGATCGAGATCACGTTGGCGATGACGACGAACATGAGCGCCTGGATGATCAGGCCGCCGACGATGTACGGCTTGCGCTTGCCCCAGCGGGTGCGGGTGACGTCGGAGAGCGCGCCGAACACGAAGTTGGCGATCAGGCCGGCGAGCGACACGAACGACGACATCAGGGCGACGGCCGCGACCTTGCCGGCCGGGTCGAGATTGCTGAAGATCTGCGGGGTGAGGATGTTGCGGCCGGCACCCACCGGCCCCATCCAGGTCAGTGGCCCAAAGAACAGGCCTGCGCATAGGAGATACGGCAGTTTCGGCTGCTGCTCGTTGGATACGCTGGAGCCGCCGGGTTGCGGAGTCGGGGTATTATGCACGGCCGTTTGCTTACGGCCGGTCTGGCTTTGCTGTGGCATGCTGATCGACGTCATTTCGGTTCCTCTCTTTTCCGTCATGGGATCATCCGCCAAGGATGATCGTCGTCGATGAAAACGGCAGCCACGATACTCCCCTTTGCGGATTATCGTTAACCTTCCTGCGTGTCGCGGCCCAACCTCACCTCGCTGTATCCGTCGGCGCACCCCCGCCGGCGCCGGCCCTCGCCCGGCGCTCGTAATAGTCGACGAGCGGGAGGAACAGCTCGTCGACGGTGGCGACGATGTCCGCTTCGGACAGGGGACGCATGTCGCGCAGGATGATCGCGCGACCGAGCTCCCCCGGCATGCGCAGAAGCGATTCCGGCAGTTCGCAGGTAATGCCCCCTCGCTCCCGCGCCGCATCGATGGCCATCATGATGCTGGGTCGGTCACTCATCATCGTACGTTCATACAGTTCGTGTGCACTCACTCCCAGCCAGTCGGCGTAGACGCCGAATTTGGCGAGCACCATCACCGCGTCGGACTGTTTGCGGTTGAGCTGCAGGAGAATGGAGATGACGTCGCCTCTGAGCGTGCCGGTGTCCGGCTGTTCGAGGGCGGCGCGTCCGCGGTGCCATCTTACGGCGGCCACGAACAGGTCCGTGCGGTTCGCCCATCGTCGGTAGAGCACCGGTTTGCTGGTATGCGCCCTGGCGGCCACATTGTCGAAGGTGAACTCTTCGGCGCCGCACGTGGACAGTTGTTCCCACGCGGCATCCAGAATGGCCGTTTCCAGGGCTTCGCCTCGCCGGCGCGTCCGCTTCGGCGCGATATTCTCTTCCATGTACTCATCTCCATACGCGGCATGGCGCACCGCCGTCAGCGATCGCTCACTCTCCTCTATAAGATACCATGGCGTTTCTTACTTACGGTTGCCTATAATCAGATGCTGCATATAAGAAACTTATTCGTATCTTAAAGAGGTTGGATGATGGAAAACGCACGAGGAAAGGATACGAGACGCTCCCTGATTTGCTTGTGCGCGGCCGAGCTGGTGATGATGATCAACACCACGGCGTTCAACGTGGCGCTGCCGGACATCGCCGAATCGCTCGGCGCGGGCATGGCGGAACAACAGTGGATCGTGTCCAGCTACAATCTCGTATTCGCGGCCGTGGTGCTGCTGGCCGGATTCCTCGGCGATAGGATCGGCCATCTACGAACCATGCTTGCCGGATTGAGCATGTTCGTCGTCGCATCCGCAATCGGCTTCATGGCCGGGAACGTACCGGCACTGCTCGTCTCGCGGTCGATCATGGGCGCCGGCGCGGGCGTGGTCATTCCGATGGGGCAGGCGCTGCTCGGCATCCTGTTCCGGAGTTCCGAATTGTCCCGCGCCATGACCGCATGGGCGATAGCCGGCACGCTGGGCGTTCCGTTCGGTCCGCTCGTCGGCGGAGCGCTTACCGCCGCAATGGGCTGGCGCGGCATCTTCGGGTTCGATGGCGTGGTGTTTCTCGTCGTGATCGCGGTTATCCGCATGTACGTTCCGCGGACGAACGCATCGCACGAATCCCGGTCGCTGCGTATGCCGTGGATGTCGGTCGCGATGATGTTCGCCGGATTCACCCTGTTTTCGACCGGTCTGGTCAATGCACAGCACGGTATCCTGTCCGCAAACGCTTGGATTCCGATGACGGTCGGCGTTGTGTTGATCGCGGGATTCGTGCTGCATGACCGCGCCTCTCATAATCCGCTGATGGAACTCGACCTGATGAAGGACCCGTCGTTCGCGGCCTGCGCCCCGGCGTTGATGATGCTGAACTTCTCGATGTACGGCATCATCTTCATCATGCCCGCTTACTTGGAGACGGTGCTGCGTCACGGCGCGCTGATCGGCGGCATGCTGCTGATGCCGTTGGTCGTCGCATCCATCGCGGGGTCGCGGATGAACGACTGGATCGTCTCCCGGATCGGCTCGCGCGGCACAAGCCTGCTGTCCTTGGGATGCCTGGCCGCCGGCATGCTGACGATCGGCGTTGCCATGAGATGGCCAGACGGGGCGCTACAGCAGACGACGATGCTGATGGGCCAGATCATGGCCGGTCTCGGATTGGGAGCGGGCCAGCCAGCAATGCTGACATGGGCCATGGGCCGGGTGCCGGTCGAGCGATCCGGCGCCGGCTCCAGCCTGCTGACCGTGTTCCGTCAGTTCGGATCCATCATCGGCGTGGGCATCTTCGGCAGCATACAGAGCGGACTGTATGCGGAGAAATTCCACGATCTCGCACAGCCAGCCGGGCTGAACGCGCAATCGGCCGGTTCCGTGATGCTGGATTTCCAGCAGGCGACTGAATTTGCGGACACGACAGGAAACCTGATACGACAGATCGCCTCCCGCGCCTACGAATCCGCGATGACCGGCAGTTTCGCCTCGGCCGCCGCGGTCATTCTCATCACCCTAGGAATCGTCGCGCTGATATCCCGCACAACGACGAGGTGAGTATCGGAAAACCGCGTGGACGTACACAATGGAAACCCCATCCCCACGGAAGGCAGTGACGCGCCGCCGTTTCTTACCCACTCGGGGTGCGCGGCGCTACTCGACGATCACTTCTTGGAAATGTTGAGTTTGGACTCAACTGACTTGCCGTACCGCGACAGCCGTCCACTCCCTCACACTTGCGCAGTCGACGGATAGTCATTCAGACAGTGAAATCGTCATTCCAAAAGTCATGTATCTGTCCTCAGACACATTGAATTGAAGCTCGATGTTTGTCGGTCTTTTTTCATCCCGCAATGTTGTGAATATTCAAGCACAGCGCGTGATAGTCTATTCGACCATTTGACAGACCGACCGACGGTCTGTATGCTCTGGGAAAGCGAAAGGAAAGGAGGAAGTCATGGCGCACCATACGCACCACGAGGACACCGAACGGCGAATCCTCGATTCCGCACGAAGGCTCTTCGCCAAGAAGGGCTACGAGAAGACATCCATCCAGGACATCCTGAACGATCTGGGTCTTTCCAAGGGCGGGCTCTATCACCATTTCAAATCGAAGGAGGCGATTCTCGACCAGCTGAACGCCGACGAGTGGGCCGTCACCGCACGTCTCCTCGACAAACTCATCGAGCGTGATGACATGAGCGCATTGGAGAAGTTGCGCGCACTCATCGTTTCCGCCGTGGACGCCCCCGATCACTTGGATCTCGTTCGATCCCAGCTCGCGCTGCTCAAGGATCCCGCGTTCTTTACCGCGAATATGCGCTTCTGGTCAACGAGACTGCCGGAGTCCTTCCGCTCGCTCATCGATATGGGTGTGCAGGACGGTTCGATTCCCACGGCATATCCCGAGGAAGCGGCGCAACTGCTCTCACTCCTCGGCAACTACTGGCTCATGCCCTGCTTTTATCCCGCCGACCGTACCGACATGGAACGGCGCATCCGCTGCCTCGCCACGATGCTCGACGCCATCGGCGTACCGGTATTCGACGAGACGCTCACCCTACGAGCGGTCAAGGGCCTCACGGCCCTGTTGCCAGAGGGGGAAGCGGCGTCCGCATAGGCCGTACCCGGGCACGCCGGTTTGCACATTATGGCGCCCGCGTGAAAGGACGTTTGTGCGTCCTTTGCCGTGGCGCATTTTTTATCACCATAACAGACCGACGGTCGGTCTGAATGGATGTCCATGAACACCAAGGAAAGGAACTCGATAATGACGGACACGTCCGAATACGCGACTCAGCAGCAAAGCAGCCGAGTTGCAGACCCTCTTCATATACGCGACTTCTATCTGCTTGTCGCAGGTCTCGGCATATCGCTTTTCGCCAACCTCATGTTGCGGTTCGCCATGTCCATGTGGGTGCTTGACGAGACCGGCTCGGCCGCGGCATTCGCTTCCATCCTCACGGCGAGTATCCTGCCCACGATCCTGCTCTCGCCCCTCGGCGGCGTGGTGGCGGATCGCAGGAACCGCCGAACCATCATGGTGGCACTCGACACGCTCTCCGCCGCAACAGTGCTCATTTGCGCGGCGGTTTTCTCAGCTACCGGATTCAATCTGGCGGCGATTGCCGTGATGCAGGTGGTGCTCGCCGTACTCGATGCCATGGAGACGCCCACGGTGCAGGCGGCGTTGCCGCAGATGTTCCGCTCCCACGGCGAGGACGTGATGCGCCGCGCGATGGCCGTGGTGAACGTGGTGAACCAGACGAGCACGCTCGTACCCGCCGTGCTCGGCGGCGTACTCTACGCGACAGTGGGCGCCATGCCCATGATGGGCATCACCATCGTGGGATTCGGCACGGCCGCAGTCGTGGAGTGCTTCATCCAACTCGGCGCTCCCGAACGTGGTGACGATGGGCGCACCTCGGCCCTCGATGACCTTGTGCGCGCCGGACGTTTCCTCACTCGCGAGCGCCCCCATGTACTGCATCTGGTGCTGCTCTGCGCCGCGCTCAACTTCCTGGTGACTGGATACGCGGAAGTCGGTTTCCCCTACATGGTGCGAACCGTGCTGGGGTTCGACTCCACGGCGTACGGTCTTGCATATGGTCTCGTGGGAGCATCCGGACTGCTTGGCGCGCTCGTCGGAGGACGGGCCGCGAAGTCGCTTTCCAAGCGACGATTCCCGACAACAATCGCCGCCTTCTCACTCACCATCCTGCCCCAGGCGCTCGTCATGGCGCTTCCCGCCGGCGATGGAGTGCGCCTTGCGACGCTCACGGCGAGCACCTGCGGAACCATGGTCGCCATCACCCTCGCGAACCTCATCGCCGTGCCGGCGATCCAGATGAGCTGCCCCGAGGACATGACCGGCAAGGTGATGTCGCTCGCGCTCTCCACGA
The DNA here is from genome assembly GCF_019331715.1 of Bifidobacterium simiiventris. GTDB lineage: Bacteria > Actinomycetota > Actinomycetes > Actinomycetales > Bifidobacteriaceae > Bifidobacterium > Bifidobacterium simiiventris. Next base: position 185,770 of record NZ_JAHBBG010000004.1, read on the forward strand.
GCATGTGCGCCCAGCCTCTCGGGCAGATCACATACGGTTGGGCGTACAGCGTTTATCCAGCGGGAGCGGTCCTGGCGATGACGTTCATGCTGGCCGTTGCCATGTTGCCATTGGTCGCACACGTAGCGCGGAGGTTCTAGGACATGCTCCCCGTCCAAACCCGTGACACTACCCGGCAATCACTTCTTAGACGTTGATGAAACTTGAGCTCGATGCCATCACCGGACTGTGTCGTATTTTGACCGGGATAATCACACAGCGTTGCGATTATCCCGCACCGTCGTAGCACGGTAAGGCCAAGAATCACTGGTCGGGACCGGATGCTAGATTCGAGTATAACAGCAGCCTTCCACGCCTCCTTACAGTGCGCAACCCGGGAGGCTCTTTTCATTTCCGGAGGTGTCGGTGAAGTCCGCGAAGAACTTGGATGAGATGATCGAGCTCATGGAGTCACGGGGCCTGACCGTGCCGGATCACGACGAGATGCGCCGAATATTGTTCGACTCCAACTACTACCGGCTGTCCGGGTATTTCCGCGCGTTCCAGAACGATCCGGCGCACGGGAACAACGACTTCAAGTCCGACGTTACGACAGCTGATTTTCTTGAACCGTATCGGCTGGACGGCGAATTACGCTCCAAGATTCTGCGGGGTACGGCACTTGTCGAGTTGACGGTGAGGTCACGTTTCGCGTATCTCGTCGCACAGAACGGTGGCGCATACTCGTATGCGGACATCGATTCGTACGAGCCGATCACCAACCGCAAAGACATCGAACTGCGAACCTCGCTGGTCTCGAACATCCGCAAATGGATAGACATGTCCAACGAAGTATGCATCCGCCATTACCGCAAAGTGGGCGAGCCGGTGCCGATCTGGGCGGCGGTGGAGACCATGCCGTTCGACACGGTATCGCGTATGCTCAGCCTGCATCGGGACACAAGCGCGCTCAAGGAACTGTACCGGTCGCTCGGCATACGCACCAACCTGCGCACCGCATCCGAGATCATCCATGCGATGGTCTACCTGCGCAACCTGTGCTCGCACCACAGCAGGCTGTGGCACCGCGAGATGGTCATCGTGCCGCCTGTCACCCGGGACATGCGTCGACGCTACCCGGACTTCAACTACGAGCAACGATCGGTCGCGCAGGCGTTGATCGCGTTATTCTATCTTGCGGATGAGATCAACGGCGACGATTCGTATTCAAATGAGCTTATTGACTTTCTTTCCGAGCAGCATCGCTACGGTGACGGTATACGTCACCCATTGCATTGGGAATAGACACGGCTGACGTGCTGAAAGCGCCGCATGGTTCTCGAACCGGGTTAAGACTCATGTTTTGACTCTTAACCCCTCCATTATGCTGTCAGCGTAATGCCAGTGCGGGTTGTAGTCGTATGGCTTTGATGGCCGGGGCGAGGGAGCCGATGAGCGAGGTGGCGATGGATGCGTCTGCCGCGACCATCGCCGCCGTATACGGGTATGCCGGCGGTTCGAGTGGCGAGTCGGCGGGCAACATCCAAGGAATCGCCCAGACCAATGCCATGGAGATGAGCACCGCCGCGAATGCGATGATGAGGCTGAGCAGCACGGATGAGCCGATGACCTGTATGGCTATGTTGACTCTGGTCGCTCCCAGTGCGCGGCGGATGAGCAGTTCGTGCGAGCGTTGCTCGATGCCGGCCAATCCGATGTTGATCATGCCGATGGCGGATACCGCCAGCAGCAGTATCGCGGTGACGATGACGCCGAGTTGGAGGAATCCGATGACCTGCTCGTAGTCGCCGGCGTTGTCGGAGCGGTTCCATGATGATACGCTGCCGATGCCGACGTCGGACAGCAGATCATCCAACGCGGTTTTGGCATGTTGGTCGTCCACGCCCTCGTCGGGGTGGACGAGGATGGTCAGACCATCCGGGGCCCAGGCCTGGGGCCAGTAGCGTTGCAATGTGATCGCGTTGATGTAGATGACGGGTTCGTCCGCCCCGTCGGCGACGACGCCGTCCACCCGTGCCGGCACCTGCTGCGGGTTGCCGGTCCGGGCGAGCGTCACGGTGCCGTCATGCACGTATTGGCGGGCGCTTTCATTGACCACGGTTTCCAGCGTGGCGGGTTCGTTCGCCCCGGTCAGCCATGCGCCGATGATGGGTGCAGGCATGACTCCCATCCGTTCGGCGTCGGTGACGACGATGGTGACGTGACGTATCTCCATGCTGACGCCGGACGATGCCCATACGGCGAGGTCGTTGAGATGGTACTGCGCGGATGCGGTTCCCGGCCTGAAAGTCGCGAGGCGTTCCTGCAAGGTCGTGGTGGTCCGCGCATCGGCTAGTGACCGCACGTCGATGATGGCGCTGTAGGTGGGTGTCCTGCCGCTCAGGCGCGCGTTGACCGCTTCGAGGTAGTCGCGGCCGAGTGTGCCGACGAGGACGCCGGCGATGAGCGCGACGATGCCGATGAGCATCGATAGGGCGGTGAGGCTGGTGCGCAGCGGGTTGATGCGCAGGTCCTTGACGATCATGCGGATCATGAGAGTTTCCCCCTGTCGATTGTCAGCCGGCGTTCGCATCGGGCGGCGAGTTGCGGGTCGTGCGTGACGAGGATGAGTGTGACCCCGAGTTCTTGAACCTGTCGGAACAGTATGGCGGCGACCATATCACCGGTTTCGGTGTCGAGCGCGCCGGTCGGCTCGTCACAGATCAGCAGGTCGGGATCGGTCGCCAGCGCGCGGGCGATGGCCACGCGCTGCTGTTCGCCTCCCGACAGGCGCGACGGCATGCTGTCCGCGCGCTCCGCAAGTCCGACGGCATGCAGCATGCGCACGGTCCGTCTCCTGATCGTCCGCATGGGAGTCCCTCCCCGGTACTGCAACGGGAGGGCCACGTTCTCCCACGCGCTCAGATGCGGGATGAGGGAGTAGTTCTGGAACACGAACCCGATATGCCGGCAACGGAAGTGCGACCGGTCGGCGTCGCTCCACGCGGCGCAGTCCCGTCCATCATAGGAGAGCGTCCCGCTGTAGTCGTTGTTAAGCAGGCCGATGATGGAGGCGAGGCTGGTTTTGCCGGACCCTGATTTCCCGACGATGGCGGTGGACGTGCCGCGCTCGAAAGACGCGCTCACGTTGTTCACCGTCGTGAGCCTGCCGCCATCGGGCAATCGCACTTCGGCGCTCAGGTGATCCACCCGGATGAGTGGCGTGTCATTCATGATTGCGCTCCGGGAGCAAGGTTCGGGGCCGTCGAGGACACCACGTCGCCTTCCTTGAGACCGTCGAGGATGATGATCGAAGTGCCGTCCGACGCACCCAGCTTCACGTTCACGGCGGTGAACGAATCGCCGTCGCGCCTGCTGACCTGGCCGGAGCCGAGTCTGCCGGCCACCGCGGTGACGGGCAGGATCAGCGCGTCCTCGATTGCGGTCGCGGTCAGCACCACGGTGGCGTTCTGCCCGGGGCGTGCCTGCACGTTCTTTGGGAACAGGCATTGCATAGTGCGCGTCGATGCGACACCTTGCGCGGTCGTCGATCCGGCTGCGGCTTCTCCCGATGAGGTTGACATAGCAATGCCGTCGTCCACTACCGCCGCGCAATCCGTGGGCCCCTGCGCGTCGGTGATCTGGAACCGGCCGGTGAGCGTCTGGTCCGAGCCTACGGTCGTCAGCAGCGCGGTCGCGTCCACATTGGCGCTCATGCCGCCGTATCGTATCGAGAACAGCGGATAGTTCGCGGCCACGTCGTTGTCCTGTGCGATTGTTTCGATCACGCCATCGACCGGGGTTGTGATCTTCTGGTCGCCGATGGTGCCCAGCACGTCGCCCGCATGAGCGTATGATCCCTGCTCGGCCGTGGAATGGAACCAGCCTTTCGCCGGAGCGGCGAGCGAGAACACCGAAGCCACCTGCACGCTGGTGGAGGATGAGGCCAATGGCGTGATGCCGCCCTTGCGCACCTCGACCGTAGACACCGATTGCCCTGCCGTGGAGGATGCGTCGGACGATGACGTCTGCGATGACGAGCAGGCCGTCACGGTCACGCACATCACCGCGGCCGCGATGCACGCCAATAAACGCTTGGAGAAGGCAGGCACGTTCATTGCGCCAGTCCGTTCTCCTGACGGTACCATGTGCAGTCCGTGTTGTAGAAGTCCCGCATGGTCGAATAATCGCCGAGCTCGGACTTGCCGATCACGTCGTTCTCGACTATGCCGTCCTTGTCCTCGTAGTAGTTCTTGAACCAGTCGGTGTCCAGTAGTTTGCGCAGCTGTTTGAGGGATTCACGGGCCGTCTCCGGGCTGGTCTGGCTGTTGTCGAGGATGTCGCGTTCCACCGAGCACTGCCAGTAGGAGTACGCCTGCCCCTCTCCGCTGCCTTTGGCATACAACGAGGACGAAGACTGCGTCTTGGGCATGTTCGCGGGGAACTCGTCGCCGTTCATCAGCGTAAAAGGAAAGTCCTCGACGGTCGCCTTGTATTCCTCGTTCGCCTGCTGCCAGGTCAGCATGCCGCCGTTGTCCGAGGCGCCGCCGTTCGAGGTCGTCCCGCAGCCGGACAGCAGCATCGCCGCAATCAGCATGGCGGCCTTGTGTCGTGTTCTCGGTTTCATCATCATGCTCCTTCGGACGATTGCACAACTGTCACCAACCATTAGCCCACAGACGGCGGCCCGGAAGCAAAGGATTGTCATGCGCGCGCATGACAACGATACGGCGACGGGTATGGGACGCGCATACGATGGATGCCATGACAGACACATCGGGATCGCGGACCATAACCGTCGGGGTTCTGGACAACGATTCGCTCGCCCTCAACGCCATAGCCATGATGACAAGCCGTCTTTCCCCGCGGTTCCATGTCATCTGGAGCACCACGTCACCGGCGTCGGCATTGCAACGCTGCATGACACGCGGCACGCAACCCGACGTGCTGATCGTCGACATGGCATTGGGAGGCATCACCGGCGCGGACATCTGCATGAGAATCCGCCGGCGCACCCCGACAATCGGCCTGGTATGCGTCACATCCTATGACCTTGCTTCGTACCGTCAGGACGCGATCGAGGCGGGCGCGCAATGCCTGCTGGCCAAGGACCGCATCGTCAGGGAGCTTCCGCAGGCCATACGATGCGCGGCGCAGGGCGAACCCGTTGCCGACACCGGATTCCCCACCGCGCGGGAGGCCCATCGGAGACTCAACGACGAACGCGCTACCGGAACGCAGTTGCCGGAAACCGACAAGCCGTCGTTGTCCCCCAGGGAGCGGGATGTGCTGCGGCTCTACGCGCACGGGTCGTCCACCGACGAGATAGCCGCGCTCCTGAACGTGGGCAGGGGAAGCGTCTTCACCTATGTCAACCGGGCATGCCGCAAACTCCACGCAGCCGACCGCAAGGAGGCCCTCGCCATATGCGCTCGATACGATCTGCTTTGAGCCGCATACGCCATCCGGCCATACTGGCGGAGGGACTGGTCCTCGCGGCGGCGATCCCCATCGAGATGGGCGTGTACTCATCCCAGAACCTGCTGTCATGGTCGACCATACGCATATCGCTGCTTGTCGCCATCCTGTGCGCCTTGCTCGGAGTGGCGCCGACATGGGTCTCCTGCCTGTTGTTTGTGGTCTCCGGATACGCATTGCTGTGGCTGTTCTCGCCATTGACGACCATCATGATCGCCGCACTGACGTCCATCGCGGTGCTCTCGTTCGTCAAACCCCGCCTCGGCGCCGCTTCCGCGCTGGCCGCCTTCGCCGCCCTCGCCGTGAGCAACACGCAGAACAACCTCACCGCATCGAACATCGTCGGCATGATCGTCATGTGCCTATGCCCGTTGTCACTGGGGCTCGGTCTCAACCTGCTGCTCGCCCGACGACAGGCGACCGCGGCGCTCAGACAACGGCTTGATCGAGAACGCACGGCACGACACCTGCACGACACCATCAGCAACGATCTCGCCTACATGATCCTGCGCATCGACCAGGCAAGCCATGACGACCTGACTGGCGACCGGAGCCAATATCAACGACAACTCGACGATCTACGCACCATCGCCGAAACCGCGCTCGACCATACCCACCAAGTGATACGGCAACTCGAACATGCCGACGAATCGGACGGCATCGCCCATGTCGGCCAGACAAACGAAGACATGGCCGGCAGGAAAGCCGAACAGCAACGGGAACAACTCGAAGACATCATCCAGACACAGCAGCGACGACTCAAAAGCCTCGGTTTCCAAGGCGACGGCATCCTAGGGACATTCGATCATCCCCTGGAGGATGACATCCTCGACCTCCTCGAGGGGCTGATCAACGAACTCTACGCGAACATCGCCAAGCACGCCGACCCCGACGCCTGGTACGCCGTCACGATCTCCTTCGATCAACGGCACGTCATCATCTCGGCAAGCGACGCGAGAAAAAACAACGAGACTCAGATCGGGCTAGGCAGCGGTCTCGATCGATACCGAACCGTCATCGAATCCATGTCCGGAACATTCGACGTAACCACTGATGATGGCAGCTGGAACGTGGATATCGTCATGCCACCGTTATCTTCGAATGACAAATAAGGCGCTTGTGTTGTTTTCGTGGGTGTGGGTTCGTCGTTGAGCCGTTGAGGGAGTAAGAGAAGAGCGCTTCCTGGGTAGGATGTTTTCGACCAAGATAAACAAGCAACCAGCAAGCGCCTGATGAACA
>NZ_JAHBBG010000005.1 GCF_019331715.1 Bifidobacterium simiiventris
ATCCTGAGCCAGAATCGAACCCTCCACAAAAAAACCTCGTGAAGAGAACCATTGAATGACTCTCAAAACATCAATTGACGGAACATCCTATAAGGAAGGACGTCCACACAAAAACCTCACCCCTCATCAACCACTCTCATGGACTCCCCAAAACAGGAAGCGAGGAATGAACTGGCAATCATTGACTATAAAGAAGTAGTACAAACACGCTCTTGAGTTCTCAAACCACCACCACGTCAGCGGGCCGAACCTTCAGGAGAAGAACCCGCCGCGCTGAGCGGCAACAGGTGATTAATTTACACACACCTCGGCACATACGCAAATCGAGAATCGAGAGAGTCGCAAAAACCGTTGCGGCATAACGAATCCTTCGGCGTGTCGCAACAGTCATAAAACGGCCGATACACTCAGCATAATCCCCGAAAGCAACCCAAAGATGAACGCCGATCGACCAGTGCACGGCGTGTCTCGTACCAACAGGTAACTCATGCGGACGGCTCATGCGTGCGAGACAATCTCCCGAATACGACAAAGGGTGAACTGAACGCAATCATTCGGTTCACCCTTGAGTGAGACGGATCTCTTTTATGAGATTCGACGCTGACCGGAATCCGGCATCACGCCTTGGCGACCTCGACGGCCAGTTCCTTGGCGTCCGCGTCGGCCACGATCTCGAGGCCGGCTTCGGCGAGCGTCTCATGCGCGATGAGGTCGCGGAACTGCTCGGCCTTCGGCGCATCGGCGGCCGGCACGGTCAGCTTCAGGCTGATGCGGTCGGCGATGTCGAGGCCGGCGTCCTTACGGGCGTCCTGCACGGCGCGGATTGCGTCGCGGGCGTAGCCCTCGGCGATCAGGTCGTCGTTCAGCGCGGTGTCGAGAATCACGAAACCGCCGGTCGGCAGTGCGGCGGAAACGGACGACGCGGCTTCCGCGGCATTCTCCTCCTCCACACGGTTGATCAGCTCGTACTCGCCGTTCTCCAGTGCGACCTCGCCGTTCGGAGTCTCGACCACCGGGGCGCCGGTGGCGGCATCGACGTGCCAGGCACCCGTCTTGGACGCCTTGATCGCGAACTGAACCTGCTTGCCGAGGCGCGGGCCGGCCGCACGGGCGTTCACCTTGAGCTGGTGGACGATCTTCAGGCCCTTCGTGCCGGCGTCCTCCATCGTGCAGAACTCGATGTCCTTCACGTTCAGCTCGGACTTGAGGATCTCGGCGTACGCCTCGACGTCGGCCACGTCCTCGACCACGACGGTGAGCTTGGCGAGCGGCTGGCGCACGCGGATCTGCTCCGCCTTGCGCAGCGACAGCGTGCCCGAAACGACCTCGCGCACCTTCTCCATCGCGTTGACCAGCTTCGGATCGTCGGCCAGCACGCGGCCGAGCTCGGTCGCCTCGCCGGTCTTCTCGTCCGCGAGGAACGGCCAGTCGGCCAGATGCACCGATTCGCCGCCGGTCAGTCCACGCCACACGGATTCGGCTTCCATCGGGGCGAGCGGGGCGAGCACGCGCATGAACACCTCGAGCACGGTGTACAGCGTGTTGAACGCGTTCGCGTCCTCGTTCCAGAAGCGGTCGCGGGTGTTGCGGATGTACCAGTTGGTGAGCACGTCGATGAAGTCGACGGCCGCGTCGCAGGCGTCGGAGATCGCGAACTCGTCAAGCGACTTCTGGACCTTCTCGACCAGTCGGCGGGTGCGGGCCAGCAGGTAGCGGTCCATCTCCGGCAGGTTCGCAACCTCATCGGCGGTGAGCTGACGGGCGTCGAAACCGGCGCCCTTGTTGGCCGCGTTGGCATACAGCGTGAAGAAGTAGTAGGAGCTCCACACCGGCAGCATGACCTGACGAACCGTGTCGCGGATGCCTTCGGCGGTGACGATCAGGTTGCCGCCGCGCAGGATCGGCGAGGACATGAGGAACCAGCGCATCGCGTCGGAACCGTACTTGTCGAACACGCCGTTGACGTCCGGGTAGTTACGCAGGTGCTTCGACATCTTCTGGCCGTCGGAGCCGAGCACGATGCCGTGGCAGATCACGTTCTTGAACGCCGGACGGTCGAACAGGGCAGTCGCCATGACGTGCAGCAGGTAGAACCAGCCACGGGTCTGACCGATGTATTCGACGATGTAGTCAGCCGGGAAGTGCTGTTCGAACTTCTCCTTGTTCTCGAACGGGTAGTGGAACTGCGCGAACGACATCGAACCGGACTCGAACCAGCAGTCGAGCACGTCGGTGATGCGATGCATGTGGCTCTTGCCGGTCGGATCGTCCGGGTTCGGTCGGGTCAGGTTGTCGATCCACGGACGGTGCATGTTGATGTTGCCGTCCTTGTCGCGCGGGTAGTCGCCGAAGTCGTTCTTCAGCTCTTCGAGCGAACCGTACACGTCGACGCGCGGGTACTTCGGGTCGTCGGACACCCACACCGGGATCGGGGAACCCCAGAAGCGGTTGCGGGAGATCGACCAATCGCGCGCGTTGGCGAGCCACTTGCCGAACTGGCCGTCCTTGACGTTCTCCGGGATCCAGTTGATCTGCTGGTTGAGTTCGAGCAGACGCGGCTTGATCTTGGTGACGGAGACGAACCAGGAGCTGACCGGCTTGTAGATCAGCGGCGTGGCACAGCGCCAGCAGTGCGGGTAGGAATGCACGTAGCTCTTCTCCTGGAAGAGGATCGCGCGCTTGTCCTCGTCGATCTGGGCGAGCGGGCCGTCGCCGGCGCGCAGGTTGCGCAGGATCGGCAGGTTCGCGTCGAACACGAACAGGCCCTCGTAGTCCGGGCACTGCGACGTGAAGTTGCAGCCGTTGTCGAGCACGTCGGTGCTCTTGATGCCCTTGGCGTTGAGCGTGTTCATATCGTCCTCGCCGTAAGGGGCCTGATGCACGAGGCCGGTGCCCTCGACGGTGTCGACGTAGTCAGCGGTGAAGATCGTGTAGCCGTTCGGACCGGGCACGTTGCCTTCCGTCTCGGCCTTCTCGCCCGCGAAGTACGGGAAGACAGGCCAGTAGCGGCGGCCGGCCAGCTCGGAGCCCTTGAGCTCGCGCACGACCTGGTAGTTCTCGCCGAGTTCCTTGGTGTAGTGCGGCAGGAGCGCTTTGCCGAGGTAGAACTTCTTGCCGGCGAACTTGCCTTCAGTCGGCTCGACCTCGACGTAGTCGATGTCCGCGCCGACGACGATCGCGAAGTTGGTCGGGACGGTCCAAGGCGTGGTGGTCCAGAACACGGCGTAGGCGTCCTCGTCGCGCATCTTGACGGCGACGGAGACGGTGGTGTCCTGACGATCCTGGTACACGTCGGCGTCCATGCGCAGCTCGTGCGCCGACAGCGGCGTCTGATCCTTCGGGCAGTACGGCAGCACGCGGTAGCCCTGATAGGCAAGGCCCTTCTCGTAGAGCTGCTTGAACGCCCACATCACGGACTCCATGTACGGGATGTTCAGCGTCTTGTAGCCGTGCTCGAAGTCGACCCAGCGGGCCTGACGGTGCACGTAGTCCTGCCATTCGCGCGTGTACTTGAGGACGGAGGCGCGGCAGGCGTCGTTGAACTTGTCGATGCCCATTTCCTCGATCTGGGCGACCGAGTCGATGCCGAGCTCCTTCTGCGCCTCGAGTTCGGCGGGCAGGCCGTGCGTGTCCCAACCGAACACGCGGTTGACCTTGTGGCCCTTCATGGTCTGGTAGCGCGGGATCACGTCCTTCGCGTAGCCGGTCAGCAGGTGGCCGTAATGCGGCAGGCCGTTCGCGAACGGCGGGCCGTCGAAGAACACGAACTCGTTCTGGCTGTGATCGCCGGAGGGGCGGCGTTCGACCGACTTCTGGAAGGTGTCGTCCTTGTCCCAGTAGTCGAGGACGGTCTCCTCCATGTGCGGGAAGCTCGGGTTCGGCGCGACGGATGCGGTTTCGCCGCCTTCGTTCGCCTTGGGATACACATGATTGGTGGTTTCGCTCACCATGGTTCTCCTCGTCAATGTTTTGCTCTGTCCTACAGGAGCGATTGACGATCACCACGCGCGAAGCCTCGCGGCCGGGCATGACGATCGACTGTCATTCCTGCCTACGAGGACGATGATCGGCTGGTTCCGGCTGCGCGCCGTCCGCTGCTCACCGCGGTACCACCTCGCTTGTCGCCTTCCGCATGGACCACGTATGGTCCGCACGGCATGCGACCGCTTGAGTTCGGCTGTGTCGGGCCGATCCCGTCGGGTCTACTGGGCGACCGATCGATTGACCGAGCGCCGTTCTTCCGAAGGCTCCCCGCTGATAACGGATCACTGCCTTGACAACGCGGCCCATCGTATCACGGCGCGGGGTCAAACCTGCCCGCAGCGTCAGCGTTGGTCCAGCGGCACGTAGTCGCGCAGCGTCTCGCCGGTGTACACCTGACGCGGACGGCCGATCTTCGTGTTCGGGTCGGCGAGCATCTCGCGGTACTGCGCGATCCAGCCAGGGATGCGGCCAAGCGCGAACAGCGTGGTGAACATGGCCGGGTCGAAGCCGATGGCGCGGTAGATCAGTCCGGTGTAGAAGTCGACGTTCGGGTAGAGGTGGCGGGAGACGAAGTATTCGTCAGTCAGCGCGATGTCCTCCAGCTCGGTGGCCACATCGAACAGCGCCCGCTCGTCGGCCGGCAGCTTCGACGTGTCCTCGCGTTCCATGATCTTTTCCAGATACGTCTTGGCGATCGCCGCACGCGGGTCGTACGACTTGTAGACGCGGTGGCCGAGACCGGAGATGCGCTGGCCGTTCGCCTTCGCGTCCTCGACGAACTCGCGCACCGACTTGCCGGAGTCGCGGATCGCCTTGAGCTGGCGCAGCACGGCCTCGTTCGCGCCGCCGTGCAGCGGACCGGATAGGGCGTTGACGCCGGCCGCGACCGCGGAGTACAGGTTCGCGTGGGCGGATCCGGCGATGCGCACGACCGAGGTGGAGCAGTTCTGCTCATGGTCGGCGTGGATGATGAGCAGTCGGCCGAGCGCGTGCACGTACAGCGGATCGGATTCGAACGGCTCGTACGGCACGGCGAAGCACATGCGCAGGAAGTCGTCGACATAGCCGCGGGCGTAGTCCGGGTAGAGCATCGGCTCGTCACGGCGGCGACGGAAGATGTACGACACGATCGTGCGTACCTTGGCCATGATGATGACCGCGGCCTCGTCCAGCTGGTCGGAGTCGGTGATGTCGGTGGTGTCCGGGTAGAAGGTGGCGAGCGCGTTGATGGCGGAGGCGAGCACGCTCATCGGATGCGCGGTGCGCGGGAACGAGCCCATGAACGTGCGGAAGTCCTCGCCGACCATCGTGCGATGGTTGATGTCGGAGACGAACTTCTCATACTGTTCCTTGCTGGGCAACTCGCCGTGGCGCAGCAGCCAGGCGACCTCGAGGAAGTCGGACTGGTCGCACAACTGCTCGATCGGGTAGCCTCGGTAACGCAGAATCGAATTGTTGCCGTCGATGAACGTGATCTTCGATTCGCACTGCGCGGTGGTCAGAAATCCGGGGTCGAGCGTGACCCAGCCGTCGTTGCGCAGCTTGGAGACCACGATGCCGTCCGGACCTGCGGTGGCCTTGACGACGGGCAACGTGTATTTGCTGTCATCCACATTCAGCTGGGCGGTTGCCATGCTTGTACTCCCCTCGATATACGGGCCGTATGGCTCAAAAGTACGGCTCACTATATGGCATGAGTGTTTCAATGCAAGTCGGCGTCTCATTTTCGCCCGTCACGATCGAATACCGTCTCATCAACATACCCTGCGCATCGGCAAGCATCATCATCGTCCTGCCATGCATCCGATATATCCATCGCCGTGTCGCCACATCGCGGACAGCTCCGCGGACATGCAAAGCCATCCTCTTAGTATTGGCCGAACACGCCACACGAGTTAACGATAAGGGGATCAGCCATGACCATTGCATACACCGAGGCACGCACGTTCACCAAGGATCAGGTCCAGCAGCTGTTCCGTTCCGTCGGCTGGGTGTCCGGCGAATACCCGGATCAGCTGTACAAGGCGCTGATGGGCTCCTCGACCGTGATCTCGGCTTGGGACGGCGACCGTCTGGTCGGTCTGGTGCGTGCGTTGGACGACGGCGCGATGCTGGCCTACATGCACTATGTGCTGGTCGACCCCGAATACCAGGGACACGGCATCGCCGGGCACATGGTGCGCATGATCCAGGAGAAGTACCGAGACTTCTTCTATGTGGAGGTCATGCCGGAGGAAAGCAAGAACGCGTCGTTCTACGAACGGTTCGGGTTCAAGGTCATGACCGACGGCGTGGCCATGCAGACCGTCAATCCGAACTGGTGACGCAAGCCCCGGATCGGCTGGTTGCGGCCAACCGCAACCACCGCAACCGATCAAAATCAGCAGCAGCCAATCTCCAGCCATCAGACACCCTGCGCAAATCGTTGGTATCGGTGGTATCTCGCGGCGGTCAATGCCGGAAATACCACCATGCCAGTCCGATTTGCAACGCCAGCGCCACCCATCCGCACACGATCACCGTCAATCCGATGACGGCAAGAATCATATTGTCCAGTCCGATGCCGACGAACAGCACGACAATCGCGACCGACAGCATCGTTGCCTCCAGCACCTGAAGCGCCTTCGCGTTGGCTTTGGTCAGCACCGACCGGTCACGCTCGTCCTCCGGCGGCTTTTCCCCGATAGCAAGGGCCGCAGTCTCGGAATACGCCGCACACAGCCACATGACGGCACAGGCAAGGAATATGACGAGCGTGATCATCTCCAATGCCCATGACCATGTATACCGTTGCGATGAGGCACGGCCAAACGCTCCCAGCACCATGCCAAGTTGCAGCAGCGAGGCCAAGGCCATGCAGATCGCGCCGCGCAACGCCTTGCGGCTTCGTATTCTCGGTTTCATTCCGATCCTCCGATCTTTCCCATCCACGTTTCTATTCGTCATCGCCTTCGATGCGCTCGTTCTCGGCCAGCATGCACAGGTCCTCGATGCTGGTGTCGAACACCTGCGCCAGCCGGTAGGCCAGCATGAGCGAGGGGTTGTACTGTTCCTTTTCGATCGAGATGATCGTACGGGACGACACATGCACCGCATCGGCCAGCTCCTGTTGCGTCATGCCGGCAGTCTTCCGGTATTCACGGACCTTGGTCTTCATCGACCCGCATCACCTCCTTGTCATACCGGCGGCGGCACTGCCCGCAACGTCGCCGGCGATCATCGTACGATCATAAAAACTGAAGCATACTTCATGTGAAGTTAGCTTCATATTATAGCTAGGCAGCGACTATCTTCGCCACAGGACGCGCCGATGACCGTTCGATATGTCGCATTACAGTGAAGGCATGAGCGAACAGCAATCCACGCCGCAGATCATCGAAACGCAACCCGACCGCACCGACCTGCCGCTGGCGGTGATGCCGACAGTGTTCGAGGCGATGATCGAACCGTTCATCAAGAACCTCCCCCTGCTGCACGACATCGCACGCGTGCGCATGTACACAGACCGCACAACGGACAAGGAGACGCTGCTCAGGCGCTCCGCCGACGCGGACGCGGTGATGGTGATTGGCTTCCACATTCCCGACGCGACGCTTGACCGGTTCTGCGGCTTTGACGGCGGTTCCGGTCACGTACACTGCTTCGCGTTCGGCGGCACCGGCGTGGCAAGCTACATCAACATGGCGAAGACCCACGCGCGCAATGTGCGCGTGTGCAACATCGTGCATTACGGCGATCATGCGGTGGCGGAGCATACGTTCGCACTGATATTGGAGCTGGCCCGCGAGGCCGGACGGTTGAACGCCGAGGTGCGCTCCGGCGACTGGACCGGTGCGGAAGGCTACGCGCTGCATGGCAAGACGCTGGGATTGGTCGGTTTCGGAGGCATCGGCCAGACTGTGGCACGCATCGCCAACGGGTTTGGGATGCATGTGGCCGTATGGAATTCGCACGTCGACCCGTCCGCGGCGGCCGCACTCGGCGTGGAGTCGATCGACGACATGGGCGATCTGATGGAACGCGCGGACATCGTGAGCCTTCATCTGCCGTTGCTGGAGTCCACGGCCGGCATCATCACGGCCCGGCAGCTCGATCGGATGCGTTCGGGTACGCTGTTCGTCAATACCGCACGCGCCGAGATCATCGAGCCGGGCGCGCTGACCGAACGGCTGCTGCGCGGCGACATCCAAGCCGCATTGGACGTGTTCGATCATGAGCCGCTGCCGATGGACGATCCGTTGCGTACCGTGCCGGGCATCGTGCTCACGCCGCACGTGGCGTGGCGCAACGACGAGGCGTACGTGAGCCTTACCAGGCAGGTCGTCCAGTCGGTCGCATCGTTCTTCACCGGCGGCGACTTCAACGTGGCGAACTGACCATCATCGACGCCCGCCCCGCCCGGTCTGCAAGGCACGCATATCCAAAGGCCGTAACTCAACATAACCACCATCCCCCTATTGAGTTGCAGCCTCCGGCGGACCGCAAAACGGCCTTGACTCGACATCATCGTTTTCCCATTGAGTTACGGTCGTTTTTCGCATTGGAGACGACCGCGACCCAACATCATCGCCATCCCATTGTTGAGGTGCGGTCATTTTCCACCTCGGAAACGGCCGTACCTCAACAAGAACGAGTCATACGGCAACGCCGGTCAGCCGATCAGATGCCGACGGGATGGCCGGATCTCGCGTCGTGCCGTCATCCGGTCGACGGCGAACGCGCATACCGCGAACAGCAGCAGCGAGAACACGAACGGAATCCATGCGACGTACGAGATGACCTGCCGCTCGCCCACGTCACGGATCACACTGCCGGACAGCAGGTTCTTCACCCAGTACAGCGCCCGCGGCAACGCTCCATCGTATTGGTCACCCGTATACCACCACGGACCAGCCACCGTATATACGGCGACCACCGCGATCAGCAGCAGCGAGCCGCCCGCCCAGCGCATCACGCCGCCGTTGAACGCCCATGCAATCAACGCGCCTGCCAGCATGCCCAGCGAGGCGACGATCAGCATCATCGAGAATATCTTCATCGACATATACAGCCAATCGAACGGCACGGCAACCGGCTCACTGCACACCGCACGGTTCGCCAACGTTCCGACCGGACAATCGGTTCCCGCGAACTGGAATCGCCCGGATCGTTCCCCTTGCAGATACAGCAGTACGCCCAACGGCGAGCGCAACAGATCGTCCTGTTGGGATTCCGTCGCGGATCGCACCGTTCGCGTCAGTAACGCCCCGGCGTACTGCACCGGCATGAGGATGAGCGTCGTCGCGGCGGCGATCGTCACGTTCGCGATCATGCCGACGTTCGCGAACGATCGGCGCGATACGCCGTGGCACAGTTCGACGTCGAAGAATCCGACGAACCAGATCACGCCGACCAGGAACAGGAACGGGAACATGCGGGCTTCGGCGTCCACGGGAAATGCGGCAGATTCGGAACCCGACTCCGTGAGCTGCACATACACGCGGTAGGCGGAGATGCCGAGCGTCGCCAGAGGAATGGCGAGCATCACCGCATAGAGAATCGCGCAACGTTTCGTCATCGCGACAAACTGGCGGCTGAGATGCGATTGTGGTCTGATCATGGTTCACCGCTCCCCTGCGTTCGTTGTCATTGGTGTCGGGTCGGCCGCGGCATCGCCCGCAACATTGCCCGATTGCCCGGTCGCTGCGATGACGTAATCCTGCAAGCTCAGTCCGCTGGCGAAGATGCCTTCGGGCAGGTCGTTCGCGTCGATCTCGCCACGAACGGTCACGCTGGCCAGTCGGCCCATTTGCTCCTTCGCGACGACGCCCAGTCCGGCGTCCGCGATGAACTCGTCCACCGTATTCTCGTCGCCCACCAGCATCGCGGCGCGCGAGTCGACCGCTTCGGCGGCGAATTCATCCACGACATGACCTTGGTCGAGAATGATCGCGCGTTCGATGACGTGCGCGATCTCGTCAATAACGTGCGTCGAGATGACTATGGTCCGCGGCCGTTCCGCGTACGATTCGAGCAGGAACCGGTAGAACAGCTGCCGGTTGGCCGCGTCGAGGCCACTCACCGGTTCGTCGAGCAGCAGCACGTCGACCGGCACGCACAGCGCGGCGACCAATTGCACGATCTGCCGCTGGCCGAGCGACAGGTTGCCGTACATCGCGCCCGGCACGACGCCGAATTCGGCGAGCATGCGAGAGCAGAATCCCCAGTCGAAGCCGCCGTAGTAGCGTTCCTCACGACGGAAGATCGCGCTCAGGCGCACCGGCCAGAGGAACGGGCGGGTTTCGTTGACGAGGTAGATGCGGCCCTGCGCGATTTCGTTGTCGCGAACGTTGGCACCGTCGAGCATGACCATGCCGGATGTCGGCAGCAGACGATTGGCGATAAGCCCAAGCAGGGTGGATTTGCCGGCGCCGTTGCGGCCGAACAAGCCGTAGATGACCGGCTGCACGGTGAGATTGACATGGTCAAGCGCGGGTTTGGCGCCGTTGCCGTAGGTTTTGGTGAGATTGGTGATGGTGAGGCTCATGACCGGTAGCCTTTCTCGATGATGGCGACGAGTTCGTCTGCGGTGATACCGAGCCGCCTGGCCTCGGCGACGAACCGCACGACTTGTTCGGTGAGGAATTCCTCGCGTTTGGCGGCTTTCGCCCGCCCGGCAGCACCTGGGGTGACGAACATGCCCAGTCCGCGGCGTTTCTCGAGCAGCCCCTGTTCGACGAGCAGGTTCATTCCTTTGAGCACAGTCGCCGGGTTGATGCGGTAGGCCGAGGAGATTTCCGTGGTGCTGGGCACCTGATCGCCGTCGCAGTAGGTGCCGGCGATGATCGCCTCGTTGAGTTGGTCGGCGACCTGCCGAAACAGCGGGACGCCGTTGGAATCGTCGAAATGCACGGGTTACGGCCACCTCCTTCGGTCAGGACGTGATGATCGTTGTCGTCCCAGCGTCGCATGAACCTCATTGGTTCATTACTTATGTAACTAACCATATAACCAATGGGACGGAACGTCAATAACACACATGATCGTGTCGCGCTACAGCGACGCGGCTTCGATGAGCTGGCGCGTGTAGTCGGATTGCGGATCACCGAGCACTGCAGCGGACGGCCCACATTCCTCGACGCGCCCGCCGTGGAGCACGAGGATGCGGTCGGCGATGTGCTGGACGACGCCGAGATCGTGCGACACCATGATGATCGCTGTTTCACGATGTGTTTCACGGATGACGGCGAAGGCGTCAAGGATCTGGATGCGCGCGGTCACGTCGATCGCGCTCATCGGTTCGTCGGCAAGGATGATCTTCGGCTCGTTGACAATCGCGCGAGCGATGGCGACGCGTTGCGCCTGGCCGCCGGACAGATCGATCGGATAGCGGCGCGCGAACACGGCCGGGTCGAGGCCGACGGTGCGCAACGCCGCGTTGGCACGCGCTTCAATGTCGCCGCGAGACAGATCGCGATGTTGGATCAGCAACGGCTCCGAGACGGACCGCGCGACGCGCCAGCGCGGATCGAGCGAGGAGAACGGGTCCTGGAATACGAGTCCGGATTCGCGACGGATGCCGCCGCCCGCATAGTCGACGGTGCCGGAATCGGCGGATTCAAGGCCAAGCATGATGCGGGTCAGCGTCGATTTGCCTGAACCCGAGCCGCCGATGACGGCGAGGCACTCGCCCGGATACACGTCGGCGGATACGTCGAAGAGCACCTGACGACGGGCGTTGCGACGGCCGAAGGATTTATTGATGTGGCGGGCGGAGAGGAGTGGCTTGTTCATGATGGTCATCCTCATTTGATGCTCAGGGAGAGGGCGCGGGCGGCGGAGACGAGGCGGGCGGATTCGGGAGTGGATGGATGCGCAAGCAGGTCGGCGGTGTCGCCGGAGTCGGCGATCGCACCGCCGGCGAGCACGTAGCAGCGCGTGGTGGCGTGGGCGAGCACGGCGAAATCATGGGTGATGAACAGCATGGATGCGCCGGCGTCGTCGACCAGCGAGACGAGCAGGTCGACGATCTGGCGTTGGACGATCGAATCGAGCGCCGTGGTCGGCTCGTCGGCGATGATGAATCGCGGCGAGGTGATCAATGCGGTCGCGATGCCGACGCGCTGCTGCTGCCCGCCGGACAGTTCGTGCGGATACTTGCCCATCACGTCAGACGGCAATCCGACCTTACCGAGCATCGCGCGCACGCGATCCTGCCGTTCACTGCGAGTCAGGTCGTAGTGCAGTCGTAGCGGCAACGCGATCTGCTGCTCGACGGTCATCACCGGATTGAGTGAGACGGCCGGATTCTGGAACACCATGCCCATATATCGACCGCGCAGGTCGGCCAACGTCGCATCATCCGTGCCGACGATCTGCTGATCGCCGACCAAAATCGAACCGGACACCGTCGCGTTCGCCGGCAGCAGCCCCATAATCGCGCGCGAGATCATCGACTTGCCTGACCCTGACGAGCCGACCAATCCGACCCGCTCTCCGTCGGCGATGTCCATGTCCACGTCCCGAACAATGGACTTCCCTCCGATCGCCACGTTCAATCCTCGAACCTCAACGCTCATTGCGCGCTCTCCTTCCGCAGTTCGGGATTGGTCAACGGGTCGATGGCGTCGCGCAGCACGTCGCCGAAGATGTTGAGCGCGACGACGACCACCGTGACGATCAGACCGGGCCACAGCACTGTCAGCGGATACACGTTGATGAACTTGACCGACGTGGCGAGCGAATGTCCCCAGCTCGGCACGCCGCTCGGCACGCCGATGCCCAGATACGTGAGCCCGCTTTCGGCCAATACCGCCGTTCCGGCCGACAAGGAGAGCTGCACGAGCAACACTGGCAGCGTGTTCGGCACGATATGCCGCATGAACGTCCACCAGCCGGACGCGCCATTGGACAACGCGGATTCGACGTACGACGACCGTGCGGCGAGCAGTGCGGCGGGACGGGCGACTCGCGCGAGATTCAGTCCGTACCCGAATCCGCAGGCGACGACGATCACGACGATCGACGCACCAAGCGGCACGGCGAGGATGAGCGCGAGCAGCACGGTCGGTATGGAAATCAGTGCGTCCACGATCACGACGGATGCGGAGGCGAGCGCGGAGGCCCGCGCGACCATCGCCGCGACGAGCAGCAGTCCGAGCGCGGCCGCGAACAATACCGTCAGGATCACGATGAGCAGGTTCGTGCGCGAACCGGCCATCAGCCAGCTCAACACGTCGGCCCCGGTGCCGTCGGTGCCGAGCCAGTGCGCGGCGGACGGCTTCGCCCACACGTGGTAGCCGTCGGTCGCAAGCAACGGCTGCGGCGTCCAGAATAGAGAAACAAGAGCGACAAGCAACCATAGGCCGAGCACGGTCAGCGCGAATTTGCCTTCGGCGCGTCGCCACATGGAACGAACGACGATCATGCGATCACCTCACTGCGAAGTGTGGAGATCTCTCCGCTCGCCGCGCTCGGTCGAGATGACAGGAAAGACGAAACGCCAGATCGAGATGACCGAACAAAGATTGCGATCATGCGATCACCTCCGAAATGGTGCCGGCGGCGGCGAGCCGCGGGTCGAGCGCACGATGCAGAAGGTCGACCACGAGACCGACGGCCAGGAAGAACGCGGCGAGCATGAACAGTTCGCTTTGCACGGCGACCAGATCGCGGTTGCCGACGTCGGTGACGAGTCCGGAACCGATGCCGGGTAGCGCGAACAGGTTCTCGATGACCATGACGCCGGTGATCATCTCCGCGAACGTCAGGCCGATCACCGACACGAGTTGCGGCGTAGCAAGCCGCAGTCCGACGCGGATCACGGCCTGGCGACGCGTCATGCCGCACGCCATCGCCATGTCGACATGCCCGGAGGCCGCGATATCGCCCAATGCGGAACGCGTGTACCGCATCAGTCCGGCCCCGACGATGATGCCGACCGACAACGCCGGCAGCACGAGCGACCACAGGGCATCCCCCGGCGCACCCCAGCCGTTCATCGGAAACCCTTGCGAGGGGAACAGCCCGATCAGACCGGTGCCGCGCGAGAACAGCAGGATGAGCAGCAGTCCGCCCCACAGGGCCGGAATCGCGCCGCCGATCAGACCGACGACATGGAACACGGTCCGCGCCCACGACGAGCGGGCCAGCGTCGCCGCCACGCCGAGCGGAATGCCGATCAGCATCGCGATCAGCAGACCGAGCACGATCAGCGGAAACGTGATCGCGGCCCGTGCGCCGATCAGCGAGGTCACCGACCGTCCGGTCAGGATCGACGTGCCGAAATCACCGCGCAGCAACCCGCCCATCCAGTCGGCATACTGCACGGTCAGCGGCCGGTTCAATCCGAACTGTTCGCGCAGCGCCTCCACGCGCGACGCCGGCGAGTTGAGTCCGGCCATCACCGACGCGACGTCGCCCGGCAGAATCCGCAACGCCGCAAACACGACGACGGATATGCCGAACAGCGCCGCGACAAACAGCAGCAGTCGTCTGAGAAGAAATCGCATGCGCGGCTCCTTGGTTGTGATGTGGTCGGGTGTACGCTCCCTCAGTCACGACTTCGTCGTGCCAGCTCCCTCAGCCGAGGGAGCCGAGGCTCCGCCAGCTTTTAACGGATACGCAACGGAAACAGCTCAACGAGCGTGGGAGCGGGAATGTTCTGTTCACGACCGTAAGACTCGGCCGAGCGGCCCGGAGCGTGTCGAGAATAGAACATTCCCGATCCCGCGCGGTCACCATGCAATCAGGAACGGTTCAATCGATGCGCGGTCACTGCACCGAACTTCCGCGGTGTCAGCTCCTACTTCGTGTAGGTGACGTTGTAGAGGGGCAGGAAGGTCTGGTTGAGGTTGACCGGGAAGCCGGAAACGCCGTTGACCCAAACGGTGGTGACGCGGTAGTTGAACAGCCAGTCGGCCGGCGCATCCTCGGACACGAGCTTGGCGGCCTTGGCGAGCAATTCGTCGCGTTCGCTGTCGGAGGTCGCGGCGATGGCCTGCGCGTACAGGTCCTGCACGTCCTTGTTGTCGTAGTTGTAGTAGTACGTCGGGTCGGCCCACTGGTAGAAGTCGTGACTTTCGTTGTGGTCGACGAGCGAGATGTCGTAGTCCTTGTTCGTGTACACGTCCTGCAGCCACGTGGAGAACTCGACCACGTTGACCTTCAGGTCGATGCCGATCTTGGCGAGCTGCGAGCGCAGCTGGTCGCCGAGCTCGGTGCCGTAGATGTTCGCGTAGGTCAGGGTGAGCGTGAGCGGCTTGGATTCGGAATAGCCGGCTTCGGCCATGAGCGACTTGGCCTTGTCGAGGTCGTACGGATAGAGGCCGGTGAGATCCTCGTAGCCGGGGTCGAGCGACGGGATCGGGCCGCCGAGCGCCTTGTCGGCGCCGCCGCGCGAGGCGATGAGTTCCTCGTGGTTGATGGCGTAGCGGATGGCCTGGCGCACGCGCTTGTCGGACGTGTTCTTGCCCTTCGAGTTGAACGCCATCACGTACTTGTCGGTGTCGTCGCCGGCCTTGACCGTGTAGTGCTCGCTGTCGGAGGTGAACGGCGAGGCGAGGTTTTCGGTGATCGGCGCGAGCACCTGCACGGTGCCGGATTTGAGCGCATTCACGGCCGCGTTGTCGTCGGCGAGGTACTTGATGACGACGTTCTCGGTTTTGGCCTTGTGCGTGCCCCAGTATTTCGGGTTGGCCTTGAGCGTGATCGAATCGTTGGTGACGAATTTGGCGACGGTATACGGGCCGGAGCCGATCGCCTCGGTTTTCGCGTCGTACTTGGCGTCCTTGTCGAAGACGAGGCCGGGGCGGCCAGTGAGCGTCCACAGCAGGTTCGAGTTGGCGGTCTTGAGCGTGATCGTCACGGTGTTCGCGGCGTCGTCGGAGGCGACCGACTTGACCATGCTCAGGCTGTCGGCGTCGTGGTACTGGTTCTTGATGAGCTCGTTGATGGACCATGCGACGTCTTCGGCGGTGAGCTTGTCGCCGTTGGAGAACGTCATGTTCTCGTTGAGATGGAACGTGTAAGTCAGGCCGTCCTTGCTTTCGTCCCAGCTTTTCGCGATGGACGGCACGACCTGGTTGTTCTCGTCGCGGGCGACGAGTCCTTCGTACACGTTGCCGATGAGCACCTGGTCGAGTGCGGAGCCGGACGTGTTGCGGATGTCGAGATTGGTGGGGGCGAGTTTGAGGCCGATCGTGACGGTGTCGGCGGCGGAGGTCGCGCTGCCGGTGCCGACGACGTTCGGATTGGTTGACGACTTCGGTTTGGCGAGATTGACGCCGACGATGATCGCGACCGCGACGATCACGCCGATGATGGCTCCCAGCCACCAGCGGCCGTTCTGCTTGCGCGCCTTGGCGCGGCCTTCGAGACTGCTGTCCGTGGTTGCGCCGGTCTGCCCGTGCGCACCATTGTTGTCTGACATGGTTCTTCCTCTTGAATTATGCACTGTATATGACAAAACGGCTGGCCGCCCATACGGGTCGACCGCCGTTCGTCATTGTATCGCCGGGTCCGGCCGGATATGCGCCGCCGCTTAGGACGTGGCCGGCCCCGGCCTGTCGCCCCCCAATCCGGCCGGCCGGCGTCATCGATGCCAGTCCCGCAGCGAATCAAGCACGGGATAGTCGGCGTCGTCCGGCAACGGCACGCGTGCGCATGCGTTGACGCCGATGGCGTGCGCCCCGGCCGCGAGCGCCGAGGCGATGCCGCTGACCGAATCCTCGAACACGAGGCATTCCCGGGGCGGCACTCCGGCGAGCCGCGCGCCGCGCAGGTACGGCGCCGGGTCCGGTTTATGCGCGATGTCGTCGTCGCCGCTGACGATGCCGACGAACGAACCGTGCGGCGCGGCGTCGACGACATGTTCGGCCAATGATCGCGGCGAACCGGTGACCAGCACCGAGGGTATGCCGCATGATCGCAGATCGAGCAACATGTCCCAGGCTCCCGGCGTCCACGGCACATCACTGCCGTACATGGCCGTGACATCGGCCACCAATTCGCCGATGATCGTCGTCTCATCAAGCGATACTCCGGCATCCTGCAACACCGCCGCGCACACCGGCAGTGGCGCGGCCGTCATCTTCAGACTCAATTCCTCGTTCCACGGTACGCCGCACCGTTCGGCGCAATGCCGCTCGGCGGCCACCCACAGCGGGTCCGAATCGACGAGCGTGCCGTCCAGATCCCAGAGCACGGCCTTCGGAGTGAACGAATCATCAATCATGCGCATGGTTTCACTGTATCGGCCGCCGGCACGGCCGTATCGTACGCATCTGCCGAATCATGGGGAAAAATTGCCGTTCCGTTGGACGCACCGCCAACCATCCGCCGGTCATCGCACGTTCCTCGCCCGTCTGCGATATTCGAGCGGCGAGACGCCCATGCGCTTCCTGAACGCCGAGCAGAACACGGACGTGGTGGAGAACCCGCACGCCTCGCAGATCTCCTTGAGACTCGTCTGCGCGTTGGCCAGCATGTACGTCGCCGCGTCGAACCGGGCCTGCATCACGTAGGCGTGCGGCGTGTATCCGGTCTGCGCCTTGAACGCCCGGATGAACGTGTACTCGCCCATATACGCGATGGCCGCAAGCTCGCCCACCGACAACGTCTCGTCCAGATGCTGCGGGATATAGGCCATGACACGACGCACCCCGTCACGGTCGACGCCCTCGCCGTCACGATCGGCGGCGCCGAAGTCAGCGTCGTTCTCCGGCGCGAGGATCTCGCACAGCACGTCGGTGATGTATTTGCCGAGCACCGGCTCGCAGAGGCGTTCGCCGTTCTTGAAGATCTCATAGATGCGGGCCAGCTGGTTGAGCGCATACACGGGGTTGCGCAGCGCGAACGCGACGCCGCGGCGTTCGCGGATCGCCTCGTAATACGGCCGTGCCGCCTTGCCGTCGAAATGCATCCAGAGCACGTCGCTGGGCTCCAGCGCCTGATAGTAGTGGTATTCGTAGCAGTCAAGCAGTACGAAGTCGCCACCGGACGCGACGGTTTCATGGTCCTTGGTACGGATCAGCATCGATCCGTTGCGCAGCACCATGATCAGGAAACTGTCGAACCGCGTGCGTTCGGCGAGCAGCCCCTCCTCGTAGTGGAACAGGCCGGTTTGCAGCGGGTAGAGGAACGTGTTGCGGGCGACGAGGCTGGGCGTGTGCACGTAATAGTGGTAGTCGCCTCCCCACACCAGATGGGAGGCGACGTCCGAATGTTCGATCTCGTTGATGTCCATCGACTTCGGCCTCCTCACCATGCGCGTTCACGTCATGCGACACGTTCAGTGTATCGCGGATGACATGATCGCGACGGCGGGGAGACCGGGGTCGTGGGTCAGGATGGGTCAGGACTTGCGCAGCGTGATCTCGTAGACTGGCTGGGCGGCCACGGAGCCGAGTTCGGCGATCTGCTCGTCGGCATGCTCCATGCGGGCGGCCATCGGCGAGTCGACGTTCACGTTCACGCCCTTCTTGAGCGGCGTGATCACGAACACCAGCCGGTTGCCGGCGGCGGCGACCCGGGCCGCGTTCTCCTTCATGCCGATCTCCCAGACGTCGCCGTTGCAGAAGTTGTCGTTGATGAGCTCCGCGTTGGCGAACATCCAGCCGATGTCGCCGGTGTAGCGCACCTGCAGCAGCACGTCCTTGAGGTTCGTCCCGTCCATGAAGCCGTCCGGCAGGGTGATGGCGAACCGCTGCGCGCTGAGCCGTTCGACGGCGGGTTCGATGGTCTTGCGGGCCAGCGTGATCGTCGTCGTGCCGAGTCCGCCGGCCGCCGTCGCACCGCCCTGCGCAACATCCGACCGTGAACCGTCCGCAACCGCAAGATAGCCGGCCGGATAGGTCGACACCGTGATCTCGGTGTCGCGCGACTCGACCTTGAACATGTCGCCGTCGCGGAACAGCGCGCCCGGGGCGAACGCGAGCGCCTCGCCGTCGATCACGGTCATCTCGTCGGCCTTGGCACGGGAGATCACCACGATGTCGACCGTCGTGCCGTCCTTGGTCACGGTGAAGGTCTGGAAGTCGGCCGCATCGTCCACGTCGATCACGTCGCCGTCCGCGAACCGCAGCCATGCCTTGCCCATGCCGTCGGGACGCATGAACACGAACGTGCGATGACCGGCGCCGGGCAGCGTGATCGCGGTGACGGGCTGCACGGTGGCCGCTTCGAGCATGATGCCGTCGAGGTCCATGTTGAACGGCAGCACGCAGTTCTCTTCGGGGGCGAGGCCGATGCCTTCGAACGTGACGGTCCGGCCGCTCGCCAGCGTGATCGTCAGCGTCTCATCCCGCTTGGCTTCGGTCGTGTCGTGATCCTGGAAGTTGTTGAGGAACACGAATCCGCTCGTGCCGTCGGTGCGGATCGCGTACCGCAGATCGGTGCGGTTGTCCGGCGTGATGCCCTGCTGGTCGGCCGGGATCACCACGCTCATCGGCACGAACCGGTCGGCGAACGTGGAGCCGAAGTAGTGCAGCGTCTTCATGCGGCCGTACGATTCGCGCACCTGACCGAACTCGCCGAGGCCGGCCTGGTAGTCGTACGATTTCTTCGGCACCTGGCCTTCGTTGAGATAGACGCCGTCGCCGGTCGGATTGGTGCCGCCGTGGTACATGTAGTAGCCGAGGAAGTTGCAGCCGGAACCCATTTTGATGTTGGTCATCGCGTCGACGGACTTCATCGGCAGCACGAACCGGTAGTTGTACGAGTTGGTCATGCCGCCGCCCATCTCGCAGCAGGCGTACGGCTTGTCCTCCGGCTGATAGCTCGGGTCGAATTCGTCGTTGCGCGGGCAGTCGTTCGCATGGAAGTCGCGGTACAGGTATTCGTCGGTCTTCGGATGGTCGCCGCCGTGCGCGTAGAACAGCCACGGCCGGTAGGCGTAGCCGCCCCACAGCGGCAGCACGTCGTCGGGAACCGGGGCGCCGCCCCAGCCGGTGGCCGTGTAGAACGGCACCTTGATGCCGACCTCGTGGGCGATGCCGCGCAGCGCCTCCAGATAGGCGATGCCGTCGGAGCCGCCGGGCACCCATTCGTCGGAGATGCCGGTGGTCATCTCCCACGGTGCGGACGAGTGCATGTACTCGTTGTCGAGCTGCGCGCCGATGATCGGGCCGCCCTGGTCGAACAGCAGTCCGTCGACCTGCTCGAAGATCTTCGTGTACAGCTCGCGCACTTCGGCGAGCCAGCCGGCGTCGAGCGAACGGGCCTCGTAGTCCTTGCCGTACACCCAGTCGGGCACGCCGCCGTTGCGCACCTCGCCGTGGTCGAACGGGCCCATGCGCAGGATCATGTACATGCCGTGCTTGGCGCACAGTTCGGTGAAGCGGCGCAGGTCGCGCGAGCCGGTGAAGTCCCAGTGGCCTTCGCGCTCCTCGTGATGGTTCCAGAACACGTAGTTGGCGATGACGTTCACGCCGCCGGCCGCGCATTTGGCCAGTTCGTCGTCCCAGCGGGACTCGTCCATACGCGAGAAGTGGAATTCGCCGCTGACGCCGAAGAACGGCTTGCCGCCCACGGTCATGTAGTAGTTGGTGAAGTCGATCGCGGTGCCGTCGGGGGCGACGTTGCGCGTGCGGTCGACGATGTCGAACGGACGGATGTCGCGTTTGCGGAACGTGGTCAGGTCGACGACATGCTGGTTGGTGTGGGACATGGGATTGGTACCTTTCGAATGATTGACGTGGACGGCGGGGCGGACTGTTCGCTTAACGGCTCGCCTCCGGCCCTGCAATTACGGACCTCGCTACGCTCGGACTCAATGCTGCCTTCTCTCGCCCGGCTCGCTCAGGCTGATGCTACGGGAAGCCCACCGGGCTTCCCGCTTAACGCGTCAGCCCTTGACCGACCCGGCGACCAGGCCGGCGACGATCCACTTCTGGCAGAAGATGAAGAACAGGAACACGGGGATGAGCGCGATGGTGGTGATGGTCATGAACAGCGGCCAATTGGTGCTGAACTGGCCCATGGCGTTGAACACCTGCAGCACGAGCGTCTGCTTTTCGGTGGAGGAGATGTAGATGTTCGGCGTCATGAAGTCGTTCCAGGTCCACATGGTCTCGAACACCACCACAGTGACGAGGATCGGGCGGATGAGCGGCAGCACGATCTGCCAGAAGATGCGCAACGGTCCCGCGCCGTCCAATCGCGCCGCCTCGAACAGTTCGCCGGGCAGTCCGCGCATGTACTGCACGATCAGGAAGTAGCAGAACGTGGCGCCGCCCAGGTAGAGCACGATCAGGCCGAGCAGCGTGTCCACCAGGCCGAACTGCGCCTCCATCTTGTACTGCGGGATGAGCAGCGTCTGGCCGGGGATGACGAACGAGAGCATGAGGAACGCGCCGATGCCGGCGGTGAGCCTGCTGCGTTTGAGCACCATGCCGTAGGCGGCGAGCGCGCCGATGATGACCATGAAGAACACGCCCACGACGGTCACGATCAGCGTGTTGACGGTGGCCCGCACGACCGGCAGGTTCTCCAGAGCGTACGTGTAGTTCTCGAGAGTGGGGTGCACGGGCAGTCCGAACGGGTCGGCGGCCATGTCGCCCGAATTCTTGAAGGTGTTGACCACCACGACGTACAGCGGCACGGCGCAGATCAGAGCGAGGGCGATGACCACGACGGAGCGGACGGCGGAGCGGATGCGTTCGCGCTGGCTCATAGTCAGTCCGCGGGAGGTTCCGTTATGCGATGCGGATGATGTTGCGGCGCTCATGACAGCCTCTTTTCGATACCGTTGGTGACGACCTGCTGCAGGGCCACGAGGATCACGCAGCACAGGAAGAACATGACGCCGAGCGCCGAGCCGACGCCGTATCGGCCGGAGCCGATGCCGGTGACGATGATGGATTGGGTGACGGTGTAGGTCGCGTGGCCGGGGCCGCCCGTGGTGAGGGTGAACGGCAGGTCGTAGACCTTCAGGCCGCCGGTCAGCAGCATGAAGATGGAGACGCCCATCGCGGGCACCATCTGCGGCAGGGTGATGTGCGCGAACTGCTGGCCGCGGGATGCGCCGTCCACGGACGCCTGCTCGTACAGGTCGGCGGGGATGGCCTGCAGGTAGGCGAGGTACAGGGTGGCGTGCCAGCCGATCTGTGCCCACACGGCGATGAAGATCACGCAGCCTTTGGCGAGCGTAGGATCGGACAGCCACGGCACCGGCGCGATGCCGAGCTTGCCGAGCAGCGTGTTGACCGCGCCCGTGCCGAGCGGGGAGAAGATGTACTGCCAGACCAGGCCGAGGACGGCCATCGACGGCACGGAGAAGAAGAAGAACAGGGAGCGGGCGAAGTTGCGTCCGAAGAACTTGCGGTTGAGGGTCACGGCGAGCGGCAGGGCGATGGCTGTGATGAGCACGGTGGTGGCGATGGTGTACAGCATCGTGAATCCAAGGCCGGCGAGCAGCGTCTGATCGGCGAAGATCGTCCGGTAGTTGGCCAGTCCGACGAACGAGGCGTTGGCGAAATCGTATCCGTCGTAGTCGGTGAGGCTGAAGACGATGCTCTGCGCGAACGGGATGAGCACGATGATGATGTACACGGCCAGCAGCGGCAGGAGGAACTGCACGGAGGTCAGGTTCTCCATGAGGTTGCGGTGCCGGCGGTCCTTGGCATGCGCGGCTTCGAGGTCCGAGTCCAGGGCCCGGACCGGGGCCGCCGCGCGGTTGGATGCGGCGGCCAGTACGGTTGCGGTTGTCATGCGGATCACCTTCAGGAGAGCGTCTTGAGCTTGGCGTCGAGGTTGACGGCGGCCTGCGCCGGGCTGATGGAGCCGAGCGCCACCTGCTGCAGCTGGGCGAAGGTTTCGGCGCGCAGGGCGCTGCGTCCGGTGGACGGCCAGCCGAGCGTGTTGAGGTAGATGTTGCCGGTCTTCAGGTACAGGTCGTACGGTTCGGAGAACGTCTCGTCGATGTCCGGCGTGTAGTTCTTGGTGGCGGGGATCAGGCCGAGGCTGCTTTGCAGGATCTTGAGGCCGTCCTCGGAGGAGATGAAGTCGAGGAAGGCTTCGGCCGCCTCGAGCTTCTTGCCGTCGATCTTGGCGTTGATGGCGTAGCCCGAGTCGGCCGCGCCGGGCGCGAACGGGGTGTCGCCCTTGTGCAGCATCGGCATCCTGCCGAACGCGAAGTTGAGGCCGGCGTCCTTGAACGTCTTCACATCCCAGTATCCGGACGGCATGACGGCCAGTCGGCCGGCGGCGAATTCGGAGCGCACCTGGTCGTCGGCGAGTCCGGTGACTTCGGAGCCCATCACGCCGGCGTCGAACAGTTTGGCCCATTCCTTGTAGTACTTGGTGTAGCTTTTGGCGAACGTGGAGTCGCCGTCGCCGATCTGCTGGTCGATGCTCTTGGACTGCTTGGAGGAATCGTAGCCGATCCAGCCTTCCACGAGCGCGCCGAGGCCGGCCTTAGGTTCGAGGTACGGCTTGTCGACTCCGGCGTCCTTGAGCTTCTTGAGCATCTCGATGAACTCGTCCCACGTTTCGGGAATCGTGTCGTAGCCGGCCTTGGCCAACAGATCCTTGTTGTAGGCGTAGGCGTTGGACCATGCGGTCACGGACATGCTGTAGACCTTGCCGTCCACGGTGGCCTGGGCCTTGTTCGTGTCTCCGATGCGGTCCATGAACGGCTCGTCGGTCAGGTCCTTGGCGACGTGGTTCTTCACCAGATCGGCGAGCTGCTCGGGCGGGGCCACGTAGACGTCGGCGAGCTTGCCGCCGGAGATGCGCGTCTGCAGCGTCTGCTGGTAGCCGGCCTGCGCGCCGTTGGTGGTGCTGAACTTGATCTTGACGTCCGGATTGGCTTTCTCGAACGCGTCGATCAGCGGCTGGTACAGGTCCTGCGTGTTGTTGGCGAAGAACGACAGTTCCGTCTTGCCGGATGCCGTGCCCGATCCGCAGGCTGCGAGGGATGCGACCATTGCGATTGCGGCACCGGCGCCGATCGCGGTTGTCCATGTGTGCTTCATGATGGCTCCTTTCATCAGAGCATGTGCGCACGGATACCTTGTGCGACCATGCCGAAGGTGTTGGTACAAGCACTGCGACCGTCGAACTGCTTCGTTCGGTTCGTCGCTGTGTTTTGTTGATACCATCCTATGACTGGTTTGGCTTGATATATCACCATAAATTGCCGAGAGATAGAGATTTATTGCTCTCACTGTGATGTTGATCGATAACGTTCGCCGCACCGGCGGAGACCAGGACGGTCGCAATATCCGCCATCGGCGCGCACAACGGCATGCGGCACCCGCACAACGCAAGTGGCGGTTTTCTCTCGCTGTCTTACGACAGTGAGAGAAAACCGCCACGATATCGCGTCCCGCGCAATCAACATAGGTTCGGCGCAGGATCAGCGTGAGCCCACAGCAAGATCAGAGCACGTGCCGGCTGCCGATCTCGTCGGCGAACAGGTTCGCCTGGATGTGGCTCGGATCGAGCGCGAGCGCGTCGCCGAGGAACCGTGCGGCCGCCTCGCGATCGCCGGTGCCGATGTTGGCCAGGCCCATCAGGTACAGGCAGTGGATGCGGTTCATCTTCGTGTAGTCGTTCTCGAAGATGAGGAAGTCGGGCAGCGAGACGGCGAAGTAGTCGATCTTGACCTGGTCGTCGAGGTGCTGCTCGCCGTAGTCGAGCAGCCGGTAGAACCGCGCGTTGGCCGGACCTTCCTCGCCGAGCGCCGCATGGGCGAGCCCTTGGAACAGGATCATCTCGGCCGGCTGGTCGTTGTAGTACATCGCTCCCTTCACCTCGTCGGGGCCGATCGTCGCCTGTCGGAATTCGGCGAGCGCGGCCGTCTCGTCACCAAGGTGACGTTCCGTCACGCCGAGCCAGTAGTGGATGTCGTTGTCCTTCTGCCCTTCGAGCTTGCCTTCGCCGAGATTCTGCGGGTAGGCGAGCGTTTTCACGAGCAGCTCCTTGGCCTTCGCCCAGTCGCCGGCCGCCATCGCGTCCTTGGCGAGCAGGGTAAGCGAGATGCGGTACTGCGCGGTGATCTTGCCTTCGCCGCCTTCCCACGGGTGGAAGCGGCGCCGGCCCATCAGCTCGTACGCCTTCGCGTAGTTGCCGGTGAGGTTGAGCACGGTCAGGTATTCGATGTACAGGTCGTCGCGTTCGGCCACCACGTCGAGATGCTTCTCGAATTCGGCAAGCCGCTGCGCATAGGTCCAGCCGATCTTGCGATGCAGCTGATCGGTTTCGAGGAACACGCGGGCGTCCGACTCGTCAAGCGCGTAGGCCTGTTCGATCTCACGCTGCGCGGCCGTCGCGTCGCCGCGCTTGTTGTAGTAGGCGAGCGCAAGGTTGCGGTGCACGGTCGGGAAGCCCGGATCGAGGTCGCGGCTGGATTCCCACAGGGCGATCGCACGGTCGGCGAGCGTCTTGTCATAGTACAGGCAGCCGAGATAGTACGGTGCCTTGGCGCCGTTCACGGACTTGATCGCGGCTTCCAGCGGCGCGATGTCCTCCAGCTTGTTCGGGAAGCAGTAGTCGCTCGGCGCGGCCTCGGCGGCCTCGAACGCGGCGCGGGATTCCTCGTCGCGGCCGAGCTGCGCGAGATAGTAGCCCTCGTAGTACTTGACCATCGGCTTCGACTGGTCGGCCTCGCCGAGCAGCGCGAGCGCCTCGCCGTAGGCGCCGAACAGCGCGTAGTCGCGGGCGGCCTGCAGGTAGTTCTCGTGGAAGCCACGCATGAGTCCCGCAAGCTCGGCCGGGTCCGCGCCGGCGATCACGCGTTCGTTGCCGGACACGAAGTCGAATTCGTCGATTCCGAGGTTCTCGGCGAGCGCGGCCGCGGCGTCGACATCACGTCCCAGCTTGCGCAGCACGTAGGCGCGCAGGCCGCGGGCCTTGATGTTCATCGTGTTGCGGGTGAGCGCGTTGTCCACATACTCCAGCGCGTCCGCGAAGTCGCCACGGCGGGCGGCGATGGCGGCCATGTAGAAGAACGCGCGTTCCTTCTGCGCGTCGTCCCAGGTGGCCTTGAAGAACGCGTCGAACGCCTTGTCGAAGTCGCCCTGGTAGAACAGGTCGAGGCCGAGGTTGTAGTGCGGCTCGCTGTCGTACGGCTGCGTGTTGTGCTTGGTCAGCCGCTTGATCGCGGCACGGAAGTACCGTTCAGCGCCCGCGAAGTCGCCGCGGCGCAGCAGCAGTCGGCCGTACGCGTTGTTGATGCGCGCGTCGCCCGGGTCGCGCTTCAGGCCCTCGAGATAGTACGGGTCGGGCAGGTAGGTGGCGTGACGGTACTGTTCGAGGTGCGTGCCGGCGAGGAACAGCTCCTCGTTCGTGGCGATCCTGGCCGGTTCGTCGGCGGCCTTGGCCGGTTCGGGCAGCTTGTCGATCTTCTTCGGTTGCGGCGTGTAGTCGATGAGCACCTTGCCGTTCGCGTCGGTCACGGTGGCGGTGATGTCGGTGGGCTTCGCGTCGCCGGTTTCGAATTCGGCGCGCACGATGTCGTTCGGACTGATCGTGCCGATGTACTCGTACAGCGTCGCGCCGGTGCGGTCGTCGGTGACGGTGACGCGCGCGTGCTCGTACACGCCGGTCGCGTATACGGTGACGCGCCCCTGACCGGCGGCCAGTCCCTGCGCTTCGATGCCTTCGGTCTCGCCGGCCGCGCCGAACGTGTCTTGCGGTCCGATCTCAAGGTTCACGGCCGCGTTGATCGACGCGTTCTTGACCTGTCCCACGCCCTTGTACGGCATGAAATACTGGGTGAACGTCTTGCCTTCGTACGGCTTGAGCCACGTGAAGTCGGGCTGGTTGTCGGTAAACACGCCGGTCATGAGCTCGACGTACGGGCCGTTCTCGTCGGTGAGGTTCCTGTCCCATGCGCGGCCGAAATCGCCGTTGCCCCACGTCCACTGCTTCTTGCCGGGGCTGACGTGGTGGTCGGCCACGTGCAGGATGCCCGCGCCGACGCCGAAGTCGTAGCCGCCGACGAAGTTGTAGTCGGAGTGCGCGGCCATGTAGCTGGTCGGGACCGGCACGTTCTTGTAGCGGCCGATGTCGACGCCTTCGGAGTAGTCGTGCTTGTAGTAGGTGCCGGTGGCGATCGGATAGCGGGATACGTCGCGCTTGCCGTGGTCCATGACGGCGGTGACGTCCGGCGGCATCACGGTCTTGGTGTGCTCGTTGACCGGGACGGCCGGGTTGGCCCACCACAGGAAGGTCTGCGGCAGTGCGGTGCCGTTGTACAGCTGAGCGGTGATCTCGATGTATGCCTTCCCGGGGTGCAGCGCGATCTTGGTGATCACCTGCGTGCCGTACATCTGGTCGGTGTCGTGGCACAGCACCGCCTTGCCGCCGTCGGGCAGTTCCTCGACCTTGTAGTCGACCGGCAGGTAGGTGGTCGGGCGGTGGTGCTGCGGCCAGTTGAATTCGATGCCGCCGGAGATCCACGGTCCGGTCAGGCCCACAAGCGCCGGCTTGATGACGTCGTTGCGGTAGACGAAGTCGTAGCCGTTGGTCTTGTCCTTCGCGTACTGGATGCGGCCGCCGAGTTCGGGCAGCACGGTCACTTCGAGGTATTCGTTCTCGATGATGACGGCCTTGTAGTCCTTGTCGCGTTTTTCGTCGCTGATCGTCTCGATGACCGGGTACGGGTAGACGCGGCCCGAACTGCCCTGGTAGACGCGCTTT
Source organism: Bifidobacterium simiiventris (assembly GCF_019331715.1). GTDB lineage: Bacteria > Actinomycetota > Actinomycetes > Actinomycetales > Bifidobacteriaceae > Bifidobacterium > Bifidobacterium simiiventris. Next base: position 27,607 of record NZ_JAHBBG010000005.1, read on the forward strand.
TCGATGAATTCAGGATTCTTGTCCGCCGCGCCGATCTCGTAGGTGGGGATCGTGATGACGGTGTCCTTGACGCTCACTGCCATAGTGTGCTCCTTCATTGGAACTTCGTTGGGAACTGTGCGGCCTTGCGACCGTCACATTCGTAATTTATTGATTACTTGCTTACAGACTACGGCTGATTTTTCAGTATATTTAGAGTTTTCTTGCTTGCAGATATGAAAAAATTGCGGTTACCGGAACGGCTGTGAACTGCTATGATGAAACCGTTGCCCAACATCATCAACGACGAAAACGAGCCATCATGAAACCAGCCGAACGCGGTATCCGCAATCAGGGATCGGAATTCTATATCTACACGCCCAGCAAAACGGCGTTGCAGACGTTTCTGTATCCGCTGCGCGTCGGCCTGTTCCGCTACGAGGCCGGCTACCGTCAGGAACGCAGTTCGTTCGACAGTTTCCTGCTGATGGCCGTTCGTTCCGGATCGTTCGACATCGCCACCGAACAGGGCACGCATCATGCGGTCAAGGGCGATTTCGCGCTGCTCGACTGTTACCGGCACCATTCATACGGCACCGACGAGGACAGCGACGTGCTGTGGCTGCACTTCGACGGCACGATGGCCCGCGCGTACTTCGATCTGATCGACGGCAAGCTCGGCACCGTGTTCTCGATCAAGGAGCCGACTTACGTGCTGAACCGCCTGACCGCCATCTACGACGTGTTCCACGCCGCCTCGCGCATCAGCGAACCGAACATGTCGAAATACATCACCGACATCCTCACCGAATTCGCGGTGGCCGCGGCCGACAACGCCACGTCCCAGCAGCGTCAGCCGTATGCGATCGAGGACGTGCTCACCTATATCGCCGGCCATCTGAGCGATCCGCTGCCGATCGACGAACTGGCCGCCCGCGCGTACATGAGCGAATACCATTTCATCCGCGTGTTCAAGAAGGAGACGGGATACACGCCGCACGCCTATATCGTGGACGCGCGCATGCACGCCGCGAAATACCTGCTCATCAACTCTGACATGCCGCTCAAACAGCTGTGCGACGAATGCGGGTTCACCGACACGAGCACGTTCTGCGCGGCGTTCAAGCGCAGGAACGGCATGTCGCCCATCGAATTCCGCCGGCAGGGCGAGATGCGGCAGCTGTGAGCCGCCGAGGACGCCCCTTCCCCTCAAATATGCGAAGACCGACGCGGGATTTACCCGACGCCGGTCCATGTTTCGCATGATTGGCTTATGGTCTTCGATTACAGCTCGAAGCCGAGCTCCTCGGCGGCCTCGGTGGGCACCGGATCGTCGGCCCACAGGTCCTCGAGGTTCTCGGTGGTGGCAAGCGAGCGGATCTCAGCCTTGTCGATGTACAGCTCGCCGCTCAGATGGTCGGTCTCGTGCTGGAAGATGCGGGCCGGCCAGCCGTGCAGGTGCTCCTCGTGCTGTTTGCCGTCCTCGTCCTGCCAGCGTGCGGTGATATCGAGCCAGCGCTTGCGTACGGCCTGATAGCCGTCGAAGCTCAGGCAGCCCTCGTAGAAGCTGCGCGTCTCCTCGCCGATCGGCTTATAGCTGGGATTGATGATGACGTGGAACGGGAATTCGCCGATCTCGCGCGGATCGTCCTCGTCGTCGCGGATGTGGTCCTCGACGACGGCGAGCGCGAGGCCGAGACCGATCTGCGTGGCGGCAAGGCCCACTCCGGGGGCTTCGAGCATGGTCGTGTGCATCGTGTCGATGAGCTTGTCGAGCGTCTTACGGCTCAGCTGGCCGGTGTAGGGGATGGTCTGCTGGCGTAGGACGGGTTCGCCGGCCTGCACGATCGGCAGGATGTGTTCTTTGCCGCCGGTTTTGATGAGCTGTTCGATGTCGCGGTTGAGGGCGATGTCGACCTTGGAGTTCTTTGCGAACATGATGTATTCCTTTGCGGGGCGCGATTACAGGGCGAGTTCCTCGGCGACGACCGCGGCGAGACGGTTGCAGACCTCGTCGGCCTGCTCCTGAGTCGCGGCCTCGGCCATGACGCGCACGAGCGGTTCGGTGCCGGAGGGGCGCAGCAGCACGCGGCCGGTGTCGCCGAGCAGCTTCTCCTCGCGTTCGACGGCGGCCTGCACCTTGGCGTTCGTGGTGGCGGCCATCTTGTCGACGTTCGGCACGTTGACAAGCGTCTGCGGCAGCTGCGGGAAATCGGCGGCGAGCTGCTTCAAGCTCTTGCCAGAGCGGACGACCTCATTGCACAGGGTGAGCGCGGTGAGCGTGCCATCGCCGGTGGTGGCGAACTCGCGGTTGATGACATGGCCGGACTGCTCGCCGCCCAGCGTGTAGCCGCCGCGCAGCATCTCCTCAAGCACATAACGGTCGCCGACGGCGGTCTGCACGGTCTTGATGCCCATGTCCTTCAGGGCAAGCTTGAGGCCGAGGTTGCTCATGACGGTCACGACGAGCGTGTTGTCGGCCAGCTTGCCGGCCTCCTTCTTGGCACGAGCGAGGATGCCCATGATCTGATCGCCGTTGACCATGTTGCCGTCCTCGTCCACCGCCAGGCACCGGTCGGCGTCGCCGTCGAACGCGACGCCCATCACCGCGTCGGTGGCCTTGACCATCGCCTGCAGCTGCTCGGGGTGCGTGGAGCCGGCGTGCTTGTTGATGTTGTAGCCGTCCGGCGAGGCGTTGATGACCATGACCTCGGCACCGGCGCGGCGCAGCGCCTCGGGGGCGACCACGGAGGTTGCGCCGTTGGCGCAGTCGGCCACGATCTTGAGGCCCTTGAGCGGCTTGGGCTGGGTCTTGTCGGGGTTGAGCGGCGCGATCGTGGAGACGAGGTGGTCGATGTACAGGTTGGTCGCGGTGACCGGATCATGGCTGATGCGGCCCACGCCGGCGCCGGTCGGACGCTCCCAGTCCTTGCCGAGCACGGCTTCGATCTCGTCCTCCTTACCGTCGGGCAGCTTGAAGCCGCCGCGGGCGAAGAACTTGATGCCGTTGTCGGGCATCGGGTTGTGGGAGGCGGAGATCACCGCGCCCATCTCGACGTTGAGCACGGAGGTGAGGAACGCGATGCCCGGAGTGGGGATGATGCCCGCGTCGATCACGTCGAACCCGCCGGCGGCCATGCCCGCGGACAGCGCGGCGGCGAGGAAGTCGCCGGAGACGCGCGTGTCGCGGCCAACGAGCGCGCGGCGGCGGCCTTCCGGCTGGTCGTCCTTCGTGCCGGAGTCACCCAGCACGCGCACGGCGGCGTCGCCCAGGTCGAGCGCCAGTCGTGCCGTCAGGTCCTTGTTCGCCAATCCGCGAACGCCATCGGTTCCGAACATACGTGGCATATCGTTACTTCCTCGCTGTTTCGTTGTCAGTCGTGATACCGTGCACCATCGTACTCAACACGCCCGGCAACGTCACTCCCCCACGCGCAATGCTGCCCGGTTTCCCCGCATTTGCATGTGCGAGGGGCGTGGCAGCACGGCTTAGTCGAAGAATCCGAGGTCGCGCAGTTCCCCGACGGCGTCGAGCAGACGGTCGGCGTCGGCGGTCGTGAAGACCAGCGGCGGGCGCACCTTGAGCGCGCTGCCGTCGGCGCCGGATGCCGAGATCAGGATATTGCGGTCGCGCAGCGCGTCGACAATGGTCTGCGTGCCGGCCGGATCGGGCCGAGAACCGTCATCGGAGCGGATGTCGATGCCGATGAACATGCCGGCGTGGCGGATCTCGCCCAGTTTCGGCCGGCCTGCGAGTAGCGACGCGAACCCGTCGCAGATGTAGTCGCCGACCGTCTTGGCCTGCTTGAGCAATCCGCGCGATTCGATCTCGTCGAGCACCGCCTCGGCGGCCCGCATGGAGACCGGGTTGCCGCCGAACGTGTTGAAATATCTGGTGCAGGCCGCGAACGCGTCGCCGATCGCCGCCTTGTAGACGACTGCACCGGTGGGGATGCCGTTGCCCATCGGCTTGCCGATCGTGACCAGGTCCGCGTCCGCATGATGACGCTGGAATCCCCAGAACGCGTCCCCGGTGCGCGCGAATCCCGACTGCACCTCATCGGCGATGAGCAGACCGCCGGCCCGGTGTGCCATGTCGGCGATGTCCGCGACCCATCCTTGCGCCCCCGGCAGCACGCCGTCCGACGAGAAGATCTGGTCGAGCAGCACAGCCGATACGCCGTAGCCGGCATCGTGCAGCGACCGGAACGCGGCGGCGAACCGTTCGCGCAGCACGGCGCGCGCCTTATCGGCCGGCATGCCGCCGGTCAGTACGTCATGCACCTCGACCGTGGCGAGGAACGGGGCCAGTGGTATGGCCGTGCCGAAGCTCGGCGACACCGAAGAAACCAGTGAGGTGATGCCGTGGTACGCGTTGGCGGTCACCACCACGCCCTGATGGCCGGTGTAGACGCGGGCCATGCGCAGGGCGAGGTCGTTGGATTCCGAACCGGAGTTGGTGAAGCTCACCCGGTCAAGCCCTTCCGGAAACAGGCCGAGCAGGCGTTCGGCGTAGTCGAGCACCTCGTCCTGCAGGTAGCGCGAATGCGTGTCCTGTTTGGCGAGCTGGTCGCTCACCGCCTCGCGCACATGCGGGTTGGCGTGCCCGACGCAGGCCACGTTGTTGTAGCAGTCCAGATAGTCCACGCCATCGGCGTCGAACAGGTGCGCACCGTTGCCGCGCACCACGTGGATGGGACGGTTGTAGAACAGCGGGCCCAATGTGCCGAGCGTGCGTTTGCGCCGTTCGATCAGCGCCACCGTGTCCGGGGAGAGCCCGGCCGTGCCCTTGGAAAAATCGAATCCGTTCGCGAGTCCCTTGCGTCCCGCCACCGGGGCGGGGACGCTCGCGTCGATGTTGCTCATGATATGGTCCTCTCTCTTGATACGACTGATTAATGGTTGGAAACACGGCGTTCGCATGCCGGCGGCGGTTCGTTCACACGCCGACGAACGGGTCCCGGGATCCGGCCGACAACGATTGCAGCAACCGAAGTCGGGCGATTCTGGACTCCGGTCGGAACAGGTAATGTTCCGGCGAGACCCCGGAGCGGCGTTCGGCCAGTAACGGCAACAGCACGATGAGCGCGGCGCGCGCCTGCATGACGGGCATGAGCAGCGGCAGCTGGCCGTGGTCGAAGTCCGGGTTCGCGCGCAGGTATGCGGCCAGCGCGACACGGCATGGTTCGAGCGGATCGGCGAGCGAGCCGTCCGCCAGATAGCACAATGCGGTTCCCAGATCGCACACGGCCGGCATCAGGTGCATGTCGCCGAAGTCGATGATGCCGGCGATCTCGTCCGGTCTGTCGTCTCGCACCGTGATGTTGCCAGGGTGGAAGTCGCCGTGGCACAGTTGCTGCGGCAGCGCGTCGATGCGCCCGGATGCGGATTCGTATGTCGCCACGGCCTGCTCGATCAGCTCGCGGGCTGCCGCGTCGTCGACCATCGGCAGCACGTCCTGCGCGATCGCCGGCAGCAGCCGCACGTCCCACAGGATGCGCCCGAGCCGGTCCTCGTATCCGCGTTCGTCGGCCAGCACCCGCTGAATACGAGCCAGCCGGTCGCCGATGTCGGCAAGCAACGCATGCGACGGACGGCCTAGCGACGACGACACGATATGTCCCGTAACGAACGTGGTCAGCGTGGCCCATCGGGTGGGACCGCCGGCGTCGAATCTCGCGATCATGCCGCCGTCCGCGCATGGCACCAGTCTGGTCACGGGCACGTTGGCCGCCCGCCGTTCCAGCATGCGCAGCGCGCGGGCGCGCATGAGCACGGTCTCGTAGCCCTCGGCCGGATGCTCGATCTTCAGCAGGTAGCGCGGCGAACGCCCGCCGGGCATCGTCACGGCGAACGTGTCGTCACGTTCGGTGGCGATGCGCTCGAGCCGGACGCCGTCCAGCCCGTAGTCGCGGGACAGTAGGGCTTCGGCCTCGCGTTCGTCGATCGTCTCGTGCGGCTGCCCGAGCGTACGGTATCCCTCGAAATCATGCATTGCCGGACCTCCTTGCCGTGTTCGTATCGTTCGGTCATTCGTCCAAGCGGCGCCGAACCATCGGTTCAGCGCACGACGATCATCGGTTTGATCGTGCGGCGATTGTCCATGTCGTCGTAGGCCTGTGCGATGTCGGCGAGCGCGTACTGTTTCGTGTAGACCGGGCCGGGATCGATGCGGCCGTCGAGTACGGCCGGCAGCACTGCGGCGATGTAGTGGTGGGCCGGCGACATGCCACCGGTGACGGTGATGTTGGAATAGAACAGGTCGCGTACGTCGATGCTCACGCCGTGCGGCAGGCCAACATAGCTGACGGTGCCGCCAGGGGCGACCATATGGATGGCGGTGGCGAAGGACTGCGCCGATCCCACGCATTCGAGCACTTTGTCGGGCTTGTCGCCGCCGGTGATCGATAGCACGTGGTTCACGGCGTCGTCGCCACGTTCGGTGACGATCTGGTCCGCGCCGAAGCGCAGGGCGAGCTCGTTGCGGTCGGCGTGCGTGCTGCCGGCGTTGATCACGCAGTCCGCGCCGAGCAGTTTGGTGGCCATCATGGCGCACAGTCCGACCGCGCCGTCGCCGATCACTGCGACCACGTCGCCGGGCTGTACGTGGGCGCTGACGGCCGCATGGTATCCGGTAGTGAACACGTCGGTCAGCGTGAGCAATCCGGCGGCTAGCGATTCGTCGGGACGATGGCCGTCGGCGTACGCCTTGACCAGCGTGCCGTCAGCGAAGGGCACGCGCGCGGCCTGGCCTTGGCCGGCGTCCGCGGTCTCGCGTCCCCAGAATCCGCCGTTGACGCAGCTGGTTTCCAATCCTTGCCGGCAGAACCGGCAGGTGCCGTCGCTGTAGCGGAACGGCACGATCACCCAGTCGCCCGGTTTGACGGAACGCACCTCCGATCCGACCTCGCGTACGGTGCCGACGAACTCGTGTCCGATGCGGTTCGGGGCGGCCGCCCCTTGATCGCGGTATGTCCACAGGTCGGAGCCGCATACGCCGGCGTATTCGATGTCGACGATTGCGTCGGTGGGATGTTCGATGACGGGATCGGGGACCTCGTCGAGGCTGACCGTGTGGTGGCCGTGGTAGACAGTGGCTTTCATGATTGCCGCCTTTCTTGAACTTGGCTGGATGGAATGTGAACTGAAAGAGGAATGTGGACTGAAGGGATGCCTAGCCACGGGTGTTTCACGCGCGCGGATCAGGCCTGCCAGCGGCCGGCGCTGATGTCGGCGTATCGCCGGCGCACCGCGGCGAGCGTGGCCGGCAGCATCAGCGTGAATCCGACAAGTCCGACGATCCATAGCGGATACTGGGCGAGCAGCGCGACGCGCATGGCATGGTCGGTGTACAGCGTGGGACTGGATGCACCCTGCATATCGAGCAGGACGCCAACGCCGAGCATGACAATGGATGCGGAGAAGGAGCCGCCCATGTTCGCAATGCCGGTGGCCAGTCCGAGGTTGCCGGATTCGTTGGAGTCGCGTACATAGTCGAAAGCGACGCCGGCCGCCGGCCAACCGCTGGACACGGCGGCGAGCAATGCGGCCGTCAGCCAGAACGGGTGGGGACCGGAGGTCGTCAAGACGGCCGCCCACAATATCATCTGCGCTCCGGACGATCCATAGACGATCAGCGCGCGGCCGTGGATCGGATGGATTCCGGCAATGCGCCCGAACACCACGGCCCATACGGCGCACATGACGATGCCGGCTCCCAGATAGGCGCTGGCCTGCTGGCGCGTGTACCGTTCCACGGTCAGCAGGAAGGGCACGCCCCACAGCGAATTCATCATGCTGTTGGAGAACACGTTGGTGAAATGCACCCAGAACCCGCAGATCGTGCCTCGCTGGCGCGCCGCGACGGCGATCGATGGCCAGATGCCGGCCGGATGCCGCGCGACCGCACGCCCGTCGTCACGGGCCATCCCCGGACGGTCGGCCAGAAACAGCAGCACGCACACGGCGATCATCGTGCCGATGCCGCCGGCGGCCGCGAACGCCGCGCTCCAGCCGGTCCGGTTCATCAGCCAGACGAACGGGTAGATCGATAGCAGCTGGCCGAAGCTGCCGAGCTGGCCTGTCAGCTGGTTCATCAGCGGCAGCCTGCGCACCGGGAACCATGCGGCGACCAATCGGATCGCCGAGATGAAGATCAGCGCGTCGCCGCTGCCGACCACCGCGCGGCCGATCACCGCCATCCACGCGGCGGGCGCGAACGCCAGCAGGGTCTGCCCGGCCGACATGAGCAGGCATCCCGCCGAGATCAGACGGCGCGGGCCGTATCGGTCGAGCAGCAGTCCGGCGGGTATCTGCATGACCGCATATACGAACAACTGCAGGTAGACGAACGACGAGAGCACGGTGCTAGTGGTGTGGAAATGATGCGCCGCCTGGATGCCGGTGGCCGACATCGACGAACGGCACGCCATGGCGAACAGGTAGCCGACCATGGCCAGCCCCCACATCAGATACGCCTTGATGCCACCGCGTTGCGCGTCGCGCCGTCCGGGCACGAACGCAACGGCACGACGGCCGGACATGCCGCGTTCGTCTCCCGTCTCGCAGGCGAGATCAGCGGCCGGCGGATTCATAGCGCACCTGCCCGCCGATCACCGTCGCCGCGACGCCGATCTCGTGCAGCGAGTCTGGGTCGACCGTGTGCGGGTCGGCGTCGAGCGCGACGAAATCGGCGTATTTACGGGGGCTCAACGTGCCGAGCACCTGCTCCTTCTTCGACGCGTACGCACTGCCGTAGGTGTAGGCGCGCAGCGCCTCGTCGACGGTGAGCCGCTCGCTCTCGCCGAGCACGAATCCGCCGGCGGTCTTGCGCGTGACCATGCCCTCGATGGAGATCATCGGCGAGACCGGCGCGCACGGCGCGTCCGTGCTGCCGGGGATGATCGCGCCGCGGTGCACGAACGAACCCATGCGGTAGGCGCGACGCGCGCGTTCCTCGCCGAGCAGGCGCACGTAGGCGTCGCCGTTGTTCTTCATGAAGCTGCCTTGCGGGTTGACGATGATGCCGTCGCGGATGATGCGTTCCACCGTGGCGTCGCTGGACAGGCCGCAGTGTTCGAGACGGTGGCGCACGTCCGTCCTCGGATACAGCTGTTGGGCGTGTTCAATGGCGTCGAGCGCGATATCGATGGCGTGGTCGCCGATCGCGTGAATGGCCATGCGCCAGCCTTCGCGGTGCAGAATGGCGACCTGGCGGGCGAACTCCTGCGGATCCCAGCTGAAGACGCCCTTGTTGTCGGGCATGTTCAGATACGGTTCGTTGAGGTAGGCGGACAGGCTGGAGAACGCGCCGTCGAGGATGATCTTGAACGGTCCGATGTCGAGCAGGCCGCCTTCGAATCCGGTGCGGATGCCGAGGTCGAGTCCGAAGCCGTGCTTGAGGTCGCCGGTCAGCTGGCCGAGGTCGTGCAGCGCTGAGAAGTACGGCATGAGCGTGCCGCGCTGGTGGATGAGCCCGCGGTCGTAGGCCTCCTGGAATAGGCCGATGTCGTCGGGGGTCTGGCCGATGCCCTCCCAGTTGCGGTCGGTGCCGGTGCCGCCGTCGGTGAAACTGGTGATGCCGAGCGAGAGCGTGTAGCGCGCGGCGAGTTCCAGCTGGTGCAGCAGCGTGGCCTCGCTCACCCGGTTCGCCAGTCCGGTGAACATGAAGCACATCTTGTCTTTGACCAGACCGGTGACGTGCCCGTGTTCCTTGATGACCAGATCGGGCTGGTCGATGTCGTCGGGATGCTCGTAGCCAGCTCGGCGGAAGGCCTCGGTGTTGATGACGGCCGCATGGTTCGACAGGTGCAGGATCAGCAGCGGATGGCCGTGCGAGATGCGGTCGAGCACGGCGATGTCGGGGAACGCGCCGAGCGAGAATTGGTCGAAACCCCATCCGAGGACCCATTCGCCGTCGGGCGTGCGTTCGGCGGCCTCCTCGATGCGCCGGTAGACCTCGTCGAGCGTGGACGCGGTCTGCTTGCGCAGGTCGACCTGATTAAGGTTCGCGCCAAGCAGCGAAAAATGCAGGTGCACGTCGTTGAAGCCGGGGCAGACGAACCTGCCTCCCAGATCCACATGATGTCGTGCCGGCACGCCGTCCAGATCGTCGTCGAGCGCGACGATCTTACCGTCGTACACGCCGATGCGGCGGGCTCGGGGATGAGCGGGATCCATCGTATGGATGTCCGCGTTTTCGAAGATCGTGTCGATGGTGAACATGATGGTTCCCTTTCAGATCAGCGAAGTTCCGGCCGGATGCGGGTCGGGGTTGTCGAATACGGCGATATCCGCACCGACGGTGCGGCCGCGTCCGGTGAACAGCGCGACGACCGCGATCTTGCGGGCGTCGAACACGCGGGCCAGCGAGATCGAACCGTCCCAGGCCTGCGTGCCATCCCATTGCTCGATCATCAGGCCGTTGACGAAGATGCGGCAGGCCACGCGATCGTCGGGATCGGCGGCAGTGACCGTGTAACGCAGAAGCCCGTCGCGGATGCCGGCGTCGAGGCGTGCGGCGAAGGTGCGGCCGGCCGGCGCCGAGGAGTCCTGGTCGAACGCGATGCGGCCGAGCGATTCGATGGGCGGGGTGCGCCGCGGCGCGACGCGTCTGCGGCTCGCCTGCTCGTATTCGAGCGCGCATGCGAGCAGCAGACGGTCGCTGCCGGCCGGCCCCATGAACGTCAATCCGGCCGGCACGCCGGTGTCGTCCATCACGCCCATCGTCACGCTGACCGTGGGGATGCCCAGATGGCGGATCATGCGGTTGCCGTTCGAGAACCACGTGCCGTCCTGCCAGGCTTCCGTGTTGTGTACTTCGTCCACGTCGGCGTCCGCATGGGCAATGTTGCTGTTCGTGGGGAAGACCAGCACGTCGAGCCCTCCGGCGCGCATCCACTGTTCGAGATGCCGTTTGCGGATCGCCTCGAGGCCGGCGAGGCCGGCGGCCAGTTCAGGCGTCTTGTCCAACGGCAGCAGCCTGCCGTCGCGCATGTACTGTGCGGCCTGCTGGTAGAAACCGTACTGCCAGCCGGTGCGGCGGGCCATCGAATCGAACGGGTTGGGGAAGATGTCGTTGGGATCGACGTCGAGCAGGCTGTCGATTCCGTCGATGTCGAACCCGCGGATGAATTCCTCGAGCGCCGCGGCGTTGAGCTGCAGCCATTCGTGATCCATCCAGTCATGCGGGATCAGTCCTTCGTCGGCGAACGTCTTCAAGGTGCGCGGCGCGATGTCGTAGGCGTCGCGCAACGGGAACGTCGTCCAGCGCACGTGTGCGCCGAGCGCCTTGAAATCGCCGATCGCGCGCAGCAGCAGCGCGTTGACGCTCGGCCGGGTGTACACGGCGGGCAACGCGTCGCCGATGCGCCCAGCGTAGGCGCCGACCACGCCGATGCGCAGTCCGACGAGCGCGTCCATGTTGTCGATGCCGCCGAATCCTTTGTCGTGCAGGCGTTCGGCGGCTTCGAGCCGCACGTGCTTCTGGCTGCGCCACAGATCGCCTCGGGTGTCCGGATCGTCCGCGGTCAGGGTCGGCAGCAGGGCCAGCAGGTCGCGCACCGTGCGGGTGTGGGGCACCACTTCGTCCTTGGTGGCGTGCAGCACCCAGTTGCCGCGCAGCGAGATCACGCCGCGCGAGGGGGTGTAGGCCACCAGGCCGTTGTTGGCGGCCGGCGAGCGCCCGGAGGAAACTGTCTCCTCGCCCAGTCCGAAGGCCGCGAAGCTGGCGGCGGTCGACACCGCGGAGCCGTTGGACGACCCGGAGTACCATGCCGCGGCCAGATAGTCGCCGTTGTACGGGTTTTCGGCGCGCCCGTAGACGCCGCGCTGCACGCCTCCGGCGGCCATCGGCGGCATGTTGGTGCGTCCGACCAGCACGGCGCCCGCCTTGCGCATCGCGCCCACGGAGAAGCTGTCCTCACCGGCGACGACGTGCGCGAACGCCGGGGAGCCGGCGGCCATCGTCATGCCTTTGGCCATGTAGCTGTCCTTGACGCTGTACGGGATGCCGTGCAGGGGGCCGCGCGCCCGTCCCTCGGCCCGTTCCTCGTCGCGGGCCATCGCCTCCCTGAGTACGTCCGGGGCGATGATCGGCGTGGAGTTGAGCCGTATGCCGTTGACGTCGTAGTAGAACAGACGGTTGAGATAGGCCACCGTCAATTCGGTGGAGGTGGTCTCCCCTCGTTCCATCATCTCGGCCATGTCTTCGACGGACAGTTCGATGACGTTCACGTCGCGTTTGTCGCTGTCGGCTCCCATTGCAATCCCCTGCTTTCGTTGCGTTGCCATTGCGTTCCCGCGCGTCTGCGCGAGACGGGCGGGCCGCCCGGACCGAATCCGGGCGGACGGCCCGCCGCCGCGTTCACTGCTTGAGCTCGATGTTGTAGTAGACGGGCCCCTGCATGCCGTCGCCGTAGCTGGTGACCTTCTTGGAGACGGCGCTGATCTGCTGATACTTGCTGATGATGATGTTCGGCACGTAGTCGTAGAACCAGTCCTGCAGCTCGTCGTAGCCGGCCTTCTGGTCGGCCTCGGAGGTGGCCGAGTTAATCTTGTCGGTGATCTCGGCGAACTTCGGGTCGGTGTTCCAGCCCGCGCCGGACGCCTGGAAGAACGAGTAGCAGATCGGGTTCGCGGAGTAGGAGTAGTTGGAGATGATCATGTCCCATGCGTCGGGCTGGAACATCTTCTGCAATACGGTCGCCCAGTCGAGCACCTGCAGGTCGGTCTTGATGCCGACGGCCTTGAGCTCGTTCTGGATCTCGACGCTCTCGTCGTAGATGTACGGGTAGTCCTTGGTGGACAGGAACTTGAGCGTGGAGCCGTCGTATCCGGCCTCCTTGATGAGCTCCTTGGCCTTGTCGAGATCCTGGTGGTTGTACTTGTCGAGGCTGGATTCGGAGCGCAGCGGGTTGCCTTCGGGCATCAGCGCGCCGTCGTTCTTGTACAGGTCGGCGTTCTGGTGGCCGGCCTTGGCGATCTTGCCGAGGTCGAGCGCGGCGAGGATGGCCTGGCGCAGCTTCTGGTTGTCCTTGAACGCGCCCTGCTTCTTGTTGAACAGGATCGTCTCAAGCATTTCGTCGGTTTCCATCGTCACGTCCTGGCTGGCCTTGACCTGCGCGTACTGCGAATCGGCGAGCGAGTAGCCGATCTCGTACTGGCCCGACAGCGCGCCGGTCATGCGGGTCGTGCCGTCGGTCACGAAGTCGAACTCGAGCTTGTCGGCGTGCGCCTCGCGCTCGCCCGCATATCCGTCCGAGTCGCCGTCCGGGGACTGGTAGTCGGCGAACTTCTCGAGCACGATGTTCGTGTCCTTCTTCCACGACGAGTACTTGAACGGGCCGGTGCCCACGTATTCGCTCACGCCGGTGTCGGTGGCCTTGTCGATGACCGACTTGGGCATGATGGCGGCGATGCGCGCGGTATCCGCCATCAGGTACAGGCCGGTGGACACCGGCTTGGGCGAGGTGATGACCACGGTGTCGGCGTCGGGCGAGCTGACGGTGGAGCCGGTGAAGAACGTGCTGCCGATCTGCGAGAGCTTGATCCAGCGCTGCATCGAGGCCACCACGTCCTCGGCCTTCATGGTCTGGCCGTTGTGGAACTTGACGCCGGTGCGCAGCTTGAACGTGAACGTCTTGTAGTCCTTGCTCACCTCGTAGCTCTTGGCGAGCAGCGGCGCGACGCTGCCGTCCTTCTTCAGCGTGACCAGCGTCTCGTAGATGTTGCGCATGGTGTCGCGCGCCACGTATGCGCCGGTGATCATCGGGTCGAGGCTGGTGACGGTCGCGTTGAGCGCGATGTGCACCGTGCCGCCGTCCGTGGGGGTGCCCGACGACGAGCCGCCGCTGCCGCACGCGGCCAGGGAAACGATCGTTGCCGCGGCCGCCGCGAGGGCGACCATCTTCTTGCCTAGCCTGTTCATGATTTCCTCTCTTTCATTGAAACCGGTTGGGACAGTCTGTGATTGGTGATGGATGGGTTTGTGACGTTTGGATTGGCGGCTATCCGGCCAGCTGGTGCCGGCTCGGGTCCGGCAGCGGGATGCTGTCGAGCAGGTTGCGTGTGTAGTCGGTGCGCGGGTTGGCGAACACCTCGCCGACCGTTCCCTCCTCCACGAGCTCGCCCTTGCGCAGCACGCCGACGCGGTCGGCGATGAAGCGCACCACGCTCAGATCGTGGGTGATGAACAGGTAGCTCAGGGCGAATTCCTCCTTGAGATCCTGCAGCAGGTTGAGCACCTGCGCCTGGACGGACACGTCGAGCGCGGACACCGATTCGTCGAGGATCAGCAGTTTCGGCTCGACGACCAGCGCGCGGGCGATGTTGATGCGCTGCAACTGGCCGCCCGAGAACTGGTACGGGTAGCGGTTCAGCGCCCACGAGCCGAGTCCGACGCGTTCGAGCATGGATTCGGCCGCATCGAGCCGTTCGCGCTTCGAGTTCCCGACGTTCTGGATCTCCATCGCCTCGAGTAACGCCCCGGCTATGGATTTGCGCGGGTTGAGCGAGGAGAACGGGTCCTGGAACACCATCTGGATGTTGCCGCGGATGTCGCGGCGCAGCTGACGCGGCGAATCGTCGGTGTAGTTGTCGCCGTCGAACACCACGGTGCCGGATGTGGGTTTCTCGAGCGCACTGATGATCTTGGCGGTGGTGCTTTTGCCGCTGCCGGATTCGCCCACCAACGCGTAGGTCTGCCGGTGGTCGACCTCGAACGAGACGTTCCTGAGCGCATGGAAGATGGCCGCCGCGTTGTGGGAGAATCCTCGGGTGACGTAGTCCTTGCACAGGTTGTTCACCTGCAGGATCGGCTGGTGTTGCATTGCCATGTCACGCCTCCTCGTGTTCCTGTTCCTGCTCGCGGTAGGCGGCTTCGATCTCGGCCATCGAATCGGCCACGGTCTTGAGCCGCTTGGGTTCGGGGCCGTCCAACGGCGGCGTGGCCGCCAGCAGCGCCTTGGTGTACGGGTGCCGGGGATCGGCGAACAGCCGTGCCGCCGGCGCGGTCTCCACGATCCGCCCGCGGTACATCACAGCCACGCGGTCGCAGGTCTGCGCCACCACGCCCATGTCGTGCGAAATCAGGATGATGCTCATGCCGAGCTCGTCGCGCAGATGACGCAGCACCTTGAGCAGCTGCATCTGGATGGTCACGTCGAGCGCGGTGGTCGGCTCGTCGGCGATCAGCAGCTTCGGTTCGTTGATCAGCGCCATGCCGATGACCACGCGCTGCAGTTGCCCTCCCGAGAACTGGTACGGGTATTTGCCCATCCATTCCTCCGGGGTGTCGGCGCCCGCCTTGCGCAGCGCCGACAGGCAGCGCTGCTCGATCTCGTCCTTGGACAGGCCCTTGCGGTGCGCCCTGACGGTTTCGCGCAGCTGGCTGCCCACGGTCATCAGCGGATTGAGGCTGGACATCGGGTTCTGGAAGATGAAGCCGATGTCGCCGCCGCGCAGGTCGAGCAGATCATGCTTCGACATGTCGAACACGTTGCGGCCGTCGAAGCGGATGGAGCCGCCGTATTTCGTGGTGCGCTCGTTGTGCAGGCGCAGGATGGAGAAGGAGCTGACGCTTTTGCCGCATCCCGATTCGCCCACGATGCCGAGCACCTCGCCGCGGCCGACCGTGTAGTCGATGCCTTTGACCACGGTGGTCCAGTCCCTGAGGCCCGCCCTGAAGCTGACCGTCAGCCCGTCCACGCTCAGCAGCGGCTGCGCCTGGGCATCCTGCGTCTCGAGGGGTTCGGATGGATCGTTGACCTGGCTCATGGCTACCTCCTCTTCTTCGGGTCGAGTACTTCACGCAGACCGTCGCCGAACATGTTGATGACGAACACGGTCAGGGCGAGCGCCACGCCGGGGAACACGGTCAGCCACCACGCCGAATAGATGTAGGTGCGGCTGTCGTAGAGCATGTTGCCCCAGCTGGGCTGCGGCTGCGGGATGCCGGCGCCGATGAAGCTCATGGCCGCCTCCACCAGGATCGCGTCGGCGAACACGAACGTGACCTCCACGATCCATTCGCCGATGACGTTGAGCGCGATGTTGCGCCACAGGATGCGGTTGCCGCCCGCACCCAGGTTGACGAGCACCTGCACGTAGTTCTCATTCATGTTGGCCAGTGTCGCGGAGCGGACCACGCGGGCGACCATCGGGATGAACACGATGGACAGGGCGAGCACCACGCTGCGGGTGGTCTGGCCGAACGAGCCGACGAACACGATGCCGAACAGGATCGCCGGGAACGCCATCAGACCGTCGCAGATGCGCATGAGCACATAGCCGAGCCGCGGGTAGTAGGCCGAATACAGGCCGACGACCAGGCCGACGATGCCGGCGATCAGCGCGGCGCTGAAGCCCACCGTCAGCGACGCCTTGCCGCCGAGCAGCACGCGGGCGAACAGGTCACGGCCGACGTTGTCGGTGCCCATCGGATGCCCTGCGGCGCCGGGCGCGGCCAGCATGGCGGAGGTGTTGGTGGCGTAGGCGTCCATGTGGCCCAGCCACGGCATGAGGAAGCAGGCGAGCGCGATGACGGCGAGCAGTATGCCGCCGGCCAGCGTGGTGGGCGAGGCGAGCAGCGCCTTGAGCCATCGCGGGCCGTTGCCGTCGGCCGCCACGTCCGCGGGGGCGTCTGCCGGAAGAGAAGTTGCACGAGCTGCGGTTGACATGATCAGAACGACCTTTCTCGGATTCTCGGGTCGATGACCGCGTAGAGCACGTCGGTGATGAGATTGACGACGATGAACACCAGCGCCACGAAGATCAGGATGCCCTGCACCATCTGGTAGTCGCGGCGCAGGATCGAGTTGGACACCAGCTGGCCGATGCCCGGCACGTTGAACACGGTCTCCACCACGATCGCGCCGGCGATCAGTTCGCCGAACGACTGGCCGACGATCGTGAGGATCGAGATCGACGAGTTCTTGAACGCGTGCACCCACAGCTGGCGGGCGCGGGTGAGGCCCTTCGCCTCGGCGGTGCGGATGTAGTCGCTGCCCAGCGAGTCGATCATCGAGGAGCGGGTCATGCGGATGATGATCGCGATCTGCAGCGTGGCCACCGACAGCGCCGGCAGGATCAGGTGTGAGAAGTAGCCGCCGATGTCGTCGGCCGGGTAGACGAATCCGCTGGCCGGCAGCAGTTTCATGTTGAGCACGAACACGATCATGAGCAGCAGACCGGCGAGGAAGCTGGGCAGCGAGGTCGTGAGCGTGGCGAACGCCAGCACCGCGCGGTCGGCCGCGCGCCCGTGCTTGTCGGAGGCGAGCACGCCGAGCGGGATCGCGACGATCAGCGAGATCAATTCGCCGAGCACCGCCACCGACAGCGTGGGGAACACGTGCGACAGGATCGTCGGGGTCACGCCCTCCCCCAGCACGTATGAATAGCCGAGATCGCCGTGCAGCAGGTTCGTGAACCACGACCACAGCTGTTCGGGGACCGACTGGTTCAGTCCCATCTGCTGGCGGATCGCCTCGACCTGCGCGTCGGTCGCGTCGTTGCCGGCGATCACGCGCGCCGGGTCACCGCCGCTCATATGAGAGAGCATGAACGCCACGACGCCCACCACGATCAGGACGGGAATCGCCGACAGCAGCCGCTTTCCCAGATACCGAAGCATCGTCCTCTCCTTTCCTTGCATCCTGTATGTCCGAAGACCTCGTCGGACCGCGTCGCGCGGCCGGGCGGGATCAGATGGTGGCCAGCACCTTGTCGAGCACCGCGAGTCCCTCGTCGATCTCGTCGGTGGTGGAGTTGAGCGGGGCGGCGAAGCGCACCGCGTCATGGTCGGCGCCGCAGCCGAGCAGCAGCAGGCCTTCCTTGAGCGCCTCGGCGGATACGGCGTGGAAGATGTCCGCGCCGTTCATGTCGCCCTTGGAGCCGAATTCGATGGCCAGCATCATGCCCACGCCGCGCACGTCCGCGATGAACGGGTACTTGGCCTGCAGTTCGAGCAGACGGGTCTTGAAGTACGCGCCGACCTTCGCCGCGTTGCCGACGATGTCCTTCTCGGCGAATTCGTCGAGCACCGCGAGCCCCGCGGCACCGGCCACCGGGTTGCCGCCGAACGTGCCGCCGTGCATGCCGGGCAGCCAGCGGTTCATGTTCTCGGTGGTCGAGATCACGGCGCTCATCGGGAAACCTCCGGCGATGGCCTTGCCTACGGCCATGATGTCCGGCACCACGCCGGAGTGCATGCCGGCGAACATCTTGCCGGTGCGGCCGTAGCCGGATTGGATCTCGTCGAAGACCAGCATGATGCCGTTGGCCGTGCACATCTCGCGCAATCCTTGCAGGAAGCTCGGGTCGGGCACCACGTAGCCGCCTTCGCCCTGCACCGGCTCGACGTAAATGCAGGCCACCTGGTCGGGGGCCACGCAGTATTTGAACAGACGGCGTACCTCGTCGAGGCACCAGTCGGCACGCTGTTTGGCGTCGTAGCCGGCCGGGCACAAGTCCTTGGACGGGTACGGGGCGAAGTAGACGCCGCCCATGAGCGGCTCGATGCCCTTGCGGTAGAACGAGTTGGAGGCGGTGATGCTGATCGCGCCCATCGTGCGGCCGTGGAACGAGCCCTTGAACGCGATGACCGCCGGACGGCCGGTGAGCACGCGGGCCAGTTTGATGGCCGCGTCGGTGGCCTCCGCGCCGCCGTTGGCGAACAGCATGGAATCGAGGTTTCCGGGCGTGACCTCGGCGATGCGCTTGGCCAGTTTCAGCGTGGACGGGTAGTTGACCACGTTGAAGCTCGCGGTGACGAGCTTGTCGATCTGCGCCTTGGCGGCGGCGATCACGCGCGGGTGCGCGTGGCCGAGCGCGTTCACGGCGATGCCCTGCACCCAGTCGATGTACCGCTTGCCGTTCACGTCGGTCAGGTACATGCCCTTGCCGGATTCCACGACCAGGCTGGTGGCCTTGGACAGGGCCGGGCTGAGGTATTCCTTGTAGTCGGCGAAGACGATATCCGAATCCTTGATTTCCTGTGACATCTGCAACACTTCCTCTGGTTGTCGTTTGCCGTGTGATGATGGGTGATGGTTGAGGAGCGCCGTGCACTTCAAGCGCTGGTACGGTGTATTGTCCGCCGTCCGACAGGCGCGTTCAATGGACGATCCGCCAGCGGCAGGCGGGTGTGCTGGACGGCTCGTCCAACGCGCGCCGAATGTTACCGATTGATGTCGTAGCGTCGACGACGATCGCATAACGTTGCAACGGCGCCGTTTTCGTCTTGGCACGATCCGATGCGGACCCGATACGACGACGCCCCGCGTATCGACGGTGTTACGCGGGGCGTTCTCACTTCGTCATCGAAGTTAACGTAAAGTTGACATGGCGTCGTCTCGCATGAACGAGCATGCGATCCACACCTTCACCCGGTCGGACTCCTTCGAGAAATCCAGTCCGAGCAGCCGTTCGAGCTTGCCGAGACGGTTTTCGACCGTATGACGGTGCA
Source organism: Bifidobacterium simiiventris (assembly GCF_019331715.1). Classification (GTDB taxonomy): domain Bacteria; phylum Actinomycetota; class Actinomycetes; order Actinomycetales; family Bifidobacteriaceae; genus Bifidobacterium; species Bifidobacterium simiiventris. Next base: position 47,048 of record NZ_JAHBBG010000005.1, read on the forward strand.
CGCCGAGACGCGTGGCCGTCGCACCCACGTTGAACGCGGTGGCCAGCGCGGTGCGCAGCGTGCCGATCAGCGACGCGCGATCGTCGTCCGTCAGCGTGCCGAGCGGCGAGAACAGTTCCTTCGCATACAACTGCGCGATGCCCGGGCTGACCAGTTCGTGCGCGGGCATGTCGACCACGCCGTCGCGCCCTGATGCGCAGCACAGTCTGAGGTTCTGCTGCGCTTCGCGGCATGCCTCGGCAAGCATCGTCATCGACCCGGCCTCGGCCCGTCCGTATTCGCCGTCGCTGAGCTGGTCCGAGACGAACCGTTCCACGTGCAGCGCATACTCATGGCCGGCCACGATCCACATCAGCCCGTCCACCTGACCGTATATCGACTCGTCCGCGATCATCGAATCGAGCAGATCGAGCATCCGACCGTCATCGTGCGCGCATTCGAAACAGTAGACGCAGACCGGGAACCGCAACCGCCAATGCCATAGTTCGCCGACGAACGCCGCCCCCGACTCACCTTGGCCTCCCATGATCTGTTCGATGACGATGGAACGCAGCCGCGAGCGCATCCTGTATTCGTCCATCCTGCGCGGCAGCGCGCACGACAACGCGTCCGCCGCGGCGATGTCCACCGACCGCAGCAACGCCCCGCCCGACTCCGTCCGATCGGCCATCACCACGATCATGCCCAGCAGGGCGCCGTCATGTTCCACCGCGCACACGCAGTACTGGCCTCTGGATTTCGCCGAACCGAACATGGTCTTCTGCCGGGAACCGGACTGGTTGCGGGCACGGATCAGCTGGTGGATCAGGTCGGACGCCTGCCGGTGCATCACCTGATTGGAGATGGCCACGATATCGCCTTCGGGACGGGCGAACGCGGCCCATCCACCGGTGAGTCTGGCACACGCGCCGACCACCGATTCGATCGGTTCGGGCGCATTCGAGGCCTCGAACAGCTCACGCTGAGCGGAATACATGACACGCTGCAGGTTCTCGCTTTCCTCGGCCTGCGCGCGCAGCACGGTTTTGACGATCTGCGAGAAATTGACCTCGACCGGCACTTCGAACAGCACCATATGATGCTGGCGCACCGCATCAATCAGCGCCTGCGGGATCCGATCGTGCTTGATGCCGACACCGAATCCGATGGCCAGCACGCCGGCGCGGCTCAGATCGGCCACATATTGCAGATACAGGCGCGCGTACGCCTCCTGCGGATTCCTGATCGACGGCGACAGCCCCACTTTGCGCAGATCGCGTTTGAGCAGAGAAAGATCGTTGACGTTGCCCATGCTTTCGAGCGGGAAATTCGTGGAACAGGTAAGCAGTATCTCGCCAGGTTCCGCGTACTGCGCGGCGTTGACCACATCGGTCGGATGCACCCAGATCACACCGTTGTCAAGCGTTTCGCCACCGCCGTCATAGACGGTGGCGAGCTTGAGCTGCGGATCGTCGAGCAGCTGTCGGATGGTGATGGGCATGTTCCCATAGTGCGGCAGAACGCATGTCGGCGGTATTGCCCGCGGATTACCGGGACATGTCGTTCCCGTGATCTCGGTCACGCACGCCTTACGCATGTGGGCATACGAAAAGCGGCAGACTTCCGGATGGGAAGCCTGCCGCTTACGGCACAAGAGCCGCGATCGGCAGGCCGTTCATGACCACCGCCGATCAGCGTGCGCCCCGGTTGCGGGGACTACAGGGCCGCGTTGAAGTCGCGGACCTTGAGGGTGCGCTGCGAGGACTCGACGTTGCTGCGGATAATGCGCTGCAGCGCGTTGTCAGCCGTCTCATGGCTGGCGAGCCACTCGTTGCCGAGCTCGACCAGCGCGGCCGGGTCGGCGTAGCCCGGGTACAGGCCCTCGAGCAGCGCCTCGGCCATGTGGAAGGTCTTGTGCTCCCAGATCCAGTCGACGGTCGCGAAGTACCGCTCGGCGTACGGTTCGGCCAGGTCGGCGCGCGGGGTCGCGGCGAATCCGCGGGCCACGGCCTCGAGCTGCGAGTTGGTCAGCTCGTCGTTGTTGAGCGCCTGATCCCACGCCCACGCCTTCGCCTCAGCCGTGCCACGCACCGCGCGCGCACCGTAGGCGAACTCGCGGTTCTCGGTGGTGTCGCGCTTGGCGAGCTGCGCGTCGATGTCGGCTTCGGCGAACACGTTCACCGAGGCGAGCGCGTTGACGAGCGTCCACGTGAAGTTGTTGTCAATCTCGAGGCCGTCGAGCTTGATGGAACCGTCGAGCAGACCCTTCGCGTTCGCGGCGAACGCCTCGTCGCCCTCCTCGCCGTAGCCGAGGTACGCGGTGGCGAGCTGGAACTGCTGGTCGGAGCCGGCCGGAGCGGCGGTCGCAAGCTTCCACAGTTCAGCGGCGACGTGCTCGATGACGGACGCACGGGCGAGCGGCGCGGTGTAGTGCCAGGCGGCGGTGCTCATGCAGGCGAGCGCGTAGCGGAACGTGGTCGACTCGGTTTCGGTGGCGAGCAGACGCAGCGTCGTGTCGACGAACTCGGTCGCCGCCAGTTCGCCGTCGCGGGTCATGTCCCACAGGGCGAGCCAGATCACGGCGCGGGCGAGCGCGTCGTCGAAGCGGTGCAGGTTCTCGATCGCGAACGTGAGCGACGCGTCGTCGAAGCGCAGCTTGGTGTAGGTCAGGTCGTCGTCGTTCACGAGAATCAGCGACGGACGGGCTTTGCCAGTAGCCTCGGCGACGACGGTCGTCTCGCCGTTCACGTCAAGTTCGAACCGGTCGGTGCGCACGATCTTGCCGGTTTCCGGATCCTCGTTGTAGAAGCCGACGGCGAGACGGTGCGAACGCAGCACCGGATGCTCGATCGGGGCGCTCTGCTTGAGCGTAAGCTGCTCGATCGTGCCGTCCGCGGCGGTCTTGACTTGCGTGGTGATCGTGTTGATGCCGGACTGTTCGAGCCACTGCGCGCTCCACGCCTTGAGATCGCGGCCGGAGGTCAGCTCCAGTTCGCCCAGCAGGTCGGCGAGCGTCGCGTTGGAGTACGCGTGCTTGTTGAGGTACGCGTTGATGCCCTGGAAGAACTTGTCGCGGCCCACGTAGAACGCGAGCTGCTTCAAAACGGAAGCGCCCTTGGCGTAGGTGATGCCGTCGAAGTTGACGTACGTGTCGTTGAGGTCGTTGATGGGAGCCACAATCGGGTGCGTGGTCGACAGCTGGTCCTGGCGCAGCGCCCAGCTCTTCTCGCCGGAGCAGAACGTAGCCCACGCGTCATGCCATTCGGTCGCCTCGGCGGTGGCGAGCGTGGACGTGAACTCGGCGAAGGACTCGTTGAGCCACAGGTCGTTCCACCACTTCATGGTCACGTAGTCACCGAACCACATGTGGGCAAGCTCGTGCAGCACGGTGACGACGCGGCGCTCGGCCAGTGCGTCGGTCACCTTGGATTCGAACACGTAGGAGTCGCGGATGGTGACCATACCGATGTTCTCCATCGCGCCTGCGTTGTATTCGGGCACGTAGATCTGGTCGAACTTGGCGTACGGGTACGGCACGCCCCACGTCTTGGCGTAGAACGCGAAGCCCTTCTTGGTGATGTCGAACAGGTAGTCGACGTCCTTGGCGAACGCTTCGGCGAGCGACTGGCGGCAGTACTGGGCCATCGGCACGACGCGGCCGTCCTCGTTGCGGTAGGCGGTGTGCCATTCGGCGTACGGGCCGGCGCAGATCGCGGTCAGGTAGGAGCTCATGGTCGGCGTGGTCTCGAACACCCACTGCTTGGCGGTTTCGGGAGCGTGATCGCCGAGCGTGCCCTCCGCGGTGACGCGGTCGGTGGCGGTGACGGACTTGACCGGCATGTTCGAGGTGACGATCCAGCTCGAGGCGGCGAGGACGGAGAAGTCGAACGTGGCCTTGAGGTCGGGCTGGTCGAACACGGCGTAGACGCGGCGGGCGTCCGGCACTTCGAACTGGGAGTACAGGTAGATGTTGCCGTCGGACGGGTCGACGGAACGGTGCAGGCCTTCGCCGGTGTTCGAGTAGCGGCACAGGGCGGTGACGGTGACCGTGTTGTGTTCGGCGAGGTTCGGCAGTTCGATGCGGCTGTCGGCGTAGGCCGTGGCCGGGTCGAGGGACTGACCGTTGAGCGTGATGGTGCTCACTTCGTCGGCGATGAGGTCGAGGAAGCTGGTGGAGCCCGGCTTCGCGTCGAATTCGATGGTGGCGGTCGAACCGAAGTTCTTCGCGCCGACGGTCAGGTCGAGCGCGACGGTGTAGTGGATCGGCTTGAGGATGAGTTCTGCTCGTTCCTCGGCCTCGATGCGGGTGAGATTTGCTCCTGGCATGTCACTCCTTGTCAACGTGAGGCGGCGTGACCGGTTGTGTCGGTCACGCCGCCTCGATTATGTGCAAATATGTGCAAAATTACTTGCGGATCGCCGTTTACCGTTCGATCACGTCGGTGGCGATGTCCGCCACGACCGGCACGATCATCGGCTTGCGGTGCAGCTGGCGCGCGACCCAGCCGCCGAGCGTGCGTCGCATGATCTGCTGCAGCTTGTACGTGTCGCGGATGCCGGACATCATCGCGTCGTTCAACTGTTCGACGATCTGATGACGCACCTTGTCGAACTCGCTTTCGTCCTCGGCCACGGCGTTGAGGAAGATCTTCGGGCCGGAGACGACCTCGCGGTTGTCGGTGTCGACCACCACGAAGCTCGACACGAAGCCTTCGGTGCCGAGGATGCGGCGCTTCTCAAGCTCCTCGTCGGTCAGTTCGCCGATCGAATCGCCGTCGACGTACACGTAGCCGCACGGCACGGAGCCGACGACCGCGGCCTTGCCGTGGTACAGGTCGACCACGTCGCCGTCCTCCGCGAGCACGACGTTGTCCGGATCCACACCGGTCTTGACGGCGATCAGGCCGTTGGCGACCAGATGGCGGTTCTCGCCGTGGATCGGCATCGCGCACTTGGGCTTGACGATGTTGTACATGTACAGCAGCTCGCCCTCGTTGCAGTGGCCGGAGACGTGCACGGCCGCGTTGTCGCGGTTGACGACGCGCGCGCCGAGCTGCACGAGCTTGTTGATGACCTTGTACACCTCGTGCTCGTTGCCCGGGATCAACGAGCTCGCGAGAATGACCGTGTCGAACTCGTTGATGGTGATGTCGCGGTGGTTGCCGTCCGCGATGCGTCCCAGCGCGGCCATCGGCTCGCCCTGCGAACCGGTGCACATGTAGACGATCTTGTCGTCCTGCACGTCGTGCGCCTGCTTGAGGTCGATGACGGTGTCCTCCGGCAGGTGCAGGTAGCCAAGATCGGCGGCGATGGACATGTTGCGCACCATCGAACGGCCGACGAAGACGACCTTGCGGCCGTACTTGTGCGCGGCGTCCACGACCTGCTGCACGCGGTGCACATGGCTGGAGAAGCTGGCGACGATGATCTTGCGGCTGGCCTGCGCGAACGCCTGGTCGAGCGCCGGGCCGATCGAGGTCTCCGGCTTGACGAAGCCCGGCACCTCGGCGTTGGTGGAGTCCATCATCAAGAGGTCGACGCCCTGCTCGCCGATCTTGCCGAACTCGACGAGATCGGTGATCTTGTGGTCGAGCGGCAGCTGGTCGAGCTTGATGTCGCCCGTGTCGATGAGCGTGCCAGCCGGGGTCTTCACGTACACGGCGAGCGCGTCCGGGATCGAGTGCGTCACGGTGATGAACTCGAGGTTGAACGGGCCGACCTTCATCTTGTCGCGGCCGGCGACCGGCACCATCGTCGGGTGCTGGTTGTGCTCCTTGCACTTGGCCTCCACGAACGCAAGGGTGAGCTTGGAGCCGATGAGCGGGATATCCGGGCGGAGCTTCAGCAGGTACGGTACGCCGCCGATGTGGTCTTCGTGGCCGTGGGTGAGCACGAGCGCCTCGACCTTGTCGAGACGGTCCTTGATGTAGTCGAAGTCCGGCAGGATCAGGTCGACGCCCGGCTGCTCCTCTTCGGGGAAGAGCACGCCGCAGTCGATGAGCAGCAGGTGACCGTTGTATTCGATCACGTTCATGTTGCGGCCGATTTCGCCGAGACCGCCGAGCGGCACGATGCGCAGGGAACCCTTGCGGTACTTCGGGGGCGCGATGAGCACGGCGTCCTGCTGGGGCGCGGTGGCCTGGCCGGTGCGCGAGACGCGGCGGCCGCCGGCGGCGCCGGAACGGGAGCCGCCACGGCTGGAGGATCGGGATGAACGGGAACGGCCGGAAGTCTTTTCCGGCTGGTCGCCGCGTTCCGCACGATCCTCACGGTCGGCGGACTTGGCCGACTTCGTGGACTTGCGGGTGCGGGTGGACTTGGCGGCCTTGCGGTCGTCGGAACCGAGGTTGTCGAGCAGGTCGACGGCGGCCTGGGCGGCGGCCATCTGCTCGGATTCGCTCACGGTCTGGGTTGCGCCGGAGCGCTTGGTGGTGCGCTTGCGCGCGGTATGCTGTGTTGTTTCTTGTTCTGTGACCATTTCCTAGTTGGTTTTCTGTTGCTTGGTGTTCCCGCCTGTGCTGGGAACGACGTAGAAAGATGAGGCGTCAAAGGCCAGTCGGGCTGAATGTTCCGACTGGCCTGACTCTGCTGGCTTACAGCAGACCGGATGCCTTCATGCCGTTTTCGGCGCGGCAGAGCTCTTCGGGGCCGGGGCCGACGTTCGGAAGCCTCATGGTGGTGTCGTCGAGGACGCCGCGCACCTTGAGCGCGGCCTTGGCCATGACGGCCTGGAAGCCGTTGCCGTTCATCGCCTCGACGAGCGGCGCGAGCTGCACGGCGATGCGCTGCGCCTCGTGGATGTCACCGCGGTCGAACGCGTCGGCGAGGTCTCGCATGGGGCCGGCAGCCGCGTGGGCGATGACGGAGATGATGCCGACCGCGCCGACCGACAGGAACGGCAGGAAGAGGCCGTCGTCGCCGGAGTACCAGGTCAGGCCGGTTTCCATGCGCTTGCGTACCGCGCCGGCAATGTCGCCGGTGGCGTCCTTGACGGCCGTGACATGGTCGAGTTCGGCCATGCGACGGTAGGTCTCGAGCTGGATGTGCAGACCGGTGCGGCCGGGCACGTCGTAGATGATGATCGGCTTGTCGGCCGACTCGTTGACGGCCTTGTAGTGCTGGAAGACACCTTCCTGGGACGGGCGCGAGTAGTACGGCGCGACGACGAGCACCGCGTCGGCTCCGGCCTCCTGGGTCTGCTCGACCATGCGCACGGTGTGTGCGGTGTCGTTGGAGCCGGCTCCGGAGATGATCGGCACGTTCACGACCTCGCGCACGGCCTTGACGAGCTCCACCTTCTCGTCCATGTGCGTGGTGGGCGACTCGCCGGTGGTGCCGTTGACGACGATGCCGTCCGCACCGTCCGAGACCAGCTGCTTGGCCAGTTTCTGCGCAGCGTCGAAGTCGACGGAGCCATCGGATTTCATCGGGGTGACCATGGCCGGCAGAATGCGCCCGAACGGGGCCGGATCAAGAAGATGCATCGTCTCACTCATATGATTTACGGTACTTCTCGGTCGGGACGCGCAAGACCGGCCCGTCTCAGGACATGAAACGGCCGCGTTACCGCGCGAGCAGGTTCGTGCGGCAACGCGGCCGATCCGTATCCGCTGGCCGGTTTGCCGGCTTACAGGTCGAGGAAGTGGTCGAGGCCGACGGTGAGTCCCGGGTATGCGCCGGAGGCGACCTTGCGCACGGCGAGGAGCACGCCGGGCATGAAGCTGATGCGGTCGAAGCTGTCGGCGCGGATGACCAGCTGCTCGCCGGCGTTGCCGAAGAGCACCTCCTCGTGGGCGTTGAGGCCCCGCAGACGCACGGCGTGCACATGCACGCCGTCGATTACCTGACCGCGCGAGCCACCGTCGGTCTGGGTGGCGTCGGGCATCTCGCCGAGCCCTGCCGCGCGGCGGGCCTCGCCGATGGCCTTGGCGGTGTGGATGGCGGTGCCGGAGGGAGCGTCCACCTTGGTCGGGTGATGCAGTTCGATGACCTCGGCGGACTCGAAGTACGGGGCGGCGACCTTGGCGAAGTGATCGGCGAGCACGGCGGAGATCGCGAAGTTCGGCGCGATGAACACGCTCTGGTGCTCGCGCGGGGATTCGGCGAGCGCGGCCTTGACCTGCGCGAGCTTGTCGTCGGTCCAGCCGGTGGTGCCGACGACGACGTTCACGCCCTGTTTGACGAGTGCGAGCACGTTGTCGAGCGACACGCTCGGCACGGTGAATTCGACCACCACGTCGGTGTTGCCGGGGGTGACTGCGGTCAGGTCGTCGCCCGCATCGAGCGCGAGCGCGAGTTCGGTGTCGTCGGCGCCATTGACCGCCTCGACCACGTGGGATCCCATGCGCCCTTTGGCTCCGACCACGGAAACTCGAATCATGATGCGTGTCCTTTCATTGCTGTTCTCGGTACGTCCAAGTACCTGTCGTCATCATGCCGGGCGAGTCGTCTCACGCGCTCGTCTGCGGCCGTTCTTGTCTTGCGAGGGTAGCATTTCGCGTCCGCCGATTTGGCTTCCGTTTCATACAGAGGACTCAGGAGAGGACTCAGACCGTCCGTCCGGCGAACCGTTCGCGGATCCGCGCCGCGGTGCCGTATGACGCTTGAGCGCCGTATCCGGTGGCCGCGTATGCGGACACGTACGAGGCCAGTCGTGCGGCGTCGTCCAAGCCGAATCCCGAAGCGAGTCCGGCGAGCACGGTGCCCATGAACGCGTCGCCGCAGCCCGTCGTGTCGACCGCGTCCACGATCACCGGGGCGATGCGGGTGAACGGTTCGGCACCGACGGTCGAGTCCAGAATCACGGAGCCGTCCGCGCCGAGCGTGACGATCGTCCGGTCGAATCCAAGCTCCAGCAGACGCGAACGCGCGTCGTCCCAATCAAAATCGTCCCATCGTCCGCAGTCCGGCTCATCCATGCTGATGAGCTGGGCCATCTCATGTTCGTTGACGAGCAGAATGTCCGCGGCCTCGATCAGTTCGCGCGGCAACGTCGGCATGAACGGGGAGTCGTTGAGCAGCACCGTCACCCCAGATTCATGGCAGATGCGCGCGGCCGCGGTGACCGTTTCGATCGGGCTTTCCAGGCACAGTCCCAGCACGGCGGATTCACGCAGTGCCCGACTTGCCTCCTTGACATACTCGACGGTGACGCGGGCGTTCGAACCGGCCGAATACACGATGGTGTTCTCCCCCGATTCGTCCACCGTGATGACGGTGGTGCCACTTGGCCCGTCGACGTGCAGCACGTTCGTTGTGTCCACGCCCGCCTTGGCGAGTGTGCCGAGCAGGAAATCGGCGTTGCCGTCGGACCCGACCGCGCCGAACATGCGCACATCGGCGCCGAGCAGCGCGGCGGATGCGGCCTGGTTGCCGGATTTACCGCCCGGCAGTATGCGCATGGGCCCACCGACGACCGTCTCTCCCGGCCGGGGCAGCCGTCTGGTCGTGACGGTGTAGTCAGCGTTCATCGATCCGACGACGCCGACCGTACCGTGGATACGGTCGAGCAGTCCCAATACGGCGTCAGCAGTCATGATCGCACCTTTCCGTCGGGTTCCGCACGCGGAACCGTGCCGAGACGAACGCTCAGCCGCGTTTGCGGGCCAGCGCCCATCCGAGCAAGGCGAGCGGCACCGAGCACGCGACAGCGATCCACGGGATCATCATACTCACGTGCGTGCCGGCCGCATCGAGCACAGCGCCCGCGAACGTGGAGCCGAACGACGTGCCCACCGAACCGGCGGTGGTCAGCCACGACAGTCCCTCGGTCAGCGAGCGCGCGGGAACCGCATCCTTGACGATAAGGTTGCCGGTGGCGAACAGCGGCGAGACGCACAGGCCGGTGAGCACTTCGAGCACGCCGAGCACGATGAAGTCGTCCATCATGATGCGGAACAGCACAAAGCCGACCGTGAGCAGGGTCAGGAACATGACCATGTGCCGCCAGTGGGAGCCTTTCATCTCGTGCGAGCCGAAGATCACCGCGCCGATGCACGAGCCGACGGCGAACATGGCGAGCTGCAGGCCGAGCCATTGTTCGACGCCGGCGGCCTTCATCGACGCGGTGACCGACACGTCAAACGCGGTGAAGCTCATGTTGAACACGAGGAAGACGACGAGGATCGGCAGGACGCCCGGGTAGCGCAGGGCGCTTTTCGCTTTCGGGGCGCCGGTGCGCAGCTGTCGCATGGTCAGCCCGTCCGCCTGCGAGCCGACCTGCGCTCTGACCGGCGCGACGTTCACCTGTTCGAGCGCCGGCGGCTGGGTGCGTTTGAGCGAGAAGAAGACCGCGCCGCCGATGCCGCAAGCAAGTGTGGGCACGAACAGTTGGGACACCGGATGCACCGACGTGGCGAGGAACGCGGCGAGAATCGGCCCGACGATGAACACGATCTCGTCGATCGCGGATTCCATCGCGTACGCGGTGTTCAGCAGCGATTCGTTGCCAGTGTCGCGCAGCGCGTACGCCCATCGGGTACGCACCAGAGCACCGAACGAGAACTGGGTGAATCCCATGACGACGGCCAGCGCGAACAGGACGGGGATCGGCACGCGGCCCAGCGCGGCGAACGCGAAGCCGAGCATGGCGATCACCTGGATGCTCAGCGCCACCGAGCCGACCTTGCGCTGGCCGAACCGGTCGAACATGCGCGCGTAGAACGGGGTGACGACGGCCACCGCGAGAATGTACGCGGCGCTCATCGACCCGGCGACCGTCCAGTTGTCGTACAGGTGGTTGAGCGCGAGCACGATGCCGAGGCTCATCATGGAGATCGGCAGTCTCGCGACGGCGCCGCACACGCAAAACGCCTTGGTTCCGGGGATGCGAAACAGCTTCGCATACGGCGATTGCGCGACTTTCGTTCCGACTGTCGAGGTCACGCGTTCACCTCCCCCGCGTAGATGAAGATGTCGTCCATGTCGTCGCCGTATTGCGGGTGGTCGGCCGCACGCCACGAGACCAGACAATCCAGTCCCTTGTGGGCGTAGAAGCTCACGTCGCAACTGGAGTCGGTGTGCAGGTAATAGCGGCTTACGCCCGATGCCGCGAAACGGCTCATGGCATCGCGCCACAGCGTACCGCCGACGCCGTGGCCACGGGCCGCGCCGGATACCAGGAACAGCTCGATCTCGGCCTGCGTCGTCTCGTTGACGTGGACCTCATCTTCCAGATCGGTTTCCAGAGCATGCCATTGCAGGGTCTCCCGCAGCGCATCCGCGCCATGCGGATCCTGTTCCAGCCAACGATCCACGGCGGCAAGCTCCCGCCCGGCTTCGGGGAACATGACCGGCATGCCGGCGATGCGGGAGATCAGCACGCCCATGAACCTGCCGTCTTGTTCGGCGATGGTCGCATGTGTGGCCGGTTCCAGATAGTGCATTACGAAATGGCGTGACAGTTCCATGGAGGCCGGGGTGCCGGCCGCACTGGACCAGTCGCCCCACGTGTTGTCGAATTCGCGGACGATGGCGTCACGGTCATCCCAGACCATGCGCCGGTAGATGACGGTTGCGTTCGTCGCAGCCATGTGATTCCTGCTCCTTATATTGTTGCTGCTGTCCTGCACGTGTGCCCGCCCACACATGCCGGCCAAGGGTCGCAGCATTCCTCCGTTCACGACGCTCGCGGTGCGTTTTTCTCCCGCGGGCAACACGCGACGTTCTCGTCGCGGCGTCAGTCGTTGTCGGATTGTTCCGGAATGCCGGAGCTCAACTCGGCAAGGATCTCCTGTTCAGTTTTCGCGCGGGCGTGAAGCTCGCGCCGTCCCTCATCGGGCTCACTCAGATAGTAGAGGGTGGCGTCGATACTGTCCAGCGGAAGGTTTTCTATCCGCGCCAGCAGCAGCCGATACCAGTCGAGCTGGATGAGTTTCGTGTCGATGTCGTCCGGTCTGACCGGCCTGGAACCGGTTTTCCAGTCGACGATCGTGAACCGTTTCGTCGTATCCGTCTCGTCGAGTCCTCCGTGGAACACCGCGTCGAGCTTGCCGTTGACGATGCCGCCTCCCAGTTGCGGTATGGACACGACGATCTGCCGTTCGGCATAGGCCGGGCTGCGCCGCGCCCATGTCGAGTCTGCGAGACGGCGTTCCCAGACGGCCAGATGGCGTTCCTTGGCACTGGTGCCGGACTCGTTTCGCATCGCCGTTTCCCGTTCCGCCAGTTCCTCAAGCATGAGATCGCGTGATGGCGGAGCCGGTGTCGTCGCGAAGACGGTGTCGCCCGCGGTATCGGATTGCGATCCGATGGAGGCATCATCGATTGCGTTCTCGCCGTCATCGTATGCGGTGGTGAACTGCTCCGCCCACGCGTGGAACAGGGTTCCCGCTTCGGCGGCCGGGGACGCGACGCGGGGAACGGGCCGGATAATGCCACGCCACAGGCCGCTCATCTGTTTCTTGCCCAGATGCCCGGCTCTCGTCTGCAGCGCGGTGACCGATTGGCGGCTCTGCGCCAGCAGATGTGCGGCCTGCAGACGCACCCGCTCGTCCAGTTCGGCGTCATTCTCATATGCATGTGGCATGAGATCGGGGTCCGCGACCAACATTGCCGCTCGCGACAGCAAAGTGCCGCCGCGAGCGGCAAGAAGTTCGTCGTTTACGCCCGAACCGGTTTCCATGTTTCGGCGAGCCCGGTCCTTATCCAGCGCCTCTTCCAATTCCCCGACGCCGGAGCGCAATCGCGCCAACGTCTCATCCGACAGGGACGCCGGCCATGGCAGGGCGACAGCATCGGCATGTGCTTCGAGAGGCGCGGACCATGCCCGTTCCACAACCTCCCGTTCGTATGCGGCGGCATGCTCACCGACAAAGAATCCGTCGGGCCTGGCCGCTCCGATCGAATCCAGCGTCGCTTCGGCAAGCGTCGCTTCGGCTTGCCGACGGCCCGCGGATGACTCCGAAGCGTCTTCGCCACCGTCCGGCTCTGTTGCCGACGGCGATGCGGGTGCGACAGGCACCAGATCGTCATGATGACACAGCGAATCGCGTACCTCGTTCCAGAACAGCGACGGTCCGACGGCGGTCGGCTTGCGACCGTCCCGTTCGAACAGCGGCCTGGGATCGCGGCCCGGCTCACCGTATCGGCTATAGGTAAGCAACGCATCGCTTTTGGACCGGGTCAACGCCACATAGGCGAGCCGGCGCTCGTCGGCGAGCAACCGCCGGCCGTATTCCTCGGACTGGGTCAGATACCAGCCGTCCGGGTCTGTTTCATCCATGCCGTCGCCGATGTCGGCGCCGCGCATGTCACCGTAGATTTCGTCGTCGATCACCACGACGTCGTCTAGCATGCGCAGCGCCTCGCTCGGGCTGGCGCTCGGGTCCGCGTCATGTGGGAAGCGCGGCAAGATTCCGGCATCCACCCTCACCGGCACCGGCACGGCCGATTCGTCATCCAGCCATGTCGATACGCCGGTGTGGTACTCAGGCGGCCTCCAGCGTCCGGTCGTCGGAGAGCATCCACCGGGATGATCGTCGTCTTCGCTGATGCGCAAACCGCTTTTGCTGCTCGGGAAAGCGTTCGCGGCCATGCCCACCACGGCCACCGCATCCCATTCCAAACCTTTGGCCTGATGGATCGTCATCAGCACCACGTCGGCCGGCGTATCCGGCACCGTCGTCTGCTCCTCCTCGACCTGTTTGAGCGAGTCGATCCATGCGATGAATCCTCTCAGGGTCGGGTTTTGGCCTTCGAGGATCTCCTGCGTATAGGTGTTCACCAGCGAGATGATCGAGTCCACGCCGGAGCGGGCGGCGGCCATGCTGATCGGCTTGTCCGGCTGTGCGATCGTCTGGGCGACGATCATGTCGATGTCGAGGTTCAGGGCCTGCACCGCGGTTTCGATCACCTCGTTCAACGGGTGGTTGGCGACGGCCTGCACCTGTCTGAGCATGGTGCCGGCGCGGCTGATGGCCGCTGCAGCCTTATTATCGATGGCGTCATCCTGACCTAACAGATCGTCAAGATCGCCGCGCAGCAGCAGATCGATCAGGAACACCGCGTGGGGCACACGGTCGCGGTACTCGCGCACGATGTCGGTCTGCCGACGCCGGTCCACCGCGGTATCCGACGCCTCCGCCTCGATCAGTCCGGCTTCGATCAATGCACGGTACCGGTACTGTGTGTCCAGCCGATCCGCCAACGACGCCAATGCGGTCAGATCCTCGGCGCCAAGACCGAAGCGCGGCGTGGCAAGCAGCCGCATCATCGCCCCGGCATCGGTGTGGTCGGCCACCGCGTGCAGGAGCGCCATCAGATCCTGCATGTCGGGACGTTCCAGCAAGGCGGAATGGCCGACGACCAGCGTCGTCAGCCCCGCCTGCTCCAATCCTTGAGCAAATGCCGCCATACGGGTTTTACCTCGAAACAGCACAGCCACATGAGGATGCATATCCTGCGTGTCGGCAGGCTTGCCGTCCTTGTCGGTAAACGCATAGTTCCTGACCGCTTGACGTACGAACCGAGCCACCGCATCGACCTCTTGCCCAAACGTGTCGAATCCCAGCACGCCGATCGTGCCTGTGGATGCGTCGTTCACCGGGGAGAGTTCGGCCACGTCGACTTCGTGCATCATCGAACTGCTGGCGCGCTTCGCCGGCAACCGCAGGGGAAGCGTTAGGTTGTTGGCCGCTTCGAGCACGATGCGTGGATTGCGTCGCGTCACGCTCAACGGATACGGCTGCGTGTCCGTCGGCATGTCGAAATCCTGCTGGAACATGCGGAACGCGCCCGGGCTGGCTCCACGCCACGCGTAGATCGATTGGAACGGGTCACCGACCGCGCTCACGCAGGATGAGACGCCGGCCATTGCGCTACTCGCCTGCCGGACGGCGGACAGGGGCTCCGCAAACGCCCCGTCCGCCGTTGTTTTCTCTCCGGTCTCAGATTCGGTTCCGGATGCCGTATCCGCATGGAACAGCGCGGCGAGCAGCATGGCCTGCGTGGTGGACGTGTCCTGATATTCGTCCAGCAACACATGCGTATACCTGCGCCTGTATCGTGCCGCAATCGACGGGAACCGTGACACCAGCTGGTATGCGGCGACCGTGAAATCGCTGAATTCCGCCATGTTCTGGCGGCGTTTCTCCTGCTCGTACTCCTCCACCAAGCCGAGCAGGGCCTCGCGCCGGCGCACGACCTCGCGCAGGGCGCCGCACCGCCACACGCACAGGTTCTCCAGATCAGCGCGGTAGGTTTCGAGTTTGGCGAGATACTTGGCGTCCTTCCCCTTCTTTCCTGGTTTGGGCGCTTTGGGTTTGGGCATGTCCTGCGGCACCGGCCGCGTGCCGATTGCCTCGCCCAACTGCCGCAGGAAGTCCTGATCCCATGCACGGATGCGCTCGATCGCCTCATCCACCGTGGCGATGTCGCCGCCGATCATCGCGTTGCCGATCGCATGCGACAGGTCAAGCACCTTGCCCACAACGGCATTGAACGAGCCGAAATCGTAGGTGAGCAGCATGTCCTGATGCCGGTCGATCACCACGGTGGCCAGGCTGATTGCGCCGGCGTCGCTCAACGGCTGCGTATCCCGGTCGAATCCGACCAGCAGACCGTATTGGCGCACGATCGATTGGAAGAAGGCGTCGTACGTCATCACTTCCGGCTTGAGAAACATGACTCCCGGATGTGAGGTTCCGCCTGAGGCCCCGACTTCCGCCGACACTCGCGCCAGCAGTTCGGAAGCAGCCTTGCGGGTGAAGGTCAGGCCGAGGATGCGTTCGGGCGACACGCCCTGTTCGATCAGCGTGGTGATGCGGCGTGTCATGGTGTAGGTCTTGCCGCTGCCCGCACCGGCGACCACCAGCACGTTCTCGTTCACGGGGGCATGGATGATCCGCGATTGTTCGGCGCTATCGGTGAATCGACTCATGACTGCCTCGTTTCAAAAACGGTGTCGATCTGTCCGGCGCATGCCGGGCACACCGACTTCAGACGGCAACGCTTGATATGGGAGGGCTGCGGCCGCGCTTCCAGAACCGTGGACCGGCTGGCGGCCGCGGCATAGAACACGCGGGCGATCATGGTCAGCGACCATACCGCCTGGGTGCCGCGCAGTTCAAGGAACGATCTCCACGCCGGCTCCCGGACTCCCTCCGGCGGCTCCAACGGCAGCTCGGGGATATCCATGACCACCGATGGTTTCTGGTAATGGTATCGGCCCGCGAACACGCCGGCATTAAGCGACCTGCCCCGGAACAATGCCGGCTGGTACAGGCTTTCCTGACCGTAGCTCTTGGCCGGCGCGTCGTTGGACATCACATGGAACAGCACGCTCTGCGCGACGTACGGCGAGCCATCGTGGCCGGCGTCTTCCGATGCGTGGTCTTCCGGGAACGCGAGGCCCAGCTGGTAGCACACCAACTGCAGATCGTTGAATATCGCCTTGACCGGGGGCACCGATCCGGTCTTGTAGTCGATCAACCGTATCTGTTCGCCGCCGTCCGGCAACGTACGGTGTTCGAGACGGTCGATACGACCGGTCAGCCGAATCGTCATGGCCTCGTCCATTGCCTCGGGCCAACCGCCGATCAGAGATCCCATGATGGTCATGAGTTCGCCCGAGGTGACAGGCGACACCCCGTCGATGGCGTTGTAGGCAGCCACGATATCGGACAGCGAGAACCGTGCGGAGAAGGAACGCTCGCATTCGGCGGATGTCAGGGTGCCGACCTCGATGGTGCCGACGTTGCCGGACGGATATTCCGCGGTATTCGAGGACACGAAGTATGCGGCGATGTTGTCGAGCACCGTGTGCGCGGAGGCGTCCTTGTGCAAGGCATCGTACCGGCTGACCGCATCCATGAAGGTGGACGGCGGTTCCGCCAGCTCGTGATAGATGTCCATCATGCGCTCGGCCACGGCTTGCTGCCGCTGTTCGGCCGCCAGATCGGGGAACGCCGACGGCAAGTCCAGCCCTTCCTCGCTGGCCCGTTGGGCGACGGCGTGGATCAGCGAGCCGAACGACGCTGAGACACTGCCGGCCCGAGGGCCGGTGAACCGGCGGTCCATCAGCCAGCACACCGGACAGGCCCAGATGCTGTCCACATCGGAAGGCGAGAGCACGACGACGGGCGGTTTGGCCGCAACCGATTCATCCTCAGATTTCTTACCGTCGGCGCGACGGCCAGGCGCGCCGTCATCGGCGTTCACGAACGGCCAGGTACGAGGATCGGCGGCGTCGACGTCATGTTCGGCGAGCAGCCGCAGCGTATCGATCGCATCCCGGTGTTCCGGGGAATGTTCCGGGCTGGTGACCAATGTCGTTCGCGCGGATGCCACGATTCCCCGCACGGTCGCGTCCAGACCGTGGAATCGATCGGTTTCGGCGATCGATGCGTATTCGCGCCGGTTGGTCTGGGCATCACGCTGCCGGTCGAATCGTTCCGGAAGGTAGCCGTACAGGAAATCGGATGGAACCAGATCATCGTTGTATACGGCGCTGACAGACACCTGCCGGATCGCGCGGGTCAAGGCGACCAGCAGGCTTTTCTGTTCCGACGCTAGCACGGCGGCCAGCCCCGGGTCAGACTGTGCTCCCGCATCGTTGTCGATATGCCCGAACAGCATCATGTCGGCCAGATCCTCACCGCCGAACATGGTGTTGCGCGCGGCGAGATTCGGCCATACGCCTTGCTGCAACGCCGGCATCCATACCAACTGCCAGTATCGGCCGGCCGCCCCGGCCGGAGTGGTGAGCGTGACGGCCTGGTCGAGCGGTGCGACCTTGGCCAGAGAATCCGCCTCGATGCGCATCTGCCGAACCCTGTCGAGAAAATCACGCCAGTCGCCGGCGGCGGCACCGGCAGCGTAATCGAACAGGCGCATCGCCGTGTCCAAGCGATCGTTGGCGCTTCGCCCGGCATCGGTGTTGTCCAGCGATTCACGCTGCCATCGTGCGGCGACGCCGCATGCATCCCAAGCCAGAGCCAAAGCATATTGGGGCTCACGCGACGGCAGCTCGCGCAATCCTGATGCCACCCGTTGCACCAGATTCCACAGGTGAGCAAACGCCTTGGCATGCGGGTCTCCTCCGCATACCGACTGGATGGATGCGAGCACGGCATCGGCATCGCTGAATTCCAGCATCAGGTACAACGCATCCACGCCGAACGGCAAGTCGTTTCCGGCGAGCGCATGATCGTCCACCAGCGAATCGTCGTAGGTTGTCTGCTGGGACTCCTGTGCCTCCATCACGCCGTTGCGCAGCGCGTCCCATTGCGCGACCAGCAAGCGCAACGGTGTCTGCCGCTCGTCCGTCGGGCCGGCATCATCATCGAGTACTCCCGACAATGCTCCGAGGGATCCCATTGCGGCTTCCACGCCGGCCAGTCGTGCCGGGCGTCCTTCACGGTTACGTTCGACGCCGATGCCGATCAGGGGGCTGCCCATCAGCGTGGTGACGCGGGAGCGGACGAACGCGGCCGTTTGCGGCAGGCTCATCGTCATGTCGTCCAGTGACCGATTGTGCAGGTCGGCCAGCTCGAGTAGCGAGAACAGTCCTTGGACGAACGGCTCGTCCTTGAGCGGTCTGGTCACCGACGAGTATCGCACGGGGACTCCGTCCCGGCGCAACCGTTCGCCGAAACGCCGTATGGTGGCGTTGTCGTGCGCGATCACCGCCATGTCGTTCCATGCCTGACCGTCATGCAGATGCGCCCGCTTGATATGCCAGACAATATCGTCGAGTTCCTCGCTTTCGCTGCGGTACATCGCCGTGACGATGCTGCCGTCGAGCGGCATGGCATCCGCGTCATCCAATGGTTCGACGGGCAGGCTTCCCGCCAGTTGTGGCAGTTTGCCAGGCCGGGACGGCAAGGGCATATCGTCGTCCACGGCGGAATGAATGGACAGCGACACCCGTGATTCGACCAGTTCCTTATAGGAGACGGTCGCGGCTGAACCGTCGTTTCGCACGGGCTCGATGCGCAGCGTCCTCGCTCCGAGCAGCTGACGTGCCTGGGCAAACAGGTATTCAGGATAGGAGCCTCTGAACGTCTGCACCGATTCATCGGGATTGCCCACCAAGACCAGATTCGTTCCACGCTCATGGAGCGTACGCAGGAAACCGAACCCGGCCAGAGTGAGATCCTGAACGTCGTCGATCACCATGAGGCGAGGCAGCCCGGCCGCCGCAATCGTGCCCGTGGCGGCCGCGCCTTCCACCAGCAGACGCGACGAATCGAGTCTGTATTCGTGCGGGTACGCCTCTTCGACCATCTGCCGGTATTGTCGTCTCAGCGCGAAGGCAAGTCGCCATTGCAACCGAAGCCGCTCGATATGGGGCGACCAGTTCCCCAGCGCATCCAGGATGCTGGCTTCAGCCGATTCCGTGACGCCCAGTTCGTTCATGCGCGAGATCATGTCGCGCAATTGCATGACGAACGCGTCCCCGACGCCCCGGCCGGCACCCGACGTCTCATCGTCCGCATCCGTATCATTGCCCGTCCGCCGTTTGCCGGCACTGCCGAACATCACGTTCGACCAGTCGTCGGCACCGAAATAGTCCCGCAGCAGCAGACATGTGCCACATAGTTCTCCGGCCGCCACGTGGTTTCGGTGCGTTTCGGTCACTTGTTTGAGCAGAGCATCCTGCTCCGCGCCGTTGAGCAGTCTCGGCAACGCACTGCCTGCGCGTTTGCGCACCGCTGAGATGAGCCGGAACGCGACCGCCGACAGTGTGGTGACCGGCCGGGCCTGACGGGACGATCCGAGACGGCGGATCGCCTGGTCGCTGAGCAGATCCGCCGCGTGGCGGTCGGAGACCGTCATCACCGCTGACCCGTCATCGTGGAGCAGTCCTCGAACCAGCACATCGAACGCGAACGACGTTTTGCCGCTCGACGGCGGGCCGGCCACCAGCAGAACCTCCCCGCGTTTGCCCTTCAGCAGGTCAAGGGCGTCGTCCACCGTCACGACTGCATCGTCGCGTCGCATGCCGTCGTGCAGCACATAGCGAAGTTCAGGCTCGTTCCCGTTCATGTCATCAGGGTAAGGAAGCCCCTCCCCGGTGTTCGGGCAGACGATGCGATCAGCCCTTGCGTCGCGGGAGAACCGTCGTCGTGTCGCGGTTCCCGTCCCGGCGGCGACACGCCGGGGAGAATATTCCCCATGCTCGGCCGCCTCGGCGAACAGAATTCCCCGATGGGAGAAAAGCCCGGTTTTCCGCCGTTTGTCGAGATCGGAACATGCAAGTTATCCACATTTTTATGAACACAATTTCTCCATAACCCACTGTTTCCAACGATATCGAAGCGTTCGACCACATAGGTCGAAAATCGTCGCCCGAACGATGGCGATCGGATACGCTCGCCTTCACATGCCGAAGGAGGTGAACCGATGGACACGACGACGATCCCACCCGAACAGCCGCATGCGCGTTCCGTCCAGCCGGAATTGGGCACCGCCCGGCGCCGTGAAGGTCGAAACGCCTCGAATGGGCCAGTGTCGATACCGGGATGCGTCTTCGTGCAGAAGATCGGTTCCGGAGCCGCCTCCGACGTGTATCGGTACCGTCATATCGCCACACGACGCGATTTCGCGGTAAAGATGTCCCGCAAACCTCTCTCAGGCGAGGATCGCGACCGACTGCATGGGGAGATGCGGGCGTTGCGTGCGCTGTCATCGCATCCGGCGGTGCTGACAATTCACGACGCGTT
Organism: Bifidobacterium simiiventris; assembly: GCF_019331715.1. Lineage (GTDB taxonomy): Bacteria > Actinomycetota > Actinomycetes > Actinomycetales > Bifidobacteriaceae > Bifidobacterium > Bifidobacterium simiiventris. The sequence goes on from NZ_JAHBBG010000005.1 coordinate 67,690, forward strand.
CGTCACCCCGGACGGCTACGGGTGCCTCGTGCTGGATTATGCCGCGAACGGGTCATGCCGGAATCTGGTCGGCGACAGGTCCATGACCTGCGAGCGGACGCTCGATCTAGGCATCAGGATGGCCGGCGCACTGCATGCGGCGCACCGTCTGGGCATCGTACACCGCGATGTCAAGCCTTCCAACATCCTGATCGACGAGCACGGACTGCCCGTGCTGGCCGATTTCGGCATATGCGCCGACCTGTATTGTCCGGGATCCGTCACCGGCCATTCACCGCTGTGGTCCGCCCCGGAAGTGATGGATGGAAGCACCGGCGGCAACGACCTGTCGGATGTGTATTCGCTGGGAGCGACGCTATTCGCTCTTTTCACTGGCATGTCACCCCATATGTTGGCGCGGGATTCGTCGCATGGCGGATGCGACGAGCGGGAAACGGCCTTCATCGTGCAGACCGGCCTGGCCGCGGCCGGCATCCAGTCGAACGCTGCCGAGATCGGCAGGATGCTGTGCAAGGCTCTTGCGCCTTGCCCCGATGACCGATACGGCTCGATGCTCGAGTTCGAACGCGCGCTGCAACGCATACGACGACCGTATCGGCCTACACGTGACGTCAATGAGCCCGAACCAAAGTTTTCGGGTCATCCGGGCACCGTGGCACGACGCCGCCGCGCCGAATCGTCCCGGCGTATGTCGTCCGCCGCCGTGCTCGTCATGGCCGTGCTGTTGATCACGTTGACGTCATGGAAAGGAACCGACCGGTTCCGTTACGGCGAGGTCACCGACGTCAACCCGTCAGGCACCGTCAACGACGGTGTCGGGGACGGTCTTACGCCGGACGGCGCTCCGGCGGACTCGTTCATCCGCACCACCACGGCATGGCGATGCGACGTCAACAGAAAGGTTCCGTCATGACATCCGCGCATCATCCCCGTCGCGGGCGGCCGACGTCTGCATATCGCATCACCGCGGCGATCGCGTTGTCGCTGCTCGTCGCCATCGTCATCGCGGCCGTCTGTTTCCTGTCGGTCACCCGCCAGCGAGCGCACCTGCACGACGGCACGGTGTGGGTCACCTCTGCCAAGGAACGGAAGGCGGCACGGTTCAATGTGCGTATCGGACAGGTCGATTCGACGGTTTCCGCCGTTTCGACGCGATTCGATGTCGCGCAGCACGATGATTCCACGCTGCTGTTCGAGAACGGGACGCTCACCGTCCTTCGCGCATCCACCGTCCGGCCGCACGGGCGAACCGACGTGTCTTCTGATGCCGATGTGCTGCTGTCGGGCGCGACGATGGCCGTGGTCGACAGAACGAACGGCAATGTGCGCATCGGATCGGTATCGGAACCAGACACCGTGTCTTTGTCTGGTCAGGAACCGCATATGCGGCTCGGCGACGGAGGCCGGGCGGTGATCTCCGGAGACGGCATGGTATACGGGTACCGTCCTCGCGATGGCATGGTGCTCGTATCGGATGACACGGGAACCGTGCGACGGTCAGGGTCGCTCAGTGGCGGCCAACCGCTGGTCATCGACGATTTCACCGTGATAGGCGATGTTCCCGTGGCATCCGTAGGCGGCACGCTCTATTGGCCGTCGGGCTCGGCCGATACCGGCTCGTCGGATCGGCTGATCCTGCAGTCGCCCGACCCGGAACATGTTCAGAGCGGTTGGGTCGCCGCTTCGGATAGCGGCGGACTGTATACCGTCAAGCTCGGTCATGGCGATGTCTCACCGACCGCTTTGCCGACCGGAGGAGACGGCCCCGCGACGCGACCGGCGGCGGTGGACGGCTGCGTGTATGCCGCATGGAGTCAGGCGGCACGCAATTATCGCAGACTATGCCATTACGGGGAACCTTCCGCGGACGACGAAGACTTCCTCACCTTGCAGACGGTGTCCCGGACTTCCGATCTTCGGTTTCGGGTCAACCATCATATGGTGCTGCTCAACGATGCCGTGCGGGGGACGCTGTGGGATCCGGCCTCGGGAACCCAAACCATCGACGTGTCGTGGGACGCACCGTCGCGCGGCGAATCCGAAGGTTCCCCCGACACGCAATCGGCTGAACCTTCGCGGTCTCGAGAATACGCCGAATCCTGTTCGGGAGAGTCCGAAACGGTGCGGGCCGTGGACGACCGCATCGGCGCCAGGGCGGGAACCTCCCGCACGCTCGATGTGCTGCGCAACGACGAGCATACCGGCTGCGCGGTGCTGCGCATCGATTCGTTCACGGCGCCAGACGACACGGCCGCGTCAATCAGCAGCGTGCATGACGGAACCTATCTGCGGCTGGATGCCACGGATGTCGATCTACAGGGCCAGGACCGCGTCAGCATACGCTTTTCGTATACCGTCGACGACGGTTTCGGGCACACCTCCCGCGCGAATGTCATCGTGGAGCTGGTCTCGATGCGGGTCAACCGCCCGCCGGTCCATGATGGGGCAACAGCCGAGCATGACGTTGAGCAAGGCGGCGTCATCCGCATGAACGCATTGGAATCGTTCGATGATCCTGATGGAGATCCGTTGATCCTGCTGTCCGCGGCCGTGGCCGGAGCCGACGGCGCGGACGAGGATCTCGGTTCCGTGTCTGTCCGAGCCGATGGATTGGTCGAATTGTCGGCGGGAACGGCGGCTGAAGGACGGGTCTGCGTGGAGACGGTCATATACGACGGTACCGATACCGTCGAAGGACGACTATATGTTTCCATCCATCCGGCCGGCGCATTGCCGGCGGCGACCATACCGGCACTGGTCACCGTCGTTCCCGGCTCCCCAACCGATATCGAGGTAACCCCGTACATGCGGGGATTTTCACGGCATGAGGCGAAGGTGGCCTCGGCGAGTTCCATGGATGAGACGGCTTCCGTCACGCATGATGGCGAGCGCACGATCACGGTTCTGGCGCATGAGTCCGGCACCCATTACGTGACGTATGACGTGGAGCAGGGTTCCCGGCAGACGCAGGGACTGCTCCGCGTCGAAGCCACGGGCGTGGACGTAAGCCCGGAAGCGCCGATCACCGCCGATGATGTGGCGTTGCTTGACGCCGACGGCACCGCCGTCGTGGAACCGTTGGGCAATGACCGGGATCCGTCCGGAGGCGTGCCCGGCCTTGCCGGACTGGGGACGGCACCATCCGGTTGCGAGGCGGCGGCGGTCAGAACACGCGTGTATCTGACGTGCCGCGTCATGCCGCAGGCCCCGGTCTCGCTGCGGTATTTGGCGCAGAACGGCAACGGCGACTCCTCGGGCACGATAGTGGTCTATCCGGCGGCCGATTCTGGCGACGGCGTATTGTCCGCATCGGATATCACCCTGCGTGTAAGGACTGGCGGGATCGTGTCGGAGAATCTGCTCGATCATGTCACCTATACGTTGGGAGCCACCGTCACGCCGGATCATAATCTCGTCTATGACGAATCATCATTCGATGGCCTCATATTCGTCTCCGGCACGACCGTGAGGTATCAGGCCGGATCGGATCCGGGCGTCTTCGAGGCACGGTACACCGTTCACGATGACGCCTCCAATACGGCGAGCGGGACGATACGCGTTCATGTCCACGCCCGACAGGCCGAAAGCAAGTCCGATCCGGAACCGAAACCGCTGCACGCCCAGGCATTCGCAGGTCAGACCGTCCGCATCGATGTTCCGCTGAACGGCATCGACGAGGACGGTGACGACGTCATGCTGCTCGGTCTGGGGTCCGAACATCCGCGACTGGGACGGATCATCGCGGTCGGCGCGAATCATCTGGAGTACGAGGCATATGCGGATTCCCACGGGACCGACACGTTCACGTACGCCGTCGAGGACTGGTCCGGCAGACGGGTGCAGGCCGATGTGAACATCGCCGTGGTCAGCGCGCAGCGACAGACATCGATCATGGCCCGCAACGATACGGTTACGTTGCGGCCGAACACCCGGGCCAGCATACAGGTGACGACCAATGACCTGTCGACGGACGGCACATCGTTCGCGCTGGACGATGCGGTCGAAGGCCAGCGACTGTTTGATGTCACGGCCGACGAAAACACGATTTCGTTCACCACGGGCGACGAGGCCGGCACCGGGTATGTGATCTACACGATCGTCGACGGAGCCGGACTGTCCAGCAGCGCGACATTGACCGTGCATGTCGATCCGCAGGCAGGCATCGAGCCGCCGACGGCATATGACTATCGCGTGCCGCCGTCGGATACCGTCGACAGAAGATCCATCGACGTGGACGTGTCCGAATGGATCGGCAATCCTTCCGGGACACCGGACGAGTTGAACGTCGACGTACATGTCTCGGCGCGGGACTCCGCACGGCGTAAGGCCGGAACGCGAAGCGTCATCGAGATCGATCTGACTGACGAGGCGAGGGCGGTGCCGTACACGGTGACTAACACGACATACGGCATCACGTCCACGGCGTTCCTGCATGTGCCCGCCTATGGCGTATTCCAGCCTACGCTCAGGCCTAAGGCGCCGGAACTGATCGTGGACTCGAACCAGACACTGACCATTCGCGTCGACGAGCATGTGCGAGTGGGCGCCGGCAAAACCGCGCGGATAGTGGACGGCTCGGTGAGCGCGACGAAAGCCAGGAGCGCCGATCCGGATTCCGACGGGCAGACGCTTCGGTTCGTGCCCGAACGGGATTACTCAGGGCCGGCCTCGGTCACGTTCACCGTCGAGGACACCGGTAGGAGTCTCGTAGCCGAGAATCGACGCGACAAAACCGCGAGATCGTCTTCCATCGTCAATTCCGCAGTGCTGACCTTGTCGATCACGGTGACTTCGTCACGGTCGGCTCCGCCAGTATTCTCCTCGCCCACGCTCGACGTGATCGCCGGAGAACAGGCGAAGACGATCGATCTGACGGTTTTGACGCTTTTCCCGTCGGGAACCGATCAGGCGTCGCGGAGCCGTTGCATCTATTCCAGCGAACCGGATTCATCCGGCGCGTTGAACGCCGTCACCACGCCGGCCGGCCTGATGAACATCGCCGCCTTACGTGACGCGAAGCCGGGCACCACCGCCATTGCCGTCACCGTTTCCTGCGGCCAGCACACCATCAAAGGTACGGCAACCGTGCGGATCGCATCCTCTTCCCGACCGTTGGCAAAGATCGCGAACCACGATATCAGGCTCCGCGCCGGGTCCCGCGAGGTCGTTGACATTGTCAAGGATGCATACAATCCGTTTCCCGATACGGCACTGTCCGTGGTGGAATGCCGCACCGATGACGCCGGAATCATCAGCGTGAACTGGTGCAAGGACGACACCGGCCTGTCCATCGCCGCCGCATCGGACGCAGGAGCGAAAACCGGCGTCGTCCATGTATCCGTACAGGACGCCACCGGCGATCCCGAACGTCAGGTGCAGGCCCGCATCACAGTGACCGTCGTCGACCGTCCGGCAGCGCCGCTGATGCTGCCGATCGACGACCAGCCGAGCAACGCCACCGTGGAACTGTCCTGGGTCGCAGGGCGATCCAACGGCAGTCCGATCAGTGAATATCTCGTGGAGTGGGAAGGCGGGGCACGGTCCTGTCAGGCGACCACCTGCCGCATCGATGGCCTGAGGAACGGGCAACGATACTCATTCACGGTCAAGGCACGCAACGAAGTTGGCTGGTCGGATCGATCGGCCGCCGTCATCGGCTTGCCGGATGCGGTACCGTCACAGCCCGCCGACGTCACTGTCGAAGCGCGGTATCACGGTGCGACCGTGCGATGGCGAATGCCGTCCTACGACGGGAGCCGCCCGCACCGGTACACCGTCATGCTGTCCGATTCGGCCGGACTGTATTTCAATACCCAGGTCGTGGAAGACACGCAGGCCTCGTTCGATATTGCCGATGACTCGATTACCGACGGAGCCACATTTCAGGCCATGGTCGTGGCGCATAACCGTGCCGGCACCGGTCCGGTTGGCTCATCAAGCGGGAACGCCCGGCCCTGGGGAGACCCCGCGACGCCGACGATGACCATGCGGCAGGAACGCGACTTGATCGCGGTGGCGGTGACACCCGGCAACCAGCGCAATGCAGGATGTGCACGGATCGAACTCACCGGCGGCATCACCCAGACGCTGCCGTGCGACAAGCCGACGGGAACATTCCCCATCCCAGGTGGGGAACAACATCGCGACGACGGTTCGGCCACGGATGACAACGACGACGCCGAACACGATTCCGTCCACGACGGCTCCACGCGCGAAAACGCCGATGACACCGGTTCCGAAGGAAACAACGAACGAACAGCCATCACAGTATCGGCAACGATGCATCCCTCACAGCCACATGCCAGATCGGCGTCCGTGTCCGGCACGATCACCATCGAGCGAGACGCGGATACCGGCACCGGCCGTACGCCACAAGCCAGTGATATCGACAGGCGTTCCGAGCCGACACGAATGGGAACAGACGCAGCCGCGCATCGGATCAGACAGGAAGGAGCAACAATGAAACCCATCCCCACTACCGGCACCGGCGACGACACCATCGTGTCGAATCCGATGTCGCCGGTCGTGCTCTCCATGCCGGACGAGACGCGGATCACCGACGACCTCACGAGGCTTTCACCGACGCATGCACCGCCACATCCCGGTACGACGGCGTCGTCCGGTGCAAGGTCGACCGGCATGGCGCGGCTCCCCGTCGATCCATGTGACGCGACGGTGCATCGTACGTATGAAGAACCGTTGCAGGCCGTCTCGGCAATCCCGCAGCTTCACGCCACTTCCAGACCGATGCTTGCCGAGACGACGCAGGCCGCATCGCAGCGATCCGGGCTTCCGGGTAACGGGGCATTACGTGCCACGCCGTCACAGGCCGAAGAGGAACAAGACGCCGACATCGCCGATATGACCTCCGAGGATGCGGCCCTTCACCTGCAACAAGGATTCCACGCCCTGTGTAACAGCATCGGCATGGCGATCATCGGCAAAACGTCAACGATACGACTGTGCGTCACCGCCCTGCTCGCCGAAGGCCATGTGCTCATAGAGGACGATCCCGGAACCGGAAAAACCCAACTGGCGCAAGGCATCGCCAAAGCCATCGACGTGCCATGCCAACGTATCCAGTTCACATCCGACCTCATGCCGTCCGACGTCATCGGCACCGTCGTGTTCGATCGGGACCGGTCATCCTTCGGATTCCGCCCAGGCCCAGTATTCGCCCCCATAGTGCTGGCGGACGAAATCAACCGGGCACCGCCGAAAACACAGTCGGCACTGCTGGAGGTCATGGAGGAGCATCATGTCACCGTTGACGGCACCGTATACGCGGTGCCGCAGCCATTCATAGTGATCGCCACGCGCAATCCCGGCGACCAGCTGGGCACCTATCCCCTGCCCGATGCGCAGCTCGACCGGTTCCTCATCAGAACCACGATCGGCCATCCCGGCCATGAGGCGAGTATGGGCATCGTACGACAGGCGGATAAACGCATCCGATCCTCACTGGTACGACCTGTCATGGATGGGCGGCGCGTCCTCGCCATGCAGCGCATGGCACAAGCCATCCACGTGGCCGATGACGTGCTCGACTATACGGTACGCATCGTCGAATATCTCAGAAGATCCGACATGACGGCGCGGGGACCATCGATACGCGGGGCACTCGCCTTGATCCGGTGCGCACGCGTGTGGGCCGCAGCTGACGGACGACCATATGTGATCCCCGACGACGTCAAAACGCTGGCACCTGATGTGCTGTCGCACCGATTCCAGCTGCGGAGCGACGCGGTGCTGGATGGTCATGACGCCCGTGATGCCGTTGCGCTCGCCTTGAACGACGTGCCGGTTCCCCACGGCGAACGCTGAAGGCGGGAAAGCAAGGAGGTCACGATGGACGGGACACGAGAGACGGCAACGACGCGACGAGGGATCGGCAAGCCCGGGCTGTCCGCCGCCGGGCACATCATCGTGTGCTCGGCGCTCGGGTGCATGGCGACCGGCGCCATGGCACGATGGAAGGAGCTTCTGGTACTTGGCATCATGCTTGCCTCGTTGCCGATATGGACGATATCGGCAACATTGCGGCGGCATCGTCTTCAAGCGGTCATCGGCACCACGGCCCATCGTGCCGTCGCCGGCCATGATGTCGAGATACGCGTCGTCGTCACCAATCCGGCACGAATCCGAATCGGCCGCAGCAGAATGATCCTGCCGATCGCCGTCCGCCAATCGGCAGGGGAACAATTCGACGGCGAACCATCCTGTCGAAAAGACCGTCCATCGCAATATGCGCTAACGCCGTCATTGCGCGAAGCACTCGCCATACCCGTGTTGCCCGCGGGGTCGGTCACGCGCCGCAACGGCATGATACGAGGCTGCCCCCGAGGCATGCTGCACCTCGGGCCCGCATTCATGCCGGACGATGATCCATTTGGCCTGCTCGTCCGCCGCAGAACGGTATCGAACGGCATATGCATTCCCGTACATCCCGTCACGGTCGCCATCACCCTGCCGGTATGGGAAGCCGCCCGTGAACCGGACGGAACGCCGTCAGGAATATCGGCCTGTGACGGCGATGATTTCCATGCGCTGCGCGAATACAGGTCCGACGATGACATGCGCGGTATCCATTGGCCGAGCACGGCGAAAACAGGCATGCTGATAGTTCGTCAATATGCTGCCGAATGCCGCGCCGGCGGTGTGGTATCGATCGATACCACACCGGGAGGATACCGGGATACCGATGAATTCGAGCTTGCCGTATCGGTCTTCGCGTCCATTGGCAAAGCGTATTTGGATGCGGGCCGGCCGCTGATCGCGAGAACGGGCACGGCGACGTTCATGCCGGAATCGGCGGTCGCATTGCTCGATGCATGTTGCGGCATCGTCTTGGCCGAACATTATGCCGTACAGGACGGCCGCCGTCAGCGGCCCGGCAGGCATCGCGCCGGGAACGGCAACAGAGCCGGCGACGACGGGCGTACACCGGGCGGCGTCCATCCCGGTGCCGTCACGGACACGATCCGGCCCTCCCCTTATATGGCTCGAACCGTTTCCGATGAGTTCCGAACCACCGAGCATGAGATGCGGATCATGGCTCGCGCGGAAGTCTGGTATCACGTCGTCGGATCGCATTCTCCGTTCGACGGGCACGGAACCGGATTGGAGGAATCCTGGCGCATGGATGGTCGCCGACGAGTGACGATACAGGTCGATCACAAGGCTCAGGCATCATTGCGGTGCGAGGAAGCCTCGACGATGCTGCGGATCGGCGATCTGGCCGATCTGCCTCGCCTGTTGGAGGTGATGTCATGAACGTGTGCGACCGCTCCTCGTTACAGGCGTCGTGGCCGAAACATATGCGATTGGCGCGTGCATCCTGTTTCCCGCTCACGGTCGCCGTGCTGACGCTGGTATCGGCGTCGAATCTGATCGATGTATACGGATCGGTCGGGATATGGGCGATGGCTTCGATCCCTTCTACGTTGCTCGGGCTCGTGGCATCGTCGCTCTGGCGTTCCGCACACTGCGAGACCGGCCATGTCGGGACGCATACGGCCGGTGCTCACACGTCCTCCCGTTTCCGGAATCACCCGTGGGTCGGGCTGGCCGTACTGGTCGCCGCGCAATTGATCATCGGTCCTCTGCTGGCCGTGGCCAGTGAGGATGTCCGGGCGACGCCATCGTTCACGTCGCTGGTCTTCTCGCTGGTCGATGGATGGAAAGGAGCGTTCGGGTCGTTTTCCTACATCATTTCGGTGACGCCGCCGACCGGCACCTCTGGTGGGAGTCTGCTGGTCGTCTGGACGATGTGTCTGTGGACTTCGCTGGCATTGGGCGTATACCGTCATACGGCGACGCCAGACTGCAGGCATGCCACGCATTGGCTCATGCTTGGCGCGATCATCATCGTCCTGCTGCCGCTGACGGTCGGAGCACTGCTGGGCACCGCATCAGTCCGGTGGCGCGTCGCGACAGGCCTGACCATCTTCTACCTGTTGCTGCCACTCTTGAAACATCATGCACGAGCGGGAACGGGAGCGCATGACAACAAGAACCGATTCGTCATGCAATGGGATGATGACATCACGGCAACCAACCATTCCCGTGCCGGCCAATCATGGCGTCACGGCATGATCCGACGACCGGTGGCGATGCTGCTCGCATGCAGCGTGTTGGCCGCAATCGCCGGGGCTCACGTTCCCGAACCGCGTCTGACGCTGCGTGACCATTATGATCCGCCGATCAGTCTGCGTGACTATGCCAGTCCGCTCAGCGGCATGCGGGCGTACATCGCCCGGCACCGGGATGACGTGATGCTGACGGCGAAGGGTCTGCCGCCCGGAACCGCGGTACGTATCGCGACGATGGATATGTTCGATGGCAATGTCTGGAATCTGTCCGACTCATATGACGGAGCCTCACACAGCGAGTACCTGCGTATGCCTCCCGTGTCAACCGGGACCGGCGTCGATGCTCGCGAAACCCCGACGGACAGCGTACCATTCACCGCCACCTTCGTCGTCGGCGCCACATTCGGCGACGTATGGCTGCCAACGGCCGGAGCGGTACACGGCATCACCGTGATGAACGATGCTGTCGTGGCGCGACGCCGTGTCCAATCCGAATCGGACACGGCTGGAGACGGACCAGTGCTATACAACGCAAAGACCGGAGCCGCGTTGCTGCCGACCGGTCTGCGCCCCGGTCTGATCTACCGGCAGACCGGGGTGCTCGCCGTAGAGCCGGAGACACAGGCCATTGCGAAGGCGTCTGCCGCGCAAGACGGCACGCCGGGTCTCGCCGAGATCCCGCAATCGGTGGAACAGCTGGCGTCCCGGACGGTGCAATCGCATAACGCCGACGGTCAAGCGGCACAGGCATTGGCGCGTATACTGCAGCAAGGCTGGTTTTCCCATGGCACAGAGGACGAATACCCATCATCACCTGGGCATGGCAGCAAACGGCTGGACGAACTGGCATCCGCTGATCTCATGGTCGGCGACGACGAACAATATGCCTCCCTCATGGCGGTGATGGCACGATGGATCGGTCTTCCATCACGTGTGGTGCTGGGCTTTCTTCCCAAGGACGCCGATGGCATGATCGACAAGTCCCGCACCACGACGGGCGATGACGGGACGACCATCGTACGATTCACCGGCAACGATATCGCCGCATGGGTCGAAATCAAGCTGACGAATCTGGGATGGGTGATGTTTCGACCGTCCCCAAAGGAATCACGGGTCGCAGACCGCACGATGATTGCGGCGCAACGATACCGGCCCGTCAATCGCCGGCCCTCGATGCCGCTCGGAGATCCGCCACGGGACGAGATCATTCCCCAAGGCAGCTCATCGGTATTGGGCGGCACCGACGCCAGCCGGGACAAGCCCTCCGCTTCCACCCGCTCCCGTCTCGATATGGTCGTCTCGGGCATGGCGCTGTATGGCAGCCCGATATGGCTGTTGTCGCTGTGGAGTCTGGCCTTGTTCGGCGTCACCATGCTGATGTTCGCCATCATTCGCATCCGGGGCTCTCCCCGTCAACGTGTGCTCGCCGGATGGCTCGCCATCCGCGTGCAGGCGGTGCGCTGCGGGCTGCCGCGGCATCGGCTGGACGGATCACTGACAAGAACGGAGCAGGTTCGGGCGATGGCCGATCATTTCCATGGCGATGCCGCGCTCATCTCCGAACTGGAAGCTCTGGCCCGTCGAACGGATCATCTCGTGTTCGCAGGCCGCCGTGTCGAGCATCGTCAGGCATCCGAATACTGGCAGATGGCGATGAAGGCACGCCGTCGTATACGTTCGGCCAGTTCTCGTCGCCGACGGATGCTGGCCGTCATGTCGATACGCGGATTGCCCGACCTGTGTATGGCCGCATGCCGCTGTATTCCACGGCGCCGGCCGTATAAACACTGATGCGGTTCCCTATGCCGGGAACCGGCACGGGGAACCGCATCAGAAACAGGCTCGAACGCCGTCGGAGCCGTCAGGGCACGCCGATCATTCGGCACGCCCTGTCACGATCACTCGAAATCGCCCTGACCACCCTGATCGTCAAGGTAGTCGTCCGGGTTGAAGTCGTCGCCGAGCTTGAGATCGCCGAAGTCGATGTTCGCGAAGTCCACATCGGACAGGTCGGCATCGGAGAAGTCGGTATCCGCGTCGGCACCGCTGCTCAAACCGAAGTTCGGGTAGATGGTGTCGCGGATCGCCTTGTCGGGCTCGACCACGGCGTTGCGGTAACGGGCAAGACCCGTACCGGCCGGGATGAGCTTACCGATGATGACGTTCTCCTTGAGACCCTTGAGATCGTCGACCTTCTGGCTCAGAGCGGCTTCGGTGAGCACGCGCGTCGTCTCCTGGAAGGAGGCGGCGGACAGCCACGAGTCGGTGGCCAGCGAGGCCTTGGTGATGCCCATGAGCTCCGGACGGCCGGCGGCGGGCTTGCCGCCGTTCTTCACGGCATTCATGTTCGCTTCCTTGAAGCGGGCCTGATCGACCAGCTCGCCCGGCAGCAGCGCGGTGTCACCGGAGTCGATGACGGTGATGCGGCGCAGCATCTGGCGGACGATGACCTCGATGTGCTTGTCGTGGATATCGACGCCCTGCGAACGGTACACGGTGTGCACTTCGTTCACGATGTTCACCTGGGCAGCGCGCGGGCCGAGGATGCGCAGGATCTTCTTCGGATCCACGGAACCTTCGGTCAGCTGGGTGCCGGCCTCGACGTGCTGACCGTCCTTGACCAGGAGCGGAGCGCGACGGGTCACGGTGTAGACGATCGGCTCGACAGTCTGGTCGTCCGGGGTCAGCGTCATCTGGTAGACGTGATCGGCTTCCACATCAGTCTTGATCACACCCGGGAACTCGGCGATCGGCGCCTCGCCCTTCGGGGTACGGGCTTCGAAAAGCTCGGTGACACGAGGAAGACCCTGGGTGATATCGGAAGCCGCCGCGACACCACCGGAGTGGAAGGAACGCAGCGTCAGCTGGGTACCAGGCTCACCGATGGACTGTGCCGCGACGATGCCGACGGCCTCGCCTACGTCCACCAGCTTGTTGGTGGCCAGCGACCAGCCGTAGCACTTCGCGCACACGCCGCGCTTGGACTCGCAGGTCAGCACGGAACGGGCCTTGACCTCTTCGACGCCGTGCGCCACGAGATCCTTGAGCACGTCCATGCTCAGCGCGTCGCCGCGCTTGTACAGCACGGTCGTGCCGTCGGCCGGATCCACCACGTCGGCGGAGAGCAGGCGGGAGTACGGGCCACCGTCGGCGGCCTTGACGAGCGTGAGATTGCCGTCCGCGTCGCGATCGGCGATCTGCATCGGCAGGCCCTTCTTGGTACCGCAGTCCTCCTCGCGCACGATCACGTCCTGGGAGACGTCAACCAGACGACGGGTCAGGTAGCCCGACTCAGCGGTACGCAGTGCGGTATCGGCCAGGCCCTTACGCGCGCCGTGCTCGGAGATGAAGTACTCCAGGACGGACAGGCCCTGACGGTAGTTCGACTCGACCGGTCGCGGAATGACCTCGCCCTTCGGGTTGTTCACGAGGCCTCGAATGCCCGCGATCTGGTTGATCTGGGTCATGTTGCCTCGTGCACCGGACTGGACGATGATGGCCAGGTTGTTGCGCGGGTCGAAGTGCTTGACGACCGCGTCCGACACCTTTTCGGTGCACTTGGTCCACTCGTCGATGATCGCCTGACGACGCTCCTCCTCCGTGAAGAAGCCGAGGTCGTACTGCTGGTTGATCTTGTTGACCTGTGCCTCGGACTCGGCGACGAGCGCCTCGCGCTCCGGCGGCTCGGTAACATCGGAGAACGCGAAGGTCACGCCGGACCACGGCGCACGGGTGAAGCCGAGATCCTTGAGCGCGTCCAGCGTGACGGCCACCTGGGCGGTCGAATAGCGGGTCGCGATGTCGTCGACGATGCGGGACAGGACCTTCTTCGGGGCCTGCTCGTTGACGAACGGATAGTCAGTCGGCAGCGTCTCGTTGAACAGCAGTCGGCCCATCGACGTGGCGAACAGCACGGTGCCGTCGGAGAAGCGCTCCTCACGGACGACGGCCGGGCTGCCCGGCTCCGGATCGACGACCTCGACCTCACCCGGCTCCCAGCCGGTCGGCAGTACGAAGTCCTTCGGCAGACGCACGAGCACCTTGGCCTGCATGTCGATCTCGTGCAGGTCGAGCGCCATCTGCATCTCGGCGATGGACGAGAACACGCGGCCTTGGCCCTTCGCGCCGTCGAGCACGGTGGACAGCCAGTACAGGCCGAGGATCATGTCCTGGGACGGCATGGTCACGGTGTGGCCGTCGGCCGGCTTCAAAATGTTGTCGGACGCGAGCATGAGCGAACGGGCCTCGGCCTGCGCCTCCGCGCTCAGCGGAAGGTGCACAGCCATCTGGTCGCCGTCGAAGTCGGCGTTGAACGCGGCGCAGGCGAGCGGCGGCAGGTGGATGGCCTTGCCCTCGACGAGGATCGGCTCGAACGCCTGGATGCCCAGACGGTGCAGCGTAGGCGCACGGTTGAGGAGCACCGGATGCTCGGAGATGACCTCCTCGAGCACGCCCCACACCTCGGTGTCGCCACGGTCGACCATGCGCTTGGCGCTCTTCATGTTCTGCGCGTAGTTCATGTCCACGAGACGCTTGATGACGAACGGCTTGAACAGCTCGAGCGCCATCGGCTTCGGCAGACCGCACTGGTGCATGCGCAGCGACGGGCCGATGACGATCACGGAACGGCCCGAGTAGTCGACGCGCTTGCCGAGCAGGTTCTGACGGAAGCGACCCTGCTTGCCCTTGAGCATGTCGGAGAGCGACTTGAGCGGACGGTTGGACGCGCCGGTGACCGGACGGCCGCGGCGGCCGTTGTCGAACAGCGAGTCGACGGCTTCCTGGAGCATGCGCTTCTCGTTGTTGAGCATGATCTCGGGGGCGCCGAGCTCGATCAGTCGCTTGAGTCGGTTGTTACGGTTGATCACGCGGCGGTACAGGTCGTTGAGGTCGGAGGTCGCGAAACGACCGCCGTCGAGCTGGACCATCGGGCGCAGATCCGGCGGGATGACCGGGATCACGTCGAGCACCATGGCCTCGGGCTTGTTCTCGGTGGTCAGGAACGCGTTGATGACCTTCAGACGCTTCAAGGCGCGGGCCTTGCGCTGGCCGGAGCCGGTATCGATCTCCTCGCGCAGCTGCTTGGACGCGGCCTCGAGGTCGAAGTCCTGCAGACGCTTCTTGATGGCCTCGGCACCCATGCAGCCCTCGAAGTAATCGCCGTAGCGATCCTCCATCTCGCGCCACAGGTCCACGTCGCCTTCCATGTCGCCGGCCTTCAGGTTCTTGAAGCGGTCGAACACGGCGTTCAGACGCTGGATCTGGTCGTCGTAGCGCTGACGGATGGCCGCCATGTCGCGCTCGGCGCCATTGCGCAGCTTCGCCTTGTTGGCGCCGGTGGCCTCGCCGGCGTCCTCGAGCTCGTGCAGATCGGCCTCGACCTTCTTGGCACGCTCCTCGATCTCGTTGTCACGACGCTTGGCGAGATGGCTGATCTCAGTGTCGAACTCGTCCTGCAGGTCGGGCAGATCCTGATGACGCTGCTCCTCGTCGACCTTGGTGACCATGTACGCGGCGAAGTAGATGACCTTCTCGAGGTCCTTCGGCGCGATGTCGAGCAGGTAGCCCAGTCGGGACGGCACACCCTTGAAGAACCAGATGTGCGTCACCGGGGCGGCCAGCTCGATGTGGCCCATGCGCTCGCGGCGCACGCGGGACTTGGTGACCTCCACGCCGCATCGCTCGCACACGATGCCCTTGAAGCGCACGCGCTTGTACTTGCCGCAGGCGCACTCCCAGTCGCGGGTCGGGCCGAAGATCTGCTCGCCGAACAGACCGTCCTTCTCGGGCTTCAAGGTACGGTAGTTGATCGTTTCGGGCTTCTTGACCTCGCCGTGGCTCCAGCCGCGGATGTCGTCGGCGGTGGCCAGGCCGATCCTCATTTTGTCAAATGCGTTGACGTCCAGCACTCTATTGTCCTGTCTGTAAATCTATCGATTACTTGTACGATATGGTGTTCGCGCGAGGGCGGATTCGCCGACTCACGCGATGTGCGTTGGGGACGGTCGCCGACCGGAACCCGCGGATGCCCCGCTCGGAGGCATCCACGGAACACGACCGGCCGGCAACCTATCGGATCACTGGTATTCCGGCTCTTCGGCCTTCTGGTCTTCCTTCGCGGCCGCGTCGGGACGCGCGCCGATGTTGAAGCCCAGATCGTCGCTGGCGGAGGCCGGGTCGTCGTCCTCGTCCTTCATGTCGATGGCCACGCCCTCGGCGTTCAAAACCTCGACGTTCAGCGACAGGGACTGCATTTCCTTGAGCAGCACCTTGAACGACTCGGGGATGCCCGCCGGCGGCAGGTTATCACCCTTGACGATCGCGCCGTAGACGCGCACGCGGCCGTCCACGTCATCGGACTTGGTGGTCATCATCTCGTGCAGCGTGTAGGCGGCGCCGTAGGCCTCGAGGGCCCACACCTCCATCTCGCCGAAGCGCTGGCCGCCGAACTGGGCCTTACCACCCAGCGGCTGCTGCGTGATCATCGAGTACGGACCGGTGGAACGCGCGTGGATCTTGTCGTCGACCAGGTGGTGGAGCTTGAGCATGTACATGTAGCCCACGGAGATCGGCTTGCCGAAGCGCTCGCCGGTACGGCCGTCGAACAGCCACGCCTTGCCGTCCTCGCCGACCATCTGGTCGCCGTCGCGGTTCGGCAGGGTCGACTTCATCAGGCCCTTGATGACCTCCGGCTTGACGCCGTCGAACACCGGGGTGGCGATCGGCGTGCACGGGTCGCCCTTTTCGGCGCCGGCCGGCACGTACTTCTTCCATTCGGCCTCGAGATCCGGGTCAAGCGAGATATCCCAGCCGGAGTGCGCGATCCAGCCGAGGTGCAGCTCAAGCACCTGGCCGAGGTTCATTCGAGACGGCACGCCCAGCGGGTTCAACATGATGTCGACCGGAGTACCGTCCGCGAGGAACGGCATGTCCTCTTCCGGCAGGATGCGCGAGATGCAGCCCTTGTTGCCGTGGCGGCCAGACATCTTGTCACCGACGGTGATCTTGCGGTGCTGCGCGATGTACACGCGGATCATCTGGTTGACGCCGTTCGGCAGCTCGTCGCCATCCTCCTCGGCATCCTCGCGGGTGATTTCCTTGACCGCGATCACGGTACCGGTCTCGCCGTGCGGCACGCGCAGCGAGGTGTCGCGCACCTCGCGGGACTTCTCGCCGAAGATGGCGCGCAGCAGGCGCTCCTCCGGGGTCAGCTCGGTCTCGCCCTTCGGCGTGACCTTGCCGACGAGGATGTCGCCGGCCTCGACCTCGGCGCCGATGCGGATGATGCCGCGCTCGTCGAGGTTCGCGACCGCGTCCTCGCCCACGTTCGGCAGGTCGCGGGTGATCTCCTCGGCGCCCAGCTTGGTTTCGCGGGCGTCGATCTCGTACTCCTCGATGTGGATGGAGGAGAGCGTGTCGTCCTGCACGAGACGCTGCGAGATGATCACGGCGTCCTCGTAGTTGTAGCCGTTCCACGGCATGAACGCGACCAGCAGGTTCTTGCCGAGCGCGATCTCGCCCTTCTCGATCGCCGGGCCGTCGGCCAGGACGGTGCCGGCCTCGACGCGCTCGCCGCTCTTGATGATCGGACGCTGGTTGTAGCAGGTGGTCTGGTTGGAACGCTGGAACTTGGCCAGCTTGTAGCTGGACTGCGTGCCGTCGTCGTTCATCACGCGGATCAGGTCGGCGGACACGTAGGTCACGACGCCCGGCTTGTCGGCGATGATCACATCGCCGGAATCGTACGCGACGCGCCATTCCGAACCGGTGCCCACGAGCGGGCGCTCGGACTCGACCAGCGGGACGGCCTGACGCTGCATGTTGGTGCCCATCAGCGCTCGGTGGCCCTCGTCGTGCTCGAGGAACGGGATCAGCGAGGCGCCGATCGAGACCATCTGGCGCGGCGAGACGTCCATGTAGTCGACGGAGCTCACCGGAACGTCGACCGCCTCCTCCTCATCGGCTCGGGCGAGGGCCATGTCGGTCGCGAACTTGCCGTTCTTGTCGAGCTTCTGGTTGACCTGCGCGATCACGTGATCGTTTTCCTGATCGGCGGTCATGTACTCGACCTCGTTGGTCACCTGGCCGTCGATGACCTTGCGGTACGGGGTCTCGATGAAACCGAACGGGTTGACGCGGCCGAAGGTCGCCAGCGAGCCGATCAGACCGATGTTCGGGCCTTCAGGGGACTCGATCGGGCACATACGGCCGAAGTGGGACGGGTGCACGTCTCGCACTTCCATGGACGCGCGGTCGCGCGACAGGCCGCCGGGGCCGAGGGCCGACAGACGGCGCTTGTTGGTCACGCCGGCCAGCGGGTTGTTCTGATCCATGAACTGCGACAGCTGGGAGGTGCCGAAGAACTCCTTGATGGTCGCGTTGACCGGACGGATGTTGATCAGCGACTGCGGGGTGATCGCCTCGGCGTCCTGCGTGGTCATGCGCTCGCGCACGACGCGCTCCATGCGCGACAGGCCGGTACGCAGCTGGTTCTGGATCAGCTCGCCGACCTGACGGATGCGGCGGTTGCCGAAGTGGTCGATATCGTCGGTCTCGACGCGCAGGTCGACGTCCTGCCCCTTGCGCTTGCCCGGGAAGGTCGCCTCACCGGCGTGCAGCGTCACCAGGTACTTGATGGTGGCGATGATGTCCTCGCGCTTGAGCGAACGGTCGTTGATCTCGTGCTCGAGGCCGAGCTTGCGGTCGATCTTGTAGCGGCCGACGCGAGCCAGATCGTAACGCTTGGTGTTGAAGTAGAAGGAGTCGAGCAGGTTGCGGCCGGCCTCCGGGGTGGCGGTGTCGGACGGGCGGATCTTGCGGTAGAGGTCGGTCAGGGCCTCGTCCTGCGTGTCGACGGTCTCCTTGTCGAGTGCGTCGAGGACCAGCGGGTAGCCTTCGAACGCGTCACGGATCTCCTGCTTGGTCATGCCGATGGCCATGAGGAAGACGATCGCGGACTGCTTGCGCTTGCGGTCGACGCGCACGCCGAGCACGTCGCGCTTGTCGATCTCAAACTCGAGCCACGCGCCGCGCGACGGGATGATCTTCGCGCCGAAGACGTCCTTGCCGGACGCACGGTCGGTGGAACGGTCGAAGTAGACGCCCGGGGAGCGCACGAGCTGGGAGACGATGACTCGCTCGGTGCCGCCGATGATGAAGGTGCCGTGCGGGGTCTGCAACGGGAAGTCGCCCATGAAGACGGTCTGAGACTTGATCTCGCCGGTGTCGCCGTTCTCGAACTCGGCGTTCACGTACAGCGGCGCGGAGTAGGTGTAGTCCTTCTCCTTGCACTCCTGCACGGTGTGGCGCGGCTCCTCGAAGTACGGATCCGAGAAGGTCAGGCTCATGGTCTGGGCGAAGTTCTCGATCGGGGAGATCTCGTTGAAGACCTCATCGAGGCCGGACATGTGCGGCACGGTGTTGGTGCCGTTCTTCTCGTCCTCTTCGACGCGCTTCTTCCAGCGCTCCGAGCCGATCAGCCAGTCGAAGCTGTCGGTCTGCACGCCCAGCAGGTAGGGCACATCGATGGGCTCGCGGATGGAGCCGAAGTTCACACGGTCCGACGCCTTGTGCACGTCAATGTCGTGCTGGTCGGCGCGTGCGATCATGGTAGTGGTATTCGTCGTAGACTCAGTAGCCAATGGACGTTCCTTATCGCTCGCTTGTTCGTTCGATACTCGTTCTGTGTTCCCCGACAAGCGCCGCCCAGGCCGCCATATGCCTGAAACTGCGGGCGCTCCGTCTTTGTCAGCATGCCCGCAATATGACATGCATATACGCAAATTTCAGATGATAGCACAATACATAGAAAAACGCAATATTTTCGGCGGGTGCCGATCAACCATTCCGCATGCAACCAGGGCAGCGGCCCGACGGCTCGGCAGACGGCGATTCCGCATGAAAAAACCGCGTTCCGGGGACCGGACCTGGGCGATATGACCCAGACCGGTGCCCGAAAGCGCGGTTCACGCACAGGCGACGGATGCCCGTCAGATCAGTACTGGTTGGGGATGAGCACCAGCTTGCCCTCGGCCACATCCTTGAGATGCTTGCCGTAGGGGCTCTTGCCGTAACGTTCGGCGGACTCGAGCAGCTCGTCCTTGCTGATCCAACCGTTCTCGAACGCGATCTCCTCGACCACGGCGATCGGCAGTCCCTGCGCGCGCTGCACGGTGCGCACGAACTCGCCCGCCTCATACAGCGAATCCATCGTACCGGTGTCCAGCCACGCGTAGCCGCGACCGAGCGTACGCACGTTGAGCGCGCCGGCCTGAAGGTACAGCTTGTTCAGATCGGTGATCTCCAGCTCGCCACGGGCGGACGGACGCACCTGCTTGGCGAAGTCGACCACACGCTCGTCATAGAAGTACAGGCCGGTCACCGCGTAGTTCGACTTCGGCACGGCCGGCTTCTCCTCGATCGAGACGGCCTTCTTATGCTCGTCGAACTCGACCACGCCGTAGCGTTCCGGATCGTCCACGTAATAGCCGAACACGCTCGCGCCCTCGCCGTTCTCGGCCTTGGCGACCGCCTTGCGCAGCGTGGTTCCCAGACCGTTGCCGTAGAAGATGTTGTCGCCGAGCACAAGCGCGCACGGCTCGCCGCCGATGAACTCCTCGCCCAGCAGGAACGCCTGCGCGAGGCCGTCCGGACTCGGCTGCACCTTGTAGCTGAAGTGCACGCCGTAATGGCTGCCGTCGCCGAGCAGACGCTCGAAGTTCGGCAGATCCTTCGGCGTGGAGATGATCAGGATGTCGCGGATGCCGGCAAGCATGAGCACGCTGAGCGGATAATAGATCATCGGCTTGTCGTACACCGGCAGCAGCTGCTTCGACGTGACGGTGGTCAGCGGGTACAGGCGCGTGCCCGATCCTCCTGCGAGAATGATGCCCTTCATCGTAGGCTCCTTACTTGTCGAGTTCCTTGGCGACGTAGGCGGAGAGCGACTCCTCCCAGTCGGCGGGCGTGTACCCGGCCTGTTCGATCTTCGTCAGATCGAGCGCGGAATGCGTCGGGCGCGGGCTGACCGGACTCTTCGCGTTCGCGAAATACTCGGCCGTGGAGATCGGCTTGACCTTGTCGCCGTTGCCGTTCGTCTGCTCGAACACGGCCGCCGCGATCTCGGCCCAGTTCTTGACGGCGCCGGAACCGGTCAGGTTGTACGTGCCGTACGGCGCGTGCGAGTCGAGCAGGTGGAAGATCGCCTCAGCCATGTCCTTGGTGAACGTGAGGCGGCCAAACTGGTCGTCGACCACGGTCACCTGGTTCAGCTGGTCGGACGGGTCGGCGACGCGGTTCGACAGCATCATCATGGTCTTGACGAAGTTGTGGCCCTCGCCGATCACCCAGCTCGAGCGCAGGATGTAGTGTTCCGGCGCGTTTGCCACGGCGATGTCGCCGGCGGCCTTGGTCTGGCCGTACACGCCGAGCGGCGCGAAGTCCTCGCTCTCCGTGTGCTCTTCGGCGGCGCCGTCGAACACGTAGTCGGAGCTCACGTGCACGAGCGTGATGTGGTGGTCCTTGGCGACGCGTGCCAGCAGCGCCGGCCCCTGAGCGTTCGCCTTCCACGCGATCGGACGGCCCTGAGCCGTCTCGGCCTTGTCCACGGCCGTGTACGCGCCCGCGTTGATGATCGTGCCGTACAGCGACCAGTCGTACTTGTCGTACGCGGCCGGATCGGAGAAGTCGAACTCGTCGATGTCGGTGTATTCGAAGCCTTGCAGATCGTGCGCCTCGGCGTATGCACGGATCGCGTGGCCGAGCTGGCCGTTGCAGCCCGTGACCAGCGTGCGCTTCGGGGCCATCGGCTTGGCGTCCTTGAGCATCGGATGATGCAGGTCGGCCTCACTACGTTCGGATTCGGACAGCGGGATCGGCCACTGGATGTTCAGCTCGGGATCCTCAAGGTTCACGAACGTGTACGTCTTCTTCTGTTCGAGCGACCAGTGCGCGTTCACCAGATACGTGTAGACCGTGCCGTCCTCGAGCGCCTGGAAGCTGTTGCCCACGCCGCGCGGCACGTAGATCGCCTTCGACGGGTCGAGGCGCGTGGTGAACACCTGGCCGAAGCTCTCGCCCGGGCGCAGGTCCACCCACGCGCCGAAGATCTCGCCGGCCGCGATCGAAATGTACTTGTCCCACGGTTCGGCGTGGATGCCGCGGGTCACGCCCTTGGTCGCGTTGAAGCTGATGTTGTTCTGCACCGGGCCGAAATCGGGCAGTCCCAGCGCGGTCATCTTCGCGCGCTGCCAGTTCTCCTTGAACCAGCCGCGGTTGTCGCCGTGCACCGGCAGATCGAACACCAGCAGTCCCGGGATGTTCGTCTTGGTGACCTTCAGTTCCTTTTCAAAATCCATGTTTCCTGTCCTTCTATGGTTGCCGCCGCGCGATGCGCGCACAAGATTTGAGGGAGAGAACGCCCGGACATCTTTCTCCGGTTTTCCCTCCCTCAACGTTAGATCACTGGCCCTGCGCCTTGTACTTGGCCTCGGTCGCGGCCTTGGCCGGCTCCCACCAGGCACGGTTGGCGATGTACCAGGCGATCGTCTGCTCGAGGCCCTTCTGGAAGTCCGTGTGCACCGGCTTCCAGCCGAGTTCGGTCTGCAGCTTGGTCGAGTCGATCGCATAGCGGCGGTCGTGGCCGGGGCGATCCTTCACCCAGTCGAAGTCGTCGGGATCCTTGCCCATGACGGTGAGGATGTCGCGCAGCACGGTCAGGTTGTTGCGTTCGCCGTTCGCGCCGATCAGATACGTCTCGCCCAGACGGCCCTTGGTCAGGATCGTCCACACGGCCGAGCTGTGGTCCTCGGTGTGGATCCAGTCGCGTACGTTCGAGCCGTTGCCGTACAGCTTCGGCTTCAAACCGTCGAGGATGTTCGTGATCTGGCGGGGGATGAACTTCTCGACGTGCTGGTACGGACCGTAGTTGTTCGAGCAGTTCGAGATCGTCATGCGGATGCCGAACGTGCGGTGCCACGCGCGCACCAGCAGGTCGGAGCTGGCCTTCGTGGAGCTGTACGGGGAGGACGGGTGGTACGGGGTCTCCTCGGTGAACTTCGCCGGATCGTCGAGCGCGAGGTCGCCGTAGACCTCGTCGGTGCTCACGTGATGGTAACGCACGTCGTACTTGCGGCAGGCTTCGAGCAGACGGAACGTGCCTTCCACGTTGGTCTTCAAGAACGGCTCGGGGTTGGCGATCGAGTTGTCGTTGTGCGACTCGGCCGCGTAATGCACGATCGCGTCGTGGCCCGGGACGATCTTGTCAAGCAGCTCGGCGTCGCAGATATTGCCATGCACGAAATCGACGCGGTCGCCGAGAATGGACTTGATGTTCTCGAGATTGCCCGCGTAGGTCAGGGCGTCAAGCACCGTGATGTGCACGTCAGGATGGTTGTTGTAGACGTAGTGAACGAAATTCGAACCGATGAAGCCGCAGCCGCCGGTCACGATGATGTTGTGGGGAGTAAACACTTCTTCAGCCATGTGCCCCATCATAGCGGCGTGCGCGTACCGTGGCATCCCGCAAACGGCGCGGCCCGCAACGCATCCGGTCTTCAAACCGCAACAAATGGGGGGGGGGGGGGACACGCCGTCCCGTAGCGTCGTTCCCCATGCTGGAACAAGTGAGATCAGGCCCGATTCCACCTGTTCGGCATAGGGCGCAAGCTACTGCACCAGGATCGTCACCGGATCGCTGACGACTTCGGGCTGATCCTTGAGGCTGAGCCGGGCCGTGTAGGTGCCGGCGTTGACGCGCGGCAACGTGCCGTCGTCCGCGCATGACGTGCCGGTCGAGTTCGCGTTCCAGGTGATCTGCTGCTGGTCCGCGTCGCCCTTGCTCATCAGCAGCATGCGCGGATCGGCGGGGCAGACATCGGACCGCCAGATCGTCTGATTGCCCGACGAGATCGTCAGCACGCGGTTCGCATCGGATCCGTCCACAAGGCAGCCGACCTTGCTGGATCCGGTATAGGTGATCGTCGCGGTGAAGTTCAGCGAACCACCGACCGGCACACTTTGCGCGGCCGGTGTCAGGGTCAGGCTCACCGTGCCCTTCGCGCAATCCTTGATGCCGCTGGATTTCGGCGGATCCGGCACCGCGCCGCGCGAGATCGCGTAGATCTCGTCATGGTTGATCGCGGCGCCGATCGCGCCGATGCCGCGCACGAGGCTGTACCCGCAGAAGCCGATCAGTGCGATCGTAATCATCAATGCCAGCACGGCGACGATGCGACGGCGTCGATAGATCGCCTGCTGTTTCCTGCTGAGCTTACGTTTGCGCGGTGTGCGCTGTCCGATAGGCCGCCCCGACTTCCGCTGTACCATAGTCCCTCAGTCTATACCACGCCTCTAGTGCGATCGGACGGCAATGCATACGCTGTCATCGGCATATCCGGCCATCGCCGCCGCGCGATTCCGCACCGCCGATCATCGTCGGCAGATCATCATCACCCGACCATCATCCGACCGTTACCGTGGCAGCCGCACGCCGCCGTCCGGCAGTATCTCGATCAATCCGTCGTCATCCAGCGACGCGATGCACTTGTCGAGCTGGATATGGTCGTCCCACAACGTTTCGATCCGCGTTCGCGGCAGCACACGTTCGCTGTCCGGCAATCCGCGCAACGCGTCCAGCACCAGTCCGCGCACCTGCCGATCGGTGCCGGCGAACCGTTGCCGCGGCCGCGTGCGCCGCTCCCCCAGACCGGGCCGGTCGGCCGCAAGGAACGCACAATCGCCTCGCACCGGGCAGTCGTCGCACAACGGGTTCTTCGCAGTGCATACGGTTGCGCCGAGTTCCATCACCGACTGGTTCCACGTCACCGACCGGGCGGCGTCCTCTGGCAGCACACGGTTCGCCAGCTCGCGGTCGGCCGGCTTCGCGGAACCACCCAGCGACTCCACGCCAAGGAACACACGCGACAGCACGCGCCGGATGTTCGTGTCGATCACCGCGATGCGCTCGCCGAACGCGAAACTCAGCACCGCCGACGCCGTATAGTCGCCGATGCCGGGCAGGCCCGTCAGCTCGTCGTAGGTACGCGGCAGCTCGTCGGCGTATCGGTCACGCACCGCACGGGCGCACTCCTGAAGCCGCAACGCGCGACGCGGATAGCCGAGCCGCCCCCACGCGGTGATCACCTCCGCGGTCGTCGCGTCCGCGAGCGCCGCCGCATCCGGCCATGCCTGCATCCAGACTTCCCAGTACGGCACGACGCGACTCATCTGCGTCTGCTGGCTCATGACCTCGGAGACGAGCACGCCCCACGGCGTCGCGCGGCCGAACCGCCACGGCAGGTCGCGCGCGTTCACGTCCCACCATGCGGCAAGCTTGCGGCGGACGGATTCGTTACGTTG
Organism: Bifidobacterium simiiventris; assembly: GCF_019331715.1. GTDB lineage: Bacteria > Actinomycetota > Actinomycetes > Actinomycetales > Bifidobacteriaceae > Bifidobacterium > Bifidobacterium simiiventris. The sequence continues at coordinate 93,138 of NZ_JAHBBG010000005.1, forward strand.
AAGATCGTTCATACGATGCGGCATCGTTGACCAGTTGCCGACTGTTTATCTACCGCCGGCAAAATTGAGCTGACGCCAGGCCTCGTAGATGGCAATGGATGCACAGTTGGTGAGGTTGAGCGAACGCAGGGACGGACGCATCGGCAGACGGACCTGTTCGGCGACGTGCGGGCCGGCCATGATGTCCATCGGGTCGGGGATGTCGCCCGGTTCGGGGCCGAACAGCAGGATGTCGGTCGGCTTGTATTCGACTTCGGTGTACAGCTTCGTGGCGTGCGCGGTGAACGCGATGATGCGCGAGTTCGGCATGGATTCGACGAGATTGTCGAAGTTCGGGTGCAGCACGACATGCGCCATGTCGTGATAGTCGAGGCCGGCGCGGCGCAGCTTCGTGTCGCGCAGATTGAAGCCGAGCGGCTCCACGAGGTGCAGGATCGTGCCGGTCACCGCGCACAGGCGGATCGCGGAACCGGTGTTGCCGGGGATGCGCGGGCTGTAGTAGCACAGGTGCGGGGTCGCGGTTTCGGCCTTGGCGGCGTCCTCGGCGGACAACATCGCGTCGACCACGGAGATCGGGTTGCCGTGCGCGTCGGTCACGAGCTCGTCCGGCCCGTAGTTCGACTTGCGGTAGCCGTATTCGAACATCTTCTCGACCTTGGCCTCGGGGCTCTGCTGCGCTTCCGACTGTTCCGTCATCGTCCTCACCTCTTATATTCCGTGCACACTGTACGCAATCCGACACCCGAGCATAAAACAGCCCCTGCCCGAAAACACCACTCAATTCGAATGACAATGTGCGGTGTCCGCGTGGGGTTGGGATATGCATTCCCCGACACGCTCCAGGCCGCTCGGCCAAGTCTTACGGTCGGGAAACGCATATCCCAACCCCACGCTCGTCTTATACGCAACGTTACGTAATTTCAACGCATAAGCTACACGGCTAACCAGTGGTGCGGCGGGGTATATGTATCGGGACCGTAAGACTTGGGTGCTGAGCCGTTAAACGGACAGTCCAGTGGACTGTCTGTAGGCGAAGTGAGCAGCTGTGCTGCGATCCCGACGAAGTCGGGTGCCTGGAGCGTGTCACGATACATATACCCCGCCGCACCACGGACACGTACGCTGGAACTGAACTCAGCTGGTACCCAAACTGAGAGCGCAGGGAGGGGCAGCCACGCCGATCAGTTCTTGAAGGAGTGGATCGGGGCGGGGATGCGGCCGCCGCGGGTCACGAATGCCTCGCACGAGGTGGTGTTGACCGGCATGATCGGCGCATAGCCCATGAGGCCGCCGAAGTTGGCCATGTCGCCCACGCCCTTGCCGTACACCGGGATGACGCGCACGGCGGTGGTCTTCTGGTTGACCATGCCGATGGCCGCCTCGTCGGCGATCAGGCCGGAGATCGTGGCCGCGGTCGTGTCGCCGGGGATGGCGATCATGTCGAGGCCGACCGAGCACACGCAGGTCATCGCCTCGAGCTTTTCGAGCGTCAGGCATCCGGAGGCCGCCGCGTCGATCATGTTCTTGTCTTCGGAGACGGGGATGAACGCGCCGGACAGGCCGCCGACATACGAGGACGCCATGATGCCACCCTTCTTCACCTGGTCGTTGAGCATCGCCAGCGCCGCGGTGGTGCCGGGCGCGCCGACCTGTTCGAGGCCGATCTTCTCAAGCACTTCGCCGACCGAATCGCCCACGGCCGGGGTCGGAGCCAAAGACAGATCGATGATGCCGAACGGCACGCCGAGTCGCCGCGACGCCTCCTGCGCGACCAGCTGGCCCACTCGCGTGATCTTGAACGCGGTGCGCTTGATCGTCTCGCACAGGAACTCGAAATCGCGTCCCTTCGCGGCGTCCAGCGCCCGCGAGACGACGCCCGGCCCGGACACGCCCACGTTGATGACCGCGTCGCCTTCGGTCACGCCGTGGAAGCCGCCGGCCATGAACGGATTGTCGTCGGGCACGTTGCAGAACGCAACGAATTTCACGCAGCCGTACGAGTCGTTGTCGCGCGTGTTGTACGCGATGTCCTTGATGACGCGGCCGAGCAGTTCGACGGCGTTCATGTCGATGCCGGTCTTCGTGGAGCCGACGTTGACGGACGAGCAGACGATGTCGGTTTCGGTCAGGGCCTGCGGCAGCGATTCGATGAGCAGCCGCTCGGCCGGGGTCATGGCCTTGCTCACGAGCGCCGAGTAGCCGCCGATGAGGTCGACGCCGACCTCCTTGGCCGCGCGGTCGAGCGCGTGCGCGATCTTCACGAAGTCGACGGAGGTCTTGCACGAGCTGGCGCCGACGAGCGAGATCGGGGTGACGGTGATGCGCTTGTTGACGATCGGGATGCCATAGTCCTGTTCGATGGCCTGGCCGGTGGCGACGAGGTCCTTGGCATAGGTGGTGATCTTACGGTAGATGTTGTCGCAGGTCTCGTCGACGGTGTCGGCCGCGCAGTCGAGCAGCGAGATGCCCATCGTGATGGTGCGCACGTCGAGTTTTTCCTGCTCGATCATCTGGTTGGTCTCGTGGACCTCCATGATATTCAGCATGGTTGCGTTCCTTTCGGTTCGGTCCGGCGAGACTAGATGCGGTGCATCTTGGTGAAGATCTCCTCGCGCTGGCAGCGGATGCGCACGCCGATGTCGTCGCCGAGATCCTCGAGGTTGCCGACCATCGCGCTGAATTCCTTGTCGGAGTTCGCGTAGTCGACGATCATCATCATGTTGAAGAAGCCGTCGATGATGGTCTGGGAGATGTCGAGCACGTTGACGTTGTGCTGGGACAGGTAGGTGCAGACGCGTGCGATGATGCCGACGGTGTCCTTGCCGACGACGGTGATGATGGCCTTGTTCATGGCGCTCCCTGATTGGTGGATGATCGAAAAATCGGTTTCGGGCATACGGAAAGCATACGGAAAACGGGTGCTCCCCAGTATAGGGGAACACCCGTTACGAAACATGGTTCATCTCACTGAACCGTCCGAGGAACCGGCGTCACGCGGCTAGTTTCTCGACCTCGACCTGCACCGGTACGAGCTTCGGTTCCTCGTGATGCTCCTTGAGCAGAAAAGAGCACGCCAGCACGATCACCACGAGCACCATGCCGAACAGGTAGCCGTAGCGCGAGCCGTCCACGAAGCCCTGGGCAGGGTTCATGCCGCCGGCGGCCGTGTAGTTCGCCTGGCCGAGGCCGAGCAGGCAGGTGGCCACGGCCGTGGCGATCGCGCCGCACACCTGCTGCATGGTGTTCATGATCGTGCTGCCGTCGGCCGCCATGCGTCCCGGCAGCGACTTGAGCGCCGCGGACTGCGCGGACTGCTGGATGAACGGGATGCCGACCATGACGATGATGTGCGCAGCGAGGAACAGCGCGACCGGTGTGGAGACACCGATCATGAAGAACAGCGCACCGCCGATGACGGTCAGCGCCGAGCCGACCCAGACGAGACGCTTCGCGCCGTAACGGTCGAACATGCGGCCGGCGGCGAGCGTGCACAGCGCGTTGATCACGCCGCCGGGCAGCATGAGCAGACCGGCGACGGTGGAGCTCAGGCCCATGCCGCGCTGCAGTTCCTGCGGCACGAGGTACATGAACGCGAGCGTGCAGGAGAACGAGCAGCTGATCATGATGGCCGGCGTGCGGAACGCGGCGACGCCCAGCGCGTGCAGGTCGAGCAACGGGTCGGCGATGGTGAGCTGGCGGCGGGCGTAGAACGCGAGCACGATCACGCCGACGACGAGCAGCGCGATGACGGCCGGCGCGAAGCCCATGTCGCTGATGAGGCTTACGCCGGCGACGAGGCAGCCGAAGCCGATCGCCGAGGCGAGGATGGAGATCACGTCGACCTTCGGACGGGTGCGTTCGATCGGCGTGACGAAGAACAGCGCCGTGCATACGATCGCAACGACGGCGACAACGGCGAACAGCGCGAAGATCGCACGCCACGAGAACGCGCCGATGAGCGCGCCGGCGATGGTCGGGCCGATGACCGGCGCGAACATGATGACGAGACCCGCGACGCCGTTCGCCGCGCCGATCTTATGCAGCGGGAACACGCGCATGATCGCCGCGTACATGGTGGGCAGCGCGATGCCGGTGCTGACTCCCTGCATGATGCGGCCGGCCAACAGGATCGGGAACGTGGGGGCGATGGTGCATACGATCGCACCGATCAGGAAACATACCAGCGCGAACAGCACAAGCGTCTTGGCTTTAACCCACTTGAGCATGAAGCCCACGCACGGCAGCACCACGCCGATGGCGAGCATGTAGCCGACGACCATCCACTGCGCGGTGCCGGACGAGATGCCGAAGTCGGCCATCAGATCGGGCAGGGTGATATTCATCGACGTTTCCGACAGCATGCCCAGGAACACGCTGATGTACAGGCCGAGCATGACCTTGTGTGGATGATCGAAATGCTGGGGCGCGTCCGGCACGAACGCGTCGTCGGACAGTTGGTTCTTACGAATGGTTGTCTGGTTGACGGACAACGGAAATCCTCTTCTTCATATCGATGTCGCTGCCGTCGCGCGGCACCCGCCGGGACATGCGATCGCACGCCGTCGTTCCCGTGACGATTGCCGCGGGATCACGGTGTGCGACTTCATTGGCAGGCGCCGACCACCCCTAACGTCCGGGTCACGATCGGCAACAAAAAAATCGCATGCCATACGGCGGACAAAACACCATATGGCATGCGATTATTCAAGACGAGACGTGATCGTAATACGGTTTTCGATTTTTCGTAAGTACGCCCGGGCGTGTCGTGCTACGCTTCGCGGCTCGCGCTCGGCGCTGCGACGTCCTGCAATTACGGACGACCTACGGCCGACTCATCATCACCTCGACTCGCCTATCGGCTCGTCTCGGCCGTGGCTAATCGCAGTCCACCGGACTGCGATTACGCCTCACGCGACGCGCTCGGCGCCGCCACGGCAGCCAGAGCCCTCGGCGCGTGGAAGCCCTGCTTCTCGAACTCGTCGGCGATGGCCTGGGCGACCTCGTGGCTGCGGCCCTTGTCGACGAGCGCGATGATCGAGCCGCCGAAGCCGCCGCCGGTCATGCGCGCACCGTAGGCGCCGTTCTTGCGGGCGACCGCCACGGCCACGTCGAGCTCGGGCACGGTGACCTCGTAATCGGCGGCCAGCGAATCGTGCGAGGCGTTGAACAGGCGGCCCGCGGCCTCGATGTCGCCCTTGGCGAAGGCGTGCACGAAGGAGCGCACGCGCTCGATCTCGGTGACGACGTGGCGCACGCGCTTCTTCATCGTCTCGTCCGGCAGCGCATCGAGCGTCTCCTTGAGCGCCTGGAACGGGTCGTCGGCCTTGGCGATGCCGTCGGCGGTGACGCGCAGGTTGGCGACGCCGAGGATCTTCGCGGCCTGTTCGCAGGTGGCGCGGCGCTGGGCGTACTGGCCGTCGTTGAGCTGATGCGGGGCCTGCGTGTCGACCACGAGCAGTTCGAGGCCGTACTTGTCGAGGTCAAACTCCTGCTGGGAGACGTTCTCGAGCGGGGTGAGTTCCGGACGGCAGTCGAGCAGCAGCGCGTGGCCGGCGGTGCAGCGCATGGACGCGTTCTGGTCGAGGCCGCCGGTGGACGCGCCGGCCATCTCGTTCTCGGACTTGATCGCGGCGTTGATCAGCGTCACGCGGCCAGCGTCAGAGGAACCGTAGCCGAGCCCGTACACGTCGTCCAAGGCGAGCGCGGTCGAGCAGGTCATCGCGGCGGACGAGCTCAGGCCCGAACCGAGCGGCACGCAGGAGACGAACGCGGCGTCGAAGCCCTGCACCTTGTCGAAACCGGCCTCGCGCAGCGCCCACGCCACGCCGGTCGGGTAGGCGGCCCAGCCGTCCACGCCGCGCGCCTGCAGTTCGTACAGGTCGGCTTCGGCTACCTTGTCGGGAGCCACGTCGGACACGAGACGCACCTTGGTGTCGTCGCGCGGCGACAGCGCAATGAACGTGCGGTGCGGCAGCGCGATCGGCAGGCACAGGCCCGCGTTGTAGTCGGTGTGCTCGCCGATCAGGTTGACGCGGCCCGGAGCGGCCCAGACGCCTTCCGGCTTGACACCGTAGGTCTTGGTGAACAGTGCGGTGGCCTGCTCGACGCCGGCCTCGTGGGAAATCGGTTCGATGAATTCAACAGCGGTCATTGGTGTTTCTTTCTGTATTGGCGATCCGTATATGCGATCGATCAGTCGGCGATGTCCACGTCGCCCAGCTCATGGAAGCGCTTGGCGATGAGTTCCGGCGTGGTGTCGGAGATCCAGGCGGCCATGCCGGATTCGGAGCCGGCGAGGTACTTGATCTTGTTGGCGGCGCGGCGGAACGAGAAGAACTGCAGGTTCAGGCGGTAGTTCTCGCGGCGCGGGTCGTGGATCGGGGCCTGGTGCCATGCGGCGATGTACGGCAGGTCCATGCCCTTGCCGTCGCCCTTGTCGAAGAACGCGTTGCCGCGCTTCAGGAGGTGCGAGTACATCGAGGCGAGATCCCAGCGCTCCTGGTCGTTGAGCTGGTCGATGGTGAGCACGTCGCGCACCGGGGCGACGTGCACCTCGAGAGGCCAACGGGCCGCGGCCGGCACGTACGCGACCCAGCTGTGGTTGCGCATGATGATGCGTTCGCCCGCTTCGATCTCGGCGTTCATGATGTCCTTGAGCAGGTTGCCGCCGGTCTTCTCGTGATACGCCTCGGTGTGCTTGAGCTCCTGCTCCAGCTTCGGCGCGATGAACGGGTAGCAGTAGACCTGGCCGTGCGGGTGGGCGAGCGAGACGCCGATCTCCTGGCCGTGGTTCTCGAACGGGAAGATCTGCTCGATGCCGTCCATCTTGGAGATCTCGGCGGTGCGGAACGCCCACGCCTCGACGACGGTGCGCAGGCGGGACACCGGCAGGTCGGCCGGCAGACCGTGCTCGTTCGGGTCGAAGCAGATGACCTCGCAGCGGCCGACGGCCATCTTCTTCTCCCACAGGGGGTTGCCGTCGACATAGGTCACGTCTTCGGAGCGGCCGGGCACGCGCACCATCGACGGGAAGCGGTTCTCGAACACGACGACGTTGTAGTCGGTGTCCGGCACCTCGCCGTCCTGGTACGGGTCGCCGGGCTTGCGGGCGGCCAGCGGATTGCCCTTGGCGGTGGCTCCCGGGCCGGCGGTGATCGGGCGGTTCATGCGTGCGGTCGCCATCGGGATCCAGTCGCCGGTCAGCGGGTCGCGGCGCATTTCGGGGGCCGCGTACGGCACTTCCTCGCCGGCGGCGTTCAGCTGGTTGGCGAAACGGTAGGCCAGATGACGCGGATCGTGCAGTTCGCGCATCTTCTTGCCGGACACGTACTCCGGATCGTCGTCGAGGTAGAAGAAGTCACGGCCGTCGGCCAGCGTGGTCGGCGTGATGCGGATGTGCTCCTTCGCGTATGCACCCGGTTCGTAGTTGGCAAAATCTGCCATGGGAATCACTCACTTTCCTCCGTTTGCTCGCTCTGGTGGGCCAGCACGAGCTCCTTTACCAATTCCTTGGTCTTGCTCGCCGAGTCCGGGTCGAGCCCGTCGTCGGTGATCACCGTATCCACCTGATCGAAGCGCGCGAACAACGACAGCGAGGTGCAGCTCCACTTGGTGTGATCGGTAAGAATGATGGTGCGATCGGCGATGTCCATCATCGCCATATCGGTGGCGGCTTCCAGCGAGTTGGGCATGAGGAAGCCACGCGGCAACGACACGGAGTGCGTGCCGAGGAACACGGTGTTGACGCGCAGCGACGCGACGACCTTGTCAGCGATCGGCCCGACGAGCGAGTTGGACCTGGTGATAACGCCACCGGTGACGATCACTTCGACGTCCTTCGATTCAAGGGCCTGTACGAGTTCGGCCACCGGAATCGAGTTGGTGAGGATCGTAATGCCGCTGGACTGCTGCGATTCGAGCAGATGCTGGGCGAAGACGTACGCCGTGGTGCCGCCGCCGATGGCGATCACGTCGCCGGGGGCCACGTATTTGACGGCCTCCTGCGCGATGGCGTCCTTCAGGCCGATGTCCATCTGCGACTTTACGGAGAACAGCGGCTCGCTCAACAACGTGCTGGTGGTCACGGCGCCGCCGTGGACGCGCTTCAACAATCCCTTGTCGGACAGTTCGGCGATGTCGCGGCGGATGGTCATGGCGGAAACGCCGAGTTCCTTGCTCAGCGCGGTGATGCGCACCGCACCGCGGGTGCGCAGCCTGCTCAGTATCAGATGTTGACGTTGTGAGGAAATCATTCGAACATTATCGCACACATAAGCTCACAAACCAAACCGAAATGAGCGTTTCGCACCACAACACGCCGACAATCACACAAATCGTTCATTCAAAACGCACAAAACAGCACGCCATCCATGATTCCTCTTCTCCCCCGCCGGTGCCACAATGGAACGCATGACCTATGTATCTGAAAGCTTCTGGCACGACGCCGTGAACAAAGCGACCACCGATCTATTCACCTTCGGCTACAAGCACGTCATCAAGCCGTACTTCGTGTTCAACCACACGCCCGACGTGGCGCACGACCAGATGATCGAGTTCTGCCGCATCACCAAGAACATCCCGCCGCTCATGTGGTTGCTCAACGAGATGCTCGACTACACCGACCCGATCCTCGAAACGAATGTGATGGGCATCGACTTCGCTAATCCGTTCGGCCTGTCCGCCGGCCTCGACAAGAACTGCGACATGCCGGTGCTCATGGACAACGTCGGTTTCGGATTCGAGACGGTCGGTTCGACCACCGCGCGGTATTGCCCGGGCAATCCGAAGCCGTGGTTCCACCGTCTGCCCGAGTACGATTCGATGATGGTGCACGTGGGACTTGCGAACGACGGTTCCGACAAGGTGATCGAGCGCGCGGAGAAGGCATGGACGAAGGCGAAGGACATGCAGATCTCCGTGTCGATCGCGCGCACGAACGACGACAAATGCGGCGATCTGGACGAGGGCATCGAAGACTACTGCATCTCGATGCGCCGCGCGGCCGGACGCACCACGATGGTCGAAGTGAACGTGTCCTGCCCGAACACGCACGCCGGCGAACCGTTCACCCAGACCCCTCAGGCGCTCGACCGCCTGTTCACCGCGCTTGACAAGATCGACCGCCCGCAGCCGACGCTCGTCAAGATGCCGCTCAACAAGAGCTGGGAGGAGTTCCGCGCCCTGCTCGACGTGCTGGCCGAGCATAACGTGCAGGGCGTGAGCCTTGCGAACCTGCAGAAGGATCGTACCGGCATGGAGATTCCGCGCGACTGGGAAGGAGGACTCTCCGGCGGCCCGACGTACCGCGCAAGCAATGCACTGGTGCGTCAGGTGTACCGCGAGTACGGCGACCGGTTCGCGATCGCCGGCATCGGTGGTGTGTTCACGCCCGAGCAGGCGTACGAGAAGATCCGCTGCGGCGCGAGTCTGGTGATGTTCATCTCCGCGCTCATGTACCGCGGCCCACAGCAGATCACCGTGTTGAAGCGCGGTCTGGCCGAGCTGCTGCGTCGCGATGGCTACGGCAGCGTCGCCGAAGCCATCGGCGCGGACGCGTGAGCCGATAGTCCGGTCTCATCGCCTCGGTCGTCGCGCTTATATGTCATTTCGACCGAGGTACAGCCGAGTCGAGAAATCTTTCATCTGGCAATACATCAGAAAGATTTCTCGACTCGGCTATTGCCTCGCTCGAAATGACATCATCATGTTCATGGATCGTTGCTCAGTACGCGCCGCGCACGTACTGCGGCTGATACGGCGCGTCCGCGACCGGCACGCCAAGCTTGGCGGCCGCACGCAACGGCCAGTACGGGTCGCGCAACGCCGCACGCCCGATCTCGACCGCATCCGCCTCGCCGCGCCCCACGATCTTCGCGGCCTGCTTCGGCTTGGTGATCAGCCCCACCGCCGTCACCGGCACGCCGGCGCGTTCGCGCACCTGCGTGGAGAACGGCACCTGATAGTTCGGCTTGACCGGAATCGTCACGTTCGGCACGATGCCGCCCGTCGACACGTCCGCCAGATCGACGCCGTGCTCCTTGAGTACCTTCGCGACCTCCACGGTCTGATCGAGATCCCAGCCGCCCGCGGCCCAATCGGTCGCGGAGATGCGTACGAGCAGCGGCATGTCGTCGGGGATCGTCGAACGGATCGCATCGGCCACCTCGACCAGCAGCCGCATGCGACCGGACAGATCGCCGCCGTACTCGTCCGTGCGCTCGTTGCTTAAAGGATCAAGGAACTGCGAGATCAGATAGCCATGCGCGGCATGGATCTCGATCGCCTGGAACCCGGCCGAGACCGCACGGGCCGCCGCGTCGCGGAACTGCGCGACGATGCCGTGGATCTCGTCCACGCTCAGCTCACGCGGCATCGCATAATGGCCGTAGGGAATCGGGCTGGGGGCCACGGTCTGCCAGCCGCCGTCCTCGAACGGGACGCTGTCGCCGGAGAATCCCACACCGAAGCAGCCGGTGGATCCCTTGCGTCCGGCGTGGTTGAGCTGCACGGCCATCACCGCGCCGGTCGCCTTCACGCCGTCGACGATCCAGCGCCACGCCTCGACCTGATCGTCGTTCCACAGGCCCACGTCGCACGGCGAGATGCGTCCTTCCGGCGCCACGGCCGTAGCCTCGGCGATGATCATGCCGAAGCCGCCCATGCCGCGCGACACATAATGCTGGTAATGGAACGTGGTTGGCTTGCCGTCGCGGGCCACGGCCGAGTACGTGTCCATCGGCGGCATCCAGATGCGGTTACGCACGGTCAGACCACGCAACGGCATCGGGGAAAACAGATCCGCGCCCTTCTTGTTCTTCTTCGTCTTCTTGGCGGACTTGCCGTCTTCATCGCTCATGTCGGTTCCTTTCCGAGCCACCCCTTTTGACGCCATTGTACGACGAACGCCCGTCGCTGGGACGGGCGTTCATGCATACTACGAGACCGGCAGCGGGCTACGTAGCCGGCCTGCCGAGACGGTCACTGGCCGCCGTTCGTGGTTCCGCCGTTGTTCTCGTTCGAGGCGTTGCCGTTATTGGTGGTGCCTTGCGTGTTCGAATTGGTCGAATTCGAATTGGTCGAGTTGTTCGTGCTCGTCCCGCTCGAACTGTTCGACCGCGTCGAGTTCGACAGGGTCGATCCCTGGATCGTGGTCACCCCGCCGCTCGAGGTCGTGTACTTGCTCGCGGCGTTGCCGTAGTCCTTACCGACGTCGACGCTCATGCCCTTCTTGTCGGCGTACGCGTCCATGAACGCCTTCCACGCCGGGGCTGCAATCGTGCCGCCGTCCCAGTAGCTGCGGTAGGTGCCGTTGATGGACACGTTCGCCACCTGGTTCTGGTAGGGGGCCTGCACGTCGCCCATGAGCACGAACGTGGCGATCTCGTTCGGGATGAAGCCGCCCGTGGCCATGTAGGTCGTTTCGTTCGTACCGGTCTTGGCGAACGTCTTGCGTCCGCTCGACAGTTTAGCGAACACGCCGGCGCCGTCGGAGCGGACCGTGCCCTGGTTCATCGCATAGGCGACGGTCTGCGCAATGTCCTTGTCGATGGCCTGATGACAGTTGGCCTTCGGCACGGCGATCTCCTCGCCGTTCTTGCGCGTGACCTTGGTCATGGCGATCGGCGTGCATTCGACGCCATCCGCGGCCAACGTCGCGTACATGTTCGCCATCGTCAACGGGGAGACGTTGACGGTACCGATCATCATGGACGGCACATAGATCTTGGTGGTCTTGTCGATCGTCTCCAGCGTGGACGCGTCATGGTAGCCGACCGCGGTGTACGCGTCGGCCACACGGCACAGGCCAAGCACGGCGCCCATCGACGCCTGCGTGGTGTTGTGCGATCGCACCAGACCGTTGAGCGGGCTTTCCGGGTTCACGTTGCCGCCGTCCGCGTTCGTGACCTCCCAGGCCGAACCGATGCCCGAATACTGCTGCGAGCTGCCGTTGTAGTTGTCGCACATGAACTCGCTGACCGGGTAGACCGTGCTCGTCTGCAGGTTCTCGTTGATCGAGCGCCCGGCCTGCAGCCAAGCGACCATGTTGAACGGCTTGATCGACGAACCGACCGGGAAGCCGGCGCCGCCGCCGTCGACCTGATCGACCATATAGTTCATGGATGTCTTCGTCTGGTCGTCGCTCGTATCGCCCACGGCGTAGTAGCGGTTGATGCCGAAACCGAGCACCTCTCCAGTACCGGGCTTGACCGACGCCATCATGATCTCGAATCCGGTCGGATCGGTCGGCGGAATCGTGGCGCGGGCGGTGTCCATGAGCAGCTTGCTCGCGTCCACGTCCAAGGTCGTCACGATCGTCAGACCGCCTTCCTTGAGCAGCGCCTCACGGTCGGCCTGCGTTTTGCCGAACTCCTCGGAGTTGAGGATGCGGTGGGTCACGTAGTCGCAGAAAAACGCGTAGTCTCCGGCGTTCACGCAGCCGGAGGTCATCGGATGGATGCTGAGCGTGTCCGCGATCGGCGTGTTCTTCGCCGTCTCGTACTCGCTCTTGTCCTTGATGAATCCCTGCTCCCACATCAGGTCGAGCACGATGTTGCGCTGTTTCTGCGCCTCCTTCTGGTTCTGCTCGATCGACGGGTCGTAGTTCTCCGGGTTCTTCGTGATGGCCGCGATCGTGGCCGACTGCACGAGGTTCAGATCCTTGGCGGAGACGCCGAAGTAATACTGAGCCGCGGTCTCGACGCCGTAGAGTCGGTTCGAACCGAACTGCGCGATGTTGAGGTAGCCCTGCAGGATCTCGAGCTTGGAGTATTTCTTCTCCATCTGCACGGCGATGAGCATCTCGCGGATCTTGCGCGCGTACGTGTCCTCGGAGGCGTGGTACTGGGAGATCGGGTCGTTGTTGCTTTCGGCCGTGGTGATAAGCACGTTCTTGACGTACTGCTGGGTCAGCGACGAGCCGCCCTGGTTAGTGTCCTTGAGATAGTTCGTGACGAACGCGCGCAGCACACCCTGCACGTCGACGCCGGAATGCTCGAAGAATCGACGGTCCTCACGCGCGACGACGGCCTGACGCATGTAGAGCGAGACATCCTTGATCGGCACGACGATGCGGTTGTCCTCATAGAACTGGGCGATCTGCGTGGTGCCGTCCTTCGCGTACATCGTGGACTTCTGCGGCAGGCTGGTCACGTCGAAGTCGATGCCCTCCACCTGCAGCGACGGCACGATGGCCTGCACCATGCGGTTGGCCGCGAACACGCCGGGAATGAGCAGCACACTGCCGGCGACGCCACCCGCCACGCACAGCGACAGATAGGCCAACACCAGTGCAAGCACACGCGAGATTGTCAGAGGATTCTTCTTGGGCATGCTGCTCATTCTAAAGGGGCGGGTATACCGGCCCCGGCCCCGCCCACCGGCGTGCCGGGCGATCGTCACAAAACCCGCAACATCATGAGAGTTGCTGAATATTCGCTGGATCCGCGCGCTTCCCGACGGCCGTCAGCGCCGCGAACGCCGGATCAACATGCCGGGCTGGTAGATGATCACCGACCGTCCGCGCCGCGCGATCCAGCCGCGGTTCGAGAAATCGGTGAGCGCTTTGTTCACGGTCTCGCGCGAGGAGCCGACCAGCTGGGCCATCTCCTCCTGCGTCAGGTCATGCGGCACGAGCAGCCCTTCCTCGACCGGCTCCCCGAAACGGCTGCCGAGGTTAACGAGCGTCTTGGCGATCCGGGCCGGCACGTCCATGAATACGAGGTCGCTGATGCGTTCGTTGTTCTCGCGCATGCGCCTTGCCAGCACCTGCAGCATGTTCACGGCGACGCGCGGGTATTTGCCGAGCCAGTCGAACAACGCGTCATGTTCCAGCCACACCACGCGGGTGCCGCTCGTCATCGCCACCGCCGAGGCCGTGCGCGGACCGCCGTCCGGGTCGAACACCGGGATCTCGCCGAGGATCTCGCCGCGTGCGTGGATCGACAGCAGCTGCACGCGGTCGTCCGACGATGTGCGGATCAGCTTGACCTTGCCCGATTCCAATATGTACATGCGATGATCGGTGTCGCCTTCGTGGAAGATGCATTCGCCTTTGTCGTACCGGGCCTCCATCAGGTACGGCAGCAGTTCCTCGGCCTGTTCGGACGATACTTGGGAGAACAGGGCGGTGTGCAGCAGGGTGTTGCCCTGATCAGGCATCTCGTTGGGGCTTTTCACGCTTATCGCACCATCCTTTGCTTACCTCGCCGTACCACTGTCATTCGCGCATACCACCGCATCGCGGTCGGCGCCGACCGGTCGCGACTGTTCATATTGTAATCGGTCGCCCCCGGTTCGTCTCCCCGCGTTCACGAACAATATGTCGTACGCAGGTACGCGATCATGCGGCGAACGATCTCGTCGCGCGGCATTCCGGTCTGCGAGCGCAGCGGATCGACGCGTTTGCGGGCCGATCTGACGGCCTTGTCGGAGAGTTTTTCGGCGGACGTGTTGAGGATGCGGCCCATGTGGTCCGCGTCGATGTCGTAGGCGAGCGTGACGTGGTGCAGAAGAGAGCCGGGACCTGCCGCATGGCCGTCCGCGGCCGGTTTGGCGGGAAACCTGCGTTGGGCCGCGCCGCCGATCTTGCCTGCCGGAGCGCCGGTTGCCGGATCGGTTGCGGCGATGTCGTTGACGCCGGAAAACGTGGCACGCACTCCGATGGCGTGCAGCGATTCGATCAGCCAGTGATCGCACAGTCGATATGATTCCTCGATACCGATGCCGGCGACGAACGACAGTGGTACGTACAGCGAGTAGGTGATCGTGTTGCCGGGTTCGATGAACATCGCGCCGCCGCCGGTGCAGCGTCGTACGACGGCGAATCCGTCGCGTGCGGCGACGTCCTCATGTACCTCGTCCGGAATGGACTGGTAGCGGCCGACGACCACGGCCGGCGAGGCCCATTCCCAGAATCGGATGGTCGCGGGGCGCTCTCCGGATGCGACCTCGCGCGCCCATTGTTCGTCGATGGTCATCTGTTCGGCCGGCCCACGCGGTATGTCGTGGATCACCACCGGTCGCAGTGCAGCCCAGCGCCGCTCGATCTCCGGAGCGAGCGTCTCCCCTCTTATA
Source organism: Bifidobacterium simiiventris (assembly GCF_019331715.1). Lineage (GTDB taxonomy): Bacteria > Actinomycetota > Actinomycetes > Actinomycetales > Bifidobacteriaceae > Bifidobacterium > Bifidobacterium simiiventris. The sequence continues at coordinate 108,210 of NZ_JAHBBG010000005.1, forward strand.
TTGTCGTGTCGAGCGATCGCTTCCCCATTACTGTCAGGCCGAGCGAGACGCAGCCGAGTCGAGCAATCTTCCACACCCATCGCCGAGCTACCGCCCGTCGCCCGCATAAATGCCGTGTCGATCGCCGCCGCATCGGTGCCGACCAACCGCACGCCCGTCGCCGTTTCGTACCGTTCGATCACCGATTCCACTGCTTCGCCGTTCATCAGCGCGCGTTCGATCGCGTCGATCAGCTCCCGCGCCGCCGCATCGTCGCCATCGACGAAAAAATCGCCATCCAACCGGCAGCCGACCACATTCCGTCCGGCAGCATCCCCGACCCTGCCGTCGACCGTCACGCGTACGGCGACCAGTTTGCCGCCCGGCGTCTTGCATTCGCCTCGCAATATTCCCATGCGGCAATAATAAAGCCCCGCCGTTGCCGGCAGGGCTTTACATGCGTATTCACGAATCCGTCAGATGCGGGCGAGAATGTCCTCGCCGACCTGATCGGTGGTGCGCTGGGTGGAACCGAGTTCCTCGATGTCGGCCTCGACGGCGGCGTGGATCTTCTTGGCCGCATCGTCGAAGCCGAGGTGTTCGAGCAGCATGGCGGCGGACAGGATCGCGGCGGTCGGGTTCGCGATGCCCTTGCCGGCGATGTCCGGGGCGGAACCGTGGATCGGCTCGAACATGGACGGGTATTCGTTGGACGCGTTGATGCAGCCGGACGCCGAGTAGCCGACACCGCCGACGACCGCGCCGGCCTCGTCGGTGAGGATGTCGCCGAAGAGGTTGTCGGTGAGGATCACGTCGAAGCGGGACGGGTCGGAGACGAGGTAGATGGTGGCCGCGTCGATGTGCGAGTAGTCGTGGGTGACCTCGGGGTATTCCTCGCCGACCTTGTCTACGATGCGCTGCCACATGTCGCCGGCGTTGACGAGCACGTTCTTCTTGTGCACGAGCGTGATGTGCTTGCGGCGCTTCATGGCCAGTTCGAAGGCGTAACGCACGACGCGTTCGACGCCGTACGCGGTGTTGATGGACACCTCGGTGGCGACCTCCTGCGGGGTGCCGCGGCGGACCGCGCCGCCCGCACCGCAGTACAGGCCTTCGGTACCCTCGCGCACGACGACGAAGTCGATGTCGCCCGGGTTGGCGAGCGGCGAGGTGACGCCCTTGTACAGCTTGGACGGACGCAGGTTCACGTACTGGTCGAGCGCGAAACGGAGTTTCAGGAGCAGGCCGCGCTCGAGGATGCCGGCCTTGATGCGCGGGTCGCCGACCGCGCCGAGGAGGATCGCGTCGGTCTTCTTGATGCGTTCCAGCTCGTCGTCGGGCAGGATCGCGCCGTCGCGCAGATAGCGTTCCGCGCCGAGATCGAAGGGTTCGTAGGTGAAGTCGGCCACGCCTTCGGCGGCCTTCTCGAGGGCCTTCTGCGCCCACGGGGTGACTTCCTTGCCGATGCCGTCGCCGGGGATCACGGCGATTGTGTATGTCTTGCTCATAGCACGCGAGACTACACGCGCGCCCACAGGCCGGCCGCGAACCGCTCAGCCTGTGGACACACGAGCTCAGTGCAGGATGCTCATCACGCTCAGGCACCACGCGTTCTCGTAGGAGACCTCCTCCCACTGCTTGTAGCGGCCCGTGGTGCCGCCGTGCCCGGCCTCGACCTCGATCTTGACGATCGCGTCCACGCCGGCCGCCTGCAATCGTGCCACCCATTTGAGCGGTTCGACGACCAGCACGCGCGTGTCGTTCATCGACGTGGTCACGAACAGCTTCGGGAACACCGGCTTCCCGTCCGCATCGCGCCGCCACGACACCGCGCCGCCCGAGTCCGGCGCGTTCTCGTACGGCGTGTACGACTTCATATACCGGTACACGTCCGCGTCGTGCAACGGATCGCCCCACTCGTCCCATTCGGTCACTGTCAGCGGCAGCGACGGGTCGAGGATCGACGTGAGCGCGTCCACGAACGGCACGTCCGCCTCGATACCCGCATACCGGTCCGGCGCAAGGTTCGCCACTGCGCCCATCAGCAGGCCGCCCGCAGAACCGCCGTTCGCCACGGTGCGCCGCCGGTCGGCCAGTCCGGCCTCCTGCAGCGCGACGGTAGCGTCCACGAAATCCTCGAACGAATGCTTCTTGTTGAGCCGCCGCCCCTGTTCGTACCACGCGCGGCCCATCTCGCCGCCGCCACGGATGTGCGGCACCGCGTACAGCACGCCGCGGTCGAGCAGACTCAGCCTGGACACCGAGAATCCCGGATCGGAGCTGATCTCGTACGCGCCGTAGCCGATGATGAACATCGCCGATTGCGACACCGGAATATCGCGCCGCCACGCGAGCGACACCGGGATCTGCTCACCGTCGCGCGCGGTGATCCACACGCGACGCTCCATATAGTCGCGCGGATCGAAGTCGCCGAGCACAGTGGCACGTTTGAGCAGCCGGTCCTCGCCGCTCGCCGGGTCGATGTCGTGCAGTTCGCCGGGACGCGTGTAACTCGAGAACGAGTAGCGCATGCGCGGCGCATCGTACGAGGGATTGCCGGACGATCCGATCGAATACAGCCGTCGTGTCTCACCGGGCAGCAGATCGTCGGCCGCGCCATCCCACGTGTCGACCATCTGCGGCTCGCGTGAGCCGGTCAGATCAGCCGCGTCGTCACCGGACTCGTCGCCTGTCCCAGCCGACGCATCGCGATGCGGGTGCGGGCCGGCCGCATCGTCGCCGCTCATCGACGCTGCCGTTTCCAGGTCGTCGGCATCCAAATCGGCGTCCCAGTCCCCCTCCAACGCGGGCGGCGTCAGCTCGCGGAACGCCCACGGACGACCGGCGAGGAAATCGGCCGCGGCCCGTTCCTTCGTCATGATCGCCACGCGCGGCAGACCGTCCGTGCGGTAGGCCAGCGACACGAAATGCCGGTACATCGCGATGCCTTCGATCGCCAGCCCGTGCGTCCCCTGCAGCACGGCCGGATTGGCAGGATTGAAGTACGCTTCGCCGATACGCCGCACACTCGCGCCCGGCTCGAATCCATCGCCGCGCTCGCAGCCGTACGGCGAACCGACGGCCACGCGCACGCCCTCGCCGAGCCGGTACGGAGGCTTATGCGAACGCATATCGATCACGTCGATCTCGAAGTTCGGATTGGACGCGTTGTGGTAGACGATCGCGAGCGGAATGTCCTCGCCATGCTCGCCTGCGCCCTCGAAACAGGCGAAGCTGACATCGTATTCGATGTCGGCCTGCCGCGGAATGAACACCGAGAACTCGCCTTCGGGCGTGTCCATCGGCAGCATCCACACTTCGGTCGAGGTTTTGGAACCGGTGCCAATCACGATGTTGCGCTCGTCGAAGCTCATGCCCACGCCGACCCAGAACCGTTCGTCGTCCTCGCGGTAGACCTCCGCGTCCTGCTCGACCGGCGTGCCGACCTGATGCCGACGCACCGCATACGGCCGCCACGCATCATCCACCAGCACATAGAACACCCATTTGCCGTCCGGAGTCAGGCTCGCACCGCCGATACCCTCCAGCAGATCAGGCAGTTCCTCGCCGGTGTCGAGGTCGCGGATGCGGAAATCGTAGCGTTCGTCGCCGCTCGTGTCCACGCCGTACAGCATCCAGCGGCCGTCGCGGCTCAGTTCCAAGCCGCCAAGCCGGAAGAAATCATGGCCCTGCGATTCGCGGTTCGCGTCGAAGATGATCTGTTCGCCGGGCAACGATCCAGGTTCGCTCGACGCGTCGACCTGCGGCGGCTCCCAATCGTCCTCGCCGCGCACCGGCATGCGGCATTGCAGGCCGTACTGCTGCCCTTCGACGGTGCGCGCGAAATACCAGTAGCCGTTCATGCGCGTCGGCACCGACATGTCGGTCTGTTGGATGCGCGATTTGAGTTCGCCGAACAGCGTCGACCGCAGTCCCGCAAGCCCGGCCATGCGCGCGTCGCAGTACTGGTTCTGCGCGGCGACGTACTCGCGCACGTCGGGCGAGTCCTTGTCTCGCATCCATTCGTACGGGTCGGTGAACGTGTCGCCGTGGAACGTGCGCTCGTGCGGGATTCGTTTGGCTGCCGGGGGCTGCGGCATTGCGGCGGCTTCGGCAAACTGCTCTTCGTCGGTCATGATCGCCCATTGTAGTGACCGGCTCCAACAGGCCGACGCGAACCGACCGGCAGGCCGGACCGTCAGAGCGCGTGCTGCTTGAGATACGGCAGCATGGTCTTCATGAGGTTCGCACCGGTCGTGCCAGTGAACACAGGCACTTCGGTCACGGGCATCGGCTGGGTGGACGTGGTGCCCACCACCGACGAGAGCGGCGAGTATTCGCGCGGGGACAGCTGACGGATGCCGATCGCGATCACGCGCCCCGGGTAGCGACGCGTGATCGTTGCATACGTTGTCGGATCCTTCTGCCCGTCGTCGCCGATCAGGATGAACTTCATGTCCGGGAAGTCGGCCATGAGCTGTTCGGCGAATTCGAGCTTGTGCTGTGGGCCGGTCGGGATGAAGGTCTTGGGTCGCGGGTCGAGGTCGCGCAGCAGCAGCGGCCCCTCCGGGAAGCCGTGGTCGATGATGAAGTTGCGAATCGAGCTTTCGACGTTCCACGGCGAGGTGGACAGGTAGAAGAACGGCGCGTCCGGGTACAGGTCGGCGAGCTTGGTGAACAGCACGCTCATGCCCGGCACGGAGGCCTTCTTCTTCGGGTTGAGGAACAGCAGGTTGTACAGGGCCTTCCACAATGTGGGCGCCTGCGTGATCATGATGGTGTCATCCACGTCGGAGATGATGCCGATTTTGGCGCTCGCCGGGATCGTGAACAGGTTCGCGGACACCGGACGGCGGCGTTCGACCTGATAGGTGACGCGATGCACGCCCGGTTCGAGCCGATGTTCGGCCACGAGATCAAGATAGCCGCTGGTGTCGGAGATCGCGTATTCGCTGTTCGTGCCGCGCGCGCGGTCGAACCGGTCGTAGGTTTCGGGTTGGCCGACCTGCACGGTTTCCAGAGGCATGTCGTCGATGGCGATACGTACTTGGCGATGTGGCGCAGGGATGGCGAGCATGCCACGGATGCCGCGCGTCAGTTCGCCGCTGCGGGCGTTGGCCGGCGCGTAGACCGTGCGGCAGATCAATCGCGAGTAGTTTTCGGTGCCGTATCCGACGTATGGTTCGATGTTCGGATACCATCCCCAGCCGGTGACGATCGGCGTGGAGAAACGCAGCCACGCACCGAACGTGCGCGTGATGGCACGGCGGGCGACGCGCACGAGGATCGGCTTGTTTTCGATGCGCTCGTGTTTTGATGCGGCGTCGAACGTCGTGACGACCTTACGCGCGGGAATCGGCACGGTTGCCATGTCGTCGGCGTCCGTGCCGCGCTCCGCGTCGTCGTTCGGGGCAAGCCCCGTCGCATGCTGCTGTATCCTGCTCATGCTTCCACTATACGCCGGCCATTATCCGAATTTTCTTTACAGAACCGTCACACAAGCTGAATGCGGACTCCGTCGCATGATCGGTCACGAACGGATGATCTTGGCGTACTCCTCGGCGGTGAGCAGATCAGGTTCGTCGTCGTCCAGTTCGATCTTGAGCAGCCATCCCTCACCGTACGGGTCGCCGGTGATGACGCTCGGATCGTCGGACGCCTCGCGGTTGACGTACCTGACGGTGCCGGAGACTGGGCTGACGAGCGGTTGGACGGCCTTGGACGACTCGAGTTCGACGATCTCGTCGCCGGATTCCACGCGGTCGCCCGGCTCGGGCAGGTCGACGAACACGAGTTCGCCCATCTGCTCGGCCGCGTACTCGGTGATGCCGATGATCGCCGGCGACGCGGATTCATCGACCCATGCGTGCTCTTCGGAATACGACAGATGATCAGGAATGTCGAGGTTCTCGGGGGTGTCGGTGTCGTTGACGTCGCTCATGGGCGTCTCCTTTCGTGGGATGGATGCGGGTTGTGGTGGATTATATGGGAGGTCGCGGCAAGTCCCGACGCCGAGACGGAGCGCGCCGCGACCGTGCGTTCACTCTTCGGTGATCTCGTCGCCGAACAGCAGGCCGAGCATCTCCTGGCAGGAGATGCCGTCCGCGAGCACGCGGCTCATCGCACAGGCCAGCGGCGTGGCTACGCCGAGCTCCTTGCCGAGCGCGACGACCGCGTCGGTGGTGGGCACGCCTTCGGCCACGCCGTTGCTGGCCTTGGTGGCCTCCTCGACGCTCAGTCCCTTGCCGAGGTTCGCACCGAACGTGTAGTTGCGGCTCAGCGGGGAGCCGCAGGTGGCGGTCATGTCACCCACGCCGGCGAGGCCAAAGAAGGTCTTGACGTCGGCGCCGGCGGCCTTGCCGAGGGCGGTCAGTTCCGCCAGTCCTCGGGTCTCGATCATCGCGGCGGTGTTCTCGCCGTAGCCGGCGCCGCGGGCCATGCCGACGGCGAGCGCGGTCACGTTCTTGAGCGAGCCGCACATTTCGAGGCCGATGACGTCGCGGGTGACGAACGCCTTGAAGTAGCTGTTGGTGCAGGCCTTGGCGACCTTGCGCGCGTTGTCGAGGTCGGCGCAGCCGACGACGGTGGCGGCCGGCTGGCGGTCGGCGACCTCCTTGCTCAGGTTCGGGCCGGAGACGGCGGCGAAGCGTTCGGCCGGCAGGTCGAGGGCCTCGCGCACGACTTCGTCCATGCGCTTGGAGGTGGTGCGTTCGATGCCCTTCATGAGGCTGACGACGATCGCGTCGGACGGGATGAGGTCCTTGAATTCGGCGAGCGCGACGCGGGCGAACTGCGCGGCGATGGCGACGACGACGATCTCGGCGTCCTTGACGGCTTCGGCGCGATCGCCGGTGGCGGTCATGTTGTCGGGCAGCTGCTCGACGGACGGCAGACGCACGCCGTTGTGATGATGGTCGCGGATGCCTTCGACGATCTCGGGCTCGATGGCCCACATGGTCACGTCGTTGCCCGCATCGGCCAGCACCTGCCCGAAGGCGGTGCCCCATGCGCCTGCGCCCAGTACCGTAATCTTCATACCGTGTTCTCCTTATATTTCATTCCTATAGATTCTTGGCCCCCTCAGTTGAGAGGGCTGTCAGCGTAGCTGACTGGGGGAGTGTCAACGCTTCGGAACGCCAAACTACCGACTACCCTTCAGCCGATCCACGGCCGACAGCTCCCCTGACAAGGGGAGCCGAGAAAGCGGTTCACCCCTTCACCCGGCTCATCGTCCGGTAGTCCCAGTACCCGTCGGGCGCGTCCTCGCCACGGATCTCGGCCATGATCTCGGTCATCCGCACGCGAATCCGCCGCGTCAGTTCGTCGGCGGCCGTTTGAGGCACACCATCAATTCCCTCGGCCCACGCATCGCTGTCTTCCAGCAGATCGGTGTAATCGAGCCGCGTGTCGTAGCACATGACCACGTTCTTGCGTGGCCACGGCCACCAGTGGTTGATGCTCGCCGCACCCCACGTCACCGCGCAGAACAGCGGCACCTGGATTCCGAGCCGGCGCGACGTCTCGAGCGCGATCACGCCGACGCCATTCTTCATGCTCATCGGCCATTTCTTCGGGTCGCGCGTTACCGTGCCCTCCGGCCAGACGGTAAGCGGACGGCCGGAGGTGAGGATCTCGATCGACGTCTCCTCGATTGCCTTGGCCTTGCCGGAGCGGCGCTGGACGGGCTGCATGCCGACGATCTGGAACCATTTGCCGATCAGCGGCCAATGTGCCATCTCGGCCTTGGCCATGTAGCGAGGCCGGCGGCCCATGTGGAAGAGGCTCGCCATCGGCACGAACACGTCGAACATGGTCACGTGCGTGGCGGCGGTGATGAACGGGCCGGTTTCGGGGATGTTGTCGAGTCCCCATGCGAGCGTCTTGCAGCTGGCGTTGAAGACCACGTCGACGCCCTTGAGCAGGCGTTTGGTGCCTTTCGGATGCTGCGCGTCGATTTCCGGCTGGTTGATGCGCCGGTTCGGCCCGGTCGGCAGGTCACGCATCGGGTCGACCAGATGATGCCGCTTGGCGAGCCGGGCGACCTGCTCGTTGGAGAGCGGCTTGACCGCGGATCGCGGCGACGGTTTTCCTTTGGATGCCATGTGCCCTATTGTGCCGCAACCCACGAACGACGGCCCGTGCGGCAATCATCGTTCACGCCACGCCATATAAATGTTTGATTGATACATACCGACCGACGGTATGTATAATGATGGCGGCACGGCACACGACTGCTTCGTCGGCAGATCGGATCACCGGGCAGAAATGAGACGACCATGGCACGCAACGCACATCCCGAAGTGACTGAACAGCGCATCCTCGACGCCGCCCGCGAACTGTTCATGGAACAGGGCTACGAAAAGACCTCCGTCCAAGACATCGTCGACCGGCTCGGCGACCTGTCGAAGGGCGCGATCTACCACCATTTCAAGTCGAAGCAGACGATCCTCGACCGGCTCGGCGACGACGATGCGCGACGCATCGGCGAACAGAGCAAGGCCGTCTTCGAGCGCGAGGATCTCGACGGGCTGCATAAAATCCGTGAACTGTTCAAGCTGTCCGCATCCGACGAGAGCCATCGCGACATCAACCGCGTGGCGATGCCACTGCTGGACGATCCGACGTACTTCACCGACAACATGCGGTTCTGGTCGGCCGAACTGCCCAAGCATTTCCGCCCGCTCATCGACGAGGGTGTGCAGGACGGGTCGATTCCGACCGAATACCCGCAGGAGGCGGCGGAGATGCTCGCCTTGCTCACCAACTACTGGCTGCTGCCGCACTTCTACCCCGCCACCGCATCCCAGCTCGAGCACCGCATCCGATGTCTCGCCGCGATGCTCGACGCGATCGGCGTGCCGGTCTTCGACGACGAGCTCATCGCCATGACCGCACGGCTCTACACCGACTTCGGCGGATAAATCGCCCTCTTCCAAAGTCCATTTGTCACTAGAAGAAAGAGCCTTCTGGCGGCAACCGGCCTCTGGAACGCCCCTCGGAGACCGGTTGCCGATATCTTCGAGAGTTGCTGGCAGGAAACGGTCTCATCGACACGTGTAAGCGACCGGTTGCCGCCAACTTCACAGTCTTCTAGCGTAAAACACCCGCTACCGCGGCTTCCATCACCATCATGCCGTAATCGCCATCATTTTTCATACCGTCGGTCGGTATGAAAAACCGACCCAACCAAGGAGCCCTCATGACCATCAGCAACGATTCGGACATCGCACAGCCGAAACTGGACCATCCCCATTCCCCACTCGTCTCCCGCGACTTCATCCTGCTCGTCGCCGGCCAAGGCATCTCGCTGTTCGGCAACATGATGCTGCGCTTCGCCATGTCGATGTGGGTGCTCGACGAAACCGGCTCGGCCGCCATCTTCGCGTCCATCCTCGCCGTCTCCATCGTTCCGACGATCCTGCTCTCCCCGTTCGGCGGCGTGCTCGCCGACCGGATAAACCGCCGCACGATCATGGTCGCACTCGACGCCGCGTCCGCCATACTCGTACTCGCCAGTGCACTCGCGTTCGCCGCGATCGGATTCGACATCGCCGCGATCGCCGTCATGCAAGTGGCGCTCGCCGTGCTCGGCGCGTTCGAGACGCCGACCGTCCAGGCCGCGCTTCCCCAAATGTTCCGCACGCACGGATCGGCGACCTTGCGCCGCGCGATGGCCGTCATCAACCAAGTGCAGCAGTTGAGCTCCCTGTTGCCGAGCTTCCTCGGCGGCGTGCTGTACGCGATGGTCGGCATCCACGTGATGATGGCGATTACGATCGCGAGTTTCGCCGCGGCGGCCGTGCTCGAATGGTTCATCCGCCTCGCTGCCCCCGATCGCACGGCCGACGGCGACCGGCTGCCCACGCCGATCGAGGATCTCAAAGCCGGGCTGCGGTTCCTCACGCATGATCGGCCGGCCGTGTTCCATCTGGCACTGTATGCGGCGGCGATCAACTTCGTCACAATCGGCTATTCCGCGGTCGGATTCCCGTATACGATCCGTACCGTGCTCGGATTCGACGCGACCGTGTACGGCATATCTGACGGATTGGTCGGCGTGGCGGGCGTAGCCGGCGCGTTTCTTGCGGGTCTGTTCGCCGCGCGTCTCGCCGTGCGTCATCTGCCGGCCGCGACCGCCATGTTCGCGCTGACCACGCTGCCGCAGGGCGGCGTATTTCTGCTGCCGATCGGTCCGAAAACACAGCTCGCGGTGCTGGTGACCGGCATGTGCGCATCAGTGATCGCGGCCTGCTTCACGAATCTCATCGCCATACCGGCGATCCAGCTGAGCACGCCGGAGGCAATGACCGGCAAGGTGATGGCGATGTTCTCCGCATTATGCATGTGCGCCCAGCCACTCGGTCAGATGCTGTACGGCTGGGCCTACGATCGCTTCCCCGTCGCGGCGGTGCTGCTGGTCTCGGCCGCCGCACTGGCCATAGGAGCGTTGGCCGTCATCCCCATCGCCAAACGGCTCGATTCCTAAATCGAACACACTCCCCCGCGGGTAACCTCCGGATGCCGTCACCAAGCCGCCCCGCATCAGCCAAGCAGCGACAAACAAGCGGCCGGCACCCGGAACAGCAATCCGGTTGCCGGCCGCTACGATCTCACCGCGTGTCAGCCACGATCAGTCGAAGTCCGCGCCGAGCGCCTCGAGCTTGCCGCGGAAGTCCGCATAGCCGCGGTCGATCAGCGAGATGCCCTGCACGTTCGACGGGCCGGACGCCGCGAGTGCCGCGATCAGGTGCGAGAAGCCGCCGCGCAGATCCGGTACGTCGATGTCGCGGCCGGTCAGCGGGGTCGGCCCGAAGATCACGGCCGAATGCTTGTAGTTGCGCTGCTGGAAGCGGCACGGCAGCGATCCGAGGCATTCGCGGTACAGCTGGATCGTCGCGCCCATCTGCACGAGCGGCTTGGTGAAGCCGAACCGGTTCTCGTACACGGTCTCGTGCACGATCGACAGGCCGTTCGCCTGGGTGAGCGCCACGACCAGCGGCTGCTGCCAGTCGGTCATGAATCCGGGGTGCACGTCCGTTTCGATCGCGACCGGCTTGAGGTCGCCGCCCGGATGCCAGAAGCGGATGCCTTTGTCGGTCACGTCGAATTCGCCGCCGACCTTGCGGAACACGTTGAGGAAGGTCATCATCTCCGGCTGCGTGGCGCCCTTGACGAAGATGTCGCCTCGCGTGGCAAGCGCCGCCGACGCCCAGCTCGCGGCCTCGATGCGGTCGGTCAGCGCGGTGTGCGTGAAGCCCTTGAGCTCCTTGACACCTTCGATGCGGAACGTGCGGTCCACGTCCACGGAGATGATCGCGCCCATCTTCTGCAAGACGGCGACCAGGTCCATGATCTCCGGTTCGATGGCCGCGCCGGACAGTTCGGTCTTGCCTTCGGCGAGCACAGCCGCCAGCAGTGTCTGCTCGGTGGCGCCCACGGACGGGTACGGCAGGTGGATTTTCGCGCCGTGCAGACCGTCGGGAGCGGAGATGTGGATGCCGTCCTTATGCTCCTTGTCGACGGTCGCGCCGAGTTTGCGCAGCGTTTCCAGATGGAAGTCGATCGGACGTCCGCCGATCGCGCAGCCGCCGAGCGCCGGGATGAACGCCTCTCCGAGGCGGTGCACAAGCGGGCCGGAGAACAGGATCGGGATGCGCGAGGAGCCGGAAAGCGTGTCCACGTCGGCCACATCGGCCAGCTGGACATGCGTGGCGTCGATCGTGACGACGCCGTTCTTGCCGTCCACGTCCACGTCCACGCCGTGCAGACGCAGCAGGTCGGACACGACGTGCACGTCGCGGATCTCGGGCACGTTCTTCAAGACCGACTTGCCGGGCGCAAGCAGGGCCGCGACCATCGCCTTGCTGACGAAGTTCTTCGCGCCGCGCACCTTGATGGTGCCGTTGAGGGGCTTGCCGCCCTCGACATGCAGGATATCGTCCTTCGGATCCTTGACCACGCTGACCTCTTTCGACTCTCGCGCCACTAACGGCGGACGTGCGCCCGCCTGACTATCCAACAGTTTGCCACAAGGTATGTGCGCGCCCCGTGAAAGACGCTGGGAGCGAAGTTGGTGTATACTGGCTCCTCGTAATTGACGACATGCGAACAGCATTCGCTTCGGATTCAAAGCCCGGCTGGCTGCCCGGCAGTTCTCAGTGTCGGTACCCCTAGGCGTAGGCGGATACACGTATCCCGTCGAGGCCCATCCCGTGGGGAGACCGGCGGGATGAACCTTGGTAAACCAGCTATGTTGCAGACATTTCTCATTGCCTTGTCCGTATCGATGGACGCGTTCGCCGTGTCGATCGGCAAAAGTCTGACCGTGCGTAAGCTGCGCGGGTTCGACGCCCTCAAGACGGCGCTGTGGTTCGGCGGTTTCCAGGCCCTGTTCCCGCTGCTCGGATTCTTCTTCGCCAAGACGTTCGCGCACTATGTGACTGCGGTCGATCATTGGATCATCTTCGCGCTGCTCGCGTTCATCGGCGGCAACATGATCCACGAGGCGTTCGAGGAGGACGAGGAGAACGCGAAGGAGACCGCCGAGTTCGACTGGAAGCATATGCTGCCGTTGGCGGTGGCGTGCAGCATCGACGCGTTCGCGGTGGGCGTGAGCTTCGCGTTCATGAAGGTGGACGTGTGGTCGTCGGTGGTCACGATCGGAATCACGACCGGCGCGTTCTCCGCGGCCGGACTGTATATCGGCCGCATGTTCGGTTCACGCTGGCAGAAGCCGGCGCAGATCGCCGGTGGCGTGGTGCTGATCCTGATCGGACTGAAAGTGCTGCTCGAGCATCTTGGCGTGCTCTGACCCGGAGCCGTCCCTGCCGAGCCCCGTAGGCCCGTAAGAGGCCCGTAAGTGGGTGGATCCGGACCGGTACGCCGCCGTGTCACCCCATAAGTGGGTAAATCCGGATCGAATTGGCTCCCATATTCAGTAAGTGGGTGGATCGGTACCAGTAACGACCGAAATAACGGTCTAACTGGTACCGATCCACCCACTTACGATATCGACGGTCCGATTTCACCCACTTATCAGGGATGGAACCGGACCGTTCAGCGGCGGAAACCGGATCGTCGGCACGGACGATCAACGGATCATCGTCAGATCATGGATGCGATCATCGTGGCGGCCGGGATCAGTGCGCCGGACAGCAACGTCGGCAGCACGACGATGCCGAGCCACGGGGCACGCGCATGTTCGTCCGGATCGGCCTCGGCCATCCACCAGTTCGCAGCGACGGCAAGTCCGATAAACAGCAGGATCACGACGGCAGACAACACGATCACGGACGTACCGTCGGATCCCATATCGGGTGAAGCCATGAGATCGGGCAGGAACAGCCAACCCGGCGCCCCGATGAGCGCCACGCCCTCGATCACGGTGTGCGACAGCCCGCGAATCAGATGCGAACGTTCGGCGCGGGCCATCTGGCGCGCGAACGACACGACGATCAGCACGACCAGCAAACCGCCGACGCCGACGAACCACGTGATCTCGTTGCCCACCGAGGTCGGCACGTCATCGGCCAGTTCGTCGATCCAATCAAAGGTCAGCCAGCCCGTGAACGCCGCGACGAACGAGAGGATGCCGGCGACCGCCGCGATCACATGCCCGGCCACACCGTCGCGCAGCGGCGAGCAGACCATGAACGCGATCATCAGCACGGCCGTCCACACCGCCAGCCCGGTCGCGCCGGCACCGCCGAAAGTCAATACCAGCAACGGTGCCGCGGCCACCACCGCAAAACCGGCCGTATACACGCTCGGGAACGGGGCCCCCGCACCAACCGTCACGTTCGCCCCAGCGTCACGCCGCTCACTCATAGATACGCTCCTCGCCGCCCGTGCACCATCGCCCAGGCCCGTACGCAGGCCAGCCGCTGCCGCCGCGAGCTGATCTTACAAAACAACTCCTGCACCTTATCCTACGTCCCCGGCCGCCAAACCTCTCCCGGGCGTCAAACCGCGCCGCCGTGTCCACATCGTGCGCGTACAATGAGGCGAAATCGTGAAACCCATTACGATACGGGTTAACGTCATGTGAACGTTATCTATAAGGGGGCGAACAGTGACGGATCTTACGCTGATGACGTTCGCGGCCGATCCCGCGACCGTGCTGCCGTCCCTCGCCCTGCTGTCGCACCGCGTCCGCGTGCTGCCGATGGACGCCGCAAGCCTGGTCAAAATGCCGGAGAACACGATCCTGTTCCTCGACGCGCGCGACGATCTGGCCACGGCGAAAACCCTGTGCCGGCTCATCCACGCGTCCGGCCTGTCCACGCCGATCGTGCTCGTGCTCACCGAAGGCGGCTTCACGGTGGTCAACTCCACGTGGGGCATCGCCGACGTGGTCGTCTCCTCCGCGTCGCCGGCCGAAGTGGAAGGCCGCTTGAGGCTTGTCTCCGAGCGCGGCAACTCGCCGCTGGGCTCCGGCACGAACGGGTCCGCCGGCGCCAGCGAACCGGGCACGGTAAACGCGGACGGCCAGATCCGCTCGGGCGATCTCGTGGTCGACACGAACGGTTACACCGCCTCCCTGCACGGCCATCCGATCGACCTCGCGTACAAGGAATTCGAACTGCTCAAGTACCTCGTGCAGCATCCGGGCCGCGTGTTCACCCGCGCCCAGCTCCTGCAGGAGGTGTGGGGCTACGACTACTACGGCGGCACCCGTACCGTCGATGTGCACATCCGTCGTCTGCGTGCCAAGCTCGGCGGCGAATACGAGCATCTCATCGGCACCGTGCGCAACGTCGGCTACCGTTTCGATCCGCCCGAGGACGAGGCGGACGGCCTGGCTGCCGAGCCGGCGCCGGCCAAGAACTGATCCACGATGCGCGAATCGAAGCAGGCGCGGCTCAAACGCATGCACGCCGAATACGCATTGCTGTGCAAGGAGATTCCCGCTCCCAAGTGCGCCTTGAACTTCGCCAATCCCTTCGAACTGCTCGTGGCCACGGTCTTAAGCGCCCAGACCACCGACAAACGAGTCAATTCGGTCACACCCGCCCTGTTCGCCGCATACCCGGATGCGGCGTCGCTGGCCGCGGCGAATCCGGAAACCATAGAGGACATCATCCGCCCGCTCGGCTTCTTCCGTTCGAAAACCCAGCATCTGCTGGGACTGGCCAGCGCGCTCGACCGTGATTTCGGCGGTGTAGTGCCGCGCACGATGGACGAACTGACAAGTCTGCCCGGAGTCGGCCGCAAGACCGCGAACGTGGTGCTCGGCAACGCGTTCTCCATCCCCGGATTCCCGGTGGATACGCATGTGATGCGCGTGACCGGCCGGCTGCACTGGCGCAGCGACTGGCGGATCGCGAAATCCGACCCGGTCAAGGTCGAACGCGAGATCTGCGCATGTTTCCCGCCCGAGGAATGGACCGATCTGTCTCACCGGCTGATCCTGCACGGCCGCGCCGTCTGCCACGCGCGCAAACCCGACTGTGCCGCCTGCCCGCTCAACGCCACCTGCCCCTCCGCTCAGTAGCCGGCACCCCCTAGGGAGCGCCCCTCGCTAGACTGGGGCGCATGCACCATAAGAGAGTCGGCAGCACCGCGCTGCGTTCATGGCTGGTTTTCATCGCGATGACGGTCGCGCTGTCGCTGATCGCATGGCCGGTCTGGTCCCTCGCCACACACCGCGACATCCTGCCCCGCATGAACGCCGTGCAATCCTCCACCTCGATCACGGTCGGACTCACCGACGCCCCCGACTCGCTCGACATCCGCACCGACTCCAGCCCGTCCGTGGAACGCGCGCTGCTCGGCAACGTGTACGAGACGCTCGTCACACGCGACGACGACAACGCGCTGCAGCCGGGGCTCGCATCGGACTGGACGGTTTCGGACGACGCCCTGACCTACACGTTCCGGCTGCGCTCAGGACTGCGGTTCTCGAACGGCGACGCGTTGGACTCGTCCGACGTCGTTTGGTCGCTGCAGCAGATCGTGCAGCACAAATACCAAGGCGTCGACGATCTGGGCGCGCTCAAGTCGGTCGACAATCCGAACTCCGGCAAGGTCGTGATCACACTGAGCAAGCCAGATCCTACGCTGCTGCGCTCGCTGTCGGGCCGGGCCGGCATCGTCTACGACCAGCAGGCGGCCACGGACTACGCGACGGCCGCGCTCGGCTCCGGCCCATTCACCGTCGCCAAGTTCGACAAGGGCAGCTCGATCACACTGGCAAGCAACGGCGGCTACTGGGGCGACCCGTCGTCCGCGGGCACCGTCACGCTCAAGTACTACACCGACGAAAACACGATGGTCACCGATCTCAAGAACGGCACACTGAACATGGCGCTGCCGACCAGCACGTCAGAGACCGGCGCGCTCGCCGACGACAAGAACTTCACGGTGACGACCGGACTGTCGAGCGCGAAGGTGATGATCGCGTTCAATAACGACGGCAACTCGATCTTCTCGGACCAGCAGGCGCGTCAAATGGTGCGTTATGCGGTGGATGCGAAGTCGATCGCGGCATCGCAGGCCGATTCGGCGGGCGAACTGGGTGGCCCGATCAGCCAATTGGAGCCCGGTTACGAGGACTTGACCGGCCTGTTCCCGTTCGACCAATCCAAAGCCGCCGGCATGATCGCGTACTTCGCGGGCGGCACGGCGTATTTCGGCACGATCGATTTCGTGGTGCCGCAAACGTATGCCGATCTCGGCAACACGATCGCCGACCAGCTCCGCTCCCTCGGACTGGACGTGAACGTGGAGACCGTGGACGACGCGACCGCTACTGAACGCATCAACGACGGCCAGTACGAGATGGCGCTCGCCGTGGCGAACGGCGAGCATGACGCCGCCGCGTTCGGCACGGACAGCAACGTGTACCGGTACACGAACGGTTCGGCGCAGGACGCGTACGCCAACGCGATGGCCGCCACGAACGACAAGGACTATCAGGACCGGCTGCGCACGTTCGCGAACATCGTGAGCCAGGACGCGGCCGGCGACTGGCTGTACACGCGGAAGACCGTGGTTGCGGCCGCCTCATCGGTCAGCGGGTATCCGAAGAACCTCACCGACCGGTATCTGCCGCTCGCCGGGCTCTCGATGAAGTAAGCGGCCGCCGGCGGCGGGCACCCCTTGTCACCTAAGCCGCATAAAATCGCGCGTATGAGCGAAATCATCAACGCAAACCTGACCCCGCTGCCCGACAAGGTCGGCGTCGACGGTCTGGAAGACAAGTGGCGTGCCGTCTGGGACGAGCAGGGCACGTACAAGTTCAATAACACGCGCGACCGCAAGGCCGTCTACTCCATCGACACCCCGCCGCCCACGGTGTCCGGCCACCTGCACGTCGGCCACGTGTTCTCCTACACGCACACCGACGTGATCGCGCGCTACAAGCGCATGCGCGGCTATGACGTGTTCTACCCGATGGGCTGGGACGACAACGGCCTGCCGACCGAACGCCGCGTGCAGAACTACTACGGCGTGCGCGTGGACACCTCCATGCCGTACGATCCGGATTTCAAGCCGCCGTTCGAGGGCACCGACGGCAAGAAGATCGACGCGAAGGACCAGGTGCCGATCTCGCGCCGCAACTTCATCGAGCTGTGCGAGAAGCTGACCGCGCAGGACGAGAAGCAGTTCGAGGCGCTGTGGCGCTCGCTCGGCCTGTCGATCGACTGGTCGCAGACCTACCACACCATCGGCGAGCATCCGCAGCGCGTGGCGCAGAAGGCGTTCCTGCGCAACCTCGCCCGCGGCGAGGCGTACCAGAAGGACGCGCCGGGCCTGTGGGACGTGACGTTCCAGACCGCCGTGGCCCAGGCCGAGCTTGAGTCGCGCGAATACCCGGGCTTCTACCACAAGGTCGCGTTCCGTTTCGAGGACGGCACGCCGATCTACATCGAAACGACCCGTCCGGAGCTGCTCGCGGCCTGCACCTCGCTGATCGCGAACCCTGACGACGAGCGCTATAAGCAGTACTTCGGCCAGTACGTGTACTCGCCGCTGTTCAAGGTTCGCGTTCCGATTCTGGCCCACCCGGCCGCCGAGATGGACAAGGGCGCCGGCATCGCGATGTGCTGCACCTTCGGTGATGTGACCGACGTGCAGTGGTGGCGCGATCTGAACCTGCCGACCCGTTCGATCATCCAACGCAACGGCCGTATCGTCATGGACACGCCGGACTGGATCGAGGACGAGAACGGCCGCGCGATCTTCGCCGAAACCGCCGGCAAGACCACGTTCTCCGCCCGCAAGATCATCGTCGACCATCTGCGTGAGTCCGGCGATCTGGACGGCGAGCCGACGCCGACCAAGCGTATGACGAACTTCTACGAGAAGGGCGACAAGCCGCTCGAGATCGTCACCTCCCGCCAGTGGTACCTCAAGAACGGCGGCACCGACCCGAAGCTGAACGCCGAACTGATCGAACGCGGCAAGGAGCTCAACTTCCACCCGGACTTCATGCGCGTGCGCTACGAGAACTGGGTGCATGGCTTGAACGGCGACTGGCTGATCTCCCGCCAGCGCTTCTTCGGTGTGCCGTTCCCGCTGTGGTACCCGGTCAAGGCCGACGGATCCGCGGATTATGATCACCCGATCACGCCGAGCGAGGACATCCTGCCGATCGACCCGACCATCGACGTGCCGGCCGGTTACACGGCGGAACAGCGCGACGTGCCGGGCGGCTTCACCGCCGAGCAGGACATCATGGACACGTGGGCGACCTCGTCGCTCACCCCGCAGATCGTGACCCGCTGGGCCGAGCCGGGCGAGGAGAACGAGGCCATCTTCAAGGCCACGTTCCCGATGGATCTGCGCCCGCAGGGCCAGGACATCATCCGCACCTGGCTGTTCTCGACCGTCGACCGCGCGCACTTGGAGAACAAGTGCCTGCCGTGGGCGCATGCGACTCTCTCGGGCTGGATTCTCGACCCGGACCACAAGAAGATGTCGAAGTCCAAGGGCAACGTCGTCGTGCCGAACAAGCCGATCGAACAGTTTGGCGCGGACGCGGTGCGCTACTGGGCCGCTTCCGCCCGCCTCGGTCTTGACGCGACGTATGACGAGGGCCAGATGAAGATCGGCCGTCGTCTCGCGATCAAGCTGCTCAACGCGACCAAGTTCGCGCTGGCGATCGGCCGCGAGGACGAGAACCACCACGTGGGCGAGGCCGCGACCGCCGCGTGGAACCCGGCCGACGTGACCGAACCGCTCGACCGCGCCGCGATGGCGAAGATGGCGCTCGTGGTGCGTCAGGCCACCGAGGCGATGGAGGCGTACGAGCACTCCAAGGCGCTTGAGGTCATCGAAAGCTACTTCTGGCAGTTCTGCGACGACTACATCGAGCTGGTCAAGAACCGTGCGTACGGCACGGCCGACGCGACCGGCCACGTGCCGAGCGAGGCGGCAACCAAGTCGGCTCGCACGACGCTGGGCTTGGGCCTGGACGCGTTCGCGCGTCTGCTCGCGCCGTACCTGCCGTACGCGACCGAAGAGGTGTGGAGCTGGATGCATGCGGGCGCCGGTTCGGTGCACCGCGCCGCATGGCCGACCCCGGATGTGTACGAGGCCGCCGCGTTCAAGGTCGCGCCGGAGCTGCTCGCCCACGCCGGCGAGGCGCTGGCCGCGCTGCGTGGCATCAAGTCGAAGGCCAAGGTCTCGATGAAGACGCCGATCCTGTCCGTGAAGCTCGGTGTGGCCGATGACGTGCGCGAATCGCTGGAAAGCGCCGTGAACGACATCGCCGAGGCCGGCCGCGTGGTGGGCCGCATCTCCTTCGTGAGCGCCGCCGCCGCGATCAAGGCCGCGCACGAGACCGCCGAAGCGGCCGTCGACGCCGCCGCCAAGGCGAAGGCCGAAGCCGAGGCCGCCATCGACGTCATCGTCGAAGACAGCGAACTCGGCGAGCCGCCTGTTAAGAAGAAGTAAGGCTTCTTCTTAACAGGCGGCCTTCGCGGCTGCCTGTAGTGCAGCCGCTCACTGAGCCTACGGACAGTCCACAGGACTGTCCGCTTCACGGCTCAGCCTGTTAAGAAGAAGTAAGGCTTCTTCTGGTGATACTCCGCTCCCCCTTGTCTTAAGGGGGAGCTTTTTATTTCGTATGCCATAACTCTGCGATACAATCTCACATGGGTGATGACTATGAGCAATGCACAGGCTGCGGATATCAACAATCAGATCGACGATCTGCCCGAGGATGAGCTGATCAACGACAAACCGCTCAAACGCATCGTGCTGGCCGGACTGGCGTTGCTCGCCATCTCCGTGTTCCTGCCCGGATCTCGCTACACGCTGCATCTACCCGTACGCGAAGTCATCACCGCAATCGGCGCATGGATGATGATCCTGCCGTTGCTGTTCGTCGCATGGCATCAGTTCCGCACCAAACGACACTTCCCGATCGTCACGCATTTCGCGCTGCCGATCGTCGGACTCGTCATGGTGGCCGCACGCGTCGTGCTCGTGCCGATGGGCGCGTCCACGATCTTTCTGAACCTATGGTCGATCGGTGGCACGTTCCTGATCGTCCCGCTCGTCCAACAGCTTATCGAGCTGCTTTCCGGCAGCGTCGACATGGAGACCGGCGGCAACCAGATCCGCTATCAGTGACCCGTCCCGCCGTTATCCGACCCATAAGTGGGTAATATCGGATCCTCATATCCATAAGTGGGCAATACGGTATCATTACCAACCCATATCGGCCGCCAAACCATCCGGTTTTACCCACCTACGGCTTAGGAAGTCCGATATCACCCACTTATGGAGATCATACGGTTCACGACAGTGTCTCTACGACGAGGAGGAACCTCGTTCCGGAGGACTGGTCGGAGGTGTGGTCGGCCAGATCGTTCAGCGAACCGGCATCGGCAAGCGCCGATACGGCGGACGGCAGGATACCGGCCGCATCTCCGATGGCAACCGTCTCGTCGATGGTCGGGGAATTGTTCGGCGTGAGCAGACTACCCGGGTTCATGCCGCGGATGCCGAACGCCACCGAAGGTGCCTCGTTCAGTCCTAGCGACTCCTGTTCTTTGGATGAAGTTGTGGCCGAAGCGTCAGTCGTTCCGTTGCCCGACGACGCATCGTCCGCGGTCCCGGAGCCAGCGTCCTTCGTTCCTCCGCCAAGAGAGGTCACCGACCCGGCGAAGCTCATCACATCGCTCTTGCTCATTGATACCTGATCATCGACCAGACTTGCCGCCTGACCGTCGGTCTGCTGCGATTGCGCCTGTGCGGCCGCGGCCGCCCGCTCCCGCTCGGCGTGCAGTCGCTTCAGCCGCGCGGCCTCGACCACCGCGGCGATGCCGTTGCCGCCCACGCCAAGTTTCGGCGAATCGGTTGCGGACAAGGATTCGAGGCTCTGTTCACCGCTCTTCGTTGCGGTCGCGGCGGCAGCGGAATCAGACGATCCAGCCTCGCCATCTCCCGACTCGAACCGATCCTCGAACCGTAGCAGCAGTTGACGGATCGCCTGTGCCCGGCCCGTATGTTCGCTGGCCGTGGCAAGTGCGGCCATTGCCGCGTCGACCTTCGCCTGGTCGGCCTTGAGATCAGTTTCAGTCTTGAACGATTCGTTCGTTTCCGTGATCGCCTGCTGCTGGTATGCCGCGGCTCCACTGGACGTGCCGCCGGTCAGTTCGCTCAGATGCTCGGTGTAGGTGTCGGTATACGCCATCGAATACGGGATCATCGCCTGCGACAGTTGCGATTGCCCGGCACTGTAGCCGGACGAGCCGAGCTGTGATTCGCGACCGGCGTTTTGTGTCAGTTCATCGGCCAGCCCGCTGACCCCTTGCTGACGGATACGGCGGATGATCGCGTCGACCTCGTCCGCGGCACCCGTATGCCGATGCGCGGCGCTCACGGCGTTCACCGCGTTGGCCAGATCGACCACGGCCTGTGCCAGCGGCGTATCCCCGCTTAGTTCGCCGGCGGTGCCGATCAGCGCAGCCATCTGCGTCTTGTTGCTGATCGAACCGCTCAGATGCGTGGTGTACGAACCCACGTAGGAGGCCATGTATGCGTCGAACGCCTGCCGGTGCGCGGCGGTGCGCTCGGCGATCGTGGACGAGGCGAGCGCTCGTTCCTGATCACGCAATGCGGTCAGTTGGGCAATCAGATCGTCGTTGCTTTGGCTGGCCGCACCGGTCAGCGTGTCCGCGAGCGAAGTCGCGGATTGCGCAAGGTCCGCGGCCTGTGCGGTGATATCGTTCGCATCGGATGCTGGTAGCGCGGCCAGTACGATCGGACTCATGGAGAACTGCTTGGCGTTCAGATAGACGCTGAGATCGAGTATGGTGTCCCCGCTAGAACCAGCCGGCTGAGCGGCATGCAGCATGTCGTCGAGCCAATCGGAATCATCCGGTCCGAGCAGCGACACATCGTCGCCGATCGCGGTGATTACGTTGTCGGAACCTTGCTGTGTGATGACCGCACCGTCACTGGATGACAGATCGTCCCCGACTTCGGTCGGTATCGTGAATGCCACGACCGGTACCAGTCCGGTTGCGGCCTGCACGATGTCATGCGAGGCGAGTTCGTTGCGGGTGACGGTGACGCGTACACCAACCAGCCCGCTGGCCCCGTTGACGCCGTCGGCATCCGTCTGTGGCCCGTCCAGTGAGTATGTGACGCGGATAGTCCACGGCAAGGCTTCCGATGCGGCGCTCACGCGGCGCACGTCGGTCGAAGCCGCAGAACTGTCACCGTTCGACAGGTACACACCGCCATCGTTCGCACGCATTCCATCAAGCGCGGCATACACATCGTGACCGAGATATCGGCTGACGGCCAGCGTCGTTGTGCCCGCTGGGGCCGTCGCACCGGAGCCGCCCGCACACAGCATCGCCAGACTGACCGCGAACGCAACGAAGGCCGCACCGACCCGTGTCAGAAACCGACCGACACGTTCCATGCAGCCTCCCGTATTCGTGGATCTACGCAAACGACAGTGATCTTACCCGCACCCGCTCCGTTTTCATGCGGCAGGCCGCGTCGTTCAGTCGTTATTGGACAGATCAGGCGAACACGTCGAGCACGCCCGGGTCACCACCCGCGGCCGCGATGCGCGCATGCCGTTTCTTCGCCTCGGTCACCACGAATTCGCGATACATCTCGGCGATGTCCGGGTCAAGCCCGGCCGCCACGGCAATGCGATGCAGACGCTCGATCTGATAATCCTCGCGCTTGTAGTCGGCCGGCGCGAACCCTGCGCGAGCCTTGAGCACACCGACCTGCGACGTATATTTGAACCGTTCGGCGAGCAGGGAGACGATGGCCGTGTCCACATTGTCGATGGACTGGCGCAGGGCCTTGATTTTCGCCACGGTTTCGGCGACCTCGGGATGTTCGGCCGCAGCGGCGGAGTCGATCACCGTTTCGGATTCGGGCGCATGCGTGGCGTCTGCGGACGGCAGCCAATCGCCGCCTTCGGACTGGGATTCTTGCGTTTCGCTCATGGTTGTCAGATTATCACCGCCGTTCCCCGCCCGCCAGACGCCCATATATGCCGTGTGGCGGTTTTCTCTCGCCGGCACGGTCGCCGGCGAGAGAAAACCGCCACGTATCAGTCGGTCCGTCGTTGATTTCAGTTGCCGTTGACGGCGCTGGAGTTGGCCTGCTGGCTGATCGCGGCGAGGAAGTCGCGGTTGGTCGGGGCCTTCTTGAGACGCGGCACGAGCGTCTGATACGCCTGTTCCGGCTCGAGGCCGCCGAGCAGACGACGCAGACGGTAGATGATCGGCAGCTCGTTCGGCGCGGTGAGTAGCTCTTCGCGGCGCGTGCCGGACGCGTTGATGTCGATGGCGGGGAACAGGCGCTTGTCGGCCAGTTCGCGGCTCAGGCGCAGTTCCATGTTGCCGGTGCCCTTGAATTCCTCGAAGATCACCTCGTCCATCTTCGAACCGGTTTCGACCAGCGCGGACGAGATGATGGTGAGCGATCCGCCGTTTTCGATGTTGCGGGCCGCGCCGAAGAACTTCTTCGGCGGGTACAGGGCCTGCGCGTCCACACCACCGGAGAGAATGCGGCCGGACGCCGGCGCGGCGATGTTGTACGCGCGGGCGAGACGGGTCATCGAATCGAGCAGCACGACCACGTCCTGACCGAGCTCCACGAGTCGCTTCGCGCGCTCGATGGCGAGCTCGGCGACGGTGGTGTGGTCGGAGGCCGGGCGGTCGAACGTGGAGGCGATGACCTCGCCGGCCACGGTGCGCTCCATGTCGGTGACTTCCTCCGGGCGTTCGTCCACGAGCACAACCATCAGGTGGACTTCCGGATTGTTCGTGGCGATCGCGTTGGCGATGTTCTGCAGCGTGATCGTCTTGCCGGCCTTCGGCGGGGAGACGATCAAGCCACGCTGGCCCTTGCCGATCGGCGCGACGATGTCCATGATGCGGCCGGTGAGCTTGTTCGGCGTGGTCTCCTGCTTCAAACGCTCCTGCGGGTAGAGCGGGGTGAGCTTGGAGAACTGCGGGCGGTTGGCCGCATCCTCGACGCTCATGCCGTTGATCGAGTCGATGGACTGCAGCGGCACGAACTTCTGACGCTGGTTGCGGCGGTCGTTGTCGCGCGGCGCGCGGATCGAACCGTGCACGGCGTCACCCTTGCGCAGGCCGTACTTCTTGACTTGGCCCATCGAGACGTACACGTCGTTCGGACCGGGCAGATAGCCGGAGGTGCGCACGAACGCATACGATTCGAGCACGTCTACGATGCCGGCGACCGGGACGAGATCGTCCTGCGGCTCGTCGCGGCGAGTGTCACGCTCGACGTTGCGGTCGGCGCGCTGATCATGGTCGGCGTTGTCGAAGTCACGGTCGCGGCCGCGCAGACGGCGCTGGTGACGGTCCATGCCACGATCCGCTCGATCGGCACGATCCGCGCCACGATCCGCACGGTTGCGGCTGCGACGGACGAATTCACGGTCGACGGGCTCGTCGCCGGACTGGTCGTCGCGTTCCGTCGTAGCGGTCGTGGTCGGCAGAGTCGCCAGGATGTCGTCAAGATCACGCACGTTGTCATCGGACGCGACGGCAGGCTCTTCGACGCGACGACGACGCGGACGGTCATCGTCTGCATTGAAATCGCGACGACGACGATTCTGCGCACGATCGTCGTCGAACTTGCGGCGACGGTCGGTGCGATCGGCGCGCTCACCGGTCGGTTCGAGTCCGAGATCGTCGAGCAGCAGCGCGGAGGCTTCCTCCTCGTGACGACGGCGACGAACCGTCGAGTCGGCGTCCTTCTTCGCGGCGACGGGCAGATTGATCACCGGCGCGGCATCGGTGGCCGCGGGCTGCTGCGCGGCGTCGTCGGACTGGGCGTCGCTGTTCTTGCGGATACGGGTACGGGTTTTGCGCATCGGCTCGCCCGCGGCTCGCACCACGCGACCGGAACGGGTGGCGCGAGCAGGACGCTCGGGCTTGTTCGCCGGCTCGTTCTGCTGCGGTTCCGCCTCCTTCGGCTCGGCGGCCGGTTTGACGGCAGGTTCGGTGGCGACAGGCTGTTCGGCGGCCGCAGGTTCGGCAGAGGCGTCCTGTTCCGCCTTGGCGGCGCGAGGGGCACGCACGGTGACTCCGGCAGGGGCTTCGCCTCCGGAGCGGGCGGCCTGCAACGTGGCCAGTAGTTCGGGCTTGCGCATCGTCGACGTGCCACGAAGTCCCATCTGCTTGGCGAGCTCCTTGAGCTCAGGCAGCTTCATATCCTCAAGATTCTGGCTAGTTGCCACTCGTATTACCTTTCCTTGAGCAACGCCGGCACACTGCCGAGCTCTGCACTAAGAATGATGTGCGGCCAATGCCGCTATCGAACGTCCGTCGCACTCCATGCGTCACGAACTGGCACTAACCATACAACTTCTCCCCGACCAACGCAAAACGGCCCGCCGCATAGCGCGACGAGCCGTTTCATCAGGTGGAAGAGGAACTACTTTTCCTCGTGGTAGGACTTTTCGGTGTTGACAGACCACACGTTCTTCTTGGAGGTCTTGCCGGTCTTGATGTTGCCGACGGCCTCGATGGCGGTGGCCATCGAATGGTCCATGTTGTTGTAGTGGTGCTGGCCGTTGCGGCCGACGCAGTAGAGGTTGCCGAAGTGGTCGAGGTATTCGACCAGCTCGTCCATCTGGGCGTAGGTGTCGAAGTAGGCGGGATACGCCTTCTTGACCTTCTCGCGGTGGGTGTCGAGTACGTCAGCCGGGCTGGCGATGACCTTCATGCGCACCATCTCGTTGATGGCGAACTTGACGCAGTCCTCCTCGCTCATGTTCCAGAACGAGTCGCCTTCGTCGCAGAAGTATTCGAGGCCGATCCAGACGGTGTCGTCCACGTCCTTGACGAGGTACGGGCTCCAGTTGTTGAAGATCTGGATGCGGCCGACGGTGTAGCCCGGGTCCTGCACGTAGATCCAGCAGTCCGGCACGATCGGCGGGTTGCCGAGCGTAGGAATGTCGGTCGTGTTCTTCAGGCGCAGCCGCTTGACGAGCAGGCCGACGGTGACGAAGTCGCGATACGGCAGGCCGTTGGCGATGGCCGTGATGTCCTTCGGCGCGGGCTTGTCGGAGGCGTCCACGGCGTTGACGAGATCCTTGATCGGCATCGACGAGATGAACTGATCAGCGGCAAGTTCCGTACGGTTGCCTTCCGAATCCTCGTAGACGACCGAGCTGATGTGACCGCCGTCCTGACGGATCTCGACCACGTTCGCATCGGTGATGACCTTCGCGCCGTGCGCCTCGCAACGCTTCTCGACGGTCTCCCACAGCTGGCCCGGACCGTACTTCGGGTACCAGAACTCCTCGATGAGGGAGGTTTCGACCTCGGCATTGGAACGCTTCTTCGGGCTGAGCTTGGCGAACGCGTTCTTGAGCACGCCGAGCACGCTCAGGCCCTTGACGCGCTGCGCGCCCCAGTCGGCGGAGATCTGCGAGGGGTGGCGTCCCCACAGCTTCTCGGTGTAGCCCTCGAAGAACATCGAATACAGCTTGCGGCCGAAACGGTTGATATAGAAGTTCTCCAGATTGGTCTCGGGCAACTTGTGGAACATGGAGGCGAGGTAGCTGAAGCCGGCCTGCATGGTCATGGCGAAGCCCATCGCCTTGAACGTGGCGGGCTTGAGCGAGATCGGATAGTCGAAGAAGCGGCCGCCGTAGAAGATGCGCGAGACGCGGTGGCGCTTGAGCATCACCTCGTCGCTCACTTCCGGATCCGGCCCGCCCGGCTCCATTTCGTGCTCGCGACCGAGCTTCTTGTCGTCATAGCTGGGAGCGCCCTGCAGCGGCAGCACGTCCTTCCACCAGTCCATGATGCGGTTGTCTTTGGAGAAGAAGCGGTGGCCGCCGATATCCATGCGGTTCCCGTTGTGCTTGACGGTGCGTGAGATGCCACCGAATTCACGGCTGGCCTCGAGCACGGTCACGTCGTACTTGTCGGCGCCGCCGTCCTTGACGAATTCCCAGGCTGCGGTAAGGCCCGCGGGGCCGCCGCCGATAATCACCACGGATTGTTTCTGCGTCACGTGAGTCTCCTTATAATAAAATCAGCGATAGTCTACCCCACACCCAAGAAACGCAAATGGCCTCTGTGCGTTTCCACACAAAGGCCACAGAAATCAGTGGATGTCGTCGGGTATGTCGATGTCCGTTTTCTGCACTTCTTCGACGTTCACATCCTTGAACGTGACGATGCGCACGTTCTTGACGAAACGGCTCGGCCGGTACACGTCCCAGACCCAGGCGTCGGTCAGCTGCACGTCGAAATACACGTCCTGCCCGGCCGAACGCACGTTGAAGTCGACCTTGTTGGCCAGATAGAAGCGGCGTTCGGTCTCCACCACGTAGGTGAACAGTTTGATGACGTCGCGGTATTCCTTGTACAGGGCGAGTTCCGCGTCGGTTTCGTAATTATCGAGATCCTCTGCGCTCATCGGTCCTCCTCCGTCTCGCGCTTGCGGCTCAATCCGAGATTGCGCCACCAGGCGTTCTTCGAAGTCTTGCGCTCGGACTGGCCGTACGGCCATGTGGAATCGCCATCGACGGTATCGGACGGCGCGGACTCGGCCTGTCTGACCGCCGCACCCGCATCCTCGTCGTCACCGTTCAGTTCGACGCCGATACGGGCGTATGCGGCCTTGCGCAGTTCGTCGTTGTCGTCGTCGCCGTTCGGGGAGGCATCGGCGCGGGTTTCGTTCGCACCGGCCGGGTCACGTCTTTTCTGCTGGATCGTAACGGAATGCTCGCGCATGGCCAGCGCCTCGCGCATGCCGGGATTGTCTTCGATCACATGCATGCCGAACGCATCGAGTGAACGGATCGGATCGTATTCGTCGAACAGCGTGTCCAACACGATCAGATCCTGGTAACGGCCGTTTTCCGCGTCCCACAACGCGTCGCGCGACGTGCCGGACTGCACGAACCCGAGCGACTTGTAGACGGACAGCGAACGCGTGTTCTTTTCGGGCACGGCGACCCAGATGCGGTGCATGCCGAGACCGGCCGGTTCGGGCGCAAAGCCGTAGGTCATGACGCGCGGCATCATATCGCGCGAGTAGCCGCGGCCGCGGTAGTCCTTGCCGAGCACGACCTGGATGCGCGCTGAGCGGGCCCAGCCGTCGATGTCGATGAGGAAGACCATGCCGATCACGTTGTCAGTGGCCTGCGCGTCGATCTGGCCGTCGTCGTCATGGTCGGAGTCGGTGAGCACGGCCCAGGCCATTGTGCGGCGGGATTCGGGATCACCCACGCCGGATTCGGATGCGGCCAAGCCGTTCGTCCAAGCGACGGAACGGCGCACCCAGGCGTGGACGACGGCGCGTTCGGCCTGCGGATCCTTGCCGGTGATGCGCGATGCGTTGTAGTAGGCGTCCAGTTCGTCCAGACGCGGCAGGTCCTCGATGGTCGCCGGGCGCAGGTGCACCATTTCGCCCTTGATCTCAGGAATGACGATCTTCGGCGGCAATTCGCGCGAGATTTCCTGCAACGTCGGCGTTTCGGCGGTTTCAGACATTCGTGTATTCCCTCAACATACGCTGGTAGAAGTCGGTACAGAAGATATCCTACCCGCCTGACCGTTTGCTGGGAAGATTTACGGCATGCGTTCACCAAGTATGCAATACACGGATACGAAAAGGCTCCCTTCGGAAGAACCGGAGGGAGCCTGACGCGTGATGCGGATGCGTTACTTGATCTTGCCCATCACGATCTTGGTGACGGCCTTCGCGTCGGCCTGGCCGCGCGTCGCCTTCATCACCGCGCCGATGATGACGCCCATCGGCTTCATGTTGCCGCTCTTGAGCTTCTCGACCACGTCGGGGTTGGCCGCGAACGCCGCTTCGACGGCGGATTCGATCGCGCCGGAGTCCTCGACGATCTTGTAGCCGTGCTTGGTGACGACCTCGTCCGGAGTGCCCTCACCGGCGAGCACGCCGGCGATGGTCTGCTTGGCGAGCTTGTCGTTGAGCTTGCCGTCCGCGATGAGTTGCTCGACCTCGGCCACGTCGGCCGGGGTGACCGGCAGCTCCTCGAGCGAGACGCCCTTGGCGTTGGCCTCGCGGCTCAGCTCGCCCAGCCACCACTTGCGGGCGCCCGCGGCGGTCGCGCCGGCCTTGACCGTGTCTTCGATCAGGTCGAGCGCGTCGGCGTTGAGGATGTCGCGCAGCTGCAGGTCGGTGAGGTTCCACTCGGCCTTGAGACGGTTGCGGCGCTCGCGCGGCATCTCCGGCATCTGGGCCTCGATCTCGGCGATGTGCTCCTTGGTGATGTGCAGCATCACGAGATCCGGGTCCGGGAAGTAGCGGTAGTCGTCCGCATCGGACTTGACGCGGCCGCCGGCGGTGGTCTGCGTGGCCTCATCCCAGTGGCGGGTCTCCTGCAGGATCTCCTTGCCTTCGTCGAGGCGGGCGGCCTGACGACGGATCTCGTACTGGATGGTCTTTTCGATGCCACGGAACGAGTTCACGTTCTTGGTTTCGGAACGGGTGCCGTACGGGGCGTCGGCGGACGGGCGCAGCGAGACGTTCACGTCGGCGCGCATGTTGCCCTGCTCCATGCGGGCGTGGGAGATGCCGAGGGCGCGCACGATGTCGCGGATGGCGCGCATGTAGGCGCCGGCGATCTCCGGGGCGCGGTCGCCCGCGCCCTCGATCGGCTTGGTGACGATCTCGATCAGCGGCACGCCGGCACGATTGTAGTCGACCAGCGAGTGGTCCGCGCCTTCGATGCGGCCGTCGGCGCCGCCGACGTGCGTGTTCTTGCCGGCGTCGTCCTCGATGTGCGCGCGCTCGATCGGCACGCGGAACACGGTGCCGTCCTCAAGCTCGACGTCGAGGTAGCCGTTGCCGTTGGTCGGCTTGTCGTACTGCGAGATCTGGTAGTCGCGCGGCATGTCCGGGTAGAAGTAGTTCTTGCGGGCGAACTGGCTCCACTCGGCGATTTCGCAGTGCAGCGCGAGGCCCAGCTTGATCGCGTAGTCGACGGCGGTCTTGTTGACGACCGGCAGGCTGCCCGGCAGGCCGAGGCTCACCGGGGTCAGCTGCGTGTTCGGTTCGCCGCCGAACTCGATGTGCGCCGGGCAGAACAGCTTGGTGTTCGTGCACAGCTCGACGTGCGTTTCGAGGCCGAAGACCACATCGTACTTCTTGGTGGCATCGGCGTACTTCATCAGTTTTTCAGCCATAGTGCTTGTTCTCTTTCTTCCGATGCCTTACTCGGCGACGTTCAGCCACGGGGTCTTCATGGACTGCCAGATCGGGCCGCCCCAATCCTCTTCGAGCGCGGCTTCGAGTGCGGCGGCCGGCTTGTACATGACCTCGTCGCGCTGCTGCGGCGCGATGAACTGGAAGCCGACCGGCAGGCCGTCGTCCGACAAGCCGGCCGGGATGGACATGGCAGGCACGCCGGCGAGGTTGGCCGGGATAGTGGCGATGTCGTTCATGTACATGGCCAGCGGGTCGTCCATCTTCTCGCCGAACTTGAACGCGGTGGACGGGCTGGTCGGGGAGACGAGCACGTCGGCCTGTTCGAAGGCGTTGTGGAAGTCCTGGATGATGAGCGTGCGCACTTTCTGCGCGGAGCCGTACCAGGCGTCGTAGTAGCCGGCGGACAGGGCGTAGGTGCCGAGGATGATACGGCGCTTGACCTCGTCGCCGAAGCCGGCCTCACGGGTGTAGGCCATCATGTTGGCAGCGGTCTGCGGCACGCCGGCCGGCGGCATGACGCGCAGGCCGTAGCGCATGCCGTCGTAACGGGCCAGGTTGGAGCTGACCTCGGACGGCATGATGATGTAGTACGCGCCGAGCGAGTACTCGAAGTGCGGGCAGGAGACCTCGACGATCTCGGCGCCCATTTCCTCGAGCTTCTTGACGGCTTCGTCGAAGCGGGCCTGGACGCCCGGCTGGAAGCCTTCGCCGCCCAGTTCCTTGACGAGGCCGACCTTCATGCCCTTGAGGTCGCGCTTGGCGCCTTCGCGAGCGGCGGCGACCATCGGGCGCGGGCCTTCGGGGATGGACGTGGAGTCGCGGCGGTCGTGGCCGCCGATGATCTCCTGCAGCAGCGCGGAGTCGAGCACGGTGCGGGTGACCGGGCCGATCTGGTCGAGCGAGGAGGCCATGGCGATCGCGCCGAAGCGAGAGACGCCGCCGTAGGTCGGCTTGACGCCGACCGTGCCGGTCAGTGCGCCCGGCTGGCGGATGGAGCCGCCGGTATCGGTGCCGAGAGCGAGCGGCGCCTCGAACGCGGCGACCGCGGAGGCCGAACCGCCGCCGGAACCGCCGGGGACGCGCTCGGTATCCCACGGGTTGTGGGTGGTCTGGTAGGCGGAGTGCTCGGTGGAGGAGCCCTGCGCGAATTCGTCGAGGTTGGTCTTGCCGAGGATCGGCATGCCGGCCGCCTTAAGCTTTTCGATGACGGTGGCGTCGTACGGCGGCACCCAGCCTTCGAGGATCTTGGAGGCGGCGGTGGTTTCGATGCCCTTGGTGACGATCATGTCCTTGATGGCGATCGGCACGCCGGCCAGCTCGGGCAGGGAGGCCTTCTCTTCGGCGCTCTTGGCATCGAAGGCGTCGGCCTGTTCGCGAGCCACGTCGCCGGAGACCTTGAGGAAGGCCTTGATGGACGGTTCGGCGGCCTCGATCACGTCGAGATGCGCGTCGACCAGTTCACGGCTGGAGACTTCGCCGGCCTTGACCTTGGCGGCCATCTCGGCGGCGGTCAGTTGCACGAGTTCGTTGGTTGCGGTCATAACGGTTCTCACTCCTCGCTTCCCAGAATGCGCGGCGCGACGAACATGCCGGCCTCGGTCTTCGGAGCGCCCGACAGGGCTTCGGCCTGCGTGAGCGGCGTCTCGGCCACGTCCGGACGCAGGTAGGCTTCCAGCGGGATCGGGTTGGCGGTCGGCGGCACGTCGTCGGAGGCGACTTCCTGCACCTTGTTGATGGAGTCGGCGATGACGTTCAGCTCGCCCTGCAGACGGGTGATTTCCTCATCGGTGAGCGCGATTCGGGCGAGATCGCCCAAGTGCTCGATTTCTTCGCGTGTGAATGTAGGCATGCGCCCTACTATACGAGTCATTTGTGACACGCCTCGCGCGCCGTCTCACCTCGTTGCGATGCCGGCGGAGCCTCGACTCCTCGGTTGAGGAAGCCCTCAGTCGCAGACCGACTGAGGGAGCATGGCGGCCGTGAGGTCACCCGACAACACTTCGCGCATGATCCGCAGTGTCTTATTCTCACAGATGCTGGGCGATGTAGCTGTGCATGGCGACTGCGGCGGCAGCTCCGGCGTTGATCGAACGGACAGAACCGAACTGAGAGATGTAGACAACGTCATCGGCCAGTTCCAAAGCCTTCTCGCTCAGGCCGGGGCCTTCCGCGCCGAACAGCATGAGGCAGCGGTGCGGGAACTGGTAGGTTTCGATCGGCACCGCGCCGGGAATGATGTCAAGCGCGATGATCTTGGCCTCTTCGAGTTCGCGGATGCGCGCATCGGCACGGGCGATGTCGGCCGTCGCCTCAGATACCGCAGCTACCGCGGCGGACGCGGAGGCATGATCGTTGATCGAGGACGCTGCAGAACCTGACTGCACCGCGATCGCATGCGCCTTGATCGCCGCAGCCTTGGCGCGGGATCGCTCGTATGCGATTTCACCGGCAATACGATGACGCCAGCATTCGACCAGTTCGGTGATGGACGGGTGGTTCTCGACGTGCTGGTACAGCTCGGTCATCAGCGCACCCTTGCGGTTCCACTTGTGTGGACCGACGATGTGGACGCGGTTCGCGGTGAACGCGTTGGCGGTGCGCACCATCGATCCGATGTTGAAATCGTGCGTCCAGTTTTCGACGGCGACCTCGAAGTCATGGCGACCACGCGCATCCAGATCTGCCTTGATGGCGTCGACTGTCCAGTAGCGGTAGCGGTCAAGCACGTTGCGGCGGTCACCCTCGTCCAGCAGCAGCGGGTCGAAGCGCCGGTCGAAGTCCGGGGACACCGGGTCGTCGGGACGCGGCTCGCCGGGATGGGTCTGCGCCCACGGGCCGACGCCGACCTCGCGGAATTCCGGCTCGCCGGACAGTTTGGCGGCCAAGGAGACAGGATTGGGCGTATGCATGTCAGCGCAGTTCAGACTCGTGGTAGACCTCGACGAACGGCAGTTCGCGCTCTTCGTCGTCGACCGGATTGATGACTTTGATGGTCGGCTTGTCCATGTCCACGCCGCCGATGAGCGATGCGATAGCGATCACCTCGGCGCCCTCGTGCTCCACGATGCCGAAGTCGAGGCTCAGCTCGTTGCCGTTACGCAGGGTGACCAGCGAGGAGGTCTGCACGTAGGATTTCTCCGACAGCCACGAGTCGAGCAGCACCACGCGCTTGCCCTTGATCGACGGCCCTTTGATCGACGGGTACACGAAGTCCATCACGAAGCCGTTCAGATCCTCGCCGCGCGAAGCGGCCGCGAGGATCATCGCCGACACGAGCGGCACGGCGGCTGCGGTCAGTGCTCCGACCGCGTCGAAGTCATCGACCGAATAGCCCTGTTCCTCCAACGTGTCGAGCAGGATATGCCCGACGATGGAGGCCCCACGATGGTCGAAGGTCACGTTCGACAGTTCGCAGAACGGCTTGCCGTCCAGTTCCTTCACGAGCAGCTGTTTGAGCTGGTCGCGCGGGTCGAGCAGCGCGAACGGCGTCTCGGCGGGCGCTGCGGCGGCATCGGGGTTCACGGCCGGCGCGGAGCCGGTCTTGCGGAAGGATTTCTCTTCGGTCATGGTTGTTAGCCTATCTTCTCGTGCCGTCAATCGGCGTTGCCGTCGGACTGGGTTTCCGGCGCGGTCAGTTCGCGGATATCGGCCTTGCCGGGGTCGATCATGTCCACCGGCTCGATGATCTTGCCGGCGTCGATCTTCTGCAGCTTGCGCGCGGTGACGAGCACGCGCGATTCGAGCGACGTGGCGAACTGGTTGTATGCGCCGACCGTCTTGGTGATGGCCGCGCCCAGTTTGGTGGCGCGGTCGCCCAGCACGGCGAACCGCTCGTACAGTTCGCGCGACAGGTCGAACAGCTTCTTCGCGTCGTCAGTCAGGCTCTGCTGCTGCCACGCGTAGGCGACCGACTTCAGCACCGCCCACAGCGTCACCGGCGAGGTCAGCGCCACCTTGCGGGCGAAGGCGTCGTCCATCAGCGTCGGGTCGGCTTCGAGCGCCGCCTGCAGCAGCGCCTCGTTCGGAATGAAGGCGACCACGAAATCCGGGGCGACGTCAAACGCGTTCCAGTATGCCTTGTCTCCCAAGGTTTTTACATGGTCGCGCAACGCCTTGGCATGCGCCCGCAGCAGATCGGCGCGACGATCCAGTTCCTCCGGCGACGCGGTCTCCGGTATCTCGCACGCACGCTGGTAGTCCGCGTACGGCACCTTCGCATCGATCGGGATCGTCTTGCCTCCCGGCAGATGCACGATCATGTCCGGACGTTGGATGCGGCCATCCTCGCCGGTGACCACCACCTGAGTATCGAAATCGACGTGTTCCAGCAAACCGGCCGATTCCACAATGTTGCGCAGCTGAGCCTCACCCCATGCGCCGCGCACCTTGTTGTTGCGCAACGCCGCCGACAGCGAGCTCGTCTCTCGATCCAGCCGGGCCTGCTGCTCGCCCAGCCCCTTGAGTTGCTCACCGAGCGCGCCCATTTCGCGTTTGCGCCCCTCCTCGATCTGCGAGACCTTGGCCTGCAACGCATCGAGGTTCTTCTGCACCGGGGCCAGAGCGGAGAGCACCTTGCTCTGCTCCTCCAGCGAGCGCGCCTGTTTCACACGTTCGCGTTCCGCGTCGGCCGCCGCTTTGTCACGCTCGTGCTGAATGCGTACCTGCTCAGCCTGCTGGGCCTGCGCCAGCTGCGATTTGGCAAATGACAACTGCTGGCTCAGTCCGTCGATCTGGCCGCGCAGTTCGGCCGCCTGCGCAGTCAGCTGCACGATCTGCGCGTGTGCCGCGTCGCCATCGGCCTTCGCGGCCTCCAATTCGCCGGTCCGGGAGTCTCGGGCCATCTCCTGGCCGCGCGACTTGCCCAGCAGGAATCCCGCGGCCAGCCCCAGCGCCGCCGCCACGATCATCACCGCGATCATCGCGGCCACCGTCATCACATTGTCGAACATATGTTCTAGTGAAACGTACGGCATGGACGACGCCGGCAACGCGTGTCGCACGCCGACAACAGCCCGCGAACCTACGATTTCACCAGTCGCGCGATCGCGGCCGAGGCCTCGCGTAGCTTCTCGTCGGCCACTTCACCACCTTCGGCCGACGCCTCGCGCACGCAATGGTTCAGATGATCGTCAAGCAGCAGCAACGCCACCGACTTCAACGCCGAATTGGCCGCGGAGATCTGCGTGAGCACGTCGATGCAGTACTTGTCATCCTCCACCATCTGCGTCACGGCGCGGATCTGCCCCTCCACCCGCCGCAGTCGCGCGACCACCTTCGCCTTGTCTTCGCCGTACCCATGCATCGCAACCTCCAATCGCCGGCCGATTCGCCCAGCGGCATAATCGCAACACCCATTATACCCCATAGGGGTATTGGGTATATTCTGGTGAGCAGCGATACGATAGCCACAGGAAGACAGAAGGAGCGAATCATGGAACCGAACATCTTTCTTGTCGCGGCCGCCGCCTTAGTGGCCGCCGCGCTCACATGGCTGATCATCCGATTCTTCTTCGCACCGCAGCACGGCACCGCGGGCACGTTGGAAAACGGCATGCAGACCGCGACGATCACCGTCAAGGGCGGCTACTCCCCCGCCGTGATCGAGATGCGGGCCGGCACGCCGATCACGCTCACGTTCGACCGACAGGAGACCGGCGAATGCACGTCGCATGTCGTGTTCGGCGACCTTGCGCTCGACGCGATGCTGCCGGGCAACACACGCACCAACGTGCACCTGCCCGCACTGCCGGCAGGAGAGTACCCGTTCGCGTGCGGTATGAATATGGTGCACGGCCTGCTGCGCGTGACCGGCGACGCCGGCAGTGAAAGCGCAAACGTTGGCACCGAACGAGTCGACGGAAGCGGGAGGAAAGATTTCTCCGCCCCGCTGCGCTCCGGTCGAAATGACACAGCGGAATCCTATACCGACTCCGGCCAACACAACACGGTCGCATCGCCGACCGACGCGCTGGCTGCGGAACGCCGCGAATCCGAGGAACGCTCCAAGGAGATCCGCCAGCTCACCAAACTGGTCGCGATCGGCACCGTGCTCACGTTGCCGGTGTTCGTGCCGATGATGCTCATGCTGTTGCCCGGCGGCCACGCCATCGTGCCGATGTGGCTGATGAACCCGTGGCTGCAGGCGCTGCTCATCACCCCGGTCATGTTCTACTGCGGAGCGCCTATCCACCGCGTCGGCTGGCCTGCGCTCATCCATCGCGCGCCCGACATGAACTCGTTGGTCACGCTCGGCACGACCGCCGCCTACGTGTACAGCCTTGCGCTGTGCGTGATGTCGTCGCTGTTCCCGGAAGGCTCGCGCGAACCGTATTTCGAATCGGTAGGCGTGGTGATCACGCTGGTATTGGTCGGCCGGCTCTTGGAAACGAAGGCCCGCGAAGGCACCGGCAAAGCGGTGCAGTCGCTGATCAAACTGCGCCCGCGTACCGCGCATGTCCTGACGTCCGACGATGCCGTCGCACATACGAACTGGAGAAACGACGCAAACGTTCGCGATATCACTATCGACGATGTGAAGACCGGCGACCTGCTGGTTGTACATGCCGGCGAGCGCATTCCGGTCGACGGCGAGATCGTCGACGGCGAGGCCACGGTCGACGAGTCGATGATTACCGGCGAATCGAAGCCGGTCGTCAAGATCGCGGACACGCACGCAGACAGCCACGGCGGCAGCGCAAACGACAGTACCGCCGCGCGAGCTCTGACCGGCGCGACAGTGCTGCTCAAAGGCGATCTGCTCATGCGTGCCACGCAGGTGGGCGGCGCAACGGTGCTGGCGCAGATCATCGCGATGGTCTCGCGGGCGCAGGCCACGAAGGCGCCGGTACAGAAACTGGCCGATAAAATCGCCCGTATTTTCGTGCCGGCGGTGATGATCGTGGCGGTGTGGACGTTCGCGATCTGGCTGGCGGTCGGCCCTGAACCGTGTCTGGCGCATGCGCTGGTGACGGCGGTGAGCGTGCTGATCATCGCCTGCCCGTGCGCGCTGGGTCTGGCGACGCCGCTGTCGGTGACGGCCGCGATGGGCCTGGGCGCGACGAACGGCGTGCTGGTCACGTCGGCGAAGGCGTTGGAACAGGCGCGAGACATCCGCACGGTCGTGTTCGACAAGACCGGTACGATCACGCGCGGCGTGGTGGATACACCGACGAACGACAGCGCAGTGGCAAGCGACCACGACAGAAAGCCCAGCTACGAGCACGATCCGGTCAAAGACGGTTCTCGCGAGGCGGTTGCCGCGTTGCGCTCAGCCGGAATCCGTACGGTGATGCTGTCGGGCGACCGCGCCGAGGTCGCCGCGCGCATCGCCCGCGAGGTCGGCATCGACACGGTGATCGCGCAGGTCAAACCGGACGGCAAGGCGTACTGGATCCGCCAACTGCAGACCGCACGCGATCGTGCGCACGGCACGAACGCCGATCCTGCCGGCGCGACCGCAGCCGCATCGGCCGCAACGACACCATCTCCGACAGTCGGCGACGTGCCGGACGGCCTGATCGCGATGGTCGGCGACGGCATCAACGACGCGCCGGCGCTCGCCCAAGCCGATCTCGGCATCGCGATCGGCACTGGCACGGACGTGGCGATGCAGTCGGCCGACGTGACGCTGATGAACGGCGATCTGCGCGGCGTGCTGAAGACGATCAACCTGTCGAACGCGACGATGCGCAACATCCGCGAGAATCTGGCGTGGGCGTTCGGCTACAACGTGATCGGCATTCCGGTTGCGGCCGGCGTGCTGTACCCGCTCACCGGCTGGCTGCTCAGCCCGATGATCGCGGGACTCGCGATGGCGTTGAGCTCGGTGTGCCTGGTGCTGAACGCGAACCGGCTGCACGGCGTGAAGATCAGCGACATCGCGGTGCCGTCCGACGGCACCCCGTCCCATGCCGGCACGGCCGGCGCAACCGGCACAGCCCCGTCTCGCCGCGAACCTCAGGTCATCGTCGACGAGCGGACCGAACTCACCCACTTGGAACCGCACGGCCAATCCCACGGCTCCGACAGTACAATGTCCACCAATTCCAACGATAAGGAGCATCCCATGGATATGCACCACATGCACATGAACGCCACGCCGACCGACGGCGAAACCGCCACCGATCCGGTGTGCGACATGACCGTCGCCGTGACCGCGGACGCGATCACCCGCGAATACGAGGGCAAGACGTACTACTTCTGCGGCGAGCACTGCGCGAACAACTTCGCCAAGGCCCCGCAGATCTTCCTCGAGAAGTAGCCGGCCCGCAAACGCACAAAGGCCCGGAAGGAGAGCATCCTTCCGGGCCTTTGTCATGCCGGCGGCGTCATCGCGCGCCGCCAGCCAAGTTTCGGTCAGTCGGCCTTCACGTCGTCGACGTGCACCGAGCCGTCGTCGTCCGGGTCGGTCGGCATGGCGTTGAGCTCGAGATGGTCACCGCCGGTCTGATCGACGAACACCGTGTCGCCGTCGTGCACCTTGCCGGCCAGCAGCATACGCGCCAGCTGGTCGCCGACCTCGGTCTGCACCAGACGACGCAGCGGACGCGCGCCGTACGCCGGATCGTAGCCGGTGTCGGCGAGCCATTCGCGCGCGGCGTCGGTGACGTCGAGGCGAATGCGGCGATCGGTGAGACGAGACGCGACCTGCGCGACCTGGATGTTCACGATGCCGCCCAGCTCCTCACGGGTGAGCGGGTGGAACATGACGATCTCATCGAGGCGGTTGAGGAACTCCGGCTTGAAGTTCATGTGCACCGCGTCCATCACGGCCTTCTTCTTGGCGTCCGCGTCCATGTCCTGATTGACGAGGAACTGCGAGCCGAGGTTGGAGGTCATGATGAGGATCGTGTTCTTGAAGTCCACGGTCCGGCCCTGGCCATCGGTCAGACGACCGTCGTCGAGCACCTGCAGCAGCACGTCGAAGACTTCCGGATTGGCCTTCTCGACCTCGTCGAACAGCACCACCGAATACGGACGACGCCGCACGGCCTCAGTCAGCTGGCCACCTTCTTCGTAACCGACGTAGCCCGGCGCGGCACCGATCAGACGCGACACGGAGGCCTTCTCCATGTACTCGCTCATATCGATACGCACCATGGCCTTCTCGTCGTCGAACAGGAAGTCGGCGAGCGCCTTCGCCAGTTCGGTCTTGCCCACGCCGGTGGGGCCGAGGAACAGGAACGAGCCGGTCGGACGGTTCGGATCGGAGATGCCGGCACGCGAGCGGCGCACCGCGTCGGACACGGCCGCGATGGCTTCCTTCTGGCCGATCACGCGCTTGCCGAGGTATTCCTCCATGTGCAGGAGCTTCTCGTTTTCGCCTTGCATGAGGCGGCCGACGGGGATGCCGGTCCATTCGGAGACGATGCCGGCCACCGAATCGGCGTCGACATGGTCGGGCACCATCGGTTCGGGCTTGTTCGCACCGTTCGCGGTGTCCTCGGCATCGGCCTTCTCGGCCGCGTCGAGCTGCTTCTGGATCGCTGGAATCTCGCCGTACAGGATACGGCTCGCTTCGGCCAGGTTGCCTTCGCGGGTGAACTTGTCGGCCTTCACGCGCAGCGCGTCCATCTGGGCGCGCAGGTCGCCGACCTTGTTGTGGCCGGCCTTCTCCGCATCCCAGCGGGCCTTGAGCCCCGCGAGCTTCTCGCGCGCGTCGGCCATCTCGGCCTGCAGCTTCTCGAGACGCTCCTTGGACGCCGGATCCTCGGCCTTCTTGAGCTGCATCTCCTCCATCTCGTAGCGCGTCACCTTGCGCTGGAGCTCATCGATCTCCTCCGGGGAGGAGTCGAGTTCCATCCTCAGGTGCGCGGCCGCCTCGTCGACCAGATCGATGGCCTTGTCGGGCAGCTGACGGCCGGAAATGTACCGGTTGGACAGCGTCGCCGCTGCGACCAGCGCATCGTCGCCGATCGTCACCTTGTGGTGCGCCTCGTAGCGCTGCTTCAGGCCACGCAGGATCGCGATCGTGTCCTCCACGCTCGGCTCGCCGACGTACACCTGCTGGAAACGACGCTCCAGCGCCGGATCCTTCTCGATGTTCTCGCGGTATTCGTCCAGCGTGGTCGCGCCGATCAGGCGCAGCTCGCCGCGCGCCAGCATCGGCTTCAACATATTGCCGGCGTCCATCGAGCCTTCGGCCGCACCCGCGCCGACGATCGTATGGATCTCGTCGATGAACGTGATGATCTCGCCGTTCGCGCTCTTGATCTCGTTGAGGACGGCCTTGAGGCGTTCCTCGAACTCGCCACGGTACTTGGAGCCGGCCACCATCGACCCGAGGTCGAGGGAGATCAGCTTCTTGTTCTGCAGCGTGGTCGGCACGTCGCCGGCGACGATGCGCTGAGCGAGTCCTTCGACGACGGCGGTCTTGCCGACGCCAGGCTCGCCGATCAGCACCGGGTTGTTTTTGGTGCGGCGGCTCAGGATCTGGATGACGCGGCGGATCTCCTGGTCACGGCCGATCACCGGGTCGAGCTTGCCTTCCTTCGCGGCGGCGGTCAGGTCGGTCGAGTACTTCTCGAGTGCCTTGTACGAGCCTTCCGCGTCCGGGCTGGTGACCTTCGCGCCGCCACGGATGCCGGGGACGGCCTTGCGCAGCGCCTCCGGCGTCACGCCGTTCTGGCGCAGGATGTCGGCCGACTGGTTCGGCGCGCTTGCCGCGATGCCGATGAGCAGATGCTCGGTGGAGACGTATTCGTCGCCCATCTGCTGCATTTCCTTCTCGGCCTGCGCGAGCGCGGCGGTCAGCTGGCGGCTGGCCTGCGGCTGCGACGTGGTGGAGCCGGACGCGCTCGGCAGCGCGACGAGCGCGTTGCGCACGGCAGCGCCGATGGCCTGCGGGTTGCCGCCCGCGGCCTGAATGAGTCCTTGGATGACGCCGTTCTCCTGACGCAGGAGCGCGTCCATGACGTGCAGGGTCTCGACCTGCGCGTTGCCCGCGGCGGACGCGCTCTGGATCGCGTCGCCGATCACTTGCTGGGCCATCGTGGTGAACTTCTGTTCCATAACAACCTCCCAAAAGTCTTGTACTGCGCCCCGGACCGCATCGGTCAAGCCCAGCCGCACGGCATCGTCCGCGCGTCGCAGCCCGACCGTCCGTCGGATCGCAGGTTTTCGTTCGTTTCTGACTTACTCAACCGGACTACCACCCATTCTATTCCCAAAACTTGAGTCCAACACGCTCAAGTTTGTAAAACCATCATCCATCCACACCTCAACACAGCGATGCCGGCCGCAACATATCCGCGCCTAGACTATGCACCGGAACCACCCACAAGAGAGACTTCGAGAAACGACCATCATGATCTTCCAATCCGGCGCGCTGCTCATCGCCATCCTCGGCACGTACGCGCTCAAGCACCTGCACGTTTTCGGCGAGCGCGACTACAAGGTGGCGCAGGGCATCGTGTTCAACATGACGCTGCCGTGCGCGATCATTCTGTCGTTCGCGACGAACAAGCACGACATGAGGATGCTGTGGATCGTGCTGTTCGGCTTCTTCGCCTGCGCGATCCCGCTGTTCGTCGTGTTTCTCGGCTCGCGCGGCGACGAGCGCAACTACCGCGCGTTCCAGATGCTCAACGCGTCCGGCCTGAACCTCGGCGCATTCTGCCTGCCGGTGGTGCAGACGTTCATGGGCGCGTCGGCAGGTCTGCCGATCATCATGCTGGATATCGGCAACGCGACGGTCGCGACGGCGGGATCGCTGACGATCACGCGAACATTGCTGCATATGGATGATAATTTCCGATCATTGCCGCTCAGTCTGCGGCTGCGCAATATCGCGCATGATTTTTTGGGATCGATTTCGTTCGATATTTACATGTTGATGCTGGTGTTCATGTTTCTTCACATCACCATTCCACAGCCGATCATCACGCTGATCACGCCGTTCGCCAATGCGAATGCGTTCTGCGCGATGGCGATGATCGGCCTGATGATGGAGATTCCCGACAATCGCAAGGATCGGATCGAACTGGGCAAGGTGATTGCGTGGCGCGCCGTGTTCGGCGTGATCATCGCGGTCGCGGCATGGTTCGTCCTGCCGTTCGACATGCGCATCCGCGAGATCATCGTGCTCGGTTCGTTCGCCCCGATCACGATCTTCTCGACCAAGTTCACCGATTCGCTCACCGGCAACGCGAAACTCGCCGGTTTTTCGCTGACCGTCACCGCGATCCTCAGCCTCATCGTCATGACGATCCTGCACGCGCTGCTGCCAGGGGCGTAACGCCTTGCGAGTGGCGGGCCTCGGCTCCCTCGGCTGAGGGAGCTGGCAGCGAAGCTGACTGAGGGAGCGTACACGCTACCACGTTCATAGCTGCTGAACGCTGTAACGCCTACACTCCCTCAGTCTCACCCACGTTCGACAGCTCCCTCAGCCGAGGGAGCCGAGACTCGCTGACGCTCGCAAAAAATCAGCCCGCGATCATCCTGCAATTTCGGACGGCCTACGGCCGACTCAACATGGCCTCGCTCACGCTCGGCTCGTGCAGGACGAAAGCCCATCGGGCTTTCGTTTAACCCTGCACGGCCCTGCAATTTCAGACGGCCTACGGCCGACTCAATTCTGGCCTCGCTCACGCTCGGCTCGTGCAGGACGAA
Organism: Bifidobacterium simiiventris; assembly: GCF_019331715.1. GTDB lineage: Bacteria > Actinomycetota > Actinomycetes > Actinomycetales > Bifidobacteriaceae > Bifidobacterium > Bifidobacterium simiiventris. The sequence goes on from NZ_JAHBBG010000005.1 coordinate 151,461, forward strand.
AGCCCACCGGGCTTTCGTTTAACCCTGCACGACCACGTTGCGCAGGTCGCCGATGCCTTCGACGTGGACGATCGGCTCGTCGCCCGGGTCGAGGTGGCCGGAGGCGTTCGGCGTGCCGGTCATGATCACGTCGCCCGGCAGCAGCGTGGAGAAGCTCGAGATCGCGGCGATCTGCTCGGGGATGCCGTGGATGAGGTTCGCGGTGGTGCCGCTCGCCATCGGCACGTCCTCGCCGTTCAACGTGAACGAGATCTTCGCGTCGCGCCAGTTGAGGTCGTCGCGTGCCACGATCCATGGGCCGAGCGGGCAGGACGTGTCGAATCCCTTCGCACGCGTCCACGTCGGGTCGAGTCCCTGCAGATCGCGCAGCGTCACGTCATTGACGCACGTGAAACCAAGCACGTAGTCCATCGCCTTCTCGACCGGCACGTTCTTGGCGATGCGGCCCATCACCACGGCGACCTCCGGTTCGAAGTTCATGTCGTGGCTGTACGGCGGGATAACAATCGGATCATCAGGTCCGATCACCGAAGTTGAAGGCTTGGTGAAGATCACCATGTTCTCCGGCGCGTGGGCGATCTCGGAGTGACCTGCCTCGTGCATGAACTGGGCGTGTGCCTCGTAGTTCTTGGCCAGGCCGTACACCTTCGACGGCAGCACCGGGGCGAGCAGACGCACACCTTCGGCGTCGATGGCGTAGCGTTCTCCAGTGGGCTGCATGGTGCCGGCGCCGAACGGGTAGCCGTCCAGTTCGATCAGATAGTCCTTGTGATCGGTCGGGTCGTTCTGGACGAACGCATATCGCGGGGTTCCGTTGAGGGAAAATCGTGCAATTCTCATGCTGCCCAGTGTAGTAGTCAGCCTAACCGTACGATTTCCCGTCATTCCAGCCCAAACGATCGCAACCGAATCCACATCACGATCCGACAGCCCGGCGACGGCCGCCACGGCCGCTTCTCAGTCCCGCGGCCGCCACGCCGCATGACGCATCACCATCCACGGCGTGCGCCGCTCCACGATCGCCACCAGCAGCCATCCGCCGAGCAGCGTGCCGCCGACCGCGAGTATCGCGTCGGTGCGGCCGTCATGCACATCCCCCGGCTCGGGTGCGGGCACCGGGATCTTCACACGGTGCCCGCTCACCAGCAGTCGGTGCGTGTTCACGCCGTATGGCGTGCAGGTCATGAGCGTGAGCCGATCCTCGCCTTGCACAATCTTCAGCTGGCTCGTGTCGTCCGGCAGGATCACGCTGATGCGGTCGACCTGGTAGCCGATCGTCTCACCCATCACCTCGACGTACATGAAGTCGCCCTTCTTCACCTCGTCGAGCCGGGTGAACATGAGCGCTTCGACCAGTCCGCGGTGACCGGTGATGACCGAATGTGTAGATTTTCCGCCGACCGGCAGGCTCGTGCCGTACAGATGCCCCGCGCCCGACGCGAGCGCCTCCTCGGACGTGCCATGGTAGATCGGCAGCTCAATCGACACGGTGGGCACCTTGATCGTACCCATCACGCCATTGCCCGAGTCGAGCAGCGATTGGTATTCCTTGTCCTTGCTGGCTGCGGAGTCCTCGCCCTTGGCGTGGGAGCCGCCGCCCTGCGAGGAGAACGGGTCAACCGCTTCACCAAGAATCGGCTGACCGGACGCGGCGAGCGTGCGGTTATAGGCGCGCGCTGCCTTGAGCGCATCCTCGGCCTGCGGGTACGGCCATCCGGCGACGTGCTTGGCGGACTGCTGCGAGGTCTGCGCGAGCTGCAGCGAGCTGCGGTATTGCAGAGCGATCGGAAAGCCGGCCACGCCGATCGCCGCGATCAGCAGCAATACGGTGAACACGCGCATGATCACGAGTGATCGTTGCAGCCGACGACGCTCGGCGGCGACGTCGGCGACGTTCACGATTCGATCAAAAGTCTGATCACCGTATGATCGCTTATGAACATTCGCATCCGCGTCTGATGGCGCACGACGGCGTTTTACGGTTTTATGCCGAGGCGCGGTCTGCGCCAAGGATGAACGGTGCGTCACGATGGGTTCCGATCAGATGAACGCGCGTTCGCCGAAGATGGCGGTACCGACGCGCACGATCGTGGAGCCTTCCGCGATGGCGAGCGCCATGTCGTGCGTCATGCCCATCGACAGTTCGGTGCAGTGTTCCGTGCCGGGCGCGCCGGCGGCGAGGATCTGGTCGCGGGTCTTGCGCAGGTGCGCGAAGCCGCGGCGGATGGTGCGTTCGTCGTCCACGTGAGCGCCGATGGTCATCAGTCCTTGCAGTTCCAGGCCGTCGAGTGTGCCGATGCGCTGGGCGAGCATGATCGCGCGCGCCGGATCACAGCCGGACTTGGAGGCTTCGCCGGATTCGTTGACTTCGAGCAGCACGCCGACGGTGATGCCGTGCATGGCCGCGCGACGGGCGATCTTTTCGGCCAGTTCGATCGAGTCGACCGATTCTATGGTGTTGACGACCGGCAGCACCTTACCGATCTTATTTGATTGCAATTGACCGATGAGATGGAACGGAATGTGCGTTCCGGCGGTCGATGTGTTCATTTCGTGATGGTCGGAGACGGTTGTGACGGTATGGCGAGGATCCTCAGCGGTTGCGGAGGTATCGTCGCCGGTTCCGCTCACACCGAGCGAGAACCCGCGTTCCGCGCACTGGCGCGTCAGTCCGGCGGCCTTGACTGCCACTTCCTGAGGGCGGTTCTCGCCGATCATGCGCACGCCGGCATCGATCGCGGCCATAATCTCGCCCACGTCGCGCGTCTTCGTGGCGGCCAGCAGCTTCACCGATCCCGCGGCTCGTCCGGCGTCCGACTCCGCCTGAGCCACCGCATCGAGCACGCGATGTACGCCGTCCGCGATCTCCTTCGCGCGCGTGGCGTCGATCACTTCATTGGCGAGATCCTTGTGGTCCATATACGCTGTCATGCCATTACTCCCCTGCTACCGTCCATTCCCATTGCAGCCTAGTCAGTTAGTCTAATCACCATGACGACGCCCGTACCGGCATTTGCCCAACGTTGTCGCCATACCCACGTAAGCACCAGTACCGTGTCAGTGTAAACCGACACGTTCTTGGTCTCGGCTCCTTCAGCCAAGGAAGCTGTTCCTCGGGAACAGGCGACTGCCACGCCGAACCGGTCCCGGCTCCCTCTGCTGGGGAAGCTGTCAGCCGCAGACTGACTGAGGGAACGTCACACCCATTCGTCCACTCACGCCGCAAACGGATTATCAGGCACGCGCCGGTCCTGCGCATGGGCCGCGATCTTGCGCCAATCGAATATGCCCAGTAGATCGCGGGCCTCGCACGGCTGCGGCTCATCCAGCAGCCCGAGCAGCCATCCGCAGTAGCCGATCACCTGCCGCGCCGTGACGCCTTGCGAGCGCAGCACGCCCATGTCAAGCGACCGCTGCCGTTTGGCCAGACGTTTGCCGGACGCATTGTCGATCAGCGGCAGATGCGCGAATGCTGGCGCGCACGATCCGTTTGCAGCCCCGTTTCCGCCGCCCCATCCACCGGCGATCAGCCGTTCGCGGATGTACAGCTGCAGTGCGGTCGAACGCAACAGGTCGCGGCCACGCACGATATCGGTCACACCCATGTCGAGATCGTCCACGGTGACGGCCAGCTGGTAGGCGAACAGTCCATCCGCCCGTTTCATCACCGTATCTCCAAGATCGTGAGCGAGGTTGAACGTTTGTGATCCGAACACGCGATCGATGAAGGTCATGTCGCGATCGGGCGAGTACAGCCGTAGCGAATGCTGCCGGCCGGCGTCCAGCCGACGGCGTATCTCGGCCGGATCGTCACGCAACAGCATGCGGCAGGTACCGGGGTATACCACGAATCCGTCACCTTCCTGCGGCGCGGATGCCGCGCGGATATCGGCACGCGAGCAGAAGCACGGATACACCGTGTCCGGATCGAACATCACGCCATCGCCACATCCGTCATTGGGCCGAGCCTGCGATGCTTCTGCGCCAATCTCCGCATCATCACATGGCCCCTCACACCCACACGGCATCTTCACACCGTCACCGCAACCATCGCCATGCGCACACAATGCGCGAATGGCTTCACCATATCTGTCCAAACGATCGGACTGGTATACGGGATCTCCATCCCAACCCAACCCGAGCCAAGCCAGATCGTCCATGATCCACCGGTCGGCGTCCGGCAGCACGCGCGGCCGGTCGATGTCCTCAATGCGCAGGATCATCCGTCCACCGGCGGCCCGCGCGGACAGCCATGCGGCCAGCATCGCGTAGACGTTGCCGATATGCATGCGCCCTGACGGCGTCGGCGCGAACCGTCCCGTCACCGGCCGGGCAGCCGACCGATCAGCCATCTGGCCGTTCACCGATCGCCCGTTCATCAGCCGACCCACAGCTCATGGTCGAGCGGCCATTCGTTGGGCATGCAGCCGTCGAGATGCATGGACTGTTCCTGCATGAGCGGCGCGCGTTGGCCGATGCCGGCGCAGGTCGTCTCGTTGTCGATATGGCCGAGCCGGTGGCCGACCTCGTGGTTGACGACCATCTCGCGATAGCGCGCAAGCGTGCCGCCGGCGTCGAGCCACGAGTCGACGGAACCGTTCCAACGGTCGAGGTTGACGATGACCTGCTGATCGACGCGACAGCTGTATTCGACGGAGCATGACGGCGAGAAATCGGTCATGTACTTCGCCTGGGACAGGATGATGTCCATGTCGGCGATGTCGCAGTCCGCTTCGGAGGTCTGTTCGAAGGTGACGCCGGCCCTTGGCCAGCCCTTCACGTTGTTGAGGGTGGAGAACACGGTGTTGGCGAACGCCGTGGTGTTGCCGACATCACCGCGGGTCTTCAGACAGTAGGTGTAGACGTACGGCCCAGCCCCCGTCTCGTCGGCCGAGGTCTGCGCCGTCGATCGTGCCTGATCAAGGATGCGCGTTTTCTCGGTTTCGCTCAACGGTTGTGCAGATTTGTCGGAGGCCAGCGTGCTGGCGATGTCCTCGGCCTTCGAATCGGCGGCCGTCTTCTGGGATGGCGACGACTCGGCACCCGCACCGGACGCATCATCAGTGCCAGCCCTTTCGCCTCCCGATTTTCCCTGTGCAGCCGTCGAATCACTAGAATCACGCCCGGAACCGTTCCCGGACGCGCCGGCCGAACCATCCCCTTCCACGGATCCGACTGTCTTTCCCGAAGCCGCCAGCCGGTAGGATTCCAGCGCGCGGCCGGACGAAGTCACGGATGCAACGACCACAACCAGCAGCACGACCGCCAGCACGGCGGCGCCCACACGGCGCAACACGAATATGCGATCCTTGCCAAACCGCAGACGCGAGAACCGGAGCCGAGGCAATGTCGGTCGTCCCATAATCATCCCTCAACCCTTCCGATGAACATTCACCATTCCAACACCATCATGAATTTCCGTGCACAGTATACGCATCACCCGCATAACACAACGGCTCTCCCCCTGCCGGAGGAGAGCCGCACAATCATGCCGAAACATCAGCGATCACAGACGATCAGCCGCGATCACATCATCGGCACGGCACAGGTCACGCGAAGAACGCGTTGAACAGCCATGCGCCAATGATCGCGCCCACGATCGGGGCGACGACCGGAATCCACGCCTCGTTCCAACGCGAGGTGCCCTTCGACGGAATCGGCAGGATGGCGTGCAGGAGTCGCGGCATGAGGTCGCGGGCCGGGTTCAGGCCAGGGCCGGTCGGGCCGCCCATCGAGGTGACGAGGCCCCACACGATGAAGCCGACGACGATCGCGGCCGCGGCCGGATCCTTCTCGCCCCACGGGTCCATCAGGCAGCACAGCGCGCCGAAGACGAGCACGAGCGTGCCGAACATCTCGTTGACGAAGTAGTTGAGCTTCTTGTTGTCGGCGTCGGTGGTGCAGAAGGTGGCGAGGATCGCCTCGGCGTCCTCAGTCTCCTTGTAGTGCGGGTAGTAGGTCAGGTAGACGATGAACTGGCCGAGCGCCGCGCCGAGCAGCTGCGCGATGATGTACGGCAGCACCTCGTTCCACGGGAACATGCCGTTGATGGCCTGCGCGATGGTCATGGCCGGGTTGATGTGCGCGCCGGAGACGGCGCCGAACATGAGGACCGGGAACATGACGCCGAAGCCGTAGCCCATGGCGATGTTCAGCCAGCCGGCGTGATGGCCCTTGGTGTTCTTGAGCTCGACGTTGGCGACGGAGCCGTTGCCGAAGATCATGAGGATGGCGGTGCCGAAGAACTCGGCCGCCAGCTTGGTGAAGAGGGAGTATTCCACTGCTGCTTCTTTTCTTCTCGTTCCGATTGATGCGACTGCGGCGCGAGCGCGCCAAGCAAACTCCACGATTCTACGCCGAGGGCTAAACCGCGCCCGCCCGACATCCCACCCGGCGAGGCCGCGCATCGGTCGCCATCCCGGGCATACGGCCGTTTCAGAGGCACACACCGGCAGTATGCCCGGGAGGATGAGCGGTCCTTGAGCATGGCACCCGGGCTTACGGCCGTTTCCGCACCCCGAACAGGCCGTATGCCCGGGAACAGCACCGGATTCCGGCTTCGTCCCGGGCTTACGGCCGGTTTGAGGGGTCAAACCGGCCGTAAGCCCGGGAGACTAGGGACCGGGAGACTAGGGACCGGGAGACTAGGGACCGGGAGACTAGGGACCGGGAGACTAGGGACCGGGAGACTAGGGACCGGGAGATACACCTGAGGATATGGCGCACATGCTTGGAGATGCGCGGATACACCTGAGGGTGCGGCGTACATGCCTGGGGCCCGGCGGATACACCGGGATGCGGAGCGCAGAAAACAAAAAGGTCGGAATCTTTCGATTCCGACCTTGTCTGTGCCCCCGCAGGGATTCGAACCCTGGACACGCTGATTAAGAGTCAGCTGCTCTAACCAACTGAGCTACAGGGGCGTTGGCTAGCTGTTGAAGTGTTCCTTGCAACGAGTGATAAATATACTCGAATTCTCGCCGCATGCAACTCTCGGCGTGTCGCGATTGCCCAACCTTGCAAAAACGTTGAAATTCCAATGGTTTTCAACACTCCGCGATCAACACCGAATATCGCCCTCCACAGCCCTCCAACGCGACCGATCCACGAAAATTTCGCCGCGCAATGCCCCGAATAGGGTGAATGCACGGTAAATAAGTCCTGAACCCACCATTACAATATGCACGTCATGTAGCAATAGAAACGGATGGGTTGGGTGCGATGTCGCGATACAAGATTCGACGCAACAAGGAAAAGCGGGATAAGGAGACCGCCGCCGCGGCACTCGCCCGCAAAAAGCGTCGGAAGCTCTCCGCCAGCCCCTCCCCGACCTCCAGTCACGCCGTATCAGCCGATCGCGTCAAGAACATCGCAACTGACGTTGCCATCAGCGGCACCATCGCCGCGACGGCCGAGCATACCCCGGCAGCACAGCGTCAGACAGACGCCCATCCCGTAAACACGACCGAACACACCCCGGCCAGCAGCGCCGCAGCCGACAAGACCGCAACAACCCCCGGCAGCCCAGAGGCAACGCCAGAGACAATCCCTACCGCATCATCCGTATCCCCCACCAAGCCCACCCTGTCGGCCCGTCTGCGCGCCATCCGCGAATCCATCCCCGCCCCCGCCGACGCAGCCCGCGCTGTCGCCGCCTTCTTCGGCAACGCGTGGAAGCATCGCATGCGCTTCTCGTACGCGGCCTACGTGCTCGTATTCCTCTTCATCACCGCCTCGGCCACCGTGTTCCTGCAGTGGAGCGTCTACAACGAGCCGACGTACGCCGACCCGAACGCAGTGGACGACTACACGAAGGCATGGGACAGCATCCGCGGCCAGATCACGAAGTTCGTGGCACAGTCCTGGCTGCAGAACAACAACAACGCGTTGTTGAACTTCCTGATCCTCGGTCTGATGTATCTCGTGCTGGTGTTCCTGCTCAACCGCTTCTGGATCGCCACGGCCGTGTTCTCGATCGCCATGACATCGTTCGCCGTGGCCAACCACATCAAGATCGCGCTGCGCAGCGAGCCGATCATCCCCTCAGACCTGAGCTTCCTGTCCGGCGGCAACACCGGCGAGATCTGGTCGTTCATCCCGCAGGACGACCTCGCGCTCGTCTACGGCTCGATCCGCATGCTGGTGTGGCTCACGCTGATCTGCGTCGTGCTGCAGGTTCTCGACGGACGCCGGTGCGTAATCCCGTTCCACTGGAAGCACCCGTTCCGCAACCCGAAAGTCATCGCCGGCAATTGCACGCGACTGGTAGCCGTGATCGTCAGCGCCGCGACCCTGTTCTCGTTCACGTGGAACCTCGGCATTCCCGGCTCGTGGTCGTACGAGTGGGCCAAGAGCATGAACGACTCGCCGATGCTATGGGATTCGCTCAGCGACGCGAGAAACAACGGCCCGGCGATGAATTTCCTGCGTCTGGCGCACGCGAAGACGATGGACAAGCCGGACGGCTACAGCAAGGCTGCGATGGCCGAGATCGCCGAGAAATACGCGGCCGCGGCGAAGAAGACCAACGCCACGCGCGCGAACGAGATGACCGACAGCACGGTGATCATGATCCTGTCGGAGTCGTTCTCCGACCCGACGCGAGTGCCCGGCATCGAATTCACCCAAGATCCGATGCCGAACATCCGCGCGATCAAGGAGACAACGACCTCCGGCCTGATGCTCTCGCCCGGATACGGCGGCGGCACCGCGAACATCGAATATCAGTCGCTGACCGGCCTGAACCTCGGCCTGTTCGACGATTCCATGCAGTCGCCGTATCAGGAGCTCGTTCCGCATCAGAAGAATCCGTACACGTTCAACCAGATCTGGAACACGAAGTACGGACAGACCGGCTCGGTGGCGTTCCACCCGTTCTACAAGAACATGTACCTGCGCGATTCGGACTACAAGAAGTTCGGATTCAGCCATTTCTACACGCTGGACAGCGATCCGGCGATCACCCATCAGGATCGCATCGACAACTCCACGGTCGTCAGCGACGCCGCATCGTACCAGAACGTGCTCGACGCGCTCTCCTCGAACACCGAGCATCCGCAGTTCATCCAGCTGGTGACGATGCAGAACCACATGCCATACAACGACTGGTATGCGGACAACCAATTCAAGGAGGCCGACGTCTCGCAGATCGGCGACGGCGAGAAGTATTCCGTCGACACGTACGCGAAGGGCGTGAACCTGACCGACCAGGCGACCTTCGATTTCCTGTCGCAGCTCGACCAAATGGACAAGCCGATCACCGTGATCTTCTACGGCGACCATCTGCCGGGCATCTACACGACCGCGAACAGCGACAAGAACAACGCGCTGGCGTTGCACGAGACGGATTACTTCATCTGGTCGAACCAGGCGTCCGTCTCGGCCGGCACGAAACTGGACGACAAGAACGCCGGATACACGTCGTCCAACTTCTTCATGGCGCAGGCCGCGGAGCACATGGACGCGAAGATCTCGCCGTACCTGACGCTGCTGACCGAACTGCACGATCAGCTGCCCGCGCTAGGACGACTGGTCCTGCAAGCAGGTGGTTTCGATGAGAACGCGTCGACGATCTACTTGTCCGCCGATGGCACGACGGTCAAGCGCAAGAACCTGTCGAAGCAGGCTAAGCAGCTGCTCAAGGAGTACCGTCTCGTGCAGTACGATCTGACCGCCGGCAAGGGGTATCTGAACGACACCGACTTCTTCAAGGTCGGGTAGCGTCCAAGATCGTGCGACGTTTGCGGCCGGGCGCCCGGACCGCGCGGTCACACGGAGATCCGACCGCAAACGGACGCCCGTTTGTATAATGGAGCTCATGCCAGTTCTTGATACCAAAGACGCGTGGGAAACCGTCCATCGCATCGTGTTCCCGACACGGGACGCGGATCTTACCTTGCCGCTGTACGCGACGCCTTGGACGCCGTCATATCTGCGCGAATCGGTTTTGGACGCAAGAACCGACATGCAGACCATCAATTGGGGCACCCTGAATCACTCCAAGTTCGATCGCATCGTCGAGGACGCATCGAAGCGTTCCAACGCGAACGGCACGGATCATATTTCGACCGGCGACATCATCTCGCGCCGTGGCATACGGATCGCCCCGCGGTCCCGCACATCGTTCTGCACGTTCTTCAACGCGTTCCCCGCCGCCTACTGGCAGCGCTGGACCAAGGTGCGGCGAGTACGTCTCGTGGCGGAGGTCGCCGGCACCGGCAAGCTGACCGTCTTCCGATCCACCGGCCGCGGATTGTTCAATCCGGTGGCACGACTGTCCGTGAATGCCCCCGATCCGGCCAGACCGCAGCATGTCGAAGCGATCATGCCGCTCACGAATCTCATGGATGGCGGCTATATCTGGTTCGATGCCGCCAATGACTCCGACGACGCCCCGCTGCAGGTGCTCTCAGCCGAATGGCAGGTTCCCGTCTCGGCCCGAACCGCCCAAAGCACGCCAGCCAAGCCGCATTCCACGCTGTCGATCGCGATCACCACGTTCAATCGTCCCTCGTATTGCCTTGATCTGCTGAAAGACATCGCGCAGGCGGACGAGCTGCGCAAGCGACTGGACACCATCTATTGCGTGGATCAGGGCACCGACCATGTGTCCGACCAGCCGGATTTCAATGACACCGCACGCCGGCTCGGCTCCCAGCTCACGTATCTGCGTCAGCCCAACCTCGGCGGTTCCGGCGGCTACTCGCGCGGCATGTTCGAAACCGCCGAAGCCGGCAACAGCGACTATGTGCTGCTGCACGACGACGATGCGATCACCGAGCCCGAGGCCATTCTGCGCGCCGTGCAGTTCGCGGATTACACGGTCCGCCCGACGCTGGTGGGCGGCGGCATGTTCCATTTGGACAACCGGACCGTACTGTACACGCAGGGCGAGCGGCTCGATCCGCGCACCATCTGGATGAAATCGTCGCTGGAACTGCCGTACAACCACGATTTCGCGATGCACCCGCTCAGGGATTCGCCCGAACGCCACCAGCGCATCGACGCGGATTTCAACGGGTGGTGGATGTGCCTGATCCCGGTTAGGGTCATCAAAGAGATCGGCCTGAGCCTGCCGGTGTTCATCAAGTTCGACGATACGGAATACTGCATCCGGGCACGTGAGCATGGCTACCCGACCGTCTGCCTGCCGGGCGTCGCCGTATGGCATCAGGCCTGGCACGACAAGGATCCGGCCCGCACGTGGGAGGAGTACTTCTTCCAGCGCAACCGGTGGATATTCGCGCTGCTGCATTGCCGCAAGCCCACGTTGCGCATGATGTTCGAGATGATGTACGGCGATCTGAACGTCGGTCTGCGCTTCCTGTATTCGGCGCTGTATCTGCGGCACAAGGGATTGAAGGACATCATGCGCGGGCCGGAATACATCGTGTCGTCGATGCCCGGCAAGCTGGCCGAAGTCCGCAAGGAACGCGCCGCGTTCGAGGACACGCACGCCAGCGGCGACCGCGAGGACTTCCCCGAGCCGGCAAGGGAATTCATCTCGCACACGGTTCGTCCGCGTTCCCGCTCCAAGAACACCCGAAGCGGCGTGTACAACATCGTGCGCGGCCTGCTTGGCATGACGGATGCGTCCAACGCCAAGGTGCCGGATGTCGCGATTCCGGCGAAGGACGCATTCTGGAGTTCGTTCGCGAACGTCAACTCCGCGATCGTCACTACGCCCGACGGCAACTCGGTCAGCTGGCTGAAACGCAACGACCGGCTGTTCCGCAAGGATATGATCCAGGGACTGCGACTGGCCTGGCGGTATACGCGCAGGTTCGAGCGGCTGTCGAAGGAGTACCGGGACTATGACATCGCCGGATTCGACGTCTGGCGGAAGATCTTCTCGAATCCGAACGACTGAGACGGACAACACAGACGTCCTATGGTTGGTTCGTGGTATGACGAGGGGCGTTGCCGATCGGCAACGCCCCTCGTCATACCAATTGCGATACCCCGTAAAACACAATATCGGAGCATGCGCCCAGGATGGATGCGTTCAATGTCCTTGCCCTGAATCTATCACGAGCATCGATCGCTCACCGATCCGACCGGCTTCGCCGAAAATCCTCGCTGAACGGATCAGACTCGGTGACGACTTCCACATCGCGCTCATCCGGCGCCGGCATGATGCGCATGTAATCATGGTTCAGCAACGCGTAGGCGTCCCCCGCGTCGTTTCGGATCACGAGCGTGCAGGCATTGTCGCCGGTCGCCACCGCCACCATGTCGGTGAAGTTGGGATCGGTGGGACTGGGCGTACGCAGCGACGTGAACAATTTGAACTCGCCGCTGTTGAACAGTTTGAGCGGCACTTCGAACTGCACGGTGTGATGCCCGTGACGTTTCATCTTGAATACCTTGGCACCGGTATCGTAGGTGATGCCGCCACGCCTGATGTCGTTCATCGAAATGGCCAGATAGAAATCACCCGGCTCGTCATACTGGTATTCAACGGCGAACCGGAACGTGTCGTCGCTGGTCAGCATAGGTTTGGATACGGCATACGTACGCAGCAGCGGGCAACGCTCGTTGAGGCCTTCCGGATATACGCCCTTCTTGGCGGCCTCGGCCGCCTTCTTGTCGTCTTCCTTCTTCTCGGCCTCCAAGTTGGCGAGCGTGTACTGGTCGGCGACGCTTTCCTTGTCGCCGATGGCAGCCACTTCGCCATCCTTGATCATCATGGCCCGGGTGCAGTATTTCTTGACGGATCCCATGTCGTGGGTCACAAGAATCACGGTCTTCGTCGGATCCTTGCTGACTTCGCGGAAGAAATTGTCGCACTTGCGTTGGAACGCCTCGTCGCCGACGGCGAGCACCTCGTCGAGCACGAGGATGTCGCCCTGCGCCTTGATGGCCACCGAGAACGCGAGTCGCACCTGCATGCCCGACGAGTAGTTCTTGAGCTTCTGATCCATGAAGTCTTCAAGCTCCGCGAATTCGACGATGTCGTCGTACATCGCGTCGATCTGTTCATGGGTGAATCCGAGCAGGCATCCGTTGAGATAGACGTTCTCGCGGCCGGTGAGCTCCGGGTTGAATCCCACGCCGAGCTCTATGAACGGCACCAGCTTGCCTTTGACCGACACGCTGCCCTGATCGGGATAATAGATCTGGGAAATGATCTTGAGCAGAGTGGACTTGCCGCCGCCGTTGCGCCCGACGATGCCGAAGAACTCGCCCTGATGCACTTCAAAGGAAATGTCCTTGAGGACATCCTGCCGCCGGTATCCCTTGATGCCTCGAGTCCAGTTGATGAACGCCTGCTTGAGGCCGGTGGCCTGTTCGGTGGGCAGACGGAAGTACTTGCCCACATGGTCGACGGAGAGCACGACCGGCGCGTCCAGATAGGCGAGTTCGTTGTGCGGCTTGTCGGTGAGCCGGGCGTCCATGGCGGCTGCGCCGCCCGCGTCTTTGGAGGCCATCGAGATAAGGGAATTTGCAGTCTCCTGGTTCACCACCATTTACATGACCTCCGCGAATCGCTTGCTATTCCTACGGAATACATACACACCGACCCAGATGAGCACCACGGTCAGGCCGAGCGGAATGGCCGGCACCCACCACGATCCGAACTGGTTCCATACCGTGGGCTGCGATTCCGGCGCGATGAAGTTATGCCGGATGTCCTGGATCGTCTGCGCGATCGGATTGAGCAGCTCGAGTCGGGCGAGCTTTGCGAACAGACCGCCCTTGTCGGTCACGTAGCTTAGCGGATAGATGATCGGCATCGCATAGAAGATCATCTGCTGCAGCACTTCCCAGATATGCGCGATATCACGGAAATACGCGTACATCGTGCTGAAGATCAACGCCAAGGCCAAGGCAAGGACCCACAGCTGCAGCACGTTCAGCGGAACCAGTATCACACGCCAGGTAAACCGCACGTGATTGAAGAACGCGAAGATCAGCACGACGACATAGTTGATGCCGAGGCTGATCATCGACCCCAGCGTGGCCGAAACCACCACGATGTAGTTGGGGAAATGGATCTTGCGCAGCAGATCGCCGCGGTCGACGATCGAACGCAGGCCGATGGAAGTCGCCTCAGCCACGAAGTTCCATGAGCAGATGCCCAGCAGCAGCACTACCGGATAGGTCGGCGTGCCGTCAGACATGCGCAGGAACTGGGCAAACACCACGTACATGACGGCGAACAGCATCAACGGCTTGAGTACCGACCACGCCACGCCCAGGAACGAGCCCTGATATCGTAGCTTGAAATCGGTCTTCACCAGGCCTTTCAGCACGACCCACGCATAGCGGTACCGATCCGCAAATTTCTCAATGACTGCTTTCACGAGGGGCTATTTTACCAGTCCAGGCGCACAAAGCCTTTTGGTTCCGAACCGCCCCCATTACCTGGCAAGCCATCGCCCACTCACATATTGCACCATATAACACGAATGCGTACCGATGTACACGAAATTACACCAATGTACACCATTGTGCACTGCATGGCATCACTGTCATACATTGTCGAAATATCTGACAACACATAACAGCGGGGCCGCCGGAATCCCGGCGGCCCCGCTATGATCAGTCCGTATCAGTCCGGACGATCAGTCCATGTTGAGGTAGTGCTTCCAGTACTTGACGGAGGTCAGCTCGGCACGCGCGGCGGAGTATTCGCGACGCAGACGTTCGATGTTCTTCTTGTAGTACTTGAGGTCGCGCTCGTAGCGCTTGACGATGGCGGAGTAACGCTCCGGATCCTTGACGCGCACGGCGCCCTTCTTGTTGTACCAGTCGATGACGATGAGGTACTTCTTGTTGTGGATCGCACCGGCCGGGTACAGCCAGCCGAGCACCGGAATGACCGCATAGCCTTCGCCCTCGTACTTGAAGAAGCGCTGGCCGTTGTTGGTCACGTAGTCCTCGAGGCGCTCAAGGCGGGTACGCGGCTTGTCGCCGTCGACGAGCTGACGGTCGATCTGGCTCAGGTCGAAGCCGTCGATGCCGAGCTCCTCCGCGCGCTGCTGCACCTCCGGGAAGGAGACGAGCTTCTCCTTGTGCTTGTTAGCGTCCATGAACGCCTTCTCGGCGGCGCCGGGCTGGGCGATGAACTTCGGCCCCTTGAGGAAGTCCTCGAACGCGTCGAGGCACAGTTCGGCGTTCTCGTAGCCGAACTTCTTGAGTTCGAGGCGGATGTTGTTGTGCAGCTCCGCGAGCAAATCGGCATCCGGGTCAAATCCCGTCGTACAGTGTGCAATAAAACCATTACGAGTCGTTTGGTAACGTTCCACTGCTGCGTTATAGCGAAGATGAAAAGCCATGTGCCAGATGCACAGGCCATTCATGGTGATGAACTCCTTGCCGCAACGCACGCCATATTCGGCATCATCAAGACGTACAAAGTATGGCAATGGCAGACCGTTCTCCTTGATGACGCTGATCGGGATGCAGCAGTACCACCATGCAGCGTATCGCTGCTTGCGCTTGAGGATATCTTTTGGCATCCTAAAGCATTCGTTATAGACGATATCTTCAAACTGAGTAAGACGCAGCGGAGGTTTTGCAGGACGGCACGCGCCACGATCAGTCATCCAGCCGGTGTCCTCCCACTGGTCCTCGCCGATCTCGTAGTTGAGCATCGCGCCGGAGATCATCGCGTCGTGGTATTCGGGCTTGAGCAGGCGCAGTAGGTTGTAGGTGCGCTTGATGCTCTCCGGGGAGACCGCCACGTCATCGTCCATGAGCAGGATGTTGGTGGCAGGAACTTCTTGTTCCATCGCCTCGATCATGCCGCGGGTGAAGCCGCCGGCGCCGCCGACGTTCTGGTTCGGACGCACGGTGACGTGCTCGTCGCTGAGCTTGTCGACGTCGAGCGTGCGGCCGTTGTCGATGACGTACATGTGGAAGTGGTTTGCGATGTCCTCATCGGAGGCGAGGATCTGGCTCTTGACCAGACCGATGTTGCGCTCGATGAAGCTTTCCTTCTTGAACGTGGTGGTGGCGAGCGCCAGTTCGATCGGGCGCGCCTCGCCGGTGTATTCGAGCGAGTAGCAGCTGTTGCGGATGGCGACCTGGCCGTCGGTGGTGATGGTGAAGCCGACGATCACCGCGTCCTCGTCCACTTCCAGTTCGAGGTCGACGCTCTGCCAGTCGTCGCTCGCCGGCAGGTCGGCGGTCACGGATTCGACCGGTTCGGGGTGCGCGGAGAACACGCCGCCCTTGGTTTCGATGACATGCGCCGCGGCGCCTTTGAGTTCGAGGTGCAGGAAGAACTTCGTCGCGTTCGTGTATTTGCGCAGCTTCTGCACCGACAGGGAGTTGAAGTATGTGGAGAAGTCGTATTCGCCCTTGGTGTACAGCAGCCAGGAACCGTCGGTCGCGGCCTCGTCTTCGATGACCGGCCCGTCAGCCTTGCAGTACAGGGAGGGATAGCTCAGCGAACGCGGGTTCCTCTCCAGCAGGATATTGGCGAATTTCATCGTGGGCATACTTACCTCGGTCCTCGTGAACACAAACAATCATTGACATGATATAAGAAGGTAGGTATCAGGCGGCAGTCTGCTGCGCGCCACCCAGAGTACACAATTTCCCTTGCAAATAGGGAGTTCTCAGCCTCCGACTACAATATCCGAGTCACTCAACCCTAATTATTAGATGGATGCTCGATGACGGAATACATGACTTCTTCCGGCTATTCGCTGTTTGTGGTGGGTGGTTTGGGTGTGAGGTGATGCCGGTCGGGTAGGTTGGAGGCATGGATACCTCTTGTCTGTTCACCGCCGCGTTGCAGCTTCAGTCTCCTTGGAAAGTGGAGT
>NZ_JAHBBG010000006.1 GCF_019331715.1 Bifidobacterium simiiventris
ACCGCAACGACTTCAAAGGACTCGCGGAACTCGCCAAAGACCCCCGATTCCACCGCGGATACCTCATCTACACCGGCAATACGATCATGAAATGGACCGGCAACCTATGGGCACTGCCCGTCACCGCACTATGGGACCCGACGGCCTTTCTCGATGAGATGGTCTGCGACGATCAGCAGACGGGACAGACGGGTGATCTGTAGTCAGGAGATCGGCGGCACGGCAAAAGTACCGTCTGCGAGCATCGTCGTACCGATATCAATCACCGGTACCGGCGCAGGGCGTGTTCGAGGATGGGGATGTGGATCATGAGCATGGAGCCGTAGCCGAGCAGGATCAACAGCGGGGCGACGCCGGGGAGGTAGATCACGCTGGCGATCAGCACGGCGGCGAAGATCAGATCGATCGTGATCATCGCGAGCGTGCAGCCGATGCTGCTCACGCCGATCACGTATGCATTCGCAAACGTTCTCATCACCGGATTCTCGAACCGCGCCTGCAACGCGAACACCCACTCGAATCCGATCAGCCATAGGATCGTGAACGCGAACTTCGGCACCAGCAACGGCGTGATCTGCAGGACCACCCACGCATACGCCAGCCCGCATCCCGCCGCCAGGAACGGCAGCCACAGCAGCGCGGCCTTGCCGAAGTTCGAACGGAACGCACGGAAATAATTCGCGGTCACGTGTCCCTCGCCCTCCAGCGAGCGCCGCGCGGCGTCGGTGCCGGCGGTCACCGCCGCCCCGATCGTGATGATCGGCAGTCCGGCGATCACCATCAGGATATTGATCCAGATCGCGTCGACCATGTCCGAAAGCCCCCGCATGAATCCGGAATCCGGCGAAAGAAAGCCCACGTCATCGTCCTTTCTGCACCGACTGCATACGTCGTCACACATGTCACGCACCGCAATCGTTCGCGATCGCAACCGACCGCGGTGTTCGTCGTTACGGCACGGCGCGACGCCGGCACCGCAACGCAGCCGTGCGCCACGTAATGATATCGTTGTCATCAATACTAGCCGAACAGCCCCGCGCACAACGCACAACGCTCAACGCGCAACCCACGCAGGAAAGGAACGGATCGGCCCATGACAGCGAACAATCTTCGCGACGACTGGTGGAAGCAGGCCGTCGTCTATCAGGTGTACCCGCGCAGTTTCAAGGACGTGAACGGCGACGGACTCGGCGACATCGCCGGCGTCACCGAAAAAATGCCGTATCTCAAGGAACTCGGTGTGGACGCGATCTGGCTCAGCCCGTTCTACCCGTCCGACCTGGCGGACGGCGGCTACGACGTGATCGACTACCGCGACGTCGACCCGCGCCTCGGCACGATGGCCGACTTCGACGCGATGGCCGCCGCCGCGCACGAGGCCGGCATCAAGATCATCGTCGACATCGTGCCGAACCACACGTCGAACAAGCACGAGCTGTTCCAGGCCGCCCTCGCCGCCGCGCCCGGTTCCCCCGAGCGCGACCGTTACATCTTCCGCGAAGGCCGCGGCCCGAACGGCGAACTGCCGCCGAACGACTGGCAGGCCATGTTCGGCGGCCCCGCGTGGGAGCGTGTGCCGGACGGCCAGTGGTACCTGCACATATTCACCAAGGAGCAGCCGGACGTCAACTGGAACAACCCCGACATCCACGCGGAGTTCATCAAGACGCTGCGGTTCTGGTCCGACCACGGCACCGACGGTTTCCGCATCGACGTGGCGCACGGCCTCGCCAAGGATCTCGAGTCCACGCCGCTCGCGGACATGCCGGCCAACACCGTGCAGGACGCGCTGTGCCACGACGGCACCAGCCCGCTGTGGGACCGCCCCGAGGTGCACGACATCTACCATGAGTGGCGCGAGGTGTTCAACGAGTACGATCCACCACGGTTCGCGGTCGGCGAGGCATGGGTCGTGCCCGAACACCAGCACCTGTACGCGAGCACCAGCGAACTGGGCCAGGTGTTCAACTTCGAGTTCGCGAAGGCCAACTGGGAGGCCGGCGAGTTCCGTGCGGCCATCGCGGAAGGGTTGGCGTCGGCGGCCGAAACCAACGGTTCGACGACCACGTGGGTGATGAACAATCACGACGTGCCGCGCAGCGTATCGCGCTACGGCTTGCCGCAGGTCGCGCGAGCGCCGTATCACCAGATCGCGCACGACTGGCTGCTGCGCAACGGCTGCTCGTATGAGGAGGACCGTGCGCTGGGCGAGCGCCGCGCCCGCGCCGCCATAATGATGGAGATGGGCCTGCCCGGTTCGGTGTATGTCTACCAGGGCGAGGAGCTTGGTCTGCCGGAGGTCGCGGACATTCCGTGGGATCGGCTGGAGGACCCGACGCCGTTCAACACGCTGCGCAACTTCACCGACAAGGGCCGCGACGGTTGCCGCGTGCCGCTACCGTGGTCGGCCGCGGACATGCCGGCAGTGGCATCGTGGTCGACGGGGCTGCCGCACGAGTTCGGTACGGGGGCATCGTTCGGCTTCTCGCCGTCCGTGCAGACCGGTGCCGGCACGACGGTGAGCGGCGAGGCCGCAGCCGATCCGCACCTGCCGCAGCCGTTGTGGTTCAAGGATTACGCGGCCGACGTCGAGGCCGCGGACGACGGGTCGATGCTGAACCTGTACCGCCGCGTGATGGCGTTGCGCGCGCAGCTGCTGACCGCGACCGGTGACGCCGATTCGTTCGACTGGCTCGATCTTGGCGACGACGTGATCGCCTATTCGCGTCCGTCCGCCGACGATGACGCGCGTACATTCGTGTCCGTCACCAACTTCGGTTCCGATCCGGTGGTGTTGGCCGAGGCCGTGGCCGGCGGCGAGGTGATCCTCTCCTCTGTCGAGCTGCCGGACGGCATGCTGCCCGCGGATGCGACCGCCTGGCTGCTCCGGTAGCTCACGGCAGTCACCGGAGCCGAACCGGCGGCATATCGCCGGAATGCGGGAAGTCCGCACGCCCGGGACGTTGGAAATCCGCACGACCACGGCATTCCAACGTCCTATCCTTCGGTTCCCGACGCGTAACCGATACATATGAATATGACAGTGGCTCTTGCGTGAACGATCTCACGCAAGAGCCACTGTCATATGGTCGTCGATCAGCCGGCAGGTCAGTCGACCGGTTCACCGACCGTCGTCATTGTCGACCGCAATCGATCACTTTCGATCATCCGGCCTGCCGATCCGCCGCAGCGGACCGACTCACTCGGCGTCGCGGTAGCCGTTCGGGTTCTTGGTCTGCCAGTTCATCGAGGACGCGGCCATGTCGTCGATGCCCAGCTCGGCCTTCCAGCCCAGCTCGCGCTCGGCCTTGGACGAGTCGGCGTAGCACGCGGCGATGTCGCCGGGGCGGCGCGGCACGATCACGTACGGGATCTCGTGGCCGGCGGCCTTCTCGTACGCCTTGATGACCTGCAGCACGGAGTAGCCGTGGCCGGTGCCGAGGTTGTAGGTGAACACGCCCGGCTTGTCGATCTTGCCGATGACCGCGACGTGGCCCTTGGCGAGGTCGACGACGTGGATGTAGTCGCGCACGCCGGTGCCGTCGGGGGTGTCGTAGTCGTCGCCCATGACCTGCACGGCCTTGAGCTCGCCGATGGCGACCTTGGCGACGTACGGGGTGAGGTTGGCCGGGATGCCCTTCGGGTCCTCGCCGATGAGTCCGGACGGATGCGCGCCGACCGGGTTGAAGTAGCGCAGGATGACGACGGTCCACGAATCGTCGGCCACATGCACGTCGCGCAGGATCTGCTCCTCGAACAGCTTGGTGGTGCCGTACGGGTTGGTGGTGCCGCCGGTCGGGGTCTCCTCGGTGATCGGCAGCTCCTTCGGGGTGCCGTACACGGTGGCGGACGAGGAGAAGATGATCTTCTTCACGTCGTGCTTGCGCATGACCTTGAGCAGCACGATGGTGCTGTTGAGGTTGTTGTCGTAGTACTCGATCGGCTTGGCGACGGACTCGCCGACCGACTTGAGGGATGCGAAGTGGATGACCCAGTCGATGTGGTTCTCGGCGAAGACCTTGTCCATAAAGGCCTCGTCGCGCACGTCGCCCTCGTATGCCTTGACCTTCTTGCCGGTGATCTCCTCGACGCGCTCGAGCGACTTCGGGGAGGAGTTGCAGTAGTTGTCGACGCAGACGACGTCGTAGCCCTGCTCAAGCAGTTCGACGTCGGTGTGCGAACCGATGTATCCGGCACCGCCGGTGACCAGAATGGTCGTCATGATAGTCTCCTTGTATCCATGTCGGGACTCGCGGAATGTCCTGCGACGGCACGTCACAGCACCGTTTTCACGGCGTCGCCGCATCGTCCCAGCTCCGTCATCCAGTATATCACGACGGAACATTTTCAACCACGTTCTACCAAAAACGCACAAAAAATATCGCGAGATCGAACGCGCGGCATGCGACCGGCATACGCCGCCATCGCGGCCGTCCGCCGCCATCCGCGACCGCCCACAACCATCCGCCGCCATCCCATCGCCGCAGATCGGACCGTACCGGTTCCCGTCTACACTGGTCTGGTGCTTATTGACGAATCGACTGCTTCCCTGACCCCTGCGACCGGCCCGACCGGCACGCCCCGGCTGCCGCGCCGCCACAAGCCCGAAGTGCTCGCGCCCGCCGGCAACCTGCGCGGACTGAAGACCGCGGTGGACTTCGGCGCGGACGCCGTCTACTGCGGCGGCAAGGCGTTCGGTATGCGCTCCGCCCCGAAGAACCTGAGCTTGGCGGACTTCGAAGAGGGCGCGCGCTACGCCCACGAACGCGGGGCGCGCGTATACGTGACGCTCAACGTGCTGCCGCGCAACGCCGAGGTCGAGGCGATGCGCGAATACATCGGCCAGCTCAAGGACACCGGCATCGACGCGATGATCGTCACCGACATCGGCGTGATGATGATGGCGCACCAGATCGCGCCCGACGTGGAATTACACGTCTCCACGCAGGCCGGCGTGACCAACTACGGCGCGGCGCAGGCGCTCTACGAGTTCGGCGCGCGCCGCGTCGTACTCGCCCGCGAGATGGATCTGCAGGCCGTGCGCGACATCCGCGCGCGCATCCCCGACGACATGGACATCGAATGCTTCGTGCACGGCGCGATGTGCATGGCGTTCTCCGGCCGTTGCCTGTTCTCCAACTACCTGACCGGCCGCGACGGCAACCACGGCGAATGCGCGCAGCCGTGCCGCTGGAAGTATTCGATCGTCGAGGAGAAGCGGCCCGGGCAGTACTTCCCGATCGAGCAGACCTCGGAAGGCGCGTACCTGTTCAATTCACAGGACATGTGCATGCTCGACCACATCGATGACCTGATCGATTCGGGCGCGACGAGCCTGAAGATCGAGGGCCGGTCGAAGTCGGCGTATTACATCGCGGCGATGACGAACGCATACAAAATTGCGGTGAACGAGTACATGGTGCAGCGCGGGTTCGAGGATGCCTCCGGCGCGGTGTTGAAGCCGTTCCGCGACCGCGTGGTACGGCCGGACGACCCGGATTTCACAGAGGTCGCGGACGATGCGATCGAGCGCAATGCGGATAAGGCGTTCGCGGGCATGCCGGGCGGTGACATGGGACTCGAATTCGGCGGAAATGCGGATGAAGCGGGCGAGAACGCGAATAACGCGCCGGCAGTTGAGGACGCGGCGGCTCGAGCGGCCGGCGGCTCGCAGCTTGACGACCTGAGCTATCGCGCCCGCAGCGCGCGTCGCAAGTCGAACACGGCCGAAGAGGTGCTGCCCGAGGGCTGGCATCACGCGCGGGTGCGCCCGGCCGAACCGGTCAAGCTGCCCGACTGGCTGCTCGAGGAGCCCGACAAGGTCGCGCACCGCGACTATTCGACCGGCTTCTACTATCCGGAGCACAAGGTGAGCCAGAACACCGACCGTTCCGCGTATTTCCGCGCGTGGATGGTGGTGGGCGAGGTACTCGACTGGACACCGGACGAGGGCGGCCGAGTGACGCTGATGAGCCGCAACAAGATCGAGGCCGGCCAGGAGATCGAATTCCTGCTGCCGGGCGAGCGCCCGTTCGCCTACACCGTGCCGGCGGGCGGGTTCCGTGACGCGGACGGCCATTGGGTCGAATCGATCAACAATCCGGCTCACGTGTTCTCGATGCCGTGCCCGCATCCGGTGCCGCACAACGCCGCGATCCGTTCCCGCACCAAGAAGCCGACGCTCAAGGCGGAGTAAGCAGTACCGCACCCGCCCGAACCCTTCCGACGAACGGTCCCCAGATCACGCGATCGGCACAAACGTACACCGGCATCGTCTCCGTGTACGTTTGTGCCGGAACCTTCTGCACAAACGTACGGCAACGGCATTTATATGTACGTTCGTGCAGATGGTTTCGGCACGAACGTACACCGAGGGACCATTCCTGTACGTTTGTGCCGTCGGGGTTGCAGGCGCCCCCCTCAGAGCACGGAAAGAGCGAAGTCGGCGAGGAGCTTGACGCCGTACAGGGCGATGACGCCGCCGCACACGCGGTTGAGCACGGCGATGATCTTCGGGCTGAACCTGTGCGCGAAGGCGTTGATGACGAGAGTGAGGGTCAGGAACCACAGCACGGACGCGGTTTCCACGCCGGTGATGAACGGGGTGGATTCCTGCGCGCTCAAGGTGGCGCTGAATGCGCCGAGCATCAACGTGCCGTCGATGATGGCCTGCGGGTTAAACCACGTGACCGCGCACGCGGTACCGATCGTGTCAAGCAATCCACGCACGCCAAGGTGCCTGGCCGGCGCTACGGAAGCTCCCGCAACGCCATGGGCGGACGACGCCGACGCAGATGCCGACGCGGGCGACTCGACGGCCGCCTTCTTCGGAAACACCAGTCCGAGCCCGATCTTCACCACAACCAGTCCCCCGACACCGAGCACAACGGTCTGCAACGCCGGATGCGCCTGCATGAGCGCGCCCACACCGAAGAAGCAGGACAGCGACAACGCCATATCGAAGCAGATGACGATGAGTGCGGTGATAAGCGCATTGCGACGCGTGCGGGTGAGCGCCGAATTGATGACGAACAGGTTCTGCATGCCGATCGGCGCGATGTACGCCAATCCCATCGTCAGCCCTTGCAGATAGAACCCCATGCCCGTCGCTCCTTGCATTCGTCACGCATGCCGCACGCAGTCAGCCAATCCGGTTTGGCTGGCTCATATACACCCAGCCAAATCAACCAAACCGGATCAGCAAAACCACTGATTTCATAACAGCCACCCTGTATTCTACGAACGCGACTACAATCGGCAACCAGCCAAACATTCATCGCCAACACCAACCAAACCACGCGTGCGGCCTATCGGCCGAGCACCGGCGTCACCATTGCGAGACGCACAGGGCCGGCACGGAAGGATGCGACCGGCGAACGGCCAACATCACATAGGCACCCCGCAGAATCGAGCCAACCCATGCCCCGTACCGCACCACTCGTCATCGACTGGCAACCCGACCGCACCTCACCAACGCCCGTCACCGAGCAGATCGTGGACTACATGTGCCGCCGAATTTCCAGCGGCGCATGGCCGATCGGATCGCGGCTGCCGTCGCAGCGAACGTTGGCGGAACAGTTCCACGTGAACCGCTCCACCGTGATCGCCGCGATCAACGAACTGGCCGACTACGGCATCGTCGAGGGACTGCACGGCGCGGGCACGCGCATCGTGAGCAACACGTGGTCGCTGATGCTGCCCGGTGCGCCCGATTGGGCCGACTACGTGTCGTCCGGCTTCTTCAAGGCGAACAACGCGACGATCCAGACCATCAACCGCATGGAGTTCGCGCCCGGCATCACGCGCCTCGGCACGGGCGAGCTCGATCCTCGCCTGTTCCCGCGCGACATGTGGCGGCGCGTGGCCGGCGAAGCCGCGGACGAGATCGATTCGATCGGCTACCCCGCGCCGGAAGGCATGCCCGTACTGCGCGAGGCGATCGCCGCGCATATGCGCGCGACCGGTATCGATTGCGATGCCGAGCAGATTCTCGTGACTTCGGGCGCGTTGCAGGCGTTGCAAATGATTTCAGTGAGCCTGTTATCAGCCGGATCGACGGTGATCGCGGAGGCACCGAGCTACATCAAGTCGTTGCAGGTGTTCCAGTCGGCGGGAATGCGGCTGGCCGGCGTTCCGATGGACGACGACGGACTGGACGTCGCAGCGTTGCGCGGGATGCTGAACGATACGACGACCGCGCATGAAGTCGACGGGACCGTTCCGACGGCCGTGTTGACGCCGCGCTTCGGCCGGAAGGACGTGCGACCCGGCAATGCGGTGCTGTATACGATCCCGACGAACCATAATCCGACCGGCATCACGATGAGCGAGGTGCGGCGGCGCGAGCTGATCGACTGCTGCGTGGCGAACCGGTTGCCGATCATCGAGGACGGCGCGTATCAGGATCTGTATTTTGGCGACGGCGACGGCCATAGCGACGCGAACAACGCCGCGGGCGCCCCCACGCCGCTCAAATCGTTGGACAAGACCGGCATGGTGATCACGTTGGGCAGCGCGTCGAAGACGCTCGCGCCGGGGTTGCGCATCGGCTGGATCGTGGCCGACCGTTCGATCGTGCACCGTCTGGCGGATGTGAAGATGCAGATGGATTACGGCGCGAGCGTGCTCAGCCAGTGGGTGTACGCGAGGTTTCTGACGAGCGGATTGTATGACGAATATTTGGACGGGCTGAAGCGCGAGCTGCGGCGGCGGCGCGATGCGGCGGTCGAGACGCTGGATCGGCTGTTCGGCGGACGCGCGCATTGGACGGTGCCGCAGGGAGGATTTTATATATGGCTGACGTTCGATCAGCCGGTGAAGATCGGCCGACTGTTCCAGCTGGCGTTGGATCGTGGGGTGCTGCTTAATCCGGGCGATATCTATGACTTCGAGGGCGACAATTCGCTGCGCCTGAGTTATTCGTACACCACACCCGAGGAGTTCGCGCGGGCGGCGGCGACGTTGGCCGCCACCGCCCGCGAAGTAGGGGCGTGATCAGCCGCTCAATCTCTCGGGATGTTGTCGGTTTTGACGCTCCCCCAGTCGGCTTCGCCGACAAGACCTGCAATTACGGAGCCTTCGGCCGTTTTGCCGACTCGACTGTCGTCTCGCCCTCGCCTACAAACGTCTCCGACGTTTGCTTCACGGCTCGGCCCCTCAGCCGAGGGGGACCAAGAAAGAGTACGGCTCAGCCAAGCTTGGCGAAGTCTTCGTCGTCGAGCTGAAGGTCGCTGGCCTTGAGGCTGTCAAGGATGGTTTCGGGGCGGTGCGCGCCGGGGATCACGAACATGTGGTCGCCCTTGGCGAGCTCCCATGCGAGCACGACCTGCTGGTAGCTCACGCCGTGCTTGGCCGCGACCTCGCGGAACGGGTCGAACTTGGACTCGTCGTAGGGATGGCGGTAGCCGCCGAGCGGGCTCCAGCACACGAACGCGAGGCCGAGCTTGGCGCAGTAGTCGAGCGTGTCCTGCGTGTCGAGGTGGATCGGCGAATACTGGTTCTGCACGGCGATGAGCTTGTCGCCGAGGATGCCGCGGGCGATGTCGAGCTGTTCGATGGTCACGTTGGAGACGCCCGCGTACTGCGCGACGCCTTCGTCCACGAGCTGCTTCAACGCTTCGATGGACTCGTTGTACGGCACTTCCGGATCGTGGCGGTGCATGTACAGCAGGTCGATCGTGTCGACGCCGAGCGCCATCGCGGATTCCTTGCCGTAGCGCAGCAGGTGTTCCGGCTTGCCGTCGCGCGGCCAGACCGGCTTGCCGTCCTCCCACGCGCGACGCAGACCGATCTTGGTGGCGACGAGCACTTCGTCCTTCGGGCCGTTCCATGTGTCGAGGGCTTCGCGGACGAGCTTTTCGCCGGTCTGCTCCTCCTCGCCGGGCGTGTAGTAGGCCCACGCGGTGTCGATGTGGCGGCAGCCCGCGTCGAGCGAGGCGTGCAGCGTTTCGATGCCGACATCATGACCGCGGTTGTTTTCGATGGTCAGCGGCATTTCGCCGTGACCGATGGCGGTGGTGTCGAACGGGCCGAGATTACGGTGCAGCATGACGATGCTCCTTTGAGATTTGAGATATATGCCGGCGGATAGGTTCCGCCTTCCAGCGTAGGGACGCGGCTGGATTTGCCCGGAATCGCGCGGAACAAGATGCCGAGCAGCAGGAACGGGCGCTAGCGACCGCCGAAGGAACCGCCGCCCGAGCCGCCGCCGGAACCGCCGAATCCGCCACCACCCGAGAAGGAACCACCAGAGCCGCTCGAGGATGACGGCGCGGCGGCTTCGATCGTGGAGCGGATGTCGGCGAATCCGGCGTCGAGCTGCGCGCCGATGTCGCCGATGTTCGCGCTGAACGACGACGGGTCGAATCCACTGCCGGAGAACGGACCGGTCTGTACGCCGGCACCGTAACCGTGACGCCATCCGTACGGCCGGTAATGCCAGTACAGCAGCGAATCGGAGGCGTTACTGTCCAACCACGACGGGTCGGTCACCTGCGGATAGGCCTTGGCCAGTTCCTTCAGCACGCGTTCGGAGATGCCGAATGCCGCAGCGTAGACGAGGTACCGGTCCCACAGCACCAGATCTGCCGCGCCGCGATCGGAGAAATCGGAGAAGTCGACCAGATATCGGTACAGGCCGCGTACCTGGCCGGCGATCAGTTGCCCGGCCTTCGTCAGCGCGGTGTGCTTCGCGCAGGCCAGCGCGAACATGCTGAAGAACATGATCGGCGCGGCCACGCACAGCAGGAGCGCCGCATTGCTCCATGCGAGGAAGAGCGCCGTGGCGAAGATCGAGACGGCCATGCCGAATCCGCCGGCCACGGTTGCGCCGACGCCGCAGGACCGGGTCGCGCCGAGCATCGCGAACTCGTTCGAGCATGCGGTCTCATACTTTTCGAGTTCCTGGTATCCGGTCTTCCAGTTCGTGCACACGGATTTCATGCGTTCGAGGTCGAACACCGGGCCGCCCACGCGTTTGCCGATCGTTTCGAACAATCGCAGCGTGGCGTCTTCGGATTGGCTGAGCTGCAGCCCCTCACGGGCCTGGCGGTCGAAGCACACCGGCATCAGGACGAGCGTGCTGGTGCTCGACGCGACGTTCAGGTCGGCGGCGTTCGAGCCGATCATCATGGCCATGTCGGAGGCGTTCGCCGTACTGAGATCGACGCCGCGGTAGATCGACATCGGTCCGGGATAGATCGCGATCGCCTTCTTCGAGGCGAGCGAGAGCACATTGGCGGTCATCTGCCGCGAACTGATCGACCCCTGAGATTCGAGTCCGAGCACGTCGGTCATGCGCGCCGCCGATGACGGGCTGATGTCCGGCGGTTCGCGCCAGTATTCGATGTCGCCGCGATATTGGGCGCCGCGGTGGCTGCGCAATGCGGAGACGACCGCGATCAGGCATAGCGCCAGCCCGACGATCGCAAAGCCGAATCCTACGGCCAGACGATTGCGCGCATGGGTTCGCTGCTGGTCACGCCACACGGTTTCCTGACGTGTTTCGTCCTGCTTGAGCCAGTCGAGATAGTCGCCGCTGCCACGCCGTATCCAGTTTCCGGATCGGCTGCCGACGTTGTCGGTTCCCTTCCACCATGACGGTTCCTTGACCACGTTCGCATCCCAGGCGGCCACCACGTCGAGGTACTTCCCCGCACGCACGTCGTAGGCGGTGAATCTGAGCGAACCGCCGTCGCCGCGCGCCGTTTCGGATGTGCCGCTGTAGTGCAGCCACGCCCACGAGTTGTCGGCCGTGATGCCGTTCGGGAAGCGCACGGTGCCGGTGACCTTGCCGATCGGCGTCTGGTTCGACGCACCGAACGGCTCCCACTTGAACGTGGCGATGTCGTCGTAGAGCGTGGTCGCGCCGACCAGTGTGAACGTCACGTCGAATTTGAGGCTGTCTGCTTTGGTGGTGTAGGGGATGTTCCAACCGATTTCGATGGTCTTGTATCCCCCGTGCCCGCTGCCGATCGGATAGCCGTCTTTGATTGGCTCGTATGGCTTCAGCGAAACGCCGGTCGCGTCGGCGATGTACCAGCGGTTCGCGTAGTCGCTGTTCCATTCACGTTCGCTGACGCCGTCCGGCAAATGCGGTTCGGTTTGCGCATACGTTTGCCCGGTGGTCACGTTGCGCACGCTGATGTCGGTGATGTCGGACAGGTTCGTGCCGTTGAGCTCGTAGCGCTGGTATAGCTGTTTCCAAGGACGCACGTTGTCGTCATCGTCGGTACGTTTGCGCAGGCGCATATCAATGTGCTGCGTGACTGTGAGACTGCCATCTGCCTGCACGTCCATCTCGTAGTCGAGCGTGCGGTAGCTCAGGTCGGCACCGCCGTCGAGCACCGACGCGAGGAATATGCCTCCGAAGACCAGTACGACGACGAGCGCCGCGATGACGGCGGATTTGACGATTCGTTTGACGTCCATGCGGTTTCCCCTTTCCGCTTCACGCAGCCGCATCGGCTACCGTGGCCGCATGCGTTTACGACGCATCGACAGCACCATTACCGGATGACGGTGCCGGCAGCACCCATCTTCCGGTGGCCGTCAGAACTTGACCTGAGGCGCTTGACGCGACGGCTCGTCGACTTGGAAGTAGTCCGCCTGCTCGAAGCGGAACAGGCCCGCGACGATGTTGGTCGGCACGGTTTCGGTGGCCGTGTTGTACTTGAGGACGATGTCGTTGTAGAACTGACGCGCGTAAGCGATCTTCGATTCGAGCTGCTTGAGCTGGCCTTGCAGATCCATGAAGTTCTGGTTGGCCTGCAGCTGCGGATATGCCTCGACCGTGGCCTGCAGGTTGAACAGTGCCCGGGAGAGCTCGTTCTCCGCGTTCATGCGCTTGACCACGTCGCCGCTGGACGCGGCGGCGACCACGCCGGCGCGGGCGGCGGTCACCTGCGTGAGCACCGACGATTCATGGCCGGCATACCCCTTGACCGTTTCCACGAGATTCGGGATGAGATCGGCGCGCTGCTTGAGCTGCACGTCGATCTGCGCCCATCCGTTTTTGACGCGGTTGCGCAACGTAACCAGCCCGTTGTATGCGCTGACGCCCCACAGCGCCAGCACCACGAGAATAACCAGAACGGCGATGATGATCAACCCCATCGTCGGCCCCCTTTGCCTGTGTCCAATATCGTCACCGGCTATTCTTCCAGACCGTGCGGATGAAACGACGCCTTCCGCCATGCCGGGCCGGATCATTCCGGATCGAACATGGCGGAAGGCGATCAATAATGAGCGTTACGTTACGCCAGTTCGGCGAGTGTGACGGTCTTGTGACCGACGGTCAGCACGTTGCCGTCAAGCGAGAACTCCGGCACGACGAGCTTGCCGTCGGCGCCGAAGGCCTCGCCTTCCGCATCTCCCAGGTACAGAGAGACGAACACGTACTTGCCGGGCTCGATCACGCGGGTCTGCATCGGGATGCGCGTCTTCGGATACAGAATATTCACATTCGGTTCCGGCGTGGACAGTTCCACGTCGAAGCCTTCCGCGCCGACGAGACCGATCGTTCCTTGTTCGGTACGGTAGAACACGGAGTTCGGCACGTCCGTCTCGATCGTCTCCCCATAGTCCGGCAGCGAGAAGCCGCCTTCCGCGAGGTGCAGTTCACGCGCCGAGTCGATCACGTGGACGCGCACGTGCCACGGCATGTCCGGCACGACGAAGTTCTTGATGTCGACGTCCTTCCACGGCTTCCACTCGGAGTACACGTACTCGTTGTGGATCGCATAATCTTCATAACCGTACGCGGTCTGCCAGTAATGATCACTTTCGCTCACGGCCAGCGTGCTGTCGTACGCGCCCTGCTTGAGGAGCACGGCGGCCTTCGGCACGGAGAACGCGAAGGTGGTGGAGTACACATACTTCTCGTACTTGGCGTTGGCGTGCGCGTGCTCATGGCTGTGCTGGCCGGCGGTAAACGCCTGCACCTCGCGGCCGGTGGCGCTGTGGGCGACGAGCATGCGCGGCTCGGGCTGCAGCTTGAGCGGCTCGAACTTGAAGTCCTCGGCCTCGCGCACCTGCCAGAACGGGTCGTCGTCGGGGATGCACAGGAAGATGAACGTCTTGAGCGCCCAATAGGCGGAGGCCGGGCCGTTGTAACCCTCGGCCATGTTCATGTTCGGGTAGGCGTAGCCGATCGGGATCAGGCCGTCGGACTGGAAGATGTTCTGCGAGAACCACCAGCGCAGGTTGTTCAGCAGCAGGTGCTTGAAATCGGCGATCGACCAACCTTCCGGAGGTTCGACGCCGGCGAACGAGGCGGCAGCCCAGAACGCGGCCTGCGCGAAGCGGTAGTCGAGGCTACGGCCGTACGGCAGACATGCGCCGCCGGCGGTGAACCAGTTCGCATAGCTCGGCACGAACGCGGTCGCGCGTTCCTTGAGCAGCTGTTCCTGCTTGCCGTTCTTCTTGGTCAGGCCGACGAGCACGAGTGTGAAGAATTGGTATGCAAACGGGATGTAGTTGTCGATTTGGTTGACATAGCCGTCGTACGACCAGCCGTGGCCGAGATAATGCGAGTTGGTGATGTCGAAGTCGTCCTGCACGAGCTTGGCGTGATCCTCGTGGCCGTTGTCGGCGAACCAGCTGTTGACGAGCGTGCGGAACAGCAGCCAGTTGGTCTTCGGCAGGACCTTATGGTTGACCTGCTCGAGCCAGTCGAAGATGTTGTTCTGCTGCTTGGTGGTCAGGTGATCCCAGAACTCGGACTTGGTCTCGTACAGGAACGCGGTGATCGCGCCCATTTCGACGAACAGCTGGTCATAGTCGGTCAGGTCGCCGCCCCAGTAGTCGGGATGGGTCGGATCGGTGCAGTTGATGAGGCTTTCGCAGGTGAACTGCCACCAGTGGCCGAAGCGGCGGATGTTGTCGCGGTTGTGGAACAGCGGGCCTAGGCCCCACAGCAGACGGGCGAAGCCTTCGGACGAGGTGCGGTCCTGGCTGTAGACGGCGCCGGAGTCGCTCATGCGGAAGCGGCCGTAGCGTCCGTTCTTGATCATCAGTTCCATGCCCGGGGTGAGCAGATCGATGAGGGCCTGTTCGCACTGGGCCTTGGTACGAAGCGGGTTGCGCGCGACCTGCGCATTGAATGGAGCGACCGCCATTGCTTTCTCCTTGAGAATCTCGCGCCGTGCGACCGAACCACCGTCACACAACGCACTCTATTTTGATCAATTTTGATTATACACTCACTTTTAATCAGTTTCAATCAGTTTTGATAGATCGTGTCGTGTATTTCGATCGACGGCACTGTGATCAATCGCAATCATCGCGTACAATATATAAGCAAAAATGATCAGCACCGCTCAACGGAACCGTTCGCATACCGTCATGCGACCCGCCAGTCAGCCGGTGCCACCTCGGAAAGCGGAACGATGTCACAGCCACAGTCCAAGGAAGCCACTGCCGACGCGCAGGCCGGAACCGGCACCGGCGCAGCCGATCCGGTCTCACATGAGGCCGCGACGGCCAAACGCAGCTATCTGCCGGCCGAACGGCGCGACATGATCCTGAGCCTGCTCACACGGCAGAACGTGGCGACCGTGCCGGAACTCGCCAAACTACTCAACACCACGGAGATCACCATCCGTCGCGATCTGGGCGAACTGGCCGACGCCGGCCTGCTGCGCCGCATCCGAGGCGGCGCAATGTCCGTCGGCGACGGCACCGATCCGGCCGCACGACATGGCAGGACCACCGCCGCGGCAGCCGGCAATTCCACGAGCGTCGCGACCGTCTCACCGGCACCGTTCCAGCAAGCACCGGCTGGAACAGCCGCCCCCACATCGACCGGCGCCACATCATCCGGCGACCGATCCGCATTCGGGCACGTCGCGACCGGCAACCATGCCGCAACACCGCCCGCCGCTGTCGCATACGGCAAGGGGCAGCCCGCGATCGGCGTCATGCTGCCGGAACCGAGCTTCTTCTGGCCAGGCGTCATCGGCCATATGCGGACGATCGCCGGAGAACTCGGACTGCGCCTGATCGTGCGCGAATCCTCCTACGACGAAGGCTCGCCGGACGACGAGATCATGGCCGGCATCGCTACGGACCCGGACATCTGCGGCCTGATCGTCGCTCCCAACTCGCATCCTCAGTCCAGCGAACGCGCGTGGCAATGGATCGAACATGCGCAAATCCCTACGGTAGTGATCGAACGTGATCAACCGCCGCTCGGCACCTGCTACGTCGACTCGGTGCGCACCAACCATCCCTACGGCGTGCGCAAGGCCGCCGTACACTTCCTGCAGCACGGCCATACACGCATCGGCGCGGCGTTCAGCGAGACGCCGACCTCGTCCATGATCCAGAAAAGCTGGCGAGAGCTGGTCGCCGGCAGCGAGGGACGCATCGACTGCCCGTTCATCTGCGACGGCATTCAGCCGTACGACGCGCACGGCGTGGACGAGATCGTGGACCGGATCATCGACACCGGCACGACCGCCATGCTGGTGCATTCGGATTATCTGGCGATCGCGATCGCGCAGGTGCTGGAACGCCGCGGCAAACGTGTGCCGGACGATGTGTCGCTGATCTCGATCGACGGGTTCGCCACGCCAAGTTCACGCCCGCTTACGGTGTTGCGATCCTCGGCACAGGATCTGGCCGAGGCGGCGATCGACACGCTGATCGCGCGCATCCAGCATCCCGACGCGGCCACGCGGCACATCTTCGTCGATCCCACGCTCATCGATCGTGGTTCCGTCGTGGACGCGGCTCGCTGAATCTCGGCCCCGTCAAACGCAACGTGGCGGTTTTCTTCCACTGGGCTTGCGCCGGTGAGAGAAAACCGCCACGCATGAGATGGACGATGGCCGGTGTGACGGGTCCGGGGCCCGTCAACGGTGCGAAACCGGCCGTACGTCGCTACTGGTCGACGCTCACTCCCCGTGATGCGCGGCGGCGATCGCGTCAAGCCGTGCGCGGAACCGCGGCCAGTCGGTCTTCATCGCGGTGAGCAACTTGCGGTTCGGCACCTCGTCGATCGGAATCCACTCGATCTCCATGCTTTCGTCGTCGTTCGCGCGCAGCTCCACCGTATGCCCCGGCTTCTCGAACGCGAACACGGTGGTGTACGCCCAGTTGCCGTGGTCCTCGCGCCACGAGCCGACCACCTCGATGTCTTCGGGCGTGATGTTCGCCTCCTCGTAGGACTCGCGCAGCGCGCCCTCGATCGGCGATTCGCCGTCCGCGGTCGCGCCGCCCGGAATGCCCCACGTGCCGCCTTCCGCGCTCCACACCGCGCGATGCTGCATCACGACGTGCGTCACGGCCCCGGTCACCGCATCCCGCCGCGCCAATAGCACGCCGGACGCCCCGTTCAGCCCCCAATGACGCCGCCCGCACATGCAGTCGACCCAGCCGTCGCCCGGCTGATGCACGTTCTCCGCCGGCGGCACCAGACTCGACGGATCGGACTTGCCGTTCGGGAACAGTTCGCCGCGCTCCACGTTCCACAGGTCGGTCCATTCGATGCCGAGTTGGCCGACCAGCTCGCGCAGCAGCGGCAGGCTGATGCCGATCACGCCGTGCGGATCGCCTTCGATGCTGTCGATGAACGCGCCGCCGAAGCCCTCGAGCGTGAACGAGCCGGCGACTTCGAGCGGTTCGCCGGTGGCCAGATACCGTTCGATGTCGTGGTCGGAGTAGTTGCAGAAGTGGATCTTCGCGTAGCTCACGCCGCGCACGACGCGGCCGGTCGCGAAGTCGATCAGGCAGTGACCGGTCCACAATTCGCCGGTATGCCCGCGCATCGCCTTGAGCCGTTCGCGCGCGACCTCGACGCTGTGCGGCTTGCCGTAGCATTCGCCGTCGAACAGGAACATCGAGTCACAGCCGACGATGAGCGGGCCGACCTGCGCGTGCGTGAGCCCCGGCTGCATGGCGACGATGTTGGAGATCGGTTCGGTCTGAGTCGGCACGTCGACGCCGGAGAAGTCGCGGGTCGTCGCGTTGATGTCGGCGTCGTGCGCGTTCGGCTGGTCGTTGGTGAGTTTGGCGATGAGGATGTCGCGCGGGGATTCGCCGCCAGTCGCAGTCGCGTCGGCAACAGTTCCTTCGTCAGCGGATTCGGACGGCTGGTCAGCAGCAGGCTCGGCGGTCTGCAGCGGGTATGCGATGACCCGTTCGCCGGTCGCCGCCGCGGCCGTGTCGGCGACGTTGCGGTACGCCTGATGGACGGCCTGCGCCTTGGCTTCGGCGAGGATCGCGACGCGCTTGTCGACGGTCAGATCGTCCACATCGCATCCGGCGGCCGCAGCGGCGCGTTCGAGTGCGGCCGGCTCGTCAACGTGCGAGACGCGGATGGTCGGGCAGATGCCGGCCGAATACAGCACGTCGCGGCGCGGCTTCGACTTCGATGCCAGAATCAGCGGAATGGACATGACGATCTCCTTCTTCGATCTCGGCTCCCTCGGCTGAGGGAGCTGTCGAGCGCAGTGAGACTGAGGGAGCGTCTGAACCACAACACATATAGCTTCCGACGGCCTTATCGTGTACGCTCCCTCAGTCAGCCTTCGGCTGCCAGCTCCCTCAGCCGAGGGAGCCAAGAACACAGATTGCCCGTTTTCTGACCAGTGGGTCTCAGTTCTCCCGACCGAGGGAGCCGAGACCGCGTTTGCGTTACTTGCGAATGATTTCGACGCCCTTGGTGTTGACGGCCGGGTGCAGCACGCGCCAATGGCCGTCCGCGAGACGGTCGCCGGCCACCTCGTCGATGGCCTCGGCCGCGTCGCCGTAGTGCAGCACGAGCACGCACGGGCCAGCGCCAGACACCATCGCCGCGTAGCCGCGAGCGCGCAGGTCCTCGATGAGCTGCCACGAGGGTGCCATGAGATCCTTGCGGTACGGCTGGTGCAGCTTGTCCTGCGTGGCCGCGAACAGCAGCGCGTTCGGGTCGGACGACTTGGCGAGCGCGGCCGGGTTCATCGCGGCGGCCAGCAGCGCCACGCGCGAGACGTTGAACACGCCGTCGCGGCGGGCGATCTGGTCAGGCAACGCCTGGCGCGCCTTTTCGGTGGACAGCTCGTAGTCCGGCACGAACACGGAGGTCTTGATGTTCGGATCGACCTTGTACTTGATCGTGTGGAAGCCGCCGTGCAGGGGTTCGCCGCCCGGGATCGGCACGGAGCCGACGCCTTCGGCCGTGTCGAAGTTCCACGACGCGGTCATGCCGCCGTAGACGGCCGGCGCGACGTTGTCGGGGTGGCCTTCGATCGCGGCGGCCAGTTCGAACACGGAGTCGCGGTTGAGGTCGTCGTCGTGCGCGAATGCGGCGGCCGCAGCGATGCCGGCGACGATTGCCTCGGCGGACGAGCCCATGCCGCGCGCCTGCGGGATGTTGTTGTGCGCCTCGAGGATGAATCCGATGCGTCCCAGGCCGAATGTCTGGCATGCGCGGCGGAAGGTCGAGACGACCAGATGCGTCTCGTCGCGCGGCAGCGTGTCCTCGCCCTCGCCGTAGATGAGCACCTGCGCGGCGCGGTTCGACGGGTCGGCGCACAGCGTGAACGTGAGCTCGTCGTGGTATTCCAGCGCGAGGCCGACCGCGTCGAATCCGGACCCCAGATTCGCGCTGGTGGCCGGCACGCTGACCTTGACCTGTTTACAGATCGGTTCCATTCCTATCCTTCCTTGGCTCCCCTGCGACCGTCAGTCCAGCACGCGCAGGATGGACGGCTCGCCGGCGACGCAGTCGAGCTTGCAGACGGCATCCACGGTGCGACGCAGCGTGACCTCGTCGGTCAGGTGTGTCACGATGCGCAGCTGCTGCAGCTCACCGTCGTAGCCCGGCTCCTTCATGGTGGGCTTCAGATCCTGGTTCACGCCGTTGATCGAGACGCCGTTGTCGGCGAATTCCTTGGCGATCGCGGCGAGCACGCCCGGCTTGTCGTGGATGAGGAAGCGCACGGCGAACGCGGCGCGGCTCGCCTCGATCGGGGCCTTGGGCAGGTTGTTGTACATCGGGATGGTCGGGCCGGTGCAGCCCTGCGCGATGTGGCGCGCCTCGGTGACCACGTCGCCGACGACGGCGGAGGCGGTCGGTGCGCCGCCCGCGCCGCGGCCGTAGAACATGAGGTCGTCGGCGGCTTCGGCCTTGACGAAGATCGCGTTGAACGAGCCGTGCACGGAGGCCAGCGGATGCGTTTCGGGGATGAGCGCCGGGTAGACGCGCGCGGAGACGCCGGCCTCGCCGTTCTCGACGACGGCGAGCAGCTTGATGACCTTGTGCTCGGCGGTCGCCGCGGCGATGTCGTCGGCAGTGATCTTGGTGATACCTTCGACCGAGACGTCGTCGATCGTCACGTTGGTGTGGAAGCCGAGCGTGGCCATGATGGCGGCCTTGTTCGCCGCGTCGTGGCCTTCGATGTCGCCGGTCGGATCGGCTTCGGCGTACCCCTTGGCCTGCGCTTCCTTGAGGACGTCGTCGAACTGGAGGCCCTTGGTGGTCATCTCGTCGAGGATGTAGTTGGTGGTGCCGTTGACGATGCCGAGCATGCTCGTCACCTTGTCGCCGGCCAGCGATTCGCGCAGCGGCAGCAGGAACGGGATCGCACCGCCCACGGCCGCCTCGAAGTAGATGTCAACGCCCTTGGCGGCGGCCGCGTTGTAGATCTCCGGGCCGTACTTGGCGAGCAGCGCCTTGTTCGCGGTCACGACGGACGCGCCGGACTCGATCGCGGCCATCACGAACGTGCGGGCCACGCCGGTGCCGCCGATCAGTTCGATCACGATGTCCGCGTTCGTCGCGACCTTCATCGTGTCGGTGGTCAGCAGCGACTTGTCGATCCACGGATAGTTCACTTCGTCGGGGTCGAGGCAGGCCACGCCGACCAGTTCGATCGGCCGGCCGATGCGCGCGGCCAGCTCATCCTTCTGCTCGACCAGCAGGCGCGCGGTCTGCGATCCGACGGTTCCCGCGCCCAGAAGTCCCACGCGGATGGGGGTTTCGTTCGGCTGTGCCACAGGCATCCTTTCCCTGAAAGTCACTCATGCCGCCGCGACGGGCGGCGATCACAATTCCTCCACTATCCTACGGTCCGAATCCGACACGCCGGAACGCAAGTTTCTTAACAAACGCGCGGTGACGGTCCGTCAATCGTTGCCGTCAATCGCCAGTAGCGCTCAGCGATGACGGCAAACGTTGCTGCAAGTCATTTGCAGTAAAGAAACTTAACAAAATGTTCGACATCAGTGTCGCACGTGCCGTAAACTATCCCGTAGAGCGATACAGCCGCCCGGATTTCCGGGACTTCTGCCAAGGACGGCGGGAGGCGCGATCGATGACGAAAGCCGGCGATCACAGAAAGCAGTACACCGTCGCTCACATGACCCTGCATCGTTGCAGAGGGAGGATGGAAGAAAATGAAAGCGTACATTCAGCGCCTGGGACGCGCGCTCATGCTGCCGGTGGCCTGCCTGCCGGCCGCGGCGCTGTTCCTCGGTCTCGGCTACTGGATCGACCCGAGCGGCTGGGGTGGCAACAACGTCATCTCCGCCTACCTGTGCAAGACCGGCTCGGCGATCCTCGACAACCTCGGCCTGCTGTTCGCCGTCGGCGTCGCCATCGGCATGGCGCGCAACCGTGACGGCGCCTCGGCGCTCTCGGGCCTCGTCGGCTTCATGACCGTCACCACGATCATGGGCTCCGCATCGATGTTCCTCGGCTTCGATTCCGATCCTACGGTCATCGCCAAAGAGCACCCGGCGTTCGCGGCCGGCGCCATCGGCAACAAGAACGTGTTCTTCGGCATCATGGTCGGTTGCATCGCCGGCGCGCTGTACAACCGGTTCCATCAGACGAAGCTGCCCGACTTCCTCGCGTTCTTCTCCGGCCGCCGCTGCGTGCCGATCCTGACCGCCGCCCTCATGTCGGTGATCTCGCTGGCCCTGCTGTTCATCTGGCCGCTCATCTACAACGGCCTCGTCGCCTTCGGTGAAGGCATCATGGGCATGGGCGCGGTCGGCGCCGCCATCTATGCGTTCTTCAACCGTCTACTCATCCCCACCGGCCTGCACCACGCGCTCAACAACGTGTTCTGGTTCAACCTCGCCGGCATCGACGACATCACCAAGTTCTGGAGCGGC
Organism: Bifidobacterium simiiventris; assembly: GCF_019331715.1. Lineage (GTDB taxonomy): Bacteria > Actinomycetota > Actinomycetes > Actinomycetales > Bifidobacteriaceae > Bifidobacterium > Bifidobacterium simiiventris. The sequence goes on from NZ_JAHBBG010000006.1 coordinate 22,102, forward strand.
GTCGGCGGTCTGAACGGCGACGTGGCGGCCGTGACCGCCACCGGCGGCTTCCACCCGTACGGCGTGTACGTCACCGGCATGTACCAGGCCGGCTTCTTCCCGATCATGATGTTCGGCCTGCCGGCCGGCGCGCTCGCCATCTGGAAGAACGCCAAGCCCGAGAACAAGAAGGCCGTCGGCTCCCTCATGCTCGCCGGTGCGCTGGCCGCGTTCTTCACCGGCGTGACCGAGCCGCTTGAGTTCTCCTTCATGTTCGCCGCCTTCCCGCTGTACGTGGTGCATGCGCTGCTCACCGCCCTGTCGGTGTTCATCGCCGCATCCTTCCAGTGGATCGCCGGCTTCAACTTCTCCGCCGGCTTCATCGACTGGTTCCTCTCGCTCAACGTGCCGCGCGCGCACATGCCGTTCATGCTCATCGTGCAGGGCCTGGTGTTCGCGGTCATCTACTACTTCGTGTTCGACTTCGTGATTCGCAAGTTCAACATGAAGACCCCGGGCCGTGGCGATGAGGAGGTCGCGGATGCGACCGCCGACGCCGGTTCCTCCGACGCCGCCTCGACGACCGGCGACAAGTACGACGTTCTCGCCTCCAAGCTGTACAAGGCCCTTGGCGGAAAGTCCAACGTGGTCGAGATCGAGAACTGCACGACCCGTCTGCGCATGGGCGTGAACGACACCGCGAAGGTCGACGTCGACGCGATCCGCAAGCTCGTTCCCGGCGTGAAGGTCCTCGACGCGAAGAACGTGCAGGTCATCGTCGGCACGCAGGTGCAGGCCGTCGCGGATGCGATGGAGAAGCTGCACGGCTCACCGGTGATCGCCGGAGGATCGGCCCCAAAAGCGTGACGGCGGCCCCCGCCGCCAAGTCCGCTCCACCGGCCAAGGTCCCCGCGTCCGGTTCGACGATCCCGGTCGTCTCTCCCGCGGACGGCGCGATCAAGCCGATCGAGGAGGTTCCCGACGAGACGTTCGCCTCGAAGATCCTCGGTGACGGGTTTGCCGTCGTCCCCGCATCGGCCACGATCGTGGCTCCGATCAGCGGCACGGTGACGATGGTCGCCAAGTCGAAGCACGCCGTGGGCATCACCACTGCGCAAGGCGTGGAGGTGCTTGTGCACATCGGTATCGACACGGTCCAGATGGGCGGCACACCGTTCGCCGTAACCGTCGACAAGGGCCAGCCGATCACTGCGGGCACGCCGATGGTGCAGGTCGACTGGCCGGCCATCAAGGCCGCCTGCAAGCCGACCGACGTGATCGTGGCGTTCACCAAGCCCGCCAAGGTCGCCGCACTGTCGATCACCGCCACAGGCGCGGTCACCGCCGGATCTCAGGTCGGTACCGTCACCCCGAAGTGACATGAGTCTGCTGGTCTGACCGGCAGATGTCCGGTTCAATGATTGAGGGCCGGGAGGAGCAAATCCTCCCGGCCCTCAATCATGTCCACAGCCAGAACAAGCGTGGCGGTTTTCGCTCGCTGAAGGGTACTTCAGTGAGCGAAAACCGCCACCACGGGGTCAGGTCACTCACCTAGTGGCGGAAAACGCTCGCTGAGCGTCCGCTCAGCGAGCGTTTTCCGCCACGCCGATGACTGTGCCCTGTACCGGCACCGTCACACGCTGATCAGCCGAGATCGAGACCGAGCAGGTCGTCGATGGTCTGACGGCGCAGCATCACGTGCGCGCCTTCCTCGCTCACGGCCACGACGGCCGGGATCAGCGCCTGGTTGTAGTTGCTCGCCATCGTGCGGCCGTACGCGCCGGTCACCGGCACCGCGAGCACGTCGCCGCGCTTGAGGTCGGCGGGCAGACGGTCCTCGTGGATGATGATGTCGCCCGACTCGCAGTGCATGCCGACCACGCGCACCAGCATCGACTCGTCCGAGCCGCGACGGTTCGCGAGCCGCACCGTGTAATCCGCGCCGTACAGCGCCGGGCGGATGTTGTCGCTCATACCGCCGTCGACCGACGCGTACACGCGCTCGTCGATCGGATTGCCGGCGCGGTCGGTCGGCTGGTGGCCTTCCGCGTCCGCGCTCAGCAGCACGTGCTTGATCGTGCCGACGCGGTACAGCGTGACGCCGGCGGGCGCCACGATCCAACGGCCCGGCTCGAACGAGATCGCGGGCGCGGGCATGCCGAGCGCGCGGTTGATCGCCGTGACCGCATCGGCCAAGCGCCCAAGCTCCACGTCGATGTCCATCGAATCCTCGCCGTCCGTGTACGCCACGGAATAGCCGCCGCCGAGGTCGACCTCGGGCAGCGTGTAGGCGTCGGTCGCGTAGAAGGTCTTGCGCAGGAGCATCATGCGCTTGGCGGCCTGGATGAACGCGTCCGCGTCGTGGATGTTCGAGCCGATGTGCGAGTGCACGCCGACCAGCTCGAGCACGTCCTCGTGGCGGCGGATCTCCTTGAGCACGGCGAGCGCGGGGCCGTTCGCCACGGCCGTCATCGCATCCGCGAGCTTGCGGTCGGGTTCGGACAGTTCCTCGCCGCTCAGGTCGTACGGGTACTTGACGTCATAACGCAGCTTGCGTTCCGGCTTGGCGGCGGACTCCGCGTCGTCGTGCCGCTCCCCCACGCGCGCGTTCGTCGCGGCCGGGGTCACGTCGGTCAGGTCGTCGAGGATCGACAGCACGGACGTGTCCGCACCGGCCGGCAGCAGCGGCACGCCGAACTTCTGGTCCTCGTGCGCGGTCGAGATGTACTCGTGGCCGCCGGCGTGGATGCCGGAGGTGACGCGCAGCATCACGCGGGCGCGCTTGCCGAGTCGCTTGGCGATCGCGGCGATGCGGGCCGGTTCGTTCGGCTCGTCGACGACGATCTTCGCGAAACCCTCGTTGATGGCCAGTTCGATCTCCGCATCGGACTTGTTGTTGCCGTGCAGCACGAGCCTACGACCGGGCGCGCCGGCGGCGAGCGCGATGCGCATTTCGCCCATCGTGCAGGTGTCGACGTACATGCCGGCCGCGAGCACGAGGCGCACGATCTCCTTGGAGAGGAACGCCTTGCCGGCGAAGCTCACGTGCGTGGTCGAGTTGTTGAACGCGGTCGCGGCGGCGTGCACGAAGTGCTTGGCGCGGTTCGCGACCTCGTCGGTGTCGATCAGGTAGAGCGGCGAGCCGAACTCGTCGAGCAGCGACTCGGCGGTGCAGCCGTGGAACGTAATCGCACCGGTCGCCGGATCAATGGCCGTGGCGGCCGGCCAAATGGGACTGATTGCCATGATTCAGGTCCTTGGATTCTGACTACCCCTCAGTCGGCTACGCCGACAGCTCCCCCAACAAGGGGGGAGCTGGGAGTAAAAGGTTACATCTTGTCGGGACGGACAGTCCAGCTGAGCCGTCAAACGGACAGTCCAGTGGACTGTCCGTAGGCGAAGGGAGCGGCTATGCCGCGAGGGGAATCCGAAGGATTCCGGTCCGTAGCAGCGAACAGCGATAGCGTCGTGAGCGTCGCAGAATACAGCAACGGCCGAAGGCCGTTACATCTTCTCCGGAGAGGTGACGCCGAGCAGGTCGAGGCCTTCGGCGATCACGGTGCGCACGGCGTCGTTGAGCTTGAGTCGTGCGGCGGCGCGGGCCGGCTCCGGGGCCTTGGCGATGCGCACGGCCTCCGCCTCGTCGCCGCGGGCCTCCGGATCGGTGAGTTCCATCGGCACGACGCGCTCCACGTTGTACCACTTGTGGTACGCGGCGGCCAGATCCTCGAGGTAATGCGCCACGCGGTGCGGTGCGCGCGCGTCGCCGGCAAGCGTGAGCAGCGCCGGCCACTGGGCGAGCGCGGCAAGCACCTCGCCGTCCGCCTCGGTGTCGAGCAGGGCGAGGTCCGCACCCTCGTAGGTGATGCCGGCGGCGGCCGCGTTGCGGTCCACGTTGCAGGAGCGCGCGTGCGCGTACTGCACGTAGTACACCGGATTGTCGTTAGAGTGCGACGCGAGCAGGTTCAGATCGATGTCGACCGGCGAGTTGTAGTCGGTGCGCGCGAGCGAATAACGCGACGCGTCCACGCCGATCGCCTCGGTCAGATCGTCGATCGTGACGACGTTGCCGGCGCGCTTGGACATGCGCACGGCCTTGCCGTCCTTCAACACGTTGACGAGCTGGCCGATGAGGATCTGCATGTTCTCGCCCGGCTGGTCGCCGAATGCGGCGCACATGGCCATCATGCGGCCGATGTAGCCGTGGTGGTCGGCGCCGAGCATGTAGATCGCGATGTCGGCCGGATCGGTCGCGCGGTGGCGCTTGTTCCAGTAGTACGCGATGTCGGCCGCGAAGTACGCGAACTCGCCGTTCGACTTGATGATCACACGGTCCTTGTCGTCGCCATGCTTGGTCGACTCGAACCAGGTCGCGCCATCCTTCTCGTAGATGTCGCCGCGCTCGCGCAGCACCTCGATCGCGCGCTTGACCTCGCCGTCGGTGTACAGGCTGTTCTCGTGGAACCACACGTCGAAGTGGACACGGAAGTCCTTCATCGACTTGCGGATCTCGTCGAACATCATCGGCACGGCGCGCTTGCGGAACTCCTCGCGCTGCTCCGAATCGCCTTCGCCGAGCGGGTTGCCGTCCTTGTCGAGGCCGCCGTCGACGCGCGGCAGGGCAAGCACGTCCACGCCGTCGGCCTCGGCCTCGGCGATCACGCGGTCGGCGATCTCGTTGATGTACGCACCCTTGTAGCCGTCGATCGGCGTCTCCTCGCCGTGCGCGGCGGCGACGAGCGACTTGGCGAAGCGGTTGATCTGCTCGCCGTGGTCGTTGAAGTAGTATTCGCGCACGACCTTCGCGCCATTCGCCTCGAGCACGCGGGCCATCGAGTCGCCGACGGCCGCCCAGCGGGTGCCGCCGATGTGGATCGGGCCAGTCGGGTTCGCGGAGACGAATTCGAGGTTCAGGGTCTTGCCGGTGAGGTGCGCGTTCTTGCCGAACGTGGAGACGCCGTTGGCGTCGGCCGGGGCAGTGAGCACCTGGTCGACCACGGCCGCGGCGGACGCGGAGTCGAGGGTGATGTTGATGAAGCCGGGGCCGGCCACTTCGACGGACTTGATGCCGTCGGCGGCGGTCAGGCCGGCGGCGAACAGCTCGGCCAGGTCGTGGGGCTTCATGCCGGCCTTCTTGGCCAGCTGCATGGCCGCGTTCGAGGCCCAGTCGCCGTGCGCGCGATCCTTCGGGCGCATGACGGCGAGCTTCTCGACGGGCGGGATCAGATCATCGGTGAGGTTGCCGGCCTTGCCGGACGCAACCAGTTCATGGGCAATACGCGAAATCAGTTCGCTCAGGGCTTCAGGACTCATTCTTCCAAGGATACCGGCGAGTCTGACTTCCGGCGCGCGTGTTCGATCGCCCAGTAGCCGCTGTAGCACAGCGCCACGAACGGCACCATGCAATACAGCGTCGAACGCTGCGTATCGTCCAGCGCCACCAGCACCAGCGCGCCGAGGCACATCACGATCGCCAGCCACGGCAGCACCGGATATCCGGGCGCACGGTAACCAAGCTCACCCACGTCACGCCCGCCGCGCACCCATTCGCGCCGGAACCGGATATGGCACACCGCCACCGAGAACCACACCACGAGCGTCGCCAGTCCCGACACCGCCACCAGCACCAAGTACACGGTCGAGGCCGCCACCACGCTGGAGAGCAGCGCCAAGAGCGACCCGCACATCGAAAACAGCACCGCCCACACAGGCACGCCGCGGAAGTTCGTCTTGGCGAACCGCGCCGGGATCAGCCGTTCCTTGGCGAGCGACCACACCATGCGCGAGCATACGTACAACCCGGAATTGGCCGCCGACAACACGGCCGTCAACACCACGAAATTCATGATGTCGCCGGCGAACGGCATGCCGATCGACTGGAACACGAGCACGAACGGGCTGGTGTCCACGCCGGCCCGCTGCCACGGGATGAGCGCGGCCATCACCGCGATCGAGCCGATGAAGAACATGGCGAGACGGAACACGGTGGTGTGCACGGCCTTCGGGATGGCCGTGCCCGGGTCACGCGTCTCGCCGGCGGCCACGCCCACGACCTCGGTGCCGGAGAACGCGAACACGACGGTGAGCAGCGTGGAGAAGACCGGCGCGATGCCGCGCGGGAACCAGCCGTCCGCGACGAAATTGCCGAACAGCGGCGCGCCGGCGTCGGCCGGGCGGCCCGAGATCGGGATCGCACCGAAGATCGCGAGCAGCCCGATCACGATGAACGCGACGATCGCGAACACCTTGATCGACGCGAACCAGAATTCGGCCTCGCCGTAGAGCCGCACCGACATGATGTTGAGCGCGAACACCGCCGCGATGAACACCGCCGACCACACCCACGCCGGGCTGCTCGGGAACCAGCGCTGCATGAGCAGCCCGGCCGCGGTGAACTCGCTGGCGAGCGCCACCGCCCAGTTGAGCCAGTACAGCACGGCGATCACGAACGCGGTGGCCGGGCCGATGAAACGTTTGGCGTACAGGTGGAAGCTGCCCGCGTACGGCATGGCGACCGACAGCTCGCCGAGGGAGACCATGACGCAGTAGACAAGCAGGGAGCCGATCGCGTAGGCGAGGATCGCGCCGAGCGGGCCGGCTTGGTTGATGGTGTAGCCGGAGCTGACGAACAGGCCGGTGCCGATCACGCCGCCGAGGGAGATCATGGTCAGGTGGCGCGATTCCATGCGCCGTTCGAGATCGGTGTCGGTAGCATGCGCATCGCTGGTGCCGCGGTCGGCCATATCGGCTCCTTCGGTTCGTGGTTCGGATCGGTGGTCCGTCGCGCGCGTCATCGCGCGGGCGACTTACGTATGATAGCCGCGATGGGAGAACAGCCACAGATCGTATGGCGGTCCGATCGGATATCGCCAATGCGCATCCCCACGCAATACGTAACCCTCCGCGATGTCAGGCCACCATCGGCATCGATTTGCGCAGTCCCCGCAGCATGTAACCCTCCGCGGGGGTAAGAGCGCCGTCGACATCGATTCGTGCCCATCCCCGCAACACGTAACCGCATACGCCATTGCGAATGAATACGGCCGTATTCATCGGCAGCAGACAGTCACGCGCGAAGCGGCACAACCGCCATCAACGAAAACGGTGCGTGGCCCATCCGTTCCCGGACAGGCCACGCACCGTTCGTCATGCGTACGTATGCGTCACAGCGCGGCGATCGCGTCGATCTCGACGAGCGCGCCCTTCGGGATGTCGTTGCCGCCGAACGCGACGCGGGCCGGCTTGACGGAGCCGATGAACACCTCGGCGTAGCGGGCGTCGACCTCCTTGAAGTCCTCGACGTTCTTCAGGTAGATGGTCGCGCGCACGACGTGCTCGATGCCGGTGCCGGCCGTGTCAAGAATGCACTTGATGTTCTTGAGCGCCTGCGCGGCCTGCTCGCCCGCCGTCTCGCCGGCCAGTTCGCCGGTGGCCGGGTCGATGCCCAGCTGGCCGGAGACGAACACGAAGCCGTTGGCCTTGACGGCCTGGCTGTACGCGCCCAGTGCGGCCGGGGCCTGCGAGGTCGCCACTTCTTCCATCTTTTCGCTCATAGTCGATACTCCTTTGCGGTTCGCTCGAACGTCACATCACCGATGTTTCACACGCGGTTTCACGGCCTTCCGTAGTCCACCGCACGCGGCATCATGCCCGCCATTGTATGCGCGCCGGCCATGCGCGAGACGAATCGTTCCGCGCCTTGGAACGTCACGCGCCACGTGTCCGTCAGTCATATGTCGCGCATTGCGCACGCATCGGCGATCCGGATCCAGCCGCACGACCGGCGCCCCGCTCAGTTCCGCCGGTTCTTGCCGAAGAACTGCATGAACTGCGGCCCGTCCTCCGCCAGCTCGCGCTCGAAATCATCCCGCCATTCGCGATATGGCCGGCCGGCGAGACCGTCGTTGCTGAACCGTTCCTGATCGGTGATCTCGGTAACGCAGAATTTCGGGATGATCAGATTCGTGACCGGGCTGCTGCGCTCCGCCTCCGCGACGATGAGCGGCGCGTTCGCCCCGCCGAACACGTCGATGCTCCAGCCGTCCTCGTCCAGCCAGACCGAATACCGGTTCTTGATGATCGGCGCGCCGCCGCGCAACGCCAGTTCGGCCGCGATGCGCGAATCGATCTCACGTTCGGCCTCGTAGCGCGTGCCGCCCACGGACGGCCCCTTGACCGTAACGTACGCCTCGCCGAACAGGTCACGGTATTCGCGCAGCACCTCGATCGGGTCGAGGTCGGGCGTCATGTCGAGCCGCATCGCGCGTGTCGTGAGCCGCACGCGCAGCGCGTAGTTGCCGTCGTGCACGTAGTAGCTTTGCACGATGAGAGCCGGCGCGTCCCCGTCGTCGAGCTCTGCCGGCATATGACGGCAGAAGAACCGACGCTCAAATTCGAAATCGTTCAGGTTATCGGCCATAAAACCAGTGTAGACGCGATTGCACGTGTCGCGGCGGTTTTTGGAAGCCTTGCACCGCATGATTCGCGTTCGGTCCGCCCAACGTGTAAAGTAGTGCGTTGCTTGGGTCCGTAGCTCAGTGGATAGAGCGTCTGTCTCCGGAACAGAAGGTCGAGGGTTCGATCCCCTTTGGGCCCACCAGAATGGCGGAATTCCAAGGTTTTCATAACCTTGATTCCGCCATCTTCTTTGTATCGGGTACATATCGGGTACATTGCTCCCCCTATCCTCGCAGGCTTGCGGGCCGCGATCCGATCCATTCATCATGGTCTTGTCATGGTCTTGCCGGCATGCGATCCATCGCTCTTCCCCCGGGCATACGGCCGGTTCAGAGGCCGGAAACGACCGTAAGCCCGGGAAGAGGCAAACAACAGTCACCCCCAACCCGGGCATGCGGCCGGTTCGCGGCGCAAAAACGACCGTAAGCCCGGGAACAAACCACCAACAATCCCACAGACCAGCCCACAGACCAACCCCCAACCCGGGCATGCGGCCGGTTCGCGGCGCAAAAACGACCGTAAGCCCGGGAACAAACCACCAACAACCCCACAGACCAACAACAACCGCCCCCCAACCCGGGCTTACGGCCAGTTCAGAAGCCCAAAACGACCGTAAGCCCGGGAACAAACCAACAACACCCCCAGCCCCCCAACCCGGGCATACGGCCGGTTCAGAGGCCCAAAACGACCGTAAGCCCGGGAAGAGTAACGCCCGCAAGGCGACGGCGCGCACCGGAACCGTGATTCGTTCTGCGGGATGATGCCGTTCCCACGCATTCGCGCACATAATGAAGGCATATGGTTGGTTCGACCTTGCAGGAGGTGCGCGATGGACGATTACAACAGCCTCATTCGTACGGATACGCGCACGACCACGTTCCGCCGCATGTTCCGCTGGGTGGCGCCGCTGCTGTGTTTGACGCTGGTGCTGACCGGGGTTGCGGCCGCGCGTCTGCGCCGCCGCGAACACGCCGATCAATGGGAGATCCGACCGGTCTCGATCGCGCACCGCGGGGACGATTCCGCGCCGGAAAACTCGCTGAATGCGATCGCGAACGCCGCCACGGACGGTGCCGATTACGCGGAGATCGATGTGCGGCTGACCGCCGACGGCACGCCGGTCGTCTTCCATGACGAACGCACCGGTCGACTTGCTGCGAACGGTCACGACCTGCGCGTCGCGAAGCTCGCCGACCGCGAACTCGAGCATATGACGATGCGCGATCGCGGCACGGACTATCACGTGCCGACGTTGGCACAGGCGATCGAGACCGCGCAGCGATCGTCCGATCACTTAAGCCTGCTGCTCGATCTGAAAACCGGACCGAAAGGCGCACCGAAGCTGACCCGCGCGGTGGCCGACGTGATCGAACGGCATGATTTCGCGGATCGCGTGATGCTGATGTCGGTGACCGACGAAGCGGTGCGACTGCTGCTGCGCAACCATCCGGACTGGACGATCGGCAAGTGCGTCAGCCCGAAGGGCGATCCGGCGATCATGTGGCCGAAAGGCGTGGATTTCGTGGTGATGCGCGGCAACCGGCTCACGCGCGAGGTCGTGGAGCGCGCGCGTCGCGACAACGTGCCGATCTACGCGGGAGTCGGCAGCGACTACCGCGAGGCGAACCGGTGCCTGATGATGGGCGCGGACGGCATTCTGGGCGACAACACGTACCGCGTGAACAAGGTGACCCGCTCGCACGCGGTCTACGTCGCCGCCGGTGACATGACCGGCGAGTGAAGCAACCGCATCATACGTGGCGTTTGACCACGGGAACAGCAAGTGGGCGTTGACATACCACGACAAGACCGGAATCCCGGTCGTTGCGGTATGTCAACGCCCACTTGTCAAGCCCACGGCGACTCAGAACATCAGCGTGGCGAGGCGACGACGGGCACGCTTAAGCCGCTCGTCGGTCGGCTCGGGGATCGCAAAGTATTCGAGCAGACGCTTGCGCACCGGCTCAAGATCGGCCTTGTGGCCGGCCGCAAGGAAGTCCAGCAAACGGTCGAACGCGTCCTGGATCTGACCGCCGATCATGTCCACGTCGGCGACAGCCAGCTGAGCGTCCACGTCGTCCGGATGCGCGGCCGCGGCGGCGCGTACCTCGCGCACGTCGGCGGCCGCGGAACGGGCCAGCAGCAGCGCTTTGGAACGTTCACGCGCGGCGAGCGCATCGGCCGGATTCGCCTCGAGCACCTTCGCGTATGCGGCGGCAGCGCCGGAGTAATCGCCCGATTGGGCCAGACGATGCGCCTCCTCATGTTCCGGCGGCACCTGTTCGGCCGCTTCCTCGGCGGCCTTCTTGTCGGCCTCGGGGTCGCCTGAATATGGCGCGGTGCCGGTCACGCCATGCTGCTGGGCGAGTTTGACGATCTGCGGGATGACCGCGTCGGTGACCTGCTGCAGTTCGTCGTCGGTGAGCACGCCGGGCTGTGCGACCATCATCGGCTGGCCGTTGATCAGCGCAAACAGCGCGGGCACGGCGGTGACGCGGAACGCTTGCGCGATCTGCGGGTTGTCGTTGACGTCGACGCGCGCGAGCTGGATCTGGCCTTCGAGCTTGTTGACCGCGTCGCCGAGCGCACGGGCCATGTCGAACAGGCGATCGTCCTTCGCGGACCATAGGAACAGCAGGATCGGGAACGTGGCGGAGGTCTGCACGGTCGCTTGGAACGTGGATTCGGTGACGTCGATCACGTACGCGCCGGCCGCGGGGGCGCCGCCAGGCTGACCCGGTTCGGCCTTGGTCTGGTGCTTGAGTTCGTTGAGATCGCCGCTTGCGGCAGCGTTGTTGCCCTGACCGACAAGCCAGGAATCATACTGATCTACCATGATGCCTCCGTTAGTGCGTATTGCAGTCCGCAATAACTATAGACACGTTCCCCGGATTGCGTGGCAATCGAATAACGCGTGCGGAGACAGCCGTCCGAGGCCGAAGGCGCTGAGCCGTCAAACGGATAGTCCAGTGGACTATCCGTAGGCGAAGTGAGCGGCTATGCCGCGAAGGTCGCGTGCAACGCGACATAAGCACGTCGAGCGCTGAGGTAAGGTCGTATACGCTCCGTTATTCGATTGCTAGACGACAGGCAACGCGTGCGGTCTCAAGGCGCACCGAGGGAAGGCGTGCTTCAGCACGTCGACCGAGGAGCAACGCAGAGGACGCTCCGTTGCCCGTCATCTAGAGGGCTTCGACTTTGACGACTTGCCTATCCGCTCCCACCGCGGTGATCTGCTTGCCGGAGTCCTTGGCCGGCACGTAGAGGGCGATGGTGTTAACATACGAGACCTTCATGGTGCTGGTGGCCGTGCCGTCGCCGAAGAGGGCGCGCTCGTCGTTGGAGGCGGGCTGCGATTCGCGGCCTTCGCCGGCTTGGCGGGTCCATTCGGAGTTGATCTGCGCGACGACGAGGTCGCCGCCGTCGACCGAACGCATGACGTAGATCGCACCGTCGACGGGGGTGAAGGTCTGCTGTTGGGTGCCGTTGTTGCGGGCCATGCCGTCGGCCACCTGCTTGGTGGTGGTGGCGAGGTTCTGGCGCAACTCGTCATCGGCCACGTTGGCCGCGTACTGGCTGTTCGAGCCGTTGGCGAGCACGTCGGCGTACTGTTTGACCGCATCCTGCGGGGTGGTCACGAGTCCGGAGTCGGTGGCGGTGCCCATCGACGCGCCGATCTTCGGCACGGCGAAGCTGGGTAGCGTGGTGCCTTGGAATAGTCGTGCCATGCCCCACAGCTTGTAGTTCGACTGCGCGGATTCCTGCACCATGACGAGCAGTCGCTTGGACTGCTGGTCCTCGGTGGTGGTGGTGATGCTGAACACGGTACGCGGCCAGCCGGAGTCGGTGGGGATGACGGTCTGCGCGATCTCGGACGGAATGGTCGCATACTTGTCGACGGCGCTGTTGGACGCCTTGGCGATGGCGATGCGGCTCGAGTAGATGTCGAGCGCGGGGCCGGTGACGCGCGCGTCGAGCCCGTCGGTACTCTTGGAGTCGCCCGCGGACTGGTAGGCGTCAAGGATGGCCTTACGGATGGCCTTCTCCTGCGCTTCGGTCAGGTCGGGCGTCGCCTTGACTCCGGCGGACGATTCGTCGGTCGTGCTACTGGCGGCCGGCTGCGGGATTTGGCCTTCGCATCCAGCAAGGGATATGGCCATGACTGCGGACAGCGTCGCCGCGGCGAACGTTCTCAGCATCTTGCTCATTGTCGATCCACCTCCTCGCCGTCGTCGGCATCATCATTCGTCTCGTCGTGCGCATCATCGTCGGCGTTGCCATCGTTCGCGACAGCGTTCGCATCGTCATCATCAGCCGGATCGTCACCGGTGCCATCGTTCGCGGTACTTGCTGCATCATCCTGCGCAACGCCAGCGTTCTCATTCGCATCGGAGCCCGTCTCGGCCGAGGCTCCGGCGGCAGTATCCGCACCGCCCACGTTCGCAGCGGCGCCCGACTCCTGCGCGAACCGTGCGAAGTATGCCTGCAGTTCCTCCGGCGTGATCACCGAGGTCGCGGCATCGTCGTCGGGTTGCGGAGTATCAGCCGTATCGTCGGTATCAACAGGAGCATCCGACTTGGTCGCGGCATCGTCGACCATGGCGTTCCCATCATCGGCCGACGCCGGCTCCACATCCGACTCATGCGGCTCGAGATCGGACTTGGCAGCATCCGCACCGTGGGTCTGCGCGACCTCCGCCACAAGATTGCGCGACGACGGATCAACGATCGTCGGCTGGGACACGACCGTTTCGGAAGTCTCAGCCGTCTCGGCCGACGCGGACTCGACAACCGGCGCGATCGAACCGGTCTCCCCCGACCGATGCGACGCATGACGACGACGCCCATGCCGCGAACGGCCGGACGACGGCGACTTCGGCTTGATCTTCGACCAGCTGCCGGCGATGGCCTCGCCGATGCTGACCTCCTCGGACTCGATCGCGGCGGCCGCACTGGCAACCACCCGCTTGCGACGCTTGTGCGGCGGCATGGCAAACAGCGACGCGGTCAGCACCGCCATCACGGCCAACAGACCGCCCGCGAAATACAACGGAACCGCGAAATCAGGCAACGTCTGACGCACCCAATGCAATGACACGGAAGCGCTGCCGGACTTCCCCAGATCGATCAGCGCCATCGTGGACGACGCACTGTCCACATCGGTTTTCATCGTCGCCGTGCCCTTGCCGCACTCGACCTGAGTCCACATGTCGGAGTCCTTGAACGCCACCTTGGCCGCATCCGACTGCCCCGACGCCTTGCCGGAGGACTTGGCCGACATAGCCTGCGTCGACAATCCGCTCCAGCTGCTCAAGCCGGTCACACGCACATACGGAGAACCCGACACCCAACCGTTGATGTCCTTGCCCGAGCCAAGCGCGATGCAGACCTCGTCACTCGCCGACGACGTGACCGTCAGCGTCGCCTGCCGGTCGACCAGAGGCAGCACGCCCGGATCGGTCACGACATACTGCGAGCCGCCCGTCGACGCCGTGGCCGTAATCTGCCGGCTCGGCTTCCAGATCGTGGCATTCAGCAGTCCAAGCGCAAAACAGGTAACGGCCAGCAACCCGAGAAACGGCGTGACCAGGCCGCGCATGATCCACACGCGACGGGCCTCGGCCTTGGCACGATCCCGCTCGGACGCGTCGGAAGCGCCGGCTTTGCCACCCGCACCCTTCAGCTTAGATTCATGGTTGTTCACAGTCATAGCCATCCCATTCTACAATCCCCCGCCTAATCCGCCCACAACGTATACGGAAACGCACACGACGGACGCACAGCGCAGACAGGCGGTGGGAACGCGCATGATCAAGGATTGACGCTAGTGTTGAATCCATGCTCAACAAGACCATTTCCCAGTACCTGCGCACCGCGCTCGCCGGCGCGTGCGCGTTCGGTCTGTGCCTGACGCTCGCCGCATGCGGCGGCTCGTCGAACTCAAACGACACGAACGCGGGCAAGTCCACCGATTCGTCGTCCAAGTCCACCGACTCGTCCTCGTCATCCGACGACAAGTCCGCACTGAAGAAACTCAACCAACTTTCCGGCATCACGGCGACCGGCGAACTCGGCAAAAAACCGACGATCGCGCTGGCGAAGACGCCGATGACCGTGGAGGACGGCGCGTACGCCATCCTGCAGAAGGGCGACGGCAAGGCTGTCGAGGCCGGCGACCGCGTGTGCGTGCAGGGCATCGCGATCAACGCCAAGGACGGCTCCGAACTGATGGACACGTGGACGAAGAACACGCCGGACTGCTCGTGGGATCTGACTAGCAGCCAACTCAACGAGGCGTACAAGGAACTGTTCATCGGCCAGCAGATCAACGGCACGGTGGCGATCGGCGTGAACGATTCCAACTCGTCGGGCACCTCGTACATCATGGCGCTCACGATCGTCTCGTCCGCGCCCGATCCGACCAAGGCGACCGGTGAGGAGGTCAAGGACGTGCCGTCCGACCTGCCGAAGGTGACGCGCGCCAAGGACGGCAAGCCGTCGATCGACATGAACGGCTACAAGGGTAGCGACAAGCTCGTCGTGCAGCCGCTGATCAAGGGCACCGGCGCGAAGGTCGAGGAGAGCGGTTCGGTGAAGGTGCAGTACACCGGCTGGCTGCTCAACGGCAAGCAGTTCGATTCCTCGTGGGACAAGGGTGCGGCGGTCGACTTCGCGCTCAGCAACGTGATCAAGGGTTGGACGCAGGGCCTGGCCGGCCAGACCGTCGGCTCTCAGGTACTGCTCGTGGTGCCGCCGGATCTCGGCTACGGCTCGAGCGCGACCGGCTCGATTCCGGCGAACTCGACGCTGGTGTTCGTGGTCGACATCCTCGCCACGTACTGATCGCGCGGAGCGACGCGAACAATTGACGGGTATCGGCTGTTAAATGCCGGTACCCGTTTTTAGAACAAACGCAGCGAATCGTCCTCGACGCCGCGCATCTCGTCGTAGTCGAGGATGAGGCATTCGAAACCACGGTCCTGCGCGAGGACGCGGGCCTGCGGAGTGATGGTCTGCGCGGCGAAGATGCCGCGCACCGGGGACAGCAGCGGGTCGCGGTTGAGCAGTTCGCAGTAGCGTGTGAGCTGTTCGACGCCGTCGATGCCGCCGTGGCGCTTGATCTCGATCGCCACATGCATGCCGTTTGCGTCGGTGGCCATGATGTCGACCGGTCCTATCGCGGTCGGATACTCGCGGCGCACGAGCTTCGCGCCCTCGCCGATGCGCGTGATCTGCTGCGCAAGGTAGCGCTGCAGATGGTCTTCCACGCCGTCCTTGATCAGTCCCGGATCCTCACCCAGATCGTATGATTCGTCGGAGTAGACGCGGTACAGCGCGACTTCGAGAATGTCGCTGGACTTGTCAGCGGAGACACGCAACGTCTTGATCGGCGTCAGTTCGGACGGGTCCTTGCCGACGACCGAATCGTCAGTAGTCGCTGCTGCGTCCGACACGGTCCCGGCAACGTCATCATCGTCGGTCGTGCTTCCCTGCGGCACGATCTCCTTGATCGTGCACGGCGCGGCCATCCAGTTGAGCGGTTTATACGAGCCCAGTTCGGAGAATATCAACAGACTGTTGTCGGCTTTGATCAGCAGCACGCGCTTGGCCGGCGGCAGCGAGGCCGTCAGACGGCCGGAGTATTCAGCGGAGCAGTCAGCAACAATAATTCGCACGTCGCAACACTGTAGCATGACGCGCGGGATGGCAACATCGGCCCGTTATGGTGCACGGCGCGATGGCCCTCGGACGAATGCCGCAACAACAGCGATGATTCCGCGGCAAAAACCGGAGGAGACAGTCCCACGTAAAGCAGAAGGCCTCCCGCACAGCGCAGTGTGCGGGAGGCCAAAAGCGCGAGCCGAGCGAAACTTACTCGGCGTCGGCGTTCGCACCGGAGGTGCGAACCACGTCGCGGCCACGTTCGACCGCAACGGTGAGCTTGTTCGAGTCGAAGGAGATGAATCCGTCAGCGACCTCGAACACGTGGCGCTCGCCGGCCGGGTCGACCACGGTGAGCGAACCGCCCTTGATGACGGTCAGCACCGGCTCGTGGTCGGCCAGAATGCCCATCTCGCCTTCGGAGGCGGGGATGGTCACCGACTTCGCCTCGCCGTGCCACACCGGGTGGTCAGCGGCGACGATATTCACCTGCATCAAGGTCTTTGAGGATCCAGCCATCACTCACCAAGCTCCTTCTGCATGTCGTGCCACTTCTTCTCGAGATCGTCGATGCCGCCGATGCCGGAGAACGCCTGCTCCGGAACATCGTCGTACACGCCATCGCAGATGCGCGTGAAGGCTTCGATGGTCTCGTCGGCCGGCACGTACGAGCCCGGGCGACCGGTGAACTTCTCGGCCACGTAGAAGTTCTGGCCGAGGAACTGCTCGATGCGGCGGGCGCGGTTGACGGTGGTCTTGTCCTCTTCCGAAAGCTCGTCGATACCGATCAGGGCGATGATGTCCTGCAGCTCCTTGTTACGCTGCAGAATCGCCTTGACGCGGTTGGCGCACTCGTAGTGGGCCTGGCCGACGTAACGCGGATCAAGGATTCGCGAGGTCGACGACAGCGGATCCACGGCCGGGTAGATGCCCTTCGAGGCGATGTCACGAGACAGCTCGGTGGTCGCGTCGAGGTGGGCGAAGGTCGTGGCCGGAGCCGGGTCGGTGTAATCATCGGCCGGCACGTAGATGGCCTGCAGCGAGGTGATCGAGTGGCCACGCGTCGAGGTGATGCGCTCCTGCAGAGCACCCATCTCGTCGGCCAGGTTCGGCTGGTAACCCACGGCGGAAGGCATACGGCCCAGCAGCGTGGACACCTCGGAACCGGCCTGCGTGAAGCGGAAGATGTTGTCGATGAACAGCAGCACGTCCTGGTTCTGCACGTCGCGGAAGTACTCGGCCATCGTCAGTGCGGTCAGCGGGACACGCAGACGGGTACCCGGCTGCTCATCCATCTGGCCGAAGACCAGTGCGGTCTTCTCGAGCACGCCGGCCTCGCCCATCTCGCCGATCAGATCGTTACCCTCACGGGTACGTTCGCCGACGCCGGCGAACACGGACACACCACCGTGGTTCTGCGCGACTCGCTGAATCATTTCCTGAATCAGCACGGTCTTGCCGACGCCAGCACCACCGAACAGACCGATCTTGCCGCCCTGCACGTACGGGGTGAGCAGATCGATGACCTTGATGCCGGTCTCGAACATCTGGGTCTTGGACTCCAGCTGGTCGAATGCCGGCGGCTTGCGGTGAATGGGCCAACGCTCGGTGACCTTGATGGTCTCGTCGGGCTTCTTGTTGAGCACGTGGCCGGTCACGTCGAACACGTGGCCGAGGGTCACGTCGCCGACCGGCACGGAGATCGGGCCACCGGTGTCGGTCACGACCGCGCCGCGAACCAGACCATCGGTCGGCTTGAGCGCGACGCAACGCACGGTCGAATCGCCGAGGTGCTGCTCGACCTCCATCGTGATCGTGTGCGCGGTCTCGCCTTCCTCGTGCTTGCCCTCAGCATGGAGCTGCACGGTCAGCGCATTGTAGATGTCAGGCAGGTGGCCCACCGGGAATTCGACGTCGATAACCGAACCCTGGATACGCGTGACGCGACCATTGATCGGCTCTGCGGCCGTCTCGGCAGGTGCTGTGGTCTGAAGATTCTCAGCCATGTTCCTACTCTTCCTTGTTGTTCAGCGCGTCGGCGCTGCCGATGATTTCGGTAAGTTCCTGGGTGATCGAAGCCTGACGCGAGGCGTTGAGCTTGCGGGTCAGGTCGTCGATCAGGTTACGGGCGTTCTCCGTGGCCGTATGCATGGCGTTCTGCCGGCTCGCGGTCTCGGATGCGGCCGCCTCCAGCAGGCACTCGTGGATACGCGACTGGATGTACTTCGGCAGCACCGCGTCGAGCACCTCTTCGAGGCTCGGCTCGAAGGAGTACAGCGGCGTGGCCTTGCTGGCATCGCTCGGCGCGTCCAGACCGGGGTCGGCCTGCTCGCGTTCGGGTTCGATGACCTCGACCGGAAGCATCCGCAGCACGCGCACCTTCTGAACCACCATGTTGATGAACTCGGTGTAGACGATGTAGAGCTCTGAGACTCCACCTTCGGCGGCCGGCTTCATGTAGGCGTTCATCAGTGCCGTGGAGATCGCCTCGGCGACTTCGACGCCAGGCTTGTCGGTATCGCCCTCCCACGTATCGACCACGTCGCGGTTGCGGTACTTGTAGTACGTCACACCGCGGCGACCGTATACGTACAGCTCCGGCTGCTTGCCGTCCGATTCGAGACGGTTGAGCAGATCCTCCGTCTCACGGATGATCGACGACGTGTACGCGCCGGCCATACCACGATCCGACGTGAGAGCAAGCACGGCAACCTTCGGGTTGTCCTCTTCCTTCTTCACGATCGGATGCGTGATATGCGAATGGGCCACCACAGCCTGTACGGCATCGAAAATCGCATCGGCATAGGGCTTCGCGTTCAGGGCAACGTCACGTGCCTTGGCAATGTGCGAAGACGCGATCATCTCCTGGGCGTTGAAGATCTTCTCCAACGAACCCGTGGAGGCGATCCTGCTCTTCAATGCGAGTTGCGATCCCATGAATTACTTCTTTTCTCCGGCCATCGGGTGCTTGTTCGGGTCGTGCTCCGGCTTCTCGGCCTTCGACACGATCTTCTCCTGCTCGATCGGGGTCGGGTTCTTGGAGACCTTCTTCTTCTCGACCAACGGCTTGCCGGCCTTGGTCACGTAGGTCTCGCGGAACTCGTCCACGGCCTTGTCGAGGGCCGCTTCGGTGTCGGGCGTGAAGTTCTCGGTGTCACGGATGGTGGTGAGGATGTCGGTGTTGTGGTCGAGCCAGTCGAGCAGTGCGTGCTCGAACGGCAGCACGTCGCCCAGCGGCAGATCATCCATCTTGCCGTGGGTGCCGGCCCACACGGACACGACTTCCTGTTCCATCGAGTACGGCGAGAACTGCGGCTGCTTGAGGAGCTCGGTCAGGTGCGCACCGCGGTTCAGCTGGGCCTTGGACGCGGCGTCCAGATCGGACGCGAACATCGCGAAGGATTCCAGCGAACGGTACTGCGCCAGCGAGATCTTCAGCGTGCCGGAGACCTTCTTCAGGGCCTTGGTCTGCGCCGCGCCACCGACTCGGGACACGGAGATGCCGACGTCCACGGCAGGACGCTGGTTCGCGTTGAACAGGTCGGACTGCAGGAAGATCTGACCGTCGGTGATGGAGATCACGTTGGTCGGAATATAGGCGGACACGTCGTTCGCCTTGGTCTCGACGATCGGCAGGCCGGTCATCGAGCCGCCGCCGAGGTCATCGGAAACCTTCGCGCAGCGTTCGAGCAGACGGGAGTGCAGGTAGAACACATCGCCCGGGTAAGCCTCACGCCCCGGCGGACGACGCAGCAGCAGCGAGATCGAGCGGTACGCCTCGGCCTGCTTCGACAGATCGTCGAAGACGATGAGGACGTGCTTGCCGTGGTACATCCAGTGCTGTCCGATGGCGGAACCGGTGTAGGGGGCAATGTACTTGAAACCGGCGGAATCGGAAGCCGGGGAGGCAACGATGGTGGTGTACTCCATCGCGCCGGCCTCTTCGAGGCTCTGACGCACCGAGGCGATGGTCGAGCCCTTCTGGCCGATGGCGACGTAGATGCAGCGGACCTGCTTCTTCGGATCGCCGGATTCCCAGTTCTTCTTCTGGTTGATGATGGTGTCGATCGCGATGGCCGTCTTGCCGGTCTGACGATCGCCGATGATGAGCTGGCGCTGGCCGCGGCCGATCGGCGTCATTGCGTCGATGGCCTTGAGGCCGGTGGACATAGGCTCGTCGACCGGATGGCGGTGCATCACATCGGGGGCCTGGGCCTCGAGGATACGACGATCCTCGATGTCCGTGATCTCGCCCAGACCGTCGATCGGGTTGCCCAGCGGGTCCACGGTGCGGCCGAGGTAGCCGTCACCAACAGGCACGGAGAGCACTTCGCCGGTGCGACGGACCTCCTGGCCTTCCTCGATGCCTGCGAAGTCGCCGAGGATAACCACGCCGATCTCACGGGCGTCAAGGTTGAACGCCAGGCCGAGCGTGCCGTCCTCGAAGGTCAGCAGCTCATTGGCCATGCAACCAGGCAGTCCCGTCACGTGCGCAATGCCGTCGCCGGCCGTGGCCACGTAGCCCACTTCCTGGGTGGGCGTGTCCGACGGCTTGTACGACTCGACGAAATCATCGAGCGCCTTGCGTATCGTGGTGGGATCAATGGTAAGTTCTGCCATGATCACTCCTTGTTGTTATTGGTAAATCTTGGGATCCCGTGCCGTCGCGGCGTGCCGGTTGGCTTGCCGTCCGTTGCGTGCGGGCGCGGGATATATGCCGTCAGGCGCTGGCCTGGACGGTGCGGTTCAGATGCTGGAGCTGTGCGACCACCGTGTTGTCGGTGACCTCGTCGCCCACCTGGATGCGCATGCCGCCGATCACGGACGGATCCACGACCGAGTTGATGTGCACCGGGCGGCCGACCTTCTTCGTGTAGATCGCGACCAGCTTCTTGACCTGTTCGATCTTGAGCGGCGTGGCGGTGGTCACGGTGACCATCGACTCGCCCATGTGGCGCGAGAACTTGTTGATCAGCCACTGCACGGTCTGCAGGTAGCGGCGGTTGCGCAGGTTGCAGGTCGCGTGCTCCGCCAGACGCTTGGTGACCTTGTTGAGGTCGCTGGAGCCGATCAGGCTGTTGAGCAGCTTGGTGCGGGCCTCGGCGGGCGCGCTGTCATCCGACAGCTCGGAGCGCAGGACCGGCATGCCGAGCAGCGCCGAATGCAGTTCGGCCAGCTCGACCGACACCTGCAGGGTGGCACCGGTGGCGTCCGCGTAGTACATCATGCCGTCCACGCCGAAGTCCTCCACGGCGTTGGCGATGTCGGACACGCGGCTCCAACGGCGACCGACCAGATCGGTCATGATCTCCATCGTCATCGGGTGCGCCTGAGCACCGATCAGGGTGTTCAGTACGGCGACCTTGTCCGCCACCGGGCGCGACGGGTCGGTGAGCGCGCGTTCAAGCTGGACGTTGTGATCGAGCACGTTGGTGATCGAGAACAGCTCGTTCCCGATGCGCCATGCGTCCTCGCCGGAGTCGCGCAGCTTGGGTGCCAGCGAGTCACGAGAGACGCGATCGGCGATGCGCGATGCTTCTCCTCGCATTGGTCACCTCCCTTTCCTTGACGTTTGCGTTGTAGTCTTGACAGTCACTGCCAGACGGTCACTTCTTGTCGGAGTCCATCTCGTCGAGCATGTTGTCGATCATGCTCGACTGCACGTCCGCGTCCTCGAGCTTGGAGCCGAGGATCTTGCCCGCGAGGGCAGCGGCGAGCGTGCCGACTTCGCCCTTGAGGCTGACCATCGCCTGACGGTGCTGCGACTCGATGGAGCGCTGCGCGTTGGCGGTGATCTGCGCCGCGTCGGATTCGGCGCGGGAGCGGGCGTCTGCGATGATGTGCGAGGCTTCGGCGCGGGCGTCGTCGCGGATCTTGGAGGCTTCCACGCGGGCGTTGCTCAGCTGGGCCTCATACTTGGCCTTCGCCTCGTCAGCGTCCTTCTTGGCCTGTTCGGCCTTGGCGATGTTGCCTTCGATCTTTGCCGCACGCTCGTCGAAGATCGCATTGAACTTCGGCAGGAAGAACTTGTAGAAGAACAGCGCAACGATGACAAGGATGATCAGGGACCACACAATGTCATAGGTCTCGGGGATGAACAGATCGATTCCGCCTTCTGCCAGTGTCATCATGAAGCCCTCCTTTCATTGTTGGACATGAAATCGTTGTTTCGTGCGTCGGACGATCGTTACTTGATGATCAGGGCGGCGACGAAGCCGATCAGGGCCAGCACCTCGACCAGAGCCAGGCCGATGAACATGATGGTCTGGATCTTGCCGGACATCTCGGGCTGACGAGCGGTGGATTCCATGGCCTTACCGAAGAGGATGCCCAGACCGATGCCAGGGCCCAGAGTACCGATGCCGTAGCCGATGACGGACAGGTTGCCGGCGACCTCAGCGAGGGTGATGATATCCATTTCTGTTTCCTTTCTAACGTACGAGGTGACGTTATAAATCTTGGGGTTCCGCTTGCGTTCCGCTGGTTTGGTTGATGGTTGTTACGTTGCGGAACGTGCGGGGACGGGGAGTTGCGCCGTGCGCGGATGACCGCTGGCTCACTCCTCCGGGAAGCTCAGGTTGATGTACACGGTCGACAGGATCGCGAACACGTAGGCCTGCAGGAACGCGACGAACGCCTCGAAGCAGGTCATCGCGAAGCCGCCCGCGAACCACAGCGCGCCCACCGGGACGCCCTGCAGCTTGTTGACCGCGTCGACCATCCAGTACTGCGCGAACGCTAGGCAGGTGGCGACCATGAGGTGGCCGGAGACCATGTTCGCGAAAAGTCGGATCGTCAGCGAGGCCGGACGAATGACGAGCAGCTCAAGGATGTTGATCGGCGCGAGCAGGATGTAGACCGGCCACGGCACGCCCGGCGTGAACAGCTCATGGCGCAGGTAGTGGCCGAGGCCCTGCGATCGGGCGGCGGCGATCCAGTATTGGATCATCGTCCACAGTGCGAACACGAGCGGCATGACGACGGTCGCGGTGGCGGCCATGTTCATGCCCGGAATGATGCCGCACAGGTTGAACACGAAGATCGTGAAGAACAGCGTGGTGATCATCGGCACGTAGCGCTTGCCGCGGGTCTCGCCCATGATGTCGTAGACGATCTTGTCGCGCACGAAGTCGAGACCCATCTCGACGACGCCCTGCCAGCGGCCGGGGATCAGCTTGGCGCGGCTGGCGGTGACGCCCAGCACGAGCAGCAGCACGATCGTGGCGACGATGCGGATAAGAATGATGCGATTGATCGCGAACGGAGTGCCCTGGAACAGGATCTCCGGAGGAAGGAAGTCATCGACCGACGGAAGATGCGCGCCAGTCTCGGCTGCCAACAGCATGCCTGTGCCGAATGAACCGACCATAATCACGCCTCCTGCTTCTTGTTTCCGGTGTCAGTTTAGCCCAAGGGGTAGGGCGAATGTGACATGCCGGTTACTTCCGTCTCCCCGGTTCAGGGTCCGCGCGGCGTGGCTTGGAGTCGACGTCGTGCATTCGACTCCGAATGGCTGAGAAGTGATTATTAGCCCGCGTTCGGACAAAGTCAAGCAGCGGCGGAACCGCGCCGTTCCGTCGGCGTTTTGCATGATTCGCGCGTTTAGACGATCTGTCAACAATTGTTGTGTTATCGCTCACAGTCACATCCGCACTGTGACATTCTCGACGTTCGTTTTTCGGATATCGCTCCGTCCACGTTGTGGACATCCCGCCTCTGGCGACGCTGTCGAAACATCCTCTGCGGCAAAGCGATTCCGTCCCACTCAAACTCCGCCTCCCCTCTCAGGGGAGGGTGCCCGGCATAAGCCGGGCGGGTGGGGTACGCGGCCATCAGGCCGCCAATCAACAACGCGGTCGCAGACCGTCGTCCACCATCAGCCTTCGATCACGCCGTAGCCGTCGTGCGCGAACGGCGCGAAACCGTCCCGGCGCGGACTCCCCGGCTCGTGACGAATCGAACGGTCCGTACCCAGCCGCTTCTCCTTGCGCAACTGCGGCACCTCGGTCAGATCGTACGGCGTCGTCTGATACACCCAGTTCAGCCAATTGCGCCACAGCAGGTTGCCGTGCGCGCGCCAGCTGAACAGGGGCTCCAGCTGCGGATCGTCATGCGGGAAGTAGTTCTTCGGGAACGGCACGTTCGTCAGGCCCTTGGCCATGTCGCGCTCATACTCCTCCGCGAGCGTGTACTTGCCGTACTCCCAATGGCCGAGCGCGAACACCTCCGAGAAATCGCGCGTAGCGATCAGCCCCGGACCGGACTGCGGCCCCCACGTGAGCACCTGCAGGTCGTGGTTCGCGGCCACATCGTCCTCGTTCACGCCGGCGAGTCGCGAGTGCGGCTGCAGCGCGATCTCGTCGAATCCGTTCGTCAGGAAGCAGTACTCGTCCTGCAGATACTGCGGAAACACGCCGAAGATCTTCTCGGGATAGTCGACCTTGCGCACGCCGTAGCGGTAATTGAGCGCGCCCATCGCGCCCCAGCACAGGTACATGGTCGAGAACACGTGCGTCGAGGCCCAGTCGAGGATCGACTTGAACTCGTCCCAGTAATCGACCTGCTCGAACGGCATATGTTCGACCGGCGCGCCGGTGACGACGAAACCGTCGTAATAGTTGTCCTTGAACGCATCGAGCGTCTCGTAGAACTTGAGCAGGTGGTCGGCGGAGACGTGCGTGGCCTCGTGCGTGGAGGTCTTCATAAAGTCGATCTCCACCTGCAGCGGGGATTTCGAGATGAGGCGCAGCAACTGTGTCTCCGTCTCGATCTTCTTGGGCATGAGGTTCAGGATCACCAGTTTGAGCGGACGCACGCGCTGGCGCTCCGCTTCGGGCTTCTCGAGCGCGAAGATGCGTTCCGAATCGAGGATGGCACGGGCCGGCAGGCCACTGGGGATCTTGATAGGCATGGCATCTATTATGGCAACATGCCGACGACGGGACGCCACGTGGGTTATCGGTTGCGCTTATGGCGGGCTATCGGGGCGCGGGTTCCTCTGCGGTTTCTGGCGCGACACGCCGATTTGACATCTGACCGGTTGCCGGTATCTTAGATAGAGCTGTCGCAAGACAAGCCGACGCGGGGTGGAGCAGCTCGGTAGCTCGCTGGGCTCATAACCCAGAGGTCCATGGTTCAAATCCATGCCCCGCTACCAACACGAAGCTAGGAACTAAACGGTTCCTAGCTTTTTTCGTTTCTCAGTCATATGGATGCGCATTCCGTCAACGTTCCCGGGCATACGGCCGAATCCGGTCTTCAAACCGGCCGCAAGCCCGGGAGAAGTCACCGATCCACCTCGCACTCCCGGGCATACGGCCGGTTGCGAACCCCGAAACGGGCGTATGCCCGGGGGATATAACCGGTCGCCGCCCACTCCCGGGCATACGGCCGGCTCCTACCCGCAAAACGGGCGTATGCCCGGGAGATGCGAGGCTCATCAGCACGACGAGACGCTCATTCCCGGGCATACGGCCGGTTGCGGGTTGTTAACAGGCCGTAAGCCCGGGAGGGTGGTTCATTGCGACGCATGTTCCCGGGCATACTGCCGGTTTGAGGGACCGTGACGGCCGTAAGCCCGGGAGATTCCGGAACATCAGGAAGGATCCGCGGGAATCCGCCATCGTTCCGGTTGATGGCGCCCGGCTGAATCCGTAAGCGGGTATTTTCGGAATCGATAAGTGGGTACTTCCGGACTCTGAAATCAGTAAGTGGGTAAAGTCGTACCAGATAGACCCCATTTCGAAGGCCAAGTAACAGATATTTACCCACCTATGACTTCTTAAGTCCGATTCTGCCCACTTACGACATACACCCGGCTGAACCGGACCATCAATGATGGTCCACTTTCCTACTTCGGCCAGCCCTTGGGGGTGTGCTCGAGAGACCATACGCCGAGCTTGTGCGAGAAGCTGTTGAGCCACTTGGCCTCGAGCTCCTCGGCGCTCAGGCGGTTGTCGGCGGAACGCAGACGGTTCATGGCGTTCGTATGCGTGTCGTCCAGCAGCCACTTGCGGATCAGGAAGTTCCATACCATCACCACGGCGGTCGCGACCAGCTTGCCTACGTTCGTGCGCAGCAGGTACTCCGCATGCTGCGAAACGTACGCGTCATGGTTCATGCCGTACGTCGAGATCCAGATGATCGCGTCGTTCATGAACAGGCCGACCACCGCGCCCGCCACGAAGATCACGATCTCCATCCACCGCGCCATGTCGTCGCGGTGCTTGAACACAAACTTCATGCTCGCCAGATAGTTGAAGATCAGCGAGATGATGAAGGAGATGGTGGCGGCGAGCACGTTATGCATATGGAACACGCCGACCAGGATGTTCAGGATGCCCCAGTCGATGATAAAGGCGATCACACCGACGATGCCGAATTTCATAAGCTGCGCAATCAGTTTCTTCACGTCAGTCATTTAACACGGCACGGTTGACCCGCCGGCCCGGTCGCAGCGGATCACTACGGCCGGGCACCGCCATCGGTCAGCAGGCAGCGCGCTCACACCCTGCGCGCGCAGCTCGGGCATTCCACCGTGCCCTCGGCCGGGGTCCAGAGCCAGCGCCCGCAGTTCGGGCACTTGCGGTTCACGTACATGAGCTCCTTGGTGATGCGGCCGATCGTCTCCCTGGTCGCCGCGTCGGCCTGTCCGTCGACCAGCGACTGCAGGTATGCCGGCGACGAGCAGTACACGTACCTCCGCCAGCGCCGCAGTCGCGTGACGAAGTTGACGATCGCGACGATCATCGGCACGACGATCATCACCACGAAGAAGACGATCTGGACCCAGAAAATGACACTGATGAACTGGTCGAGACCGTCGATGTTCAGTCCGCTCGTAACAGCGGCGGCACGCACCTGGGGCTCCAGGAACGTCGTCAGGAACGACGAGACCTGCAGCACCGCCACGACCGCCAGCACGATATAGACCACCGATCCGATGCCGTACATCCACATCAGTCTCACGTCGCGCCGCCGCGCGTCGCGTTGGATCTGGTCGTCCGGCAACACCAGATTGCCGGTCGGCCGAGCGGGACCGGCCTGTCGCATGGTACTGGTCATGAGAGGTCTCCTTCCTGCCGTCCGGCACGTCCGGCATCGCGATTGGGCTTGGTGGACGGCGCCGGAGCCGCGAAAGGCGCGCCTACTGGCATGGGAGCAGGGTATGCGACACCACTGGGCGGAGGCAGGTTCGGCGAGGATTGCGGACGCGTACCGGCAGGGGCCGTCCGTGACCGCATATGCGCGGCGGACGTGTTGTCGGTGTACCGCCGCGCGGTCAGCGACAGTTCGTTGCCGCAGGCCGCGCACAGGATCGCATGCCCCATCGGCAGGATGCATTCGCACCCGCACGACGGGCAGCGCAGCACTTTGCCGGCCGACGACGTGATGCCCGCGGCGACGTGCAGCCCGACGGACGCATCCGTTTCCTGGTCGATGTGCCGTTGCACCCGCACATACGTGTCGTGGCGCAGGGCGTACAGCCGCCGCGAGGCGTTCCACTCGTCACGGACGGTGAGCACCAGCAGCCAGATGCCGACGCCGGTGAGCGCCGCCCCGTACGCCAGAGCGCCAAGCGCGCCGATCATCCCGTCCGATTCATACAGCATCTCCTCCACACCGGCAAGCAACTGTCCCAGTCCGGTGCCCAGGCACAGCAGAAACGCCATGGGCAGCATGAAGTACTTCACGGCGCTCTGCGTGCCGGACAGACGCTTGCACATCGCGATCAGCAGCCAGATGACCAGCACCGGCAGGCCGATCAACAGCACGATGATCACCAAGACGAACAGCAGTATCAACAACCCGTCCATCATCTGGCCTCCTTGCCGCTTTCTTCGGCTCCGACGGAGGGGGTGCCGAAGCTATACGGCGTGTTGGTGACCGGCGAGACGGGCGGCTCGGAGGGCGGAGCGTATCCGGGTGCGCTCTCGGGCCGCGCCGCCGGCGATCCGTAAGCGTCGTCAAGACGCCGGCCGGTGCGCCGCATGGTCGGGTCATAGCCCATTTGGCTGGCGATACGGCCGGAAGCCTGACTGAAGGTCTTCGCGTTGACCATGTCGACCATGTCCTGCGACATGGTCATCAGCAGGACCGCGCCGGCGACGATCGCCAACGTGAGGACGGCGACCGGGCCGACCAGCATGTGCGCCCCTTCGGCCCACGTGTGGATCGCACGGATCATGCTGTCCGCCTGATCCCTATTCGAGGCGGATAATCCTTTGATGACCTCGGCGCGGTTTCGCTCATCGGAGACATACGCATCGATGCCGATGAGCGCGGCCACCCACAGCATCCCCGCCCCGACGGCGAGGAACACGAACGCCCATATGCAGACCATGAACCGCGCGAACAGGCGCTTGACGAAGAGCATCCTCATCGCGCACCTCCTCCGTTTCGAGCCGCCGGCTGCATCAGAAGCCGCCCTTTGTGGGCGTGAACCGGGTCTCCTCCTGCTGCGCGAGACGCGCGGCGGACTCATCGCTCGCCTGCTCGGACCGGGAGGTGGCCAGCGCCACCGCGGCGAGCACGAGGAACAGCACGAGGGCGATGCCCACGGTCACGCGCCACGCACCGGTGTTCGCGATGAACGTGAGCACGATCTGCGCCACGTAGTTCACGCCGAGCGCGGCGATCACCGGGATCCGTGTGGTGTAGTCGGAGGGCGAGCCGACGGTGAACGGCACAAGGAACAGCAGCCCGCTCAGCGTGAGCAGCGCCAGCGCGATCCAGAACGCCACCGCGTTCGTATGCGGGATCAACAGCATGATGATGTCGACGACGACGGTCGCCAGCACGATGAAAATGGGGGCTTGCTTGCCTTGGATCATGGATTCTTCCTTCTTTGTTTGCTTCACGAGATATGACCGTTGATGATATGACCGTTGATGATTGCGGCCGATCGGCTGCGCTCACAGGCGGGAGAGGATCTCCTGCTGCTTGGCGGCGAACTGGTCGTCGGAGATCAGCTTGAGATCATGCAGCTGCTTGAGCTTGGTGAGCGCCTCGACCGGGTCGGCGGGGGCCGCGGCCTGGGTGGGCGCGGCGGCCGACTCCGCGGCAGGTGCCGGTTCGGGCTGCGACTGCGCGGCACCGGCCGCCGCGACCTGTTGCGCCGCCTGCGCGGCCGCGGCCTGCACCGCCTGTTCCGCCGAAGGCTGTGCCGGAGCCACGGGCGAGCCGGATGCCGCGAAATCAGTGTCGCTCATCGACTCTCTGATCGCCTTGCCGAGGCTGCGCGCGATCGTGCCGGCCGCGTGCACGCCCACGCCGACACCGATGCCGCCGCTGAGCAGGTCGGAGCCGGTGCCCTTGTTGTCGGCGGCCGTATGCAGCACGTCCATCGTCCGCTTCTGCTGGTAGGTGTAGGCGCGCTGCTGCTGGTCATACGCCATCGCATCGGTGTGCGCCATCGACGAGCGGGAGTCCAGGTTCGCCTGGTACAGGCCGCTTTCCGCGTTCGAGGCCTTGTCCTCGTATGCCTGCGCCCGACGGTTGTATACCCGGTATTCCTCGCTGCCCTTATCGACGACGATCGCGTCGGTGACGAAATCGAGGATGCGCAGGCCGTACCGCTGCTCGAACTCGCCGAACACGTTCGCAGCCGCCAGCTGGCGCAGGATCTCGTCGTTGATCTGCGCGGTGTGGCTGTCGATCTGGTTGATCGGAAGGTTGAGCACGGTGAATGCCTTGCTGATCTGGTCGCGAATGATCATGTTCACTCGTTGACGGACGAGATCAGCCACTTTCGATCGCGTGACCTCATCGTGACCGGACACGAACTGCTCGAAGAACGCCTGCAGGTGATCGCTGTTGCGCTGCTGCGTCTGCGGATCGTCGCCATGGTCATATGCCAGTGCGATCGAATATCGCCCGTGCGCGCCGGCCGGGATCGACAGGCCGGTCGAACGGGCGCTCACCGTGCCCGGCACCGGGATCTGGATCGGGTCGGACGTGCCCCACTGCATACCGGTCTGGTCGAACACATTGATGAAATACAGCATGGAAGAGTACGGATCGACGCCGCCAGTGAACATCTTGGTCACGCCGGTGAGGAACGGCGTGCTCTGTCCGGCCACCGTATGGCGGCCTTCGGCGTAGGTCTGCGCGATGCGCCCCGACCGGACGAACACCGCGAGCTGATGCGGCATCACGTCGAGCTTGGTGCCGGGCTTGAGCGCGGTGTTCGGATGCTTCCAGGCGAAGACCTTGTTCTGATCGCCGCCTTCGTAACGCACGATATCGATCAGGTGTAACGGCATGTGTCGATCCCCCTTTGGTGACTCTTCTCCACTAGACACGATCATCGTACGTCGGCCGCGTAACGACCGGCCGCTCCCCATCGCAATATGAATCGGCGCACGCTCGCGGAATTCGCAGCACCGACGTTCACGGAACCGGCACGGGTTTCCCACGCCGTTCCCAGCCAAACGGCACGTTCCGCCGAGATTCGCATTGTTATATGTAACCACGACCGCAAGGTCGTATATAACTGAAAACCTTCTTCTTCTCTTCCTCTCTCACAAAAGCCCGGTTCCCCTGCCGGGCTTTTTCCTTTTATGCGCCGCGCACGGGCCGACGGGCACGGGCAAAAGCACCCGCCACGCCGATTTGGGATTGTCTGGCGGAAGTGTGTATCTTAGTGCTGTTGCCCCTCTAGCTCAACGGTTAGAGCAGCGTCCTTTTAAGTCGTGGGTTTTTCGGGGATTAAACGTACTGCCCCGACCCGCTTCACGGATTAAATTTGAACGGCTCCCGGTCATGGAAAGCGTGTTTCCATGTCTCGGACCAGTGCCTCCGCCGCGTGCGCGTTGTCGCCGGTGTTTGCCGTTGACGGCTTCGCCGATGCTTCGCGCGTCCTGTTCGGGCGTGGTGTCGTTCCTCAGTCCCATGATACCCGTTTTCTGCTGGTTCCCGCCGCGAACCGTGACACGAGCGTGCCTGAGCAAGGCGCGGCGGGCGAACGCGAGCTGCGCCGTGACGGCGTGACCACGCGCCGCGTGCGCATGCTGATGGGTGAGCCGAATTATGTGAGCTACGCGGCGCTTGCCCGTATCATGCGACTGTCGAAGTCGTCGGTGACGGGCAAGCTCAACGGCGACATCAACTGGACGCTGCCCGACATCAGGCGCATCGCGTCGCATTTCCGCGTTTCCAGCGACTGGCTGCTCGGCCTGTCCGACGATCCCGTTCCTTCGATGGCGAAGGAGGTGGTCGCCTTCACATAGAAGAAGCCCTCTCCTTGCGGGAGAGGGCCAGGTCCGTTCGGGATCCGTGGAGGCGGCCGGTCAAAACCGTTTCCCGGATTCCAATCAAAGTAACCAAGAAAGCCTGAATTTTGTGAAGAGAAAGGAAGGCTTTCGCGGTGCAGACAGAGATTGGATTCTTATGTCTTACAAGCAGGATTGTATACCCGCGCACGTGACCGTCATCGCGTGCGGAAGCCCGGAAAACCACGGTTTTGAGGGAAAGTCTTATATCACGGTTTCACCGTATCTCGACGAATCGGTCAGCCGCGCTGACCGGTTGCGGCGTGCCGTGGCCGCGCATCCGGCGGGAGGTGAACGCCGATGAGCATCCAGGCATTGAGCCGCGTGTTCACGCTCAAGCGGCTGATCGAGGACCCGTACGCCCAGCTCGTGCTCATCAACCTCGCCGACAACGCCGACGAGCACGGTCGCAACTCCTTCCCCGGCATCAAGAAGATGGCCAGGAACTCGTGCATGTGCGAACGGTCGGTGCAGCGCAAGCTGCGCTGGCTGGAGGAGAACGGCTTCATCCGCAAGTCGGAAGCCACGGAGGTGATCCAGTACCTGCCCGAGTACAAGCGGCCGACCGTATGGGAGATCTGCATGGACCGCGACGAGACGCTGCCCGCGCCGACGGACCGCAAGCCGCGCACGTCGTGCAGAGGCGGGAGCCAGATGGAGGAAGCGGACGACACCGAGCAGGATGCCGACTCCGGTGCATGCGAAGCGCCCGGTGCATCACAGTCACCGGGTGCAGGAAAAACACCGGGTGGAAGCAAGACGCCCGATGCACTGCGAGTCACCAGCCCGGTGACCGTGCAGTCACCCAAACCATCCTATGAACCTATTACCCCTCTGTCCCCTAAAGGGGACATCTCCCCACGGGGAGACTCAGCCGGGAACAGCACAACCACCATCAGCCAATCGTCCGACGCACCGGACCGCGACGACGAACCGAACCAAGATTTCGGCTTCACCAGCGAAAACCATCAGTCGGACGGGACGTTCGTCGGCGACAATGTCTCCGCGTCCGATTGCGACGCGCTGCTGGAACGGTTCGCCGAACTGCTCGCCGGCGAACAGGTGTGGGCCAAGCCGCCACGGGCGCGCGACCAGCGGGCCGCGGCGAAATTGCTCTCGGAGCACAGCCAGATGGAGATTCTGGAGCTGGTGCTGTGGACCGCCAAGAATCCGTTCTGGCGTCCGAAAATGCTGAGCATGTCCGAGTTCGCCCGACGTTGGGAACGCCTGTGGCAGGAACGGCGCAGCGAGATCGAACAGCGACGGATCAGGGTCAAACGCATCAAGGCGGGGACCATGCCGGCGAAAGACGAGGAGGAGAAAGACCCTCATGCGGCGGTGCTGGTCTCGTGCGAAACCGTCACGCAGTGCCCGGTCTTCGGCTACTCGTCGTTCCAGCACGGCAGGTCGAACAGTCGAATCGCGTTCGCGCAGAACCATCTCAACGGCTCCATCCGACGGGACAAGTGCCCGGTGTGCGCGTACGACGAACGCAATCTGGCGCTGCACGGCAACACGCGCACCGCGGAAGCCGTCAAGCGGGCACGGGTCGAGGCCGACGAGCAGACGAAACGCTGGAAGGAACACCTGCGGCAGAAGGAAGAGAAACTGGCAGCGTTCGACCGGATGCTGAGCATGGAACGGAGCGCATGATGGACGGGTTCCGCCCCACCGGCAAGCCGGCCGGCAAACCAGCACGAGCTACGGGCGGCGACGAGTGGATACACACGTCGATGCTGCCGCCCGGCGGCCTGTGCGCGCAGGCGCAGCTCGACCTGTACGACATGATCTGGATGGAACTCGACGCCGCCGGCGACTCACGCCCCGACCAAATGCTGCGCGGCGCAGCCAAACGCCTGTGCGCGCAATGCCCAATGCTCATGCCGTGCCTGGCCCGCAGCCTGCTGCGCCCGGTCACGCACGGCATCCTCGGCGGCATGACCTACAAGGAACGCCAGTACGCGATGCGCGTCGTCATCGTCCACGACGTCCTGCCCGGCCGCAAGGCCGCGGATCTCGCCCAACCGTACCGGCGGCTGCTCGACTGGCTTGACGCCCACCCCGAAATCCACAGCATCGTACGTAACCGGCGACGCAACGAACGCGCACGCAAAACCGGCAACGGCGAACCGCTCGGACGGCCACGCAGGCTCACCCGGCTCGAACCCGGCGAACGCGATCCGCCGGAGACGCCCGACGAACAGGCGCAGCCGGACACATCCGCAAAGAAATAAAGAAACAAAGAAAAACACAAATACAAACAAAAACAAAGGGAGACCGTCATGAGAATCGCCATCGCCAACGCGAAGGGCGGGGTCGGCAAAACCACCATCGCGCAATACCTGTGCCACGCGCTCGTCCGCGATGGGCAGCATGTCACGCTTCTGGACGCCGACCCGCAGTACTCCGCGACCCTGTGGGACAGAATCGCCAACCTCAACAACGAAACGCTGCCGTTCAACGTACGGGCCGCCACCGGCGACGAACTCGCCGCAATCCGCACCGCGCCGGGAGAATGGCTCGTCATCGACGCGCCGCCCACGCACGCAGGCCTCAAAACCGCGCTCGACACGGCCGACTTCGTGATCGTGCCCACCACCGAATCTCCCGTCGACCTGCAGCAAGCATGGGCGACCGTCAACGCGGCCGGACGCACGCCCGCCGCCGTACTGCTCAACCGCGTCGAAACGAATACGGTCGCGTTCCGGCAGGCCATGCACGCGCTCGAAACACAGGACACGCCACGCTTCGACACGATCGTGCCCAAACGGCAGGAGATCAAGACCAGCTTCGGCCGCCGCCCGGCCAAACTCTGGGAGTACGGCCTCGTCCTGCACGAGCTGAGACGGGCGGTCGGACGATGAAAGGGAACCTGAGCTATCTGCCCGCCGAACGCGAGATCACGTCGGTCGACGACATCTACCGCGAGGAACCGGCCAACGACCCCTACATGGTCACCAGCATCAAGATCCGCACCTCGCTGCGCAACCGCATCAAAGCGGCCGCCGGCATCAAGGGCATCCGCATGCAGGACCTCGTCGCCCAAGCCCTCGCCGAATACCTCGACCGGCACGAGTGAGCAAGCGAATGAGTAAGCAAGGACAGCATGCGGAAGCTGAAGTGCGGCATGTTGCCGACGATTTGCTCTTTGCGATGGGAGATGTTTCTCGTACACTGGTGTGCAGCAATGGTATGGAAGTGGCTTGTGGCGGCGTGGCTTGCGCCGCCACAATGTCGTCTGTTCTGTTCCGGATAGGAAGGAGGTGTGTCATGGACGACGAGGATTTTAGCTTCAAGCTGGATTGCGCGCCGGATGCCGTAACCCCGAAAGCATTGGGGCAGGCTGTGTCCGTATTCAACAAAATGCTGGCTGTGGCGAATGCGTCCGACTGGCGCATCTCCCGTATGGAATTGCACAGCATTGATCTTGCGGCGGAGCCCGTAGTCGTGGACGAGGCCACGGAACGGTCGTTTGCCACTCTGGGTGTGATCGCGCGCCTTGCCGCAAGCGATACCGTCAGCCGGGAAAAGATATCCCGATTCTCGGGAGTATTGTCGTCCCTGAATGACTTGGCCAAGGAGACCGGAGCGGATGTCACGATTGCTTCGCGTGGCGTAGCGGGCACCTTCACACCCGCGACGCTTACGGATCTCAACCGGTTGTTGATTCGCGGCGCTCGTCGTTCGTTTGGTCATGTGCGCGGCAATGTGGATAAGATCATCCTGCAGACTACGCATCGTACGCTTGGCCTTATCGACCGTGTCACTCAGAGTCGTATCGATGTCAGGTTCGGACCGGAGCTGGACTCGATCGTGAAACAGATTCAGATGGGCATGGAGGTCGATGCGCGAGGGTTTGTCCGGGCCAATGATGGCGAGCTGCTGTCGATGGATGCGGAGGAACTGATAATCGTCCGCGGAGAACATCATCCGTTGGTCACGGCCGAAGACTTGGAAGGGACGATCGGCTTGGATTGCACCGGCGGACTTGGATCCGTTGATTTCGTATCCGCCTTGCGGGATAACGCTATCGACGACACCGCGGATGGAGGTGAACGGTGAGCGACAACGAGGTTCCGCAGAACTATCCCAAGCGCGCCGTGGTAGACACGAATGTGATCGTCAATGTGGCGCTCGGCTCGGAGGATACGACCGACCCGTCGTATCTGCCTCGATCCAAGCGTCTGCTTAATGACGGCATCGCCGGCAAGCTGGAACTGCTGCTGCCTTCGATAGTGATGATCGAACTATCCAGCAATTTCATTGTCCGTTCCGGCCAGTCCGGACAATCCCGCAGCCAGGAGCGCCGTCACAAGAAGCAACTGCTGGATTGGTGCCGCGACTGCGAACTGCTTATGGTTGATCTGACGGCAGATGCTGCCAGCTGGTTCAGTGAAACTCCCGCGTTGCAGAATCTCAGACCAGGTGATGCCGCGGTTCTTGCCAGCGCGAAATACGCACATGCCAGTCACGTCTACACATGGGATAACGGGCTCATCAATACGGTGCGCAAAGCCCGAGAGCAGGGACAGACCGACATCATCGCATGCAACCCTCCTGAACTGCCTCCGGAACAAGGCGAGCTGGAACTCACCGAGTAAGTTACTGGAGACAGGTTATCCACGCGCAGATTTCTCGCCTCATTCGTCACACGTCAAGGGAGCCGGCCAAGGTGGCCGGCTCCCTTTGCATAATCGATAATCACTGCTTGCCACGCTGGTTATGCTGGTGACCTTCCCAGAGATATTCCGCTACGTCCAGTGCCATTGCGGCTACGGCTATGACGGTGAGCAGCAGGCTTTCTCCCACGGATGTGACGAGAAGAAGAACGTAGCAGGCAAGGCGCGCGACTCGCCACCAGTTGATAGGCATGCTCCCATGCTATCGAGAAATACAAAAATAAAGAAATGCTACGAAACTACCGGCCGATAAACGGCGTCGGACGGTGACGATTATCGGCGTGGGACCACAAAGCCGTGACGGGCGGCGGCAGGATGAGGGGCGTGCGGTCGGGCCAAGGGTGGTTCGGGTAAACGTTCCGCACCTTCCCTCTCATGGTATGGCCGCGCCGTCGGGTTCTCTTCCTTTCTCTTCCCCGTCGACGCGGTTCGTACCTTGGTTCAGGGGATGCGGATAGTGAAGGACTTCGATCATGTTCTCTTCCCACAGGATCGGCCGGCTGCTGCGCGCGACGATGACGGCCGTGCTATTGCTGGCCACGGCGACGGCCGGAGGCATCGCCCATGCCGATGAGACCGGCGAGACGACGCCCGTATTGGGTGATTCGATCACGCTGAACGCCGGTCCGGGCTCGTCGCTGAATGGCGCGAACTTCAAAGTGGTCAAACTCGCCGGGTTCGCGATCCAGGGTTCCGCGGTGACGGTGCGCACCGAGGACGCGGTGCGCGGCGATGTGATCGCCTCGCTGCCGAAGGTCGGCGACGGCGAATACCCGGCCGATGCGGCCGATGCCGACGGTGGGATGCCCGGCGAGGCGGCGCGGGGCAACGATGGCGCGGCGGACACGGGTTCCGGCGGCGAGGATCCGATCGTGTGGCTGGCACGGCAGGGCGATGCGAAGGATTCCCCGGTTTGGCGGCTGTTCGCCGATCGCATGGCGGCCACC
This sequence comes from Bifidobacterium simiiventris, assembly GCF_019331715.1. GTDB lineage: Bacteria > Actinomycetota > Actinomycetes > Actinomycetales > Bifidobacteriaceae > Bifidobacterium > Bifidobacterium simiiventris. The sequence goes on from NZ_JAHBBG010000006.1 coordinate 59,098, forward strand.
GTTTCCGTCACGGATGCGCCGGTCATGTCCGGCACGACGACGCCGACCGCCGATGGCACGATTTCCTCGGTCGTGTTCGCCGGATTGCAGCCCGGCCTGTACCTATTGGAGGATGCGAACACGGCGTTGACCGGTACCACGCGTTCGGCGCCGATACTGGTCGGCACGGCGATCACCGCCGCGAAACCGCCGATCGGCAACGCCGACGGCGCAGCCGAGATCAAGAACCAGCGCGTCACGATCGGCAAGAGCATCATCGACGGCGACGATGCGACGTTGACGGACGACCGCAATGTGGGCGACATCGTGGACTATCGTATTGAAACCCTCATCCCCGATACCACGAAATACGCGAATGATACGGCCAACCCGTACGTGTTCCGCCTGGCGGACACCCTGTCGAAAGGCCAGCGGTTCAACGATGATCTGTCCGTCACGGCCAGCAAGGACGGCCAGTCATGGAGCCCGCTCGACGGTGAAGATTACACGCTGCGGGCAAGCGAGTCCGACGGCGGCACGGCAACCACGATCGATCTCGACCTGAGCGCATGGGTTTATACGTATGGCTGTGACGGCATGGCGGGCGGTTTGCTGCGCATCGACTATTCGGCCACGCTCACCGAGCATGCGACGATCGACGGCGACGGCAACACGAACACGGTCACGCTCACGTACTCGAACGATCCGAAAACCAACCAGACTGGCGAGCTCACGCCTCCGGACACCACCGTGTACACGCACGGCTTCCAATTCGACAAGATCGGCGAGGACGGCAAGACGCCGCTTGCCGGCGCGACGTTCACGCTCTACACGGCGGACACGTTCGTGGACGACGCCAAGTACCGTCGCGCCGACCGTCCCGATGAGGACGTGACCGCCACGTCCGACCGCAACGGTCTCGTAAGGTTCGACGGTCTGGCCGCCGGCACGTACTGGGTGCGCGAAACCGGAGTGCCGGACGGCTACCGTGACCTCGACGTGCGGGTCAAGGTCACGATCACCGCGGATCCCGGTAAAGCGGCGCTGGTCGTGTTCGAACGCGTGCCCTCACTGGCCGATTCGCTCGTGCAGATCGAGAAGAACGGCCTGCTGTTCGTGCGCAACGTCACCACGATCACGAATCTGCCCTTGACTGGTAGTGGCGGCATCGTTCTGTTCCTCGTCATCGGCGGCCTGCTCGCCGCCGGCGGCGCGATCATCGCCGTCATGACCCATCGCAAGGGGCGCCTGCTCAAATAAACGCTCCACAACCGCCCCCGTTGCGCAACCCTACGGAATCGCGCGACGGGGGCTTTCGTGTTTTCTCAAGGCATACGGCACTCCAATATCCGTCCGGGACCACGGGCGGCGGGCATGGGAACGGATACTGGCTGGCGTGCGGTGGGGCGCCAATGGTGGGCTCCGGTCAAATGATCCGCACGGGCTTTCCGGTTCGTCGTTCGCCGTCGCGGGTTTCCCTCTCCCTTTTTCTCGCGGCGGCGGCCGCGGCCGGGGGCTGGCTCCTCGTGAAAGGGAGTGTTTCATATGGGCGTGTTGGGAAGGAAATGCTGTGTTGCGGCAGCCATCGCCGCGGCGGTGTGCCTGCTGGTGTCGCCGATGCTGGCGTTGGGGTCGCCGGACGGCGCAGCCGGCGCCGGAAGCGGCGGCGTGGTCGGAGGAACGGCCGGCGGGCATGGCAATACGGCGGATACGGCGTCGCTGGGCTGGTATCTGCCGAACAAGGCATGGGTGCGTATGGGCGACGACGGCGTCTGGCAGATGGTTTCCGATCCCGAGCGGGATAATCACGTCGGCGCGGACGGCATGTCGTTCCTTGACGGCGACGTGGTCGCGGCGGCGGTGAATTTCACGGTGCCGTGGTGGGATGAGCCCACCCGGTTGGAGCTGGTGGACGATTGGACGCTGGTGGACCGGTATCTCGATGTGCGGGACGTGTCCGAGGTACGCGTGTACGTGGCCGAAATGGACGAATACGACGCTCCCTCGCTGGACGGCATCAACGTGACCGGCGAGGATGTGACCGACCGTTTCGACATCGTCTCGGAGGGCATGACGGTCACGGCGAAGGCGACGACCGAGTATCTGGCGTCGCTGGACCTGAGGGAACGTCGCAAGTCGTTGCAGTTCTCGATGCTGGTGCCGTTCGACGTGAGGTTCGACGTGCGCGAGGATCTGCAGCGGGACATCGACGCGATGCGCACGCGCAGCGGGTCGATCGACAATACGTGCAGCGATGGCAAACACGAGCTGATCAACCGCGGCGGCGTGTTCTGGGCCGATCACGAGTATTGGGAGACGAACGAGCCTCGCCTGTGCATCGTGCGCCCGGAGTTCGACAAGGATGTGACCGCGAGCGAAACGGAGGGCGGCGACGGGTCGAGCATCGATGGCCACAGCGTGCTGCCCGGCCAGACGGTCACCTATGAGCTGGAATTGCAGGTGGACGCCGCATCCGACTACACGCTGCACACGCTGGAGTTCGTGGACGAGTACGACGTGCGCACGACGCCGGTCAAGGAGAGCCTGACGGTCGTCGACATGCGCGACGGCGTGACGGTGCCGGCCGAAGCGTACGACGTGGAGTGGGACGACGCCGGGCACAAACTGTCGGTCGCCTTCCGACGCGACTGGCTGGACGAGCATTGGGAACCGTACGGGAACCACCGGTATCGGTTGGAGTTCGACGCAACCGTGTCCGAGGACGCTGCCACGGACACGGTGATCTCGAACCGCGGCTGGATCACGTTGAACAATTCCGGATTGGAGTCGAACGAGGTGACGAACCGGCCGGTCGACCCGCAGCCGGTCAAGCAGGACACACAGGCGGACGCGTCGGTGGACATCGACGGCAGGACCGTGCTGGTCGGCGACCGCCTGTACTACCGGATCACGATCGACGCGGCAGGTTTGGCCGACCCGGCGTATCCGGTGCGCCGGCTGGGCGTGATCGACGACTACGACGAAACCGTGCTGGACGTGGACGAAGCCGGCATCCACGTGCTTGACGAGCAGGGCGCGGACGTGACCGACCGGGTGAACGTGCAGGTCGCCGATGGCGTCGTCTACGCGTTCTTCAAGACCGTGGACACCACGCTTGCCGACGGGACGGTGCTGCCGGGCGACCCGCAGCCCGCCGATCTGGCCGAATACGCGCGGCACGAACTGTCCGTGGAACGTGACGCGGGCATCGACCAGTCGCTGCTCGGCAAGACATACCAGCTGGTACTGCCGATGACGGTCATCGCGGCGGCGGACGGCGGCTCGGTCGAGAATACGGCCGTGCAGGTCACGAACAAGCGCCGCGCGGTGTCGAACACGGTCACGAACGTGCTCGCACAACTCGACCCGTTCAAGGACGTGACGGTCGACGTCGGCGCGGACAGCGCGGACGGCATGAGCATCTACAAGGACCAGCTGTTCCTCTACCGGCTGGATTCCTCCCTGCTGCCCGCGAACCGCGCCTACCCGCAGGTGACGCAGTGGTGTATCGACGACGATTACGACGAGTCGGGCGACGAATACGCCGGCCAGTGGGCCGTGTACGCGGCCGAGGACCTGCACGACGCGGCCGGCGGCGTGATCGCGGCGAAAGGCTCGCGCATCGCGGGCAGCGGCTTCGATTCCGCGCGATTCGGCGGCGACCTGTTCGCCTTGGACATGCGCGACGGCTCGTTCACGGTCGCAGCCACGCAACGCTATCTCGACCTGGTGTCGGCCGACGGCGCGCGGCCGCAGGCATGGCGCGCATACGTGCAGTTCCGACGGGTGAAGGCCGGCGAGTTCTCCAACACGTTCACGGAGACGCTGAATGGCGTGGAACGCCCGTCGAACACGGTGACCACGCGCACGCCCGAACGCTCCCCGTCCGTCGACGTGGAGAAGTTCGACAAAGCGTCCGGCCCGGAGACGGGCGACCGCGACGACACGAAGGACGCGTTGGAGATCACGGGCGACGGCACGGTGATCGTGTTCCGCATCACGAACACCGGCGACGTGCCCCTGACCGGTCTCGAACTGTCCGACGAGACGATTGCCGGAGACGGCACGGTCACCGACCTGAAATACCCGGGCGGCTGGGCGACGCTCGTGTTGCAGCCGGGCGAATCCGTGGACGTGACCGGCACATTGACCGGCGTCACCGACCTGCACACCGATCGCGCGACCGTACAGGCCGCGCCGGTCATCGAATGCGTGCCGAAGGACGACGACCCGTTCGACGACCGGCCCGCGCAGCCGGTCGAACCCGGCACGGTGTGCACGGACACGCCGATCACGAGCGAACCGGACGACTGGAGCGCCTACATGAAACGCATGCTGCCGCACACCGGCGTCGATCTGACCGGCGTCATGGCGGCCGGCATGCTCGTCCTGCTGATCGGGTTCGCCATGCTGCGCATCGCCCACGCGCATCGCCGGAACCCGGTTTCCAACCTCTGACTTCCGCTGCGGCCACGGCATCATCCGCATGACCGCAACGGTTCCTACGGGGATGCTGTCGACCGTCAGGCAGGGTCGGCGGCATCCCGTCGCCAAGGCCGTCCGGCTTTCGACAACACCGGACGGCCGTCCACTCACCGTTGAGTCCCATCATCGCAAAGGAGCCGTCATGGACACGATCACCACGATTCTCGAACTGCTGCAGAAGGCCGCGCTGCTGGGCGGCGGCATCTGGAGCGTATGGGGTGCGATCACCCTGGCCGGAGGTTTGAAGGACCATTCCGGCCCGCAAACCCAGTCCGGCATATGGCAGCTGGTCGGCGGCGCGGTCATCATCGCCGCGGCCGCCCTGTTCGCCAACCTCAGCTTCTGAACGCCCGTCGGCAAACGGGCGGTCGATTCGCATCGGACAGTCAAACGAGGAAGGTGAACCGGTCATGGCGGACTTGGTGGAACCGTGCGTGAACATGCTCAACGCGATCGGCGGCGGCATCGATGGCAGCATACTCGACCGGCTCGCGTTGGGACCGGCCGAGTTCAACGCGAGTCTGTACGGCATGGCGGGATCGGTGCATACGAGCGCGGTCAAACCGGTGTCCGCCACCATCGCCAGCATCGTGTTCACGCTGGAACTGGCCCGCGCGTCGACTCGCGCGGACGGCGACCGCGAACTGGGCGTGAAGATCATCGGGGGCGTGCTGCTCAAATGCGCGCTCGTGCTCCTGTTCGCGTCCAATGCGGCGCTGATCCTGCAGGGCATCGACGCGGTCGTCTCGCAGATCGTGTCCGCCGCGTCTGGTGTACTCGCTGCCGCGCCCGGCAGCGAGACGCAGCTGTTGGGCGATCAGATGCGCTCCGCGATCGAGGATGCCGGCCTCATCGGCCAGAGCGGGCTCATGGTGCTGGTGCTGATCCCGTTCATCGTCTCGCAGATCGCCGGCGTGGTGTTGCTGGCGGTCGTGTACATGCGGTTCATGCAGATCTACATGCTGACCTGTTTCGCGTCGCTGCCGGTCGTGTTCATGGCCTCGGAGCATACGCGCATGATGGGCGTCGGCTATCTGAAACGCTACGGGCAGGTCTCGTTCCAGGCGATCACCCTGACGGTCGGCGTGATCCTGTACCGCACGTTCGTCGGTGAGGCGCTGCGGCTCGACGGCTATGTGGACGGCGGCGACCTGTGGCAGTACATCATCGCGAACTTCGGCACGCTGCTGTTGGGGGCGATCATGCTTGGCTGTCTGGTCATGGTGTCCTCGGCCACCGCCAAGGCCGTGTTCGGCGAATAGACGCGAGATCAGGGAAGGCGGCGGCGATGGCGTTGGAGATCAGGATCTACAAGGAGATCACGGCCACCGAGGCGCGGGTCATGTGGGGCATGAGCTGGCGGCAGCTCGCCGCGGCCGCGATGATGGGCTGCCTGTCGGCGGGAGTGTGGCTCGTGTTCTGGCGCCTGCTCGGGCTCCCCGACATCGGCCAGTACGTGGTGTTCCTCGTGAACCTGCCGTTGGCCGCATGGGGTTGGCTGCGGCCGAAGGGACTGAAACCGGAGGTCTGGTTCGGATACGTGATCGCATGCCGGTTCGGACAGCAACGGTATTTCATCGACGGTCCCGCACGGCCTCGCCGGCGGGAGCGAAAACGGGGCAGGAAGGCCATACGCGAACGAAAGGACGGATGATCATGGCACGACGCAAACCGGCAGGCGGGCAGGGGCGCAGGATGCGCCGGCGGCGGGAGCGAGGGTATCGCACGGCGAAGGAGCTGATCGGCTACGAGGCGATGCTCTCCAACGGGATCGCGTATCTGGGCGACGCTCGGTGGAGCGTGACCGTGCGCATGTCCGACATCAACTATGAGACGGCCACGCGCGAACGGCAGGCGCAGCTCATCAACGCGTGGGCGGAGTTCCTGAACACGTTCGACGGCTCCACGCGGCTGCAGGTCACCTGCGTGACGCGCACGCTCGACGCCCATGACGTGATGTCGATGGTCGGCATGAGGCTGGACGGCGGCCCGTTCGACGCGCTGCGCGCGGAATCGAACCGCATCATGCTCGCCAAGCTCGGCGAACGCTCCCGCAACGCGGTCACCGACAAATACCTGACGGTCACGATCATGGAAGAGGATCCGGAACGCGCGCAGGCCACGCTGAACCGGCTCGTCAAATCATCCGAAAGCCAGCTTTCCACGTTGGACGGCTGCAAGATCACGCCGCTCGGCCGAGGCGAACGACTGCGCCTGCTGGCCCTGCTGCTGCGTCCGGGCGAACCGTTCCGCTACGACGACAAGCTGGTCGAATCCGGCCGCGCCACGTCGAAGGACTTCGTCGCGCCGTGGTGCGTGGACGCGACGGACGCGCGCGTGTTATGCCTGTCGAACGCCGCGGGCGACACGCTGCGCTCGACGTTGTGGATACGCGACTTCCCGCCGATCATGTCCGACCGGCTGATCGCCGAACTGACCGGCTTGAAGACCGAGGGCACGGTGTCGATTCATCTCGCGCCGTACGATCGCAGCGTCGGCGCGGAACTGGTGGACCGCAAGATCGCCGAAATGGACATGCAACGCCTAGAGGAACGCCGCAGGAACATGCGACGGCACATTCCCGCCGACGAACTGCCCGCCGACCTGCGCGACTCGTTGGAGGAGGCGCATAATCTTCGCGACGAGATGCGCCGGTCGAACGAACGGCTCGTGGAGGCGCTGGCGGCGGTCACGGTCTCGGCCCCCACGCGCCCGCTGCTCGACCAGCGGGTCAAGGACGTGCTCGCCGCCTGCCGCAAGCTCTCCTGCACGGCCGAAACCCTCGCCTGCATGCAGCTCGACGGGTTGAACGCAAGCCTGCCGTTGGGCGTGAACCCGCTGCCGATGCGACGCACGCTGACCACGAGCGGCGCCGCGATCATGATGCCTTTCACGAATCAGGAGATCATGGACGAGCAAGGCGTGTTCTATGGAGTCAACGCGCGCAGCGGCAACGCGCTCATGGTCGACCGCACCCGCACCACGATCAACGCGAACGGATTCGTGCTCGGCACCACCGGCAGCGGCAAATCGCAGGCCGCGAAGGCCGAAATGACCGCCTTGTTCCTGTCACGGCCCGACGACGATCTGATCATCGTCGACCCCGAACATGAGTACGCGCCCCTGTGCGAGGCGCTGCACGGCGCGAGGGTGATCGTCAGCGCCGGTTCCGCCGACCGCATCAACCCGATGGACATCACGCTCGACGCCACGCTGGACGGCGACCCGATCCGCACGAAGGCGAACGCGGTCATCTCCATGATCGGCGCGCTCATCGGCGGCTCCGACGGGCTGAACGCCGCGGAACGCTCCATCGTGGACCGGTGCGCGCTCGGCCTGTACCGCGAATACCGCAACAATTCGGCCCTGCCGCAGCCCACTCTGGCCGATCTGCATCGCAGGCTCGTGGCCAGCAGCGAGCCGGAGGCGCGAGGGCTGGCGTTGAGCCTCGAATCGTATACGCTCGGCAGCCTGTCGGGCTTCGCCGGCCAAACCACCGTGGACACGTCCAACCGGTTCACCGTGTTCGACGTGGCCGCGCTGGAAGGGGAGCTCAAGACGTTCGGGATGATGGTCGTGCTCGACCATCTGTGGAACCGGGTCGCCCGCAACCGGAAAGCGGACCGGCGCACCTGGATCTATGTGGACGAGTTCCACCGCATGTTCTCCAACAGGTACGCGTCCGAACAGTTCCTCGACATGTTCAAACGCGCCCGCAAATGGGGTCTCGGCATGACCGGCGTCACCCAGAACATCGAGGAACTGCTCGCCAGCAAGGAGGCGCGGTTCATGCTCGCCAACTCCGCGTTCCTGCTGCTCATGAACCAGACGCCCACCGACGCGGCGAAACTGGCCGACATGTGGCATCTGTCGCCCGAACTGAAGGAACGGTTGGGCGGCGCACGCCCCGGCGAGGGTCTGCTCAAGGCAGGCGAGGCGTTCATCCCGTTCGACGGGCGCATCCCGACCGATTCCACGCTCTACCGGCTGTTCACCACGAAATTCGGGGAGACCTGATGGTCGAACTCATGGACCCGCGGACCGGCACCGCCGGCAAACTCACCTCATACACCGGCCGCATCCGCGAAGGCGAAGGACTGACGGGCCGACTGCGCTCGACCACGGTCAGGCTCGCCGGCGACGCCGCCGCGCTCGGCCGCGGCACCATGCAAACCGCGACAGGGACGACGGACGAGCATGAGGAAAACGGTATCGACCCGGCTGACGCGATCCTTGATGTCGGGCAAGGGCTGCGTTCCGCCAGCCGGCTGGTGCCAAACACCGGCAGGAGCGGCGGGCGACGCAACCGGCGGCCTATGAGCGTGGATGAGCCATTGGACGATATCGCCGATGCCGACCCGGCTGTGGACGTCTTCGCGGAACCGGCAAACGGCAGACAGATCGTGAACGGTCCGGCTCGTCATACGCCTGTCACGTCGTCATCCAGCACGGCTCCGAATCCCGTTGCCACGCTGCGCATGCCGCCCGGCAGCACCCGCGGTGTCTCACGCCGGCTCGCGCAATCCGGAACAACAGACGGGATGCGCCGTACGGGGAACACGGCGCACGGAACGGCCGGAGGCATACGTTTCGCGTCGTCATTGTCCAGATTCACGCCCGGCTCCACGGGTTCCGCGACGCGTGGCACCAGAAATACCGCCAAGGGAGTGGCGAAGGCGGCGGACGGCTTGTCCAATCTCATGCGGGCGGCCGTCGAAGGCTCGCGCAGGATCATGGCGTCCGTCGTTTCTGCCGTGACGGGCGCGGTCGGCATGCCGGTGTTCCTATTGGCGACGGCCGCGATCATGGTGCTCGCGACGCTCATGGCACTCCTGTCATGGCTGCCCGGCTTCAACGCCACGCAGCAGGGCTGCGCCGGCGGCGACTGTTCCGTCACCGGCAGCGTGATCGGCTCGCTGGAACCGCCGTTGGTCATGAACGGCGACGATACGGCCGTGAACGTGGACGCGATGGACCTGCCCGCAATCACCTCGTACGAGCGTTGGCAGTGCACATGGTGGGCCGCGTCCCGGCGCGAGCAGATCGGCAAGCCCGTCGACCCGTGGATGGGCGACGGGCGCATGTGGCGTGCCAGCGCCGAACGGTTCGGCTATCCGATCGACAAGGCTCCCCGTCCCGGAGACGTCATGGTCTTCCAAGCGGGCACACTCGGCGCGGACGATTACTACGGGCACGTCGCCATCGTCGAGGAAGTCAACGAAGACGGCGGCATCATCATCTCCGAAAGCGGCGCCGCAGCAGCCCGCGTCACCCTGCGCACACTCACCGCGCAGCAGCTCGCGGACAACCAGGCGAACATCGACTTCATCCACTGACCGAGCCACATCACGCAAAGGAGCATCCATGAACAATCGAGACCCCAAACGCAACCTGATCATCATCGTCACGGTCACGCTCATTCCCGTCATCCTGCTTGGCGCGGCATGCCTGCGCACGCTCATGCCCGCACGGCACACGATCGACCCAATCGTCGTACGCAACGATCAAAACCGGACGGTCGAACCGAAATCGGACACGACGGTCAACGGGCGGAGGATCGACGCCTACCGCACGGACGAAGCGTGCGTGCTGATGGCACCTCTCGCTGTGCAGGCGTACGTTTCCGACCGGGACGACCGCGACCGGAACCTGAGCGACCTGTTCACCGAGGATGCGGAAGGCCTGCAGATACCGGCCGGACGCATACGCCACGACGACGCCGGCTCGCTTGGCAACGGCTACGTGAAGGTCGCCATCAACGACGACGCGGCCGCATGCGTGGTCGAGACCGAGTCCGGCGTGATCTGGGAGGTCTACTACGCGGACTTCGACCGTGACGGCTACAAGGCCAGCAAGATCATCAGCCACGACAGGGAACGCGCCTACGTTCCCGACACCGACGCCCTGTAACCGGCCACGCGTCACGGAAAGGAACAAGATCATGACCGACGTACCGTTCAATCTCGGCCCGTCCAGCTTCCCCGCCATCGATGACGACGATCCGGGCGCGACCCAAGTCCTCGGTATGGATGCTCCGCCGCGACGATGCGAAGGCTCCACGGCCAACATCGCCCATAATGCCGCCGATGCCATACCTCTGAACCTCGGACCGGCCGGACGCCATGACCGCAACGATGACGAGGACGATGACGGGCATCCCGATGCCGACAGCGGTCGGTTCGCGCCACGATTCCCGGAAAACGCCGTCAAACCGGCGGCGGTCGGATTGGCCGCGCTGCTGCTGGTCGGCGGCGTAATCGCGGGCGTTCGCGTCATCACCGCGACGAATCATGCCGCACCGACCATCCAACAACCGACACAAGCGGACAACGAACGCAGGCAAGCAGAACTTCTGCATGATGCAATGACGGTCGCAAAGGCGCTGCTCGAACGCATCAGGCGCAGTCCCATCGCCGATCGAATCGACCCTAGCCAGCTTGAACAGGCTATGGACGATCAGGACATCGAACGCATGGAAGAGCTCACCAAACAGCTGGAAACCTCATACGCTACGACGCTAGACGACACGACCAGTCAGACGTCCAAGACCCTCGGCGAGGCGATCGGCCGAGCCGACAAGCTGCGCAAGGCACCGGAATCCGACGAACATGCACGGCTCAACCAGCTTGCCGACACATGGCGCGGCAAAACCGTCACTGAGGAGAACCTGGCCGATGCCATCGCGGTCGTAAAACAGATCACCGGCCTTGCCGCGACGGTCGAATCTCAGCAGGCAAAAGCTGAGGAAGCGGAACGGCAGCGGAACCAACGCGAGCAAGAGGAACGCGAACGACAGTCCGCACAACAGCAGTCCACGCAGCAACAGGCGACGGAACCGACGCAGCCACAGCAGCCGCAGTACCAGCCGCCCACTCCGCAGCCGGCGCCCTCGTGGAATGTTCCCGGCCAGCAAACAGAGCGCCTACCCAACCGGGACGGCAGCCTCTGACAGCAGACGCGGGATCCCATGCAAACGCGAACGCAACCCCACGTCCCCGACCCGGCACCAACCGTCACGTTTCATGCAAACGCAAGCGGCCATTCCCGACCCCACGCCAACGCAAGTTAATCCATCCAGACCGTCGGCATATCCCCGATATGCCGACGGTTTACCTTTGCCCAGCGGATCGTCACAATATCTGGACATGGCAGGAGGCGCCGAAGGTAACGCTATCCTTGATATTTATCATCACATCGAATCTGGAGGTCAGATATGGTCAGGCCCGACGCAATAGATAATGCGCAAGGTAGTAATGGCTCCAGCCATACCTCTTCAGGAACAGATCTGGAGCGCCGCAATCGGGCCGATGAGGTAGCGGCACTGCTTGGCCAGGCTCGCTTTGGACGATATCTTGATGATGCCGCCGACGATGTTGATCTTGCCATAGCCTTATGCCAGTGGAACCAACGATTCGCCGGCATACTCCATTCGCAGCTTGGCTATGTGGAGCTTGCCGTGCGCAACACACTGGATCGTCAACTACGCGAACTATCCTTCCGGGAAAAAGGATCACAGGACTGGTGTCTTCCGGGCAACGCCCCGGATCTGGTCAACAGACTCATCCGAGGGACACTTCATGATGCCAATGATCGTGCACGAGCCGATGCTCGTCAGCGAGTACGCCGTGGTAGTCACCGTGTTAATGCGGAAGTCATCCATGACGACGTGCTCTCCCAGTTGATGTGGGGCACTTGGGTCAAGCTGATAGGAAACCCGGAAACCAGCGAAAAGACTTTGGACCAGCAAGAGTTGTGGATGACAGCCACTCGGAATGCTTTTCCTTATGCGTCTGATGGGGAAACTGGACGCATCAAAACTTCTCTTGGGCTGCAGTACATCCGTAGGGTACGAAACAACGAAGCGCATTACGACAACCTGTACAAGGAAGCGCGCAATGTCAACAAAATCATCGGTACGTCCATGTCCCTGTTGAACTCAATCAACCCCGCGTTCACCCACAACTGGATAGATACGGCGGCGCTACGTCGCGCTGCCAGAGAATTGAACACGATCCTTTCTGCCAAGTGACAAAGCCACCCGCTCAGAGGTTTCTTCAAGACAGTTTTTCTGGTACGATTAAATATGCCTGGACGGGGTGAGTCCCGTCTGTGACTTCGGAATGCCGGCTCCTTGAGCCGGCATTCTTGCTTTCAGTAGTCGTACAGAAACAGAAAAACCCTTGGAAACGTTGGCTTCCAAGGGTTGAACTGTGCCCCCTGTGGGATTCGAACCCACAACCCACAACTTAAAAGGATGCTGCTCTAACCGTTGAGCTAAAGGGGCAACAGCACTAAGATACACATCTCCGCCAGACAATCCAAAAATCGGCGTGGCGGATAACCTCCGTGCCGGCCAGTAGTTTTTCTGTATTTATGTATGTAAAGAAACAAAGAAACACTACTGGCGCGTCCGCTTGTCACGCTGCGCCGAGGCAAGTCACATCGGTATCTTGCGGCTGCGGAACGGACGGACGCCGCGCAGAATGTAGATGCACTCGTCGGTGGGCAGCAGGCCGAGCTCGTCGGGTTGCAGGAGCTCGCGTTTGGTGCGCCGCCAGCTCGTTGTGTATGAACCGTTGATGCCCTTGCTTTCGCTGTCATCCATGACGTCGATGGTCTGCGAGCCAAGCCGTTTGGACACCCATTCGAGCGTGCTGGTTTCGGTGCCGCCGAGGAACAGCATCGAGTCGCAGTTGCCGACGATGGTCTCCCAATCGTCGCGGTACATGGCCTTGCCCTGCGCGTAGTTCTGGATGATGACCGAGCAGGAGATTTTGCGGCTACGAATGGTGGCGATAAGCCGCTGGAAGTTGGGGATGCGACCGACGTTCGCGAACTCGTCAAGGAAGCAGTGCACCGGCAGACGATGACTGCCGCCGCCCGCATGATCGGCTTGGTACACGTTGGACTCGAACAGGCATTGGTAAAGGATCGCCGCGAGGAACGAGAATGTGTTCTCCGTGTCCGGCAGGGCGAGGAACACGGCGGTCGGCCGCAATGCGATCTTGTCCAGTCGCATGTCGTCGCCGGACAGTATGCGTCGCACGCTGCCGACCTGCAATGGGGCAAGCCTGACGCCCAGCGAAATGATGATCGACTTCTTCGTCTCTCCCGCCCCCTGCTGGAATTTGCGGTACTGGCGTGCGGCGAAGTCCAAACCCTCCAGTGTCTGTCGTGATTCGACGTCATGTCGGCCGGGGTCTGCGTGGTATTCGGCGACGAGTTCACGTGCCGCGTCGAACATGAGGTCCACGTCGGATTGCATGGTCTCGTCCGCTTCGCTGGCTTCCATCTGATCGAGCATGTCCGTGACCCGGTTCAGGTCCGGCTCGTCCTCGGCGAACCGTACCCATGCGATGAGCGCGTTCAACAGGTTGCGTTCGGCGCGTTCCCAGAACCCGTCGCCGTTGCCGGGCTGCCTGTTGTCGCCGGCCGTGTTCGTGATGATGTTTTCCGTCAGGCGCAGAATGCCGGCCTCGGGGTCGGACGGGTTGAGATAGCGCATCGGATTGAACCGGTCCGAGCGTTCAAGGTCGATAAGATTCAGACAGTGGATCGCATAGCCTTTGCCACGCAGCAGCTCGCCGACCGCGTTCTGGATCTCGCCTTTGGGATCGGTGATCGCATACGACATGTTCGCCTGCCTCAGGTTCGGCAGCACATACCGTCTGGTCTTGCCGGAACCGGACGAGCCAATTACCAGCACGTTCAAGTTGCGTCGTGTCACCCGCCCATCGATGCCCAACGATTCCGTCGCGGTCATCAGCAGGTCATGTCGCCCGCCTTGCCGGAACGGACGGATATCGGCCGGTGTGCCCCACTTGGCCGAACCGTGCTCCTCGCCCTCTCGCAGGTCGCGGCGCATCGACCATCGGTATAGCCAGATCAGGCCTATCGCAATCACCGCGCCCAGTCCGGCAATAAGATCGGCTCGGTGCAGGGACAGAAACAGCGGGCGCTCCGCTATCCCGACGAATATCCGGTCGATGATCTCGCTGGCGGGCAGGCCGGCCGTCATGTCGCCGCGCACTTGCAGGCACACGCGATTGCCGAGATAGAACAGCAGGCAGGCGGACAATATCGTCAGACAGATTACGGGGAAACGTTTCATCGCACCGTACCTTCCGTTATTCGCGCACGCTGCTCCGACTGTTTGCGCTGTAGTCGCTCATTGGTGCGCCGCCTTAGTGATTCCAGCACCATCTCACGAGTAAGCGGTGCAGCATCCCGATTCGGTTGGGATGCGGCCTGAGATTCCGTCGTATTCGGCAATGGTTCTGTGACTGCGAGTGGCGTGACGGAGATTCGACGGCCACCGTTTGACGAACCGGCACCTATGTCCTCCGCCGCTGTTCCTCCTGTTCCAGACGCTATCTCACGAAAGTTATCCACAGAGTTATCCGCATAGTCGATGATGAGCATGTTCGTTCCGCGCCATTCAATGCTGGATGCCTCACGATCTCCGCACAACAGTCGGTCAAGCCGTGTGAGCGTCATCGGCATGTTCCGCTCAATCATGCCGGCTCCTTCCAGTTCATTGACGTGGAGGCGGCGATCATGTCCGCGTTCACCCGAACTTCGGCGTTGGCGATGTCATGGGAGGTGTTGCCGGCATCGGCCCAGCCGCTTGCCACGATCAGGTCGCCTTGTTCCAACCGCTGCTCCCGACAATACGCAGGCATCACGGAGCCGCCCTGCGCGATCACCGGCTCGGCCAAACCGTTCGGCATGCGTACGCCGATCCTCAGCCGCACCAGTTCGCCGCCCGTGTCGGAAACCGTGAACACCGGGTCGGCGAGGAGTTCGCCGCGTACGATCATGTATCGTTTCGTTCCCATCCTGAAAACTCCTATCTGGTTCGAGAGCGGTCGGGTTTCCGCGTTGCAACCGGCCGCACCGGCTTGCCCGCGAGTTTGCGCTCGATCCGCGCGCGAAGTTCCGCGAGTGTGTCGCGCCGGCTGATTTTCCGTTCTCCACATCTCACAGCAGGTTTCGGCGAGACCGGAGCACGCGGCTCTGACGGAGCAGGTTCTGGCACGGTCCGGCGATTGGTCTCATCGGCAACGGTCTCAGTCTCGCCATGTGCAGTCAGTGGTGATACGGCCGGGGATTGCGGCGGTTGACCATCGTCCGGTATCGGCTGTGTGGATTGTTCCGCCGCGACTTCCGGGGATGCCTCGTCGCGCTGCTCGGCCGTTGCGGTCGGGACACGCGATTCCGACTGAGCGGCATCGCGATGCGTTGGTGATGATCGCTCGGGTTCCGCCGGCGCAGGCTCCTGCGGTTCGTCCCGGTCCAGTTCCGTTGCCTGCTGCGGCTGAGTGTTCTCGCTTCCGCGCCGCTCGGCCGGCTGCCGGCCGTCGATCCGCAGTTCATAGCCGACATCCTGCAGCGCCCTCCGCACCGCGTGCGTCACATGGTCGAGATCACGTCCCTCGAAATGAATCCACGTTGACTGGCCGTCACGCTCCACCGAATACCGCACGCCCGCACGGCGCAGGCTGCGCGCCACCGCACGCGCCTGATGCCGCTCCAACTCGACCGCGTGAACGTCACCGCCGGCCAGGCGCTGCAACCGTTTCTCGCTCATCCTCCCGGTATCGCGGCCTCTCCGTATCACGCCGCGCATCGCCGACAAGCCACGCCCGCCCAATCGCAGAAACCAGCCGGCGGTCTTCTCTCCGACCCGCAGCGCGAAACCGCCACCGGCACGGCTGACTCCCATAGCGATCTGCCGACCAGTGTCTTCCAATCGTTCCTCGATCATCGTTGATCCTTTCCATATATGAACCGCATCTATTCGGGTTGGCGGATGTGCCGCCGCTGCTTGACATGCTGAGCCTGAGCACGCACGCGACGCAACGTGTCCAGTTCGCGGGCCAACTCGTCGAGTCTGCGTTCACGCTCCCGCAGTTCGACTACGGCATCGTCAGACAGCGGCCCGCCGCCGTCCGTGTCGCAGACCGCGACCAACGCCGCCTGAAACGCTTCCCGCTCCTCCTCGATGCGCCGCGTCGTTTCGGCGATCGCATCATCCACCGCGGCACCACTGGCAGCAAGACGGCCGGCCGTATTCAACTCGTCCGCCAGCCGGTTCAGCTCATCGAGTCGTCGCGCCTGCATCGCATACCAGCGGCGCTGCGCATCCGATTTGCCGATCGCGACCGTCATCCGCTCATGCACAGCGGGCTCCAGCCGTGTGGGTGGACGGGAGAAGTACCCGTACAGGTCCTCCACACGCACCTGCTTGGCGTAACGGCCTCGCCGTCCCGTGACGACCTGCTGCGATGCCGCCGGCAGGTACGCGCGATACGTGTCCCCGTCGCGCACAATACGTGTCAACGGAATCGTGATCAGCAGTCGTCGTCTCGTGCCGGGCAGCCACACGCGTACCGCGTTGTCGGTTTGTTCGGCGATCATCCGTCGGTTGAAGCTGATCGGCATGACCGTATGCCGGCCGATGCGGGCCATAACGTTCAGCTCGTCGTAGGCGCGTCCCAGTTTCACGTCGCGCACCCGCAGTCCGCTCGCCATGTCCGTAAACGTCAAGTGCCGGCCACGCACGACGACAGTCACGCCGGCATTGTTCAGCTCTCGCACAAACGAATCGAAATCGGTGGAGGCGCCTGCGGCCGTGTCGATCGCGGCGCGAATCCGATCCTTGACCGCGTCGCCTTTCGCCGACGCATACAGTTCCGCGAAGCTCACGCCATGACGGCGCCGCTCTCGTGCCGGTTTCGGTTCGGGCAGCACGTTCAGTCCGGATTCCCGGCACAGCCGGTCACTGATCTCGCGCAGTCTGCGTATTGTCGCTCCCGGTTTGGTTCGCATCTTATGGAATGTCACGTCACTGGCTGCGCAGATGATGATGTGGTTATGCGTGTGCCCGCGATCGACGTGCGTGGCGATCACGTACCGGTATTCGCCGCCGGTGAACTCGTCGGCGAACCGTATGCCCAACTCATGCAATTCCCGCGCGGTCACGCGTCGGCTGTCCTCCGGGCTGAACGATTGGATCACATGATGCGCAAGCACGCCGTTGGCTCGATTCCCGCCGGCCGATTGTTCGACCGTGGCCATCATGCGCCGCGCCAACTCCGCGGGATTCGTCGCATCGTCGCTGAAGTTCGCCGAGACCAGAGCGCCATGTTCGGTCTTGTCGGGATTGGCGATATAGGCGATTGCCTTGTGCAGGGTGACGGTGATCTGACTCATGTTGACGACCGCCATCGCGCCGCCTCCACCGCTTCGTCACGCTCCCGGCACATGCGCAGTAGCAACGCCGTCAGCTCGCGCTGGCCGTCCAGCACGCGCGTCATATCGCCGCTCGTGATCAGCCCGGTCGCGTTCGCCACATGGGCGATCTGGTTGATGTTGTTGCCTATACGCGCCATGTCCGCGCGAACCATGCCGGGATCCAATGCGACCGTGACCATGACCGTATGCGCGTCGATCAGCAGCGCGCGGGCATGGGCCGAAAACGACAGTACGCCGCCGCGAGACCGTTTCACCCGCTGGTAGAAACGATTCGCCTCGGCCCACTCGTCGGGAGTGAACGTGACCGTCTTGCGACGACAGCGATTGGGGTGCGAGTCCTGCCAGCTCATGGCCATCGCCTATCGGGTCGCGGGTGTCCCGCAGCGGATGCTCTACAGGGAATCCACGCAACCGTGCGTACGGTTGCAATGCTTGCTATTCCCCGACCTGACTCAAAAATCAATCCGGGACCACCACCTGAACACGCCATGACTAACCTCGATTCCTAACGCCGACACCGGCGATTGAACCGCATCATTACAGCGCTGATGGTCGCGCAAGGATAATCACGTTGCGGCACGAGCGCGCAGCCAAAGGAGGCGAGGATGGCCGTCGGAAACCGTCGCAAGGAACGCGCCGACTGGGTACGCAAATCACTTGAAGAATACAGGGCTCAGCTCAAGGAACGGGAGAATCGTACCGCGGCGC
Source organism: Bifidobacterium simiiventris (assembly GCF_019331715.1). GTDB lineage: Bacteria > Actinomycetota > Actinomycetes > Actinomycetales > Bifidobacteriaceae > Bifidobacterium > Bifidobacterium simiiventris. The sequence continues at coordinate 77,527 of NZ_JAHBBG010000006.1, forward strand.
TGTACGATGCACTCACCGATTTCACCAGAGCGTTGGACGCCGTGCGACCGCTCGTGCAGGACTACACCCGCGACTACGGGGTATCGCGCCGTGAGATCGGCGAACAGTTCGGACTCACGCAGCGGCAACTCAGCGCATTGTTTGAACCGTTGACCGATGCCGATGTGACGGTAGATGACGCGGAACCACGGGCGCTCGTAGCAAATGCGACCTCGATTGGCTCAGCATCGCAACTGGATTCCATGTCCGTTACCTCCGTTGGGCCAGTGCCTACGCAGATAGACTATTTGTCGGATCGACCGCAGCATGTCTACTTATCGCATTGCTAACGGCGATGACAATTAGATGGATCAGCTACTGGCGACAACTGTTATGCCATTCGTTCAGCATGGACTTATCGTGTGCATCAACGTCATACTGTTCCGTGATCGCCGGCCATGATGTCAATCAAATCGGCAGATGTTGCGAATCGTTGATTTGCTGTTGGGATCATCGATGGTAGGTGACGGCCGCGTTCGCATCGCGCTTAATGATGCTGTTTTGCGTCCATTGGTCTGCCGCGTCGCCGAGGAGCCTGTCGTAGTGGCGGGTCGTCGACCATGACAACAAGGTGAATTGATCCGCATTGAGATCGCCGATGGTTCTTAACTGGGCGGTGGAGCCGTGCAGCGGCGCGTATCCGCCTCGCGTGGGGACGTCGTCGGTGTCGAGGAAGTAGTAGTACGGGCAGTCGCGGTAGTACCAGTACGCGTCGATGTACGTGTACTCGTCCTGCGCAACGATCGGCTGCGCGGCAGAACAGACAACCTGCTGGCTGAGTGCGGCCGATCCGGGCGTATCGTTGCGGTCGAAACTATGGTTGCCGCGTACGCCGTACACGATCGTTCCGGCGGCCAGCATCGCGATCATCGCAACATAGAAGATCATTGCGGCGCGACCACGTAGCCGATAGGCGATCACGCACGCCAGCGCGAGCGCGGCATAAAAGAACGGCGCGACTACACCCAGATAGCGTACGGAGAACATGCCGTATCCGCCGCTGAACAGTTCCTTGACGGCGGACCAGATCATCAGCGACGCCGCCGGCACGGCGAACAACATGACGATTAGTTGTGCGGCTGCAGTGAACTGCTGTGATGCCGGGGATTGGTTGTCGGACCGCGCGTGAAGCAGTTGTTCCGCAATGAGCACGCCGGCGATCGATGTCATTGTGGCCGCGACCAGCAGCGAGACGATCGACGGCAGTTCCGTTTCCGTCATGCCGAGCAGCATGATGTCGACCGCGTTGGCCACGCCGGACATGTTCGCGCGTCGGCGAACCGGAGGCAGCACGGAGCTTGCGCTGAGCTGACCCAGCAGCGCCGGCATCCACGGTAAAAACAGCACAGCCGATGCGGCATAGGCGAGCAGCCAACACCACGCGGACAGTCGGCGCATGCGCCATGAGCTCGCGGCGAGCCAGATCGCATGCGTCAGCCATACGAATGCGGTCAGATACAACGTCAGCATGCCGAGCGCGACGGTCACGGCATACGCGCACCACCATGCGATGCGGCGACGGCGATCGTGCGACCGGCAACGGTCTCCCTGCCGACCATCATGCCCGTCGGTCTCACCCGCATCCGCAACGCTATGCCGACGGTTGAACGGCTCGATCAACCCGGCCGCGCGCATCAGCATCGCCGTGCCGGCCACGGTCAGCAGCATCGCCGGCGAGTACATGCGCAGTTCATAGCCGTAGCGCAGCATGAATCCGCCGCACACCAGCATCGGCATGCACGCCGCAGCGGCATGGTCGCCGAACAAATCGCGCATCAGCATGATCAGCACGAACACGGCAAGACCAAGACATACGCAATTCGGCAGTCGCAGCAGCGCGATATTGCCGCCGGCGACGGGCATCCATTCCTTGAGCAGCAAATAGTACAGCGGCGGATGCGCATCGACGGCGGTGAGCGCGACCAGCTTCCGCACAGGCCGATCTGCCAGGATCAGCGAATACTGTTCGTCGAACCACAATGACTGGTTGCGGCCCATCAGCCAGCTCAACACGGTCGTCGCCAGTGCGCAGCAGGCGGCCAGTGCGGGGATCGAGCTGCGGATGGCGGATACGATCCAACCGGCATGTCCATCATCGGTGCTTTCACAGGCACGTTCGGCATTCGGAGCGACGGCTTTATCCTTCATCTTGGTCATGCCGGTATCTCCCCGTCATGCGCCGGACGGCCGAAACGGGTATTGTCGGCATCGCGGACGTTGATGTTGCCGTCGCGCACGATGTAGTTCGGCCGGCGTTTGGATTCGAGGTACGTGTTCGCCAGATACCGGCCGATGATGCCCAGGCACATCAGCTGCAATCCGCCGATGAACGTGATGATGCACGCAAGCGACGGCCAGCCAGCCACCGGGTCGCCGAACACGGCCGCGCGAACCGCGATGAAACAGGTCGCGCCGAACGCGACGACGCACAATAGCAATCCGATGTACGAGGCCACGGCCAGCGGTACGGTGGAGCATGAAATCAGTCCCTCGATCGCATAGCGAACCAATGCGAAGAAGTTCCAGCTGGACTTGCCCGCGGCCCGGCGCGTGTTCGGATAGTCGATCCACGCCGTGTGGAATCCCACCCACGCGTACAGTCCCTTGGAGAACCGGTTGCGTTCGGTCAGCGACGTCAATGCGTCGACGACCCGGCGTCGCATCATGCGGTAGTCGCGCGCGCCATCAGGCACTGCGACCGGCGACATGGCGTTCATCAGACGATAAAACGCATGCGCGCACAGGGATCGGATCGGCGGCTCGCCCGCGCGTGTGGTGCGTCGCGTCGCCACGCAGTCGAGCGTCGGGTCGTCGGCCAGCATCGCGAACATGCGCGGCAGCAATGACGGCGGGTCCTGCAGATCGGCGTCCATCACCGCCACGACATCACCTTGTGCGGCATCCAGTCCGGCGAGCAGCGCGCCTTCCTTGCCGAAATTACGAGACAATGACAGCCAACGAATCGCAAACGGTAAGGCGGCGTGCCCGTCGTCGCCTTCCGCCGCACGCTGCAGCAGCGCCGCGGTGCCGTCCGTGGAACCGTCGTCGACCAGCACCAGTTCGACCGTCGTACCGGGATACCCCGCTGTGATCTCGCGGACAGCCTGCGCGGCGGACGACAGGAATAATGGCAGGCATTCCTCCTCGTTATGGCAAGGCACGACGATAGACAGCGTGACCTGCCGTCCGGGACATGCGCCGCCCGCGGAATCCACCACAGTACAAGATTCGCGTGTCTCAGAGGCATACGCGGTACGACACTGCCGTGAATGCTGTTGATTGACCATGATCATGCCTTCTTCCCCTCGGCGAGGCGCCGCCTTGCGCCCGCCATATACCCACGTCCAATACGATTCCAGTGTGCGTTCACCGAATCACTGAACATGCCTGTACCGCCCCTGATTCAGCCCCTAATCACCGTTCCAGGATATAGGGGACGACGTAGGGATATTCCGAACGTTGGCTCTTACGCTTTCTTTGTAAGCCATCGTGGTTCGACCGCGACGATGTGAATCGTCATGCCGGCAAGATAATCAGTAATGATGGGCATGATCGGGTCCTTTTCCGGCATTATGCCGGTTAAGGGGCGCTTGCACGGCGGCGACGCCGAACACGGACTGCACGCAGAACAGTCCCATGAGGAACACGAACGCAGCGGGACGGTATGTGCGGTAGAAATCAACCATGTCCGGTTGTGCGTATGGCATAGCGATGGTGTACACGCAGCCGGTAAGCAGGGCAACAGATAGCGAGCCAACCAGTAGCGCGATGACGGCGAAACGCAGTCTTCGCCGGTCTTCGCACGCATTCGCAAGCCAGCGAAACGCCAGCGTGATGCAAATGCTAACCAGCAGGCAGCACAGTAGCCCGTATGTGGGCAGCATATCGATGATAAGCAGATCCTTCATGGGAGATCCTTTCAGATCAGGCATTCATTGAATCCATGCACGCTCCGCAATCGCAACGTCATGTCAAGCAAACGCATGACATGACGTTGCCGTTTCTTCAGAGGAACGCGCCGTCTCGCATGGTGAGGGTGGTGTCGCATTGGGCTGCGACTCGTGGGTCGTGCGTGGCGAGGATAAGCGTGGCGCCTTGCCTGCATTGCGCGAGGAGCATGGTCATGATGGTGTCGGCGGTGTGCGTGTCGAGTGCTGCGGTGGGTTCGTCGGCGATGATGATGGCCGGGTGCATCACGGTCGCCCTGGCGATGGCGATGCGTTGCCGTTCGCCGCCGGACAGTTGCTTGGGCATGCGTCGCGCCTTGCCGGCGAGCCCGACTTGTTCCAGCGCGGCCGTGGCGCGTTGCTTGCGTTCGGCGCGCTTGATCTTGGGTTTCGCGTATTCCATGGGGATGGCGACATTGGCCCATGCGGGCTCGTCTTCGAGGATTGCGTAGTCCTGCGGGATGAAGCCGAATATGCGGTTGCGCCATGCGGACCGGTCCTTGTCGTTTTCCGGGGCCGGGTGTCCTTGCAGGAGCAGGGAGCCGGAGGTGGGTTTCATGGACAGTCCGATCATGCGCAGCAGGGTGGATTTGCCGCATCCGGACGGTCCCATGATGGCGATCGACTCCCCGGCCGAGGCGTGCAGGGATACGTCGTGCACGGCGAGGAGCTGCGTTTGCCCGTCCGTGTATCGTTTGGTCAGGTTTCTGGCGTCTATGGTCGTCTGTGGCATGGTCGCTGCTTCTTTCATTGGATGTGGGTGGTTGCGCGTCGCACGGCGATCGTCCAGACCAGGATCGCCATGGCGAGGATGACGGCGATCATCGTCCGGGATGCGGTGGCCACCGGTTCCCCTATCAGCTGGAAGCATGCCAATGCCACGGCGGCGGGCAGCAGCATGCTGAGGATGAGTCCGGCGACGCGGACCGCCTCGCCTACGGCGGCGGCGCCGTAGAGCCGGCGGACGAGCATCGCCGGCCGCTCCCGAGCGAGGGTCACGGACAATGATTGGATGATCACGATGACGGTGAGCGCGAGGAAGGCGGACAGTCCAAGCAGGTACATCAGCGCGCGCACGATGAGGTCCCTGTCGCGTTGGGGCTGTTCCGTGTTCAGCCGGTGCGGCACGAGTATCAGGCCGGCGTCGCGGCTTCCCGCGATGAAACCGTCGAGCTGGGTCCGGGACGGGTCGAACATGACCGTTTTGGTCACCGCCTCTTCGAGTTCGATGTCGTTGAGCCGGTTCAGCGAGCTCGGGTCGAGTCGGATGACGATGGTCCGGTCCAGGTTGATGCCGGCGGTGTTCGGGTCGAATATGGCCGCCGAGGCCGGCAGCGTGCCGGATACCTTGACGTCGACGCCGGCGATATGCACGCTGTCGGGCGCCTGCGCCCGGTCCACCCGGTAGCCGACGGACGCGCAGGGCGCATGGGCGCACAAACCCAGCCGGGGGAACACGTCATCGACGTTGCCCATCAGGACGATGGCCGGTATGCCGTTGGCGAACCCGGGATCGTCGATCCCGATGTTGTTGACGATCGCGGCGTACCCCCTGCCCTGCTCCAGCATGTCCCGCAGGCCATCCGCCACTTTGGGGCTCGTCTTGCTCGGGGACTGCAGGAGGTATTGCGGGGAGAACGTGACCGCGTCGACGGCCCGCAGACGAGCCTCGCCGCCGATCACGCTGGACTCGGTCAGCACATCGCTGAGCGTCATCGTGAACACGCTGCCCGCAAAAACGACGAGGAGCGTGATGCCGAGGATCGACCCCCATCGCCTCAATCCCATGCGGACGCCGGTCATCAGTTCATGGATCATCGTTCCACCTCGTCATTCGATCGTATGCCGAGCCATTCAGCCAACGCCGTCACAAGCGCCGTCAGGACCGTGCCGCTGATAAAAGCTGCGGCGAACGCGGCCGCCGGGCCGATGCCGGTCCTGCCCGACACCACGGTGATGAGCACGGCGCTCAACGCGGTTCCCGCCAACACGCCGGCCACGATCGGGACAACGGCCTCACGCACCCGGCCCGCCCACACCTGCCTGCCAGTGGCGCCGAACAGCCGCCTGACATGCAGGTCCGCCTTCCTCGCCGTCTCCATCGTCATGACGCACACGCAGGCGCAGACCAACGCCAGTGCCAGAAACAGCAAGGTGATGCCCACGAAGGAGTCACCGGCGAGGGACGACCGCAACGACTGCTCCTGCGGCCGGGTCACGTCCATGCCGCAGCGCGCGAACAGGTCCGAGATCTCCCGGAGCCGCTGCGGGTCGCTCGTGTTCACATACACGCTGCCGGGAAACAGGGAGACCGCCCCCAACGGGAGCACATACTGCAGGTTGCCGCCGACGTTCACCCCCGGAACCCTGACGACACCGCCGACGGAAAACCCGGCGGGCAATAGCGGTGCATCCCCATGCTCACGCCATTGCCCGGCCGAGAACGACGACTCGATCACACAGGCCACGCGACTGTTCATGTTCCGGCATTCTTGCGGAAGCGCATCGGCCCATCCGATGGAGGACCCCGACGACTGGAACACGATCGCCGGCCAACCGTCCCCCACGGAACCCTCCACCAAGGAAATACCATGACCGGAAAGATACTCGGCCAGATCACGAGTCGCCTCAAGACTCTTCCCGTCGTCGTGCCCGGCATCCGCCGAGGCGGTCAACACCAGTTGCGTCTTCGCATCGGACATGCCCCATTGCGATCCACGCCAATCAAGAACGCTCCAATACACAGCCCACGCAAGAAACGAAGACAACACACCCAACAGCAACGACACCACGACAATGGAGACACGGAACCCATTCGGAGATGACCTACCCATACGACGCCCTCCAACTTTGTGCCGGGAACATGACAGCCGTCCTGACGATCGATACCGAAGCGACCGATCCGGCCAGCTCAATGCATTACATACCCCTGCGCATCGCACCCGCAACATCATGTCAAGCAAACGCATGACAGCGGTGCCGTTTCATACCGGGGAGCCGATGGCCGCCGGCGGTACAGTGGGTGTCATGGGACTTGGGAACAAACCGGACGCGGCGAACGCGATCCGCATCGGCGTGTTGGATAATGATCCGTTCGCATTGGATGCGATGTGCGCGATGATCGCGGCCATGACTCGGGATTTTCACGTCGTGTGGAGCACGGAGTCGCCGGCGGTGGCGATCGAACACTGCCACAACGCGCATACACGGCCGGACGTGCTCGTATTGGACATGGCGTTGGGTGGCATCACGGGCGCGGACGTGTGCCGGCGCATCCGGCGCAGGACGGGCGAGGTGGGCGTCATCTGCGTCACCTCGTATTCGACGGACGTCTACCGGGATGAGGCGATCAAAGCAGGCGCGCAGGGGCTGCTCGCCAAGGAACGACTCAAGACCGACATCGCCGACGCCGTGCGTCAGGCGGCTGCAGGGGAACCGACCGCCACGCAGGCCGAGGCGGGCTTCAGTGACGCGGCATCGGCGCATGCGCTGCTGTCCAGTACGGTGCCGGCGAAGATGTCCGAGGACATGAAAGACTCATTGTCGTCTCGTGAGAAGGACATCCTGCGCCTGTACGCGCAGCGCCTCACCACCGACGAGATCGCACAGCGGTTGGGCATTGCCAAGGGCAGCGTGTTCACGTACGTGCATCGCGCGGCCGACAAGCTCGGCGTGACCAGCCGCAAGGAGGTGCTGGAGGCATGCGCCAGATACGATCTGCTGTAAGTCGATTTATTGGACGGCTGGGCTCGGATAACAGCCATCCGGTCATCGCGGCGTCATGCGTGCTGCTGGCTGCGGCCCTCATCGCGGAATACATGACCCGGGCCGCGACGGATGCCGCCGCAACGGTGAACGTGCAGCATCTTGCACTGGTCCTGGTGACGCTCGTCGGTCTGCTCGGCAGCATGTTCCGCCCGCAATGGTTCCTGTGGGCGGCGCTCGTGGCCGGAGAGATACTCATGCTGGCGATGCCGATGATCACACCGCTTGCCGTCATCATCACCTGCACGGGATTCCTCGCCTATCTGGACACCTGGTCGGGCGCGATCGCCACCGGCATACTGCTCATCTCCACCACGTTCGGCGTCGAACCGAGCAGCGGCCGTCTTCTGGTGGCGACATTGCAGAATCTCGCGTTCTATTGCTTCCCGCTAGTGACCGGTCTGTTGCTGCACATGATGCGCCAGCGCGATCATGACTCGTATCTGCTGCGTCGCCAGCAGGAACGCGAGGACACGGCCCGCAATTTGCATGACACCATAAGCAACGACCTCGCCTATCTCATCCTGCGCATCGACCACACCGAGACCAGCGGCATGCCCGCCGGCGAACATGAATACCGTCGGCAACTTCGGGAACTGCGCGACGCGGCCGATCGCGCCATGACCCACACGCACGCAGTCATCGACTCACTGGAAACACAGCCAGAACAGCATTCGCCGCTGGAACCGTCGGAATCGCAAGACGGAACACCAGCACCAATTCCATCTGACGATCCCGTTACCGTACAACAGGCAGAGCTGCAATCCCTAATCGACGACGAGGAGACAAAACTCGAATCGCTCGGCTTCACCGGCGACAACCTGCTCGGCGAGTTCCATCATCCGCTCTCCCCCGGCATGATGCGACTGCTCACAGGATTGCTGACGGAACTCTACGCGAACATCGCCAAGCACGCCGACCCGGCCGAATGGTACGCCGTCTCCATCGGCTTCGACACTGAAGAACTCCACATCTCCGTCAGCGACACCACCTCCGAACATGACGGGAAACTTGGATCGGGCAGCGGCCTCAACCGTTACCGCACCATCATCGAAAAAGCCGGCGGCAGCTTCACCATCCGCACGGAACAGCGGCACTGGCAGCTGGATGCCGCCATCCCCAACAGGGCATGAACCATCGGCAGGTTCAGCAACTTGGGTTACAGAAGCATAATCACCAACGCAATAGCCGCCAAACCCGCAGCTACACCAATCCCTATCGCAAGGAGAGGCTTTTGTCGAGCATTGCTTTTCACAGCGGCAAGTAACGACATGACCAGTAGTAACACTCCGACGGCTCGGCAGAGCAGACTCAAGACGTCTCCCGGGATCGCAAACGCGAGAGCCTGCAATGCTATGGATGCGCACAGCAGGATAACGACCAATCGTCTGGCGTTGCCGTCTTGTACCGACGTGTTAGGAGTGGACTTTCCCATTGCGATCACTTCCCTTCGTTGGGACTCGGTTCTCTTGCGATTTCCATTCAATCAGGGAACGGCCGACAGCACAACATCATGTCAAGCGATCGCATGACAGGAATCTTCGTAGACATAGGCAGATTCCTTCTGCATGGTTTTAGACGTCCCTTTGCGTCTGGGCCGTGCATGCGGCGATGACCGCGATGATGACGTATGCCAATGCGATCAGCCCGCTCAGCGTCGGATTCATGCCGGGAGACTTGTCCAGTATGGCGGTGCCGGCGATAGAAGGCAGCCACTCGTGCAATGTCTGAGGGTTCGGCAGGTTCGCTGCGATGATGGGCAGCAGATAGTACAAGGCGATGTAGGCGATCGCGCCCTTGCCAGTCGAATTGAAGGCCACGCACAGTGAGGCGGCGACAAGCATGCGCCCTGTAAGTATCAGCGCCACGGGGAGGCAGAGGAGCAACGATACGGACAGCGGCGCGGGCCATGCCTGCGCCGGTACGACGGAGCCGAGGATGAGACGGGAAGCGCCGGTCGCGGCAAGCCCTCCGACTATAGATGCAAGGAAACCGGCGGCGACGATGGCGGTACACAGGATCAGGAACAGTCGCGTCCGTTTCGGTTCGCTCAGGAACAATGGCATGGCCGTGGCCGTGTTGATCAGGACGCGGACGGATAGCAGCGCCGCGATGATCGCCACGGGTTCGCTCATGGGCATGACCGCCCCGGCGATGCTTGGCCCCAATCCCGTGAGCGTGGCAAGGCCATCGAGTCTGGAATCGGAGGAGAACATGAGCCGGACGGAGGCGCTGGTCAATGCGGCGAACGCGGTGAACGCCACCGGCAGCCCGGCCCATGCCATGAGCGGCGCAGGGCGGCATACCACGTAACGCATGAGCAGTATCATGCGTCGCAAACACTGTCCGCACCCGTTCATGATGTGCCTTCCTTTTCCGACGACCGGCAAATCATGCCAATCATCACATCGCGCAGCGTCGGCTCGACGTGGTCGAGTCGAACCAGTGGAACGTCGTGTCTGGCCGAGACGGAGAACACGTCGGCCGCATCCATCCGTCGGGCCAAATACAGGCCATTCTCCAAGGAGCGAACGTCGGCTCCCATCGCGGTCAGATCATCCAGCACCAGGGCTTTTCCGGTTTCGTTCACATCGGGAGCGAACCGGAACACGGTTCCCGACTCGCCACCACCATTGGCAATGACCTGTTCGAGTGGACCGTAGGCCATCTGCCTGCCGTGCATGATGATCAGCACGTGAGTGGCCATGCGTTGCAGTTCGTCGATCTCATGGGCGGCCAGAATAACAGTCCTGCCGGCAGAGGCCCATCGTTGCAGCAAATCGTGCAGCCAGAGCCTGCCGGCGATGTCCAGTCCGTTGAACGGCTCGTCCAACACGATGATCGGCGCGTCGGCGAGCATCGCCCCGGCCACTCCCAACCGTTGGCGCATGCCCGTGGAATACCCCTTGATCCGGGCCTTCGGCCAGCGATCCAATCCGCAATCGTGCATCACGCGGCGCACACGACGACGCACGTCGGGCAATCCCATCATGCCGGCCATGAACGTCAGATACTCGCCGCCCGTCATCGACTCGTCACCCAGACGCCCACCCAGAAACACGCCCACATGCAATCCGGGCTGTTCCAGCAGCCGGTACGGGCGTTCCATAATCAACGCTCGGCCCTGACTGGGAGCGGACAGGCCGAGCACCATGCGCAGCGTGGTGGACTTGCCCGCACCATTCGACCCGGCCACCGCCAGCACCTGACCCGGCCAAGCCTCGAAATCGATCGGACCTACCGTCGGACCGGACGCATACCGTTTGACCAAACCACGGGCCTCGACCGCGGCGTTCATGAGAAAACCTCGTCGTGACGAACCGTCGGCTCCGAATCTTGCACATCCGCCTCGTCGTCGGCCATCCCATCGTCGTCAACGGTATCCGGTTCCGCCGGCTTCTCCTCCAAACGGACGACCCCCTTACGCTGGTCCATCACCTCATGCACCAGATAAACCACGAACGGCACATACAACAGACTGCACACCATCGTCACGATCATCCACGCGAACTGGCGACGAGCCCACTGCCGATACGCCGACACCAGCCAGGCCGCCGAACACGACCACTGGAACACCGTCACCTGCACGGCGGCGGGCGGCGCGGACGGCACTCCAGCCAACAGGTTCGAGAACACCTCCCGCGCATACCCGCCATACGAAGGCAACGCCACGACCTCCGCGACTCCCAGCCATGCGATCAGCACGCCGGCCAACACCAGATACCACCAATGCAACGTCGCCCGCCGGCCACTGGCGATACGCCACTTGACGCCCTCGAACCAGACTGAAAGCCTGACCGATATCGTGCGACCATCCATGACGAATCCCCTTCGACAACCTAATACATCGATCTATAGCATCGCCATGCCAGACGGGACAACATGCTGTCAAGCAATCGCATGACATCAATCCCAATCGCGGAACTTGCTCATGCGATATCCCCTTGTGCCGGCACATTACAGTTGGATGGTGCCGTCACAAGCGTTGGCGACGTGGTCGGAGTGGGTGGCGATGATGACGACGCCGCCGTGCTCGGCCATGTCGCGCAGGGTGTGGATGACCATGTCGGCGTTGTCGTGGTCGAGGGCGCCGGTGGGTTCGTCGGCGAGTATTATCGCTGGGTTTTTCACGATAAGACGTGCCAGCGCCACTCTTTGCTGCTCGCCTCCGGAAAGCTGGTAGACCGGCTCCTTTTCGCGGTCGGCCAGGCCGACTTGCCGCAGGGCTTGGGATATGGCGGTTCTCCTTGCTTGCGCCGAACGGTGAAGCAGGGCGACGTTCAGGTTCTCCTCGATGGTGGCGTTGTCGATGAGCGCGTAATCCTGGAACAGATAGCCGAGCGTCTTTTCCCGGAACAGGCGCGTGGCGCGGGAACGGTATCGGGTGATATCTCGCCCGTTGACCTCGATCACGCCATTGTCCGGTTTCTCCAGTAGTCCGATGCAGTTCAGCAGGGTGCTTTTCCCTGATCCCGATGGTCCGGTGAGGGCAATCATCTGTTTCGGACGGACCGAGAACGTGAGATCCTTCCACAGCAGGTGGCTGCCGAAGGATTTGGAGAGATCCCTGATGTCGAGCCGCGTTGTGGACGGCGTGTGATCGGATGGTGCGGTGGTCATCGGTTACTCCTCCCGGGTGTGGGCCTGGACGTTTCTGCGCACGTATATGGCGGTGGACAGCATGCAGACCGCGAAACTCGTCACGGCGATGAGCATGGCAAGGAGCGGCTGGTATCCGTCGAGCAGCGACGGATCGTTCTGGGCGTATGAGACTACGGTCCGCCCGGCGGCCCGAACGGCCTGCGCCGCGAACCATACGCACGGGGCGGCCATCAGCGCCGATTCGACCATGACCAGACTCAGATGGGTTCTCGTGAAGGACCATCCGTGAATGTAGCGGGCGAAGATGGTCTGGGCGCGTTCACGGACCCTGATCTGGGCGATGGCCACGGCCGAGGCGATAAGGACGATGACGGACATCGCGACGTTGTATACGTGGACGATCAGGTCCGACCTGAGCTGCGCGTAATGCGCTGCGGCGCTTTGCCCGGCATCGTTCACGGCGAAGATGAAGTCCTTCAAGCCGGCCTGTCGCGAGGAGACGAGCGCGTATCGTGTGCTTTCCAGCAGCGCGTCGCCCTGGCTGGCATACGCGGCGTAATCGTCGGCGGACAACAGTCCGCTATCATTGTCGGCCACGACGAGCAGCGCGTCGTCGAACAGGGCCGGGGTGTCGGGCAGGGCGGATCCGTAGCCGAACAGCTGCTGGCCCCTGTCGCCGCGCACGTAATCGATCTCGGGGACGGCGATGCCGCGGGCGGATGTCCGGGATTGCACCCAGCTGCCGATCGCATTCTCGTATGTTTTCGTGGTCGCCGCATCCGCGGCATACGGTATCACCACCGTGACACCGTCGCCGCCGGCCGTCATGCGATGCCCGTCATCGTCTTTGACCGTCTGGTGCCGCAAATAGTTGCCGTTGACCAGCAGCACCGTGCCTGATACCGTTTGCCCGTCGTCCGCCGGGGATGCCATGAACCGAAGATCGTCTTCATGGGCCAGGACCATCCGTCCTTCGTCCTCGGCCCGTTCCAGCCATTCACCGGTTTTGCGGCTGTATTCGTCCTGTTCCTCCGGCGACAAGTTCGGATTGAGATGCACCTGTGCAACCCCGCCAGCGTCCCGCCATGCCTCCTGGGCCTGATACTGGTTGTGCAGGTCGCCCAGGGCCGTGAAGAGAAGGGTCACCGCCCATATGGTGATGAACACGGCCGGCACGCGGACGCAATACACCATGATGGAAGGCAGCCTGCGGGGCAGCCGCCCCTTGACCGCGGACAGCAACGGTTCCGCGGATGCGATCGCGAAACCCACGCCATAGGCGGCCGCCATGACCACACATACGGCCAGGAAGATCACGGCCGACAGCATACCGAACAAACTCCACTGGGCCCCGTGGTTGTACGCCATCACCGGCCCACATACGACAGTGGCCACGACGCACATTCCCAGCAGGCAGGCGGCCGCATTGGCCTTGACATCCCGCCCCATCAACACCAGCGGACCCGCCCCGTGGAGCCTCTGTACGGCGTATCCCTTCGCGTTCATCAAGGAGAAACCGCCCGCGAGCGTCGCGCACAGCAGCAGCGCGACGACCAAACTCACCCCGACGGGCCTGCCGATGACCCATTGCGCATACGAGCCGAGGAAGCTCGTCTTGACCAGAACGCTGTACCCCTGATCTCGCAGTTCACGCTGCATGTCTACCGCCGACGTGGCCGACCCGTCGAACACGTAGTACGTGCCACGGGGATCGGAGCCGGCCAAGTCGCCCATCCGGCCGACCGTGGTCCGCATCGAGGTATTGAACGACGGATAACCATGATTGATCCATGACGCGGCCCCGCCAGCAGGATTGCCCACGGCGACATATACATGCCTGGCCCCGCCGGGGTCCTGCACATCGGCGACATTCTTGGCGATATTGACCCTGTTCGCCTGCGCCACCTCGGATATCACGTCGATCGTCTCCTCGCTCCTGACCCGAGGGGACGACCCAGACACCTGCACGGTGGCCCGCACCGCAAGAGGCGCCGACAAATCCAACGCATTCAGGATCAGAAACGATCCCAGGACCGCGACGAAAGCCGCAATCCACAACGCAAGACGAATGGAACCACTCCGCATAGCCCCTCCCCCTTTCTAGAAACGTTTGGATAAGATGAATCCCCTTCGACAATCATGTGATAAGTCGATATATAGCGCCGTCACGTAAGCCGGACAACATGCTGTCATGCAATCGCATGACAGCCGTATAGTCTCATCGTCCGTCAGTCTGCGTTTCTACGCTTGTGATCTTGCGGCATAACTGCCAGCGAAGGTTCTTTATCCGTCGCCAGTTCCGCGCGCCTCGTATCCGCGGGCCTGCTCGATGACGGTGCGCAGCATGCGGCCGCTGACGGTGATGTAGCTCTGCGTGGTGGCGAGGCTTTCATGGCCGAGCAGTTCCTTGATGGCCATGACGTTGCCGTTGGAGGTGATGTACGCGGCTGTGGCGAACCTGCGGCGCAGGGAGTGGGGTGGATACCCGGTGGCGTCCTTGACGAGGCGGTATACGGTGTCGCCGCAGATGTGGTCGCAGCCCTTCTCGCCGGGGAACAGCCAGCCCGGTCCGCGGCGGCGAATTTCCCGAGCGAGTTCGTCGCTTAGCGGCACGATGCGGTCCTTGGCTCCTTTGCCGTGGACGATCAGGCTCCAGCCGAGTTCGTCGTCGATCAGGTCGTCTCCGCGCACTTGGGCGATTTCGGCTCGGCGCAGGCCGGCGTCGGCGGCGAGCATGATGATCAGCCGGGTGCGCGGGTCGCTGCTGTCGCGGCCGATGAGGACTGCCTGTTCTGGCGCGGCTCGCTTCTTGCGTTGTTCGCGTTTGATGGTCGGCATGCCTTCCACGGGGTTGTCGAGGCGCTTCCCGTTGCGCTGCGCCCAGCCGTAGAATATGGAGAACATGCATCGGTCGCCGCGTTTGGCCGCATTGCCCAGTCCCTTGCGGCCGAGCCATTTTCGGATGTCGCTGGCCGTGACCTCGCCGGGATGCTTACCGGTGTGCCGGGCGAACGCGCCGATCTGGTAGCGGCGCAGGTTGATGGTGTTCTCGCTCAGGCTGCGCAGCCGCATGTCGGCGGACCATTCGTCGACCCAGTCGTTCCACGGTTCGGGCATCATGTTCTTCTTGCTCATGTTCTCTCGTCTTGCTTTCCGATACGCCGGCACGGCCAGGGAGAGACGTGCGGGTATCTGGTCGTCGCCGACGCTGCGGCGCGTGTGGTGATTCGTCCTTGAAGCGGGCCGGCCATTGCTGGCCATACTCTTCCCTTTCCGTCAAGCCCGAAGCACAAGACGGTAGCGTAGAACCGCATTTATGACAACGTTAACAGCCATTCCATCTGCACACCTGCACGGGAAGTTTAGACTACGTTTACCGTTCATTTACAATATCTGTAAATCTAATCGTTTAACGAAACGTTGGTCTCTCCAAGTCTCTTTCAATAACTTGGAGAGACCGCCTGTGCTTACGTTGTCATTCCGTCGCCGGCATCATTCTGCCACTGGTGGACACGACCTGCCCGACGTTCATGCCCTCGCCGTACTTCTTGACGGAGTTGACCACGGAACGCAGGTTGAGCGGGGTGACGGTCACGTACGCCTGCGTGGTGGCAAGACTTTCGTGGCCGAGCAGTTCCTGCACGGCGCGGATGTCGCCGCCGGAGCTGATGTACGCGGCGGTCGCGAATCGGTGGCGCAGCGTGTGCGGAGAGCAGCCGGTCGCGCTCTGTATCCTGCGGTACACGGTGTCGCCGCACACCGGCCCCTTGCCGCTGGCGTGCGGGAACAGCCAGCCCTTGGGCGAGGCGAGGATCGCGTCGGCCAGCTCGTCGGTCAGCGGTACGATCCTGTCCTTCGCGCCCTTGCCGTGCACGATCAGGCTGCGCCCGGACAGGTCCTCGGTCACGTCCTCGCGGCGCACGATCGCGATCTCCGCGCGGCGCAGACCGGCCTCGGCGGCGAGCATGACCATGAGCCGGGTCTGCCGGTCGGCGTCATGCAGCCCCTGGCCGACGGCGGTCTCCGGGGCCGGCACCTTGTGACGGGTCTCGCGCTTGATGGGCGGCAGGTCTTCGGCGGGATTGTCGGCGCGCAGGCCGGCCTTCTTGGCCCAGCCGAAGAAGTTGCGCACCGCGTTCATCGTCGAGCGGCGGGCCGCGTTCGACGGCGGGCGCACGATGTACGACTTGAGATCCGCCTGGACGATCTGCCACGGCGGCTTGTTCGTCAGCCTGGCAAGATCGGTGATCTTGTACCAGTAGTATCCGATGCTCCGCTCGCTCAGATTGCGGAAGCGCATATCCGCGACCCACTGGTCGAGCCACGGTATCCAACTGTCCGGCGGCTGCCGGCGATCTTTGAACTCCATGATCGCGTTCTCCCTTTTGCGACCCCGGCAAACCGCGCCGGACGCGGGGAACGACACCATGCCGGACCGCCCCGAGAAGGCGCCGCGGCGGCCCCTCGTCCAATCCGCTTAAATAAAAGCTTAAAAGGACGGGCGTGTCGCCTACGGCCGTATGGGCTTTCAAGGGACCGGTCAGTCCCGCTGAAACCCCAACGGTTCCAAGTGCTGTACACTGGTCTCACAACATAAGAAAGCCCCTATCGAATGACCGGAATCCGATTCGTTTAATTCGTGGGTTGTGGGTTCGAATCCCACGGGGGGCACGATACAGGCCTTTGGAATCTCAATGATTCCAAAGGCCTTTCTCGTCCTGGCACCGTCCGTCCGAGGCGGCACCATGCGGCATCAACGCAGATGCGGGATCCGGCTGCGCCCATAAACGGCTCCGGACGAATGGACCAAAACGAATCGGCGCAGCCGCAGCCGTTATCGCTCCTCGCCGTCGACGGCGGGGAGCCAGGCGGCGTAGCCTTCTTCGGCCATGCGCGAGCGCGGGACGAACCGCAGCGCGGCGGAGTTCATGCAATAGCGCAGGCCGCCGCGGTCGGCCGGGCCGTCGGTGAATACGTGGCCGAGATGGAGCTGCGTTTCGGCGGTGCGCACCTCGATACGATCGCGCCCCGGGATGCGATGGTCCTCGTGCTCGGTCAGCGAGTCCGCATCGATCGGCTTGCTGAACGCGGGCCAGCCGCAGCCGGAATCAAACTTGTCACGCGACGAGAACAACGGCTTGCCACTGACGATGTCCACGTAGATACCCGGCTCGAATTCGTGATCATATTCGTTCACAAACGGTCGTTCGGTGGCGGCAAGCTGAGTGACCGCAAACTGTTCGAGCGTCAGATCCCAGATTTTCTCGACGTATTTTTGCCGGTTCTTCACATTCGCGATCGCAGCGATCGGAATGTGACAGTAACCGCCGGGATTGTTGATCAGATAGTCCTGATGACGATCCTCAGCTGGATAGAAGTTGCGCAGCGGCTCGATCAGCACGGCCGGACGCTGCGGCTGACGGTCGACCAGCTGTTCAAGCGCGGCGATATATACCGCACGCTGCGAGTCGTCCGTGTAGAACATGCCGGTGCGGTACTGGCGACCGCGGTCCTCACCCTGCCGATCGACGGAGAACGGGTCGATGATCTCGAGGAACAGCAGCGACAACGTGCGCAGGGTAACTCGCTCAGGATCAAAAACAACTTTGACGGTTTCGGCCGCATCAGTATCGCCTGAGCACACTTGCTCATAGGTGGGCGATTCCGTTCGCGACTGAGCATAACCGACCGTTGTGTCGATCACGCCATCCACATTCTGGAAGTACCGTTCCAATCCCCAGAAACATCCGCCTGCAAAATATGCCGTCTGCGTATTGCTCTCGCTCATGCGGCTTACGTTACCCCACGCTCCGTATCGCCGCGCGGCAGAAACCGCTCGCCGAGCACACGTTCAGTGAGCGGTTTTCACCACGAAAAGACAATGTGATTTATCTGACAATGACGAGTTCCAGCCGACCGGACAGCCGCCGTCTGCATGCGACACACTTACTGCCGACACGATTCCAACCACTACATCTAGTGCCGACACGCTCGACACGCCACAAGAACTAGTGGTTACGAAGGAAACATCGAGTTGTACTATTGGTCAACTGTCACCGACCGCGTAACGAACCACAGGGGTACACGGGACTCACTCGATACGAAATGGAGGCAACCATGACCGTCACCGTCTTCACCAAGCCGCGCTGCCCGCAGTGCGATGCCACCAAGCGCCAGCTCACCAAGCTCGGCATCCCGTTCGAGACCGTCGACCTGTCCGAAAACCCCTCCACGCTCGAGCAGTTGCAGCGTGCGGGCTTCAAGCAGGCCCCGGTCGTGATCGCCCCGGATCATTCCTGGACCGGATATCGCCCGGATCTGATCCGAACGCTGGCGAAGTCGATCGCCGCCCAGTCCGTCGCCGAGCATGACATCATTTCGGCGTCGACCGCCGATCAGCGCGTGCTGGCCGCATAGCCGGCCGCAAGCGAAACATACAGCCCGTCATCGTCGCGTCATACCCCGCCGATCGCGAACACCGGATACACGGCAACGCATCCCCGTCCCGCGCCACCAGCCCGCCATCCGTCGCACGACGCAATCATCAATAACTGATCACCAATCACCGAGTGATCACATATCATCCCGACGATCACGCTCCGCACACCAATTCGGCACGATCATCACCGACCCATCAACTCATCACATGAGCAGCACAGCATCATCACAGAGCAATCAACTTCGATCAGATGAACGCCATGCCGGCGCGGTCGTCTACTTCTCCTCCGCATCCGAGAACACCACCCGGTTCGTGGAAAGCTGCCGGTTCGACGAACTGGACATCGCGACCTACCGCATCCCACTGCGCCCCGGTGACGAGCCACTCGCCGTACGCCAGCCGTACGTGCTGATCGTGCCGACCTACGGCGGAGGGGTCGTCGCGAAGGCAGTACCGCCGCAGGTCAAACGGTTCCTCAACGATCCGGACAACCGTGCATGGATCCGCGGCGTGATCGCCTCCGGCAACACGAACTTCGGCGAAGCGTACGGCGCGGCAGGCCGCATCGTCTCCGCGAAATGCAAGGTGCCGCTGCTGTTCACATTCGAGCTCATGGGAACCCCCGAGGACGTGCGCAAGACGCGAGACGGACTCTCCCGGTTCTTCTCGACCCTCGGCGAGCTCGGCTAGCCGGATCCGCGTCCGTTTCCCGCTGAGAGGTACGCGTCCTAGTGAAAAACGGACGCAAACGCGTCATCCGGCGTCCGGTTTCCGCCAGGAACCGCCCATCCTTGAAGCAAACGGACGCAAACACATCGCCGAACGTCCGTTTCCGGCGAGAAGGCACACAATCCTAACGAAAACCGGACGCCGTCATCAGCCGCCAGACACCGAACGCCCGCCGACAACCAAGACCGCCGTCTCCGCCCCCATCCATCCCATCCACGACCCACGAAAGATCATCCATGACCACCTACGACCCGTCCACCGACTACCACGCGCTCAACGCGATGCTCAACCTGTACGACGAGCACCACCGCATCCAGTTCGACAAGGACAAGGAAGCCGAACGCGCGTACGTCGCCAGCGAGATCGAGCCGAACACACGCCGCTTCGACTCCACGGCCGAGCGTCTCGCCTACCTGATCGATAACCAGTACTACGAGGCCCGCGTCTTCGAGCAGTACTCCCCCGAGTTCCTCGACACGTTCTACACCCGCGCGGCCGCGAGCAACTACGAGTTCGAAACGTTCCTCGGCGCGTTCAAGTTCTTCCGTTCCTACGCGCTCAAATCGTTCGACGGCAAGCAGTACCTCGAGGACTTCCCGCAGCGCTGCGCCGCGGTCGCGCTCGCGCTGGCCGCCGGCGACGAGCACGCAGCAATCAGCTACCTCGACGAGATGATCGCCGGCCGCTTCCAGCCGGCCACCCCGACGTTCCTCAACCTCGGCAAGGCGCAGCGCGGCGAGCCGGTCAGCTGCTTCCTCGTGCGCATCGAAGACAACATGGAGTCGATCTCGCGCGGCATCAACGCGGCCCTGCAGCTGTCGAAGCGCGGCGGCGGCGTGGCCCTGCTGCTGAGCAACCTGCGCGAGCTCGGCGCACCGATCAAGCACATCGAAAACCAGTCGAGCGGCGTCGTGCCGGTCATGAAACTGCTCGAGGACTCGTTCTCGTACGCGAACCAGCTCGGCGCGCGCCAGGGCGCGGGCGCGGTCTACCTGAGCGCGCACCACCCCGACATCATGCGATTCCTCGACACCAAGCGCGAGAACGCGGACGAGAAGATCCGCATCAAGTCGCTCGCGCTCGGCGTGGTCGTGCCCGACATCACGTTCGAGCTCGCCAAGCAGAAGGCACAGATGGCGCTGTTCAGCCCGTACGACGTCGAACGCGTGTACGGCAAGCCATTCGCCGACGTGCCGATCAGCGAGAACTACGAGAAGATGGTCGCGGACGATCGCATCAAGAAGACCTACATCGACGCGCGCAAGTTCTTCACAACCCTCGCCGAGCTGCAGTTCGAGTCCGGCTACCCATACATCGTGTTCGAGGACACCGTCAACCGCGCCAACCCGATCGACGGCCGCGTGACCATGTCGAACCTGTGCTCCGAAATCCTGCAGGTGCAGGAGCCGAGTGCCTACAACGAGGACCTCACCTACGCGCACGTCGGCCGCGACATCTCCTGCAACCTCGGCTCGCTCAACATCGCCAAGGCGATGGACGGCGGCCTCGCGGGCACGGTCGAAACGGCGATCCGCGCGCTCACGTCCGTCGCCGAGCAGACCAGCATCAACGCGGTGCCGTCGATCCGCCGCGCCAACGAGGAGGGCCACGCGATCGGCCTCGGCCAGATGAACCTGCACGGCTTCCTCGCGCGCGAAGGCATCCAGTACGGTTCCGACGAGGCGCTCGACTTCACCGACATGTACTTCATGACCGTCGCCTACCATGCCTACCGCGCGTCGCACGACCTCGCGGTGAGCCGCGGCCGCGCGTTCGTCGGCTTCGAGCGTTCCGCGTACGCGAAGCCGGCCGGTCAGGGCAACTATTTCGACAAGTATACCGATGGACGTCGCTCGCTAGAGCCGCGCACCGCCCGCGTGCGCGACCTGTTCGCGAAGTACGGCGTCGCGATCCCGACCGTCGCCGACTGGGAGGCGCTGCGCGACGCGATCCTCGCCGACGGCATCTACAACCAGAACCTGCAGGCCGTGCCGCCGACCGGATCGATCTCGTACATCAACCACAGCACGTCGTCGATCCACCCGATCGTCTCCAAGATCGAGATCCGCAAGGAAGGCAAGATCGGCCGCATGTACTACCCCGCGCCGTACATGACGAACGAGAACCTCGAGTATTTCAAGGACGCGTACGAGATCGGCTGGAAGGCGATCGTCGACACGTACGCGGAGGCGACGCAGCACGTCGACCAAGGCCTCTCGCTCACGCTGTTCTTCCCCGACACGGCCACCACGCGCGACGTGAACAAGGCGCAGATCTACGCGTGGCGCAAGGGCATCAAGACCTTGTACTACATCCGCATCCGCCAGCAGGCCCTTGAAGGCACCGAGGTCCAGGGCTGCGTCTCCTGCATGCTCTGATGGTGCGTTATCCGCGTTGCTCCTCGGTCGCGGTACTGAGTACCGCTTCCCTCGGTGCGCCTTGATACCGCACGCATCAGAGCGCACACGCCCAATCATGATCATCATCGGAAACAAGAATGACAAAGGAATCCAAACATGGCACCGATTTCCGTTCCGCGCAAACCGCTTAAGCTCATCGACCGCGTTTCCGCGATCAACTGGAACAAGCTCGAGGACGAGAAGGACCTCGAGGTCTGGGATCGTCTCACCGGCAACTTCTGGCTGCCCGAGAAAATCCCCGTCTCCAACGACATCCCCAGCTGGCAGTCGATGAGCGAGGAGGAGCACACGCTCACCATGCGCGTGTTCACCGGGCTCACGCTGCTCGACACGATCCAGGGCACGGTCGGCGCGGTTTCGCTGATTCCGGACGCTCTCACCCCGCACGAGGAGGCCGTGTACACGAACATCGCGTTCATGGAGTCCGTGCACGCGAAGTCGTATTCGAGCATCTTCTCGACGCTGTGCTCGAGCAAGCAAATCGACGCGGCGTTCGCGTGGAGCGAGGAGAACGAGTACCTGCAGAAAAAGGCGCAGATCGTGCTCGACTACTACGAGGGCGATAGCCCGCTCAAGCGCAAGGTCGCCTCGACGCTGCTCGAGTCGTTCCTGTTCTACTCGGGCTTCTACCTGCCGATGTACTTCTCGAGCCATGCGAAGCTCACGAACACGGCCGATGTGATCCGCTTGATCATCCGCGACGAGGCCGTGCACGGCTACTACATCGGCTACAAGTACCAGCGCGGGCTGGAGCTGGTGGGCGACGCGAAGCGCGAGGAGCTGCGCGAGTACACGTACGACCTGCTCAACGAGCTGTACGACAACGAGGTGGAGTACACCGAGTCACTGTACGACGGGGTGGGCCTGACGGAGGACGTGGAGAAGTTCCTGCGCTACAACGGCAACAAGGCGCTCATGAACCTCGGCTATCCGGCGCTGTTCCCGGCGGAGATCTGCGATGTGAATCCGGCGATCATCGCGTCGCTGTCGCCGAACGCGGACGAGAACCACGACTTCTTCTCCGGTTCCGGCTCGTCGTATGTGATGGGCAAGGCCGAGGAAACGGACGACGAGGATTGGGATTTCTAGTCGTTTCAGGCTCGCAGGGATTCTCCTGCGAGCTTTTTCTGCGGACTCTACGGCATAGGTATGGCTAGAGGCGGTCTTGCAGCCAACGGTACACCGACATGCTGCATACCAGTCAGCGCACGATAAGCACGCTGTTGCGCTGGTCGTAGGTGCAATGCTCGTCGAGCGGGACGCCGTCGAGATCGTCGGTCGCGTATTGCCGGGCGCAGGCAAGACGCGTGCCCGGGTCGACGGCATCGCGGCCGACGACCCGTAAACGGCCGTTGCTCACCTGCATGATCGTCCAGCATACGTCGGCCTCGCCGCCGACCCACTCCAACACGGTGAACACCCGCGTGAGATCGGCCGGAAACACGATCATCGATACCCTAAAATCCGGCTCCCCGAGTTCGAGATCGCTGTTGTCGTGCGGCTTGCGAACCAAGCGGAACGGGAAATCCTCGCCGGTACACACACCCAACGCGGCGCGTGGCAACAAGGCCGACGCGGAACGCCACGCCGCATACCATGCCACAGCCAACGCGATGCAACCGATCGCAGCACCTCCGTATTCCCACAGCACGATGTCGCCGAGGAACGACGCAACCGCAGCGGTGTGCGACGACCATAGATAGGCGCCGCAAGACAGTCCGATCGTCATCACCACGAGCAATGGCCCGAACGTTCGCCATAATCTCCGGCGGATCAGCCTGCGCACGAGCTGGCGGCTCCCTTGCCATTCCCCGAGCGCGGCTGTGGCCCGCGACTCCCGATGCACGACAGCGTTTCCCATGCTTTTACTATAGGCACGGATTGTGCGGCAGACCCGGTAACGCTCCGTCGGGAACGCTCATGCCGATTCGGGCAACTGCTCCCATGCCGGCAGATGGTGCAGCGCACGGACGATGTTGCACTGGGCGAGCAGGTCGCCTTCGGCCGCGCACATGGTGGGGTACCACATGCGATGGCGCAGTCTGGCGGCCACGCCCCTGCCTGAGCCACCGCGCAACAGTACCGTCTCGCTGCTGCCGTACTGGAAATGCAGGTGACTGAGCAGCCCGCCGCTTGCGAGCGCGGCGCGTTCCGGCATCGGATCCATCGCGATAAGCACGCGGAACGGGCTGCCGGCCGGCGCAGAGTCGGCGTGGAAAACGTAACACGGCTTGCCTTCGAGTCCACGGTCGATCATGTGGTCGAATTGGTAGGCGTAGCGGCCGATCACCGTGGATTCGTCGCTGCGCCATTCGAGCGCGAACCCGTTGCCCGCGTTCTCGCCGTATTCCAGCGGTTCGATATGCCATCCGGCGATCGGCACATGCCGGTTTTCGCGGCCGGTGGTGCGGCAGGCCCAGCGCCAGAACCGGCGGATGCTGCCGCCGAAGAACGGGAGCATGAGCGAGAATCCGGATCGCCGGCCGCGCATCGCCGCCTCGGAATCGGCCCACGCGCGTTCGATAGCGGGGTCGTGGCTGTCGATGAGCTGCTCAAAGCTGATCCAGTCGCCGATCCATTCGGTCGGGTCAAAAGTGGTCATGATGCTTCCTTGCTCAAGTTGTCGTCTAGGTCGATGATCCGGTCGCACCATAGTGCGGCAAGTTCCTCGTCGTGCGTGACGACGAGTACGGCTTTGCCCCGGTCGGACAATCCCCGCAGCAGCGCGCCGACCTGCATCATGTGCGCCCGGTCGAGTCCGCTGGTCGGCTCGTCGAGCACGATCAGTTCTTTGCCGCACATGATCGCCGATGCGATCGCCAGCCGTTGCTGCTGCCCGCCCGACAGACTCATCGGATGACGTTCCGCGAACGGCAGCAGATCGAGTTCCGCGAGCACCCGGTCGGTCTGCTTGCCGAGCGTTGCGTCGCCGGCGTCGCCGAGGCCGAGCAGCAGTTCCTCGCGTGCGCTGTCGGCGAAGAGCTGGTAGTTGACGTCCTGCATGACGAGGAATCCGGCGCGGGTGAGCGCGGCCGGCCGTGCCGGATCGCCGTGCAGCGGCACCCGTCCGGCGAGCGGTTTCTGCAGTCCGCACAGCGTGCGCACGAGCGTGCTTTTACCGGCTCCGTTGCGGCCCATCAGACCGACGATCTCTCCGCCGTGCAACGTGAGATCGGCGATGCCGCGACGGAACGCGCGACGGTAGCCGACGACGAGATCGTGCGTGGCAATGACGGGAACGCCGCCGGTATTGGATGACGGCTGGTGTCCGGTTTGCGGCGCGAAGAGACTGGCCGGAGCGGAAGGACGCTGCCTTGCCGGAGCAGTGACGGGAGCGGCCGATGATATGGCCGATGCGCCGGACGGTTCGACCGACCGAGTCGCGGCAGATCGCGGACCGGCGCTCGGTTCGACGTCGTCCACACCGGTTTTCGCGCGCAACGCGACACGATACGGCGCAAGATCGAGTGCGCGCAGTCCCCATGATTCGAGCTGTTGCGCCGGGAGCGCCTCGAACTCGGCGGCCGTGTATTCGCCCGCCACCGCGCCGTGCTCGAACCGCACGTACCGGTCGACAAGATCGGCGCACCATGCGAGCCGGTGTTCGGCGATCACGACCGTCACGCCGTTGCGTTTGAGCGCGGCGACCATGTCGTGCAAGTCGCGCATCGCGGCCGCGTCGAGGTTGCTGGTCGGCTCGTCCATCACGATGACGCATGGGTGCAGCATGGTCGCCGCGGCGACCGCGAGCCGCTGTTTCTCGCCGCCAGACAGCTTGAAGACGCTGCGGCCGAGCAGATGTTCAATGCCGAACCGATGCGCGACCTCGGCGACGCGCGCACGGATCTCGGCGGACGGCATGCCAACGTTCTCGCAGGGGAACGCAAGTTCGGATATCGTGTCGGCGTTGAAATACTGCGTTTTCGGGTTCTGGAAGACGCTGCCGACGAGCGGCACGAGCGTTTCGATCGGCACGGGTGCAGTAACGTTTGCAGCACTTGCACCGCCCGTCGTGTCACCGGCGCCGCCCAGACCGCAGATGGTCTGCGTCCCGGTCAACGGACCGTGGAAGAAGTTCGGGATGAGACCGTTGATGAGCCGCGTGACGGTGGTTTTGCCGCAGCCGGACTGCCCGCACAGCATGACGGTTTCGCCGGGACGAATGGCGAGATCGACGTGGGAGAGGGCGAGATCGGCGGGAACCGTCGCGTTGACTGGTGAGGGGACTTCGGCGGCCGGATTGGCAGCCGCAGCGCCGGTATCGTCGTGCGCGTATTGGAACGACGTGTCGACGATCGCGATGATGGGCGCGGATGCGGCGCGGAATAAGATTTCTCCGCTCGCTTCGCTCGGTCGAAATGACACAGTAGGTGATTCGCTCACAGCACGCCTCCGATTGCGAGCGCCAGCGGCGCGGTGCACACGACCATGAACGCCCAGTCGAACCAGCGCATGCGGATGACGGTCATGCAGGTGTGTTCGCCGGCGACGCCGAGTCCTTTGGTGAGGGCCGCGACGGACAGGTCGCGCGAGACGAACGTCGCGTTCATGAGCAGCGGCACGATGATGAACTCCAATGATTGCACCGGGTGGCGCACCAGCGCGAACCGGCCGGCCGCGATGCCGCGCAGTGCCATCGCGTTGCGGATCTGCCGGTAGTCGTGCGCGATGGTCGGGAAGAAACGGATGACGACCATGCACGGGATGACGATCGCCTCGGGCACGCGCATGCGCCGCATCGCGCATACGAACTCGCTGATCGAGGTCGTGGTGAACGCGTACGCGCCGGTGATCAGGCACGGCATCATCATGCGGATACCGACCGACAGCAGTCCGGCGACGTGGCCGGCCGTCACTGCGAACGATGTCGCACCGCCATCGTTTGCACCGCCGTTCATCATGCCGATCAGCGATCCTCCGGAACCGCCGCCCGTGCCGTCCAGCGTCACCGCGTCCGACCACAGTCCCAGTCCGAGCAGCGCGAAGTACAGCACGGCCAGTCGCAGCCCGTTGCGCCACCGTCCGGCCACGAACAGCGGCAACAGGAACAGCGCGACCATGATCGCCTCGCCGCGCGTGTCCACGTGGAAGAACAGCAGCAGGTTCGCGAGCAGCAGCAGGTACAGTTTCGTGCGCGGGTCGAGCCGCAGTCCGGAACGGCCGGCGGAGGGGAAAGTCATCAGGCGATGCCGGCCTTGACGAAGTGCTTCTTCAGGATGCGCTGGCCGAACCAGCCGCCGATCAGGCCGCACACAAGGATCGCGGCCATCGCCACGAAGAACGAGCCGACGCTGATCTGCGAGAACAGGTTGTCGATGTACGCCGAATCCTTGCCGCGCGCCTCAAGCGAGGCGACGTACGCGTCCTTCATGAACCACAGCGGCAGGATCGGGCCGGTCAGGCCGTAGCAGAACACGACGTAGCCGATGAGGATGGTGACGCGGTTCTTGTAGTTGCCGATGCGGGCGATGAGGTCGCCGGCGAGCGGGAAGACGACGCTGGCGACGAACGAGAGCGCGAAGTGGCCGGAAACGAACAGGAACAGGCCGATCACGACGCCCATGACGGTGATGCCGCCGAACTTGCCGACGCGCGC
The DNA here is from genome assembly GCF_019331715.1 of Bifidobacterium simiiventris. Classification (GTDB taxonomy): domain Bacteria; phylum Actinomycetota; class Actinomycetes; order Actinomycetales; family Bifidobacteriaceae; genus Bifidobacterium; species Bifidobacterium simiiventris. The sequence continues at coordinate 105,064 of NZ_JAHBBG010000006.1, forward strand.
GACCGAGAGCATGAACACCGGGCCGCAGATGAGCGCGGCGACGGCGGGCAGGAAGATCGTGCCGGCGCCGGCGATGAGGGTGGAGACGAGCGTGGCGACGCACACGCACACGAAGTAAAGGGCGGTGAAGATGCCGATCGAGATGAGGTCGGGAACGGCGAGACGGCCGGACTTGACGGCCGGCGCGGGCTGGATGGGCTGGGTGGTCGATGAGTTGGGCTGGGTCATGCGATCTCCGATACGAGGCATACGGTCGTGGCGTCCGATATCAGCGGAACGTGCGGGATGAACAAACTCCACCCAATCTATCGGGCTTCCGCGCGCAACACAATACCCCCGTTCTTCGTCGGCGCCGCCTCCTCTCGCCCTCCCGCACTCGCGCGGCGGCAAACAGCCGCGAAGCACCGCGAGAGCGGGCTCCAATCGAAGTCCGAACATCACGCAGAAATCCCATGCCGGCGCGCAGCAGCCCGGCCGCACCGGGCCCCGCCCCCGCCCCTTACGCACGCCCGGCCTTGGACGGGTCGAGGCTCATGGTCTGGAATCGGTTCGCCATGAACTCGTCGCCGAAATGCCGCGCGAAGAAGTCCGAGACCGGCGAGTCGACCGCGATGCCGGCCATCCGCGAATACCACGCGTCCAACGCCATCAGGGTCATCGTCGCGTCGACCACCATGAACACGAGGCACACGAGCGTCAACGTGTACCGCCATCCCCACGGGATGCGCTGGATTAGCGCGAGCAGCCGAGGCAGGATCAGCTTGACCCACGCCAGTCCGAGCAGCCCCCAGAAGAACATGTACTTGCCCGACGTGCGCCCGTCGATCGATAGCCACTGGCCGGTATAGTCCCACGCGGTGATGCCGAACGCGACCTCCATGAACCAGCTCGTCAGGTATTCGAACGTGCCGCCGATCACCGCGCTCGCGCAGAAGATCAACAGCCAGTTGGCGCGCCACAGACGGTTGAGCAGCACAGTCAGCAGCACCGCGCCGCAGCCGTAGATCGGCGAGAACGGGCCCCACAACAGGCCCGCGCGATCCTGCCATTCGCCGCCGTACAGTGCGAAGTGGTAGATCGTCTCGATCGCGAGGCCGAACACGCAGCCGACCATGAACAGCCAGAAGATGTTGAAGAAGTCGAGCGAGATGTAGCCTTTGCCGCTCAGGTCGCGTCCGGGCATGCCTTGGGCCAGCGCACGTTCATATTCCGAACGCCTGTCCATGTGCCACAGCGCGGTTTTGAGGCGGCGTTCCTCACGCAGCGCCGGGTCGACGCTGACGGACAGCGCGATCAGGATGACGAGCTGGATGATCGACAGGAGAAGCGGCAGCCGCAGACCGTCGAGCGCGACCGTGAACAGACCTTCGGCGATGGTGAGCGGGATGAGGGCTTCGATCCAGCGTGCCGCGTGCTTGCGCCGGTTGCGTAGCAGCAGAATGCTGAAGATCATGAGGATGACGGTGGTGACGGAGTTCGTGCCGGCCGACAGCCAGCTGAGGATGGCGGTGAGGTCGGGCTGGGTGACAATGACCTGTCCGGCGGCGAGCGCACGGATGACGCGGATGACGGAGAGCACGATGGCCGGGATGGTGGTGATGCCGTAGACGACGAGCACGATGCCGTAGATGCGGGCGACGAGCGGGAGACGTTCGTCGTCGATGTCGACGACGCCGTCGCCGTTGACATCGCCGGGGATCGAGGTACCGACGGCTGGAGACGGATTCGGCTTCTCCGCTGACGTCAGCCCCACGGATGCCGGCTCAGGTTCCGATGGCTCAGGTTCCGGCGCAACCTCTCCGGGAATGCCGATGACCGGCCCAATATCCATGGATTCAAACTGTTCGGGCGCCTCCGCCGTCGCGGCACCCTCGATCCGCGCGGTTTCCTCGTTCTGGTCTGCTGCTTCACTCATGCCGTCCACGCTATCAGCGCCGCCCAACCGACGACCGTCATCCACGGGAGGGATTACACTACGTGTTGCGTAGCGCTACGCCATACGTAGCGTTACGCAACGAGCACTCGCCGACCCCGGAAGGACGATAAAGGACGATATGAGCAATGTGCTGAAGATCCTGCGCCGCGACGCCCTGCGTCTGCTGCGTGTGCCGACCGCATGGGTCATCATCGTCGGCATCACCGTGATTCCCGCGCTCTACGCCTGGTTCAACATCGTCGGCTTCTGGGATCCGTACAGCAACACCAAGGGCGTGCAGGTCGCCGTCGCCAACAACGACGAAGGCACCAGCAACGCGCTGCTCGGCGATCTCAACCTCGGCGACCAACTCGTCGACCAACTCAAGGCGAACCACGACCTCGGCTGGCGGTTCGTGAGCAAATCCGAGGCGATCGCACAGGTGGAATCCGGCGAAAGCTACGCCGCGATCGTCATTCCGGAAACGTTCAGTGAGGATATGGCCGGGGTGATCACGGACGGCAAGAACCGCCCGACGCTCGAGTATTACGTGAACGAAAAGGCGAACGCGGTCGCGCCGAAGATCACCGACACCGGTGCGTCCACGGTCGACACGCAGGTCAACAACGCGTTCGTCTCGACCGCCAGCAAGGTCATCTCCGACGTGGTGAACAAGGCCGGGGACACGCTTTCGGCCCAAGCCGACGACGCCACGGCAAGCACCGTCGCGCAGCTCACCTCCGCTCAGGCCAAGATCGCCAAGGCACGCACGTCGATCGACGATCTCAAGCAAGCCTTCTCGCAGATTCCCGACAAGACCAAGGAATCACGCGAACAGATCGCACAGATCACACTGGCCGCAGCGAACGCCGGCACCCTGCTCGACACCGCGTCACAGGCCATCGCTACCGCGCGCGACACGACGACCGCGTTCGCCAACAGTTCCTTCACCGCACTCGACCAAGGTTCGAATCTGCTCTCGCAGGCAAGCGCGAGCGCAAACCTTGGCATCGCGACGATCACCGGCGGCATGACCGGCGCGAACGCGGCGATCGGAGATGCGCTCACCGTCGCCAAGCAGGCGAACGAGACGACCAGCGACCTCATAGCACGACTGCGGCAATTGCCGGACTCATCCACGGCCGCAAACCTTATCAGCGAACTGCAGACGCGCAACGACAAGCTCGGCGATTCGATCAGCCGACTACAGACCCTCAACTCCGACACCGGTTCGCTCATCGACGACACCCGCAACGCCGCCGACACGATGAACACGGCCACGCAGTCCACGCTGGACGCCACCGGAAAGGCGCGCTCCACGATCTCCGCCGACGCGCTGCCGAAGCTCAACGACGGGCTGACCACGTTGTCACAGACGACGGGCACCCTGTCCGCAATGACCGGCAGCCAAAGCACGCTCATCGCGCAGGCCAAGGCCGTGCTCGACCAGCTCGATCAGGCCGCGAACAACACGACGGAGGCGCTCACGCAAACCGACGCGGGCCTGTCCAGAATCGAGTCGAAACTCGCCTCCACTGCCACCGATCTGACAGCGTTGGCATCGACCGACATGCTCGGCCAGCTCCTCGGCTCCGACGGCAAGCTCAACGTTTCCGCGATCTCCGCATTCATGCTCTCCCCCACCGTGCTCACCACGAAAACCGTGTACCCGGTGGCCACGTACGGCTCCGGCATGGCGCCGCTGTTCACGAACATGGCGCTGTGGGTGGGCGCGTTCGCGCTCATGGTGATCGTCAGGCTCGAGGTCGACGACGAGGGACTCGACGAGGAGCCGACCGCCAGCGAGCGCTATCTCGCGCGCTTTCTGCTGCTTGCGGTGCCGGCCGCCGCGCAGGGGTTCGTCACCACCGCCGGCGACCTGATCCTCGGCGTGCAGACCGTGAACGCGCCGCTGTTCCTGCTCACCGGCGTCGTCACATCGCTCGCGTACCTGAGCTTGATCTACATGCTTTCGACCACGCTCATGCATGTGGGCAAGGGCCTGTGCGTGGCGCTCATCATCGTGCAGATCCCGGGCGCGTCCGGCCTGTATCCGATCGAGATGATGCCGGACTTCTACCGCAGGCTGTATCCGTTCTTCCCGTTCACGTATTCGATCGGCGCGTTCCGTGAGACGATCGGCGGGTTCTACGACGGCCATTGGACGCGCGACATCGCGATGCTGGCCGTGTTCGCGGCCGTCTCGTTCGCGGTCGGGCTGGCGGTGCGGCCGTGGCTGACGAATCTGAACCGTCTGTTCGCACGCCAGCTCGCGGACAGTGACATGTTCGTCGGCGAGGAGGTGCAGCTGCCCGACCGGCCGTTCAGCATTGCGCAGGCGATCCGCATGCTTGCGGACAAGGACGTGTACCGGGCGGGCGTCGAACGGCGTGCGGCCGCGTTCATGGCACGGTATCCACGGCTCAAGCGCGGGGCACTCGTGGCCGGTCTGGCCGTGCCCGCCGTGCTCGCGGTCACGTTCTCGTTCGTGGCCGGCGCGAACGACGCAGGCGCGATCGGCGTGAAGCTCGCCGCGTTGGCGACGTGGATCGTGTGGATCCTCATCATCATCGGGTTCCTCATGGCGATCGAGCTCGTGCGCGACAGCCTCGAACGCCAGACCCGTCTCGGCACGCTGAGCGACGAGGCGATCCGCGCAGTGCTGTACCGAGGCAAACGTTCGCACGGCACGCATGCGCAGCAGCGCACCATCCAGCCCACCACGCACACGGAAGGCAGGCACGCGAAGTGAACGCGATCATCAAGCTGTTCGTCGGCGATCTCAAACGCATCACCGGCAACGTCGTCTCGATCATCATCGTGATCGGCCTGGTCACCATCCCGGGCCTGTTCTCGTGGTTCAACATCGCCGCGAGCTGGGATCCGTTCTCGAACACCGGCAACCTGAAATTCGCGGTCGCCAGCGTGGACGAGGGCTACCAGTCCGACCTCATCCCGGTCAAGATCACGGTCGGCGACTCGGTCGTCAACGCCCTGCGCGCGAACAGCCAGCTCGACTGGACGTTCACGAGCGAAAGCGATGCGATCGACGGCACGAAATCCGGCGAATACTACGCGGCCGTCATCATTCCGAAGGACTTCTCCGAGAAAATGATGACGTTCTTCACGGCCGACACCGTGCGTCACGCGAAGCTCACGTACTACACGAACGAGAAGATCAACGCGCTCGCGCCGAAAGTGACCGGCCAGGGCGCGGACCAGGTCGCCGCGCAGGTCAACGAGATGTTCGCGCAGACGATCACGAGCACGGCGCTGTCGATCGCGTCCGGACTGCTCGACCAGCTCGACGACCCGCAGGCCACGCAAATGCTCGGCACGTTCAACACGAAGGTCGGCGACGTCGCGAGCGCCTTGGACGACACGGCCGCGACGCTGACCATGTACGGCACGCTTACCGATTCGGCTGCCTCGCTGATGGCGAGTTCGATCGACCTGATCGACACCGCGTCGGGTTCGGCGCAGGACGCCAAGTCGCAGCTCGATTCGGCGAAGTCGGGCGCGGCGACGGTGTCCGACGCGCTGTCGTCGGCGACGAGCGCGATGGCGGACGCGCTGAAGACCAGCGCGGACAGTTTCGACGCGGTGTCGGCCAACATCGACGCAGTGTATGCGAGCGCCGGCAAGTCGAGCGCGGATCTGGCGCAGTCGCTGCGCGCGCAGGCCGGGAACGTCGACGGACAACGTGCGCAATACCAGTCGATCCGAGACACGGTCGCTGCGCTCGATCCGGCCACGACGATCGGTTCGGACACGCAGGCCGCGCTGCTGGACGGTCTGGATCGGGTGATCGCACGGCAGGTCACGCTGCGCGATGCGTTGAATGACGCGGCCGGCGACCTGGAAACGAAGAATACGGATGCGACGGCCAAACGCCAGACGATCAAGGATCTCGCCGCGCAGGCAAAGTCGAGCGTCACGTCGGTTACGTCGGACTTCAGTGCCTCGCTCACGCCGCAGATCGACTCGCTGTCGACGTCGGTCAACGATCTGACGCAAACGTTGTCGTCCGGCTCGTCATCGCTGTCCGCAACGATCGACGATCTGCACGACACTGCCGATACAGCCAACGCCAAGCTCGCGGACGTCAAGTCCACACTCAACGAGACCGCCACGACGCTCACGTCCGCAAGCGCGAAGCTGAGCGACTTCAGCGAGAAGATGAAGGATGCGCTCAACAGCGGCGACATGGCGCAGGTCAAGGAGCTGCTCGGCTCGGACACGGACTCGCTGGCAGCCACGTTGGCCGCGCCGGTGCAGCTCAAGCGCAAGGCGCTGTTCCCGGTCGCGAACTTCGGCAGCTCGCTCGCGCCGCTGTACACGTTCCTGCCGCTGTGGGTCGGTTCGCTGCTGATGGCGGTGACGCTGAAAACCTCCGTGTCGCGGCGCGTGCGCGACGAGCTGGAGGCCGCGATCGGGCGAGAGGCGCGACCGCATGAGCTGTATCTGGGCCATTACGGCGTGTTCGCGACGATCGCGCTGCTGCAGAGCACGGTCTCGTGCGGCGGCACGCTGCTGTTCATGCGCATTCAGGCCGTGCACCCGTGGCTGTTCATGCTCGACGGGTGGGTGAGTTCGCTTGTGTACTCGTTCTTCGCATACACGATGGTGGTGAGTTTTGGCAACGTTGGCAAGGCGATCGGCGTGCTGTATCTGGTGGTGCAGATCTGCGGGTCGGGTGCGGCGTATCCGTTGCAGATCCTGCCCGATTTCGTCTCCACGTTGAGCCCGTGGCTGCCGATCACGCATTCGGTGACGATGGTGCGCGCGGCGATCGCGGGGATCTATGCGAACGATTACTGGATTGCGCTGGGTAAGCTGGCGCTGTTCGTACCGCCGCTGCTGCTGCTCGGACTGCTGCTGCGCAAGCCCCTGGTCGGCTTCAACAAGTGGTACGTGGCGCAGGTCGAAAGCACGAAGCTGCTGTGATCGCGTGTTCCGTGCCACCGCTCCCGTCATATCATGAACGTAACGAGGAAGGAATCATGACCGACTCATCAACGACTTCCGTTCCGCCGCGCGCCGCGCGCACGCGTGAGGCCACGGACCGCAAGATCGCGCAGGCGACGCTCGACATCCTCATCTCGGACGGCATCGGCGCGATGACCATCGAGGAGGTGTCGCGCCGGTCGGGCGTGGCGAAGACCACGATCTACCGGCGGTACCGCAACACGGACGACCTGTTGCGCCACCTGCAGATCGAGGCGGTGAGCCTGCCGGAATTCGGGCATCTGGAGACCACACGCGAGGGATTACGTATCCTGCTGGAGCGTGTCGCGGCCAGCTTCAACGACGAGATCGGCCTGAAGGCGGTGGGCGTGGTGCTCTCGACCAGCAATCAGGCGGTGCACGGGCTGGCGAGGCAAATCATCGATCCGGCGCAGCAGCGGTTCGCGCAGTTCATCACGCGAGGCGTGGAATCCGGCGCATTCCGCGCGGATGCGGATGCGCACTTCCTGTTCGGCACGACCCTCGGCTCGATGCTCGCCGCCAAGGCCCTCGCCCCCGATGCGGCCGCCGACTGGCCCGAGCGCATGACCGCCCTCCTGTGGCCCGCCCTAGCCCGCGCCTAACGCAATACGACGCCGCTTCTCATACCCCATTCGCGATAGCGCTGGCGGAGCCTCGGCTCCCTCAACTGAGAGACATTGCCGTTAAGCAAACAGCAGAGCTGTTTGTAGGCAATGTGCGAGCCGACAGGCGAGCCGGCAAACAGTCAGCCGTAAGGCTGTCCGTAATTGCAGGACGCTGTCAGCCGTAGGCTGACTGAGGGAGCGTCGCGGCACGCCAGTGGCGCCAACAACACAGCATCGCGCAACGCGCGATTCCAATACCACACGCATCATCCGCTACGATCAACCCATGAGGGGCTACAACCAAACCAACACGCCACTCGCCAAACACCTCCGCCGCAGCATGACCCCATGGGAACGCAAGCTATGGCACCGGTTCCTCAAAACCCACACCCTACGCTGGCAACGCCAGAAACCCATCGGCGAACGCATCGCCGATTTCTACTGCGCGAAGGCGCGGCTCGTGGTCGAGCTGGACGGCGGCGGACACTACACGACGGAACAGCAGGCCGAGGATCTGCAACGGACCCGGGAGATGGAAGCGACGGTGCCGGGGTTGTTGGTGGTCCGGTTCGCGAACAGTCAGGTGGATCGCATGTTCGACGCGGTATGCGGGGAGATCGACCGGGTGGTGATGGGGCGGGTTGCTGAAGGGTGACCAATGGTTTTCGTATTGGGATCGCGCGTTGCGCGATGCTGTGTTTACTGGCGGCCGTTGGCCGCGACGCTCCCTCAGTCACGCTACGCGTGACAGCTCCCTCAGCCGAGGGAGCCGAGGCTCCGCCAGCAGCATACGCGGTCGCGGGTATGCGGAGATGACAGGCAAGCGATACCGATGTGGCGACGCGGACGCTACTGGATGGAGGCTTCTTGGCGGGCTACCTCGAGGGCGGCGTTGAAGGCGTCGGTGGTCCAGCTGGCGCCGGCGACCGTGTCGACCTTCAGATCCTTGAGCGGCTTGCCGTCGACCACGCCGTTGATCGCCTCCGCGAATTCGGTCTGGTGCTTCTTCGAGATGCTCGTGAACGGGTGCCCGATGATCTCGACGTTCTCGACGTTCTGATCCTTGACGGTCACGTGCACGTCGATCGTGTCCTCGCCGATCGGGCCGTACTGGCCGTTGACCGAATACGTGCCGTCCGCGTAGTTGCCGGTGTCCTTCTTGTCGGATTTCGTGCCGGTGTCGCGGCTGCCCGCGCCCGTCGATGAACCGGACGAGCTCGACGACGAATCATCCGATCCCGAGGACTGCGACTGCTGCTCCTGCGACTGCTCGGTCTCGCCCGAATTACCGGAATATTCGTCGTTCATCGGCGTGGCCTTCGGCTCGCCGCATCCGGCCAGCATCGCGCCGGCCACCACCAGTCCGGCCGCCGCAACGACCGCGGACTTCTTCAACGTGTTCGTATCGCTCATATCACTCCACAGTAGTTGATTCTTGCCCATCCAGCGAAAGCCTGTCATTTCGACCGAGCGCCAGCGAGCGGAGAAATCTCTACCATCCAGCGAGGTATTGAGATTTCTCGATTCGGCTTCGCCTCACTCGAAATGACAAGAAGGAAGAGTCCAGTCCACGGGACTATTCCTCGCCGCCGGTTTTCGCGGCCTTGGTCGGGTCCGCGAAACCGATCGCGGTCTCGCCGGTCTGCGCGCCCTCGACGGCCGCGCCGGTGGACGCCGGATGCCCGCCCGCGGCCTCGTACGCCTTCCGTGCGGCCTCGTCGTTCCACTTCTCGCCCACGAGCACGCCGTGGTTGAGCATGATCTCGCGCTCCGCGCAGCTCGCCACCAAAGCATCATGAGTCACCACGATGATCGTCGTGCCCTGCTCGTGCAGCTGACGGAACAGGTCGAGCACGATCTTCTCGTTCTTCTCGTCGAGGTTGCCGGTCGGCTCGTCGGCGAGGATCAGCTTCGGATCGTTGATGAGCGCACGCGCGATGCACACGCGCTGCTGCTCGCCGCCGGACAGCTGGCTCGGCAGGTGGTGCGCGCGCTCCTTCAGTCCCACGCGGTCCAGCGCCTCGAGCGCCTGCTTCTCGTCCACGACCGAGTGGTAGTACTGCGCGACCATCACGTTCTCCACGGCCGTCAGATGCGGCACGAGGTAGAACTTCTGGAACACGAGGCCGATGAGGTTCTTGCGCACGTCCGCGAGCTGGCCGGCGTTGAGATCCTCGAGCTTGCGTCCTTCGAGCTTGACCGATCCCTTCGACGGCGTGTCCATGCAGCCGATCATGTTCATCAGCGTGGTCTTGCCGGAGCCGGACGAGCCGACGATCGCCAGCCACTGCCCGGCCGGCACGGTCAGGCTCAGGTCGTCCACGGCGTGCAGGTCGCCGTAGATCTTCGAGATATGGTCGAGTTCAAGCAGCATATCCATGATGTTTCCTTACGTTATTCACAAGCGTTGTTCACGAAGCCGTAAGCCGACGATTATTCCTCGCGCAGCACGACGGCCGGGTCGATGCGCGTGGCGCGGTGGACGGGCGGGATGGAGGCGACGACCGCGACGATCGCCGCGAGCAGCACGGACGCGACGCCGAGCCACCAGTTGAAGCCGATCGACCGCTCGAACACGGCCACGCACAGCCATTGCGCGAGCCCGTAGCCGATCGCGGTGCCGATAAGGCCGCCGATGAGGCCGTACATGGCCGATTCGACGTAGAATTCGATGCCGATCGCCGACGAGCTCGCGCCGAGCGCCTTGCGCAGGCCGATCTCGTTACGGCGCTGCGAGACGATCGAGCTGATCGTGGTGCCGACGCCGACGAGCGTGAGCACGAGCACGACGAGCGAGACGATCCAGAACAACGTTTGCAGCATGGTGATGATGCGCGTGTCGGATGCGGTGATCTTGGTGACCTGCTGTGCCTTGACGTGCATGGACGTCATGTCGTTGATGCTTTGGACCAGCGCGTTGAGATCGTTCGCACCGGCGGAGTATTCGATGACGTCGACGCCGCGCGTGACGCCGGTGAGCTTGTTGACGTCGGCGTTGGTGGCGTAGATGATCGAGTCCTCACTGCCGCCGGTGTCGACGATGCCGGCGACGCGGAATTCGGTGCCGGACGTGTCCATGATGTCGCTGGAGACGCGGCCGTCCTGGGTGGGCTGGGCGGAGGACTGCGTGCTGGTCGTTCCGTTGGTGGTGGAGGCGGAACCCGTGTTCCCTCCCTCAGTCTCGCTGCGCGAGCCAGCTCCCTCATCTGAGGGAGCCGAGGAGGTGGAGGAGTTGTCGGAGGCGCGGTAGGCGATGGTGATGCGCGAACCGACCTTGAGGCCGATCGCGTCGGCGATGTCTCGGCCGACGAGCACCTTGCCGTCGGACGGCCACGAGCCGTCGACCACCCAGTGATGGTTGAGGTTCTCGACCTGCTTCGCGTCCACGCCGGCCATCACATACGGCGCGGCGTTCACGCGAACGTTCTCATAACGGTAGGTCGCATGCTTCTCGGAACCCTTCGCCGCGACCATCTCGGTGGTGTGCTCGACCATCGCCTTGTCGATGCCGGCCTTGTCGGCCGACGCGGTGGACGAGGTCGGCGTGACGATCAGGTTCGCACCGTACGCACGCATCTCCTCGTTCATCTGCTGCGGCACGGCGATGCAGATCATCGCCAGGCAGAACAGCGTGGCCGCGCCGACCAGCGACGCGACGACCGCCATCATCGCACGCGAGCGCCGCCGGAACACGGCGCTGAACAGCATGCGGAAGAACATCCCGGTATTCGTCATCTCACCACTCCTTTCTCGTCGTACCGATGCGTAACCCTGTCATTTCGACCGAGGCGACAGCCGAGCGGAGAAATCTTCTCCCGCTGATGAACGACTGCACACGGGACAGCATCGCACGCATCGCAGGGAAGAGATTTCTCGACTCCGCTCCGCTGCGCTCGAAATGACACTGTGCAGCAAAATCACCGGCCATGGAGCACCTCCGCGGGGCGCAGGCTCAGGATCGAGCGGATCGACGACGCGGACGCGAGCAGCACGGTGATCGCAAGCAGCACGAACACGAGCACGAACACCATCGGACGCATCGTGATGCCCGAACCGAACACCACGTGCCCGATCAGCTGCGCGACGCCCGAGCCGAGCCCCGCGCCAACGATCGCACCGAGCAGCGCGATCGCCGCCGTCTCGGCCATCATCAGACGCGACACCGCGCCGTCCGTCGCGCCGATCGCCTTGAGCAGCGCCAGTTCGGCCGACCGCTCCCCGATCGAGGCGACCATCAGGTTCGCCACGGCCACGGCCGCCGCGATCAGGCTCAGAATCGTCATCAAAATCATCACGGCCTGCGTCTTCTGCAAGACGTTGCCCTGCAGCGCGGCGACCTGCCGCACCTGCTTGGCGACCGCGTCCGGAATCACCTCTTCGATCTGGTACGCGATCGAACTCGGGTACGCGGTGCAATACCAGGTCTCCCAGTCGTCCTGGCTGAGCGCGGCCGGGTTCTGCGCGGCCTTGCGCGCGAGGTCGTTCTCCGGCGTGGTCAGGGCCTTCACCTCGATCTTGTCGGCCGCATCGGGCAGGTCGGCGAGCACCTGCGCGACCGAACTCGACAGGTACAGCGAACCGTTCTCGTCATCGCCAGAATCGTATATACCGACGATCTTGATCGCCTGCTCGTTGTGTTTGCCGGACGCCGTGGTCTTCTTGAGCGTCACCGTGTCACCGATCTTGACGCCGAGCTGTTGCGCGAGCGTCGCGCCGATCATGCCCTGATCGGTGTCGTCCTTCGGCCACGCGCCTTCGATCTTCCACCACGAGCGCATGCCCTCGACGCCGACCACGGTCGTCTCGCCGGATGCGAGCTTCAGTTCCTTGTTGAACCACGTGCCGACGAGCGGCGCGTTCGTGCCGTTGACCTCGGCATGCACGTTGAGCTGCGGCGCGAAGTTGGTGATGTTGAACGCCCAGAAGATCGTCTTGATCTTGGCCGCGTCCGATTCCTTGAGGAACGCGGTCGGGTCGGCCTGGGCTGCCGCGCCCGTAAGCCCTGTTGTGTTGTACAGGTCGGAGACGACCGCGTCGGCCTTCGGCTGCACGACGATGTTCGAGCCGTACGTCGACAGTTCGGCGTTGAGCTTGTCGCCGACGTCGAAGACAACGCCCAGCATCGAGACGCTGACCGTGGCCGACAGGCACACGGTGAGCGCGATGAGCAGCCGCCTGCGCAGCTGGCGCGTGAACGACCGCGCGATCATTCGCAGAAAGAACAACGTGTTCCTCCTTTTCCGGGTTCTCGGCCCCCTCGGCTGAGGGGGCTGTCGCGGCGTAGCCGTGACTGGGGGAGCGTCAGAAGCTATGCGCTCGAAAAGCTTTGATTACCTTCAGGGGAGCTGATTGAGGGACAGCCAAGTGCTTATGCGTTCAATCCCCTGACGCTCCCCCAGTCAGCTTCGCTGACAGCCCCCTCAGCCGAGGGGGCCAAGAGGTTGTGGTCTCACTGGAAGTGGGCGCTCAGGGCGTCCAGATCCGCAGTCTGAATAGTGATCTTGCCGTTGCCGGTCTTGTACGGGAACGGCACCGGGTTGCATCCGCCGCGGAAACCGATCGTCGCCAGGTTGATCGCGACCTCGCACTTCTTGCAGATGATCTTGCCGTCCTTCTCGTAGTAGCCCGCGTCGCCGCAGTTCTCGCACGCGTCGAGGCCGATGCCGTACGCGCCGCCGTTCTTCTTGATGATGATGAACCGCATCACCGTGCCGTCCTTCGCCTTGTATTCGAAGCGGTGCAGGTGGCCGTCCTCGACCTGGCTGAACGGGATCGTCGCCACGCCATCCTTCAACGAGTACGCCTCCGGCGGCGAAAGCGTGACCTCCTGCTGGGTCGCGGCCACGCCGACCGTGAGCGTCAACGTCACGCCGATCATCGCGACGGCGCTCCACGCGGCCGCCGCGATCGCGCGACGACGGAACGCCTTGTGCCGGCGCACGGTCGCCTCGTTCGGACCGGTCATCGGCATGCGGAATCCGGCGACGATCGACGCGACGGCCGGGATCAGGAACGTGAACGCCTGTGCCATGATCATGCCGCGGTTGTTGTTGATCGACCACGCGAGCAACACGAACTCGGTGTGGTTCATCGGGAATCCGCGCGCCTGCAGGATCTGCGCGAGGCCAGTCAGATGCTGCACGAACAGGATCGCCATCGTCAGCACGACGGCGGCCGTGAACGCGGGCCGCACCGCGGTCGATCGCATCGTGCGGAAGATCGCGGCGACGATGATCGACATCGCCAGTCCCAGCGCAAAGCCGAGCGCGCGCAGCAGCATCGCCGACGTGAAGATCGGGTCGCCCGGCTCGACCCAGATCGTCAGCTGCAGGATGACGTCGGGCAGCGCGTAGAACAGCGTGAGCGCGATGTCGATCGCGGCGACCGCGTTCGCGACGTGCATCCAGATCGCGTGCCGTTGCCAGTTCGTCGTGATGCGGCGGGCGAGGATGACGGTCGTCAGCGCGAGCAGGTCGACGACGACCGCGACGCACAGTACCGGATAGTTGACGAACGTGCGCTGGTTGATGACGGCCGCCGCGCGCAGGGCCGCGAACACGATCGCGGCGACGAGGCCGACGCTGACGCCCCACAGACGCCAATGCGTGCTGATCGGCTTGTCGCGCCCCTCGCCGACCGTGAGCATAACGCTCAGGCACATCACGAGCAATGCGGGGGCCAGCGTCCCCGGCATCACCGTCACGAATTGTTCAAGCATTCGCGTCCTTTCATCGTTTCGTCAGCATCCTAAAAACAGCAAAAGCTCCCCTCGTGCGGAAGGGAGCGTTGTGCTATGCAGTCATGATGGAATTGCCCACGTTAGCCGCGGTTGTCATCACCACTGGCGAGGCGTGTAATCCCAGTTGTCGAAGGTGACTTCGATCGGCTCGGTCCAGAAGCGGCCCTTGACGCCGGTCTCCGGGTCAACGTGCAGCATCCAGCCCTTGGCGGCCGGGGATTCGATCGACAGCTTGAGCTGGTAGGTGCCGGCCTTGTCGAGCTTGACGTTGGCGCCGTAGTGCGGGCCGTCGGAGGCGTTCATCTGCATGAAGGTACCGGAGGTGGCCTTGCCGCCCTCGACCTCCTTGCCGGTGGACTTGTCGATGATCGTGTAGTTCACGGTCAGGTCCGGCACGAAGTCGCCCTTGCCGTAGCCGAGCTCGGTGCCCTTCTCGTTGGCGTGGATGTCAGCCTCGAGGTGGAAGGAGGCGTCCGCAGCCTTGAGGCCGGAGGAAGCCGGTTCCATGTCGATCGGCTGGAAGTACACGGCACCGACAGTCAGCGGGCCGTTGTCCTGATCCTGCTCCTCGGCGGTGCCGGACGGGCCGACCGGGACTTCCTCGAAGCCGGCGCCGGCGTCGGAGGAGGTGTCATCGGACTTGGTGTCGTCCGACTTGGTGGTGTCGGAGGTGGAGGTGTTCGACTTGGCGTTGTCGTTCGACGCGGTGGTCGAGCCGCAGGCGGCCAGCGAGAAGGCCATCGAACCGGCGAGCAGCACACCGAGGACGGCGGCGAGTTTCTTGTTCTTCATATTTCTCTTCCTTTGTCTAGGTTGAAATTTTTGGGAAAATCTATTACTTGGCTGCGGCGGCAGTCTCGACCGGTCCGGAACCGCCCGCGGCAAGCTCGGCCTTGGCCTTGCGCTGCTTGACGAAGCCGACCACGAACAGCGCGATCACCGCGATGGCCGCGATCACCTGCGCCACGATGCACTCGACGTACGGGTAGAAGCCGAGCCAGTCGTTCGTCGGCACGCCCTGCAGGTAGTTGGCCGGCAGCGCGTCGCCCTCGATCAGCGCGTGCACGCCGCCGCCCGCGAAGACGACCACGAGCACCGACATCAGGATCGACGTGACGAGGAAGAACGGGCCGATCGGGATCTTCACCGACGTGAACCGGATGACGAAGAAGATGATCACGAGCACCACTGCCGCGGCGATGCCGCCCGTCCACATGCCCTTCGTGTCCTGGCTCATCGAGTAGATCGACTGGTAGAAGATCACCGTTTCGGCACCCTCGCGGAACACGGCGAGGAAGCTCAGCATCGCAAGCGACATCACCGTGCCGAACGCGACGTGATCGCCGGACTCGACCTGCGCGGAGACCGACTTGACGGCAGCCTCGGTCTTGGTGCGAATGTACCGGTTCCACGCCTCGACGCTCGACTTGTTGAGCATCCAGTTGCTGGTCCACAGCAGCATGCACATGGCGATCAGCGCGCACACGCCTTCCATGATCTCCTGGATCGGGCCGGAGCCGCCGAACGCGAGCACGAAGATCACCGCGACCACGCCGGCGCCTGCAAGGCCGGCGAGCACGCCGAGGTAGATCCACTTGGTGAAGCGCTTGTTGCCGGACTTGACAAGGTACGCCACCACGGCCGCGACCACGAGCAGCGCCTCAAGACCCTCGCGGATGAGGATCAGGAACGCCTGGCCGACCGCGCTGGTGATGAACTTCGTAAAGCCGCCCTCCTTGTCGGCCGCGCCGCCGTCGAGGATGCCCGCATCCTTGACCAGCATGGCCTTGAGGTCGTCGATGAGCTGCTTGGTGCTCTTGAGATCCGCGCCGGTGTTCATTGATTTGCGGCACATTTTGAACTGGTATTCGACCTCGGAGACGCGGTTGCCGCTGATCGCGTTCATCACGTTCTTCTCGAAGCCGAGCTTCTCGTAGTACTGGTAGTACGCGTTGTTCACGAGCGTCGCGCCTTTGACCGCGTCGCCCGCCGCGTACGCCTTGTACGCGTTGTCGAGGATCGGGGTCATCTCGTTGGCCACGTCGGTCCACGAACGGTTGCCCTTGCCCGGGTTCTTCTTTTTCTTGGCGTCGAGTTCCTTGCGTTCCTTGGCGATCTGCGCCTGCAGATCCTCGGCGTACTTTTTCGGGTTGGCAAGATTCGTGTTGGCGTCGAGCTGCTGCGCGGTCGCGTTCAGGTCGTTCACCAGATCGGCGATCTTGGTCTTGAGCTGGTCGTCGTTGCCGGACGTGTACGAGAGGTTCTGGATGTCCTGGAACGCCTGCTGCTGTGCGGCCTGCTTATCGGAGCTGACCGAGTCGCGCACGACGGCGGTGAAGTTGGACGCGATGTAGATCGTGTTGTACGCGGCCATGAACTTGGACGTCGAACCGGCCGTGTTGCCGGACGTGTATTCCTTGAGGCCGTCCTGCAGCTGGTCGTCGATGGCCTTGGCGACGGCGGCCCAGGTCTCGTAGTCGACGCTTGAGCTGTCGTCAGCGAACGCGGCCTGCGTGAACGGCAGAACCGACTGATCCGTTGACGTGCCCGTCGAAATGGGGGCGACGGCGAGGCTCAGCATGGTCACGAACGCGGCGACGAATGCGATCGCGGCGACCGTGGCCTTGGCGATCGTGTGCGTTGCCGTGCGCGCGACAGAACCACCGTCCACGGATTTCGCGGCGGCCGTCATCATGGCACGATTCGACATTACGAAGCTTCCTCTCATATGCGCATATGGGCGTTTCGCCCACCGCGCAATAACCTACGAGGAAACTTCCAGAAAAAACAGTCTTGATTTTTTAGCCGGTTTGCGGTAGTCGCACGATTATGGCGGAATATCAACGACGCATGGGTCAACATTCGTGGCGCTTGTGTTGTTTTCGTGGGTGTGGGTTCGTCGTTGAGCCGTTGAGGGAGTAAGAGAAGAGCGCTTCCTGGGTAGGATGTTTTCGACCAAGATAAACAAGCAACCAGCAAGCGCCTGATGAAC
>NZ_JAHBBG010000007.1 GCF_019331715.1 Bifidobacterium simiiventris
ACCGCAACGACTTCAAAGGACTCGCGGAACTCGCCAAAGACCCCCGATTCCACCGCGGATACCTCATCTACACCGGCAATACGATCATGAAATGGACCGGCAACCTATGGGCACTGCCCGTCACCGCGCTATGGGACCCGACGGCCTTTCTCGATGCATCTTATCCCGTTCTGAACGTTGAGTCATAAAGCTATTTCGGCTCCGGATGAACGGCATTTTAGTCCATTTCAGCGTGTGGCGAGAAGTGAACGCCGGCCCGTCCTGCCCGGATGGGTTTCCTGAGTTGGCCGACACAAGAAGCCCGGCGTAAAGCTCGGCCTTCTTCTCTGCCGAACAGATTATGGTTTGAGGTCGCCGTCTGCAGCGAGGGATTCCAGGAGGTTGAGGTGTCGTATGCCGTTCTTCTGGCCCGGCAAAACAAATATTCACCCGTGGCTCGGATCGTTGCCGTGTCGTGCGGCAGACCGCGGAATCGTTGTGTCGCGAATACGCGGCGATACGGGACGGGGAGGAACGGTAGTCATGAACGTCATGGTCATGCCGGCCGCCATGCCGCGGCTGGACTCGCGTCTGTCGTTCGACGGGCTGACGCTGCCGGATGATGGCATCGGCCTGTTCGATTTCCCTCCGTCGTTGGACGATTGGGTGTGCGACAAGAAGGTCTGCCAGTATTTCAATGCCGGCGACGAGGCCGAGACCTGCGGCGCGGACCCGGAATACTTCATCCGCGCCAGTCATTGCTGGGACCCGGGATGCCACGAAGCGCACACCTGGTACTACTGCCTGCGAATATATTACATATTTAGTATGATACTTACAAGTATCATACTAATGGAGGTCTTATGTTTGTCGGGCGCGAGCATGAACTGTCGGTGATGCAGAATTTGTGGGAACGGGATGATTTCCAGATGCTCGTGGTGTACGGGCGCCGGCGCGTAGGCAAGACGGCGTTGTTGGACGAGTTCGCACGCGGGCGGGATACGTTGATGTTCACGGCGCGGCAACAGACATCCGCCGCGAATTTAAGGGATTTCTCTCGCGAAATATACCGTTTTTTCGGAGAACCGGCGTCACGCCCAGCGTTCGAGCTGTGGCAGGATGCGTTTGACTTCGTTGCAGACAAGGTTCGTCAGAATAGCTCACGACGCATTCTGCTCGTGTTTGACGAGTTCCCTTACGCGGCGATGAACGAGAAGGCGTTGCCGTCGATTCTGCAGGTGGCCATTGACCACGGTTTTCAGAACGCCAATATGATGATGGTGCTATGCGGCAGCAACGAGGGATTCATGGAAAGCGAGGTTCTCGGCTATAAGAGTCCGCTGTATGGTCGCAGGACGGCGCAAATGCGCGTCAAACCGTTTGACGTGTTTGACACGGCGCGCATGATCTCATTCGCCTCACCCGAGGATATTGTCCGATACTATGCCACGCTTGGAGGAACGCCATACTACCTCAAGCAGCTTCACGCAGACCGGTCGTACGAGGAGAACATCTCACGCCTCGCATTCGATACCAGTGGTTTGCTGTATGAGGAACCGTTGATGCTGCTGAGACAGGAGCTGCGCGATATCGCCGTATACAATTCGGTTATGGATGCCATTGGTTCGGGAGCCACACGTCAAAACGACATCGCCGGCAAGGCTGGCCTGGTCTCGTCATCATCGGCCAGCAAATATCTGAGCGTCCTGTCGGATCTTGGCCTCATCAAGAGGAACGTGCCGTTCGGAGAGGATGCAGCTCATTCCCGCAAAGGGTTGTGGTCGTTTGCAGATCCGTTTTTCGCGTTCTGGTACCGGTTCGTCGGGCCGAACACGGACCGCATCGAGCGCGGAGACGGCGATCTCGTCCTGTCGGATATATCCGGCCCGGCCCTGGACACGTACGTCGGCCAGCAATACGAAACCGTGTGCGGGCAATGGCTTGTACGTGCCAATCGGAAGGGACTTCTGCCGTTCCGAGCAACGACGTTCGGCAAATGGTGGGGCACCGATCCGATCGCCCGCGAACAGACTGACATCGACGCGATCGCCGCCAATCAGCAGGATAAGACGATCATGCTTGGCGAATGCAAATGGAAGAACAATCTCGACGTCGCCCAAACCATCACAACGCTCCGCTCACGCGCCGGGCTCATTCCCGGGTACGACAATCGGTATTACGCGCTCTTCGTCAAAACGGACGAACTCGCCCGGGCCGCCCGTTCACGCAACGAATCGAATCTCACCGTATGGTCGGCAAGAGACATGCTTGACGGAACGCTCGACTGACGGCGCCCCGGTTACCCGGTTAGCCGTCTCCATCCTGGAAGAAGCAGCAACGAATCGCTGAACTCGTCCGGCGGCACCGCCTCGGAGAAAAACACAAACTTGACACGCCACCTGCCCGCGCGTCGCGCGCTCCCGTCGCTCACCCGGCCCCCGTCAGCCAGCCAAGCGTTGCAACGATCACTAGAACCCGCCGTAGAAGGCTGTTGTGCCGAGGCCCACTAGGCCGAGCAAGCCGGTGGTTGTCGCTGCGTTGCCGATTGGAGCGTGCAAAGCAGCCCGCCATCGGCTTTTCACAGACAGTGTGCCATATACAGCGGTATGCGTATGCGTTCGCCGTCGACCTCCATTTGGCGTGGGTGGATCACGTATTCCTTGCCGAGTCGTTTGTTGCCGTAGAGTGCGCGGAATTTGTCGAGGGAGGACGTGCCGTATCGTTTGGTGGATTTGACCTCGACGGGGCTGATGCGCGGTTTCATGGCGGCGTTGTCGTATTCGCGCACGATGAGGAAGTCGATCTCCATCGTTTTGGCCGCGTCCTCGCGGTTGTTGCGTGAGAAGAAGTGGAGTGCGCGGCCGTTCGATCGGAACTGCTGGGCGACGGCGTTCTCGGTGAACATGCCTTCGTTGATCGCGAGCTTGCCGAACAGGATGTCTCGGTAGACGTTGTCCGGCGTGGTCTCGCGGTCGGCGAACATCTGCGAGACCAGTAGGCCGGTGTCGGCCATGTAGCATTTGAACGACGCGTTGTTCGCGTACAGGCCGAGCCCGACCGTCGGATCGGTCGAGTTGCGGCAGATGTTCACCAGTCGCGCGTCCTCGAGCCAGAAGAACGCGGCGTCGTATTCGCGCATGCGCGCGTCCGCGTTGACGGACGCGAGCGTGAACCGTTTCTCGTGTTTGGACAGTTGCCCGGGGATCTGCGCGAAGATGCCGCGCACGCGTCCCGCGTCGCCGCCGGCGAACTTGCCGATGTCGTCGCTGTACAGGCGCAGGATGCCGCGTTTGATGTCGTCCGCTTCGCCGAAGTCGCGGTGTTCGACGTATGCGGCGACGGCCTGCGGCATGCCGCCGACCAACAGGTATTCGCGCCATAGGCGCATCGCGCGCTTGTGCAGCGCGTCCGGCAAGGGGGAGAGCGTGTCGAACGCGATGCGGATGGCGTCGGCGAGGAGTTCCTCGTCCATGGCCCAGCAGAACTCCTCGAAGTCGAGCGGTTCCATGTTGAGCTTGCGCTCCTCGGAGGGGATGACGATGCCGGTCACGTTCTGTTTGATCGAGATCAGCGATCCGGTCTCCACGTAGTCGTACCGGCCGTCGGCCACGAGGTACTTGATGAGCTCGCGCGCCGGAGGATACTGCTGCACCTCGTCGAAGATGATGAGCGACTCCCGGGGGAACAGTCTGGTGCGGTAGTACGTGGACAGCATGAGGAAGAACGTGTCGAGATCGTCGCGTTGGTTCTCGAACAGGTCACGCACGTCGCGCGGCAGACGGGCGAAATCGACGAGGATGTGTGACCGGTACTGCGTGCGTCCGAACTCCTCGACGATGGTGCTCTTGCCCACTCGCCTCGCGCCCTCGACCAGCAGCGCCTCGCGGCCGTTCGCTTTGTGTTTCCAAGCGATGAGCTTGTCGAGCATCCTGCGCCTGAGCATCGCAACCACACTCCTTACACGAAATCGACGACATACGGATCTCTCATTTTACACGAAATCAACGGTATAGGTAGTGCCAAAAATACACGAAATCAACGGTCTGGGATGCGACATGATATGAAAGACCACGCTGATGATGGTATTTGTGGGACGCAGACAGCGACAATGATGCAAATCTGATTGTTGTATTGACTGGTTCGTTGCCGTTGCGCGATGATCGGGATCGCTGGCTTGCGTATATGAATGACGCGATTATCGGTCCGAGCATTCTCAACGATGTGATCGGACTGGAACGCATTACCAAACCTGCGCTCATGAAGGCATTGCTCTCGCTTGGTTCGGCATATTCGGCGCAGGAACTCTCCTACCGCAAAATCATGGGTCAACTCGATGATGTGGGCAATACGACGACCATCGCCCATTACCTTGACGTGCTTTCCGATGCGGGGCTGCTTACCGGAGTGCAGAAGTACAGTGACAAGACCATCAAGCGACGTGCATCCTCGCCGAGGCTGGCGGTGCATGACACTTCGCTGATGACCGTGTCCTATGGACCGACCCGGGATATGCTGCTGACTGATCACAACAAGCGGGGACATCTGGTCGAGAGTGCTGTGGACGCGTACCTGCTGCGTCGGTCTATCAGTGAGGGGTTCGGCGTCAGCCGGTCGGCTTACTGCAGCGAGACGATCGGGCCCCGTCCTGGATGGTGTAGCGGGGCGGCAGCTCGCCGTGCAGCATGAAGCGCTTCGTCTCCATCACCGGCATGCGGCGGGCCATCGGGTCGCGCAGGTACGGGATGTGGATCTGCTCGCGTTTGGGATAGTATTCGTTGACGATGCGGCTGCCGGTCGCATCAGTGACCGTGCAGTGACGACAGATGTTTATGAATTTTTATGATTTTTGTAGAACCGGTGTCGCAAGCGCGTTGGTGCGTCTGGGCGACACGGTGCACGGGCCGGAATTGGATGGCTTGTCGCCCGTCGACAAGACGTATTTGCTCGCTATGGCGCAGGACAACGGCCCCTCTTCTACGTCATCCATCGCGCAACGCATGGGCAAGGACGTTCGCTATGCCAGCCGGTACCGTGCTCGGCTGTTGGAGGCTCAGGTCATCGTGGAACGCGGATACGGCAGGGTTGATTTTGCCGTGCCGTATTTGCGCGAATACCTGCGCGAGCACGCTGCGTACGTGAGAATGACCTCGTCTGAGACTGACTGAATGGTCCTATCGCGATCCGATCGTCGTCACCTATCTGAACCTGTGCGCAAGGTTCGGTCGTTATGTTTGGCACGCCTGAAACGAAGCCGTTTTGCCGGTATGTTGGTGAATTGCCCGGTGGATTGGAGTGCTGGAGAGATGCCGTTATGGGGGTTATTGCCGAGTTTTTCGCAAAGATAACCCCCATAACTAGGTATTGATCCATTGCTGGGAAGGGGTGCTGCCATTCCTTTCCCGAGCAACCAAAACGGTCTGACTTTCAGCTCGGAAAACTAGTCCGGGCAGGACGGGCCGGCGTCCGCTTCTCACCACACGCTGAAGTGGACTAAAACCAGCCGCTTATCCGGGCGCCTTCCATACGCTCAACCCGAGGTCGAGTCCGCCGCATTTGTGAGTATGAAGAGTATGATGCGGTTGTAGACATGGTGGAAGCCGCTACTGGCGGTTTTGGAGCAGCCAGTCGATGATGTTGATCTGACGTATGCCGGCGTGGTTGCCGTTGCCGATGCGATCCATGGTCAGCAGGGTTTTCGGATGGTTATCGTTGATGGTTTGCAGGGGCCGCAGCTCTCGGGCCAGGGTACTTTCATCCATCACGGTGAGCGATACCTGATAATAGTGGTCGCCTTCCGGATCGGGCGTGTAGAAGTCGACTTCCGTGGACCCGACCTTGCCGATGTGTACGGTCTTGTACCGGCGCAACAGTTCAAGATAGATCACGTTCTCGATCCGATGTCCAAGGTCGCCGGAGGTTTTGCCGAGAAACCAGAAGCGAAATCCGGGGTCTCCCAGATAGTACTTTTCCAAGGTCTTGAGATAGGCCTTGCCTTTGATGTCGTACCGGTCGGCGCGGAACAGCAGGTAGTTCTCCCGCAGTGCGGCGATGTACTCACCGATCGTGGTGGGCGATATGCTGGGTCGTATCTGTCGCATCGCGTCGGCTATGCCTTTGATCGAGGTGATGTTGCCGGCGTTGTCGGCGAGGAACGATGCGACGTCGTTGAACGCGGCCATGTTGATCTTTGCATGGCGTCGGGCGATGTCCTTGACGAGGATCGTGTTGAACACCCCGCCCAGATAGTCGGCGATCGCCTGATCGTCGTTCAATGTCGCCGCATAGGGCAGTCCGCCGTAGAGCAGGTATCGTTCGAAGGATCGTTCTGCCGATTCGTTCTCCGGGCGTGTAGTTCGGTATTCGCGGAACGAGAGCGGCAGCATGCGCAGCTCCACGTATCGTCCGGTCAGCAGCGTCGCCAGCTCGCTGGACAGCAGATCCGCATTCGATCCGGTGATGTACAGATCAACGTCATCGCGTACGTACAGTCCGTCCACGCATTTCTCGAAATCCCGGACGTGCTGGATCTCGTCGAGGAACACGTAGTTGGTTCCGCCTTGTGCAAGCCGGGAGACGATGTAATCGTAAAGTGGCCGCGCCTGCGTCGGATACTTCTCCGCCATGCTTTCGAAATTGATCGAGATGATATGATCGGCTGGCACTCCTTCCGTGGCAAGTCGATCCCGATACAGTTTCAGCACGGTGGATTTGCCACAGCGGCGCAGTCCTGTGACGACTTTGATGACGTCTTTGCCTCGCCAGCGTTCCAGCCAGCGCATGTAATCAGGACGTTCAATGCGCATGCGCTTTCCCCTCCTTTGCCGAAAGTTCTCAGTTAAGTGGCATCTTTATGATAGATATAAAATTCTATCAGTTGATTGGGATAAGTCAATATATTTTATTAGTTTTGTAATGTAGAAAACATAGGGGGCTGTTGGCTGATGCTTAATATCTGACCGGTTTATGCCGCAAAGTGTGATTTGGGAGAGGCCATTCTTACGCATGTGGCATGCTTGCGTAGGCGCGGCACGGCGAACCGCTGCCCGTCGCCGCACTATGGAGTCGGCGGCTTTTCTCGACGAACTTCACGCGTGTATTCAATAGAAAGCGGGCAAAATACGCAAGATGACCGACAAAAATAGGCGGTAGACAGTTGATGATGACCGTCTGCCGCCTATTTCTTAATAAGGCTTGGCTGTGTTTCCCGTCGTCTGGCGGACTCCGCGGATGTTGGCGCGGGCAATATTCGTCAGACGGCGGAACCTAGCTTAATGAAGGGATATCAGCCTTCGATCGCGATCTGGTGCTTGGCTTCGACCTGCGGCTGGGCCTGCATCTTCGGAACCTGAATGCACAGCGTGCCGTTCTTGTAGCTGGCGTGAATGTCGGATTCCTTCACGTCCTCGCCGACGTAGAAGCTACGCGAGCAGGTGCCCATGTAGCGTTCGCGACGCAGCCACTTGCCCTCGTCGGAAGCGCAAGCGCACTTGCTGTCCTCACTGTTCTGCTGACCCGCAGCCTCCGGGCCGTGATCCTCGTGCTCGCCGCTGCGAGTCGCGGACACGGTCAGATAGCCGTTGTTCAGCTCGAGCTTGATGTCGTCCTTCTTGAAGCCCGGCATATCGATGTCCACGTCATACGCCTTGTCCGTCTCGCGCACATCCGTCGACATCATGTTCGCCGGCATCACGGCCGCCGCCGAACCATTATCCGTGTTGCGCCAACCCTCGAAGAACGGATCGTCGAACAGATCGGAGAACATCGTGTCATTCATCAAAGCCGGAAACATTGCCATAATCGGTACTCCTTACAAAAGCTGCATGGAGTGGAGCGGTTTGGCTCGCCGGAGCCTCCTCGGAATCCGCCTTGCGGGTCGTTCCGACTCGGCCTGCCGGCTATCGTCGCCGTTCCCGGAACCCCTTCCGGAGCTCCTGCCTTGTCCTTTCACCTCACACAATAGGCGTTCGGCGGAGGATGTTCCCGAGTTTTACCCACAGTGAAAAACTTGAGTGCGTGTCACTCAAGTTTTGCGTGCCGGTGAGGGTTGCCGGTCGGGTTGCGTATGCTGGAATCGGCAGAATACCAAGGATAAGGAGACCGGAATGACGCCGATTGAATTGGCGACGAGGCGGCGGGTGACCGGACTGACATCCGGCGAGTTCGCTCGGCTGTTCGTGACGTTGGAGCGCAAGGTCGACGGCGAATCCGCGCAGTGGGATGCGGCCGACGTGGAATCGTGGGAGATCGTCGGCCCGCCGGTGACCGCAGACCCGCACATCATCGAAACGCTCGGCGCGGCCAACGAGTTCGTCGCCGCGCTGGCGAAACGGTTGTACCGCATGATCATGCCCGCCGAGGAAGGCGCGGTGGTCACCGTGTTTCCCGACGACGCGACGTTCTGGGCCGACCAGCCCGACCTCGGTGGCATCCCGCACGCACTATGGAACATCGCCGCGTTACAGGCGATCGAATGGGTCAAGAACGAGACGGGCGTGGTGCTGACGCTCGACTCGCGCTCTCCGCTGGTGTGAGCGGTTGGTGAGAGCGACGAAAACGGCGAGAGTGGCTGCGGATCGCCGATGATGCGGCGCGCTTGTGGTTGTCGCGGCCTGACCGTGGTCGGTCAGGTAGCGGAAGACGCCTCTTGCGTTGATCCGTGATCGTGCGGCTGACGGATGCGGATCGGTGATCAGTGACCGGTTTCGAGATTGAGCCAGGCGGCCTGATCGGCGGTGAGCTCGATCTCGGTGGCGGCGGCGTTGGCGTCGATGATTGCGGGGGAGGAGCACGACGCAAGCGCGAACAGGTTCATGCCCTGATGCAGCGCCCATGCGATCGCGATCTGCGGCACGGTCGCATGCAACCGTTTTGCAAGGATCTCCGCACGATGCAAACGTTCGAGATTATCGTCGTACAGGAATCCCTCGCGGGCCGCACCGTCCAGCAGACGCTTCGCGGCGGCGCGGTCATCGGAACGAAACCGGCCGGACATCAGACCGCGGCCAAGCACCGAAAACGCGAACACTGGCATCCCGGTCTGCCTATACCACGCGCGGTCTGCCGCGTGTTCCGGCCCGGCGATCGTCTCGCCCACGCCCATCCACGGATTGCGTTCCTGCACGGCCAGACTGAAGTTCGGCGACGACACCGCGATCTGCTGCAAATCATGCAAACGCGCGTATTCATTCGCCTCGTGAATGCGCGCCACCGTCCAATTCGATACGCCGAACGCACGAATCTCGCCCGCCCGGCAGTGTTCGTTCAGCCACTCCACGATCTCGCCGGCCGGCACCCGCGGATCGTCGCGGTGCAGCAGATACACGTCGATGTACGGCGTGCGCAACTGTTCCAACGATTGCGCCAAGTCTGCATCCAGATCGCGTTTCGTCACGCGGTCGACCACACGCCCGTCGCGCATCGCCGGATGACAGCCCTTCGTCTCGATGATGAGTCGGTCTCGGTCGCCGCGCCGCTCCAGCCAACGGCCGAGCTGATCCTGCGCGTGCCCATACTCCTTCGCGCAGTCGAACACATTGATGCCGGCTTCGACCGCATGGTCAAGCAACGCGGACGGGTCGCCATTGCCGTCCAGAAACATGCCGAACGCCGTGCCGAATACGACGCGCGATGCCGGAACGGAGACGCCGGGGATGGATCCATATTGCATGCGAGCCGCCTTTCCTCACTGATCGATCGGGCTTTGCGACCACTGTAGCGCGGAGTTGCGAACGAGGGAGGCGGCGCGGGTAATCTCTCGCCGGCAACGAGAATCGAAAGTGAAGCGCCGAACCGTGAAAGCGCCTGTCGGCGCAAAGGCCGCTCGCAGCGGCAAAAAATGGAGCCCGGGGCTATGCACGGCCCGACGCGAGTATTCAGTATAGCGGGTGGGCGGCATTATCGATGTTGGTGTGTTGGGGCGCTACTCGAGCTTGCCGCGCCGCCACAGGTTCGCGCCGTGACGGAAATCGCGCGACGTGACCATCAGGTTGCTTGCGGTATGCAGCATCCGCGCGGCCCTGGTCGCCGGATGCGCGGATCGGGCCGTGGCGTCCGCCGCGTGGGCGTCCGTCGTCGGTCGATCGTCGGCGTCATGCTCTGTCGCGATCGCGCGTCCGTCGTGCATCTTGGCGGAAGCGTTCAGTCGTTTCGCCTCAACGCGCAATCCCAGCGCGACCACATCGGTGAATGCAGCCGCACGCTCCAACGCCACCGCGAAATCACCCACGAACGCGCCCGCCAGAATCGAATCCGCCGTTCGCGCGATATCGTCTTCGGTCGGCGCATCGTCCACGCCAGCGATCGCCGAAGCCGCCGTGGCCACCGGCTCGCCGAGCCGCCACAGCCGCGCGATCGCCGTATCCTGCTTGCGCATCCACGTGCGCAGCAGATACAGCCGCCACAGAATCCCGGGCAGCGAATCCGGCTCGGCATGGCTCCACAGTTCCGCGATCAGATCGATGCCCTCGTGGTCGACCAGCGTGAGCACGCGAGAAACGACCTCAGGATCGGCCGTGTGATGCACGCGATCAAGCAGTGCCGCCGCCGAGGTGTGGCTGATCTCGCTGATCACGCTCGGATCGGCGCCGCCCGCGATGCCCGCGACGATGGCCGGATCGAGCTGGCCCGGACGGTTCGGGCGCGGCGAACCGGTGGGCGTGAACGCGGTGCGGCTCGCGACGATCGAGCCG
Source organism: Bifidobacterium simiiventris (assembly GCF_019331715.1). Taxonomy (GTDB): domain Bacteria; phylum Actinomycetota; class Actinomycetes; order Actinomycetales; family Bifidobacteriaceae; genus Bifidobacterium; species Bifidobacterium simiiventris. The sequence continues at coordinate 10,668 of NZ_JAHBBG010000007.1, forward strand.
GAACCCTGATGCAAGCTAGTAGACAAGTGGCGAAACCTTCTGAATATCGATGATGCGCGGCCCCTCGGGCGAGGAGACGACAAACAACGATACCGCAGTGCCGGTCGGCATGTACGGCGTTTTCGCAATGAGCCGTTTGGCGAGCTGTTTCGACGCGCACAGTTCGCGCAGATGCTCGAACATGCCGCCGATCACCGGCCGATGCATGCACACTGCCACGGTTTCCCGGTGTTTCAGCGCGTAATCGACCTCTTCGAGGAAGCAGCGCCACGCTCGCTCGCCGTCCTCGGCATACGCGTCCTCGGTGAGTGCGTCCAGATGCACCATCGGACGGTTCGTCTGCCACGAGAACACGTGCAGCGTTTCGAGGCAGCGCATCCATGGCGACGTGGCGAGGCGCGTCGGGTTGTAGCAGGCCAGCTCGCGGTTGAGCGCGTACGCGGCGGCGGCCCCGCGTGGCGTGATCGGCCGGTTCTCGTCGGTGCCGTTCCACGTCTTGCGCGCCTCGGCCTTCGCGTGGCGCACGATGATCACGTTCTGCGCGTCCGCCGCGCCTTCCTGCACGCGGTCGACGAACAGCGCGAGCACGTCCTTGTCGGTCGAATGGGAGAGGATCTTGCGCGCCTCGGTGATCGACACCCAAAGGATGTCGTCAATTTCGCCGATGTCGGCGCGACGCACCGGGCCGAACGCGTCGATGAGCTGCTCCGCCTCGACGTCTTCCACCGGCGTGGCCATCCAGTACAGAATATGCTTCGTATCGACCGTGCGGTCCTTGGAATGACGGGTTTTGCTGCCTTCCTCGGCCAGCGGGTACTCGATCTCGCCCAAGTACGGGCCAAGCTCGATCGACATGCCGGTTTCCTCGCCGACCTCGCGCACGGCCGCGTGGCGATGCGATTCGTTGAGCTCGAGCTTGCCTTTCGGCCAGCTCCAGTCGTCGTATTTCGGCCGGTGGACGATGCAGACCTCGATGCGGTCGAGCAGATCGGCGATGCGGTCGGATTCGGGCTGGTCGGGGAGTGCGGCGGTGTCGGAACGGCCGTGCCTGGTCGTCGATGTCGCGGATGCGGCGGACGGCGATGCTGCCGTTGTGGTTGACGATGCGTCGATGTCGTGTGCGCCCTGCGCGGCGGCCTGCGTCGCGGACGGTGCGACCGGCTCCGTAGTCTGTGTGGTTTGCGTGGTTTGGGGAGCGATGCGGTAGAGGATACCTCCGGCCGCTTCCACAATGCGTCTCACTTTGCCCATCCTCCCATTGTATGGCCGTGCGTCAACGGATCGCGAGACGAGTCCGTCGCTTCGATCGCTACGTAGCGTGCTCCGAAACGACGATGGCCGACCCCGTCGTGGGATCGGCCATCGGACATCATTGAATTGTTAGCGCGAACAATCTTAGCACGCCGTGCAATGCGCGTGGTGCAACGCCGCGTACGTTTCGTGCCAAGCGCGTCAGTTGTTCGTGCGCGGACGACGCGTGTGCTTCTTGATGAGCAGTTCCTGGCTGTCGGCCAAGAGGCTGCCGTCCTCGGCGTGGGAGACGTGCAGATACGTGCCGTCCGGCTGCATGTGCCACGACGCGATCGTATCGGACATCTGCAGGTCGACGTACTTGATGAGCTCATCCACCTGCTCCGGGGCGGTGATGCGCACGAGCGCCTCGACACGGCGGTCGAGGTTGCGGTGCATCAGATCGGCCGAACCGATCCACACCTCCGGGCCGGACATCGGGCCTTCGCCGATCTGCGGGCCGTCCGAGTTGCAGAACGCGTAGATGCGGCTGTGCTCGAGGAATCGGCCGAGGATCGAACGCACGCGGATGTTGTCGCTCAGTCCCGGAACGCCGGGCTTGAGAGCGCAGATGCCGCGCTCGACGATGTCGATCTTCACGCCGGCCTGGCTGGCACGGTAGAGCGCGTCGATGGTCTTCTCGTCAACGATCGAGTTGACCTTGATCTTGATCCACGCCTCCTTGCCGGCGCGTGCGGCATCCTCCTCGCGGCGGATGCGCTGGATCAGGCCGGAGCGGATCGTACGCGGCGCGACCAGAAGACGGTGGAAGCTGGACTTCGGCGCGTAGCCGGACAGCTGGTTGAACAGACGGGTCAGATCCTGGCCGACGACCGGATCGCAGGTCAGCAGGCCCAGATCGGTGTACAGACGTGCGGTCTTCGGGTTGTAGTTGCCCGTACCGACGTGGCAGTAACGGCGCAGGCCGTCCTGCTCCTGACGCACGACGAGGCTGAGCTTGCAGTGCGTCTTGAGGCCGACGATGCCGTAGACCACGTGCACGCCCGCGCGTTCGAGCTTGCGCGCCCACATGATGTTCGCGTCCTCGTCGAAGCGGGCCTTGATCTCGACCAGCGCAAGGACCTGCTTGCCGGCGTGCGCCGCATCGACCAGCGCGTCGATGATCGGCGAGTTCGAGCTGGTGCGGTACAGCGTCTGCTTGATGGCTAGAACCTTAGGATCCGCCGCAGCCTGTGCCAGAAAGGCCTGAACCGACGTAGAAAACGAGTCGTACGGGTGATGCAGCAGGATGTCGCGCTCGCGGATGGCGGCGAAGATGTCCTGCGCGCGGCTCGACTCGACCTCGGCGATCTGTCGGTTCGTGGTCGGGATGAACGGCGAGTACTTGAGATCCGGGCGATCGAGGCTCTGCAGCTCGAACAGCAGCTTCATGTCGAGCGGCGCGGGCAGACGGTAGACCTCGTCCGCGCTCACGCCGAGCTGGTCGGCGAGCAGCTGGGAGAGGAACGGGCTGGTCGCGTCGGAGATCTCGAGACGGATCGGCGGCCCGAAACGACGGCGCAGCAGCTCCTTCTCCATCGCGTTGAGCAGGTTCTCGGCGTCGTCTTCCTCGACGTCGATGTCCTCGTTGCGGGTGACGCGGAACGAGCGCGCTTCCTTGATGATCATGCCCGGGAACAGGGATTCCAGGTGGGCGATGATGAGGTTCTCCATCGTGATGAAGCCGTAACGAACCTCGGCGGAGTCGTCCTCGGTCATGTCGTCGACCGGCACGAGACGGTTGAGGTTGCCCGGGATCTTCACGCGGGCGAAGTGCGACTTGCCGGAGGTCGGGTTCTCGACCAGCACCGCGAGGTTGATCGAGTTGCCGGAGATGTACGGGAACGGGTGGGCCGGGTCGACGGCGAGCGGCGTGAGGACCGGGAAGACCTGCTGGCGGTAGTAACGCGAGAGACGTTCCTGCTCGGCGGCGGTGAGCTTGTCCCAGCTCAGCAGCACGATGCGTTCGTTGGCGAGGGCCGGCAGGATGTGGTCGATCACGTAGTGCGCGTGCTCGTCCTGCAGACGATGGGCCTGATCGCTAATCGCGCGCAGCTGCTGACGCGGGCTCAGGCCGCTGGCGGACGGGACGGCGATGCCGGAGTTGATGCGGCGCTTCAAACCGGCGACGCGCACCATGAAGAACTCATCGAGGTTGGATGCGAAGATCGCGGCGAAGTTGGCGCGTTCGAGGATCGGCTGATCCTCGTCCTCGGCGAGCTCGAGGACGCGCTTGTTGAACTTGAGCCAGCTCAGCTCGCGGTCGAAGAAGCGGTCCGGCGGCAACGGCTGCTCGTCAGGACGCGCTTCGCGACGGTCGTTCTTGTCCGTTTCCGCGATATGTTCCGCGATCTGGCTGCGGAGTATCGCCTTTGAAGGTGCGTCAAATATCTGTGCCATACTGCCCTACTTTATGCGTTCGAATGTGCGCAACGCGAGAATATGTCTCATAATTCAACGGGCGTTCACGTTCGGCTCGCCGCGGCGGCTGCGGGACGCGGAGGTTCGCGGGTACGTGGCGGGAAACGCCCTTCGACACAGGTTGAGCGAGCGTTCCCCGCCACGCGCGGGCGGTTGTGCGACACGCCGCGCGGACATGCGAAACGAACAATATGGCACAGGTATCCGGTTCGAAGCGCGCACAGTCGCGCATTATTGCGGTCGGTGGATGTGCGATCGACCATTTCGGCAAAAAAACGAACATGATGTGCTTGCGGATTGCATGCCGAGCGGGCCGCGACTAGATTATGGAAGTACCAAAAGAACTGAACAGAGCAGAGCCCACAATGAGTGTATGGTCGCATAAGACTGTTACGTTGAACGGGCATTGGAAAGACTTACCGTTATGACGATGATGTTGTGCAGAGATTCTGCTCCAGCTGCTTTTGGAGAAAAGGCCCGCTTCGGCGGGCCTTTTCGTGTTTCGGGGCAGATGTCGCGCCGTGCGGATCAGGGCTCCCGGGCTTGCGGTCGGTTTGAGGGGTGAGAGTGGCCGTATGCCCGGGAGGTTGGTTGGCAGTTAGTTCTGTTCCCGGGCTTGCGGCCGGTTTGGGGGTTTGGGGCGGCCGTAAGCCCGGGAGCTTGCCTGGGAATCGGTTCGGTTCCCGGGCTTACGGTCGGTTTCGGGGTTCGTGGCGGCCGTATGCCCGGGTGCCCGTCTGGAAGTGGGTTCCGTTCCCGGGCTTACGCCCGGTTTCGGGCGTGGATACGGCCGTATGCCCGGGTGTTTGGTCGGAATCCGGTTCTCCTCCCCGGGCTTACGCCCGGTTTGAGGTGCGAAACCGGCCGTATGCCCGGAAGGGATGGTCTGAAAGAGGGCGGCAGCGGAGAGGATGGCGGAGGCTGGAAGGGGATGCCGGGGGCGGAAGGGGATGAGGGGGGGGATCCGGAAGTGGATGACGGGGTGGTTCGGGGTGTCAAGGTGTCTCGGGAGAGGATGCCCGGAGTTGCTTTGAAGGGGGCATGGCCGAGGAGGAGAATGGCCCCGGGGCGGCGGAATGCCGCGGAGGACCACTTCCTATTGACCGGATACAGAGGCATATGGCTCCGATATGGCCGAAATGTGGATAACCGGATATTGTCCACAAAAAATGTGGATAACACGCCGGGGTGTGGATAACCCATACCTTTCGACCACATACCCCGTTCTGGCTGGACTCCCGCGTGCGGATACGGTTCAATCGGCGCATGGACACTGCAACGCAACCTCGGTACTACACGCCATCCGCCCAGCCGTCGTATCGGCATCGGCCGGAAGAGCGTCACGCGGAAACGATCGCCGCAGCACGGCCCCAGCCGGCATACGGTCGCGACGGGCCGCCCGGATTGCCATCTGGGGTCTCAGTCGCCACGACATGCCATAACATCGTCGTGTGCACCGCGGCAAGCGGAGGCATCGGTCTGAGCGCACTCGCGGCCATCGTCTCACGGCGGTTGGCCGAGCGGGAACTGCCGTGTGCGTTGGTCGACGTCGATTTCGGCGCCGGGGGAATCGACGTGCTGCTCGGTATCGAAGGCGAGTCGGGCACGCGCTTCGAATCGCTCGATGCGCCGCTCGGGCAGATCGACGGTAAGGCGCTCGGTCGCGATCTGCCGGTCTGGGACGGCGTGCATGTGCTTGCCAGCAATCCGTGGAACGGCGCCGCTCCCGACTGGTGGCAGACACAGGCGGCCATACGTGCGCTGGCTGATACGAACCGTGCGGTCGTCGTGGATGCCGGTCGCGGGGAACTGATCGATACGATGCCGGAACTGGGTGCGGCGGCGCAGCTTGTGCTGGCTGAATTGTCGGTGCTTGGTCTGGCTCGTGCGAAACGCCATATCCGCAGGCTTCAACAAGGTGCGAACATCGAAGCCGACGACGCGCGAGGCGAGCGAGACGTCGGTCGGCGGCGGATGATGGTCGTTGGTGCGCAGCCGCATGGCACTTCTCGTCTTGCCGACGCGGTCTCACTGGATGACGCTGAAGAGTATTTGGGCGTACCTGTCGCAGGATGCGTGCGCGCGAACCCAAAACTGTGTTCCGATGTGCTGTCGGGGCTGGGCATCGGCGCATTGAACCGCAGCGGTCGACGCGTGGCCGATGGCATATGCGATTGGATCGACGGCCTGCTTGCGGGGGCGTCGTCATGACGACGCTGACGTTCGGCCCATTGGCATGGATCGTGGACGATCCGGAGGTGACCGATGTCACCGTGACCTGCGAGGGGATGGTGTGGGCGGATCGAGGTGACGGTCTGCGCGAGTGCCGTCTGCCGATCCCGTTCCGGTCGCCGCAGACCGTACGCGACTATGCGGTGCAACTGTGCGCTCAGCTTGGCCGCCGGTTGGACGACGCATGTCCGATCGCGGACGCATCGTCGGTGGACGGGCTGCGTGTACACGCCGTGATCGCGCCGATCGTGCCACACGGCGCGGCCATATCGATTCGTTTGCCACCGCGCTCGCCGCCGACGTTGGAATCCCTATGTGCCAACGGCATGATGCCGCCCATGTGGCTGCCGATATTGCGGACGCTGATGACTCGCCGTGCGACGATGCTGGTGACCGGTGGCACCGGAGCCGGCAAGACTACGCTGCTGAAGGCGTTGCTCGGGCTGTGCTCGGCGGACGAACGCATCGTCACCGTCGAGGAGGTGCGTGAACTGGGTGCGATCGGTGCGGGCAATCGCGTGTCGCTGGTCGCGCGCGAGGCCAATGTGGAAGGCGCCGGCGCGATCGGCCTTCCGGAGCTGGTCAAGGCCACGTTGCGCATGCGGCCCGACCGTGTGGTGCTCGGCGAATGCCGTGGCGAGGAGATCGCCGATCTGCTGCGCGCGTTCAACTCCGGGCATCGCGGTGGGTTGGTGACACTGCATGCCGACGATGTGTCGCGTGTGCCGATGCGCTTGGCCTCGCTTGGTCTTCTTGCGGGATTGCCGGTGGATGCCACGGCCATGCTCGCGCGTGACGCGTTTGACGTGGTGTTTCACGTGAAACGTGGCAATGGCGGGCGACGGCATATCGGCCAGATCGGCCGGTTGGTCGCTGCCGCCGACGGCAGGCGGGGCGGGGAATGCCCATTGGCGGGCGAGGTGATCGCGGTCTGGGATGGTGCGGGGCAGCCGATGGCCGGTCCAGGGTGGCCGGACTTTGCGCGTCGTTGGCTGCATTGAACCGTCCGGATTGAATCGTCCGGTTCGGCACAGTGGCCGGAACCGTCGGCCACTTCGGCACATGCCGTAAGACCTTGCACGAAAGAAAGGTGCCGTCATGATCGGTATGTATGCCACGTTGGCCGTGTTCACCGCGGTCGCCTGTACGGCAATGGTCGCCTGTCCGCATCGTCCTGCCCGCCGTCGTCTCTGGGATCTTGATAAGCCTGTGCAAGCTGGTGCCGGAACGTCTGCGGCGCGTCATAAGCCGCGCGTCGGCGTCGCCGCTGTAATCGCGGCCGCTTGTGCCTCGATGCGTAGCGGGGCGACGATGGAACAGGCCTTCGCACGGCAGTTGGACGAGAGCGCGCCGTCGACGCCGTTGACCGAATCCCGCATACGTGCCGTTCTCGCGCAACGAGCGATGCCCAAGGAGCGGGAACGGCAGATCGCGCGCGTCGCATCGGACATCGTCGCCGCGAGCCGGGTCAGCGCCGAGCTGGGATGCCCCGCCGTGCAGTGCCTGGAAGCGGTCGGCGCCGCATACCGCAGGACGCGGCTGCTGGACGATCTGCGCGCACAGGCGTTCGCCGTGCCACAGGCCACCGTAAAACTGCTGTCCGTGTTGCCTGCCGCCACCATCGTGTTCGGCGAACTGCTCGGCGCACGGCCTCTGGGCTTCCTCTTCGGCTCGCCGCAGGGGTTGCTGTGCCTGGGGTTGGGAATGGCCTGTTATGGGGGAGGCATGATATGGATGCGCGCGATCCTGCGTGATATGGGAGGTGATTGACATGTGGTACGCGCTGGCGGCGGCGATATGCGCATGTGCGATCGCATGGTGGGGAGTCGGCTGGCGTGCCGGTGCCGTCGCGTCTCGGTTGAAGTCGGAGGGACTGTCTTCGTCTTTTCGGGTGAGTGGTGAGGCTCCTGAACGCGGTGCCGGTTCGGGGGGTTCGCGGCGTGACGGCGGTGCCGCATCGTCCGCAGTGGTGTTGGCCCTGCTAATCGCGGCGGTGCGTCAGGGAGCGGCGATTCCCCGGGCCTTGGACGCGGTGGGCGGATCGGTCGGTGGCGTGACGGGTCATGGCATGCGCAAAGCGGCGTCGTCGTTGACGCGTGGCATCGCATGGGGTGATGCGTGGTTGGGCGCAGGATCGGAGAATGACGACGATAGGTGTCGTCCTGCTGGCAGCGTGTCCGGGACGGTGCCGCCGGAAGGCGCGACGGCTGACATGCTCGCCGTACTGGAGGATTCATTGGAACCGTCGTGGAATGACGGCGTCTCGCCGGTGAGCCGTCTGGAATCTGCGCTGGATCAACTCGATGCCGACGAACGTACCCGCATCGAGGAACTGGCCGGCAGGATGACCGTCCGTCTGCTGATACCCACCGGGCTGTGCTTTCTGCCTGCGTTCATATTCATCGGTGTGATTCCGTCCATCATGTCGTTCATCGTGTGAATGGCTTCGTATGCCGAGTTATCCACACGAAGTTATCCACACCGGCTCGCGACGTCGGAAAGTTATCCACAAAAAATGTGGATAGACACGCCGGCTGTGGATAACCCGGTACCTTTCGACCACATGACCCGTTTTTCGTCTGATCGCATCGCGGTTTCTGGCATAGTAACTGAACCACGACCACGGTGGTCGGGAAACTCGAGTGAAAGGAACGCTATGAGTGACGTAATACCAATCAATGTCGATGGCAAGGCCGGTCTGTTCCTCCACGCCAAACAGCGTGCCGCAGAGTTCTACGAGCAGGGGCGGCGGGAACTGTGCTGTCTGGACGCGAGAATGCGCACACTGGCCGCCGAGCCGGAAAAAGGTGCGGCGACGGCCGAATACGCGGTCGTGCTAGTCGCCGCGACCGGGTTCGCGGCCGTGCTGATCGCGGTGCTGAAGTCGGATGGCATCAAGACGCTGCTGACGAATCTTGTCAGAAAAGCGCTGAATGTCGGGTGACGATCATGACGCGGCGATTGATGCGGGCGGACTTCCCGACGACATGTCGATGCGGCGGGCGCGGAACGCTGTCATGCGGCGGGTGCGGCGTCGCTGCGGAGCGCATGCCTTATGACGATCAGCCGTTGCTGTGGCGCAGACATGTGCGGCGCCCGTCGATGCGGCACGCGTCCGTATTGCTCGCCGCATTGCGTCATGCGGACAGGGGAGCGGCCACGGCCGAATTCGCCGTGGTGCTTCCCGCCGTCGTGGCGGTGGCGGTGCTGTTGCTGTGCCTATCGCGCACGGTGGTCATATCGATGGACTGCCAGGATGCCGCTGCGTCGGCCGTACGGGAACTGGTGGTGGCCGACGGCGTAGATACCGACACCGACCTGCAATCGGTGGTGCGCGCGGTGGCGGGCGGCAATGCCTCGGCGATGGCGTCATACGGCGACGAACAGGTGACGGTCACCGTGCAATGCCCGGTGGTGCCCGATCCGTTGGGCGTGCTGCCGACCCGTGTGACCGGTCGGGCGACAGGGGTGATGCGATGAAAGGAGAACATGATGGATGCAAGGGCATGAATCGTGCCGACTGCGGTTCCGGCACGATGGCCGGCGTCGCGCTGATCATGCTGGTCGGTGTGCTGCTCGGCGTCGTCGCTTTGGCCGGCAACCTGCTGATCTGCCAGACACGTGCGAGAACTGTTGCCGATCTTGCGGCGATATCGGCCGCGCTCACGTTGTACGACGGAGGTGACGATGCGTGCGCGACGGCGCAGGCTGTTGCTGCCGCGAACGATGCCGGGCTTGACTCTTGTGCGGTCGATGGCGAGGATGTACAGATTGCGCTCGCCGTCGCCACGCAGGTGCCGTTCGCTCCATCGGTGACATACCGATCCCGGGCAGGGCCGGTCGAATGCGGGTAGACAGACGGCGGATGCGTATGCGCCGTGTATCGTGCGGTCATGCGGATTCGACATCCGCAAGTCGTGCATGTTTCCGCGAGACGCGTGTCGGTGAGGGATGCCTGACCGTGGGCAACGCCACAACGTGAATTCGTCGGTGACGCTGGCGCGCGCGGCAATGCATGGTTTATCGTGGCGGTATGAGTGATGAACGAGGTCTGCGTCCGGTGGTGGCGATGATCGGCAACCCGGTGTCCGACAAAGGCAGGGGAGCCAAGATCGATGCGCAGGTGATGGAGCTGCTGACCGATGAAGGACGCCGGCATGGGTTCGACGTGATCGACCTGACCGGAACGAGCTTCGATGATTCGCTGGCCAACGCGCGTGCGCAGGCCGACACGTACACGCATCTCGTGGTGGTCGGCGGCGACGGCATGATAGCGCTCGGCGCCAATGCGGTCGGGTGCAGCGGCAAGCCGCTCGGCATCGTAGCTACCGGTTCCGGCAACGATTTCGCGCGAGGACTGGGGCTGCCGGTCAACCGCATCCCGACGGCGGTCGAGGGCATCGTCGGCGCCATTGTGCGTGGCAGTCATATCGATGTCGATATGGGACGCGTGACGTCTCTTCCTGGTGGATATGCGGTCGATGCGGCGACTGGCAACCTGCTGGTGAATACGTCGGACGGAGTCGGTGTCGACGGGCAGACCGGTCATGCGCAGGAATCGGATGGTCATGCGTGGGAAGCGGATGACCGCGCGCAGGAATCGGTCGAGCTGCCGCCGATCGACCGGTACTACGGCGGCATGCTCAACTGCGGACTGGATGCGACGATCAACGACCGTGCCAATCATTCGCGCCTGCCCGGCGGGTCGCTACGCTACTTCGTCGCGGTGCTGATCGAGGTCATGCATCTCAAGCGGTATGGCTACCACATCAAGGCCACGCTGTCCGATGGCAGCATCGAGGAACGCGACATCATATCGCCGATGGTCACCGTCGCCAATTCGCGGCATATCGGAGGCGGATTGGAAGTGTCGCCGTATTCACGGTTCGCTGACGGTCTGCTCGACCTGGTGTGGATCGACCATATGCCGAACGTGTTCGAGATCGCCGATGCGATTTCGAAGGGATACAACGGCCGGTTGCTGGCTTCGCATGTATTCGGCTGGAAGCGTGTGCGCGAGGTTGAAATCACCCGTGCCGTGGACGGCGCCGAGCCGCCGGTGATGATGGCCGATGGCGAGTACATCGGCCATCTGCCGGTGCGGGTCGCGGCGCAGGACCGTGCGTTGCGCGTGCTGGTGCCGCCGGCGGTCGCGCACGATCATGCCGCCGATGACGGCAGCCGCACACTCGCGGCGATCGAACGCGACCATCGCGACCCGGTGACCGGCGAATTCGTTGACTGAGCGGTTCGATATCGAGTCGGAATACGACGGCGCCCCGTCCGATCGGTTATGACCAGACAGGGCACCATCCATGCGTTATCGGCGGTCTATCGTCCTAAGGACTCCTTCAGGTCGCGGTTGACGAACCGGTCATGCAGCACGCAGTATCCGCCGAACACGGCCAGCCACACGAGGCCCGCGATCGCGGAGCCGCGCGTGTCGTCGGCCAGGAACAATGTCGCATACACGAACACGAAGAACGTGATCGCGAGCGTGTTCGTGAACTTCCACGCCGGCATCACAAACCCATCCGGGATGAAGTCGGCCGAGCGACGGTACTTGCGGTGCGCGATCATCGTGAGCACGTAGATGAAGATGATCACGGCGGACGATGCGGATGCGAACAGCACGAACGCGCCGGAAACGCCTGGGATCGCGTTGATAACCGGCGACAGCAGGATCAGTGCCGCGGACACGAGGATCGCGCGTGCCGGCACCTGACGGTTCGACACCTTGCCGACCTTCTGGAACGTCGGCGACTCGGACTCGATCGCCAGCTGGTACAGATGGCGTCCGGCCGAGTACAGCAGCGAGTTCAACGCTGAAGACGCGGCGGTGATCACCACGAAGAACACAAGCGCGGCCGCCCACTTGAGGCCTGCATACTGGAACACCATGATGAACGGCGAGGCGAACGAGCCGTCCGCGTTCGGCTTGAACGTGGTCCACGGCACGATCGCCATGATCGCGAGCAGTGCGCCCACGTAGAAGATGAGCACGCGCACGATGATCTCGTTGACGGCCTTCGGCAGCACCTTGCGCGGGTTCTGCGTCTCGGAGACGGTGACGCCCACGAACTCGATCATCTCGTACGCGTAGAACACCATCTGGAAGCTCATGAGGAACGCGAGCCAGCCGTTCGGCGCGATCGAGAAGTTGTTCGTGATGTTGTCGATGCCCGCATGACCGCCCGGCGAGACGGCGTCCTGTCCGGTGATCTGTACGGCATCATAGTGGTAGCCGATCACGACCATGACCACGGCGGTGGCGATCATCGCGCAGATCAGCGTGATCTTGATCATCGAAAACCAGAACTCCGCTTCGCCGAACGCCTTGACGGCGATGAGGTTGATCGTGACGAGCGCGGCGAGGAAGCACAGCTCGATCAGCCATTTCCAGTGGATCAGGTTGATGCCGAACGTGTCGAAGAATGTGATGAAGTATGTGGAGACGGCCGTGATCTCGCTCATGCCGATGAGCACGAGCACGATCCAGTACGACCAGCCGGCGAATTTGCCCCAGCCGTTGCCGAGATAGCGTTTGATGAAGTTGATGAACGTGTGCTGGCTCGGGTCGCGGTACATGAGTTCGCCGATGGCCCGCATGAGCAGGAACATGATGACGCCGACCGCGATGTATACGAAGATGATGCTCGGCCCGGTCAGCGCGATGGACTTGCCGGAACCGAGGAACAGGCCGGTGCCGATCGTGCCGCCGATGGCGATGAACTGGACGTGGCGGTTGTTCAGACCGCGCGCCATCTGATTGTCTTTGTCGAGGCTCTCGACTGATGTGAGGGTGCCCCTGCCGTCGGATGATGAACCATCTGGCCGGGCGCTCTGGGTGTTGCTCATGTTCTACCTGCGCTTTCAATAACAGGTTCAAACTGTAGCATCGTGCATGTTACGAAAACAGGGGCGGTTCAATGATCCGACGTGACAATATCGTGAGCATTTCGCCAAAAAGTTCAATTCGTTGAACTTTTTGGAGATGGTTGTCTGTCACTCTACGGATTTGAGCGAGACGGCAGGGTCGATGCGGTCAAGGACGGGATTGGTGAAGAACTGCACGAGCAGGGCGAAGACGAGCGTGACCGCGGCGGCGATCGCGTAGCTTTGCCACCGCACGCTCACCTCGAAGTAGATGCCGGGCATGGCGAGTGCCGCCGTGAGCAGTCCGCCTATCCACCGTCCGACCGGTAGTCCGATGATCACGCCGATCACGGTCAGGATCATCATCTCGCGGTTCACGTACCGGTGTACCTCGCGGTCGTAGAAGCCCAGCACCTTGAGTGTGGCCATCTCGCGCACGCGTTCCGATACGTTCGTGTTCGCGAGCGTGAACAACACCACAAGTGCCAATCCTCCGGCCAATGCCACGATGAGCGCCACCACGGCCCCCATGAGCTCGAAGCTGAAGCTGCGCCGCAGGTCGGCCGTGCTCGCGACGCTCAGCACGTCCGCATCCTTGGCGAGCTGTTCTGCATAGGCGATCTGGTCGTCGTCGGAACCGTCATACCGCGCGAACACCGTGTTCAGTTCCACGCCATCGACCACGGTCTCCTCGTCATCGGACGAGTCGGCATTGGTCATGCCGTTGGCGGATCCGCTGTTACCGTCCGTCGTGCCGGCGTGCGTCGAACCGGATGCAGTGCCGGAATCATCGGCCGTGCCGGTATTGTCTCCGGCATCGCCGCCGGTTCCGGTATTCCCGCCGAAGAACCGCTGGTAGTCGGCGGTCATCACATACACGTCCGCGCCGATCACTGATCGGCTGACGTTCACGACGCGAACCTGCTTGCGCTGCGCCTCGCCGTTCTTGAGCGTGATCAGGTCTCCGGCTTTCACGCCCAGCGCGTTCGCCGCGCTCTGCGATACGATCACGCCGTTCGCCCGCCCGTTTTCGAACGTTTCCACGCGGATCGGCGAACCGTCCGAAGCCGAGCGCAGATCGACGATACGGTCCATCGCGAATGTATTCGGCACAGTGACGATCTGCACAGTCTCCGTCTCGTCCATGCCGGTTGTGATCTCGCCGTTCTCGACTCTTGCCAACGCAACAGACGTGGACGAGTCGTCAACCACGCCGTCGCTGCGCAACCGGTCGAGCACCGTCGTCACGTCGTTGTGATCGGCCACGACCATGAGATCGTACCGGTATATGTCGCGATACTGCGTGTTCGGCAGCGCATCCACTGTGTCGCTGATCGCCAGTCCGCATACGATGAGCGCGGTGCATCCGGCAACGCCGCCGACTGTCATGACGAGCCGCGATTTGAACCGCACGAGGTTGCGCACGGTGATCTTGTTGAGGAATTTCATACGTTTCCACACCGGCGTGGCCCGTTCCAGGAGTACGCGCGAACCGGCTCGTGGCGCCTTCGGCCGCATGAGTTCGGCCGGTGTGAGTCGCAGTTCGCCCACGCATGCGACTGCCGTGGCCGCGACCACGCCTACCACGAACAGTGCGATGCCCGCCGACCCGTACAGCCAGTCGTATTCGAACCGCACGCCGGGTACGGTGTACAGTCCCTGCAACACGATCAACAAGAACGCGGGGATGCCAATGAACCCGGCGATCAGGCCCAGCCCGCCGCCGATCAGGCAGGCGAGTGCGGCGAACAGGACATACCGCATCGAGATCGCGACCGGGCCGTAGCCGAGGCCAACGTAGGTGCCGATCATCCCGCGTTCCTCTTCGACCATGCGCGTCATCGTGGTCAGACTCATGAGCACGGCGACGAGCAGGAACACGACCGGGAACGCGCGTCCGATCGATTCGATCGAGCTCAGATCGGATTTGATCGCGCTGAATCCGCCGATCGCGGATCGTGTCTGCACGTACCAACGGGCCTGTGCGATGCCATCGACGCGTTGCTGCTGTTTGGCGAACTCGGCGTCCGCATCCTTCTTGCCCTGCTCGAGCTTGCGTTGTGCTTCAGTGAGCTGTTTCTCGCCGTCAGCAAGTTTGGTTTCGGCCTCTTTGAGCTTCTTGCGGCCGTCCTCAAGCTGTTTGCGGCCGTCCTTGAGCGTTTGCTCCTGCTGGTCGAGCTTCGTGGACTGCGCGTCAAGCTTGGCGGCGTTGGCTTCGAGTTCGGCTGATTTGGCGGCGAGCTGCGTTTCGGCTTCGGCGGTTTCGCGCTCCTGCGCGCTCAGTTGGGCGCTGCGCTGGTCGAGCTGGGTTTGCGCGGGGACGATGGACGTGTTCAGTGTGGATTTGAGGGTATCTCGTTGCCGGACGAGCTGCTCGCGTTGGGCGGTCAGGGTGGTTCGCTGCGTGTTCAGCTGTGCGGTGGCGTTGGCGAGGGTTTCGGCTGTGGGCTGTTCGGACACGTTGATGCCGATCGCCGCGAGCGCGGCGCGGATACGCGACCATTGTTCGGCGGTGTTTGCGTCGGTTTGTGTGACGGTCCGGTTGCGCGTATCGGTTGTGCCGATCGCCTCGGTCGATTCGACCGACTTGGCCGTTCCGGCCGTATCAGTCGTGCCGGTCGTATCGGATGATCCGTCCGGCAGCGCGTCGATGGCTTTGGCGATGCTGGCGTTGGCGGCGAGCGTGTCGTCGATTTTCGCGATGCCCTGATTGGTTGTGACGATGCCTTGATCGATCGGTTCGCGCTGGGTGTTCAACTGTGCTTGTGCCGTGTCGAGTTGCTTGCGCGCGTCGGCCAGCTGCGTCTTGGCGTCGTCGAGTTGCGTCTGCGATGTCTTGATCTGTGCGCGGCCGTCCTCGAGCTGTGTGCGGGCATCGCTGATCTGCTGGCGCGCGTCGGCAACCTGTTGCTCGCCGTCCTTGAGCTTTGTCTCGGTCTCGTCGAGCGTGCGCCGGTTCTTTTCGTATTCAGCGCGGCCGCTCGTCAGTTCGGAACGGTTTTTGTCGATGGTCTGCTGGGCGTCGTCGAACGTGCGTTGCGCGTCGGTCTTGGCCTTGTCGAGCTTGGCCTGCGCGGCGTCGATGAGCTGCTGGCGGCGGGCCTTCTGTCGTTCGGTCTGCACGGTGTCGGTGATGCGGCTCGCCACGTCGCGCACCAGTGCGTCGTACGGTTTGCCGAACGAGTTCTGCGCGGCGGCCCCCTCCACGGTCAGGCTGATCGCGGTGTATACGTTGCCGGTCACGCCGTCGCTCGGTGCAAAGAACGTGTAGTCGGAGGCGAGCGTCTGCCGGAATGCCTTGCTGCCGATGCCGTCGGGGTTGCTGACGTCCTTCGGGTCAAGTACCTCGCCGACGATCGTCAGTTTGGTCGGGAACTGCGGTGACTGTTCGCCGGATGCATCGGATGCGCCGGATGTGTCGGATGCGCTGTCGGCATCCACGGCACCGTCATCCGTTCCCGCATCGCTCGTTGTGCTTGGCGTCACGGTCAGCGTATCGCCGATCGCCATGCCGCTGTCTATCAGGAACTTCTTCGTCACCGCGATCTCGCCGGCTTTCGCCGGCATACGCCCGTTCTGCAGGGATGGCTGGTCGATCCCGTCCGTGCCGATCTCGCTGATCGTCACGGTCTTGTCGGTGCCGTCCACGGCGACCGTGCCGGTCTGACTGCGTTCCGGCTGCACGGCGAGCACTCCGTCGATGCCGCGCAGTGCATCCACGTCGTCGTCGGTCAGTCCCAGCGTCGACATCACCTGGATGTCGTGCAGTCCCTGCGCGTCGTAGAACCGGTCGGCCGCGAGGAACATGTCGCGGCAGCCCGCATAGATGCCGGTTAGCACGGCCACGCCGAGCAGCGAGATCACCGCGATCGATACGAATCGTCGCCATCCGCGCAGCCAGCAGCGTAGCGTGTCCTTCGCGAACGCGGCCGACATTCCCCGGCCGCGTGTCCCTTTTGCACTGGTATAGCCCGCCGAACCGCCGTAATCATACGGTGAATCGGCGTCAGAGACGCCGTCAAGCTGCGCTTCCAGCTCGATCGCGCCGTCATCCGGCATCCGCCGTGCCGCGTCCCTGCCGAATCCGTCTCTGTATTGCCGTCGTCTCGTCATCGCGATCACCATTCGATCTCGCTGATCGGCGTCGGCGCGGGATTCACATCCTCGCTGGTCACGCGCCCCGAACGGAAGCGGATCACCTTGTGTGCCATCGGCGCCAGCGCGGAATTGTGCGTGATGATCATGACCGTCATGCCTTCCGCCACGCAGATGTCCTGCAGCAGTTGCAGCACTTCCTTGCCGGTCTCGTAGTCGAGCGCGCCGGTCGGCTCGTCGCACAGCAGCAGTTTCGGTTTCTTCGCGATCGCACGGGCGATCGACACGCGCTGCTGTTCGCCGCCGCTCAGTTGCGCGGGGAAGTTGTTGAGGCGATCGGCCAGCCCGACCTTGCGCAGCGTGTCGGCCGGATCGAAATGGTCGGGGCAGATCTGCGAGGCGAGCTCGACGTTTTCGAGCGCGGTCAGGTTCGGCACGAGATTGTAGAACTGGAACACGAAACCGATATCGTTGCGACGGTAAGTGATGAGGTCGCGTTTGCGCAGGCTGGTGATGTCTCGTCCGCCGACGATCACGCGGCCGTCCGTGGCCGTGTCCATGCCGCCGAGGATGTTGAGAGCCGTGGTCTTGCCTGCGCCGGACTGCCCGAGGATGACGGTCAGTTCGCCTTGGTCGGCGGTGAACGTCGCCTCGTCCAGCGCGCGGATCGACGAGGAGCCGGCAGGATACTCCTTGACCACATGGTCGAATTCGATATACGCCATCGTGCGCTCCCGTCGTGTCGTCGTTCGTCTGGTCGGCCAGGCGTCTGCGTCGGCCGTGCGTCTGGTCTTCCATTAAACCCTGCCGCGCCGAAAACGGCGGGGTATGCACACGCTGTCAGTACACGGAATCCCCGTACCTGTCGGCGTGGCGCATGACGCCGGGCAGCAGGAAAACGCATGGCGAACAGTTCCGATGTGGCTGGCAGGCGCGAGACAAAAAAAGAGAAAGCCCAGCGAAATTGCCGGGCTTGTAGAGAAGAGAAAGAAGAGAGAAGGGATTCAGTTATATCGGCCTTGCGACCTGATATATAGTTAAACCCCTTTACTTTGGGGTGTCGTGTGTATTCCCTGAGAATTTCATGAGAACGTTAACGATCCGATGGCGCCGGGATCCGCCGGGGTCTGCTCGCGCGTTGCCGACCTGGCCCGCCGTGTCACTCGGCGATCAGTCCAAGCTCCTTGAGTTTGGACTGGATGTCGGTCGCTGACGGCTCGACCTGGAACGCGCCGTCGCTGTACAGCACGACCGGGATGTGCTTCTGGCCGCTGATCTCGACCGCACGGTCGGCCGCGCCTTCCTCGGTCTCGATGTCGTGCCAGGTGAACGCCGCGCCGAAACGGTTGAGCGCCTCCTTCGCGCGCTTGCAGTCGCCGCACCAGTCAGCGCCGTACACGTCGATGTTGCTGTTGGCCATGATGGCTCCTTTCGTCGGGATCAGTCGCGATCCGTATGAATCCGTATGGGTACGAGCATACAGTGGCCGGTCATCGGTCTGCCATATCTCGTCCGCCGCTCGTCTGACAGCGAACCGTCGCGTCGTCGGTCAGCGTATCGCATACGTTTGCGTGTGGAAATCGCAGGTGACAACCGTGCCGTCCGCAAACGTCGAACGCTGCATCAGCGGGTCGCCGCCGACGAAGTCATGCCGTATCAGCTCGCTCATGCCGACTTTCTCGTGCAGCGCGGCGACCGTATTGCACCGCTCGATGTCGTTCTCGGCCTGCGCCTTCTGCTCGGGGCTCATGTCGCCATCCACGCCAACGTATGCAGCGTCGCGGATCAGGTACGGTGCGCCGCCGTTGATGAGTGCGTACAGCATGTAATCGTCGCCGCCGGCCACACGTTCCATCATCCATGGCTCGATCACGCAGTCGTGGTACACGAGGTTGTACAGCGGCACCGGCACGCCCTGGCGCGGCGCGGACGGGTCGCGCATCTGGAAGTCGTACGGCGCGTAATGGCAGAACACGAGGCTCGGCACGGCCCAGTCCGACACCTCCTCCGAACTGGAGAGGATGCCGTGCGAAAGCAGGTATTCAAAGCATTCCGCGCGGCGCGCGTAGCAGTCGCGGCGCGTCATGCGATGCTCGGGATTCGCGCATTCGTCGCCCTCGTTGCAGGTGAACACGTCGAGGTACGCGCAATCGAGCTTCACGCCGTTCGCGGCGATCTGGGCGAAGTTCCTGCGAACGTAGTCGGGCGCGAGCTCAGCGCACAGGAAGGTCTGGTGGCCGCCCGCCCAGATCGACTGCTCGGGATTCGTGCCATCGGTCAGCTGGACCGCGTTGTTGCGGTCGAACGTGGGCGCGGAGAAGTAGTAATCGCGGTACTGGTCGTGCGTGCCGAACAGATCGCCGTGCGCGTGGCAGTCGTCCACGAGCGCCTTCATGCCGGCCCAGCCGCCGGCCTCCTCGCATGCGGGCAGATAGTCCGGGTGGCTGTTGTCGTAGCCCGGTTCGGCCCAGCCGTCGAGGTGCATGTAGATCCTGCCCGCGCCGAGTTCGTGCAGGGTGTCGAGTTGCTTGCGACGGGCTGCGAACGATGTCACGTGCCGGTTCGCGTCCGGTTTCTCGTGATCGTAGTAGCGCGATTCCGGCTGGACGACGGTTTTGATGCCGACGTGCATCCACGAGCAGCCGATCAGATCGCGGACCGACGGATTGCACGCGGCCTTTTCGGCCAACGTACGCAGTCGTCCGCGCTCGTTGACATACGCGCGGTACGTTTTCGCGACGGACGTATGATCGGCGTGATCGAGGAAGCGGTATCGCACGATGCGACGGTAGTCCATGCGGCCGAGGCTCGGCTCGAACCACATGCCGATGCGCGTGCCTACCGCGGTGCCGCCATCGTTCGCAGCGGTGCCGTCGGTGCCGTTCGCCGGGTGCTCGATCTCGTAGCCGGCGTTCCACGGGGTCTCGCAGATCGCGATGTAACCAGGACGGTTTGCGTCGCTGCCGCCGCGGATCTGCGCATACCACGGCATATATCCGCCTGCCGTCTCGAACCGCCCCTTGAATACGATGTCACCGTGCGCCGAACTGACCGCGACTGGCCACGTGTTCGGAATCAGCACGCCCTGCTGGTGCGTGATCAGCGTGACATCGTGCTCGTCCAGCGAGTCGAACGCCATCTCGCCCGGCCACGTCAGCTTCGTCACCGCGAAACCGGTCTCGTCCAGCGGGATCCATTCGAACCTCACGTCGCCGGAGACGCGCTCGACCCACACGTACGTCGCGAATGCGAACGCCGGTGCCGTACTGCCGGAAGCCGCATCGCCGTCCGCAATGTCCGTGGAATCTTTGCCGGCTGCGAATCCGCGATACGTGCTGAACGCGCCTTCGCCGGTGCCGGTCACGCGCAGCTCATGCGTAATCTCGGCCGCCTCGGTGAACGCAAACGTCTGCTCTCCAGCCGTCTCGCCTGTGCCATTGCCATCGCTGTCATCGACGAAGCGGCCGGTGATCGTCGGCACGAATCCGTCCCGCCATGCCCATTGCGTGACCGAACCGTCCGCATCCTCGCGGCGGAACGCGAACCGCAGCGTCTCCTCATCGAACAGCACCGTGGTGCCAGCGCAGGTGAATTGCATTGTCTTTTCTCCGGTCTTGTGCTGTTTCCGATTCAGCGAGTGTTCGCTTCTATTGGGCAGTTGTTGGGTGGTCGATATGCGCCGCGACGAATGCGGCGACGCACATGGGTGGCCGCATTCGCCGGATGACGGATCAGTTGAAGCCGACGACCCGTTCGGCGATCACGTATCCGTGGCGGATCAGCCACCGGCCGACCGGTCCACGCAGGTTGAGCGCGCGCGACATCGCCTTGCGTTTCACGTCGTGGTAGATCGCGGGGGAGTGCGCCTCGATCGCCGCCCACATGCGCTTCTTCTTCTCGTAGTTCTCCGGATCGCGCGACAGGATCAGGAACACCGACGCCACGCAGCTTTCGATCGCGAGGAAGTGGATCATGTACTGGTACAGCCCGTCCGGCACGGTGCCCGGCTCAGGCGTCGCCTCGACCATGCGCTCGTTCACCAGAATCAGCTGGTCGACGCGCTTGATCATCACGTCGGTCTGCACCGACTGGCCTTCACGACCGATGAAGTAGTGGTAGTACGGCATGTCGAGGTACATCATCGTGCGCACCTTGGTGAACGGCTGGTACGCGTAAATGAAGTCGACGTAGAATGTGTGCTCCGGCAGCACCATGCCGGACTCGCGCACGACCGCAGTGCGGAACGTGAGCGCGTGCATGAGGATGTACTCGGCGAGACCGAAGTGGCCGAGATCGTCCCACGTGAGGATTTCGTTCGCGCGCATCGCGTGGCGGAAGTTGACCGTGTGCAGACGGCGTTTGCCAACCTTGTCATACACGTAGTTCGACACGACCATGTCGACCGGGTTGTCCGACGCGCACTGCGAACGCAGCGTGTCCATCATCGTATCGATCGACTGCGAGTCGATCCAGTCGTCCGCGTCCACGACCTTGACGTACGCGCCGCGAGCGTTCGCAATGCCGGTGTTGACCGCGCCGCCGTGCCCCTTGTTCGGCTGGTGGATCGCACGCACGTTGCGCGGCCAGCGCTTGGCGTAGGTGTCGGCCAGCGCCGGGGTGGAGTCGTGCGAGCCGTCGTCGACGATGAGCACCTCGATGTCGCTCGTGTCGCTCGCCTGCAGCAGCGACGTGACGCAGCGTTCGAGATACTCCTCCATGTTGTATGCGGGCACGATGAACGTGAGCGTGGGGGCCGCCGGTCGGATTGCCGCCGGCTGCTGAGCCGACGCGCGGGTTGCCGGATTGCCCTGTGTCGCCGTGGTCTGGGTCATGATCTCCTCGCCGGCGTGCCGTGCGTACGGCAGCCGTCATCGTCCGTTGCCGTCGCGCGAACGGCATCCTGCTTGTTTGTCCTCACCAAACTAGCACTCGTGGCTTATCTGGCACTAGGATTCGGCCTGATCTGCACATTCCGCGGCATGATCGGTCCGTTCATCTTGGTCGGCCGGTCGATCGGATTGCCTGATCTGCTCGGCCAGCTGATTGGAACCGTTCGCCGCAGTCGGCTGTGGCTCGGTGTCCGGACGATGATTGCGCGCGCGCTTGCCCTCGAACCGCAGCGCCGGCTTGGAATCGAGCCGCGACAGGCCGTGCCACGCGAGATCGACGATGTATGCGGCGAGCTGCTCCTTGCTGACCTTCGGCCGGTCGGCCCAGTACTGGCCAGTGAAGACGATCATGCCGACGAGCATCTGCGCGTAGTACGGCACGCCTTTGGTCGACAGTTTCTGCCGCTTGAACGACGCGGTGAGCAGATCCTCGACCTGCAGCGAGATGTCGCCGAGCAGCGAGCTGAACGAGCCGGCCGGATCGGTGCTCGGCGAGTCGCGCACGAGGACCTGGAAGCCGTCCGCGTTCTGTTCGATGTACGTGAGCAGCGCGAGCGCCGCGCGTTCGACGATCTGCCGCGGATGCGCGTCCGGGTCGGTGAGCGTGGCCGTGATCGTACTGGTCAACGTTTGCATCTCGCGGTCGACGATCACCGCGTACAGGCCTTCCTTGCCGCCGAAATGCTCGTAGACGATCGGCTTGCTTACCTTCGCGGTCGCGGCGATCTCCTCCACGCTCACCGCCTCGAACCCCTTCGCGGCGAACAGCGCGCGCCCGACCTGAATCAGTTGTTCGCGGCGCTGGAGTGATGTCATGCGTGACGTATTTCCCATAGTGCCTCAGTCTAGCCGGGCGGCTCGCATATGCCGTGAGCGGGCGCACGCCGCCGCTAAATCGCGCCGTCACTCGCACAGCCAATCGATGACGTTGCGTATGCGAATGCCCTCTTTGGTGACGCCTTCGCTGTACCAGTCGAGCGTGAGCACCAGACGCGGGAACGCATCGTTGAGCCGTTGCAGCGGTGCGAGTTCGCGCAGCCGGGTCTGCTCCTCCGTCATGTTCAGCGTGACCTGTATGTATTGCAGTTCCGCGTTGTGCCGGGCGATGAAATCGATTTCGCCGCCCGGCATGGTACCGATGGAGACCTTGTATCCACGGCGTTTGAGTTCCATGAAGACGATGCCTTCGAGCTGCGCCCCGCGGTCGGCTCCGGTGAATCCGGTGGCCAGATTGCGCAGTCCGTTGTCCACCGGATAGTACTTGCGTTGCGGCCGCAACAGTTCCTTGCCGCGTATGCGTGCCTGTTCGGCGGAGTAGATGATGAACGCCTTTTCCAGCGCGTCGATCTGGTTGTCGATGGTCGTGTATGTCGCGTTCGCGCCGGCTCCCTTGAGCGCTTTGACGACGTTGTTGACCGAGAACAGATTCGCTGATGTGGAGAAGAGATACCGTGACAGTTTTTCCAAGGTTACGATGTCGCGGATGCCGTATCGTTTCGCCACGTCTTTCATGACCACGGATTCGTAGACGGCGGTCAGTATCTCCGTCGCCTTGCGTTCGTCGGGCAGTCCGGTGACGAAGAGTCCCGGCATACCGCCGAACTGCATGTATTGCGAGAACAGCAGGTCCACCGGCTCGCTCGCGCCGGCCGATGTTCGATAGTTCCGGTATTCCGCGAAGGACAGCGGATAGACCGGAATGGTCACGTATCGTCCGGTCAGATAGGTGGCCAGTTCGCCTGACAGCAGCTGTGCGTTCGATCCGGTGATGTAGACGTCGGTATGGTCTCGGGTGTGCAGACGGCGCGCGACCTGTTCCCAACCGGGCACGTCCTGGATTTCGTCGAGGAACACGTAGAACGGGCCGGGTTTGGCGGTGGCCATTGCGGCGGTGAGATCGGCGTGAAGCGCTTGCGCGTCGTAGCCGATCGGGATGTCGAAGGCGTCGAATCTGCGGGAGAAGATGTTGGATTGTGGCACGCCGTCGCGTTCCAGCGACTGGGCGTAATGGGCCAGCAGGGTGCTTTTGCCGCATCGACGGACGCCGGTGAGCACCTTGATGTCCGGGCTGTCTCGGTGTGCGCGAAGCGTGGCGGTCAGTTGTTCTCGTTCGATATACGTCATCGCCTTAAGGCCTCCTTATTTCTACTGTACTAGAAATCTTTGAATAATGCTGTGCTGTTTTTGGGTATGAGATACATAATGATTACGCCGGCATCGACCGCGGCAAGATCGCCTGGGAAGGCGCGGTTTTGGCTGTCCGTTGCGGTTTTTAGGCTGGGGGTATGGATACGAATGTGATTATCGGCATTGTGGCCGTGGTGGCCATCGCCGTGTTGTTGATCGCGTGGGGCGTGTGGAACGACCGCTCGCGCAAGGCTGCGCTCAAGCGCGCCGAGGATGATGCCAAAGCCCGTGCGGATGCGCGGATTGCGGCTGAGGAAGCCGAGGAGCGCAAGGCGCAGGCCGCTGCGGCGGAAAGTGCGCAGGCGGCCGAATCTTCTGATGCCGCACATGAGGGGAGTGGCGCCGCTGCCGTCATTGCAAACGAAGGCGAAGCCGGGAAATCCGCGGAAACGGAACCGGTTCAGACCCCGGAACCGGCCGCCGCTCCGAAAGCCGTGGACACCCCGGAAACGGCCGGCTCGCGCATCCAGCGGCTCAAGGCCAAACTCGCCAACAGCGCGAATCCGTTCGGTAAGGCGCTGTTTGCGATCCTCACCAAGGACAACCTGTCCGAATCCGACTGGGAGGACGTCGAGGATACGCTGCTGCTCGCCGACGTCGGCGCGGAGGCCAGCGAACAGCTGGTCGACGAGCTGCGCAAGGACGCCCGCATCACCGGCAAGGCCGACGCGGCGGAAGTCCGCGCCAGCCTGCGCGACAAGCTCCTCGATCTCGTCGGCCGCGATACTGACCGTCGACTCAACGCGAACAAGGACGGCGCGAACAAGCCGTCCGTCATCATCATGGTCGGCGTCAACGGCACCGGCAAGACCACGACCGCCGGCAAGCTCGCGCGACTGTTCGTCTCCGAAGGCAAGCAGGTCGTGATGGGCGCGGCCGACACGTTCCGCGCGGCGGCCGCGGACCAGCTCGAAACATGGGGCGCGAAGGTGAACGTGCCCGTCGTACGTTCCGACAAGGACGGCGCCGACCCGGCGTCCGTCGCGTTCGAGGCGAGCGCCAAGGCCAAGGAGATGGGCGCCGACGTGCTCATCATCGACACGGCCGGACGTTTGCAGAACAAGGCCAACCTGATGGACGAGCTGGGCAAGATCCGTCGCGTGACCGAAAAGAACCTGCCGGTCGACGAAGTGCTGCTTGTGCTCGACGCGACCACCGGCCAGAACGGCATGACGCAGGCCAAGGTGTTCGCCGAGGCAATCGGCATCACCGGCGTGGTGCTCTCCAAGCTCGACGGCTCGGCCAAGGGCGGCATCGTGATCTCCGTGCAGAAGGAGCTCGGCGTGCCGGTCAAGCTCGTGGGCTTGGGCGAAGGCCCCGACGACCTCGCGCCATTCGACCCCGAAGGCTTCGTCGACGGCATCCTCGCGTAAGACCGCCATCGAAACGTCCGTACAGTGAAACGTCCGCACCCGCGAAATCGGGTGCGGACGTTTTTTCGTAACATGGCCATCCATCGGTTGCCAACGTAATCAAAACCGCACGAATCCGCCGTCATCACTCCACGAGCACATCGCCGCGTTCCACGCGATCATCGTCGATTCGTCCAATCTGCCCCTCCCTCGTTTTACATGCGCGTAACGTTCCGTAACGTTTTCACAACACGTGCGGCGTTCCATACCGTCATGTGAGCTCCCCACAAAGGAGCGAAAAGAGTTACCCCGACCGCTCGGTTCGTGCAACGGGCTGGCGGACAAGACGAAAGAGAGGGAGGTTGACATGGACACTGGAAATGCTGCATGGATGTTGACATCCGCGTCCCTGGTTTTCCTCATGACGCCTGGTGTGGCGTTCTTCTATGGCGGCATGGTTCGTGCCAAGGCCGTGCTGAACATGCTGATGCTGGAGGCCGCCGCGCTGTCGGTCACCGCGATCATCTGGACCCTGTGGGGATGGTCGATCGCGTACGCCGGTACCTCGATCGGCGGCATCTTCGGTGACCCGGCCACCGGTTTCCTGCTCAAGGATTCGATGGTCGCGCAGGACGGCGTCTTCACCGCCGCCAACACCGACGGCAACTACCCGGGCAGCATCGACGTTGCCTTCCAGACCACGTTCGCGATGATCACCGTGGGCCTGATCTGCGGCGCGATCGCCGAGCGCGTCAAGTACAGCACCTGGATGATCTTCGTTGCCCTGTGGATCACGTTCGACTACGCGCCGATGGCACACATGGTCTGGAACCACGGTCTGCTCTCCGGTGACGGCGCGATCTCGCAGGCCATCGGCGCTGCCGCGCACGACTTCGCAGGCGGTACTGTCGTCCACATCAACGCCGCAGTCGCCGCGCTGATCATCGTCCTCATCATCGGCAAGCGCAAGGGCTTCGGCGTCACCCCGATCCGCCCGCACAACGTCCCGTTCGTCATGCTCGGCGCGTTCCTGCTGTGGTTCGGCTGGTTCGGCTTCAACGCCGGCTCCGCGTTCGGCGCGAACGGCACCGCCGGCTACGCCTGGGTCTCCACCACCGCTGCCGCCGCGGCTGCCATGCTCTCCTGGGGCTTCACCGAGAAGATCCGCACGGGCCACTACACCGCGATGGGCGCGGCCTCCGGTATGGTCGCCGGCCTCGTCGGCATCACCCCGGCCGCCGATGTCGTCTCCCCGCTGTGGGCCATCGTGCTCGGCGCGATCGTCGGCATCCTGACCTGCCTCGCCTGCGGTCTCAAGTTCAAGTTCGGCTACGACGACTCGCTTGACGTGGTCGGCGTGCACGGCGTCGGTGGTCTGACCGGCACCGTCCTCATCGGCTTCTTTGGCGAAGGCACCGGCCTGCTGGCCGGCGGTGACTGGAAGCAGCTCGTCGTGCAGGTCATCATCGCGCTCGTCGCGATCCTCTACTCCGGCGTGATCACCGCGATCATCGCGTTCGCGCTCGAGAAGACCATCGGCTGGCGCGTCACCGAAGCCCAGGAGGTCGGTGGAATCGACCTCGCCGATCAGGGCGAACGCGCGTACGATTTTGCTGGAACTGCCAGCTCTGTTCTCAAGGAGGTGAGGTGAGATGAAGCTCATCACCGCTATCATCCAGCCCCATAAGCTCGACGATGTCAAGGAGGCGCTCGCCGCGGCCGGCGTGCACGGTCTGACCGTCTCCGAAGCCAACGGCTACGGCCGCCAGCGCGGCCACACCGAGGTCTACCGCGGTGCCGAATACACCGTGGATCTGATCCCGAAGATCCGCATCGAAGTCCTCTCGGACGACGCCGATGCCGAAACCTTGGTCGACGTGATCGTCAAGTCCGCCGGCTCCGGCACCATCGGCGACGGCAAGGTCTGGGTTGCGCCGCTTGACTCCGTGACCCGCGTGCGTACCGGCGAGACCGGTTCCGCCGCGATCTAACAGACTCCCGGATCGGGTTCGGCCTGTGGCTGGACGATGGTTCGGGCATCAGTAAGACAGATCCCCGCACGCAGCGTTACGCCGTGCGGGGATTTTTCGTTTGTGAGGAGCGGTCATCAATGACTTCGGCGGTCGACAAACTCAAAGCACGGTTCATGGATCTCAGCCAGCCCGACGACGACGGCATCTATCGCGACGGTGCCGCCAAACGCAAGGCTCGCACCGAACTGGCCGTCGGCGCGTTGCGGCAGTTATGGGCCGAGGCGACGGCCGGCGTATCGTTCGACGTGCCGTCAACCGGCATCGGACTGGCCGCGGTCGGTTCGCTCGCTCGCGGCCAGATCGGCCCATCGTCCGACATCGATCTCGTCATCATCTACGAACCGCATGCCGTGAACGATCAACAGCTCAACGAACTCGCCAACAAGATCTGGTATCCGATGTGGGATTCCGGACTTGACCTCGATCATTCCGTGCGCACGCGGCAGCAATGCGAGGCCGTCACCGACAAGGATCTGCCGGCCGCGATGGGATGGCTCGACGTGCTGCCGCTCGCGGGCGACACCGGACTGATCGAAACCACGGCCGCGTCGATTCTCGAACGGTGGCGCAAGGCCGCGCGCAAGCGGCTGCCGGAACTGCTCGAATCGGCCGAAAAACGATTGAACGAGTTCGGCCGGCTGCCGTACCTAAACCAGCCGGACATCAAGGAGACGCGCGGTGGTCTGCGTGACTCGGTGCTCGTCTCCGCGCTTGCCGCGTCGTGGCTCGCCGACCGGCCGCATGGCGCATATGACGCGGCCGTCGAGGCGTTGCTCGATGTTCGCGACTGCATCCATCTGGTCGCGAACAAGGATACGAACCTGCTGTTGCCGCCGTATCAGGCCAAAGTTGCGGCCATGCTCGGCTTCGCCGACCCGACCCTGCCCGAGGGGGAGCGCGAGGCGAAATCCATCGAGGACCTGCAGACACGGCTGGCGCGCATCGGGCGCACGATCGCGTTTTCGCTCGATTCGACGGCATCGCGTGCCGAGCATTCGCTCACGCATGAGAAGCCGCGGTTCTCGTTCTTCCAGATGATGAACCCGAGGGCGGGAGGCAAGCGTGAGGCGCCGACATTCGAAGTGCTGGCGCCGGGAGTGGTCTCGCACGAGCGCGAAGTGGTGCTGGCGCCCGGCGTGGACCCGTCTCGCGATGCGACGCTGGCGCTGCGGGCCGCGACGGCGGCCGCCGAGTTCGAGCTGCCGATCAACCCGGCCACGCTGACGAACCTGCGACGCTGCCCGATCCGCGATTCGGTATGGAGCGGGGAGGCGCGCGACCTGTTCGTACGGCTGTTGGCGTCCGGCCCGGCGTTGCTTGACGTGTGGGACGAGCTTGATTTCGTGGATATTCCGGGGCGTTGGATCCCGGAGTGGCTGGGCATTCGCAATCGGCCGAGCGCGTCGGCGGCGCACCGGTACACCATCGACCGGCACAGCGTTGAAGTGGTGACGCGGCTTGGGCGGGAATCGGCGGCCGGTGCGATGTCGGGGCCGGGCGGTTCGGATAGCGGCGAGCGGTACGACGACGCGCATTACACGGCGTTGCTACTGGCCGGGCTGCTGCACGACATCGGCAAACGGCCGTTCGTGACCGACCATGCGGCCGAAGGCGCGAAACACGTGCCGGTGATTCTGAAGCGCATGGGGTATTCGCCTGACATCGTGCGCTGGGCCACCATCTTGGTGCGCGAGCACCTGACGTTGTCGGAATTCGCGACAGGCCGCAATCCCTCCGACCCTGCGGTGGGGGACGAGCTGGCCGGACGGCTCGACCATGACCCGGTGCTGCTGGACATGCTCTTCGATCTGACGCGCGCGGACGGTTCCTCGCTTGGCGCGACGGCGGGCGAGCAGATCACCAAGCAGTACGGGTGGTCGAAATGGCGCGAATCACTGGTTCGGGCCATGTACAACGCCACGCGCTACCACATGTGAGGTGCGATGGCGGGCAATTATGCCTTCAACGCATCCAGCGGTCGGTGCGGATGCGCGCGCCGTTGAACACGGCCCGTCCGCCGACGAACAGCACGTTGATGATGACCCATAGTACGACCATGCGCGCGGTGTCGCTGGTGATGAGCCGGCCGTCCATCGCATTGACGGCCGCCAGCGCCGGCAGATAGATTGCGGTGGTCACCGTGCAGCCCATCGCCAGATACTGGTAATCGCCCGCGCCGATGAGGATGCCGTCAAGCGCCCACATCCAGCCACCGAGCGGCAGGAACACGGCCAGCACGATGCAGCCCACCGCGATAAGGTGCTGCACTTCGGGCGTGGGGGAGAACAGGGGTGACGCGGCCGATCCGGTGACGGCGAGTCCGACGCCGAGCGCCGCTCCGGCATACACTCCGGCGCGCCCTGCCACACGGGTCATGGCCCGGGCGTTGCCGCGCCGCCCGGCACCCAGTTCCGTTGCGACGAGCGCCTGCCCTGCGATGCCGATCGCGTCCAGCATGTTGATCACGAAGTTCCAGCTCGAATTGACGGCCTGATAGCCGGCCAGCACGGTCACGCCCATGTGCGTGGCCAACACCACTGTGCCCACCATCGAAATGCGCAGCGCCAGCGTGCGCATGAACAACGGCGCTCCGTCACCGGCCGTGTGCATGATGCCGCCCAACCGAGGCCGCCAGCTCGCGCCGTCCGCACGCGTCCACAGCAATGCCGGCACGACGAGGAATAGGCCCATGAACCACTGCGCGATCAGCGTCGCCACACCAGAACCCGTTATGCCCCAACGAAATCCGAACACGAACAGCACGTCGAGCACGGTATTCACCGCCGCGCCGCTCACTGCTGCGATCAGCGTGATCCGCACCTTCTGCAATCCGCGGAAAATCCCGTTCGCCGCATAGACGAGCAGCATGCCCGGCAGTCCGAAGATCACCGCCCGCAGGTAGTTGACCGCGTTTTCCAGCACCGTCCCGCGCGCTCCCATCGCGGCGCACAACGGTTCGGCCGCGGCGAACAGCGCTGTGGAGACGACTATGCCAATGCCCAACGCCAGCCATAATCCGTCGATGCCGGCCTCGAGTCCGTCGCGCCGCCGGCCTGCGCCGATCAGCCGCGCCACCTGCGATGTGGTGCCGTACGCCAGAAACACGCACAGCCCGGCCGTGGTGAGCATAATGGTCGATCCGACTGAAAGTCCCGCCAGCGCCGCGTCGCCGATATGCCCGACGATGGCCGTGTCGATGAGCACGAACGCCGGTTCCGCGATGAGCTGGCCGAACGTGGGTATCGCCAGCGCGAGGATCCGCCGGCCTGTAGACATGCCGTGCGAGGTTGCGGAGGCTCCGGATTCGTTGGATTTCGGGGAACTGGCGGATGCGCGGCCCGTTGGTTCGTCGTCTTGGTTCGTGGTGGTCATATGCCATTACCGTACTCACCTGTATGGCGCGGGCTTGATGCGGGTAGGCGCGTGATGATGTGCCGGCCGCGCCGCAAATGGGTCGGCTTCGGGCATCGGGAGCGAGACCTGTGCGGATGCGGTTGGATGCTCTTCGTGAATGGGATGTGGCTTATATCACAGCGGCGCATAAAAGACAAATCGCATGTCCATCCACAATCGGTTATCCACGGCTTATCCCCATGTTATCCACAGAGTTATCCCCAATATGTGGATAACTCTGTGGATTATGCACACGGTTATCCCCGAAATGTGGATAACTCATTTTTCTTATCCACATTGCACAATCCGTGCGTGTCGCGTCGGGGAATCCAATATGAACGCATGGTGACGGCTACGTTCCGCGCGCTGTGGCTACCGTGCGCGTCCGCCAGTCGAACGACTAATAGTCGTTGTGACTATATCTCGTTGTACCGTATCCCTGACAGATGTGATTCCGCGTGCCGATTGATGAACGATCAACAGGCGAACAACCGCGGAACATACTCAGAGAGAGGTTCTCATGAACGATCTTATGAACGGTGTCAGGAACGCCGTCGACCCACAGCGCGTCGTGCGCGAACTGCTGGACTTCAAGCCGGGCGAATTCACCCTGATCGGCGTGATGCTGCTCGCGCAGATCATCTCCTTCATCTTCACCGGCTCATACACCGCCGCCGACTGGATCGGCCTCGTCTCCGGCATCTGCATCGTCTTCAACCTCATCCTCGTCGACCGCGGCCGCCTGACCAACTATCTGTGGGGCTTCCTCGGCTGCGCGACCTGGCTATGGGTCGCCGTCATGAACCACCTCGTCGGAGACATCTTCTCCCAGATCTTCTACGTTGTCATGCAGTTCGTCGGCGTGTATGTCTGGCAGCGCCAGCTTGACCGCCAGCGCAACGCGGACACGCCCGCGGACGGCAAGAGCGAGTCGGTCGGTTCGGCCGAGGTCAAGGCGCGCAACATCACCTGGTGGCAGGGTCTGCTTGCGATCGTATTCACCGTCGCCGTCTATCTGATCGTCGTGTTCACGTCGCACGCGACCGGCGGCGTGCAGATCTGGCTCGACGGCACGCTGCTGCCGCTCGGCATCATCGGCCAGGTGCTCATGACGTACGGCTATCGTTCGCAGTGGATCGCGTGGCTGCTGCTCGACGTGATCAAGGTCGTCATCTGGTGGAACCAGCTCGCCGCCGGCGGCCCGGGCGCGATGTCGATGTTCGTGCTGCAGGTCGTCATGCTCGTCAACGGCTTCTACGGCACGTGGGTGTGGTTCCACAAGGACAGCGTCGCTGCGGCTTCCGCTCAGTCCGCCCAGTCCGTCCAGCCGGCCGTCGCGAAGGCCTGACCCGCGATGCCAAGCTGCAACCTCACCACTGCGCCGCTCGCCGGTTCGCGCTTCGCGGTCGTCGTCAGCCGGTTCAGCCCGCTGCACGCCGGTCTCGAGCAGCGCATCTACTCGCTCGCGTCGAACTACGACGGCGTCATCCTCGTGCTCGCCTCACGCTCCGACCCGGTCGACGGCATCGGTCTTGACTCGCTGACCGGCATGAGCGCGCGCAACCGCTTCCGTTACCTGCGCGAGGCGTTCAACGACGATCCGGCCATCAGCCCGAAGAAACTCATCTGGAACGACGCCGACACCGCCGCGGACGCCCCGGCATGGATCAAGCAGCTCAAGGATGCCGCGCGTTCCGCGGTCGCGCCGGCATCGCTCGCCGCACATCCCACGTTCACGGTCGTTACCGACATCACCGCCGTTGACCGTACCCTGCGCAACGCGTGGGACGGCAACGAACATTGGTCGGTCGGCGATTTCATCCCCGGCTCCGACGAACTGCAGCGCACGATCTGCGCCGCGCCGCACGAGCGCAAATACTGGCCGGTCATCAACCACACGTTCCGCCGCGAATTCACGACCGTCGTACTCGTCGTCGGCAGCGCGTCGGTCGGCAAAACCACGATGGTCACGCGCCTGTCGAAGCTGTTCGACGCGCCGATCGCCGTCGAATACGCGCGCGAGTTCGAGGAAGCCTGCAACGTGGACGACGACGAGCTGACCGCGTTCGACTACCAGCGGCTCATCCTGAGCAAGTTCGCGCAGAACGAGCAGGCGCTCGCCTCGGACGCGAACCACGGCATCGTCTTCCTCGACACCGACGCGATGGTGACCAAAACCTACGTCGAGCGGTACCTGCCGCCCGAAGAGGCCGCGCGGCTCGACTCGACGTTCGACATGGTGATTTGCCAGGAACGCCCCGATCTGGTGCTCGTGATCCCGCCCGTCACCGAATACGTGGACGACGGGTTCCGCGCGATGCAATGGGCATCGGACCGGTACAAGTTCCACGAAACGCTCATGAAGGTGCTGGGCGAGTCACCGTACGCGGACCGGGTCGTCATGCTGGACGACCGCACGTTCGCCGAGCGCGACGCGCACGCGATCCGGGTGATCGCCGAGCGAACCGGCTTCGAACCGCGTCCGACCACCGCGTAGGCGACGATCCGTTCCGCGTGCGGCCATGAGACGGGGGGCTCGAGGCTGCGCGCGGGCCGGGCATGACGCCGCGCGCAAGGACGGCGCAAGGATGCCGAGGGCGCTCTATACTCGGTGACTATGGCAGACGGAACTACTTGGGATGAAACGCGCGCACCGGAACGGCGCGAATCGGGTAACGGCACCGGCGGCAACGGCAGTACCGCGCCGGTGCGCGACGCGTTGTTCGACCGCGTGCCGCCTCACGACGACGACGCGGAAATGGCCGTGCTCGGCGGCATGCTGATGAGCAAGGACGCCATCGGCGAGGTCTCGCAGATGATCGACGTGACCGACTTCTACCAGCCGAAGCACCAGACGATCTACGACGCGATCATCGGCCTGTTCTCCGCGTCGCAGCCGGTCGACGTGGTGCTTGTGGCGAACAAGCTGCTCGCGGAAGGCAACCTCGAAAAGGTCGGCGGCGCGGACTACCTGCACAGCCTCGTCGCCTCCGTGCCGACCGCCGCGAACGCCACGTACTACGCCGACATCGTGCACCAGCGCGCGGTGCTGCGCAACGTGATCGCGGCCGGCACCAAGATCGCGCAGCTCGGCTACTCGGCGGAAGGATCGCAGGCCGAGGACGTGGTGAACCTTGCGCAGGCCGAAGTGTACGAGATGAGCGTGGGCAAGGTGCGGCAGGACTACTCCGCGATCGGCCCGGTCGTGCAGGAGACGCTCGAACAGCTCGACAAACTGCAGAACGGCCAGATGGAGAAGGGCGTGCCGACCGGATTCACCGACATCGACGACGTGACGCAGGGCCTGCAGCCCGGCCAGATGATCGTCGTCGCCGGCCGCCCGGCCATGGGCAAGTCCACGCTCGGCATCGATTTCGCGCGTTCCGCCGCGCTCAAGCACGGCCTGACCACCGTGGTCTTCAGCCTGGAGATGAGCAAGGTGGAGCTCGCGCAGCGCATCATCTCCGCCGAAACCGGCATCCCGCTCGTCGTGCTGCGCCGCGCGGACGCCGAGAACCTGACCTCCGACCGCTGGACGCAGCTCAACAATTTCTGGGCGCGCATGCAGGACGCGCCGCTGTTCATCGACGACTCGCCGAACATGTCCCTCATGGAGATCCGCGCGAAATGCCGCCGCCTCAAGCAGACCAACGACCTGAAACTCGTCGTGATCGACTACCTGCAGCTCATGACCTCCGGCAAGCACGTGGAAAGCCGCCAGCAGGAGGTGTCCGAGTTCTCCCGTGCGTTGAAGCTGCTCGCCAAGGAGCTCGAGGTGCCGGTCGTGGCGCTTTCGCAGCTGAACCGAGGCCCGGAGATGCGCAACGACAAGAAGCCGCAGCTGTCGGATCTGCGTGAGTCCGGTTCGATCGAACAGGACGCCGACGTGGTGTTCCTTGTGCACCGTCCGGACTTCTACGACAAGGAGGACCGCCCTGGCGAGGCCGACATCATCATGGCGAAGCACCGTAACGGCCCGACCGAAACGTTCCACCTGGTGTTCCAGGGCGACCGTTCCCGCTTCAACAACATGCCGCAGGACTACAACAACCAGGGGGTGTGATCGATGGTCTGGAACTCCTTCGCGACGCCGGCGATCGGCAAGCTCGTGCGGGCTGCGGCCCGCGTGACCAAGCACGGCGGTTCGGCGTTCCCTGGCAGGATCGCCGAACAGATCGACCCGGGATTCCTTGCGCGAACGTTGGCACAACTGCCGCTCGGCGTGGTGCTCGTCTCCGGCACGAACGGCAAGACGACGACCACGCGCATGGTCGCCTCGATGTTGTCCGATCTGGGACTGCGCGTGTTCACGAACCCGACCGGTTCGAACTTCACGCGCGGCGTTGTCTCCGCGCTGCTGGAACGAGTGACGCTCGGCGGCCGGCTGGACGCCGACATCGCCGTGCTCGAACTGGACGAGGCGTATGCCGTGCATTTCGTGCGGCAGGTGCGGCCGCGGTACGCGCTGCTGCTCAACGTGATGCGCGACCAGCTGGACCGGTTCGGCGAGATCGACAACACCGCTCGGCTGCTCGGACACGTGGCCGAGGCGACGATCGGCACGGTGGTGCTGAACCGTGAGGATCCGCGTATCGCGCGACTGGCAGAGCTGGTGCGTGAGCCGGGTGCGAACGTACGCTATTTCGGACTGAGCGACGACTTGCGCTCGTTCTTCCCGTCCGACGACGACATGGCGACGACCGTCGCGGTGGAAGGCGCGGATTCCCATTCCCGGCCCCTGCCGATGAGGGAGGCGTCGGTGCCGCCGACCGGGGGAGAGACTGGCGATGCCGGTCGCGAAGACGGTGCTGTTTCGGATTCCTCGCCCGCGTCCGACGACGGCGGTGCGCAGCCCGCCCGCGAACCGCGACTTCCCGCCGACGTGACGCTCACCCGTGTGGGCGATCACGAGGCCGACTTCCTGATCGCCGGCGAAACCAGTCCGCGTACCACCACCGTCAAGCTCGAAGGCGTCTACAACCTGTACAACGCGGCGGCCGCGCTCGCCGTCGTGCGTGCGGTCGTCGCCGATGCCGAGCGTTTCGTCCGTCCGTCCGGCAAGACGGCCGCCGGATTCGCCGACCGTCTGCACACGTTCGCGCAAACCGGTGCTGATCCCGAGTCCCTGCTTGCCGCCGTATCCCGCGTCACCCCGGCGTTCGGCCGCGGCGAGGTCATCGACGTCAACGGCCAGCCGACCGAACTGCTGCTCGTCAAGAACCCGATGGGCTTCCGTCTCTCGCTTGCCAGCTTCCCGCCGAACGCCGATACCGACACGATGATCGTCATCAACGACGAATACGCCGACGGCCGCGACATGAGCTGGCTGTGGGACGTTGACTTCACCAGCCTGCGCGGAACAGGCGTGAAACAGGTCTCCGGCGTGCGCGCGTGGGACATGGCCCTGCGCCTCGAATACGATCAGGTGCCGGTCGGCGCGGTCGACACCGACATCGACGCCGTGCTCGCCGCCTTCGTGCGCCCCGATCCGGCCCGTCCGCACACGACCAAGCACATCTACTGCACGTACACCGCCATGCTCAAGGTGCGCGCCGCCCTCGCCCGCATCGCCGACGTCGCCGACGCCGGCGTCGGCCAGTAAAACCAGTCGTCCCGGTAAAAGGAAGTCATCATGACCACCATCGACATCATGTCCCTCTACCCGAAAGACATGAACATCTACGGCGACTCCGGCAACGTGCTCACCGTCACGCGCCGCCTCGCGCTGTACGGCTACGAGCCGCGCGTCACCGCGTACAACCAGGGCGACGACTGGCCGGATCGCGTCGACCTGATCCTCGGCGGCGGCGGTCAGGACACCGGTCAGAAGAAGATCATCGACGATCTGTTCCGTCGCGCCGACCTGCTGCGAACGCTTGCGGCCGACGGCGTGCCGATGCTCATGATCTGCGGCCTGTACCAGCTGTTCGGCGAGTATTTCGAGACGATCGACGGCACGCGGCTCGACGGCATCGGCGTAATCGGCGCGTACACGGTCGGCCAGAACGTGCGCATGATCGGCAATCTGGTCGAGCATTCCGATGAGTTCGGCGACGTGATCGGCTACGAGAACCATTCCGGGCAGACGTTCCTGCGCGACGGCGTGCGGGCCTTGGGCCGTGTGGACGCGGAAAGCTGCGGCAACAACGGCGAGGACCACACCGAGGGCGCGCGTGTGCACAACGTGATCGGCACGTACATGCACGGCTCGCTGTTGCCAAAGAACCCGAAAATCGCGGATTTCCTGATCCGCACGGCCGTCGAGCGCCGCTACGGCGCGTTCGAGCCGGAACGGCATCAGACCGCCGAACAGCGCGAGGCGCTGGCCCATCTCAACGCGACCGCCGAGCAGGCCCGTCACGTCGCCGCTTCCCGCCCGCGGTGAAAAAAGAAAAAGGCCGATCCCGGTGGAATGGAATCGGCCTTCGTGGAGCTGATGGTAATCGAAACCACGACCTCTTCGATGCGAACGAAGCGCTCTACCAACTGAGCTACAGCCCCGTGGATGTTGTCTTGCTCCGCAGGACAACTCGCAACACTATAATAGGGTTTTCACTCGGACGCAAATCGGCGTGTGAAGATTTGGTGAGGGTGTATGCCGTCCTGTGTGGCGGCCGGCTCGCCGTCCCTGTCGGCAGGTTCCGTGATCAGACGGATACGATCAGGCAACTCATCCAGCGTGTCCGGGAACGACCGGGTGAACCGCGTGGGCGCGTCCGCTGTGTCTGCCGCATCCGTACCGTCCGGCGTATAGATGCCGACGATCATGCCGGTCACGTAATACGCCGTCGGCAATTCGGTCACCGGTTCCTGCAGATACACCTGCGTCGGATAGGAGGCCAGCGCCTCGTCGCTCAGCTCGAACCGCTGCAGGAACAGCAGCCGCGTGTCCCCGACGCACATGATCGTCTCGGCGGTCGAATACCGGCCGATACCGGGCGTCGCCGCATCGTCCGGGGAGCCGGCCTGCCGAACGGTGATCACGTCGCCGATCGAGACATCGCCCTTGATCGCGTCATACACGGCCACGTCGTGGCTGGTCGTGCCGAGCAGCATATCGTCCGCCCGGTCGGTGCTGGATCCGAGCACGGTGCCGATAATGATCAAGTCGCTGTCGTCGGCCAATGCGTCGATCGAATCGTAGAACCGTGCGCGGCTGTAGTGACCGCCGCCGATGCCCGTGCCGTCCGTCGACGCGCGGATTTTACAGGCGTCCTGTGTGCGAGGGGCGGTCATTGCGACGAGAGAACTGCTGCCGGCGTTTGGGTCTTCGCCGGATTGCGCGGCTGACGAACCGCACCCTGTCAGTCCGGCGACGATCAGCGACGCGCAGATGACCGCCGCAAGACGGGTTGTTGCGATGCGCCTGTTTATGCGGAAGGCCTGTGCGTGGTACTGTGCGTGGATCATGGCCGTATCTCCTTCTTCGGTGAAGTCGATGGTTCCATGATATCGGCGTGTGCTGCATGTCGGGCCGTGAGAGCGTTCACAACGGCTTATTTATAAGGTTATAGATAAGTCGTTGCGCATGATTATGCTGAATGACGATATGCGATTGCGCGCACAGTCCGCGCGACTGACGACGGTCGTCCGGCCAGCATGCGATCGCCGAAAACAGTATCTGCAAGACCGCAACGAGGAAGTCGCCATGTCTGATCACGAACCGCAGCAGCACGCCAATGATCGTCGACCGCAGACCGAGACCCGAGCCGTATCACAGACTATGGGCGGCGGTGCGACCGCTGGGAATCCGTCCGTCTACGACACTCCGTTATGGGATGCGACGCTGCCCATCGAACGGCGTGTGGACTGGCTGTTGAGCGCCATGACCATCGAGGAGAAGCTCGGGTTCCTCGCCACCAGCACGCCGGATCTGCCGCGATTGGGCATCACGCGCTGCTATATCGGCAGCGAGGCCGCACACGGCATCGAGGCGCGGCACGATCAAGGCGCCCATCCCACCGCGCCCGAAGTCACCACGTCGCTGCCTCAGCCGATCGGCATGGCCTCCACATGGGACACGAAACTGCTCAAGGAGGCAGGCGCTGCGGTCGGTACGGAGGCACGCGTGCTGTGGCATCGGCATCCGGAAGGCGGCTTGTTCCGCTGGGCGCCGACCGTCGACCTCGAACGCGATCCGCGCTGGGGTCGCAACGAAGAGGGGTACGGCGAGGATCCGGTGCTCACCGGCGAGATGGCCGGTGCATACGTTCGCGGCATGCAGGGCGGCGGCCCTGAGGAGACGCGCGATTATCTGCGTATCTCCGCCGCGCTCAAGCACTTCTTCGACAACAACGTGGAGGACGGCCGCTGCATTACGAACTCCGTCGTCGATGCCCGCAACCGGCACGAGTACTACTATGAGCCGTTCCGCCGCTGCATCGAACAAGCCGGCGCGACCTCGGTGATGACCGCCTACAACGCGGTGAACGGCACTGTGCAGATGCACGATCCGCGCGTCGAAGAGCTGCTGCACGGCGAATACGGTCTCAATGGGCACGTTGTCAGCGACGGCGGCGCGGTCTCACTCGTGCATGACGCCAGGCACGACACCGATTCGCATGCCGAGACGGTGGCCCGGTCGATCAAGGCCGGGGTGGACTGCATGACCGACGACATGAATATGGTGCATACGGCCGTATGCAATGCGTGGGAGCGTGGCCTGATCGACGAGACGGACGTCGACCGTGCGCTGCGGCGATCGTTCACGACCAAGATCCGGCTCGGACTGTACGACCGACCTGCACACGATGGCAGTGCGCCGGTCAATCCGTTCGATGCGGTGAGCGAGGCGGACATTGATTCGCCGGAGCATCGCGCGATCGCGCTGCGCGTGGCGGAGGAGTCCGTGGTGCTGCTCAAGAACGACGGACTGCTGCCGTTTGCAGTTGGGCGTGAGCCGGATGATGCGGGGCGAGTTGAGGAAAAGATTGCTCCGCTCACTGCGCCCGGTCGAAATGACGGTGAAGCTACGTTTGATCGGGAGGATGAGGTCGATGTCGCGGTGATCGGGCCGCTGGCTGACCAGTGGTTCCAGGATTGGTACGGCGGCGAGCCGCCGTTCCGTTCGACCGTGCTGGACGGCGTGCGGCGCACGTTGCCGGCCGGAACCGTGATCGCGGCCGACGACGCGCTTGACGTGGTGCTGCTGCGGTTCGACGGCCGGTATGCGGCGCTCGGCGATGACGGCGTGCTGTACGCCACCGACGACCGTGAGAAGGCGGAACAGTTCCGGTTCCAGGATTGGGGCGACGGCTCGCTGACGTTCCGGGCCGAATCCAACGGGCTGTATCTGACCGCGGAGGACGACGGCACGATTCACGCCGGCAAACGTATTCCATTCGGCTGGTTCGTCAAGGAAGTGTTCCGTCTGACTGCGGACGGCCGTCTGACCACGTGGAGCGACGTGCCGCTGCAAGCGGATGACAACGGCCGTATTCACGCGGTGAAGGAAACCGATCTGAGCGCCCAACGCATCGGCGTGCCGCAAACGGTCGCAATCGGCGGGCAGGAGACGGAGGATTCCGCAGCGTCGCTGCGCTCTGTTGACAACGGGCAGCGTGCGGCTGGCAGTAATGACGTGACGGTCAATACCGAGACGCCGGAAAACGGCGGTATCAAGCCGTTCTCGATGGATATCGTCGAGCGTGGCCTGGAACGGGCCGCAGCGTTCGCCGGTCGTAGCCGAGTGGTGATCGCCGCGGTCGGCTGCTGCTCGGTCATCAACGGCAAGGAGGACGCCGATCGTCCGTCCACCGCGTTCCCGCCGGCACAGCGCGCGCTGATGCAAACGTTGCTGCAAGCCAATCCCCGCACGGCGATGGTGCTCGTGAGCAACTACCCGTACGACATCGACTGGGAGCAGAAGCACGCGCCGGCGATCGTATGGTCGGCGTCGGGCGGCCAGTCGATGGGCGAGGCGATCGCCCGCGTGCTGTTCGGTGCGGCCACGCCGGCGGGCCGTTTGCCGCAGACCTGGTATGGCGAACGCGTCGCATTGCCCGACAAGAATGACTATGACATCATTGCTACGAAACGCACCTATCAGTGGCATGACGGTGACGTGCTGTATCCGTTCGGACACGGCCTGACGTATGCGCCGTTCGAGTACTCGGACCTGCATGTGACCACGATCGTGGATGGCGACGGCGGTGAGACCGCTGCCTTGCATGCGAGCGTATGCATCACCAACGTTGGCAATACCCCGTCCGACGAAGTCGTGCAGCTTTATGTAAGGCATCCAAGTGAACGCATGGCAAGTGCGATGCCAATGCCGAACCGCAGACTGGTGGCGTTCCGTCGCATGCGCGACGTGCAGCCCGGGGAATGTCGCACGGTCGAGTTCGACATTCCGCGCGAGGAACTTCGCATCTTCGACGTGCGCAAGGGCGGTTTCCGTGTGCCGGACGGCACATACGCGATCGAGGCCGGCGCGTCGAGCGCCGATATCCGAACGACGGTGTCGGTGCAGGTCAAAGGCGAGCGGCCGGTGGCCCGTCCCCGCGGCCGGTGGATTCCCGTCGACCACTGGGACGAATCCGCCAACGCCGATCTGATCGCCGCCGAACCGCTGCCCGGCCAACGTCGGAGCGAAGCCTGCGCGCTGGTGCCGCATGAAGCGCCGCAGGCCCGGCGCGCTCGGGGCGAGATTACACCCGACGAATTGGTGGAGATCCTCGCGAAGGCTTCAGCCAGGACTGACGCCGCGGACTGCGCGGCACCTGCACACGCGGACGATGCCGTTTCCGCAACGGGCGTCGTCGGGCCCATCGGCCTGGCCGGGAAGAAGACCGACGCGTTGCCGTCGCAATCCGTCGCGTCGGCTCGATTCGCCGGATTCGAGCCGTTTGCGCCTGGTGCGAAGCTGCGTCTGTCCGGAATCGGCATCAACGGGATACGGGTGCAAACGGCCGAGTCGATCATCGATCCTGCCGAAGACGATTCTTTCCCATTGCCGGCAGGAGCCGACGAACTGACCCTGATCGTGCCCGTAGGATCCGCCGTCTCCGGTCTGTTGGTCGAATAAACGACGAAAAGTGGGTAAATCTGGACACGAAAAACCATAAGTGGGTATTTCGGTACCATAACGGGGCCCAGAACAGGGCCACGTAGTACCGAAATACCCACTTATGAGTTTTCGAGGTTCCCAACGTCCGGATTTACCCACTTATGGCCGTCCTTAGCCGACGAGTGGCAGAAAAATCTCTCGCTGGACGTACGCCCAGCGAGCCACGCACAGGTCGGCTCGGCCGGATCCCCGTCTGCCCTACTGAATCGAGGCGGACGGCATCGAGTAGTCGGGGGCCTCGCGCGGCTTGGTCGGATCCCCGCTGACGTTGTCGAACGCGCGCAGGAAGATCAGCGACTTCGCGTAGGCCAGCCACGAGAAGCCGAGCACGATAAACGCGATGCGGAACCATCCGGTGAACACGAACAGCGCGGCACCCGCCACGTCGATGGCGAGCAGCCCCAGCGTGTACTTGAAAGCCGCCCACGGCATCATGAACGCGTTCTTCAGGGTCGCCGTGAACGAGTTCGCATACCGCGCCTGCAGCGGCGAATAGTATTCGAACGTCAGCAGAGTCACCACCGCGACGATGATGAGCACCGGCATGGTCAGATATGCGAGGTCGGTGTCGAGCGCGTTCCAGAAAACGAACGCGAACGTGGCGAACGCGAGCAGGATCAGGAAGATCACCGATGAGCCGAGTGCGGGCAGGAACTCGCGCTTGAGTCGTTTGAGATATTCACGGCCTAAATTGATGTCCTCGTTCTCGCCGTACGCGAACACCGTACTATATAGTGCGGCTCGCGCGGGGCCGATCGTCACGATCGGAATGATGGTGACGATGAAGAGCAGGTTGAGGATGACATATCGCAGACACAGCGCGATGAACTGCCAGAATTTATTGTCCGGATTGAAGAAACTCATAGGACTCCAACTTTCGCGTTTCCTTGGAATTCCAAGTATACACGGCATGTTTCTTCAACGATTTGACAAAGAATCGAAGACGCATATAATCTTATTTATAAGTTAATAAATAAGAGCTCTGCGGATGGGGGCGACGATTGAAGTCGCGAGTTCGCAGCAGGAACCGATGCATCAGCGAAACCAAAGGAGGAATGATGCAATCGCAAGAGGAGAGCGGAAGCATGGCAGTGGGCAATGGCTCGACTGCCGCCTCCGGTGTCGCCAAGCGCGGCGCGGGGCGCAAGGCCAACAAGTCCAAGATCGAAACGAACAAGCAGCACGGCATCAAGCTGTGGCTGATGATCGTCCCGTTCCTGATCATGGCCGTCCTGTTCTGCTACCTGCCGCTGTTTGGCTGGGTGTACGCGTTCTTCGACTACCAGCCGCCGATCCCGCTCGAGGAGAGCGAGTTCGTCGGACTGCAGTGGTTCAAGATGCTCGTGCAGAACCCGGCTCAGCTGCGCACCATCGGCCAGGTGCTCATCAACACCTTCGCGATGTCCGGCCTGAACATCCTCACCTCGTTCTTCCCGCTGGTCTTCGCCATCGCCCTGAACGAGATCCGTGCGAAGTGGTTCAAGAATCTCATCCAGACGCTCACCACCCTGCCGAACTTCATCTCCTGGGTTCTGGTCTACGCCGTGGCCTTCGCGATGTTCTCCACCACCGGTATGTTCAACACCCTGCTTGACAACCTTGGACTGATCTCCGAGCCGATCAAGTTCCTCGATTCCGATTCCCACACCTGGCTTAAGATGCTGCTGTGGGGCATCTGGAAGGGCCTCGGCTGGGGCTCCATCATGTACCTCGCCGGCATCGCGGGCATCGACCCCGAGCTGTACGAAGCCGCCCAGGTGGATGGCGCCAACCGTCTCCAGCAGATCTGGCACGTCACCATCCCGCAGCTGCTGCCGACCTACTTCGTCCTGCTCATGCTCTCGATCTCCAACTTCCTGAACAACGGCATGGATCAGTACTACGTCTTCCAGAACGCGTTCAACATGCAGCACATTCAGGTCCTCGACCTCTACGTCTACAACGTGGGTATGGGCAACAGCTCGCTGTCGCTGGCAACCGCCATCTCCATGCTCAAGTCGTTGGTCAGCGTCGGCCTGCTGATCCTGGTCAACTGGCTGTCCAAGCGCACCCGTGGCGTGTCGATCGTCTGATTCGTGTCGAGGAATGTAAGGAAGCATCATGGCTAAGAAAATCAAGCAGGGCGTGGCCCCCGCCCAGCGTCGTACCCGCGGCGAGGAAATCTACAACGTCTTCAACATCATCTTCTTCATCGTATTCGCATTCATCTGCGTCTACCCGTTCTACTACCTGATCATCAACTCGATCTCGAACAACTCGGCCTCCGCGGCCGGCGAGGTCAACTGGATCCCGCAGGGCATCCACTGGGAGAACTACAAGGCGGTCTTCGCGCTCTCCGGCCTGAGCACCGCGGCGTTCATCTCCGTGGCCCGTACCGTGATCGGCACCGTGCTCACCGTCATCGCCTCCGCGTTCCTGGGCTTCATGTTCACGCAGGAGAAGATGTGGGCGCGTAAGTTCTGGTACCGCTTCATCGTCATCACGATGTACTTCAACGCCGGCCTGATCCCGATGTTCATCACGATGAAGAACCTGCACCTGACCAACAACTTCTGGGTCTACGTGCTGCCCGCCATCGTCCAGCCGTTCAACATCATCCTCGTCAAGACCTTCGTCGAGTCGATCCCGCACTCGCTGCAGGAGGCCGCCGAGATGGACGGCGCCGGCACGCTGACGGTCTTCTGGAAGATCGTGCTGCCGATGATGTCCCCGATCCTCGCGACCGTCGGCATCTTCTCCGCGGTCGGCCAGTGGAACTCCTTCCAGGACACGCTGATCTACATGACCGACTCGAAGCTGTGGTCGCTGCAGTACCTGCTGTACACCTACATCAACCAGGCCAACGCGCTGGCCGCCTCCGTGAAGGCAAGCGCGGGCACCGCGATGAACGTGGCGGCACTCGCCACCCAGCAGACCCCGACCTCGATCCGCATGACCGTCTCCGTGATCGTCGTGCTCCCGATCCTGTTCGTCTACCCGTTCTTCCAGCGCTTCTTCGTCAAGGGCATGATGCTGGGCGCGGTTAAAGGCTAAAATCCCCACAACTGAACCCCGGCCGGCTTCCAATG
The DNA here is from genome assembly GCF_019331715.1 of Bifidobacterium simiiventris. Taxonomy (GTDB): domain Bacteria; phylum Actinomycetota; class Actinomycetes; order Actinomycetales; family Bifidobacteriaceae; genus Bifidobacterium; species Bifidobacterium simiiventris. The sequence goes on from NZ_JAHBBG010000007.1 coordinate 55,572, forward strand.
CCGGAAGCCGGCCGCCAACCACACAAAGTTTTTCCCCATCCCAGGAAATCAAGGAAAAGGAACAAGGAGGTTTCCGTCATGGAAATCAAGAAGAAGATCCAAGCGGTGCTGGCCACTGGCCTTGCCGCTGCGATGATGGTGTCGCTCGCGGCATGCGGCGGCGACAAGACCGCATCCGAGGAGGACGACGGCTCGCTGATGACCGTCGACGTCTTCGACGGCCTCGCCAACTACCAGGGCGAGCAGAAGGGCTGGTTCGCCAAGATCATCAAGGACAAGTTCAACATCAAGCTGAACATCATCGCGCCGAACGTGGCCGGTGGCGGTTCCACCCTGTTCGACACCCGTTCCGCCTCGGGCAACCTTGGCGACATCATCATCTACGGCTACGACGGTGGCTACGGCTCCAAGATGGTCAAGGCCAAGCTGCTCGCCGACATGACCCCGTACCTCGATGGCATGGACTACATCAAGGGCCACCAGGCCGCCATCGACGCCATGAACAAGGTCATCGGCCAGGATTCCGGCGTGTGGGGCCTTCCGGGCTCCGTCTCCGACAAGGCTCCGACCGAGGCCTCCGAAGGCCTCGAGCCGACCTTCGGCCCGTACATCCGCTGGGATTACTACAAGGCGATCGGCTACCCGGAGATCGACACCCTCGAGGACCTGATCCCGGTGCTCAAGAAGATGCAGGACAAGGCCCGTGAGACCGAAGGCCGCAACGACATCTACGCCATGTCCCTGTTCAAGGACTGGGATGGCAACATGATGAACAACGCCAAGCAGCCGACCTGCTTCTACGGCTACGACGAGATGGGCTTCGTCCTGGCGAAGGCCGATGGTTCCGACTATCAGTCCATCACCGACAAGGACGGCATCTACGACCGCACCATCAAGTTCTTCAACGCTGCCTACCGCGCCGGCATCGTCGATCCTGAGTCCACCACCCAGAACTACGACACCATGAACTCCAAGTACAAGGAAGGCAAGGTGCTCTTCTCCTTCTGGCCGTGGCTCGGTCAGGCCGCCTACAACACCAACGAGAACAAGGCCGCGGGCAAGGGCTTCATGATCGCCCCGCTCAAGGACCAGAAGATCTTCTCCTACGGCGCCACCCCGACCGGCGGCAAGACCTTCATCGGCATCGGCTCCCAGGCCAAGAACAAGCAGCGTCTGGTCAAGTTCATCAACTGGCTGTACTCTCCGGAAGGCGTGTACGACTCCGGCGCCCAGACCGGTGGCGCTGCCGGCCCGAAGGGTCTGAACTGGAACATCGAGGACGGCAAGCCTGTCCTGACCGACTTCGGCTCCAGCGTGCTGTCCGGTGCTAGCGAGAACGTTCCTGAGGAATACGGCGGCGGCTCCTACTCCGACGGCATCTCCGCCCTCAACTTCCCGACCGTGAACGTGAACGACAACGATCCGGACACCGGCTACCCGTACAACGCCTCGATGTGGCCGAGCGAGCTCGAGAAGGCCAACAACAACGCGCTGAACAAGGATTGGTCCGAGCACATGGGCGGTTACAGCACCACCATGGAGTACCTCGAGGCCAACAAGATGATCGACGTCGCCCCGGGCTCCGCCTACATGACCCCGGACGAGAACTCCCAGATCACCACCCTGCGCGGCTCCGTCAAGACCGAGATCGTGAACGCCTCCTGGAAGGCCTCCTTCGCCTCCTCCGAGGCCGAGGCCGAGAAGATCATGGATCAGATGCGTGAGACCGTCAAGGGCCTCGGCATCGACCAGGTCCTCGAGGTGGACATGAAGAACGCCAAGGACCAGGACGCCGCCCGCAAGGCCGCCGTCAAGGCTTACAAGGCCGAGAACAAGGACTCCTCCTCCGACTCCAAGTGATTCGGCGGTCGGGAATCCAAGTGATTCGCCATCGATAACTCAATAGGTTGCGGACGGTGCCCATCGCCGTCCGCAACCATCAGGGCACCGGATCCGGCAACCGAATCCCGGTGCCCTTTTTGTATCCGGCTGCATCGAACCGCCGTCCGGCCGCGCGTCTGCAAGTCTTCCGCGACCATGCGCAACGGCCAATCTCACGCAAAGGTCACATCACATCATGCTGATTTTCCCCAAGCACGCCCGCATTGTCTTCGCAGGCGACTCCATCACCGACGCGGACCGCGACCGCACCGCCATCCCCGGCGGCTGGGGCTACGGCCACGGCTACGTCAACACCCTGCACAACCTGCTCACCGCGGTCTACCCCGACCGCGCGCTGTGCACGATCAACCAAGGCGTCAACGGCAACGACATCGTCGACCTCGCCGCCCGCTGGGACAATGACGTGATCGGCATGAACCCCGACTACGTCTCCGTGATGATCGGCGTGAACGACGCGTGGCGCTATTACGACGGCCCGCTGTGGCAGGCGCGGCTCAACACGGTCGAGGAGTACGAGCGCATCTACGACGAGCTGCTCGAGCGTACCCGCCGCGAGGCGCCGAACCTCAAGGGCATCATCGTGATGCGGCCGTTCATGTTCGAGCCGAACCCGCACGACCAGATGCGCGCCAAGATCGAGGAGTTCGCGGCCGCGTCGAAGCGCGTCGCGGAACGCCACGACGCGATCTTCGTGGACACGCAGGCCGCCGTCGACCACTGGCTCACCCAGCTGCACGGCTGCCTCGCCAGCCAGGACCGCGTGCATCCGTACGAACGCGGCGCGATGATCATCGCCCGCGCATGGTGCCAGGCCGTCGGCTTCGACTGGAACCGCACCACGTTCGACGACTGACCCGTCCGATCACACGCAAACCACACGGCAATCCACATACCATCCATCCAACAGGAGCATTACGCATGATCGATCTGAACACCATCGACGCCGTCGTCGCTCAGGGCCCGTACACCGACACCTGGGAGTCGCTGTCGCAGGTACAGGTGCCGGGCTGGTTCCCCGACGCGAAATTCGGCATCTTCACCCATTGGGGCCTGTACACCGTGCCCGAATACCGCAACGAGTGGTATTCGCGCAACATGTACATCCAGGGCTACCCCGAGTACGAGCATCACCGCGAGACCTACGGCCCGCAGAACGAGTTCGGCTACAAGGACTTCATCCCGATGTTCACCGCCGAGAAGTTCGACGCGAACGAATGGCTCGACCTGTTCCAGGCGGCCGGCGCGAAGTACTACTTCCCGGTATCCGAACACCACGACGGCTTCCAGATGTACAAGAGCGAGATCTCGCGCTGGAACGCGGTCGACATGGGCCCGCATCGCGACATCATCAGCGAGCTGCGCGAGGCCACGCTGGGCCACGGCATGCACTTCGCCACGTCCAACCACCGCGCCGAGCACTGGTGGTTCATGGGCCACGGCAAGGAGTTCGACTCCGACGTCAAGGAGCCGCTCAAGCGCGGCGACTTCTACTGGCCGGCCACGCCCGAACCCGACAACCAGGACCTGTTCTCCGTGCCGAAGCCGACCGAGGAGTACCTCGACGACTGGCTGCTGCGTGTGTGCGAGCTGATCGACAACTACCGTCCGGAGATGCTGTACTTCGACTGGTGGATCCAGCACAACGCGTTCAAGCCGTACGTCAAGAAGCTGGCTGCGTTCTACTACAACCGCGGCGTCGAGTGGGGCGTGCCGGTCATCATCTGCTACAAGGACGACGGCATGGCGTGGGGCGCCGGCCTGTTCGACGTGGAACGCGGCGGACTGTCGACCGCGACGCCGTACGTGTGGCAGACCGATACGGCCATCGCGCGCAACTCGTGGTGCTACACGAACTCGCTCGACTACAAGAGCCTCGCCGAACTGATCGTCACGCTTGTGGACGCGGTGAGCAAGAACGGCAACCTGCTGCTCAACGTCGGCCCGCGCGCCGACGGTTCGATCGCGCCGCACGACCGCGAGCTGCTCGAGAACATCGGCAGGTGGATGCAGGCCAACGGCGAGGGCATCTACGGCACGCGCCCGTGGCGGTTCGCCGAAGAGGGCACGACGCACGCCGCGGAAGGCTCGTTCGCCGACCAGAACAAGCTCGAATACACGGCGTCCGACTGGCGGTTCACGGCCAAGGACGGCGACGTGTACGCGTTCTGCCTCAACCCGGCCGGCCAGTCCACGCTCACCAGCACCACGTTCGCCGCGTACCACGACGGCATCCGCGCGCCGTTCCACGGCATCATCGACCACGTCGAGCAGCTCGGCGCGGGCGACGTGCCGTTCGAACGCACGAACGACGGCCTGGTCATCACCCCGGCCGCACGACCCGGCATCGAGGAGAACGTGCCGGTCGGCTTCAGGATCGTCATCAAGTAGTCCGTATTGCCGGATCGTGCCGGTGTCTTGCCGGCACGCCGCAACGCTCGGCAACGTCCAGCTTCGTACGGAAGCACCACAGAAGAAGGAACCATTATGACCACCATCACCGAAACCAACAAGGCCAAGGCCCGCGACCTTCTCGCCAAGCTCACGCTCGACGAGAAGGTCGACATCGTCCACGCCGCCGGACTGTTCAAAAGCGGTGCGGCGCCGCGCCTCGGCATCCCGTACTTCCACATGGACGACGGCCCGATGGGCCCGCGCGAGGAGCTGCACAACGACAACTGGGCCCCGCTGTGGAACACGCGCGACCGCGTGACCTACCTGCCGTCCGGCTCCGCCGTCGCCTCCACGTGGAACCGCGCGCTCGCCCGCACTGTCGGCGAAGTGCTCGGCGAGGAGGCCCGCGGCCGCGGCAAGGACGTGATCCTCGGACCGTCGCTCAACATCAAGCGCAGCCCGCTGTGCGGCCGCAACTTCGAATACATGAGCGAGGATCCGTACCTCGCCGGCGAGCAGGGCGAACAGTACATCCGCGGCGTGCAGGAGTCCGACGTGGCCGCCTGCGCCAAGCACTACGCGGCCAACAGCCAGGAGACCGACCGTCTCGAGGTCGACGAGACGATCAGCGAACGCGCGCTGCGCGAGATCTACCTGCCCGCGTTCGAGAAGGCCGTCAAGAAGGCCGGTGTGCTGTCGATCATGGGCGCGTACAACCTCGTCAACGGCACGCAGTGCTGCGAATCGGCGGAACTGCTCGACGAGATCCTGCGCGACGAGTGGGGCTTCGACGGGTTCGTGGTGTCCGACTGGAGTGCAGTCAAGCGCACGGTCGAAAGCGCGAAGGTCGGTCTCGATATCGAGATGTCGGTTACGCCGAACTTCGACGAATACTATTTCGCGAACCCGCTGCGCCGCGCGATCGCCGATGGCAAGGTGAGCGAGAAGGACGTGGACAAGAAGGTGCTGCGCGTGCTCGCCGTGATGGACGCGCTTCACATGCTGCCGGCCGCCGACGGCACGAAGCCCGCACGCAAGGCCGGCTCCTACGCGACGCTCGCGCACGCCGCCAAGGCGCTCGACGTGGCGCGCGAGTCGATCGTGCTGCTCAAGAACGAGAACGGCGCGTCCGGCCGTCCGGTGCTGCCGCTGGACGAAGGCTCGCTGCGCCGCGTGCTGGTCGTCGGCGCGAACGCCGACCGCATCCACTCCAACGGCGGCGGCAGCGCGGTCATCAAGGCGCTGCACGAAATCACGCCGCTGCTTGGCCTGAACGGCCAGCTCGGCGGCAACGTCGAGATCGAATACGCGCTCGGCTACGACGCCAAGCAGGTCGTGCAGGACGATTCGTGGCAGGAGGAGAGCCTTGAGAACTCGGTCGGTTCGGCCGAATCCGACGCCGAACGCGCGGCCGCGCTGCGCGACGAGGCCGTGGCGAAGGCCCGCGAGTACGCGGCGGCTGGCGATCCGGTGATCTTCGTCGGCGGACTCGACCACGAGCATGATCTCGAGGGCCGCGACCGCGAGAACATCGAACTGCCGTACGGTCAGGATGAGCTGATTGAAGCGCTGCTTGACGCCGCGCCGGATACCGTGCTCGTGTTCGTCGCCGGCTCGCCGATCGCGATGCCGTGGGCCGACCGCGCCCGCGCGATCGTGTGGAACTGGTACAACGGCTGCGAATCCGGCACCGCGCTCGCCGAGACGCTGCTCGGCCGCGTCAACCCGAGCGGCCACCTGCCGGAGACGTTCCCGATCGCTCTGGCCGATTCGCCGGCGCACTCGGTCGGCACGTTCGGCCCCGGCCTGCATGTGCGCTACGACGAGGACATCTACGTCGGCTACCGCTACTTCGAGACGCGCCACGTGCCGGTGCGCTTCTGCTTCGGCCACGGCCTGAGCTACACGACGTTCGCGTACTCGGACCTCGACGTGCGCCGCGTGGACGACGAGGTGCGGATCGCGTTCACCGTGACGAACACGGGGGAGCGGGCCGGCAAGGCCGTGCCGCAGGTGTACTTCGGCCTTGAGGGCACCGGCGAGGACCGCCCGGTCAAAGAGCTGCGTGGATTCGAGAAGGTGGCGCTGGCCGCGGGCGAGAGCCGTCAGGTCGAGATCGCGCTGCCGGCCGCCGAGGCGCTGCGTTACTGGGCCGTCGGAGCCGAAGGCAAGGGCGCGTACGGTCCCGGCGCGTTCGCCGTGGCCCCGGCCGCGTCGGTCTACGTCGGCGAGTCCGTCGACGACATCCGTCTGACCGGTCATCTCGACTGAGACCCGTAGAGAGGCCTCTCGTGCTTGAAGCGGTGTGAATCGTCTATAAGCCAGATGATTCACACCGCTCGGATCGGATCCAGCATCATCGGCAACGTGGACGGATGAGTCCGCCGATCTGGACACATGAGGAAAAATTCCTCTGAGCGTCATGCGAAATCCGCAACCGCGGCGTGTCGCGTCTTGTTATTTATAGACTTATAAATAAGATAAAACAAGCAAGGCCGGCAGCCCACGGAAGGGCCGTCGGCAATCTCGCAACGAAGGAGAAGCAACAATGAAGTTCCTCAACGGCGGCTGGCTCGTCAAGGACGGCTTCGACGTCAAGTACGCGGCCAACGTGTACACCACGAACGTCGAGCCGAAGAAGCTCACCCTGTTCTGCCCGTTCGGCGTGCCGATCCACCACCCCGGCCAGACGCTCGACGGCGGCATCCTGACCATCGAGGTCACCTCCCCGCGCGAAGACATCATCACCACGCGCCTGATCAACTTCAAGAAGGACCGCAGCCACTGCCCGAAGTTCGCGCTCAACGAGTCCGATCCGGCCGTCACCATCGACGAGACGGACGACAAGTGGTCCTTCACCTCCGGCAAGCTCACGCTGGAGATCTCCAAGGGCGAGACCATCGACTTCAAGTACGTCTACGACGGCAAGACCATCGCCCACTCCGGCTGGCGTGCCAAGGGCCTCGTCACCGATCCGGAAGGCCGTCTGCACGTCTCCGAGCAGCTCGACCTCGGCGTGAGCGAGAAGATCTACGGCCTCGGCGAGCGCTTCACCAACTTCGTCAAGAACGGCCAGACCGTCGACATCTGGAACGAGGACGGCGGCACCGGCACCGAGCAGGCGTACAAGAACATCCCGTTCTACCTGTCCAACAAGGGCTACGGCCTGTACGTCGACAACCCGGGCAAGGTCAGCTTCGAGGTCGGCTCCGAGAAGGTCTCCCGCGTGCAGTTCTCCGTGCCGGGCGAGGAGATGAGCTACTCGGTCATCGGCGGCAAGGACCTGAAGGGCATCCTCAACACCTACACCGACCTGACCGGCAAGCCGCCGCTGGTGCCGGACTGGAGCTACGGCCTGTGGCTGTCCACCTCGTTCACCACCGACTACGACGAGAAGACCGTGATGGAGTTCGTCGACGGCATGGCCGAGCGCAACATCCCGCTGTCCGTCTTCCACTTCGACTGCCGTTGGATGAAGGAACTCGAGTGGTGCAACTTCGAGTGGGACGAGACCAAGTTCCCCGATCCGGAAGGCCTGCTCAAGAAGCTGCACGACCGCGGCCTGAAGGTGTGCGTGTGGATCAACAGCTACATCGGCCAGAAGTCCCCGCTGTTCGAGGAGGGCGCCAAGAAGGGCTACTTCATCAAGACCACTGACGGCGAGGTCTGGCAGTGGGACAAGTGGCAGGCCGGCATGGCGATCGTCGACTTCACCAACCCCGAGGCCACCAAGTGGTACCAGGACAAGCTCAAGCACCTCGTCGCGCAGGGCGTCGACTGCTTCAAGACCGACTTCGGCGAGCGCATCCCGACCGAGGGCGTCCAGTACTACGACGGTTCCGATCCGGAGCTGATGCACAACTACTACACCTACCTGTACAACAAGGCCGTCTACGACGTGCTCGTCGAGACCAAGGGCGCCGACCAGGCGATCCTGTTCGCCCGTTCCGCAACCGTCGGCGGCCAGCAGTTCCCGGTGCACTGGGGCGGCGACTGCTCGTCCAACTACCCGTCGATGGCCGAGTCGCTGCGCGCGGGCCTGAGCTTCGGCATGTCCGGCTTCGGCTACTGGAGCCACGACATCGCCGGCTTCGAGGACAAGCCGACCCCCGACCTGTTCAAGCGCTGGACCCAGTTCGGTCTGCTCTCCTCCCACTCCCGCTACCACGGCTCCACCGAGTACAAGGTGCCGTGGCTGTACGGCGACGAGGCGGTCGAGGTGTCGCGCGAGTTCACCGAGCTCAAGCTGCAGCTCAAGCCGTACCTTGAGGCGATGGCCAAGGAGACCCACGAGACCGGCGTGCCGATGATGCGTGCGATGGTGCTCGAGTTCCCGACCGACCCGGCCTGCGAGGACATCGACACCCAGTACATGCTGGGCGACGACCTGCTCGTGGCCCCGGTGTTCTCCGAGGACGGCACCGCGCGCTTCTACGTGCCGGACGCCGGCGGCGACCACGCGGGCGAGGCGTGGGCCAACCTGCTGACCGGCAAGACCTACGAACCGGGCAAGTGGTACACCGAGCAGTACGACTACCACACCCTGCCGGTGCTCGTGCGCCCGGGTTCCGACCCGCTGCACGTCAACGCCTGATCAGCCCGGCATCCCCGGCTAAGACGGCATTGACCTGATTTCGCGGCGCGAATCGTTGTGTTCGATTCGCGCCGCATTTCGTACCGTCATCGTTACCTGTCATCGATACCTGTCACCTCGCAACAAGGACGTTTTCCATGACTCTGTTCAACTGCAAGCCGGCGCGTCGCATCGCGTCCGGATTCCACCCCGACCCGACCATCTGCGAGACCCCGCAGGGCACGTATCTGATGGTCAACAGCTCGTTCGAGTTCTTCCCCGGCCTGCCTGTCTTCGAATCCGAGGACGGCATGCACTGGCGCAAGATCGGCGACGCGATGAACCGTCCCGGCCAGTTCCCGTACGAATCGATGGGCAACAGCCAGGGCATCTACGCGCCCACCCTGCGTTACCACGACGGCGAGTACTACCTCATCGTCACCAACGTGAACAAGGGCAACATGATCCTCACTTCTGCCGATCCGCACGCCGGCTGGTCCGAGCCGATCTGGGTCGAGGGATGGCCGGGCATCGACCCGAGCCTGTTCTTCGACGACGACGGCACCGCATACATCTGCGGCAACGAGGGCGGCGAGCCCGACGAGAACGGCGAGCGCGAGCCGGCCGGCATCTACCTGTCGAAGATCGACGTCAACACCGGCACCGTGCTCACCAAGCGCCAGCGCATCTGCGGCGGCATCACCGGCTCGAATCCGGAAGGCCCGCACATGTACAAGCGCGGCGGCTTCTACTACCTCATGTGGGCCGAAGGCGGCACCGAATCCGGCCACATGGAGAACATCGCGCGTTCGACCAGCCCGACCGGCCCGTACGAGATGTACCCGGGCAACCCGCTGATCACCAACCGTTCCACGCACCTGACGCTGCAGGCCATCGGCCACTGCGACTGCGCGCATTTCGGCGACGACCGCACGCTCATGGTGTTCCACGGCACGCGCAACAACGACGAGTACCCGGCGCAGGGCTGGGTCGGCCGCGAGCCGTACGCCGTATGGTTCGAGTGGGAAAACGATTGGCCGAAGCTCGCCGACCAATCGTACGACTGCGAGCTCAACGGCTGCGGCGAATCGCTCGAAAGGGACGTCGAGTGGATCACGCCGGCGATCGACAAGACCGGACGGTTCACGGTCGGCGGCGGCGACAAGCGCATGACCGCCGGTCCGGTGCCGCGCGAGGACGGTTCGCTGTGCGATTCGAACGGCGTGACGGTCGACATCCACGCGGCCGAACAGGACTTCTCGCTGGACGACGGTCCGACGATGGTTGGCACGCGGCAGACCGATTTCCGGTTCGAATTCGGCGCGACGCTGTCCGACGCCCGCGAACTGACCGACGGCGAGACCGGCGTGGCCGTGTACGCGAACGCGAACCACTATCTGACGATCACCGTGCACGCTGCCGACGACGAGGATCTGCTGCGCGTCGAAGCGGTCGCGCACAACGCCGGCCTCGTCTCGGTCGTTGGCTCGGTCAACGAATCCGCCGACGCGACGCTGCGTCTGATCGTGCGCGGCGACGACCGCGGCTACGCGTTCGCCGTGAAGAACACGTTCACCGGCGAGGAGCAGCCGCTCGGCCGCATCCCCGGCAAGGTGTTGAGCTTCGTAAACGCCGGCGGCTTCACCGGCATCCTGCTCGGCGTCTACGCGCACGGCCGGGGCGAGATCACGTTCAGCGACGTGCGCTACACGGTGTGACCCTGCCGGCGGCGTAAGGAAAGGAACGGAACCAATCATGACGAAGCCCTTATTCGACAGCTTCCTGTTCGGCGGCGACTGGAACCCCGAACAGTGGCCGGAAGACACGTGGGAGCACGACATCGAGATGCTCGAGCACGCGCACATCAACGAGGCCACGATCAACGTGTTCTCGTGGGCGCTGCTCCAGGCCGACGAGGAAACGTACGATTTCGGCAAGCTCGACAAAATCGTCGGCCTGCTCGTCAAGCACGGTTTCCGCATCGTGTTCGCCACCGCCACCGCGGCACTGCCCGCATGGCTCGTGCGCAAGCATCCCGAGACGATCCGCACCACGTTCAACAGCCAGCGCCGCGTGTTCGGCGGTCGTCATAACTTCTGCCCGAACTCGGCCGTCTACCGCGAACTGTCGGCCGCGCTCGCCGGCAAGCTCGCCGAGCGCTACGCCGGCACGCCGGGTCTGGTTGCCTGGCACATCTGCAACGAGTACGGCGGTGGCGGCGGCCTGTGCTATTGCGAGGCGTGCGCGGCCGCGTTCCGTGAGTGGCTCAAGGCCAAGTACGGTACGCTCGATGCGCTCAACCACGCGTGGTGCGCGAATTTCTGGAGCCACACGATCCTCGACTGGGACGCCATCGTGCCGCCGGTCGAATTGGGCGACGGCATCGGTTCCGACTGGGATCTCAAGAAGTGCGTGATCTCCGGACTCATGATGGACTACCGCCGTTTCCAGAGCGAATCGCAGCTCGGCTGCTACGTGAACGAGCGCGATGCGGTGCGCAAGTACGATGCGACCACGCCGATCACCACGAACCTCATGGGTCCGTTCAAGGACCTCGACTACTTCGCGTGGGGCCGTGAGATGGACGTGGTCAGCTGGGACAACTACCCGGGCATGGGCATGCCGGCCAGCCGCGTGGCCATGAACCACGACCTGATGCGCGCCGTGGGCGGCGGCAAGCCGTTCATGCTCATGGAACAGACGCCGAACCAGCAGAACTGGTTCCCATTCTGCAAGGTCAAGAAGCCGGGCGAGGTCGCCGCGTTGAGCTGGCAGGCCGTGGCGCACGGCGCGGACACCGTGCAGTTCTTCCAGATGCGCCAGTCGCTCGGCGGATGCGAACGGTTCCACGGCGCCGTGATCGCGCACGACGGCACCGAGGAGTCGCGCGTGTTCCGCTCGGTCAAGGCGCTCGGCGCCGACCTGGCCAAGGTCGCGCCGCAGATCATGGGTTCGGACGTGAAGGCCCGCGTGGCCGTCATGTTCGACTGGGAGAGCTACTGGTCGCTCGAAGGCTGCGTCGGCCCGACCGCCGGCTTCGCGTACCCGGAGGAGGTGCACCGCTTCTACCGCGCGTTCAACAAGCGCGGCATCGCCGTCGACATCATCGAAAGCACGACGCCGGCCGACAAGCTCGCGCAGTACGCGATCGTCGTCGCGCCCGCGCTCATCATGGTCAAGCCGGGCGTCGCCGAAGCGGTCGATGCGTACGTTCGCGGCGGCGGACGGTTCGTCACCGGCTACATGAGCGGCATCCACGACGAGCACGATCTCGTGATCCCCGGCGGCTACCCGGGGCCGTTCCGCGCGCTTGCCGGCGTATGGGCCGAGGAAATCGACGCGATCGAACCCGGCAAGACGATCCCGGTCGAATTCTGCGGCGGCACCGACTGCGCGGGCCGCGCCGACGCGTGCGCCCACTGTACGGGCCGCACCGCGTCCGCCGAGGCGAGCGGTGAGATCGTGGCCAGCATCATGCACCTCGAAGGCGCGCGTGCGCTCGCGGTCTACGGCGGCGACGACTTCTACGCCGGCACCCCGGCCATCACCGTGCACGCGACCGGCGAGGGCGAGACCTACTACGTCGGCACGCCGCTTGACGAGGCCGGCATGGACGCGTTCGTCGAGCCGGTCATCGCCGCGGCCGGCCTGACCGCGCACAAACTGCCCGACGGCGTCGAGTTCGCGCAGCGCGTTTCCGACGACGGCCGCACGTTCACGTTCGTGCTGAACATGACCGACAAGCCGCAGACGGCCAGCGTGCCGGAACTGGCAGGACAGACCGATCTGCTGGGCGACGGCGATGTGCTGGGCGAACAGGTCGAACTCAAGCCGTACCAGGTCGTCATCGTGGCGCGCTGATCCGCGCGCTGGCCGATGATCCGCGGACGATACTGATGACCTGCGGACGATAACCGCGCACGACGGCCGTGATAATGCCGCCGGAACCCGAAACGACACCCGTTTTCGGTTCCGGCGGCATCTTGCTATGGTGCGCAAGTAGAACGGTGGAACGGTGAGCGAAGGAGCTTGGATGGCGACGATCGTCGACGTGGCCCGGCGCGCGGGCGTTGCGGTGAGCACGGTGTCGTATGTGCTCAGCGGCAAGCGGCCGGTCAAAGCGGACACCAAGGTGCGCGTCATGCGCGCCGCCCGTGAGGTCGGCTACGTGCCGGCCGCATCCCGCTCGTCGGCCGGCCGGCCACCAATCTCCCGCGACGGTTTCGCCGCCGGCGTGGCCGATGCCGCCACGCGCACACATGTCATCGCCGTCAGTTCGCCGTTGGATGAGACGACCGTGTACGGCAACTGGTCGCCGTTCGTGTTCAGCGTGGCCAAATGCCTGCGCCAACACGGCTGCAACATGCTGCTGCTCACCGGCGAATGCGCCGACGAGGAGCTCCTGCGCGCCGCCGATTCCGGTGCGGTGGACGGCGCGCTGCTGCTCGGTGTGACTGTGGACGATGCGCGCGCCGCCGTGGCTGGTCTTTCGCGCGTGCCGGTGGTATCGATCGGATGCGCGCGCACCGCGCCGAACATCATGTCGATCGATCTTGATTTCGAGCAGATGGGGCGTAAAGCCATCGATGTCATGGCCAAGGCCGGACATCGGCGTCTGCTGTTCGTGGGCGGTGAGGAGACGGCATACGAGCTGGGCGTCAACTTCCTGATCCGCACGCGCGCCGCGATCCTCGACGCGGCGAAGCGTTCCGGCATCGATGTTCAGGCACTACCGATGCGCGACGGAGGCATGCAGGAGATGCGCGGCATCGCAGCCCGCGCGTTCGCCCGAGATCCGCGGATCACCGGCATCCTTGGACAGTGCGGCCATACGTCGCTGGCACGGCTGAAACGCGCGATCGAGGAACGCGGGCTCGCTGTGCCACGCGACGTGTCGATGCTTGAGCTGGGATCGTTCGGCAACGGCGGCGAATCCGATCCGCCGATTGACGAGATTCCGTTGCAGCCATATGCGATCTGTCGGCATGCGGTGGATCTGCTGATGGACATGATCGATGGCCGCCGCGACGCGGGTTCCGGCGGCGTCAAACTGCTGCCGGTATCGTATCTGCGGCGCGGTTCGATCATGCGGCGGACGGTGCGCTGACGGCGGTCGCGATGGTGGTCGCGACGGCCGTGCGGCAGTCGTTCGATGTGTCTGTCACCGCTGTCCATCATTCGTTTCGATAATCGTCGAAATGATTTCCCCGCGACGGAACCATCCTCATATCATTAAGTTAACTCGTTGTACAAAGTAGAGGTGCGGCGGGAACGCGACGCACAGATGCGTCGACACCAGAGGAAAAGCGAGGAAACCATGAATCGTATCGGCAGGAAACTGATCGCGGTGGCTGGCATTCTGGCCATGTCGTGCTCGCTGGCCGCGTGCGGCGGCGACAAGACCGCCTCCGAGCAGGACGACGGATCGCTGATGACCGTCGACGTCTTCGACGCGTTGGCCAACTATCAGGGCGAGCAGAAGGGCTGGTTCGCGAAGCTCATCAAGGACAAGTTCAACATCAAGCTGAACATCGTCGCGCCGAACGTGGCCGGCGGCGGCTCCACGCTGTTCGACACCCGCTCCGCGGCAGGCAACCTCGGCGACATCATCATCATGGGATCGAGCGACGGTCAGGCCGAAAAGGTCGTCAAGGCCAAGCTCGTCGCCGACATCAGCGACTACATCGACGGCACCGAATATCTCAAGAACTATCAGGGCGCCATCGACGAACTCACCAAGACCGCCAACCAGAAGTCCGGCGTATGGGGCATCCCGACCTCGGTGTCGTCGCTCTCGCCGAACGTGTCCAGCGAAGGCGTCGAACCGACGTTCGGCCCGTTCGTGCGCTGGGACTACTACCAGAAGATCGGCTACCCCGAAGTCGGCACGCTCGAGGACCTGCTGCCCGTGCTCAAGCAGATGCAGGATCAGGCCCGCGCCGACACCGGCGACAACGACATCTACGCGCTCTCGCTGTTCAAGGACTGGGACGGTCAGGCCATGCAGAACGGTTTCCAGTTCCCCGCGTTCTACGGCTACGCCGAAGGCATCGGCTACGTGATCTCCAATTATGACGGCTCCGACTTCCAGTCGCTCATCGACGAGAACGGCCAGTACGTGCGCGCGCTGAAGTTCTTCAACAAGGCGTACCAGATGGGATTGGTCGACCCCGAATCCACCACGCAGAACTACGACACCATGTACTCCAAGTACAAGGAAGGCAAGGTGCTGTTCTCCTTCTGGCCGTGGCTCGGTCAGGCCGCGTACAACACCGAGTCGCACAAGAAGGCCGGCGAGGGCTTCATGATGCTCGACATCGACGACATGAAGATCGCCTCCAAGGGCGCGCAGCCGAACGGCACCACCACGTTCATTGCCGTGGGTGCCAAGGCCAAGAACAAGGAGCGTCTGGTCAAGTTCATCGATTGGCTGTACTCGCCCGAAGGCATCCAGGCGTCCGGCTCACAGACCAATGGCGCGGCCGGTCTCAAGGGCCTGACGTGGGACGTCAAGGACGGCAAGCCGTACCTGACCGACTTCGGCGCGAAGGCCGTGGCCGGCGAGTCGGTGACCGTGCCCGACGAGTACGGCGGCGGCTCCTACACCGACGGCGCGTCCCAGCTCAACGTGAGCACCGTGCTCAACAAGGACACCGACCCGACCACCGGGGCCCCGTACAACTATATGATGTGGGATTCCGAGCTCGCCAAGCGCGACACCGCGCTCGACAAGGACTGGCAGGAGCACATGGGCGGCGCCCGCACCACGATGGAGTTCCTCGAGAACAACGAACAGCTGGCCGTCATCCCCGGTGCCACCTACGCCGCTCCCGATGAGGATTCCGTGATCTCCGCCACCCGCGGCCAGATTCAGACCGAGGTCGTCAACGGCTGCTGGCAGGCCGTGTTCTCCGCCAGCGACGCCGAATTCAACAAGAAGTGGGCCGCCACGCAGAAGACCGTGAACGACCTCGGCTACGACAAGGTCTACGAGGTCGACATGACCAACAGCAAGGCGCTCGCCGCGGCGCGTCAGGCCGTGGAGAAGGAGTATGCCGACCGAGAAGAGTAACAGCCGTTCCTCCTTGATTTCCTTGATCAGGTGCCCCCTGTGGATGATGTTCCGCAAGGGGCACCTTGCTGTTTGCGCGGTGCGTGGTGGTATGTGATGCGGCGTGTGATGCGGGTCGCGTCAGTGATGCGGATACGTAAGCAGAAAATTCTTGGGCTTTATTTATAAAGTTATAAATAAAGCCTGTGAACGGGCGTATAATGTATGCATATATCACGGCCGGAGGCTTGTTATGACGCAGGTCGCCGGCTGCCACGCGGCCGGACGGCGACCCGTACACGGCGTACTGGTAGTGTGCACCGGGCCGCGCAAGCAACGACAAGGAGGTTACGGTGGTGCGCAAGGAGAGCAGCCGGGTGCTGACGTTCGACATCGGGCGTCGTTTCACCCGTCACGCCGTGGTGACGAACGGTCTGCAGGACGTGCCGTCCTCGTTCGCGACTCCGACGGAAAGTTCCGATGACCTGTTCGACGACATAGCGGACGTCGTCAGGCAGCAGCGCGACGACATCGACGGCGTCTCGCTGAGCATGCCCGGCTTCATCGACGTCAAACGCCAACGTTGCATCCTCGGCGGTGCGATCAACGCGCTGAACCGGCAGGACGTCGGCGCCGAACTGCGCCACCGGCTCGGGAACGACCTGCCGATCTGGATCGAAAACGACGCGAACTGCGCGGCCATCGCCGAGAAGCACGCCGGCAACGCGCGCAAACTCAACGATTTCGTGGTCTTCACCGTCACCGATGCGGGCGTCGGTGGTGCGCTGTTTCTCGACGGGCACGTGCGGCGCGGCCGCGACTGGCGTGCGGGCGAACTCGGCATGATGGTCACCAACTACCAGCTCGGCGGCGCGCGCTCGCTGCACGAGTACTCCTCGACCGACGCGCTGAGCCGCAGGTACGCCGAACGGTTCGGCGGCCAGGCGGAAAGCATCGTGCCGTCCAGCCTGATGCGGCGTATCAACGAGCCGGGCATCCGCGAACTGGTCGACGAATGGATCCGCTACATCGCCATCGGCATCTACAACATCGTGGTGTCGTTCGATCCCGAATGCGTGCTGCTCGGCGGATCCATCTGCCAGGAGACGATCTTCCTGCCGCTCGTGCGCGAATCGCTCGAATCGATCCCCTCGTGGAAGGATTTCAACACGCCGATCAAGCGGTGCCGCAACGTGAGCTACGCGGGACTGATCGGCGCGTACTACGCGTTCGTCGACGAGGTCGCGCACGCGCAGCTGACCACGGCCGACTGACCGGCCGATCGGTTGACTAATCGACTGACCGATCGACCGGCTGAATCGACCGGCTGACTGAATCGACGAGTCACGTTGCCTGTCGCGGCCGGTACGGCATCCTTCCATAACGAAAAGACCGCTGGATATCCACGATGATACCCAGCGGTCTTTTCGTCGCCGTCGTATGTTCCGCTCAGTCTTCGCGCGCCTGCAGCGTGAACGGCATCAGGCACTGCCCGCCGGCCGGATCGTATTCGCTCGGATCGCGGAATCCATGCCACGTCGCATCGGGGAAGATCTCGTCGGAGAACGCCAGCCATTCCTCGAGCAGGTTCACGGAATGGTCGGCGAGCCAACGGTACTGCAGGCCGTCCATCGCCGACATCGCCAGCGTGTAGACGTGGTAGAACCGCTCCTCGTCGTAGCCTTCCGGCAGGATCCAGTCCATCGAACCGACCTGCTCCCAGTTGCGCAGGTGGCGGCCGATGAAGAACCGGTGCGCCGGATGCGCGGGGTTGAGTGCCTCGCCGTTGAGCATGGCGAACAGCTGCACCATTTCCGGACGCTGCAGGTTGTACAGCACCACGTTGACGCAGTAGCGGGGGAAGCAGTAGAAATGGTGGCCGTCGCAGTCGGTCACGGTCGAGGTGGTGGCGTTGTATTCGTCGGCCTCCGGCGTATCGTAGCCTTCGGCGAGCACCATGTTGAGCAGCTCGTTCTTTGAATCGATGTAATGGTAGAGCGCGGCCTCGGTGATGCCGATCTCGTCGGCGATATCCTGCAGCGACATGCCCCAGAAGCCCTTGGACGCGATGATCTTCGTGGCGGCCTGCATGATCTGCAGATGGCGCTCCTCGGGACTCATGCGCTTGCGTTTGGTGAACGTGGTGCCCGCGGTCGTGTCGCGCACCATCGAGTGCTCCGTGGTGCGCGAGGCCGCCGGCCAGCTCGCCTCGTCGTTCAGGAACCGTTCCCAAGCCGCAACGGTCATCGTCATCTCCTTTGGATTCACGAACGATTTCTCAGTCTACCCCGACCGGAATGGTTCATAGGCGCATCATCGGCGATGTTGGAAACGATCGTAACTGAGTCGGGAGTGCTGATAGGAACCCGGCCGCGGTCGTCATGTATGCGCGACGACCGCGGCCGGGTTCCGTATGGTATCGGTCAGCCGAAGAGACGGCCGAGCCAGTCGATGGCGAGCTTGGGCCAGATCTGGATGCAGGGGAAGATGTTGCCCTTGCCGCCCCACGCGGTCTCCTCGGTGCCGAGCGCGAGGCCGTGGCCGCCTTCGGGGAACAGGTGCGCCTCGACCGGCACGCCGGCGGCCTTGCACGCGGAGACCATCATGAGCGTGTTCTCCATCGGTACGCAGTCGTCCGGCACGGTATGCCATGCGAACACCGGCGGGGTCTTCGCGTTGATGTGCTGTTCGATCGACAGCTTGTCGAGCCAGGTCTGATCGTCCTTGCGGTCCGGGCCGAGCAGCGCGTCGAAGCTGCCGCGGTGGGCGAGCGGGCCGGACGTGATGACCGGGTAGCCGAGCATGAGCGCGTTCGGACGCACCGCATCCGGATCGTAGCCGTTCGCGGCCAGATCGTCGTCGCCGGCGGTGGTGGCGAGGTTCGCGGCCAGATGGCCGCCCGCGGAGAAGCCGATCACGGCCACGCGATCGGGATCGGTGTGCCATTCGACGGCGTGCGAGCGGATCAGTTGCATCGCCTCAGCCGCCTCGCACAGCGCGGTCGGATACACGCTCGGCATGCACGAGTAGCGCAGCACGAACGCGTTGTAGCCGGCGCCCACGAACTTGAGCGCGATCGGCTCGGCCTCGCGGTCGGAGGTCATCGCATAGCCGCCGCCCGGAATCACGAGCACAGCCGGACGCTGGCGCTTCGGATCGACCTCGTCGCTGTTGTCGATCACATAACCGACGAATTTGGCCTCGGTGCCGTCGATACCGGTGATGGTCTGATCGATGTATTGCATGAATCCTTCTTTCCCCAGGAATTGCGACAGCATGTCATGCCGGCCGGGCGGCTATCGTCTCGGCCGGCATGACATGCTGTATGGCTGAAATGTATCAGCCGATCATCAGAACGTGGCCACGACGTCCACGGTGGTCGAGCCGTCGGTCGGCACCGGCACCGTGGTGCCCTCGACCGTGGCGCCGTTCACCGTGAGCGTGCGCTCGCCGGTGCGCTGCAGCTTGATGCGGTAGGTCACGCCGCGGTACACGCGGGTGACGGTCAGGTCGGTGTACTCGGCCGGCAGGTGCGGCTCGATCGCGAGACCGTCGAGCGTCGGACGCACGCCGAGCAGGTACTGCGACACGTCGACGAACGTCCACGCGGCGGTGCCGGTCAGCCACGAGTTCTTGCCCTCGCCCGGAATCGCGGCCTCGGGGCCGGCGACCATCTGGCAGTAGACGTACGGCTCAACCTTGCGGATGTCGGACTTGTCCTCCAGCCAGGCCGGGCAGTTGCGGCGGTAGACAGCGAACGCCTCCTCGTCGTTGCCGGCGAGCGCGTTGGCGATCGACACCCACGGGTTGTTGTGGCAGAAGATGCCGCCGTTCTCCTTGTAACCGCGCGGATAGGTCGAGATCTCGCCCAGTTCGATGCGGTAGGTCGAGTACGCGGGCGCGAGGATCGCGGTGCCCCACTCGCAGGTCAGACGGTCCTTGACGGACTTGAGCGCGGCCTGCGCCTTGCCGTCGTCCAGGCCGATGCCGGCCATCACGCACATGCCCTGCGGCTCGATGTAGATCTGGCCTTCGGTGTCGGTGTGCGATCCGACCGGACGCGAGTACGCGTCGTACGCACGCACGAACCATTCGCCATCCCAGCCGGCGGTCTTCACGGCCTCGGTCATCGCGTCGATCGCGGTGCGCACGTTCGCGACCTCGGCGGCGACCTCATCCGCGCTCATGCCGCTCGCCTCGCCGTAGTGGGCGAGGATGTCCGCGTACTGGCCGCCGTACAGCACGAACATGCCGCCGATGAACACGGATTCGGCGACGCCCGTGTCGTTGTTCTCCACGGTCTGGAAGCTCTCGCCCGGCGTGGCCGAGAAGCAGTTGAGGTTCAGGCAGTCGTTCCAGTCGGCGCGGCCGATGAGCGGCAGCTTGTGGGGCCCGAGGTGGCTCATCGTGAAGTTCGCGGAACGGCGCAGGTGCTCGAGCAGCGGGACCTCGGAGCCTTCGACGTTGTTGAACGGCACCGGCTCGGTCAGGATCGACGCGTCGCCGGTCTCGGCCAGGTACGCGTTCACGCCGGCGATGAGCCACAGCGGATCGTCGTTGAAGCCGCCGCCGATGTCGGCGTTGCCCTTCTTGGTGAGCGGCTGGTACTGGTGCCATGCGGAGCCGTCCTCCATCTGCGTGGAGGCGATGTCGATGATGCGCTCGCGGGCGCGTTCCGGCACGAGGTGCACGAAGCCGAGCAGATCCTGGTTGGAGTCGCGGAAGCCCATGCCGCGGCCCATGCCGGACTCGTAGTAGGACGCGGAGCGCGACATGTTGAACGTGACCATGCACTGGTACTGGTGCCAGATGTTGACCATGCGATCGAGCTTCTCGTCGCCGGATTCGACGCTGTAGATGTTCAGCAGGCCGTTCCAGTAGTCCTTGAGTTCGGCGAGCGCCTTGTCGACCTCGGCGACGCTGTTGAAGCGCGAGAACAGCTCATGCGCCGGCTTCTTGTTGATGATGCCGACCTTGGCCGGATCGTTCGGGTCCTCCCACTTTTGATCGTTCGGCACCTCGATGTAGCCGAGCATGAAGACGAGGGACTTCGTCTCGCCCGGGTCGACGGTGACGCGCACGCGGTTCGCGGCGATCGGGTACCAGCCGTGGGCCACGGAGTCGTGGGCCTTGCCTTCGGCGATGACCTGCGGGGTGTCCCAGCCGTTGAACTGGCCGAGGAACTCGTCGCGGCTCGTGTCGAAGCCGACGACCGGGGCGTTCACGCCGAAGAACGCGTAGTGGTTGCGGCGCTCCTTGAACTCGGTCTTGTGATAGAGCAGCGTGGCGTCCTCGAGGCGCTCGACCTCAACCTCGCCGGTGGACAGGTTGCGCTGGAAGTTGCTGGAGTCGTCGACGGCGTTCCACAGGCACCATTCGACCAGACCGGTCACGTCGACGGTCTTCGGGGCGCCGTTGATGTTGGTGATGTCGAGGCGGTTGATCTCGGCGTTGGTGTGCAGCGGGACGAACGCGGTCAGCTCGGTGCGGATGCCGGACTTGGCGGCCTCGAAGACGGTGTAGCCGATGCCGTGGCGGCACTTGTAGCTGTCAAGCGGGGTCTTGACGGGCAGGAAGGTGGGGGAGAAGGTGGTCAGCGGCTTGGCGTCTGGGGCGTCGCTGCTCATGATGCTCACGTAGTAGTTGCGCGCGCCGTTGTCGAACGGGACGTTGTTGTAGCGGTAGCGGGTGATGCGGCGCAGCTTGGCGTCCTTGTAGAAGGAGTAGCCGCCGCCGGTGTTGGAGATCAGCGAGAAGAAGTCCTCGTTGCCGAGGTAGTTGATCCACGGCAGAGGGGTGGCGGGGGTCTCGATCACGTACTCGCGGGCGGCGTCGTCAAAATGACCGTAGCGCATGGGTGATGTCCTTTCGACTGCTTCGTTGCGGTGCCGTCGGCTGCGCGGGCGTGCGACGTGCGGTGTCTTCTCCCGATTGGCCTGCGGCGGCGTTGTTATTACTGAATCGTCCCCTAGTATAGCACGTTATTTATAAGGTTATAAATAAGGACGATTCGGGAGTGTTGCGGCGGTGACGGCGGGCGTTCGCCCTTTGCGGGGGCTGGCGTTTGCTCAGGGTTGTTCTGGCGGAAAACGGACGTGCGGAGGCATTCCAGAGGGTGTTTCCCTCTAGGGTTCATTGGTCTTGGTGGAAAACGGACGCAGGATGGCGTCCTAGAGGGCGTTTCCGTCCAGATCGGTACGGTTCCTGGCGGGAAGCGGACGCTGCCGGTCGCTTGAAGGGGCATTTTCCGCCAGATACGGCGTTGTTCTGGTGGAAAACGGACGCACGGGCCGAGCTATGGCGGGATAGGGCGGCATCCGATACGGTAAATGGCGGTTTTCGTTCGCTGAGGGAGCGCTCAGCAAGCGAAAACCGCCATTTGGAAAGGGGCTGGCCGACCGGGCCGGGAGATGATGCGGCCAGACATCAGCGAACGTGCCTGATGGGTGCCGGCGGCCGACCGAACCGTCAGCGGGGCGCATGCCCGGGGATTGCCGTCAGCGGGCGTGCTTGGGGGCCGCCGTCGCATCGGCGGCCGCGTCATCGGCGCCGTCGGCCGGCTTCTTCTTGCCGAACTTGGCCTTGAGCAGGCCGACGATCGTCGGGATCAGCGAGACCGCCAGGATCAGCACGATCACCAGCTCGAAGTGCTTCTGCACGGCCGGAATGTTGCCGAAGAAGTAGCCGAGCAGCGTGAACAGCGACGACCAGATGAAGCCGCCGAGCACCGAGAACGGCGTGAACCGGCGCCAGCGCATGCCCGAGATGCCGGAGATGAATGGCATGAACGTACGAATGAACGGGAAGAATCGGCCGAGGAATACCGCCAGCGGGCCCCACTTCTCGATCATCGCCTCGGTTTTGGCGATGCGTTCCGGGGTCATCGCCTTGACCTTGCCGGATTCGATGATGCGACGGCCGAAGAAATGGCCGATGAAGTAGTTGCACTGGTCGCCGATGATCGGCGCGCACCACACGACCGGCAGCAGGTAATGCAGTGGCAGCGCGACCTGGCCGGTGGTCGCGTCGGGAGCCGCGAACACGCCCGCCGCGAACAGCAGCGAGTCGCCGGGCAGGAACGGGAAGAACACCACGCCCGTCTCGATGAACACGATGAGGAAGATGAAGCCGAGCGTGGGGGCCACGCCCATCGCGATCCAGCTGGCGATGGCCGCGCGCGGATCCTTGAGCAGCTCGATGATGAAATTGATGAAACCCATGAACATCCTGTCAGTATCAATGCAAACGTCAAATCAACAGTCTGACAGCACGATACCAGCCGCCGTGTAAGAATCGGCTAAGCGTGCGGCGGGCGCGACGCGAAGCGCGGTGCCGGTTCCGCGAGCGGGCCGCGACGTGTGTGGGATGCGTGCCGGTCGCCTGCCTCGTTCGCGCATCGTTCAGCGATTTACAAGGAAGTGGGATAGTCTTAAGGGCATGACGGAACTCAATCAAGTTGACAATCATGCGCAAGGTGGCGAAGGTCGGCGGCCGCTGTCCGTATCGGCGTGGCTTGGTCGTTTGCAGTTCCATAATTCGGGCAAATTCCGCGTGCTGCAGCTTGCCGACATCCAGGACGGGCCGAAGGTCTCCAAGGACACGATCGCGCTGATCGCCGCGGCGCTCGACGCCGCGCGACCGGATGTCGTGGTCTTCACCGGCAACCAGATCGCCGGATACGACACCGCGTTCTCGGCCACGTTCCGCAAGCGGCACTGGACTCCTGCGAAACCGGGCCACGGCGACCGTCTGGACGAGACGATGATGGCGGTGCGCGGCGAGATCGCGGCGTTCCTCAAGCCGCTTGTCGACCGTGGCATCCCGTTCGCTGTGACGTATGGCAACCATGATTTCCAGTGCGGGCTGAGCAACGAGGAACTGGACGCGATCTACCGCGAGTTTCCGGGATGCCTGAACGTGGTGCCGCATGAGTGGGAGGGTCGCGTCGGCACGGCGGAGCGCAACGGTGCGGATGGCGGTGCGAACGTTGCCGCAAACGATGACGACGATATGGATGCGAACGTTGCCGCAAGCAACGGCCCGGCAAAGGCGGATGCGAAGGTTGGCATGATCCCGGCAGGCGTCTACGACATGCCCGCGCCGTGCGCCGCGCCGATCTCGGGCATGCCCGACCAGAAGGTGTATCCGTGCGGGGCCGGCACGTTCGCGTTGCCGGTGATGGACGCTGACCGTACGCATGCCGTGCTGGCGCTGGTCGTGGCGGATTCGGGCGACTACTCGCCGGAGGGCGGGTATGGCAAGCCGTCCAAACGCACGCTCGACTTCCTGTATTCGGTGCCGGAGGCGCTGGGTGCGAAGTCGTTGGTGTTCCAGCACATGCCCGTGCCGCAGTACTACGATCTGCTCAAGGCCGTCGAACCGGACGCGCCGGGCGCGATCCAGGGATACCGTGCATACGAGTCGCAGTATTACGTGCTGGACGACGACAAGACGCAGCCAGGCAGTTATCTGGGCGAGGGCGTCAGCTGCCCGGACTATGACAGCGGCGAGTTCGCGCTGCTGCGTGACGGCGGATATTTCGGCATCGTCGCCGGTCATGACCACCGCAACGGATTCGTCGGTGAATCCGAGGGTGTGATGATGGTCGCGACGCCGACCTGCGGGTTCGGATCGTACGGTCCGGCGCCGGAAAAGCGCGCGGCGCGGCTGTTCGAGTTCGACATCCGTCACCCGCATCATCCGCGCACGCAGCTGCTCGAATTCGGCGAGCTGGTCGGCAAACCCAGCTCGCGCAAGGCGTATTCGTACGACATCGCGTCGGTGAAGCCCGACAGCGAAGGCATGAACCTGCTCCACAAGAAGACGCTGTGGAGCAGGATCCGCGAGTGGCTGCGGCGGTAGGGCCGAGGTCGATCAGCGGCCGGAGGAGGCCTTGATGAGCGCGTCGGTCAGATACTTGCCGGCGGCCATCACGAGTGGCGCGTAGCGGCGGCCCGGGGCGTTGCCCATACGGCCGGACGGGCCGGAGATCGAGATCGCGGCGATCACCTGGCCGGACGCGTTGCGGATCGGTGCGGAGATCGAGCATACGCCCTCCTCGCGTTCGTTCACCGACTCGCTCCAGCCGCGCTTGCGCACGGCGGCCAGCTTTGCGGCGCTGAACTTTGCGTGGCGCAGGCCCTGATGCATGCGTTCGGAATCCTCCCACGCGAGCAGGATCTGCGCGGCCGAGCCGGCCTCCATCGACAGCATTGCGCCCACCGGGATCGAATCGCGCAGACCGGAGGCGCGTTCCACGGCCGCGATGCACACGCGCTGGTCGCCCTGACGGCGGTAGATCTGCGCGGACTCGCCGGTGCGGTCGAGCAGCGTCTGCAGGATCGGGCCGGCCGCGGTCAGCAGACGGTCCTCGCCGGCGGCCGCCGCAAGCTCGGCGAATCGCGAGCCGAGCGCGAAACGGCTGTGCTGGTCACGCAGCACGAAACGGTGACGTTCGAGCGCGATCGCCAGGCGGTGTGCGGTCGGGCGCGCCAGTCCGGTCGCGGCGACGAGCTGACCAAGCGTGGCCGGGCCGGACTCGAGCGCGTCGAGGATCTTCACGGTCTTGTCGAGCACGCCGACGCCGGAGTGGATCTCGCCGTCGTTCGCGCGCTCCTCGGCACCGTCGTTCTCGTCGTCCGCGGTCTGGTCGTTCTCTTCGATCTGGTCGGTCATCGTCTCGCCTTCGTCAAGCCGCTCTTCGGGCATGGTTGGTTCGTCTGCTCTGGAGGAAGTCATAGACGACGATTATGCCATCTCACATAGTGAAACGCAAAATGCGGCCGGGCGGGTTGCGAGGTATTGCGCGAGCGAACCCGTTTGAGATGGTCCATTCCATATCTCATATACCGGCCGCCCAGGGCGGCGCCCGGGCGCCAAACCATAGGCTATATACCACGAAGGCCGCGAGAGTACAAGACCCCGCGGAAAAAAATTAGGAGGAATTCCGAATGGGAACGACACTGGCCGAGAAGGTCTGGGCCGATCATTTGGTGCGCAAGGGCAGCGATGGGGCACCCGACCTGCTGTACATCGACCTGATGCTCATGCACGAGGTCACCAGCCCGCAGGCGTTCGAGGGCCTGCGACTCGCAGGACGCAAGCCGCGCCACGTCGATCAGCTCATCGCCACTGAGGACCACAACACGCCGACCGTCGATATCGACCGGCCGAATCCGGACAAGACGAGCGCCCTGCAGCTGAGCACGCTCGAAAAGAACTGCAAGGAGTTCGGTGTGCGTCTGCACCCGCTGGGCGACGCCGATCAGGGCATCGTGCACGCGTTCGCGCCGATCCTGGGACTGACGCAGCCGGGCATGACGATCGTGTGCGGCGATTCTCATACCTCGACGCACGGCGCGTTCGGCGCGCTCGCGTTCGGTATCGGTACGAGCGAAGTCGAGCATGTGATGGCGACGCAAACGTTGTCGTTGAAGCCGTTCAAGACGATGGCGATCAACGTCAACGGCGAGCTGCCGGCCGACGCGACTGCGAAGGATGTCATCCTCGCGATCATCGCGAAGATCGGCACCGGCGGCGGCCAGGGCCACGTGATCGAATACCGCGGCGAGGCGATCCGCAAGATGAGCATGGACGAGCGCATGACCGTGTGCAACATGTCGATCGAGGCCGGTGCCCGCGCCGGCATGATCGCGCCCGACGAGACGACGTTCGAGTACTTGAAGGGCCGTCCGCACGCGCCGGAAGGCGAGATGTGGGACAAGGCAGTCGAATACTGGAAGACGCTGAAGACCGACGACGACGCAGTGTTCGACAAGGTCGTGGACATCGACGCGACCAAGCTCGGACCGTTCGTGACGTGGGGCACCAACCCCGGCCAGGGCCTGCCGATCACGGCGAACGTGCCGGTGCCGAGCGAGATCGCGGACGCGACCAAGCGCGCCGCCGCCGAACGTGCGCTCAAGTACATGGATCTCGAGCCGGGCACGCCGATCAAGAGCATCCCGGTCGACACCGTATTCATCGGATCGTGCACGAACGGCCGCATCGACGACCTGCGCGCCGCCGCGGCGATCATGAAGGGCCATCACAAAGCCAAGTCGATCCACCGCGTGCTCGTCGTGCCGGCATCGTCGCGCGTGCGTCTGCAGGCCGAACGCGAGGGACTCGACAAGATCTTCAAGGACTTCGGCGCGGAATGGCGCAACGCCGGCTGCTCGATGTGCCTCGGCATGAACCCCGACAAGCTCGTGCCCGACGAGCGGTCGATCTCGACGTCGAACCGCAACTTCGAAGGCCGCCAGGGCAAGGGCTCTCGCACGCACCTCGCCTCGCCGCAGGTCGCCGCCGCCACCGCCATCCGCGGCACGATCTCCTCGCCGGCCGACCTGTAACGCGATCCTGTCGATCTTGTAAAAGGACTGATATTCCATGGAAAAACTCACCACTTTGACCGGCGTGGGCGTGCCGCTGCGCCGCTCCAACGTCGACACCGACCAGATCATTCCGGCCGTGTTCCTGAAGCGCGTCACCAAGACCGGCTTCGACGACGCGCTGTTCTACGCGTGGCGCCGCAACCCGGACTTCGTGCTCAACAAGCCCGAGTACGCGAAGGGCCAGATCCTCGTCGCTGGACCGGACTTCGGCATCGGCTCCTCGCGTGAGCACGCCGTGTGGGCGCTGCACGACTACGGCTTCCGCGTGGTCATCGCGCCGCGCTTCGCCGACATCTTCTACGGCAACACCGCGAAGAACGGCGTGCTTGCGGCGATCATGCCGCAGGAGTCCGTCGAGCTGCTGTGGAAGCTGCTCGAGGAGGAGCCGGGCCGCACGATGACCGTCTCGCTCGAGGACCGCACCGTGACCTGCGGCGACGTGACGCTGCCGTTCGAGGTCAACGACTACGTGCGCTGGCGTCTGATGAACGGCTACGACGACATCGACCTGACGCTCCAGCACGAGGACGACATCGCCGCGTACGAGAAGATGCGCGCCGAGAAGTTCCCGTTCAAGCCTAAGACCATCCCCGCCAAGCACCTGCCCGAAGAGCCCATCGCCTCCGCCCGCGAGCCGCAGGGTGAACCGGAATGGCCGGGCCCGATCGCTGATCGCGACTAGCGCTTCAATATTCGATTCCACGCCGTGGCCGGTGCACATGTCCGTTGCGCCGGTCACGGTTTTTGTTATATGAGCGGAACCGGCTATGCGCGGCGGCGTCTAGGATGGAAAGAATGATGATCCGTCGGAAGGGGCGCTGATATATGGACTGGCACGCGTCGGTATACGGTTCCCGTTCGGGATCGGGCAGCTATCGCAGCTACGACGATGATGACGACGATTACGGCACCGCGTACGGCGCATATGACGAGGCCGACGATTACGACGCGTACGGCGAGCCAGTCCGCCGCCGCGCGGGATTCTCCGGCGACACCGCATACGGTGCCCCCACCGTCAGTGACGCGACCCTGCGCAGACGCGGCGGCAAATCCTACGCCCGCGCCCGCGAGGTCATCACCTCGAACCGCATGCACCGGTTCGCCTGCACGCCATCCGGCACCGGCATCCACCTGACCGCGCTCGTCACCGCCGCCGACCGATACGCCGACGACTACCAGGTCTTCGCCGACATCGACGCCGGCGACATCACCGCATCGCACTGCACCTGCCCCGCATACGGTCGGTTCTACAGCATCTGCAAACACGTCATCGCTCTCGTCATGGCCTACAACGAGCACCGCGAATGGTTCCAGCGCATCGACGGCGGCACGCCGGGCGCCGGCATCCAGCCGCCCCGCCCCACGCGCCGCACCTCGCGCGAACTGGCCACCTTCATGCGCCAACGCGACGCGGCCATGCAAGACAAGGCGAAAAGCCGCCAGCTCGACCTGCTCAAGGAGATCGGCAGCATCGCCGATGCGGGCGGCACCAGTGCGGGCGGCCAAACCGGCGCCGTACGCCACATGCCCATCGGCAGCGTGTCCCTGCGGCTCACCCTAGAAACGCGCGACACGGCCGGCTGCGTCATCAAGCTGCGCATCCAGGTTCCCTCGCGCGGCATTTCATACGTGGTCAAGGACATCGCCGGACTGATCGACGCGGTCGCCAATCAGGAATTCATCTCCTACGGCAAAAAACTCGCGTTCATCCACACGCGTGACGCGTTCGACCGGCGCTCGCAGGCCATTCTCGGCATCATCGAACGCGCGCAGACCATCCGCAGTTCGATCGACAGTGATCCGTATGAATACCTTCGCAAGACCGACGCGTCCGGTATGCGGCTGTCGGACGGCGAGATCACCGATCTGTTCGAGGTGTACGCCGGTACGGACGAGACGATCGACTATGCGCCGTCCGCGCGGTATTACATGCCGTCCATGCCGGCGCGAGTGGTGGATGGCACGCCTGATCTGGGGCTGGCTATGGAGCGGGTCGATGGCGCGGATGACGGCAATGCGAACGGTGGCACGAACGGTGGCGCCACGACGGGACGTGGCGGCGGTGCGGCCTCGGGCGTGAATCCGGGTGGCTACGTGTTGCGGCATACGCAGTGCGTGGAACGGTTCATCGCAGGCCAGAAGGCGACGTATCTGATCGTGCGGCCGTTGTCGCAGGCGGTGCTGGACGCCGATGCGAACGATCGTGTGGGCGGTGCGGGACATGCGGCCGGTTCGGCGCGATCGGGCGGCATCGGCGGCCCGTTCGTCAACGGGTTCCCGAAAGACATCACGAACGGCGCGGACGTGGTGGACTGGCTGCGGGCCAACGCGTCGCGCTCGCGAGCGGGGATCCAGCCGGCGACGATCTACCGTTGCGATGCCGGGTTCGTCCGCAACCGCGAACTGCTGGAACTGCTGTGCGGCGACGACGAGCGGGCGTCGCTGTATCTTGGTGCGGCGGACGTGACGATGTTCGCGCGGACGATCCTGCCGTTGCTGACCAACGCTGCTCACGTTGGCAATCCCGGGCAGGACAACGTTGGCGATGACAACGTTGGTGACGGTCATGCCGACAACGATCCCGCCGTGCCGTCCCCGGACATCGACGACGACGCTAGCTGGTCATCGAACGGGCTGCGCATCGACCTGCCGCCGGAACTTCTGCGGCTCGTGCGCGTGCCCTGCCGCATCGCCATCTACCTCGACCGCGACCGAACGGGCATCACCTGCGATGTGCAGGCCCGCTACGGCGACAAGCGCTACCACGTCTTCGACGGCATCGGCAACACGTCCGACGATCTATTGCGGGACAAGGACGCGGAACGCCTGGCGGTGGAGGCCGTGCTGCACTATTTCCCGCGTCCGGCCGGCTCGGTCGCGTTCATCCCCGAATCTGACGACAACGCGATCTACAAACTTCTGACCGAAGGGCTGCCCGTCCTGCGCGGTCTCGGCGACGTGTACGCCACGCCCGCGTTCGACGGACTGTCGGCCATGCCGCGGCCGACCATCAAGGTCGGTCTGTCGGTCAAATCCGGTCTGGTCGAGATCTCGCCGATCGCCGACGAAATCGACCCGGATGAAGTGCCTGCCCTGCTTGCAAGCTATCGCAAACGTAAGCGGTTCCATCGTTTGCGCAACGGGGCGTTCGTCGACATGCGCACCGTCGACACGAGCGCCGTGGACGAGATCGCGTCCGACCTCGGCCTGCGCGCGGCCGACGTCGAATCCGGCTCGCTCACCGTGCCTGCGTTCGAGGCGTACTATCTCGACCATCAGGTCGACGACGCCGGCAAGGACGCGAGCTTCCGCGCATACCTGGACGGTCTGCGCGTAATTGACCCGAACATGTATCACGTGCCCGAGCCGCTGTCCGACGTGCTGCGCTCGTATCAGACTGAGGGCTTCCGTTGGCTCAATGCGGTGTGCGACAAGGGATTCGGCGGCATCCTCGCCGACGAAATGGGCTTGGGCAAAACCGTGCAGCTGCTTTCGTTCCTGCTCGCGCGGCGCGACGAATCGCGGGCGGCCCGGCAACCGAACCTGATCGTGTGCCCGGCGTCGCTCGTATACAACTGGGCCGCCGAAGCGGCGAAATTCACGCCCGGACTGCGCGTCGAAACGGTCGCTGGCTCCAAGGCGGCGCGACGCGCGATATTGGACGGGATACGCCTCGTGCAGTCGCCACAGTCTTCTCGGCAGGGAAGTGCGGTGGACGGCGCCGAGGACATGCCTGACCTGATCGTCACGTCATACGATCTGCTGCGCCGCGACATCGAAGACTATGCGGGACTTGAGTTCTTCTGCATGACGCTCGACGAGGCGCAGTACATCAAGAACGCGGCCACCAAAGCCTCGAAATCGGTGCGCGCGATCGACGCGAGGCACCGGTTCGCGCTGACCGGCACGCCGATCGAAAATCGTCTGAGCGAACTGTGGAGCATCTTCGACTTCCTCATGCCCGGCATGCTCGGCTCCTACGCGCATTTCCGCGACCGGTTCGAAATGCCGATCCTCAGCGGCGACGAGACCGCGCAGGCCAAGCTGCAGGCGTTCGTCGGCCCGTTCATCCTGCGTCGTCTCAAATC
Source organism: Bifidobacterium simiiventris (assembly GCF_019331715.1). Classification (GTDB taxonomy): domain Bacteria; phylum Actinomycetota; class Actinomycetes; order Actinomycetales; family Bifidobacteriaceae; genus Bifidobacterium; species Bifidobacterium simiiventris. The sequence continues at coordinate 86,973 of NZ_JAHBBG010000007.1, forward strand.
GCAGGTGCTCAAGGATCTGCCCGACAAGATCGAAAACATCATCACCGTGCAGCTCGCCGGCGAACAGCGCAAACTGTACGCGGCGCTCGAACAGCAGCTGCGGTCGGCGATCCTCAAGCAAAAACCGGCCGACTTCAACACCGGCAAGATCCAGATCCTCGCGCAGCTGACCAGACTGCGGCAGGTGTGCTGCGATCCGCGGCTGCTGTACGCCAACGCCGGACGTGACGCGGGCGGCGGCGCGACGGCGGGTGCCGGTGCCCCGAACGCGACTCAACCGGCTGCTGGCACGAACGACGCGTCCGTCGCCAAGACGGTTCCCAAGCCATCCTCCAAACCGGGCAAGATCAGCTCCGCCAAGCTCGACGCGATCGCCGAACTGGTCGACTCGTGCCGCGACGCCGGCCGCAAGATGCTCATCTTCTCGCAATTCACCAGTTATCTTGACCTCATCGCCGAACGGCTGCGCGCGAACGGCGTCGTCTACGACACAATCACCGGGGCCACGCCGAAAAAGCGCCGCCTCGAACTGGTCGAGCAGTTCAACCGCGACGAGACGCCCGTGTTCCTCATCTCGCTCAAGGCCGGCAACACCGGCCTGAACCTGACCGGCGCGTGCGTGGTCGTGCACGCCGACCCGTGGTGGAACGCGGCCGCGCAGAACCAGGCCACCGACCGCGCGCACCGCATCGGGCAGACACAGGACGTGAACGTGTACCAGATCGTCGCCAAGGACACGATCGAGGAGCGCATCCTCAACCTGCAGCGCTCGAAAACCGATCTCGCTCAACGGTTCGTGGACGCGGCCTCCAGCGCGTCCGGCCATTCGGTTGCTGCGCTCACCAAAGACGACCTGCTCGCGCTGCTCGGGTGAGTCTCACCGATTCATCCGGGTTCGCAGTCTAGACTGGTGTTATGAGTGATAACAACGCAACGCCGCAGACGCCGTTCGGCAACGATCCGCAGTCCCAGTCCTCGTCTTCCGCATACCCACAGGGCACCCAGTTCGGGTACGATCAAACGCCGCAGGCGTCCCCGGCGGCCGAACCCAACCCCTTCCAGCCGCAGCAACCGGATGCCGCCGGCTATGCTCAGCAGCCGGTTGCGTCTGCCGGCCAGCAATACTCGCAGACGTCGCAGCCGGCCGACGTCGGCCAGCCGTATGCGCAGCAGCCGCAACCAAATCCGTATGAGCAGGATCATCCTTACGCGCAGAATGCGCAGAACGGGCCCGAATTCATCGCGCCCAACCCGTACGCGCAAACAGGTTACGGGTATGCGGGCGGTGCCGCAGGTGGTCCGCAGTCCGGTCAGCTTGGTCAGCCGTACCCGCCGCAGGGGTACGCCTACCCGTATCCGCTGCCGGCGAACCAGCGTTGGAACACGATGTGCATCGTCGGATTCATCTTGGCGTTCGTGTTCGCGCCGGTCGGTGTGGTGCTGTCGGTCATCGCGATGATCCAGATCAGCAGGAGCGGCGAGAAAAGCAGGGGCATTGCGCTCGCGGGCATCATCGTCGGTGCGGTCAACACGGTGATCCTGGTGATGGTGATCGTGGCGATCGCCGTGGGAATCGGCTCGTTCATGGATGCGGTCGAGCGCGGCTACACGTATAGCGACGACTCGTACTCCACGGATTGCACGCTTACGATCGACGGCCAGTGCGTCGGGCTCGACGAACTGTACAAGTATGGCATCGATCCGGATGATCTGGACGATCTGCGGGGCCTGCAAGGGCTGTTGCCGGGTTTGGAGTTCAATGGGCAGTCGACCGGTTGGGATGGTGCCGTGACCGTGACGCGGTGATCGCGTGGCGCGATGAGCGGTGCTGGGTGTGCGCGGCGGGCGGCGCTGAGCATGCACGGTACTGAGTGTGCGTGGCGGGGTGGTGCGACACGCCGATGAGGGCGTCTTCTCGATGATTTCAGGCTGGTTTTCGCGGTGAAATCAGCCTGAAACGCTACGTTGCCCACTGTGATGCGGCGCATGACGATGAGGGCTTAAAAAGCCTGTAATTGTAACGGTTTTAGGGTATTTTGCGACGTGATCGGCGAGCGCGACACGCCGAGAGTTGCGCTCGGCTCGGATATCTGTAATATATCTACTCGTTGCTTCGCACAACGAACAACACGGCCCCGTAGCTCAGTTGGTTAGAGCGCCGCCCTGTCACGGCGGAGGTCACCGGTTCAAGTCCGGCCGGGGTCGCTTGAATAGCTAAGAAACCCGGTTCGCCGGGTTTTTTTCAACTGTTCACTGGCTCTGTAGCTCAGTTGGTAGAGCGAACGACTGAAAATCGTTAGGTCAGCGGATCGATGCCGCTCGGAGCCACCGCCAAAACCCCGCAAGCCCAATCATTCCAAGGCTTGCGGGGTTTTCTGCATTCCGCGCCGAAGTCCGTAAAAACGGACTAATCCGTATTTGATCCGTAGATTCGATGCTAACGGGGTTATAGGCCGACATTCGGTGGCGTAAGGTTCGCGCCCACATTCTCCCGGGCATACGGCCGGTTTGGGGTGCGGAAACGGCCGTAAGCCCGGGAGGAGCGTGGGGGCTTATGACCCTCAGGGCTGCGGCCGCATTCTCCCGGGCATACGGCCTGCTGTTGCGTCTGAAACGGCCGTATGCCCGGGTAGGGGGTGACCGTGACTGCTGCTCCCCGGGCATACGGCCGGTTTGGGGATCCGTAGAGACCGTAAGCCCGGGAGTGGGCCATACCATCCTAGGCAACGGTCTTTCCCCGGGCATACTGCCGGTTCGGAGGCCAAAACTGGGCGTATGCCCGGGCGGAGGCGAGATTTCGGGCTCAGTTCCCGGGCATACGGTCTGCTGTTGCGCCTGAAACGGCCGTAAGCCCGGGAAGGACGTGGGCTTGGCCTCTCTTCTCAGGCCTGCGGTTACATTCTCCCGGGCATACGGTCGGTTTGGGGTGCGGAAACGGGCGTATGCCCGGGAGGGGCGCGCGAGATATGGTGCGGCAAAGATGAAGATGCGGAGAGGACGGAACGGTGCCGCGGGAGGGAGAAAAGATGTCACCACGGCACTCGCGGAGTCCTCTTGTGCCGGATCCGCACAGGCAGATCAGGGTGTATGCCGCCGCGGCGCCCGCGGAGCCTCCCTCAAGGGAGACGCACGTACCGGACGGCGGCCATACGTTTGTGACTGATGTCGCTCATGAATCAGTCCTCCCAGATGTCATCACCCAGCGACTGGATGAACGCGGTCAGTTCGCGGGCCATCTCCTCGTGCTCGGCCACGCGCGGATGGCCCGGCGTGGCGGCGCCGTTGCGCGAATACAGGAAATGGTAGGCGACGGCACCGTGCTCATCCTTGGGGTGCGTGAGGTCCGTGGCGGTGCATGCCGCGGCCGTGCCGGTCACGGCGCGATGCGCACTGTCCGCGGTATCCGCAGCGGCGTACCGGGTCGTGCCGAACGGTTCGCTCGTCGGCTCGCCAATCGTCGCGTTAAACTCGCGTACGGCCTCGTCGATGGCTCGATCCCATGCCGGGTCGTGGCGCAGCACGGTGGTCGTGCAGATGATCGTCGCCTTCGGATATCGCGCGTGGATGCCGCGCAGGAAATCCACGTACCGGGCGCGCCAGTGCGACGCCTGTTCGCCGTGGTAGTCCTCGGCCATGAAATCGACCGGATGGGAGTCGTTCTGCCCGACCGCGACGATCACGACGTGCGGCGTGTACCGCGCGAAATCCCACGGTTTCGTCTCGCCGAGCGCCGGGTTGTACTCGATGCGGTCCCAGATGCTTTCCTGACCGATGTAATCCGGTCCGCAGAACCAGCCGATGCCGTCGATCAGCGCCGCGCCGCCCTGCGACGTGTCGTGCAGCGCCGCGCCGAGATTGCGCGCGGTGATCGCCGCATACGAATACCACGCGTTGCTGTACCCGCTGAGGTCGACGTCCGGGTCGGCCTTGCCGACGTACAGCGCGGCCTCGTTGCGCTCTCCGCAGGAGACGGAATCGCCGAACACCTCGATGCGGCGGGTCGGTGCAGGATCGAGCGGCGGCATGATCTCGGCGCCGGTGTCGAGTCCGAATCCGAGGATCTCGAGGTAGTGCATGCCGTCCTGGCGCTTGAACACGACCGCCTCGTGTTCGATGTTCGGCAGGTTCTCGGCCAGCGTGACCGTGACCGGGCCGTATACGTTGCCGTCGGCGTAGGCGGTGTTGACTGCCGGGTCGGCTGCTCCGGAAGGGATTCGTACGGCGGTCTGCATGCCGTCGATGATGACGCCGATCTTCGTATCGCCGTAATTCCAATGGTTGACGACGGTTGCGGTGAGCGACGTGCCGGTGAAGCGGAACGCGGCCTGCGTGTATGGGAAGACCCAGATCGGACGTTCGGGGTCGGCGTCGTCGATGCGGCCCATCGTACGCAGTGCCGGGTTGCCGGGGGTGATGGTGACGTGATCTGTGGATGCGGTGTCGGATGCGTGACCGTTGTGCATGGCGTACTCCTGGCTCTTCATTGATTTGGATGATGCCAACTGTAGTCCGGTGCACGGCGTCGCGGTGATTATTGACTTGGTCGAATCCAGTATGCGCAACATCTTAACCGGTTAATGGAAGATGTGGTGTCCTGAACGAACATGGAGTAAACTACCAATTGGTCGCTAATGATGGCGGCCGTTGCCGATTCGTCGGATACCCAAACAGATGCGCCCCGCCATGCCCCGTACGATTGGCCAACGTCGAACAAGCGATCACGTGAATCGAGAAAGGAACCACCCATGAAGCTGCCCAAGGACTTCATGCTCGGCACCGCCACCGCCTCCTACCAGATCGAAGGCGCGGTCGACGAGGACGGCCGCTGCCCGTCCATCTGGGACACGTTCTCCCACGCCGGGCATACCGTCAACGGCGACACCGGCGACGTGGCCACTGATTCATACCACCGCTACAAGGAGGACATCGCCCTGCTCAAGGACCTCGGCGTCGATTCCTATCGTTTCTCCATCGCCATGCCGCGCATCCTGCCGACCGACGGCGGCCCGGTCAACGAGAAGGGCGTCGACTTCTACGATCGCGTGGTCGACGAACTGCTCGAGGCCGGCATCAAGCCGTGCGCCACGGTCTATCACTGGGATCTGCCGCAGTACCTCGGCGACAAGGGCGGCTGGCTCAACCGCGACACCGCGTGGCGCGTGGCCGAGTACGCCCGCGTGATGGGCGAGCGTCTCGGCGATCGCGTCGATACGTGGATCACCGTCAACGAGCCATGGTGCGTCTCCTACCTGAGTTACGGCGGCACTGAGCAGGCCCCGGGCCTCGGGGACGGGCCGGCCGCGTTCGAGGCCGTGCATCACGTCAACCTGGCGCATGGCCTGATTGCTGAAGCGCTTCACCAGACGATCACGAAGGAGTACGCCAAGGTCGCGGTCACGCTCAACCTCCAGGTCAACCGCGGCGATGCCGACGCCGTGCACCGCACCGATCTGATCGGCAACCGCGTCTTCCTTGATCCGATGCTGCGCGGCTACTATCCGAACGAGCTGTTCGCGGTCACCAAGGGCCTCTGCAACTGGAAATTCATCAAGGACGGCGATCTCGACATCATCCACCAGCCGATCGATCTGCTCGGTCTGAACTACTACTCGACCGGTCTGGTCGCGATGAGCGACCGCCCGCAGTTCCCGCAGTCCACTGCGGCGAGCGTATTCCCCGGCTGCAGCGACATCGATTGGCTGCCGACCGACGGCCCGCATACCGAAATGGGCTGGAACATCGACCCGAACGGCCTGTACGACCTGTTGGTGCGGCTGCACAACGACTACCCGGAGTACCCGCTGTTCATCACCGAGAACGGCATGGCCTGCCCGGATCGGCTGGTCGAGGAGACGGATCCGGCGACCGGTGAAACGGTTAAGGCCGTGCATGACGACGACCGCATCGACTACCTCACCAGGCACTTCGACGCGGCCCGCCGCGCGATGGAGGCCGGCGTGCCGCTCGCCGGCTACTTCGTGTGGTCGCTGCTCGACAACTTCGAGTGGGCCTTCGGCTACACCAAGCGTTTCGGCATCACCTACGTGAACTACGAGACGCAGGAACGCACCCCGAAGGACAGCTTCAAGTGGTACAGGAAGCTCATCGCCTCGCGCGAACTGCCCGAGCTGTGAGCTGATGCCGCCGGTGGCGGTTTTCTTTCGCTGAGTGGGCATTCAGTGAAAGAAAACCGCCACGCAAGGTTATGAGATGCCTCTGCGATGACGGAGAGGCCCCGTTGTACCACGCGGAATCCGTCCGATGCGGGCTGATGCTTTCTTGCTGTGCGGGCTTCCGATCAGCGTTCCGTCTCTGCCTGATAAATTGAACCGCTTCACTTTTTGTCGTGTTATTGCAAGAAGATGAACTGCCTTGTATTCTATGTCCAATCTATGGAATGCTGTCAGAAGGCGATGACGCCGATTTCGGCAGTCGCGTATTTCCCTAGATTTCAATGGTTTTCGCATGTCTGATGGGGCTTCGCGGGCATCTGCGCCGCGACACGCCTTAACCGGTTAAGAAAATCTCTGATACACTGAATGCAAGACGAGTTCAAGCTATCGATCGTCGCCAATGATGGTGATTGATCGACCCGTCGCCGGAACGGTCCGGTACATAGCGGAGAAGAACAGGCCAATGCAGGCAAGGAAGGATTACAGATGAACAAGTTTAAGCCGGTTATGGCGTCGATCGTTTCACTGGCAGTACTCGCAAGCGTGGGCGCATGCGGGGAAACCAACAGCAGCAGCGGTTCGTCTGATGGCACGGTCACCATCAAGATCCAGAACTACGATACCGGTTTCGGTGCTCCGTCCGGAAAGAACAAGGGTGCCGATCTGTGGAACAAGTACATGAAGGAGCACCCCAACGTCAAGATCGAGGAAACCCGCGCTGCGTCCTCCGATGACGCCCGAGCCGCCTTCAACACCGCTATCTCCACCGGTTCCAACGCCTATGACGTCTACCTCGCCGACATCGACTGGATGCCTTCCATCGTGGCGATGGCCGATAAGTTCGTGGATCTGACTCCGTACGCAAAGGACAACGACTGGACGGACGTGAAGCGAGAAACCGCCACCGTCAACGGCCGTCTCATCGGTGCTGGCACGGACTCCGGCCCCGAGGCAATCTGCTATCGTGCCGATCTTCTTGAAAAGGCCGGTTTCCCGTCCGATCGCGAATCCGTCGCGAAGTGGATCGGCGGGGAGAACGCCACTTGGGAGTCCTACTTCAAGGCCGGCAAGGAATATACGGAGAAAACCGGTCTTCCTTGGTTCGATTCGCTTGCCAGCACCTGGCAGAGCATGATCAACCAGGTCGATGAATCCTACATTTCCCGTGACAGCAACGAAGTCATCGCGACGACGAACGACAAGGTCAAGAGCGATTACGACCAGCTCACCTCCGTCACCGATCTCTCCGCCCACCTGGTGCAGTGGAGCGATGACTGGAACGCTGCGTTCGGAGCCGATGACGGCTTCGCCACCATCCAGTGCCCGATGTGGATGCTGAACACCATTCGCGGCAACTCCGGTGAGGACTTCAAGGGCTGGGACATCGCCGACGTCTTCCCGGGCGAGGGCGGCAACTGGGGCGGCGCCTTCTTCGTCGTACCGGAATCCTCCCCGGTCAAGGAGGAGGCGGCCAAGCTCGTCACCTGGCTGACGGCCAAGGACCAGCAGGTGGACATGTTCACCAAGGCCGATCACTACCCGAGCTCCGTCTCCGCGCGTAAGGATCCGGCCGTGTACGACAAGACCGACGAGTGGTTCAATAACGCGCCGATCGGCAAGATCTACGATAACCAGGCGAACGCCTACAAGATCAATCCGTACAAGGGCGATCAGTACTTCGACATCCAGAGCAAGATGATCGATGCACTCAACCGCGTCGATGCCACCAAGGAACAGACCCCATCCGAGTCTTGGAAGCAGTGGGTCAACGATGTCAAGGCTTTGAGCTGACCATCAATCTTCCCGGGGCCTCGTTCACCTCCTTTGGCGGGGCCCCGGGTTGTTCCTTGGGGGAAATAGGAAAGACAGAGGGACGAATATGGCAAACACCGCTCATGCGACCAGTGAATCTTCGTCGTTGAAAAACAAACTGAGTATCTTCGAATGGAAAACTGCACCGTACCTGTACGTGGCGCCATTCTTCATCCTGTTTGCGGCCGTGGGATTGTTCCCGCTGCTGTACACCGCGTATATCGCCACACGGCAATACAACACGTTGACCGGAGACGGCGGCGTAGCGGTCTGCGGCGCCACCTGCGGCGACAGCAGTCCGAGCGTGTTCGCCAACTTCGCATGGGTGGTCCATCAGGAATCGTTCTGGGATGCGTTGAGGAACTCCTTCTCCATCTTCATCCTGAGCTCCGTGCCGCAGATCATCCTGGCGCTGTTCCTTGCCTGGATCCTCAACGCGAATCTCAAGGCGAAGACGTTCTGGCGCATGGGCGTGCTGCTGCCGTACATCGTCGCTCCCTCCGCCGCAGGCATCATCTTCTCCCAGATCTTCTCCGACAAGCAGGGCGTCATCAACGTGCTGCTGACCAACATCGGTCTCAACCCGATCATGTGGCACGCCGATACGTTCTGGTCGCACGTGGCGATCGCCACGATCGTCAACTTCCGCTGGACCGGCTACAACACGCTGATCTTCCTCGCCGCCATCCAGGCAATTCCCAGCGACGTCCTTGAGGCCGCCGTCGTGGACGGCGCCGGCGCGTGGCGCACCTTCCGATCCGTGGTGCTTCCGATGCTGCGTCCGACGTTGATCTTCGTGATCATCACTTCGACCATCGGCGGTCTGCAGATCTTCGACGAGCCGCAGATGTTCCACAACAGCACCAACGGATACGGCGGTCCGAACCGGCAATACCTGACGCTGTCGCTGTACCTATGGGATATGGGCTTCAACAAGGTGACCATCGGCCAGCCGAATCTGGGGCGTGCTGCGGCCGTGGCGTGGATCCTGTTCCTCATCATCGTGATTCTTGCAGTGATCAACTTCCTCATCACGCAACGTCTTTCGACCGGCAGCAAGATCAAGAATCAAAAGGGCCAGATGGCCCAGATCAAGGCCCAGCAGGACAAGGAATACGAGTTGGCCCAGCGTTCCGGGGCCAATGCGCGTCAGGCCGCCGGCGTCATGATCGGAAAGGAGAACTGAGCCATGAGCAACGGTTCCACCAAGAGCAACGATGAGCTCGGTGTCCCCGCCATTGAACAGCTGTACGGCAAAGGCACGGCAAAAGCCGCGGCCCGCCGTCGCAAGAAGTTGGGCATGACCAGCGAAGGACGACGTGCCGGCTGGGGAACATACCTGATCCTCACGATCGCGGTGCTCATTTTCCTCATTCCGCTGTATGTTGCGGTTTCGATCGCATCGCAGGACAGTACCTCCACGCAATACGGCGCGCAGGCGCTTATCTTGGGAGGCGGCCTGGTCAAGAACATCGTAAGGGCCTTCAACGCCATCAAATTCTGGCAGGCGTTCGCCGGCACCCTGATGGTCTCCACCATCGTCTCGGTCTCCACCGTGTTCTTTAGCACGTTGGCCGGGTATTCGTTCGCCAAGCTGCGCTTTCGTGGACGCGGCGTGCTGTTCACCATCGTGATCGGCACGATGACCATTCCGCAGCAGCTGAGCGTGGTGCCGCTGTACATCATGGCCAACAAGGCCGGTCTGTTCGGTTCGCTCTGGGCGGTGATCATTCCCAGCCTGGTCAGTGCGTTCGGCGTGTTCTGGATGACCCAGTATCTGCAGGATGCGTTGCCGTACGAGCTGATCGAAGCCGCTCGCGTGGACGGTTGCTCCATGTTCCGCACATTCCTGTCCGTCGCCGTTCCGGCCGCTCGTCCGGCTGCATCGATGCTGTTCCTGTTCACGTTCATCGCCCAGTGGACGAACTACTTCTGGCCTATGCTCGTGCTCGGCCCGAACAAGAACAACATGCTGACCGTTGCCGCGGCGAATTTGCGAGGCATGTACTTCACCGACTACACCATCGTGATGGCCGGCGTCATCCTCACCACGTTCCCGTTGCTGCTGCTGTTTGCCATCGCGGGACGTCAGCTGGTTTCCGGCATCATGGCCGGCGCGGTCAAGGGCTGATGCGGTTCTCCTCCTCATGATCGTCTGGCGGTTGGCAAGAATCAGCATCCGCCAGACGATTTTTTTATCTCTACTCGTTCATGTAAGGAACTGTCATGACAGATATCAAGCCGGCCGAAAGCTGTATGCCGGGCGCGAACCGGCTGTTGCGCTGGGGCAACGGCGTTATTTCTATGGTCTTTCTCACTTCTCGCGACGCTCCGGTTAAACTGGCCGGACTATCCGGTCGCGGCATGGGTGAGGTTCAGGAGACGACCGTTCTTCAAAGGGATCCTCGTCCGATCGTCGAATTGCGTGCGACCAACACGGGCGCCTACGACAACCGTCTCGCATACATTGACACGGTCGCCGGCTCGCAGTTGCGTTTCGTCAAGGCCGAGGTTCAGGAACCTCAGGATAACCCAGAGGGTCTGTACCGTCTGGAGATCACCCAGTTCGCATCCTATCGCCGACTGGAACCGTCCGGACGACCGATGGAGAGCACCAATCCCGCTCTGGTGCGCGAATCGGATACCGCGTGTGAGGATGCGCGGGATACCTCGCCGAACCATGACGGGGAGGATGGCGTCACGGTCGTCTCCGTCTTCGAGACCTACCCGAACCTGTCGGCCGTGCGGACGTACACCGTCGTGCGCTCGCCGGAACGTTACCCCATCGAAGCGGTCTCTTCGATGCAGCTGACCCTGCCTATGGATGCGAACGCATCGGTTGTGGATCGGTCGCGCCTGTATTGGGGAGATAATGCCTGGGCCGCCGAAAACGATTGGCATGTCACCGATCTTCGGGATCTTGCCATACGAGACCGTAATCAAGTCATCAATCCCGGAGAATCAAGCTCGCGCTTCGCGATGAGTTCTGCGTCGACTTGGTCCACCGGCGTTCACCAGCCGGCGGGAATACTTGAAGGAGCGAACCCGTCGGGAGATGCGGTGTTCTCCGTCATGTGGCAGATCGAACACAACGGCGCATGGGAATGGGAGGTCGGCGAGAACGACCCCGGCCTGCATGTCGTGGCGTTCGGTCCGGAGTATCAGGATCACCACTGGCTGACGTCTCTGGGACAAGGACACGACTTTACCAGTGTGCCTGTGTCGTTTGCCATTGCACAGGGCGACTGGCAGCATGCGGTTGCGGAGATGACCTTGCAGCGTCGTGCCCTGCGGCGAGCGAAGGCGAAAGAGCTGGGGCGTGAATCGGAGTTCGACCGTACCCAGGGCTTGGTCGTCTACAACGACTACATGAATACTCTGGGCGGCGACCCGACTCTTGAGAAGGAATTGCCGCTCATTGAGGGAGCCGCCAAGATCGGAGCCGACATCTTCTGCATCGATGCCGGGTGGTACGACAGCACCAACGGAGGCTGGTGGGACATGGTGGGGGAGTGGGCGCCCTCCACCAACCGATTCGGGGATGCCGGACTTGCCGCCGTGGCCGATCGAGTGCGCGAATGCGGCATGGGATTCGGACTGTGGCTTGAGCCTGAAGTCGTCGGCGTGAAATCACCGTTGGCGAAGAGCCTTCCTGATGAAGCGTTCTTCACCCGGTACGGCAAGCGGGTCAGCGACTCCGGACGGTATCTTCTTGATTTCCGTTCTGAATTCGTACGTGATCATGTGTCGAGCATCGTGGATCGACTGATTGCCGAATTCGGGGTCGTTTTCTTCAAATTCGACTACAACACCATGCCGGGCGTCGGAACGGATCTGAACGCGGAATCGGTCGGAAACGGGCTGCTGGACCATTGCCGTGCGTATCTGGACTGGTTGGACGATTTGCGTCGCCGCCATCCCCAGGTCATGATCGAGAATTGCGGCTCCGGCGCCATGAGGGCCGATTATGCGCAATTGTCGCGTCTCGACCTGCAATCGACCTCCGACCAGTGCGATCCCATCGTATATGCCGCAATCGCGGCAAGTGCTGGCCTGACGATATTGCCTGAACAACAGGGGAACTGGGGTTACGCTCAGCAGGAGATGAGCGATGAGACCGCCGTGTTCACCCTGGTCACGGGCATATTGGGGCGGCTGTACGTTTCGGGATTCATCAACCGGATGGACGAAACCCGTCTGGGTCTTGTCGGTGATGCCGTGTCGTTGCACCGCGCCGTATTGGAACGTCAGGATCGACTTGTTCCGTGGTGGCCCCTGGGATTGCCTGATTTCAATGATGATTGGCTTGTGTCGGGACTTGCTCAGGCCGGTGAGGACCATGCATCTCAGCCAGGCACGTCATATATGACGGTCTGGAGGAGATCGGGCGAGCCGAGCATTACCGTTGCCGTGCCCCAATCCGCCACCGTCCGTCAGATTTTCCCTGACCCATCGCGGCCGGATCACGCTCCTGATGCAGAACCGTGGAGCGTTGAACGCATTGATGATGGTCATGTCCGCATTACCGCGTCTGAGACACGCGGGCCATCGGCTCGTGTATTTGCGGTCGAAGACAACGGCTGACCAAAAATCATACTGTCATTACCTGAACGATCCACGAACAAACAAGGATGTTTCCTATGACTCATACCCCCGAAACCTTCCGTTCCATCACCGACGGCTGGACCGTTCGCGCGCTCAATCCGCAGGTTGCGCCGGCCGGACTGCGCGATGCGATAGCCGCCGGCATCCCGGCCGTCGTGCCGGGCGAGGTCACGCTCGACTTGTTGCGTGCCGGTCTGATCGACGAGCCGTTCGACGGCGACAACGAGAACCGTCAGCAGTGGATCGGCGACGTCGACTGGCAGTTCGAGACGACGTTCGACTGGCATGCGGATGGAAAGACACGCCATGATCTCGTCGCGTACGGGCTCGACACGATCGCCACCGTGATGCTGAACGGACGGCTTGCCGGCTTCGCGCAGAACTATCACCGCTCGTACCGCTGGGACGCGCGCGGCCTGCTGCGCGAGGGAGCGAACACGCTGACCGTCACGTTCGCATCGTCCGTGCGCGAATCCGACCGCCGCGAGCAGGAACTCGGCTACTATCCGCACACCGAGCACCACGCGTTCAACCAGCTGCGCAAGCCGAGTTACCAGTTCGGCTGGGACTGGGGCATCGACGTGGCGAACGCCGGCATCTGGCGCGAGATTGGCATTGACTCGTGGTCCGGCGTGCGGTTCGCCGCGGTGCGTCCGCTGGTCGACGTGCGTCCCGACGGCACCGGAGTGCTCACGACCACCGTCGAGATCGAACGGGCCGGCGACGGCCGGGTGATGAACTCCGGCGACGCGCACGCCGGACAGCAGCCGGTGCCGGTCATCGTGACCGTGGACGGTCCGGGATTGACTGAACCGGTTACGGTGAACGGCGAGGTCGGGTACGGCCGTGACAGTGAGACGATCACCGCTATCGTGCCGGATGCGCGGCTGTGGTGGCCGCTCGGCTATGGCGAGCAGCCGCTGTACGACGTGACCGTGACCGCCGGTGGCATGGCTACCGGCGGTGCGGCTGTTGACGATGCAGACACCGGCGGCGCGGACGTGGTGGTGGACGATGCGGCCACCACGGATGCGGTCGCGGCACCGGACGCCGTATGGGCCGGTCGTGTCGGCTTCCGTATCGTGCATGTCGACACGCGCGCCGACGCGCACGGCCGGCCGTTCCAGATCTACGTCAACGAGGTGCCGGTGCACGCGCGCGGCTACAACTGGGTGCCGATCGACGCGTTCCTGAGCCGCGGGGACCGCGCGTTCTACGCCGCGCGATTCAAGGATCTCGCCGAAGCCAACTCGAACATGGTGCGCGTCTGGGGCGGCAGCATCTACGAATCCGACGACTTCTACGACTTGGCCGACGAACTCGGCGTCATGGTCTGGCAGGACTTCCCGTTCGCATGCGCCGCCTATCCGGAGGACGCCGCCACCCGCGCCGAAGTCGAGGCCGAGGCGCGCGAGAACATCAACCGCTTAAGCCCGCATCCGAGCCTGACCGTATGGAACGGTTCCAATGAGAACTATGTGGCCTACGCCGAATGGGGCGGCTTCAAGCAGGCGCTGCGCGACGACGATCGCTCCGCGAACAAGTACGGTTACGGCGAAAAGGGCTGGGGCGACTGGTATTACAGCGAGCTGTTCCCGCAGCTGCTCGCCGAACTCGACCCGACGCACGTCTACCTGCCGAGCTCGCCGATGAGCTTCACCCCGTTCGTGAACGCGAACCAGGACAACGACGGCACCATGCACATCTGGGACGTGTGGAATCGCGTCGACTACACGAAGTACGCCGACTATGCGCCGCGCTTCGCCGACGAATTCGGCTACCAGGCGCCGCCCGCGTTCAGCACGCTCACGCGCGTCGTGCATGATGAACCGCTTGACCCGTTCGGCAGGCAGATGCTCGTGCATCAGAAGGCCAACGGCGGCAACATCAAGCTTGCCCGCGGTATGCGCGGCCACCTCACGCCGGGCAACATCGACGACGTGAGCTACGGCGGCGTGGTGAACGGCAGCCCGTCCGACGGCGAGCACAGCTGGCTCATCCCGACCGACGCATGGGACTCGATCGAGGACTGGCACTGGGCGTGCCAGCTCCAGCAGGCGCAGGCGGTGCGGTTCGGCGTCGCGCACATGCGCTCGCTGGAACCGGTGAACGCGGGCGCGCTGGTCTGGCAGCTCAACGACGACTGGCCGGTCGTCTCGTGGGCGGCCGTTGACTATTACGGGCACCGCAAGCCCTTGTGGCATGCGTCGCGCGACTTCTTCGCGCCGCGCTTCGCCACGATCCAGCCGCGCGTGAGCGAGTCGTTCCGTGCCGAGCACAGTTGGGAAGGCTCGCCGGTCGCGCCCGATCACCTCGAACTGGTCGTGCTCAACGACACGCGCGAACCGTGGTCGGGTACATGGACGGTACGCCGCGTGACGCTCGCCGGCGAGACGCTGGCCTCGCAGACGTTCAACGTGACGCTCGGCGCGACGGGCCACGTCAGTCTGCCGATCGCGGCCGACGTGGCCACGTTCGGCGATGCGGCGAACGAGCTGCTGGTCGCCGAGCCGGATCGCCCGACTTCCTCGGCTCCGGCTGAGGGGGCCGTCGGCAAAGCCGACCGGGGGAGCGGCGGCGCGACGTATGCCTGCGATCTCGGCTTCGCCCGCGTGATCCACAACCCTGCCGAGGTCATCGATCAGCGTCTTGACCGCACTCCGTTCGAGGCGAGCGTCGCGCCGAACGCCGACGGGCGCGGCGGTTACGACCTGACCGTCACCGCGCGATCCTACGTGCGCGACCTGTTCTGCATGGTCGACAAGGTCGACCCGACCGCGCGCATCGACGGCGGCATGGCGAGCCTGTTGCCGGGCGAATCGGTGACGTGGCACATCACGGCCGCCGCCGGTCTCGACCCGGCCGCGTTCGCCGCGCCGAACGTGCTGCGCTGCGCGAACGACCTCAAGCGTTGACGGGTCATGGTTCCGGCCTCTTCGTTACGAGGGGCCGGAACGCCGCGTCGTCATTGACGGTCATTGACGATCGTTGACGGTCATTGACGGTGACATGGGTTGCGGCATGTCTTCGGCGGATTTAAGTACAGTATTCAGTAATACTGAAATATTTAAGTAGAACGGGGCGGCGCATGCTGAAGTCAAAGGTGACCATCTCCGACGTGGCCGAGGCGGCAGGGGTATCCACCAGCGCCGTCTCGTACGCCCTGAACGGCAAACCCGGCGTTTCCGTCGAGACCCGCGACAAAGTGCTCAAGGTGGCCGATCGTCTGGGTTGGCGGCCGAACAGCGCGGCCAAGGCGCTGTCGAACGCCAGTGCGAACACCGTCGGACTGGTGATGACCCATACCACGCAGGTACTCTCGGTCGAAACGTACACGATGGAACTGATCGCCGGACTGACCGCCGAACTCGAGAAGGACGGCTATTCGCTGACCGTGCGGTACGCGAACAGCCAGCAGTCCGAACTGGAGGTGCTGCGCGACTGGATCGCGACAGGCGCCGTGGACGGTGTGCTGCTCATGAACGTCGAACTGGGCGATCCGCGCGTCAAATTGTTCTCCGAGCATTCCGGAATGCCGGCGCTGCTGCTGTGCGATTCGTCCGTGGCGGACGGGCTGACCACGTTGTCGGACGACGAGCCGAGCGCCGCGCATCTGCTGGTCGATTACTGCAGCGAGCTCGGGCACCGGCGGATCGCCCGCATCGCCGGCCCTGAGGAACTGACCCACACCTTCATCCGCGACAGTGCATGCATGGAGGAAACGGCCGCGCTCGACATGCAGTACAGCTGCTTCCATACCGACTATTCCCCGGAGGAAGGCGACAAATGCACCGAACGGCTGCTGTCGCTGCCGCAGCCGCCCACGGCCATCATCTACGACAACGATGTCATGGCCGTTTCCGCGGTTCGTACGGCCATGCGACTCGGCGTGCGCGTGCCCGAGGATTTGTCGGTCATCGCCTGGGACGATTCGTTCCTGTGCCGGGTGAACAGTCCGTCCGTCACGGCGCTCAGCCGCAACATCGTCGAACGTGGGCGTCGCGCCGCGCGCATGCTGCTCGATCTGATCGACGGCAAGACGGTGCGATCCGTCGCCGATGCGGCCAGCGAGCTCATCTTCCGCGAATCCAGCGGCCCACTTGCCTCGTAAACGCTTCGCCTTCCATCTGGGAGCACGGTCGGATCGGCGCCTGAACCATATGCCGGGCTCCCCGTCTGTCGTTGGTTTGAACGGGTTCTTCTGTGCGTGCATAGCTACTTCTCATCCTTGATATATAGCCAAATCAAAAATATCAAAAAACAGCCGAACTTCTGATGGGGTGGTGGACCGTTTGGCCAGGATGCGGGTGACGCGCGATGGGTTGCCGCATCGATGCATGACGGGGAGCGATGCGATATCTTAAGCGGTTAATATACTGGCGGGCAGAGCGGCAGACAAGCCGCGGGTACGATGGTGGCGGCGGGGCGCCGATCGGATCGCGTCCGCCGGAAAGGCAAGTGAGGCATCAATGACGAACACGCAGCAATTGATTCAGGACGCGATGGACCGTGCGGTGGAGCGCGGCGAGGTGGCCGGTGCGAACATGCTGGCCGTGCAGCACGGCGAGGAGCGCTGGTACGCCGAATCCGGCATGCGCAGCATCGAACGCGGCGAGAAGATGACGCGCGACACGATCTTCCGCCTGTATTCGCAGACCAAGCCGGTCACCGGCACGGCCGCGATGATCTTGGTCGAACGCGGACTGGTCGATCTCGGGGCGCCGGTCAGCGAGTATCTGTCCGGATTCAAGGGGCAGCGGGTCACCACCGAATTCGCCGCCGCGTCCGGTGCCGACGATCGTCTTTCCAACGACGTCCCCACCGACCAGGCCGGCTCAACCGGTTCAGCCGCCGGTGACGGCGAGCGCACCGTCCCGGCCGCCCGCGAAGTCACCGTCAAGGACCTGCTCACCATGACCTCGGGCATTCCATACGGCGACGCGAGCTTCGAGGTCGGTCGCCTCGTCGGCAAGGTCTTCGACGAACTCGACGGCCGACTGCACGGCCCGAACCCGATGGGCACGGTCGAACTGGCGAACCGGCTCGGCCAGTGCCCGCTGCGCTTCCAGCCCGGTTCGCACTGGATGTACGGCACGAGCGCGGACATCATCGGCGCGATCGTCGAGGTCGTGTCCGGCAAGCGGTTCGGCGACTTCCTGCACGACGAGATCTTCGAACCGCTCGGCATGGCCGACACCGCGTTCTACGTGCCGCAGGGCAAGCTCGGCCGTCTCGCCGCGGTCTACGACAATCCGAACAATCCGATCGACCCGGCGAACGCGGGAGGCCCGCTGCGTGAGGTCGTCACCGACCATCTCGGCGTCGAATACGCGCCGATCGCCGACCCGGCGTACCAGGCCGGCGGCGCGGGCCTGAAGTCCACGATCGACGACTACGCGAAGTTCGCGCGCATGCTGCTCAACGGCGGCGAATACGGCGGCGAGCGCATCCTGCACCCGCTCACCGTGCGCATGATGACCTCGGGCGCGCTGTCCAGGCGGCATTTCCCCGATTTCGAGGAATGGCAGCCGGGATGCAGCTACAACACGTTCATGCGCATCGTCGAGGAACCGGGCAAGTCGATCATGGTCTCGCACAAAGGCGAGTATGGCTGGGACGGTTGGCTCGGCACGTATTTCATCAACGATCCAGCGGCCGATTCGACGTTCCTGCTCAACATCCAGCTCACCAACATCGGCACGTCGCCGCTGGTGCGCAAGGTGAAGAACATCGTCAACACGCACCTGTCGTGACAGCGTGCGGCGGCTGAACGACCGGCGGCTGTCGGCTATCGGTTGGTAACTGGTGGCCGGCGACCGGCGCGCGCCTGATATGGCATGTATATGATCGCATATAACATACTTATGTAATACGTATAAAGGAGTATGTGATATGGATCGCTCGGCAACCGACGCCCCGGCATCGTCATCCCGCACTGTTTCGCAGGCCGCGCTGGCCCGCCTCGGCTATTGCGGCGCGGTCGGCTCGTTCCTGGGATCCTCGGCCATCGTCGGCCTGTCGACCACGATCACGATGTGGCAGGCCGGGCTCGGACTCGACGCCACGCAGGTCGGCGCGCTGAGCGCGGTGCTCAACTTCGCCATCGCGGCCGGATCGCTGCTCGCCGGCTGGCTGTGCGCGCGGCTCGGCATGACCCGCGTGTTCAACTGGATCAACCTGGTCTCGGCGGTCGGGTTCGTGATATGCGCGGCGGCTCCGGATTTCTGGTCGCTGCTGATCGGCGTGACCATCGTGGGGTTCGGCACGGGGCTCGACCTGCCGGTGTCGATTTCGGTGATGGCGCGCGACGCGCAGGATCCGGCCGCCGGCTCGACGCTCGTGACCGTGACCCAGCTCGGATGGCAGATCGGCATGCTGGGCTCGGCGCTGGTCGCCTTCGCGGTGTCGCGGATGCCGGGCGCGACGGGCGGACGCGTGGTGTTCGCGCTGTTCGCGGCGGTGGCCTGTGGGTTGTGGCTGTGGCGCGTGCGTTCGGGGGAGTTCGCGGCGCTGCATGCGGCGGCCGAACAGGGTGAAGACGCTACTGTCATTTCGGCCGAGCGCAGCGAGCGGAGAAATCTTGCCGGAGCCAGAGCGACGGATGGGAATGGAAGATCTCTCGACTCCGGCTTCGCCTCCGCTCGAGATGACAACACAAGTAGTACGACCTCAGCGCGAGATAGCAACAAAGCCGCCGGCCCGTTCGGCATGCCGAAGCAACTCGTCCCCGCGTTCGCATCGCTGCTCGTGTTCTACATCGGCTGGAACCTCGTGGCGAACACGTGGGGCCAGTTCCAGACCTACATGCTCGTCAATGCGCACGCCTCGCAAAGCCTCGCCACGGGCCTCGGCATTATCCTGTACGTGGTGATGTTCGCCGCGAACTGGGTGGTGTCCGCCACGGTCAACACGCGCTGGCGCAACCCGCTGTTCGTCGCGGGCGGCGTGATCGCGCTCGCCGCGATGGTGCTGATGGCTGCGGGCGGCGGATCTCTGTGGGTGATCGTCGCCGCCACCGCCATCATGTATGTCGGTCTGCCGCTCGCCGGCGAGGCGATCTGCAAGGTGTGGACGCAAGAGACGTTCCCGGCCGAATCCCGCGCCGCCGTGCAGGGCTTCATCCTCGGATTCTCGCGCCTGCTGTGCGGTCTGTTCGCGTTCGTCACCCCGGCGCTCGTGCTGCCCGGCACGATCGGCACCACGCTGTGGGGTTTCGTCGCGGTCGTGGCCGTGTTCGTCGCCGCCGGCTGCCTGTTCATGCGCATGCGCCGCGCGGGGTAGTCGCGTATCGCCCCCGTGCCGTCATGAGTGTGCCCGCTGTCGAGGTCGACTAAGGTGGTATGCAATCAGCGTGGCAAAGGATGCGGGCGATGAAGGCAGTCGATTTTAATCACGGATGGGCATACCGGCATCTTGATGCGACCGGCGAGCCGTTCGAGCCGGTGACGCTGCCGCACGACGCGATGCTGGGCGAGCCGCGTTCGCCGTTCGCCACCAGCGGCGTCAATTCCGGATGGTTCGAGGGCCGCGACTACGAGTATGTGAAGCGGTTCACGCCGGGGGAGGACCTCGCCGGCTGCGCGATGATACTGGAGTTCGAAGGCGTGTACCACGACGCCGAAGTGTGGATCGACGGCGAACTGGCGGCAAGCTGCCCGTACGGATATTCGGATTTCGCGGTCGATGTGACCGACCGGTTCGCGGCCGGGCATGAACACGAGATCCGCGTGATCGCGAGGAACGCCGACCAGCCCAATTCCCGATGGTATTCGGGGGCGGGCATCTACCGGCCGGTGACGTTGTGGGTCGGGCCGCGCGATCATATCGCGTACGACGGGGTGAGCGTGCGGACGCTGGGCATCGGCGCGGCGGATGGTTCCGCGCCGGCCCGCGTGCGGTTCGCGGTCGAAACTACCGCTCCCGGCACGGTGAGCGTGGAGGCTGCGGCAATCGGGGCGTCGTCGGGGGTGACGCTCCCCCACCCGGCTTCGCCGGGAGCCCCCTCAACCAAGGGGGCCGAGGCTTCCGCCGGCTTCTCGAGCGCGTCGGCAGACGTCTCTTCGTCAACCGCTTCGGCCGTATTGGAGCGTAAGGCAAACACCGCCGTCATCGACCTCGCCATCCCCGATCCGCGCCTGTGGTCGCCTGACGAGCCGAACCTGTACATCGCCCGCATCCGTTATGAATCGGCGAACATCAACCCAAACACCGCCCATCGCGATGC
Organism: Bifidobacterium simiiventris; assembly: GCF_019331715.1. Taxonomy (GTDB): domain Bacteria; phylum Actinomycetota; class Actinomycetes; order Actinomycetales; family Bifidobacteriaceae; genus Bifidobacterium; species Bifidobacterium simiiventris. The sequence continues at coordinate 107,787 of NZ_JAHBBG010000007.1, forward strand.
CGACGAAGCCACCGTCACCTTCGGCATCCGCACCCTCGCCTGGAACGACCGCGGCTTCCAGATCAACGGCAAACGCGTCATCATCCAGGGCGCGTGCGTCCACCACGACAACGGCGTCCTCGGCGCGTGCGCCTATGCGGACGCCGAGGAACGCAAGGTCGCCCTGCTCAAACGCGCCGGCTACAACGCGATCCGCTCCGCCCACAACCCCTGCTCGAAGGCCCTGCTCGCCGCCGCCGACCGGCTCGGCATGCTCGTCATGGACGAGTACATCGACCACTGGTACATCCACAAAACCCAGCACGACTACGTCGACCGGTTCCGCGACCACTGGCGCGCCGACCTCGCGAGCATGGTCGCCAAGGACCGCAACCACCCCAGCGTCGTCATGTACTCCATCGGCAACGAGGTCAGCGAAACCGCACAACCGCGCGGCATCCGGCTCGCCCGCGCCATGACCGAACACCTGCACCGACTCGACCCCACACGCCCCGTCACCTGCGGCATCAACATCTTCTTCAACTTCCTCAGTTCGATCGGTCTCGGCTTCTACTCGGACTCCAAGGCCGCGAAAGAGGCCGCCAAAGCCGAACGCCTGCGCCGGCGCGGCAAACTGCCCGGGCGCCGTCGTCTGGTCGGCAGCGAGTTCTTCAACAAGCTCACCGTCGTGCTCGGCGCGCGGGTCATGAAACGCGCGGCCGTGCTGCCGCCATGCGACTGGGTGACGCGCGGCGCGTTCGCCCAGCTCGACATCGCCGGCTACAACTACGGCATCGAACGCTACCTGCATGATCTGCGAACGTACCCGCACCGGCTCATCCTCGGGTCGGAAACGTTCTGCGAGGACGCGTACCGGTTCCGAGAGCTTGCCAAACGGCATCCGCGCGTGATCGGCGACTTCGTATGGGCCGGCATGGATTACATGGGCGAGGCCGGCATCGGCTCGTGGGAGTACGAGGATTACGCGCCGCTCAGGATCGGGTTCGGCTGGCTGACCGCGGGTTCCGGACGGCTCGACCTGACCGGGCGGCCACTCGGCGAGGCACTGTACACGCGCGTCGCGCTCGAGGCGGGCGGCGATCGCGGGCCGTACATCGCGGTGCGGCCGGTCAACCACACCGACGACAAACATTCGCCGAGCGCATGGAAGATGACCGACGCGATGCCGTCGTGGAGCTGGAACGGCTGCGACGGACGGCTTGCGCACGTGGAGGTGTACGTGCGGGCCGCGTCGGTGCTGCTGCTGGTCAACGGGCGTGAGGTCGGGCGGCGGGTGCTGCGCGACGACTGCGTGGCGCGGTTCGTGTGCGCGTACCGGCCGGGCGTGATCGAAGCGGTCGCGTACGACAAGGCTGGACGCGAGATCGGTCGGCGTTCGTTGCGCAGTGCGAACGATCACACCGAATTGCGGGCGACGGTCGAATGGCCGGTTGGCGGTTGGATGCCGGAGACGGATGACCGTTTGATTGGCGGGTCGGCCGACGGCCGGATCGACGACGGCCAGACCGTCGGGCTCAGTGCCGTCGCGCCCGGCCATCTCGCATTCGTACGTGTGCGGTACACCGACGATCACGGCACCGTCAAGCCGCTCGAACGCGGCCTGCTGCACGCCCGCGTGACCGGCGGCCGGCTGCTTGGATTCGGTTGCGCCGCGCCGTACAACCGCGGCAGTTTCGTGACCGGCGAGACCGGCACATACTACGGCGAGGCGCTCGCGGTCGTGCAGGTGCCTGAGGATGCACGCCCGGGCGATACGGTCGTGTTGAATGTCGCCGACGAGGAATCCCACACGGCAAAGGTTGTCATCGGCGTCGCGTGATCGTTGCGCGCGGCGGTCGGTCTCAGCGCAGGTAGTCCTCGATGTGCAACGTCTGCGCGGCGACCTGCTTGATGACCGCGTCCGGCGTGTCCGGATGCAGTCGGATCAGCGAGATCAGGCCGACGATCAGCGTGTAGAACGTCTCGTGCACGTTGCGGATCGGCAGTCCGTGCAGCGTCTCGAAATCGAGCACGGTCGTCTCGCAGAAGAAGTCCGCGATCCGGTCGGCCGCGTGGTCGATGAACTTGATGTACAGCTCGGCGTTGCCGGCCTGCATGAGCTTGGCGCTGAACGGGCCCTCGTCGGCGATGATCGCGCGGGTGAGCCGCACGATGTCGTCGAGCGCCTTGTCGATGTTGCCGGCCTCGCGTGACTTGTCCCAGTGATCGAGTTTGCCGAGCATCGCGGAGATCGTGTCGTCGATCACCGCGTCGGCCACCTCGTTTTTGTCGGCGAAGTAGTGGTAGAACAGCGAGCGCGTCATGCCGGCGCGTTCGGCGATGTCGCTGATGGTGAGTTTGGAGAAGCCGGTGTCGAGGCACGCCTCGCGGGCGGCCCGTATGATCTGCTCGCGCCGCGCGTCGCCGCGTGATGCTGTGGTGTCGTTGCGTCGTTGCTGTGCCATGCGTCGCTCCTTGTTGGTGATGGCCGGCGATGGCGGATTGCCTCGCTGTTGGAATTGAATCCCTGCCGTAAGTGTATGCCGTAAATTGACGTTGCGTCAACTTGCGTTGGTCCGGGCGTTTGCTGATGATGCGGGTGCGGTTGGCGGGACGGGGTTCGTGGGGCGTGGCAGTCGTGGGATCGGTGGGATGCGGGTGCGGGCATGCGGATGCGAGCCGTGGAAGTCCGCGGCCGGTTGCGCGCAGCCTACGCCGGCCTGACGAACAGTTCGCCCGGAAAGCCGCGGCTGACGACGGCGGTGCGATCGGGACGCAGCACCGCGCACGAGAAGGGGAAACGGCCGGCGAGCGTGTTCGGATCGGCGACGAACAGCGCGGTGGCCAGCCCGTCGGCCAACGCGGTGGGATGGGGGGCCGCGTCGGCGGCGACGGTGACCCAGGTCGCGGCGACGGAATCGGACGGACGGCCGTCGATGGCGTTGAGCAGGTGGTGTAGCCGGAGCCGGCCGGATGCCTGCCAGTGGCGGCGGCTGGGCGCGCTGGCGCAGCAGGAGCCGTTCGATATGGCCGCCGTGCCGACCGCTCGCGTGGCGTCCGCCGGATCCTCGAGCGCGATCGTGACGGGCTGCGAGGGTCGGGCGGTGAGATCGCCGCCCGCGTCGATCAGCAGCTCGGGGGAGCGCTTGGTCTGATCGGATCGGTTCGCGAGCCGTTCGACCGACTGGCCGGGGGAGTGCGTGAGCCGTTCGGCAAGCAGGTCGACCAGATAACCCTTGCCGCAGGCCCCGAAGTCGAGATGCACCGGCCTGCGCGTGATCAGCGTGGTGCCGTGCCGTTCCACGTCGCCTCGCCATGTCGGCCGGCCGTGAACCGCGCCGAGCCGCGCGTTCGCGTCGTCGGCGATCGTGAACGAGTACGCCGCGTCGTATCCGAGCCGGATCAGATCCTCGCCGACGCACGGGTCGATGGCGTCGCCGGTCGCGTCGGCCAGCCGGTCGTAAAGATCGAACAGCGCGCCCGCCCAGTCGGGAAAATCGAACTTGCCGCCATGTTCGGCCCGGCCCATCGCCGTCACCGTCGAGTCGGCGCGGAACCGCGACAGCACGGACTCGTATTCGTCGATGAACGCGGCGATGCGTGGCCGGTCGACCGGTTCGTCGGAACGTATGATCAACCCGGTGCCCAGCGCGCGCGGGAACGCCGCGGTGTGCGGCATGCGGTCACACAGAGTATTCATGATTCCGATTATGGTCGATCGCCGGTGAACGGTGATGACTGTTGTTGATCATTGATATGGGCGGGTGATTCGCACGGGCAGGTGCGGGCGCGGCATGGCCGATGCGCGCGTGCTGCCGGGCCGGCGCGACATACGGCGGCGTCGGAAGACCGTATGCAACGCATGTTCCCCAGTCCCGCAGACGGATGGGTGCCGCCGTGGGAGCCGGGGAACACGCTAAGCCGTTGACGATGTCTCAGTGGCAGACCGGACGCGGACGGTTGCCCGCGTACTGGATGGAGCCATGCACCAGCGCCGCGGTGAAATGCGCCGCGCACATGCCTGAATCAACTGCCTCGTGACTGCAGCCGACGATGCTGCAAACATTGCGTTCCATGATATATTCCCCTTCCTCGGGATCCCCCAGTGGCTTTCTTCTCTGCCGTCTTCTGTGTCGGTAGTATCCACGATACATGCAGATGGTCATATTGTGAACGGCAAATGCGTGATTTCGTGTCGTGACTCACGTTTTTCGGCGTGTTTAGCGCGACAATACCGCAAAATAGTGAGTTTTGTGGCCCGTTGCACAGTTGTCCGCGGCGGTTGTCGACGGCGGAGACGCGATGCGTCGCCGGCGGTATCGATATTGTTTACACTGTAAGATATATTGATGGCGGTCGTTGTCGATTTCATGATGGAAGGTGCGGCTGATGGGATTTGAGCAGGATGCGGTTTCCGAGCTGTGGCGCACCGCCTGGTGCCATCGCTCGGACATGCAGCGCGAGTTGACGCGCGGCGCGCAGGGCGAGATGTTCGCGATCCGGCAGCTGGCCCATCGCGGCACGATGACCCCGTCGCAGCTGGCGGCCGCGCTCAACGCGACGTCCGGCCGCATCTCGACGCTGCTGTCCTCGATGGAGAAAAAGGGCCTGATCACGCGTGAAACCGACCCTGACGACCGCCGCGTGGTGCTGGTGAACCTGACCGATGCCGGGCGTGAACGCGGCCGGAAGGACATGGAGGAGATGCGCGATGCGGTGTGCTGGATCTTCTCGCAGATGGGGGAGCGGCGCACGCGCGAGTTCGTCGATCTGACGCGCGAGTTCATGACGTACATGTCGATCTGCAAGCCCGGCCAGCCACGCCCGACCCCGGAGGAAGTGCGCAGGGCATTCGAGCGTCGGGAGTGAGGCTCCGGCGGTTGTTCTGACGGAGTTTGCCGTGTCGGATGAATCGGTCTTCGGCCGGTCTACTTGGGCGGGCCTGTTGTTGTCATTTTGGACGAGATGTGTTCTCATTCCTGTCATTTCGAGTGAGGCGAAGCCGAGTCGAGAAATCTTTGATGGGTGATGGGGGTAAAGATTTCTCCGCTCGCTGTGCTCGGTCGAAATGACCGGTTCAGATGTTGCGCTCGGTTGAAATGGCATTGTGGACGTTTCGCTCGGTCGGAATGAACATGGTCGGGGCGGCGCGGGTGCCTGATTCTCAGGAAACACGCAGGATTGGATGTAATATCTTACACTGTAAGTAATTTGATACTGGAAACTAACTAATCGACAGATGTCTTCGATAACCAACAACGCATAGGAGGAATCGATGCTTCGCATCATGAAATACCTCTCCAAGGCGGAGATAGGCCAGATGCTCATCGCGCTGGTCGCCATCGTCGGCCAGATCTGGTTCGATCTCGAACTGCCGGATTATATGTCCGACATCACCACGCTCGTCGAAACGCCGGGCAGCGAGATGCGCGACATCTGGATCGCCGGCGGTAAGATGCTGCTCGTCTCACTCGGCTCGGTCGCGTGCGCGGTTGTGACCGGCTTCATCGCGACCCGCGTCGCCGCCAGCTTCGGCCAACGTTTGCGTTCGCTCGAGTTCGCGAAGGTCGAATCGTTCGGCCCGGCTGAAATGAACCGCTTCTCGACTGCAAGCCTTATCACTCGCTCGACCAACGACATCACGCAGATCCAGATGTTCATCACGATGGGCCTGCAACTCATCGTCAAGTCGCCGATCATGGCCGTCTGGGCCATCATGAAGATCGCCGGCGACGGTTTCGAATGGACGCTCGCCACGGCCGTCGCCACGGTCATCCTGCTCGTCGCGATCGTGATCCTCATGGCGCTCGTCATGCCGAAGTTCAAGGCGATGCAGCAGCTCACCGACAACATCAACCTTGTTTCACGTGAAAATCTCACCGGCCTGCGCGTCGTGCGCGCCTACAACGCCGAGGACTATCAGGAGGACAAGTTCACCAAGGCCAACAAGGATCTCACCGACACCCAGCTGTTCACGAACCGCGCGATGGCCGTGATGATGCCGCTGATGAACACCGTGATGAACGGCCTCATGCTCGCCGTCTACTGGATCGGCGCGTATCTGATCGACGCGGCCGCCGCGACCGACAAGCTCACCGTGTTCTCGAACATGGTCGTGTTCTCCAGCTACTCGGTGCAGGTCATCATGAGCTTCCTCATGATGAGCATGGTGTTCGTGCTCTGGCCGCGCGCCGACGTGTCCGCGCAGCGCGTGCTCGAAGTGATCGACACCGAGCCGCTCGTCAAGGATGGCGGCGACAAGGCGGCCGATGTGGCGCGCATCGGCGGCGGTCAGACCGGCACCGTCGAGTTCCGCGACGTGAGCTTCGCGTATCCCGACTCGCGCGAGCCGATCCTCGAACATGTCTCGTTCACGGCCGAACGCGGTCAGACCGTCGCGTTCATCGGCTCGACCGGTTCCGGCAAGACGTCGCTAATCAATTTGGTACCGCGCTTCTACGATGTCTCGGCCGGCCAGGTGCTGGTCGATGGCGTGGACGTGCGCGACTGGGATCTGACCGCGCTGCGCGACACGATCGGCTATGTGCCGCAAAAGTCGGTGCTGTTCAAGGGGACGGTTGCGGGCAACATCAGCTACGGTGACGACGTGCGCTCCGGTACGACTGGCGGCGACCGCGCGGCCGGCGGTGCTGCGAACGATGGCACGCCGTCCGGCGACCGCTGCGAACGTGTGCAGGAGGCGGCCGATGTGGCGCAGGCGACCGAGTTCGTCACCCGCATGGACGGCGGCTTCGACGCGGCCATCGCGCAGGGCGGATCGAACGTGTCGGGCGGTCAGAAGCAGCGCCTGTCGATCGCGCGGGCCGTATACCGCGACCCGGAGATCCTGATCTTCGACGACTCGTTCAGCGCGCTCGACTTCAAGACCGACCGAGCGGTGCGCGACGCGCTCGGAACCCACGCGAAGGGCGCGACCAAACTGATCGTAGCGCAGCGCATCGGCACGATCATGAACGCCGACCGCATCGTCGTGCTCGACGACGGCAAGGTCGTGGGGCAGGGCACGCATCGCGAACTGCTCGACACGTGTGATGTCTACCGTCAGATCGCCGAATCCCAGCTCAGCAAAACGGAACTCACCGCGTGACGTACAACCCCGTCATATCGGCCGAACGCAGGCGAAAGGTTGTCGTTTCGACCGAACGCGAGCACGGTGTTGTCATTTCGACCGAGCGACAGCGAGCGGAGAAATCCTAAGCGCCAAGGGGCTGAAAGATTTCTCGACTCGGCTTCGCCTCGCTCGAAATGACACGTAGGAAAGGACTTATAGGCTATTCGCTGTTTGTGGTGGGTGGTTTGGGTGTGAGGTGATGCCGGTCGGGTAGGTTGGAGGCATGGATACCTCTTGTCTGTTCACCGCCGCGTTGCAGCTTCAGTCTCCTTGGAAAGTGGAGTC
>NZ_JAHBBG010000008.1 GCF_019331715.1 Bifidobacterium simiiventris
ACTCCACTTTCCAAGGAGACTGAAGCTGCAACGCGGCGGTGAACAGACAAGAGGTATCCATGCCTCCAACCTACCCGACCGGCATCACCTCACACCCAAACCACCCACCACAAACAGCGAATAGCCTTCAAGAAATACTCAGCTTAAGAAATTCAGCTCCCCCGGCAGGGGTAAGGAGCCGAGGCGGAGGCGCGAACTCAGACAGTAAAATTGGACATTTGGCGCAGGTAGGGGATGTTCGACGCGGCCCACGGGAATCCCCACTGGAACAGCACGCACACCACCAGCAGCACCAGGATCAGCAACAGCAGCAACCGGATCGGCAGCACGCCGGGCTGATGCCGCAGCACCCAGCCGTACACGCTCGCATCCGGGCGGCGGCGCTCACCGGCGCGGATCGCACGCAGCACCGGGAACCGCCACGCCACCAGCGCCGCGAGGAACACGATCGCGTACGCCACCAGCGCCGCGATCATCACCGGCTCAAGCGAATCAAGCTGCGCGGCCGCGGACGTAAGCGAGGTCGTGTTGTTCGTGAACGCCACGCCCGTCGTGCTCGAATCGGTCGCCAGTTCCTTCGGCACGCCGTCCGAGACCTTCGCCCAGTACTTGAGCTCGCCGTAGCTGATCCAACGGTAGATCGGATCGGAGTATTTCGGCTCGCACGTCGTCATCGTGATCATGCGCTTGGTGGGCGTCTGGCCGGGGTTCTGCGGATTCGCGCCGATCACGCGGATTTCGGTCGGCAGCACGATCTCCTTGCTGGTGTACTGGTAGACGTACCAGTAGTCCTGCGTGCGGATGATGATCGGGTCGCCTTCCTGCAGCTTGTCGACGTCGCCGAGCGGCTGGCCGTAGCCGTTGCGATGGCCGGCGATCGCGAAGTTGCCGACCTGGCCGGGCCATTGCGTGTCGTCGTAGTGGCCGAGACCGTGCTTGTTGAGCTGTTCGAGCGTGGTGCCCTGCACGAGGTTGCGTTCCCAGTTCTTGCCGAAGCGGGGGATGTATACGGTGGCGATCAGCTGGCCTTCGCCGGCCGATTCGGGCTGGACCGGCGGCTCGCCGTCCTGCGCGGCCGCGATCTTCGACGTGTCGCCGTTCGCGGGCGACGACCACTGCGCCGATTTGAGTGTTTCCTGCTGCGTGTGTTCGGCCTGCACGCCCGTCCACCACATCTGCCAGACGATGTACAGCGCGCAGATCGCGGCGGCGGTGAGCAGGATCTCGGCGAGGATGCCGAGCGCCTGCCAGAACCAGCCGTGCTTGCCGTTGGACTTGGGATTGGCGACTGCCGCTGCAGAGTTGGCGGCAACGTGGCCGGCCGACGCGGCTGCTGCTGCGGCAACCGGCTGACCTGTGACCGGCTGACCCGCAATCTGCGACGCAGCGATCGAGGCTGCCGCCGCTGCGGTTTGACCGGCACCGCTCTGGAACTGCACGCCGGCCCGTGCCGCCGTGCTCTCCGCGTTCAGATATCCGGCATAGCCGCTCGTTCCAGCGGTCCTCGGCGCAGCGGCCGGCGGCGCCGGCGGAATCGTCGGAATCGAAACAGGCTCCGCGAAATCCCCGATCTGGTCGATCGAATCAAGCTCGATCTCGTCGTCGTTCCCGTCGAACTGGTTGTCGTTTCTTGCGTGTCTCACTGTGCGTCCGTTTCCTGCGCCGTGTCGTCGACGCTCGAGTATTGCAGCGACTGTAGCAGCGCCGCGGTTTCGGGGAATTGCAGATTGTCCTTTTGCTCGACCTTGTAGCCGATGCCGAATGCGCTGACGTATTCCTGGAAGATCTTCATCGCGCTCGAATTTTCAAGCGCCTGCATCATACCGTCGGCCGGTCCGATCGCGGAGATCGTGTACGGGGGCGAGTATTTCTTGCCCTGCAACAGCAGCACGTTGCCCTGGCAGATCACCGCCGAATTGAACAGCACGCGCTGGTCCTGGATCATCATCGACTCGGCTCCCCCGGCCCATAACGCGTTCATCACGGATTCGATGTCTTCCTGATGGATCACGTAGTCGTTGATGTTCGTGGCGGAACCGGAATTGTCGACCATGTTCTCCCACAGCGGCGAATCGTTGAGCGTCACCGTCACACCGGGGCCCTGCACCGCCGACAGCATGGTGCTGGAACCGGCGGTTTCACTGTCGGTCGTGCCGCCGTCGTCGGTGAGCGTTTTGTTCAGCGTATCGATCTGCGAGCTGAGTTTGGCGACGTCGCGCTGCAGTTCCTCCGCGCGTTCGACCCGCTGTTCGACGAGGTCGGCGGTGTCGGACGACAGTACGACGGTGCGGTTGATGCGCACGTTGGTCGACAACAGGAACCCGCTGAGCGCCACCACAAGGCACACGGCGGTACCGCTCAGCCACGAGGCGCGCTTCGCGACATGCCTGCCGGTATGTTTCGCCATGCTTCCTCCGAACGCTGAGCGGCCTGTTCCTGAGTTCGAGTCTAACCACTATTATGACTTCTAGCCTAAATATAAGGAGACTACGCTGATGGCAGATACCGAGCAGAAAGACTGGCAGGCCGAGACCGCCGACGAGGATGCGGCGACCGCTGAGACGGCCGAGACGACTGCGATCGAGACGAACGACGACAAGACCGTTGAAATGACGACCGCGACCGCCGCAGCTGAGACGAGCGAGACGGCCGAGACGGCCGAGACGGACGGCGAGGAGACGGCTGCAGCCGAGGACGCAGCGGACGAGAAGGCTGCCGACAAGAAGCCTGCCAAGACTGCGACCACGACCACCACTACCACCACGACCGTGACCACGACCACCACCACGACGCATGCCGCGGCGGACGATATCGCGGCGGCCGAGGACGAGGATTACGGCGTGCCGATGGATCAGGTGGAGGCCGTGCTCAACGCGACCGCCGACAAGAGCTCGCTGACCCCGCAGATGCAGCGCATGATGGCGCGTCAGGCGGAGAACACGAAGCGCGTCGAGGAGACGATCAAGGGCACCAAGTCCAATCCGCGCTGGTTCGTGCCGCTGTTCTGCACGCTCATGATCATCGGCCTGATCTGGGCGGTCTGCTACTACCTCACGTCGAGCTACCCGATTCCGGGCATCGGCGCGTGGAACCTGCTCATCGCGTTCGTGATCATCATGGTCGGCTTCATCATGACCATGTGGTGGCGGTGACGTTCCCGTCCCGTCACGCTTTGTGACAGCGCAGGATCACATGCTTAGCTCCGGCGAGCGTGGTGGCGAACAGGTAGGTGTCGCCGCCGTCGCTCAGCCGGAGCTTTTTGCGTAACTGGGCGACCGTGAGCGGGAAGTTGCGCACGGCGACGTTGGCCTTGGCGACGCCGGCGAGCGCCGATTTGAGTTCCTTTTTGCCCATTGTGGTGACAGTTTCGACGGCGAAGGCACGGCCGGGGAAATCGGTGATCGGCCGGTCGCTGCCGGAGACGAAGAGGTGACTGTTCGGGCCGATCTGCGTGAGTCCGTACCGGTCTTCGACCAGTGCGAAGCAGCCGGCCTTCATGATCGACGCGTTCGGCTCGTACAGATACGTGATCCTCTCCGGCAGCGGCGCAAGGCCGAGTGCGCGATCGGATGCCGCGGACGACGCTCCATAACTGTCATTTCGAGCGGAGCGCAGCGAAGTCGAGAAATCTTCCTCACGCTCTCGCGCGGTTCCCCGAATCCGGCTTGTAGCTCCGTTCGAGACGACGCCATAGTCGTAGTCGAGACGGTCGGCGTCGTTGACGCAGTGGACGCGGACTGTCGCGTTGGCTGTGCGGTCGAGGACGAGCAGCAGTTCCTTGCATTCGTTGCCGGTGGAGACGATGTGGACTTCGCTGACCGCGCCGCGGAAGTCGGCGACGGCCTTGCGCCAGTCGAGCATCGGGGACAGTTTGATCATGACGTGCGGGGCGGCGGCAAGCAGTCGGTCGCGCAGGGCGAGCACGTTCGGCGTGCAGTCTTCGATCGCGACCGTGCGCCCGCCGTGCTCGTCGCGTCGCGCCGGGTCGAGGAAGATCAAGGAAATGGCCCCATTTTCAACCTTCTCGGCCTTCTCGGCCCCCTCGGCTGAGGGGGCTCCCGCGCAGCGGGTGGGGGAGCGTACACCCTGCGCCTCATCGAAGGCCACCCCGCCCGATCGCAATAACGTGTTCACATCCCCTAGCACCGCTTCCGCATCGCCGTTCACAACCGTCACGTGATCCAGTCCGAGTGCGTGCATGTTGTGTTCGGCCAGTGCACATAGATGCTCCTGCCGTTCCACATAGATCGCCCGTGCGAAGCCGCGGGCCGTGTACGAGAAGTCCACGCCGAATCCGCCGGTCAGGTCGATCATCGTTCCGGGGTGCACGGAACCGTCTGCAACGGCCTGCGGTTCCCCCGCGGTATCGCGACCGTCTGCCGCCCGGCTCTCCCCCACGATCCGCCGCGCGACCTCCGCCTTGTATCGCGCGGTGAATTCGGACGAGCACTGTTCCATCGAAATGTGCGGTGGGTACACGATTCCCTCGCACGCCGCCCACTGCGGCAGTTTGCCGCGAGCCGTCTGCCATCCGGCGATCTGGTCGAGCGCGAACGGCAGGTCCAGCCCGTCGGCGCGCTTGGCTTTGAGTGCCAGGTCGCGCACGTTCTCCAGACGGTGTTCGGCCACGAATCGGGCGGTTTCAGGCGATATCAGCATGCCCTTCATCGTATCCAGCTCCCGGGATTGCGCGCACGCACAGCGGGCATCGTCACGCCATCAGTTCGCTAAGTTCCACAAGCTGAACGGCATTATCTGCAGCGGCGATATCGGTAAGCGGCTGAGTGAATCCACCCAGCGAGAAGAGCATGAGCCAACGTTCCGAAGCCTTGATCTTAACCGCACGGGTGCGCAGCAACTCCAGCATCGACGGATCCATCGGCACATTGCGGAACTTGCATTCGCCGACGATCGCCTTGGAGCCGGTGCCGTCCACCGCCACAACGTCCATCTCGTCGGTCTTGTCCCACCAACGGCCAACCCTACCCACATGGAACGGCAGCAAACCTCGAATGCTTTTCCTCATCAACCACGCGGCGCACATTCGCTCGAATGTATGGGACGCATAGTCATGCAGCATCGGGCGAACGGCATCATCCCATACGCCGTCCGTATCGCCGCCGTCCAATCGCGAACGGTTCGGGTAGACGAAGGAATACCAGAATCGGAAATACTCATCTGCAAGCCGATACAGACCGCGCGTCCCCTTCGCGTGCTCGACCGGTTTCGCAGTGACCGGGAACTCGCGTTCCACGATGCCGATCTCCATGAGGGACGACAGGTAGAATCCCAGAGCGTTCACGGGAATCAGCGTATGGGTGGCGATGTCGTTGAGACGCGTGTCTCCCAAGGCGATGGCGCGAATGATGGTGCTGTATTTGGATGTTTCGCGGAATTCCTCACGCATGAGCACGTCGGGTTCCGAGTACAGGGCCGCCCCACGTCGCAGAATATATCGCTTCACGTTCCACGCCAAGCTTCGATCCGGCAGGAACGTCGCCAAATACTGCGGTACTCCGCCAAGAATCGAATACGCCAGCGCCTTGTCTTCATCCGAATAATCCGGGAAGAACTTGACTGCGTCCCAGTACGGCATCGGTTGCATCTTGAGCACGCCGGTGGCCCGCCCATATAATGGAGCCTTTTCGGAGAGGATTTCCTTTTCGATGAAGCTCATGGCGCTGCCGCACAGCACGATCATCAGATTCGCGTGACGGAGCTTGTGATCCCACATATTCTGCAGGATCGATGGCAGCGAAGGATCGGATTTCACCAAGTAGGGAAACTCGTCAATAATTATAAGCCGACGACGGCCATCGGCAGGAACGGGCAGCGCGTCCAGATCGTCAAGCGCGGCATGCCAGTCCGCGTATCGGCTGAGATATTTACCGGCCGGTGCGCCGGCCTCGAACATGACGCGAGAGAACTGTTCCAGCTGCTCTTCGCGCGTGCCCATCTGCGCGGAAAAGAACAGTGTGGGGTGATCCTTGGAAAAATGCGCGAGCGTCTCGGTTTTGCCCACGCGTCTGCGCCCGTACAGGATGACCAGCTGCGCCCGCGGATCCTCGTAGCAGTCCTGAAGGAAAGAAAGATCGTCTTCGCGCCCGATGAATACCATATAAGTAGACTATACTATAGTCATGACTTGTATAGTCATGACTATACAAATTACGATTATATGAGATAGCCGCCGATCCGACGCCAAACTCTATCAACCCTTAGAAACGTGCAATCCTGCAATATCCTTAACCCTTAGAAACGTGCAATCCGATGGCATGCTTAACCCTTAGAAACGTGCAACGGTCGCATGATCCTTGCCGTCCTTGATGTTCTATTGATGAATTTACCAATGTTCTAGTTCGAGACGTTGTCTACCGGATACGCGTTGTGAGTTGTCCGGTGGAGTGGCCGGCGCGGGGGCGGCGACGGCGTACGACGAGCCAGCGCACGAGCAGTATACCAATGATGAGCACCGCGGCCGAGACCGAGACGATGCCGATCGTGAGCGTGCGCACCGGGGTGTCGTAATCGGTCGTGTCCGGTTTGGTGGGGTTCGGGATGCGATGGCCGCGCACGAGGAGGCGATGCGTGTTCACCCCGTACGGCGTGCAGGTGACAACGGTCGCATAGTCCTTGCCGTCCTCGATGTTCAAGTTGTCGAGCTGGTTCGGCAGGACGACGCTGATCTTGTCGACCTGGTACGTGTACGTTTCGCCGAGCACGTGGAACGCGAACGTGTCACCTTTGACGAGCGTGTCGAGACCGGTCAGCAGCTTCGCGCTCGGCAGACCGGTGTGCCCGGAAACGACCGCATGCGTAGTCGCGCCGCCCACCGGCAGACTGCTGCCTTCAAGATGGCCGATCGCGATCTGCAGGACGCCCTCGTCGGTGCCGTGGTAGACCGGGAAGCGCACTTTGAGCTTGGGGATCGTCACGTAGCCCATGATGCCGGTGCCCGATACGTCAAGCAGCGACTCGTACTCGGCCTTCTGCTGGTCGTTGAGCATCCACCGGTCTGCAATCGTTGGCAGTTTCGCGTTGTATGCGCGCGCCGCTTCCAACATCTGCTTGCGTTGTGCTTTCGACAGATCCTCGGTCTGTTCGATATACGTCGCCACCGCGCGCGACTGATGCATCCGATTCCACCAGTCAGCCACCGTCGGATAAGAAATCAGCCCGACGCCCGCAACAAACACGACCACGAAAAACGCGGAAATGATCGTCGAAATGACATCCAGCACCGTGCGTTTACGTTTGGCGGCCATGTTTGCGTTTTCCTTTCTGGTGGGACGGGATATCGGAATCGCGCTTCGCGCGATGCTATGTTGTTGCGAGACCTCGCGATCGTTAAAAAGCTGGCGGAGCCTCGGCTCCCTCGGCTGAGGGAGCTGTCAGCCGCAGGCTGACTGAGGGAGCGTCACGGCCAAAGGCCGCCAACAACACAGCATCGGCCACCGGCCGATTCAATTATCAAAAAGAAGAGGCGGACTCCTCCGGAGTGCTAAAAGTAACGAACGCACTCCGGAAGAATCCTGACTTACTCAGGGCGATGGGGCGGGGAGTCGGGAGTCCCGCGGGAGGTGAGAGAGTAAAGCGGTATCTCCACGAATCCCCGTGCCATCAAGACTTATTCGGTTATAAACACGTTCAGCTCCTCCGATTTTCGGAGGAGCTGTTTAGACGCTGGCGGAGCCTCGGCGTCCTGCAATTACGGACAGCCTAACGGCTGACTGCTTGCTGGCTCGCCTGTCGGCTCGCACATTGCCTACAAACAGCTCTGCTGTTTGCTTAACGGCAATGTCCTTGCTGAGGGAGCTGTCAGCCGCAGGCTGACTGAGGGAGCGTCGCGGCCGAAGGCCGCCAATATAACTGAATCGGCCTACGGCCGATGCCGTTACACAGCGGCTTCGCCGCAGTCTCTCCCTCGGTCTCGCTTCGCGAGCCAGCTCCCTCACAGAGGGAGCCGAGGCTCCGCCAGCATCGGAAGGCCTAGCTACGCGCTTTACGGCGACGCATCAGGAGGAGGCCGACGAAGGAGAAGCCTGCGGCGGCCGCGGCGGCCTTGGTGATGTCGGAACCGGTGTGCGCCGGAGTCTGGGGCGTCTTCGGCGTCGACGGCGGCTGTTCGGGCGTGTAGGTGTTCGTGATCAGCGTTTCCGCGTTCTCACGATCGACCAGCACCGTGTACTTGGCCGGCACGCTCTTCTCCACGACCTTCCACTCGTGATCGGAAGCAAGCCCCGACCACGAATACGACCACTTGCCGGACTCGGTCAGCTTGACCTCGTCAAACACCTTGCCGTCACGCAGCAACTGCACGGCGATCGACTCGGGACGTACAGACGCGGAATCACCCTTCCACACCTTGCGCACGGAACGCTCGACGGTGGAAGGCTTCTCGATTGGAGTGCATTCGGTTTTCGGCTGCAACTTCACGTCATACGACGCGTTCGCGGCAGTACCCGACGGCACCGCGGTCAACGTCGAAGACGCGCCACAGCTCAGCGCACTCGTTTTGAACGCGGCCACGTTCACCAGATACAGGCCACGAGCCAGACCGTCGAACGACGCCTGTCCGTCGGCATCCGTCTTCGCGGTCGCATCGGCGGACACCGCGTCACGCGCCGCGTAGCCGGATAGCGTCTCGGCCAGCTGGCGGAACGTCTCGGAATCCGCACCGAACACATCCCAGTCCACGGAGTAATCCGCGAACGACTTTGTCGGCTCGAACCCGTCACCCTTCGCATTCCACGAGGCAACGCGATACAGACTCACCGAAGCGCCAGCCAGTGCCTCGCCGTCATCCTTGTACTCGACGGTAATGCTCCCGGATTCGGCCGCTTGCGCGCTGACTGCCGGAACCAGCGACAGCACACAAGCGCCCAGCATGAGCGCGAGCGAACAGACCGCCGCAAGAGCGAACGTCGCCCAGCGCGCCCCAAGCGCCAACACGCCCCGGCCGCAAGCCTCCCCGCAGCCACAGTTAGCGTTAGTCATCATTCTTCCCTTGCTTCAATCCATTCATTGCAGCCTCATCATGTGTCATGTCGACCGAGGCGAAAACAACCTCACCTCTTGTCATTTCGACCGAGGCGAAGCCGAGTGGAGAAATCTTCAAAGCTGCAAGCCCCTAAAGATTTCTCCGCTCCGACCTACGGCCTCCGGTCGAAATGACAAGGTGATGGTTACGGAACCGCTACCCTATTCGGTTCAGCGGTTGGAGAGGCGACGGCGGAACGCGAACCACGCGCCAGCGGCAGCCACGAACGCAGCGCCCAGAGCGTACAGGATCACAGTGCCCATGCCACCAGTGGACGGGAGTTCGGAACCAGCATTGTTGATGACGGTCGTGCCGACAGTACCACTCGTGATATCACCATTCGTGGTCGTATCCCCAACCTTGATGGTCAGAGAAGTGATTGTAGTATCGTGCTCAGCGGTGATCGTGAATTCAACATCCTTAGCCTTCTTGTAGCCACCAGGCACCGTGGTTTCCACAAGCTTGTACTGGCCATCATCCACACGCAGGAACGGAGCGACATACTTGCCATCATCGGTCTTGGTGGCCTTGATCTCCTCATACTTCAGAGTACCGTCAGCGTTCACGCCAGTCGGAACCTTCTCCCAGCCAGCGCCAGCACCCTCGTCCTTCGTGGAATCCTTGATCTTCTTGTACAGGGTAAATCCGGCGCCAGGAAGCGGCTGGTTCTCACCATCAACCTTGTTCACATCCACCTGATAGGTGAACACAACGACCTTGTCGTTCGGAGTACGGCTGGTACCCTTGCCTTCATCGTTCGGGTTGTTCTCGAACTCGAGGTAAGCCTCGTTCGGGTTACCCGGGTTGCCGATCTTGGCGTCACCGTTCACGGTACCGGTGTATTCGACGTAGATCACGGAATCCTTGGTCAGGTTGATCTTATTATTATTGATGGTCGCAGTCTTCAGATCGGTGAACGAGATGGTGAAGTTGGTGCCATCATTGTCCGCAACAGCCGGATTGGCATCCGAGAAGCCCTCGTCCTTAGAGGACGCGACAGTGTAAGAGTTGCTGTCGATCTCCTTATCAGCAGAAACAGAGTCCAGGTACACTTTGACACTGTTCTTGTTGAAAGTCAGGCCCTTGGACATGGAATCGTGGAAGATGTACTTGTAGGTGGTGTAGCTGTCGATCTTGTCAGGCATGGTGCTCTTGAACTGGAACGGCACGACATCGCCAAGATCGTGATCTGCGGAATCAGCCCAAGTACCGTTTCCCGAAACGGCATCCGTCTTTGATTCGGTGGAATCATTGATGTCCTGGACCTTCTTTTCGAAAGTCGGCACGCCCTTCTTGGTCGTGATCTCGGCGTCGGCCAGACCCTTGGTATCAAGCATGACCAGCGAGTAGGCATCACCAGACGTGGCAGAGTCACCAGTCTTGCCATTCACAGTCTGAGCAACAAGGTAATAACCTTGCGGAAGAGTCGTGCCGGCAGTATTGCTCAGAGTGACATCGCCATCAGCAGCTGCCTTGGCAGACGCATCTTCAGTCAGATCCTTGACCTTAGCATATGCGCTGTCAGCAAAGGTACGCGTCGTTTCGGAGGTCAGACTGCCAAGGTACGTAGTAATATCAGTGAGCAGCTGCTCATCAGTGGTTGCGCTGGAGTTGGCCAGAGTCTTCAGGATGTTCTTGTACGTCGCGTTCAACGTGTACGAGATCTTCGTCGCGTCGGCAGCATCCTGAGATGCGTCGAGCAGACGCCACGCCTTGAACTCATCACCCTTGTTGACACTCTTGATGGTGATCGTCGTATTCGGTGTGGATTCAGCCGCGACCGCGGTGAGCGGGGCGACTAGGCCGGTGACGAGCATCGCCACGGCGGCCACGAGGCCGAGAATGGCCTTGCCTAACTTCTTCATGATTACTCCTTTGAGTGATCTTCCTTGATTTGGTTTGGGTTAAGTTATGAAATCTTTTGGAGGGGTAGCTTCGTAACGTTCCGTAGCGCTGACGCTCCCCCAGTCACGCTCCGCGTGACAGCCCCCTCAACCGAGGGGGCCGAGGTGCCGCTTCGCGGCACAAGATCTGGCGGAGCCTCGGCTCCCTCGGCTGAGGGAGCTGGCCGCCGTAGGCGGACTGAGGGAGCGTCTGCGAGCCGCTAGGCGAGTCCTTTACCGCGGAACGCGCTACCTTGGGAATGAAGGGCTATGGGTCGGAGCCTCCCTTCGGGGTGGAGTGGTTCATCGGCGCTGCCTCCTGACCATCAGGGCCATACCGGCCGTCGCCACGATGACCGCGAACGTGCCCGCCCGCAGGAACATCGCCGTACCCTCGCCACCGGTCGCCGGCAGCTCAGGTCCGTAAATCTTGTTGGTGAAGGTGGCGACCGGAGTACCCGATGTAGTCGTACCAGCCGATCCGCCGGCA
This sequence comes from Bifidobacterium simiiventris, assembly GCF_019331715.1. Lineage (GTDB taxonomy): Bacteria > Actinomycetota > Actinomycetes > Actinomycetales > Bifidobacteriaceae > Bifidobacterium > Bifidobacterium simiiventris. Next base: position 11,414 of record NZ_JAHBBG010000008.1, read on the forward strand.
GTTCCCTGATGGGAACCGTCCGACGCCCAAGTACCGACCTCAGTGCCGTCCTCGCCGTTCACCTTCGTATTCGAGTCGTCGGTCATCCGAACCATCGAATACGACACCTTCAAGGCACCCCACTTGTCGCCGCTCTTGATCTGCTCGACCGTCACGACCACCTTGTACCCAGCCTGCGAATACTCGATGGACGAATCCGCATTCTCCGGCTTCACCTCAGTGATCTTGTACGTGTACGTCCTCGCGTAGTTCTTAGTCGCATCCGAGCCAAGGTTATTGGCATTGAAGTGCAACCCACTAAACATGCCATTCGCAGTGATCTTGCCGGTCGCATCGGGCTTCACGTCGATGACACAGGCAACACCTTTTTCGATATCGGCCTCTGACTTGTTCGCGCAGTTGGTCGGAGTCGGGATCGCCTGTTGCGTATCGGTTCCGTACTTCTCCAGCTTGAACTGGAACGTCACCGGCTGACCGTCCGAACCAGTCGGCCAGCTTCCGCCGGTCACGTTCTTCGTCACCGGGATCTTGGCCTCGACCGGAGTCAGAGAGTTGTCGATCTTGTTACCGTTCAGATTCCCGATTTGCACTGTCGTGTTGGAATCGTCAACCATGAACGTATACGAATCACTCAACTTGTCATAACCGGTCGGAGCCACGACTTCGGTCAGCGTGTACGTGCCCTTGGGCAGCTTCTTGACGGTGATCGTGCCGGCGTCCGAAGCTGTATCATCCAGCTTGGTGCCGGAGCATGCCTTCGTGTCAATAGCCGCATTGTCGTCAGCCACACAGTAGACAGCAGTACCGCCGTTCAGCTGAATCTTCCACTGCGAACCGGCGAGCGCGAAGGAGTGCTTCGCATCCTGCTTGTACCATGTCACTTCGGTTGGCTTATCGTCGATGTACATGACATCGTTCACCAGTCCAGCCTGCTGACCGTTGTCCCAAGTCGGTACGCCGTTGGTGACAGTGAACTTATACACGGTGGTGTTCAGCGTGTAGCCGTTCGGCGCAACGGTTTCCTTCAGCTCGTATGTACCGTCGGTCAAGTCCTTGACGCGGAACATGCCGCTGGCCGGGTCGATGTCACACAGGAATCCTGCTGCTGTGCAGTCGTAAGCGGCGGCTTTCTCGTCGCTCTGGGCATCGACAGTTGTTTCGGCACCGTCGGCGGACTGAACGTCAGCATCCGCTTCAGCAATACCATCCGCGACATCAGCTTGCGCATTGAGTTCGTCAGTAGTCGCGGCCCGAGTCGTCGCACGCACCGTGCAGTCAGGCATATCGTCAGTTCCAGCAGAGTTACTGCCGTCCAGTACGATGACCGCGCGACTGTTGAACTTGATGTCCGAGCCGGTACCAGCCGGGTACCACGAGCCACCGGCGTTGCTGTTGCCCTGGTTGACGATCTTGAACGCCGTGTCGTTGCCTTGACGCGGGACGGTCACGTACATCCAGTCATCGTTGCATTCGCTGGCTGTCATCTTCACGAACGACCAAGCCGCACCGGTTCTGCCGTAGCCGATGTAGTAGTCGTTGCCCCAGTTCGGGTACGTCTTGAGCACGACGCTCTTCTTGACGTACACGAGCGTTTCGGTGCTGTCGGTGACGCGCACGACAACCGACGTCTGCTTGTCGCCGGCGTACACGGTGATAGTTGATACGCCCACGGATACGGCCTTGATCAGACCATTCGCGGTGACCGTCGCCACATCCGGATCAGACGATTCCCACAGCGCAGATACGGTGGTACCGTTCTGAGATTCCACGACGGCGTCCAACTGGAGAGTGCCGTTCTTCGCCATTTCCAAGGTACTGTTCGCAGCCACGACCTGATTACCGTTCTTGATGGTGATGCCGGTCACGCTGACACTGCTCACGGTGACGGTGATCGAATCGAACTTGGTATCGTCCGCGACGGCCGTGGCCTTGATGACCGTGGTACCGGGCTGCTTGGCAATGACCACGCCATCGGCGGTAACACTGGCGACGGTTTCGTCGCTGGACGTCCAGGTCACGTCACTGTCGTTGTCGGTTGTGGTGTTGTCGCGGTATGTGATCCTAGCCTTGAAGTGCACGCTCGAGGATTGGCTCATCGAATACGTGGCACCTGCGTCGGTGTTGGTAGACGCGTTGAGGATGTCGACCTTGGTCAGAGAGCGGGTGTTGTCCTTGATCGTCCACGTTTCGTCGGAGGAACCGTTCGCGCCCTTCTTGGTCAGCTGCCATTCGGAACCGGGCAACGGGGTCTTGTTCGTGTCACCGTTCTCGTACTTGGCCCAGCGGACGGATGCACCGGACGGGGTGTTCTCGATGTCTTCACCCGCAGTCGGCTTGTAAATGGTTTCACCGCCGGCTCCGGCCTTGATCTCGTACACCGTGTCGGATGCTATGTAGTTGTCAGGCGCCTTCAGCTCCTTGATGTAGTAGGTGGCATTCGGCATGAGGTTGCGAACAGTGATCACACCTTCCGTGTAATCAGAATCGTTGCTGCCATTGTCATCGACCACCAGCAAGGCGTTCTGGTTGGCCTTCGCGTCGGCTTCCGACTTGTAGATGCCCCATTCGGAGCCGCCGATCTTCTGCTGGGTGTTCGCATCAATTTTGTTCCAGCCGATCACCGCGCAGTTCCGGGTGAAGTTGCCCGACCACGGGAGGTTGTGGCGTTCCTGGTCCATGTTGATCACGGATGTGGTCTTGCCTTCGGAGGTCTTCAGCTCGGTGCCGTTGATCTTGATCGTAGCGCTCTCCGGGTTGTACATGGAGAAATCCACGCCGACCCACACACGGCCGTTCGTGCTCACGTGCGATTCGAGGCTGCCCTTCGGCACGAGGATACTGCCGAGGAACGCGGCGGCCGGGTCGTCGGTAGTGGTGACGTTGTCATACGTACCGTTGTTGGTCGCGCCATGCTCGTTGATATCAACCTGCTGGACGTTTGCAATCGTCAGCCTTCCAGTACCCTTGCCACCATAAATCGTAACCTTCGAGGCGTCAGCGAAGTTCCACATAACCGCCTGCGCGGCATGTGCATACTTGCTCGCGATGGTCGAATCAGCATTCTTACGGTAGCCATCCGACACATCCGTGCCATTCCACCACACGCGCCAACCGTTGTGGAAGCCGATCGGACCATTGTTCGCACCAGTCACATTGATGACCACAGACGCATTGTCAGGAATGTTGGTGAACTCAAACGAAATGCCCTGATCTCCTGACAGCATCGACGCGGGAAGGTTGAAGAACTGCATCGACGACTTGTTGTCGCCGTTGAACTTGATAACCTTTTCGGATTGGCCGCCGTTGAACTCGAACTTGTAGGAAGCCCATGTATTGCTGACATCCCAGTTGTATTTGCCACGCCACACACCATTCAGCGACGTCTTACTGCCATCAGTGTCCTCAGTTGCATCAGCCGTAGTCTTTCCGAGCGCCAAGGTCTTGGACAGGGTGTCAATCGTTGAATTGTAAGAGGAATAGTCGTTGGTGTATGACGTGTTGTCGTCGCTCGTACCGGTGACTTTCATTGCATCGGAGTACGACTTGCTATCGGAATTGGCATCCTTATACCAGTGGCCCTGCTGCCCGACCACCGCATCATGCTTATTGTCAGTGCTATCGGATTGCCACTTGCCCATCGTGCCAACGATCTGCGACGTATATGCTGGGCTGGATGTGTTGACCGTGTAATTGTCCTTGGACGCCCATTCCGCGGACTGACCCGTCCATGCACCCTTGGTCCATGCACCAACATTTGTGTTGTTCACGTTACCGGTTCGCATATTCTTGATACCGGAATTCTGACCGCCAACAACAAGTGCGGGGCCGCTCTTCGGACGGAACTGCGCACCGAAACCTACGGTACCGAAGCGGAAACCAGCTGAATTCAGATTGCCATCATTGTCCTTGATGCGCCAGCTGTTGTTCAAAGGATTCATCGCCAGCTTACCGTTGACAACAGTCAGGCCTTCGGCTTCAACCGCATACGAACCGTCGGGAGCATTGCCGTCTTCGAGGTACTCGGCATTGTTGAGATTCGCGCCGATGTACATATCACGGCCAACATAGGTGGCCACACCCGTATCGGTAGTGCTGTTCGTGATGTCGTCGCCCAGATTGATGTTCGTGGGCGTGCACAGACCGGCTTCATTAGAACCGGAATTGGTGTTGTCCGCGTAGGCGGCGTAGGGGGCGGTGAGGGTGCCGGTGATGGCGGTGCCGACGAGCATGGCGACGGCAAGCGTCATCGCGGCTAGGCGGTTACGATACCCCCCCCCGTGGTGTTTCTCTTGAGTCCGTACATCCGTCTCTCCTTCGGGCTCATCAACTCTGCCGCCCTCGGCTTGTCACATTTCTTCCACTACTGCCCAACAGCATAATGCAAATGTTTGCAAGTTGCAAACCTTCGCAATACTTGGCATCAAGAAAGTGAACGCAAACACCGCAACAATGCCGAGGCTTTTGCCGTCATTGACTAATTGGCGTGTCGTGTTTACGTTTGCAGGTTCTCCCTTACAAACGTCCACATAATGAACCATCCGATGCAATCGCAAGCAAACCAACTCCACCGATCACAAACGATTGCAATCCAACGCAGCCATCGATCAGCCCATCCCACGGCATCATCGGCACCGGCACTACCGATACCATCAGCGCCACCGGCACATCACGGGCACCACCTGCACCCCGGCACAACACCATCAGCACCGCACAAGTCCACCCTATCGGCGTCCGCATTCCGCCAAAAACACGCAATCCTAACGGGAAACGGACACAACCAGCCTCTCCAGCGTCCGTTTCCCGCCAGAATCCATCTAGTACTAACGGAAACCGGACACAATCCACCCCGCTAGCGTCCACTTTCCACCAGAACCGCGCAATCCTCGCAGCAAACGGACGCAATCCGCCTCATCAGTGTCCAGCTTCTGCCAGAACCGCCTCGAGCTACGCCAAACCGGACACGACACCCCGCCGGCACCGCTCCTTTTATTGAGATACGGTCGCCCCCCCGGGATTCCGGCGGACGCACGTAGGAATCCGCCCGACAACAGGGCATAGAATCCGACGAGTGCGCAAAATCCACGTTCACAGAATCAGACGAGTGCGCAAAACGCCTCACACAGAATCCAACGAGTGTAGAATAATACACTATACAGATTGCGACGAGTGCAAGAGGAAGAGGTGAAAACCATTGAAACGCAAGGCTTATGACCGCATCAAATTCTGGAAGGATCACAAGACCAAGCAGGCGTTGCTCGTGACCGGTGCACGTCAGGTGGGCAAGACCTTCATCATCGAGGAATTCGGCCGCAACGAGTACGAGCATATGGTCGAATTCAATCTGGTGCTCGACGACAACGCGCGCCGCTCGTTCTCCCAGGCCACCAGCCCCGACGATCTTCTGTTCCGCATCTCCGTCGCATCGAACGTGCCGCTGGTGCCGGGGCGCACGCTGGTGTTCCTCGATGAGATTCAGCAGTGCCCGCAGATCGTGACCTTCATCAAGGGACTTGTGGACAAGGGCGACTACGACTACATCCTGTCCGGATCGCTGCTTGGCGTGGAACTGGAGGATGTGCGATCGCTACCGGTCGGATATCTGGACGAATTCGCCATGTATCCGCTTGATTTCGAGGAATTCTGTTGGGCAAACGGACTAGTCGAATCAGCGTTCGACGTTGTCCGAAACAGCTTTGCCAACCTGAGCGAGATCCCCGATTTCATCCACGATAGACTCACCGACCTGTTCCATCGCTATCTACTGGTCGGCGGCATGCCGGCGGCAGTCGCCGCGTTCGCCGCGAACGGCGTCATCGATCCCGTGCGCGCGGTCCAGTCGAACATTCGAGCCTATTACGAGCACGATATCAAGCAGTACGCTCCCAAAGCGAACCGTCTGACAATACAGGAGATCTACCGGCTCATTCCCGGCGAACTGCAAAGCCAGAACCGCCGATTCCAAGTCAGCTCTATCACCGACATCAAGCGGTTCTCCCAAATCGAAGACGAGTTCCTGTGGCTGACGAACGCCAACGTCGCGCTTCCGGCATTCAACGTCGCCGCACCCATCGCCCCGCTGCGCATCAACGCCGACCGCCGGGTCATGAAGCTGTTCTACTCGGACGTCGGCCTGCTGGTCAGTGCCTATGGCAAGAAGTCAGCGCTGGGCATCCTCGAAGGCAACGCAGCGATGAACATGGGCGGGGTGTACGAGAACGTCGCCGCGCAGGAGCTCGTCGCGCACGGATTCACGCACCTGTACTACCTCACCAAAAAAGGCGTCGGCGAACTGGATTTTCTCGTCGAGACGAATGACGGAGACGTGCTGGCACTCGAGATCAAGTCGGGCGCGTATTTCCGCTCCCACGCCGCGCTCGACAAGGCGATGGCGACCCCCGGCTACGGCATTGATCGGGCGTATGTGTTCGCCGAAACCAACGTGTTCACCGAGGGGAACGTCATCTACTTGCCCATGTACATGCTGTCGATGCTGGTCAACGAATAGCTTTGTCCGCGCTATTGCAGGCGGCGCTATCGCGGATCGTCACAGGCGGATGACCGCGCCTTCCCACGGAGCGAGCGTGAGGTTGGTGAGCGATTCGGCCGTGTGCGCGGCGTCGTAGGTCGAGATCACGATCGACTCGGCGAGCGGCGAGGTGGTTGTGCCGGTTGCGGCGGTCACCGACTCAGCAGCCGTACCAGCCGCACCAGTCGCCCCCTCAAGCAACGCCGCGGACTCGGCCGGCAGATCGACCGTACGACCGGACAGGTTGACCACGACCAGCAGCCGCTCGTCGCCGAGCGCGCGCACGAACGCGTACACGTGCTCGTCGTCCGCGTCGATCAGCTCCCACGTGCCGGCCGCAACGGTCGCATCGTCGTGCCGCAGCGCGATCAGCCGCCGGTAGAACGCGTACACCGAATCCGGATCGTCGCATTCGCTGGCCGCATTGATCTCCACATGGTTCGGATTGACCGAAATCCACGGTTCGGCCGCAGCGTCCGGCGCGGTGAATCCGGCGTACTTCGAGGCATCCCACTGCATCGGCGTGCGCGAATTGTCGCGGCTGCGCGCGGCCAGACCGGCCATCATCGACTCGGCTGTCTGCACCTTCGCCTCCTCGACGCGCTGACGATACGCGTTGAGCGACTCCAGATCGCGGTACTGGTCGAGGCTCGTGAAGCGGGCGTTGGTCATGCCGAGCTCCTCGCCCTGATACACGTACGGGGTGCCACGATGCAGGTGCAGCATCAGGCCGAGCGCCTTGGCCGAACGCACGCGGCTCTCCTCGGACGAGTCGTCGCCCCACCGAGAGACGACGCGCGGCTGGTCGTGGTTGCCGGTGAACAGGCTCGTCCAACCGGCGCGCTCGACCGCGGACTGATAGCCGGCCATGATCCGCTTGAATCGCGGCAGGTCGAGCGGAAGCGGCTTCCACTTGACGCCGTCGCAATCGCAGTCAACGTGGTCGAACAGGAACAGCATGTCGAGTTCGCCGTGGGCCGGATCGGTGATGTACTCGTTGCGTTCCGCGGTGATGCCGGGCGCCTCGCCGACGGTGAGGAAGCCGTCGCGGCCGGCGAAGACCTCGCGGCGCATTTCGGCGAGGAACTCGTCCTGACGCGGGCCGTCGGCGCAGAACGGGTTCGGGTTCGAATAGCCCTCCTCGCCGACCGGGCCGTCCGCGAGCTCGGAGCCGGGTTCGCCGGGCAGTCGGCCGGCCGCGTCGGTGCGCTTGGAGATGAGCGTGATCACGTCCATGCGGAACCCGTCGACGCCGCGATCAAGCCACCAGTTCATCATGTCGTACACCGCGCGACGCACGGCCGGGTTCTCCCAGTTGAGGTCGGGCTGCTTTTTCGAGAACTGGTGGAAATAGTATTCGCCGCGTATCTCGTCGTACTCCCATGCGGAGCCGCCGAAGTACGAGCCCCACTGGTTCGGCTCGGCACCGGGCTCGCCGGGCGTCTTGCCGGGGCGGGCGGGGCGCCACCAGTACCAGTCGGCGTGCGGGTCGTTCTTGTCGCGTGACGCTTGGAACCACGCGTGTTCGTCGGACGTGTGGTTCACGACGAGGTCCATCACGATCTTGATGCCGCGCCGGTGCGCTTCGGCCAGCAGCTCGTCCATGTCGTCGAGCGTGCCGAACAGCGGGTCGATATCCTGATAGTCGGAGATGTCGTAGCCGTTGTCGTCTTGCGGGCTTTTGTAGACCGGGGACAGCCACAGCACGTCGACGCCAAGGTCGGCGAGGTAGTCGAGTCGGCTCGTGATGCCCTTGAGGTCGCCGAATCCGTCGCCGTTCGTGTCCTGGAACGAACGCGGGTAGATCTGGTAGACGACCGCGTTCGCCCACCACGGGTTCGGGGTTGCGCCGTTTGTGCGAACGTTGTCTGGAAGGCTGGTGCGATTTGCGGCGGTCATCGTTGGCTCCTTTGCTCGTGGTTGCCTTGCTTGAGGGTACCTTGCTCGCTGTTGTACGGTTGTTCTTGTTCTCGTACGGTTGTTCCGTCTGCGTTCAAGGATACGAGTCAAGCAGTCGCATGCCCACTCGCCCGGCGCGTTCACGAGACGGAATTGGGGGCGCAACCCGTCCCGTGCCCGATCTCACTGCCGAATGGCGGTGAACAACACCGCTTGCGCCGGCTGAGCCGTTAAGCGGGAAGCCCAGTGGACTTCCCGTAGGCGAAGTGAGCGGGCGCGCTATATGCGCCCGCGAAGGCATCCGGCGTGAGTCGGCGTTGTTCACTGCCGAATGGCGGTGAACAACACGGCTTGCGCCGGATGCAGGGTCGGCGGACGCAGGCCGTAGGTGGCGAGCGCACGACCGGTGAGTAGCACGCCGTCCGGCGTCCACCAGCCGAGCGGCGACTGCTCGTTGCCGATGCCGAGTCCCATCGGATCGAGATCGAGCCACAGCGGCTGGATGCGGTACGTGCCGTCCGGGTCGAGTCCGGGCACGCGGATCGGCGCGGCCGGGTACGTGGCCGAAGTGGTCAGCTGCGTGAACCGGTAGAACGCGGCGGAACGGTCCGGCTTGACCATGCCGTCCACGCGCACGGCCGGGTCGGAGCAGTCCGAATGCACGCACGTATCGACCGCAAACCATTCGCGGTGCTTCTTGAATTCCGCGATCCATTCGCCGAGCTTGGCCACGTCCGCATCCGGTTCCTTGAGCAGGTTCCATTCGACGCCGAGATGCCCGAAGAACGCGGTCGCCATGCGCATCTCCTGGCTGGTGGAGCGATGCGTGGAGTGGGCGGGGCTCGCGCCGACGTGCTCGCCCATCATGAACGGCGGCACGAGCAGCGACGTGTACCGTTGGATGTCCGCGCGTTCGACCGGGTCGACGCAGTCGGACACCCAGATGCGATCCGCGAGTTCGAGGATGCCGAGATCGACGCGGCCGCCTCCCGACGAGCAGCTTTCGATTTCGAGCCGCGGGTGCGCTTCCTTGAGATCGTGGAAGATCTGGTAGACGGCCAACGTTTGCGCATGGATTGCAGGACGGCCGGTGCGCGGCGAGACGGCTTCCGTCACGAGCTTGTTGTGATCCCACTTGATGTAGTCGATGCCGAGCTCGCCGACCAGCGTATCGATCGCACCGTATACGTATGCATACGCGTCCGGATTGGTCAGATCGACGACCTGCTGCGAACGTCCCTGCATCGGCAGCCGTCCCGCGGTCGGGCGCAGCACCCAGTCCGGGTGCGCGCGGAACATGTCGGAATCGGGGTTGACCATCTCCGGTTCGAACCACAGTCCGAATTCCATGCCGAGTCCGTGCACGTATTCGGCCAACGATCGCAGACTCTTCGGCCCGTCCGGCCACACGTCCTGCGAAACCTGCCAGTCGCCGAGTCCGCTTGTGTCGTCGCGGCGCGAACCGAACCAGCCGTCGTCCACCACGAACCGTTCCACGCCGATCGCCGCGGCCTTGTCTGCCAACGCTGTCAACGTGTCGTAATTCTGGTCGAAGTACACGGCCTCCCACGTGTTGAGGATCACCGGGCGCGGCTTGTCGGGCACGCCGTGCGCGCGACGCCAGTCATGATGCGCGTTGCGAAGGTATGCATGAAAGCGCGCTGCGACCTCGTTCAGGCCGTGGCCGAACGAGCCGTAGACCCACGGCGTCGTGTAGGTGGAAGACGTCATGGGCACAGCGGGCAACGCGTCGGTTTCCGTCCGGTCGATCGCACGATCATCGGTGACATCGTTAGCCGTCGGACTGTCGCTCGTATCAGCGCAAACGTTCGCCGCCGGCAACGTGACTTCCCCGCCGAGCAGCACCTCGCCGCCGCCGATCACGCCGGTCGTGTACGGCAGTCGTTCCGCGGACAGCACACTGTTGCCGCTCCAGCCGACGTGCACGGCGTACACGTCGCCGCGCGTGAAGCCGAATCCCGGTTCGCCGGCCGACAGCAACAGGCTCGCGTCGAAGTCGGGGCGGCCGGTGAGCGCGAGTTTTTCGAACCGGCCGACGGTGAGCGGCTGGCGTTGCGGGCTGCGTTCGCGCAGGTGATGGCCGGTGGCAGTGAGGATTTCGGACGTGTCGGCGGGCAGCGGGAAGCCGAGTTCGACGTGGCCGATCTCGAGACTACCGTTGCCAAGGTTTGCAATCTCGAGCTTTTGGCGGACGAGGCCGGATCCGTCGAGTTCGCAGGTCCAGGTGATGCCGACGCCCTGCTCGCGGTCGGCGGCCTCAACGGTGATGGTCGGGGTCGGCTGCAGGTCGGCGTCGCGCGCTGCGGCAAGCTCGTCGCCGACCGTGACGTGTTCGGACCGGCCAACCGCAACATGCGCAGGCCGGTCTGCGGCGAGCTCGTCGCCAACCGTGACGCGCGCAGGTCGGTCTGCGGCGAGCCGATCGCCGACGGTGACGCGCGCGGACTGTGCGGAGCCGGTGACATGAGCGGACTGCGTAGCGGCATGCGCGGTGCGAACAACGTCGGACGGCAGCGATCCTCCGACAGTCAGACGGGGGTCACCCGACTCCCCGGGCTTACGGCCGGTTTCCACCCCCGAAACGGCCGTATGCCCGGGAACCGCACCACCAGATGACAGCGCCCCTCCGGCAGTCGGACAGGAATCACCCAACCTCCCGGGCTTACGGCCGGTTTCCGACTCGGAAACGGCCGTATGCCCGGGATCAATCCCACCGGCAACGTGATGTTCGTTGACATCGCCGGCATCGCTGATACCACTGGAACCGGCAGAACCGGCCGACTCCGCCAGTCCCGCCGAATCGGCATCGCGGGAGCTGCCATCGTTGGCACTGCCGGATCCAGCCAAATCAGACAAATCGATCGAATCGGCATCGTCGGGCTGACCGGCCGGCGGCAGTGCGGCGGTGACGGCCTCGACCGCGAACTTGCAGTACAGTTCGACGCCGTCGCGGCGGACGACGAACCGCGACGCACCGAGCCAGGATTCGGATTGCGTGGGCAGGATGGACGGCCATGCGGTGTCGTCGAGCGCGCCGGAAACACGCTGCGGGCGCAGGGCGTCGTACAGGTTGACGACGGTGCCCGGGTCGGCGAGCGGGCGGCCCCAATGGACAAACCGCGGCAGGTTATCGTCGGGGAAGACCAGTGCGATGGCAACGTTTGCGGCGGACTGTTCGGCGTAGATGGCGGTCAGATCGGTGCCGTCGGCGGCGGTGCCTTGGAACTGTTCGATCAGCGGCATTGCTTACTCCCTTGCGTATGATTCGGCTCGCGGCGGGTACGGCGAGTGCACGGTTGCGGACTGACTGACTGCGGCCGGTTGGCGTACCGGTACTGATGGTACGCGGATGCGGTTTCCTTGTCAGGGTGCGGAGTGTTTGCGGCGGCTGGAGAAAAACGGGAATCAACCGCACCCCGGCAAGTGAATACCCCTCTCCAGCATCCACCGGCACTTCCAATATCCCCAGCGCTCCTGCTCTCCCAGCGCTCCCCGGCACCCCGGCGCTCCCGCTCTCCCGGCACTCCCGCTACTCCCCCCCCCGCACCCCAGCGCTCCCGCTACTCCCCAGAACGGCCCACTACTTCCCGGGCTTACGGCCGGTTTTGGACCTTGAACCGGCCGTAAGCCCGGGAACAGACCGCCCGCCACACACCCCTCCCGGGCATACAGCCGGTTTAAGGGGCGGAACCGGCAGTATGCCCGGGAACACCACCGGGAACACCACCACCAACCAGCCAACTTCCCGGGCATACGGCCGGATTACAGCCCAGAAACGACCGTAAGCCCGGGAGGAAGCGGGACGGTATAAGCAGCACAACCCCGCCCGAAAGGAAACTAGCGGCGCAAGGCGAAGAAGTCGGCGAGGATGCGGGCGCAGTCGGCCTCGCGCACGCCGCCGTACACTTCCGGCACATGGCCGACGTGCGGGTCGCGCGGGATGTCCCATACCGAACCGCACGCGCCGAGCTTCGCATCCCACGCTCCGAACACGATCCGTCCGATATGCGTCTGCACGCAGGCTCCGGCGCACATCGGGCACGGCTCCAACGTCACGACCAACGTGCAGTCCGCCAGATTCCAGTTGCCCAGCCGTCGCGCCGCGTCACGCATCGCCAGCACCTCCGCATGTGCCAGCGGATCGGCTGCGCGAGTCTCATGCATCTCGCCAGTCCCCACATCATCGTGCACAACAGCACTGTCACTGTCCGTTCCGTGTTCCGGCAAACAGGTATCCTTTGCCAGTTGTTCCGCGCGACTAACGTCATGCACACAATCCGCAGTGAGTCCGCCGACCGTTGTCCTGGCACCGTCGATCAACCGAAGATCATCCGCGAACAGCTCGCCCGAATCCCGCTGCGTCCCACGCGCGTTGCGTCCCTCTCCGATCACGCGGCCGCCAGCATCCAATACCACCGCACCGACCGGCACCTCCCCGTCCGCCGCCGCCTCGGCCGCAAGCGCCAACGCGCGGCCCATCGCCTCGTCATTCGTCATGCATCCCAGTCTACGGAACCACGGCCGGTTCCATCGCTGCCGGTAAGGCGAAGGTGGCACATTTGCTGAGCCTTGCCTTCAGAAAAGAAACCAAGGGGGACTACCGCGACTCATCGCAACAAATTCAGGAAATCACCGGCTTCGTCCGAAAATAGTTGCGTTCAGAAACGGTCAGCGCAACAAATTCAGGACGAAGCCGCTGATTTCCGAAAATAGTCGCGCCGAGCAACCGTCAGCGCAGCAATTCCCAGTCGATGCGGCCACCCCCAAAGAATCGCCGCACCCCACACAATCCACCCTCGCGCCCAGTAAACCCAATCATGTTCCCGCTCACAATCGCCCAGCGAAAACGTAACGTGTCGCGAAGCGCGGGGCTGGTAGGCTGAACACGGCAAAGGCAGCCGCGGGAAAAGGAGGAGAACGTGGCGGTTTTTGAACTCATCCTGTGCATCATCGCGGCGGTCGTGCTGTCTTCGTTCATCAGCCGGTTCATCCCGAAGGTATCGACCCCGCTCGTGCAGATCGTGCTTGGCGCGATCGCCGCGCAGCTGCCGTTTTTTCCGGATGTCGAACTCGACCCGGAACTGTTCATGGTGCTGTTCATCGCGCCGCTGCTGTATCTCGAGGCGCATGAGATCGACAAGTCCGAACTGCTGAAATCGATCAAGCTATCGTTGTCATTGGCGATCGGTCTGGCGATCGCGACGATGGTCGCCGTCGGTGTGATCCTGCACGCGATCTGGCCGGCCGTCTCGCTGGCCGCGGCCCTTGCGCTCGGCGCGGCTCTCGGCCCGACCGACGCGGTCGCCGTCAGCTCGCTCGGCAAGGAGGCCGCGCTGACCAGACGTCAGATGGGCGTGCTCAAAGGCGAGTCCCTGTTCAACGACGCGTCCGGCATCGTCGGCTTCCAGTTCGCGATCGCCGCCGCGGTCACCGGCAAGTTTCAGGTCGGCGAGGCCGCGGGCGAGTTCGTGATGTCGTTCATCGGCGGCGCACTGTTCGGCCTGGCGATCGGAATGGTCGCGAACTGGCTGTTCGAGACGATCCGCTCGCTCGGCTGGGAGACGACCACCACGCGCATCCTGATGGAGCTGTTCCTGCCGTTCCTGTTGTACTTGGCGGCCGAGGACGTGGCGCACGTGTCGGGCATCCTCGCAGTCGTCTCGTCCGCGCTGTTCATCCGTTTCGACCGCACCGGCATCGGACCGAACGTGGCGCGCACGAACATCGTGTCGAACAGCGTGTGGGGCGTGCTATCGTTCGCACTGAACGGCGCAGTGTTCATCCTGCTCGGCATGCTGTTGCCCGACGCGATGGGCACGAGCTGGGACGATCCGGGCGTGAGCAATACGCTGCTGATCGGCGTGATCCTGCTGGTGTCCTGCGTGGTGATCGTGATGCGGTTCCTGTGGGTGAGCGTGATGCTGCGCCTCGCGCGCGACGTGACCACGCACCAGCGGCGCAAGATGACGCCGGAACGACTGCGTTCGGCCGCGGTGATGACGTTCGGCGGCGCGAAGGGCACGATTACGTTGTCATTGATGTTCACGATCCCATACGCGTTGGAGGACGGCCACTGGTTCCCGATGCGCGACGAGCTGATCTTCGTCGCGTCGGGCGTGATCATCGTGACGCTGCTGCTGGCGAACTTCCTGCTGCCGCTGCTTGCGCCGAACCGGTCGAAGGACACGTCGTTGGAGATGACCGAGATCACGATCGAGGTGCTGCGGCGCACGGTCGAGGAGCTGACCGGCCGCGTGACCGACGACAATCGTCGCGCGATTTTGATGGTGATCGACTCGTATACGAAGCGCATCACGAGACTCAAGCAGCGCGCGGGCGAACTCGACCCGCAGGGGTACGCGCAGCTGCAGATCGATGCGCTCGGCTGGGAGAAGGACTACGTCAAGCAGCGGCTGATCGACACGAAACGCAGCAAGGAGGGCACGCAGGCGAGCCGCGATCTGGAGATCGAGGCGTGCGAACGATTGCTGGATCAGATCATGAATTCGCTTCGGCATATCGACACCGACCGCAAGTCGGGCCGCGCGATGTGGCAGATCAAGGGCCGCGCGCGTGCGTTGCAGCGGCGTGTGCTCACGTTGATCCGGCGCACGTCGAGCCGCATCCGCCGCACGACGCCGCTGATCAGCGACGACGCGATCTTCGCGCACTCGCGCATGGTGCAGCTCGACGCGTTCGACCACGTGATCGACCAACTGTACGAGGAGATGACGCGCGACAAGTACAACACCGAGCACTGCACGATGCTGCTGCTCGACTACCGTCGCGCCGAATCCGCGCTGCGCGCGCGGCCGAACATGAGCGGCAGCGCGCAAACGATCGCAATGGCCGAGGACGTCAAGCGCGAGAGCTACGGCATCGAGCTGGGCGTGATCCAGGACATGTTCGAGGCGGGCGACATCACGCGCGCGCAGGCGAAGACGTTGCGCCGCAACGTGTACGTGATGAGCGTGGACGCCGATTCGAGCATCTGACGCTTCCACCCGTCATTTCGACCGAGTATCCCATCCATCACCCGTCATTTCGACCGAGCGTAGCGAGCGGAGAAATCTCTTGCCGGTCAACGGCTCTGTAAGATTTCTCGACTCGGCTTCACCTCGCTCGAAATGACATGAAACGGTAATCACAGCACGCCAGAGGAGATGCCGTTGAGCATCAGCCACTGACGCAGGTCGGCGAACTCCTCGAGGCTGACCTCGTGGCCGAGCGCGCGGTAGCTTTTCGTGGTGAGCCACGTGTGCTCCTCGAGCCACGCGGCGGCCGCGAACAGCTCGTATTTGGGGATCACCGCGTCGTTTTTGCCGTACACGTAGAACACCGGCGTATCGAAATCCGCGAGACGGTCGTCGGCCGGTGCGGTTCCGGGAACGTTGCCCGGCGCGATCGGACCGGACAGAGAGACGGCCGCGCGGTAGCGTTCAGGATGGATGCGCAGCAGGTGGATGGCCAACAGGCCGCCTTGGGAGAAGCCGATCGGCACGATGTCGCGGTCGATCGGGACATGCTCGTCGACCCACCGGTCGATCGCGCGCGCAGCGGCGAACGCGTCACGGTCGAGGTCGTCCGCGGCGGGGATCGCACCGGCCGCCGACCGCTGGTACGCGAACCACGAGTAGGCTCCGGACGTGCGGCCGTCGTCGCCCGGTTCCTGCAGCACGATCGGCGCGCGCAGGGACACGTAGTCGTTGTACGGCGCGATGTACTGCATCAGATCGGCGAGATCGTCTTCGTTCGACCCCCATCCGTGCAGGCACAGGAACATCGGACGGCCGGGCATCGCATCGCCGCCCCCGCGCGAATACCGCACGTAGGTCACCGCCAGCGGCTTATCGGGTGTGGTACGCACGTCATTGGACTCGTCGGGTGTTGTCGCACGTTCGCCAGGTTCATCAGGCAAACCGGATGTGTCAGGCGTGCCGGGCTTCCCGGACGCGCCAGGAATGCCGGGCGTGCCGCCGTTCGTCGCATCTTCGCTCATACCGCCACAATATACCGCAGCGCCGCGCGGCGCGATCCCGATATCATCGCACGCAGCACGCAGTGTTTCCGCAACGCAACAACATGTCTACGCGCAGCGCCGAGCACCACCCAACATCAACACTGCCGCGCACTTCTCAAAAATTTTGAGAAGTTTTCCCATATCTTCTCAAAATTTTTGAGAAGATATATCATAGAAGCAGTCAGCAACACAGCCGAGGGAGGCGCGAACCATGGTCCCCGACAACCCGCGAGAATCATACGCAATGCTGGTGCGCGAGTCGATGCGATTCGACTTCCCAACCCCGTTCCGCCGCGACGACATCATCCGCACACTCGACGAGCCGGCCGCATTCAACATCGTGCACATCATCACCGGCATCCGCCGCTGCGGCAAAACGTTCTACCTGTTCCAGAAAATCCGCGATCTGCTGGATTCCGGCGTTCCGCGCGACCATATCCTGTACTTCAACTTCGCCGACGACCGTCTGCTGCCGATGCCGGACACCGTGCTGGACGACATCGTCAACGAATACTGGCGGCAGGTTCCCGACGCCCGGCGGGACGGAACGTACCTGTTTCTCGACGAAGTGCAGGAATGTGCAAACTGGCAGGGATTCTGCCAGCGGATCGCCGAACACGAGAAAGTCACACTGGTCATCACCGGATCATCGTCGAAGCTGTCCAGCGACGAAATCGCGACGAACTTCCGCGGCCGATCGCACCCTCACGAGATGGCACCGCTATCGTTCCGCGAGTACTGCCTGTTCCACGGCATCGCCGTGCCGGAACGAGATGATGCGGCGACCGGCGCCCCCTCTGCCAATACCGCAGACGTGTTCTCACCGCAAGAAATCACCGACTTCGAAAGCGCATACGAACGATACCTGATCACCGGCGGATTCCCCGGCGTGCAGCGGCTTGACGAACCGGATCGCATCGAGATGCTGCAGGGCTACATGCGCGACGTGGTCGCACGGGACGTCGCGGAACGGTTCGGCCGCGAGAACATCGCGATGGCGACGCAGACCGCACTATATCTGCTACGCAACACGGCATGTGAGCTATCGGTGAACTCGCTGGTCGCAGCGCTCAAGGCCAACGGCTGGAAGGTGTACTGGGACAAAGTCAATACGCTGTTGACTTTGTTCAAACAGGCGTATCTGATCCACGAACTGCCCGAATACCGCACATCATTCAAGCCGAACAGCACCAGCGTGCCCAAGATCTACGCGGTCGATCAGGGCATGGCATACGCCGTGTCGCGAGCCAATCAGCAGGATCTCGGCAAACGACTGGAAACGGCCGTGTTCTGTGAATTGCGGAGACGGACCATCGGACGGAGGACGGAAGCGGTGACCTCGTACACCGTGCCCGACGAACGACAGGAAAAAGTTGATTTTCTTATCGGCGACGCGCTGGCTGCCGAACCGTATGAGCTGGTTCAGGTCGCCGCGTACATGACGGCCGAGAAGACCCGATCCCGTGAAATCGGCTCACTGAGCGCGGTGATGAGACGCACCGGACTTGATTCCGGCATGATTCTGACATTGCACGACGAGGAGGCGATTCATACGGAGGCCGGCACGATTCATGTGACGCCGACGTGGAAATGGGCATTGCTTCGGTAAGCCTCCACGGAAGTCACGCCGGCAGCGATCACATCGAGACCATATGCGACCGGCGAGAACTTGTGGGAGGAGCGATTTTCTGCCGGCGTGCAGCATATGATGCCGGTCGAACGGGCGGTTGGCTAGGATGGTGGGCATGAGCGATTTGAGCGCGTTGAATTTGCAGCCCGGAGATCTGATCGGCGGGTACACGCTGGTGTCGCGCCTGGGGGCGGGCGCGATGGGGTCGGTCTGGCGCGTGCGCGACGACGGCGGTCAGGAATACGCGATGAAGATCCTGCGCGATTCGCTCACCGATACGACGGATGATGAAAACGATGACAGCGTTCGCGAACGGGTGACCGCACGCGAACGTTTGCGCCGCGAGGCAATGGCACTGAAGAAGGTCGATCATCCCGGCGTGTGCGGGATCGTCGACATGGAGCTGGACGATTCGGTCGCGTTCATCGTGACCGAACTGATCGAAGGCAAGAACCTGCGCGAGGATGTGCGCATCAACGGACGGTATACGGGCGACGATCTGGAACGGCTCGCGCGCAAGCTGATCGCGGCCGTGAAGGCCGTGCATGACGCGGGGATCGTGCACCGCGACATCAAGCCGACCAATGTGATGGTGTCGGCCGCGGGTCCGGTGCTGGTCGATTTCGGCATCGCGATGACCGGAGGCGAAAGCCACGTGACCCGCACCGGGCTGGTGATGGGAACGCCGGGATTCATCGCGCCGGAGATCATCGACGGGGCGGAATCAGATGCGATGACGGACTGGTGGTCGGTCGCCTCGGTATTGGCGTTCGCCGCGACCGGCGAACCGGTGTTCGGCACCAAGCCGATGATGGCCGTTCTCGAACGCGCGGCCGCGGGCAACGCGAACCTGACCGGCCTGCCGGCGGGCACGATGGCGGCCTTCCGAGCCGCATTGAACCCCGACCGCAACAAACGCTGCACGCCGGATCAGCTCCTGCACGCCATCGCGCTGGACGCACTCAATCCGCGCGCATGGCAGGACGCGGCGCCTGCCGCGCAGACAGCCCTCGACGCAAGCGAAACAGCCGACGCGAGTGACTCGACCGAGGTGGTGCGCCCTTTTGACGGCGCGGTCGCGAGCAACCCGCGACTGCTTTGGCGCGACGAACCGTCTTTCCTGACCGACGGCATTTCGGCATCAGCCGGATTCCAGCCGGCGCGCATCCCGTCCGCAGGATCCGGGGAGCAACCGGCGTCTTCTGCACCGCCGTATACCGAAGAGCAGCCGGCCCCCTCGCTTCTCCCTCAGGGGAAGCCGTCCGCACAGCAGACCGAGGGGACGCAGGAGACCTCCGTCATGCCCAACGACGCTCCATCCCCCACCGCCGTTCTCCCGAATCTACCCGCCGTAGCAGCCTCGGCCACCACAGTGCTGCCGCACGACATCCCCGCGCCCGCCACGGCTGTTCCACGTGAAACACCGTCCGAAACGACAGTCCCGCCGAACGATGCGGCATACGCCACTGCCGTCCTGCCGAACATGGCTGCATCGTCCGGCGAAGCCGTGCCAACGTCGGTCCTGTCGGGCACCACCACAGCCCTACCCACGCAGGCCGTGCCCTCGCCCGACCCCGCGCAGATCAGCCCGATTCCGCCGCTGCCGGCCGCAGTCGAACCGCAGCCCGGCTCGATCCCGCCATTCCTGCAGGAGGTCGCCGCCGCACAGCCGACCCCGCCGCCACCGGTGCTTCCCTACGCGCAATCGTTCCCGCAGCTGGCATTCGTCACCCCCGACATGAAACGCGCCGACTATCTGACGCGCGGCCTGTTGCCGCTGTGGCTGCTCACGATCCCGCTGGCCATACTGGCCGCCAGCATGCCAGGTGTCGCGGTCTGCGCGGCCAGTGGTGCCCTATGGCTGCTGCTGACGATCGGCTATTCCACCGAATCGCAGCTCGAACGCGAGACCCGCCACGGCGGCGAGCGCCAACGGTTCGACGGGGTCAAGCGCACGGCGAGTCTGCCATGGCACCTACTCAAGGCACTGGCTGCAAGTGTGCCGCATACGTTGGCGATCTGCGCGATCATGACAGCGATGGCAGTGGCGGCAACGTTCGCGCTGAGCTTGCCGGTGACCCACGTGACCTATTACATCGCTGACCGGATGCTGACCATCCCCCTGCTCGACGACACATGCATGTCCCTGTCCGGGCTCACGCTGGGCGCGGGCGCGGCGGTCGGCTGGATACTGTCAACGTTCGCATCGCGCGGCGCGATGCTGCGCATTGGCTGCGGCGCACTGCGCGGACCGTCACCGTCGCTCGCGAACCCGGGAACCAACGAATACGGCGCAACGGACGGTCGCCCGACCAATCACCGCGGCATGATATCGCTGGCGATCTGGGCCATGCTTACGTTCGCGGCAACGCTCCCGCTGCTGTTCGGTAACACGATCGACTGGTGGCCGTTGATCGGCGCACTGTCTACGTCCCTGCTCTGAAATCGCGACGCCGTTCGTACACCCACCGCGCCCGACATTCCACATGTGCCGGCAGCCTCCCCCGCTTCACCCCGTATTCCCCGCGCCGACCCTGCTTGATGAACACTGTGTGAAACAGTTCCGCCGAGAGCGTCGAGCAGGGAGAAAACCGACGGAATCGCGGTCGGCATCGGTTATTATGGGCGAGGTTGCAGGGCGAAAGGACTGTATTCATGGCACAGAATCAAAAACGAGCGGCGAAGCAGCAAACCCGTGCGCAGCGCCGGGCCGCAGAGGAAGCCGCCGCGCGCGTGGCCGCGGAGAAGGCCGAAAAGGAACGCAGGCAGCAGACGATCATCGGCATCATCGCGGTGGCCATCGTCGTGGTGCTGGTGGCGGTCGGCGGATTCGCGATCTGGCGCTCGGTGAGCAAGACTGCCGAGGAAAACGCGAAGGCGAACATGTCGATCAGCGACGCGTATTCGGCCGTGCAGAAGGCATCGACCAAGCCGGAGCGCGCCGACGAGAAGGGCGGCATACTGCTGTCGAAGGACGGCTACGGCAAGTCCGTGGACGGTGCGCCGACGATCGGTATCTACATGGACTTCATCTGCCCGGGCTGCGGCCAGGTGAACCGCGAACTCGATCCGACGCTGATCAAGATGGTCAACGCCGGCCAGATCAATCTCGAACTGCACTTCCTGTCGTTCATGGATTCGTACTCGACCGATGACTACTCGAGCCGCGCCGCGAACTCCGCACTGTACATCGCGGATCACGACGACGATCCCGATCATCTGCTCACCTATGTCTCGAATCTGTACGCCGAGGATTTCCAGCCGGAGGAAGGCACCCAGAACTACCAGTCGGTGAGCGACGACAAGCTCAAGGAACAGGCCGTCAAGGCCGGTGTCTCGCAAGCCGTGGCCGACAAGGCGTATGGACGCGACTATCAGGACTGGCTCGACGCGATGAACGTGTATACGCCGAAGCGCACCGAACTGCAGCATTCCTCCGGCACGTACCAGGGCCAGTTCACCACGCCGACGATCACGATCAACGGCACACGCTGGGATACGACCCAGCTGAGCACGGCCAAGATGGGCATCACCGACGGATTCGCCGCGGCGATCGGCCTCGACAGCAGCAAGATCGGCACGGAAGGCACGCTGCCGTCGATCGGCTCGAGCGACAAGCCGATCTCGCTGACCACCGGCGAGTGACCGGTAGCGGCGCGTGAACGCATGATCGTGCCGGCGCGGCCCTGGCAGTTCCAACACGGTCCTGCCGCGGTCCCGAGTGGCGGTTTTCTCTCGCTGAGACTCGCTCAGCGAGAGCGAACCGCCACTCGCATATCGAGACACGTCACGAATTGAACATTCGGGACGTGCTGGTATGCTAGTCATTCGGTTCGAGTTGCTCGCCGACAAGTTCGTCGGTGTTTCGGCTCACGCCTCCTTAGCTCAGATGGCCAGAGCGGCCGCCTTGTAAGCGGCAGGTCGTCGGTTCGATCCCGACAGGAGGCTCGTCGCGCGCAAGCGCGGTATATAATTACAGATACCAGCAGATTTCTGCGACCAGACTTACCCCGTGTAAGTGATCCCAGGAGCCTTCCCCCAACTTGTGGCTTCCTGGTGAAAAGGGCAGGGCGTTCCCCCAACCGGCTCTGCCCATGTATAGGGGGGCGGGAACTTCCCCTTCTCTCCCGCCCCCTTTTTTCTTTACCTTTGACGCCCTCCCGGTCTCTCAGCCAGTCACCCGCTCCCGGGCTTACGGCCGTCTCCTACCCCTAAACCGGCCGTAAGCCCGGGAAGAAACCGCGACGGCAACGGGACGACACCCCCTGGACCGGTCATGGTTCCCGGGCATACGGCCGGTTTGGGGGATGCAAACGACCGTAAGCCCGGGACAGAAAACCGCGCACCGCCGGCCTCCCGGGCATACGGCCGGTTTGGGGCAGGCAAACGGGCGTAAGCCCGGGAAGAAACCATGACGGCAACGGGACGACACCCCCGAGTGGCATGGTTCCCGGGCTTACTGCCGGTTTGGGCATGCAAACCGGCAGTAAGCCCGGGACCAACCCCATCCGCCAACACCAATCCCGGGCATACAGCCGGTTTGGAGGGCGCAAACGGCCGTAAGCCCGGGACCAACCCCATCCGTCGCCTCCACCTCCCGGGCATACGGCCGGTACGGGACGCAACAGCGGCCGTATGCCCGGGAGGTGGAGGCGACGGAATCAACGGGGGCGTCAAATGTGCGGGTATGGGTGACGGCGGGGCGGTTTTCGGCCGCCGTTCGGACGGAACCGATACAATGCGTCACGTAGTCGTCAACAGAAACGAGGAGCCGATGGCCAGACGCTGGACCCCGCAACGGATGGTGATGTTGCGTCGTATTCGCGTCGCCGCGTGCGCCCTTATCGTGACGGCCGTATCGGTCGGCATGTTCCTGTTCACCGCGCGCAAGACCGTGGCGATCACCGTCGACGGCGAGACGACCACCGTGACCACGTATGCAATGAGCGCGCAGCGGCTGCTCGAATCGCAGGGCATCACGGTCAAGACGCACGATCTGGTGGAGTCGAGCGCGGGCGGCGACCGGCTCACCGACCGCTCGGTCGTCACGGTGCGCAGCGCATATCAGACGACGATCACGATCGACGGGCAGAAGGTGCCGTTCTGGACGACCGCAACCAGCGCGGAGCAGCTGCTCAGTTTCTTCGAGCAGAACGAGGCCGCTGCGGCCAAGGTCACGGTCAATATTGACAACGTATACAACAGACTGACCGGAGGACTGGTGATCAACGAGTGCGGACCGGTCACGGTCATCGCCGACGGCAAGCGTTCGCAGGCGCCGAACGGCAAGCTTCCGGCCGCCTCGATACTCGATTCCAAGGGCATCACCGTGGGCAAGAACGACCGCATCAGCGTCGAGAAGGACGGCGACGAGACGATCCTGCGCGTGCAGCGGATCACGCATCAGCAGGAGACGCGCACGATCGCAGTGCCGCACGGCACACAGACGATACTCGACCCCGCGCTGGAGCCCGGGCAGACCGAGATCCGTCAGCAGGGCGAAGATGGTGCGACACGGCAGGTGTTCGACGTGACGTATGTGGACGGCGTGGCCGAATCGGAAACGCTCGTCTCGTCTACGACGGAGAAGATCGCGATCGACACGATCGTCGCGGTCGGTCCGGAGAAGACGCAGTCCGACGGGTCCGGCAGCGATACGAGCGATTCAGGTGACGCCGACACAAGCGGCGACGCTGCGAACGATAGCACAAGCGGCAACGGCACCGCGAACGATGGCAAGTCGGAGTCGTCACAGGACTCGACCGATTCGGCCGGCAGCGACTCGAAGCAGGACGCCGGTGACACGAACGGCGGCGCAACCGGCAACTCGGGCACCTCTTCCGGGAGTACCTCGGGCGGCACCTCCAACAATTCGGGTAGTGGTTCCGGCAATAACTCGGGAACCTCCGGCAAGAACGACGCGAACGATAGCACGGATTCCGGCACGTCGGGCAATACGCAGGGCAGCACCGCAGGCGACTCAGCATCCGGCAACGGTTCCGGACAGCATTCGGGCGGTACGGGAAACGGCGGTTCCGGGTCAAACTCCGGCGGCGGATCGGGCAATGATGATTCCGGCAACTCGAACGGCAACAGTTCCGGATCGGGCACCACCGGCAATGGTTCAAACGGGAACTCCGATGGTTCCGCCGGATCGGGCAACTCCGGAAACTCCAATAACTCGAACAATACAGGTTCCGGATCGGATAACTCTGGATCGAACAACACAGGTTCCGGCAACTCCTCGAGCAACTCCTCGGGCAGTTCAGGTTCGAGCAACTCCTCCGGCAATTCGAACAACTCCTCAGGCAACTCGAATTCAAACAGCTCGAACTCCGGCAGCTCCACCGACTCCGAATCCACCGCCCGCCTGTGGCGCCCGACCGTCGCCCAGGCGCAGACGTATGCCGCCGGCGCCGCCGCACAACGCGGATGGACGGGCGACGAGTGGACGGCGCTCGTCAAACTGTGGACGCGCGAATCGAGCTGGCGCTGGAACGCCGAGAACTCGTGGACGCACGCCTACGGCATCCCGCAGGCGCTGCCCGGCAACAAGATGGCGGCGTTCGGCTCGGACTGGAAGAACGACGCGGCCGTCCAGATCGACTGGGGCCTGTACTACATCGCGCAACGATACGGCACGCCAGCGAAGGCATGGAAGTACTTCCAGGAAGTAGGTTGGTACTGATGACGGAACCAGAGAGGGAGCACATGGGCGAGGAACAGGAACAGCAGGGCCGTCTGCTGGGCGCGGCGGACATCCGCCGCATCGCGGCCGACGCGGGCATCAGCCCGACGAAGAAGTTCGGCCAGAACTTCGTGATCGACCCGGGCACGGTGCGCCGCATCGTGCGCGAGGCCGACGTGACCGCCGACACGCATGTGATGGAGGTCGGTCCCGGCCTGGGGTCGCTCACGCTGGCGATTCTCGAGACCGGAGCACGCATGACGGCGATCGAGATCGATCCGCCGGTGGCCGAGCGGTTGCCACGCACGATCGCGGAGTTCATGCCGGACGCGGTCGACCGGTTCCGCGTCGTCAACCGCGACGCGCTCACCGTCACGCCCGAAAACGTGCCGGATTTCAACGACAACGACTCGTTCACACTCGTCGCGAACCTGCCGTACAACGTGGCCACGCCGATCATCCTGACGCTGCTCGAACGGTTCGAGAACCTCGGTTCGTTCCTCGTGATGGTGCAGAAGGAGGTCGCCGACCGGCTCGCGGCGACGCCCGGCAACAAGATCTACGGCACGCCGAGCGTGAAGCTGGCGTGGTACGGCACCGCGCGGCGCGTGGGCAATATCGGCCGCAACGTGTTCTGGCCGGCCCCGAACGTGGATTCCGCGCTCGTGCGCTTCGACCGCCACACGCCGCAGGCGCAGGCCGAACTGGCCGGCGGCGCGGACCGCGAGACGACGTTCCGTCTGATCGACGCCGCGTTCAGCCAGCGCCGCAAGACGCTGCATGCGGCGCTCAAGCACGAGGTGCCGGACGAGGCGTTCGCCAAGGCCGGCATCGACCCGACCCGCCGCGGCGAAACGCTCACCGTCGCCGATTTCGCGCGCCTTGCGGCGGAGGTGCGGTCATGACGTCGGTCATCGTGGACGTGCCGGCGAAGACCAATCTCACGCTGCACGTGGGCGCGCCCCGCGCCGAATGGGGCGGCCGGCACGCGCTCGACACGATCTACTGCGGCGTGGGCGTTTACGATACCGTCACCCTCACCGATAAGGAACCCGGCGCGGGTTTCTCCCTTGATCTTGCGGGCGGCCATTTGGGCGACCTCGCGTCCACGGCGAGCGACATGCGCCGCAACCACGCCGTCCTCGCCCTGTTCGCGCTGGCCGAGGCAAGCGGTCGCTCCCCCGACGTGGCGATCCGACTCGACAAACGCATCCCTGTCGCGGCCGGTCTGGGAGGCGGTTCGGCCGACGCCGCCGGCACGCTGCTCGGTCTGAACCGGCTGTGGAATCTCGACTGGCCGATCGAACGGCTGCGTGCGATCGCGGCGACGCTCGGCGCGGACATGCCGTTCTGCCTGAGCGGCGGGTACGCGCACGGCACCGGTTTCGGCGAACAGATCGAACCGATTGACAACGATAGCCGCGCTGCGAACGATCTCAGACAGGCCGGATACTGCGGTGCGCTGCTGATCGGCGCGTATCACGACGCGCTCAGCACGCCGGCCGTCTACCGGCAGTATGATCTCGTCGGCGCGGGCGTCGACCGCAACGGCGAGACGGATGCGAATCACCTGCAGCATGCGGCCATCTCGCTGCATCCGCGCAGCGGCGAGGCGATCGAACAGGCCCTTGCCGCGGGCGCGCGGCAGGCGTTCGTCTCCGGTTCCGGACCGTCCGTCATCGCGTTCGTACCGGACGACGAAACAGCTGCGAACGTACGCGACAACTGGACGTCGTCGCGCTGCGTGGACCGCATCATCGCAGCCGATGCCCCGGCCGTCCCGCGCGTCAGCGAGTGCCGCTAATGTTGAACCAGTCGATTCGGAGGGCAAGGTCATGAGCGAACATTACGACGAGCGGCAGGCCCGTAAGGCCTACATGCGCAAGCGTCAGGGCACGGTGTTCAGTATCGCCGTCACGGCCCTGGCGACGGCGCTGGTGATCTCGCTTCTGTTCTATTTCCACGTGTTCGGACTGGGCAGCATCAAGACGGCCGCCACGAAGCCGAACTATGGCGTGACCGTGCCGTGCGTGCCCAAGGACTCGGACGGCAATCCGGTGAAGTACGTGGACAACAACAAGATCAGCGTGCGCGTGATCAACGGTACACAGTTCGCCGGCTTCGCACGCGCCGTGGCCGAGGAGCTGGGCACGAACCGCAACTTCCCGAACGTGCAGACCGGCAACTGGCAGACCGGCACCGACAAGAAGGGCAATGCGGTCTACAACACCTCGGTCGAGCGCACGACGATCTATTTCGGCAAGAACGCGATTCCCGAGGCGTACACGGTGAACGCGAACTTCAACGATGCGGTGATGATCATGGACGACCGCACCGACATGCTCGTCGACGTGGTGCTGGGCGCGACGTTCAACGATCTGATCGACCAGAAGGACGTGCCGAGTTCGGATACGGAGATCACGAGCTTTGCAGGTTGCGTGGCGGCCGACAAGATCACGAACCTGCCCAAGGCGATCGAACACGATCCGGTGGAGCCGATCAGCACCGACCAGTCCGCCACCCAGTGACGGCAGCAGGTCATCCGGCCTCCCCTCGACGGAAAGGGTCGCACGAACAATCCCGTTCGTGCGACCCTTTCCGCATTGCGGGTCAGTTTGCCGCTTCGGCGTACCAGCGCTTGAGCTCCGCCACGGCCACATCGTGCTCGACCGGGCCGTTATCGAGACGGTATTCAAGCATGTGCTTGTAGGCGCGGCCGACCATCGGCCCGGGTTCCAGGCCGAGCAGCGACATGATCTCGTTGCCGTCGATGTCCGGCCGGATCGCGTCGAAGTCCTCTTTCTTCTTAAGCTCGCGCACGCGGTCCTCCATCTCGTCCATCGCGGACGAGAAGATCATCGCCTTGCGCTTGTTCTGCGTGGTCGCGTCGGCGCGCGTGAGCCGGTTGAGCCGCTCGTACAGGTGGCCGGCGTCCTTGACGTAGCGGCGCACGGCCGAGTCGGTCCACGGCTCGTCCACGTACCCGTGGAAACGCAGGTGCAGGTTCACGAGCTCGCTCACGTCCTCGACGATGTGGTGGTCGAAGTGCAGTGCGCGCAGCCGCTTGCGCGTCATCTTCGCGCCGACCGCGTCGTGGTGGTGGAAGCTGACCTTGCCACCGGGCTCGAACTTGCGCGTCTTCGGCTTACCGATGTCGTGCATGAGCGCGGCGAGGCGCAGCGTGAGATCCGGCCGCGGCACCGGGCCGTCGTCGCCGGTCTCGAGCGCCACCGCGCGGTCGAGCACGATCATCGTGTGCTCGAACACGTCCTTGTGACGGTGGTGTTCGTCGATTTCCAGCTGCAGCGCAGGGATCTCCGGGAAGACGATGTCCGCGAGTCCGGATTCGACGAGCGCCTCAATGCCGGCGCGCGGACGGTCAGACAGCAGCAGTTTGACGAGTTCGTCGCGTACGCGTTCGGCCGAGACGATCTCGATGCGGTCGACCATGTCTGTGATCGCCGCGGCCGTCTCCGGTTCGATCGAGAAGCCGAGCTGGGCCACGAACCGCACGGCGCGCATCATGCGCAGCGGGTCGTCGTCGAACGACTGGCGCGGGTCGACCGGGGTGCGCAGCACGCCTTTGGCGAGGTCGTTCGCGCCGCCGAACGGGTCGACGAATTCGAGATCGGGAACGCGCAGGGCCATCGCGTTGACGGTGAAGTCGCGGCGCGACAGGTCGCCTTCGAGCGAGTCGCCGTAGTTGACTTCGGGCTTGCGCGAGTCCGGATCGTAGACGTCCGACCGGTATGTGGTGACCTCGACCTGCACTTCGGTGCCGTCGGGACGGCGGCGCATCGCGCCGAGCGTGCCGAACTTGCGGCCCATATCCCAGAAGCCGTCACGTCCCCACCGCCGCAGGATCGGCTCGAACTGCTCGGGACGCGCCGACGAGCAGAAATCCAGATCGTGAGACTTGCGGCGCAGCAGCAGGTCACGGACCGGACCGCCCACCAGCGCCAGCTCATAGCCCTGTTCGGCGAACAAACGGCCTAATTCGATGGCCTCGGGCCATACTTCGAAATTCACGCGCACCCTTTCGCAACTTGGGGAACTTTTGTTCTTCTCAGCATAGCGTTACCCCACCTGCGCAAAGTATGAGTAAGGTGGTTAGCATGATTACGCCAGCGGACCTCGCACGCATGCTCGACCATGCGTCGCTTCGTCATGCCCTGGATCCGTTGGCGCCGGACAAGTTGATGTACTCCACGACCTCCGCCGCGCGCACGGATGACGCGGAATCGGGGGAATTCGAATCCACGACCATCCGGGTGCGGGCGACGATCAAACCGTCGGATCCGGCCGATTCCGACACGCCGGGCACGCTGACCGGCGACGCCAGCGACGCGGAGATCGCCGTCGAGGTCACGCCGTCGAGGCCGTCGCCGGCGAACATGCCGCAGCGTCGCTCGTCAGACGGCCCGACAACGTTCGCATCTCTGGACGCGCAGGAGCTGCCGGTCGTGCGCGAGTATTCCGCGGGCGGACTCGTGTTCGACGAGCGTGGCCGCGTCGCGATCATCGCGCGGCATTCGCGCAGCGGGCATCTGGAATGGTGCCTGCCGAAGGGCCATATCGAAAAAGGCGAGACCCCACAGCAGACGGCTGTGCGCGAGGTGCACGAGGAGACGGGCATCCTGGGCGAGGTGGTCGATTCGATCGCGACGATCGACTACTGGTTCACCGGAACCAGCCAACGTGTGCACAAGCTCGTGCATCATTTCGCGCTCAAACAGGTCGGCGGCGAGCTGACCGTTGAGGGCGACCCCGATCATGAGGCCGAGGACGCCATCTGGGTCGATTTCGACGATCTGGACGGCGTGCTCAGCTATCCTAATGAGCGCAAGATCGCCTGGCTCTATGCCAGGAAACTGAACAGGCAGGCATGACGTGAACCTTCCCGCAGCTTCGGCACGACGCGCTATGAACCGTGCCCTAACCGCATTGCTGGTCGTTGTGATGAGTCTGGCCGTATGCTTCGCCGTGCCCGCGCGAATCGCGCTGGCCGAGGACGGCGACGGATCGGCCGACACGGCCGACACCAGCACGGCCGACACCAGCACCAGCGAGACGACGGACGCCGCGACCAAACCGACCATCACGATCGACTCGGCCACGGCTGTCGTCACCGCATCCTCCGGCTACCATCTCAAAGCCACGATCGCCAACCCGACCGCCGACACGCTGCCGGCCGGCACGCTCACGCTGACCGTCAACGCGCGGTTCACGTTCTTCTCGCGCACCGACATCCAGCAGTGGGCCGAAGGCACGACGCCCATCCCCGCAATGGACGTGCTCGGCACCGCGGACGTGGCCGAACTCGCGCCGGGAGCGTCAACGAGCGTGACGGTCGACGTCGACCAGGACGACCTGAAGCAGATCGTCTCGTGGGGACCGAAGCCGCTGGCGCTCACGTATGCAGTGGACGGCCAGATCGAACGGGTGACGCACAGCTTCCTGACCCGTTCGACGGACGGATTGAACATCGCGAGCACGCCGGCCATGAACATGACGATCGTGCTGCCGATATCGTCGACCGCATGGCAGGCGGACGAGACGGCCGTCACCAAGCTGGTCAACGGCCAGCCTTCCGGCCCCGCGAACGGCGGCAACAATGCCGGCGGCAACGGCACTTCCTCGTCCGGCGAATCGTCCGGCAACACATCCGATAGCGTGTCCGGCAGCTCGTCCGGCGGCGCAAGCACCGGCTCGTCCAACGCCACGTCCGGCAGCGCATCCGGCACCCCGTCCAACGCGTCCGCGGACGCGGGCCAGGTGGTCACGCTCGGCGACGACGCGCAGCTCGAACGCACACGGTTGCAGGCCGTATCCAAGCATCCGGCGCTGCAGGTCATCGCCGACCCGACGACGCTCAACGCGCTGTCCATGCCGCCGCAGGTCAGCGGCATCATGCAGCCGGCCGGATTCGACATCTCCTCGTACAGCGCGTACGGCGACGCGGACGCCTACCGCGAGGCCGGCGTGGAATCGTCGGCATGGAACGCGGACGCCGCGCTGGCCGACTACCGTTCGGCGATCGGCGACCAGAACGCGACGCGCGACACGTACGCGTGGCAGGGCAAGGCCGTCTGGTCGCTGCAATCGTTGGCCGAGGCGAAACGGCAGGGATATTCGACCGTGATCGCCGACCACGAGTTCGACGCCAGCGACGACTCGACCGTGCACACCGGCAAGATCGTGGTGCCGACCGACGCGGGCGAGGTGACCGTGCTCACCGAGCAGCGCGAGCTGAGCCGACTGGCGCAGGGCAAGGCGACCAGCGACACCGCCGACAGCGAGACGAGCGCGGCCGGACGGCTCGCGCGCTTCGTCGCGCAGAGCGCGTTCTACCAGATGGAACAGCCGTACACCAGCCGCAACCTGCTGGTCTGCTTCGGCACCGGCACCGACGCGGCCATGATCGACGCGCTGATGAGCGCCGTCGAACAGTCGCCGTGGCTGAATCTGACCGATCTGAACACGCTCAGCGACGCCGACGCGTACGCCAGCGGGGACGACGCGCTGCAGCTCGTCCAGGACAGCGTCGCGCTCACCGATACGCAGTCGCAGCAATTCCAGCAAACGTTGGCGTCGCTGACCGCAAGCCGCAGCAACGTCTCCCAGTTCGTCTCCTCCGTGCTCGACCCCGACAGCGACGACGCGAAGAACTGGGCAACCACGCTGCTGGACGCGCAGTCGACGTTCGCCTTGCACGCGCTGTCCGGGCACACCGCCACGGCCGAGCACATGGCCACCGGTGCGGTCAGCCTGTCCACGCAACTGCTCAACGGCGTCTCGATCGCCCCGTCCGAATCGGTGACGGTGGTGAGCGAAACCGCGAAGATGATGGTCACCATCAGCAACCAGCATCCGTATCCGGTGCACGTGAAGGTCTCGTCGCTCACCGATTCGCCGGAAATCGTCACCTCGCGCATCGCCGAGACCAACGTGCCCGCGCACGGCGAATCGCAGGTCACGTTCACCATCCGCGTGGCCACGTCCGGCAAGGCCACGGCCACCATCAGTCTGCAGGATCGCGACGGCCATCCGTTCGGCGCCGCGCAGTCCACCAGCATCACCAGCGTGCTGCGCATCAGCGACATGAGCGGCTTCGTGATCATCGGCTTCGCCATCGTGCTCGGCCTGCTCGGCCTGTGGCGTCAGTTCAACCGCAAGAAGGATCCCGACGAATGAGTTCATCACTTGGCCGCAACTCGTTGATCATGGCTGCCGGCACGGCGGCCTCCCGCGTGACCGGTCAGGTGCGCACGATCCTGCTGGCCGTCGCACTCGGCACGACCGGCCTTGCGGCGAACGCGTATCAGGCCGGCGCGATGATCCCTCAGGCCGTGTTCGCGCTGGTTTCCGGCGGCATCTTCAACGCGGTGCTCGTGCCGCAGATCGTGCGCACGCTGCAGCAGGATGACGCTGAGGAGCGGCTGAACAAGCTGATTACGTTGGCAATCTCGCTGCTGGCACTCATGACGGTCGTCATGGCCGCGGCCACGCCGCTGCTGACCATGCTGTACGTCGACGGCACCCCGGAGATGCTTGCACTGACCAACGCGTTCACCTTGTGGTGCATGCCGCAGATCTTCTTCTACGGCCTGTACACGGTGCTTGGCCAGGTGCTGGCGGCCAAGGATCATTTCGGCGCGTACGCGTGGAGTTCGGTGGGTGCGAACGTGATCAGCTGCGCGGGATTCACCGCGTTCATCCTGCTGTTCGGCCGCGCCACCGAACAGCCGATGGGGTTCTGGACCGGCGACAAGCTGATGCTCACGGCCGGAACGTGGACGCTGGGTGTGGCGTTCCAGGCGCTGATCCTGTTCGTGCCGCTCACGAAATGCGGCATCCGGTACCGGCCGCGCTGGGGTCTGCACGGCATCGGCCTGCGGTCGATGGGCTCGGTGGCCGGCTGGAGCGTCGCGATCGTCGTCGTCGACCAGGTCGCGAGCCTGCTCGCCACGCGCATCACCACGTCCGCGCCGGGAGCCGCGCACGCGCGTCTCGGTCTGGACATGGTCGAGGTCGCCGGCAACGCGACGTATCAGAACGCGTTCACGCTGTACATGCTGCCGTATTCGCTCATCGCCGTATCGGTCGCGACCGCCCTGTTCCCGCGCATCTCGCGCGCGATCGCCGACCACGACATCGACGGCGCGCGCTCGACGCTCAGCCTGTCGCTGCGCAGCATGGGCGTGCTTATGATGTTCTTCACCGCCGCGTTCATCGTGATGCCGGTACCGATCATCATCGCGCTGCTGCCGTCCGTGAGCATGCACGAGGCGACGCTCATCGCCGCGCCGCTGATGACGCTCGGTCTCGGCCTGCCGATCTCAAGCGCGTATCTGGTCATCCAGCGCACGTTCTACTCGTTCGAGGACGGCCGCAACCCGTTCCTGTTCATGCTGCTGTTCAACGTGCTGTTCATCGGATCGGTGTTCGGCCTGAGCCGCGTCACCCCGCCGACGCAGTGGGTGATGCTGGTGGGCGCGGGCTCCGCGCTCGGCCATCTGGTCGCGTTCCCGTTCCTGATCCCGCCGTTGCGCGCGCGGTTCGAGGGCCGACTGGACGGCCGGCGCATCGCGTGGTCGTACGGGCAGTCGCTGGTGGCCGGCGCGGCCGCGGTGATCGTGGGATTGCTGGCGCGCGATCCGGTGTACTCGCTGCTGGGCGTCTGGTCGCCGCAGGACGCCGCGGCGGCGGGATCGCCCGATGCGGGAGCGGCCGGTCATGGCCGTCCGATTACGGCCGCGCAGGCCATGAACATGAACTGGTTCCAGGCGATCGGCGCGTGCGTGCTGCTGACGATCGTGATCACGGTCGTGTATGTCGGCGTGCTGTGGCTGCTGCGGTCGCGCGAACTGATGATGGCGGTCGACATGGTGAAGTCGCGGCTCACGCGGCGGCCGGTCGCCCCCGCAGACCCCGAGCCGGCCGCTACCGCAGCGGCTGATGTGCCGCCCGCGCCGCCGGCGCAGACGCGCGAATCGAAGCCCGCGCAATCGTCCGCACAGCCGATGGCCTCGACCACACCGACGATTAGAATGACACCGAAACCCTCGTCAGAATCATCTTCGCAATATGGAGTCGGAATGAAGCCTCAACTGGGAGATACCATCATCAATCGATACACGCTGGTATCACCGTTGCGTAACACCCCCGGCCTGCAGGCATGGAAAGCGAACGATCGCATGCTCGCGCAGGACTGCCAGGTGTTCGTCATCACCGACCGCCGCGTCGTCACGCAGGTCAACGACGTCACGTCGATCCTTGCGTCCATGCACGATCAGCGGCTCACGCAGGTGCTTCAGCTGCATCACAGCGGCGAACTGCCGATCATCGTCACCCGCGAGGACGCCGGACTGTCGCTGAGCGACTATCTGCGCGGCCCGGCACGCAAGATCCTGAGCTACGCCGCAATCCGATCGATCCTCGGCGAGACCACGTTGATCGTGCGCACGCTGCTCGCGCGCGGCGTGGTCGACCATGCGATCAGCACCGACACCGTGCGCATCAGTGCGGCCGGCGTGCAGCTGGCCGACATTCCAGTGAGCATGATGCTGCAGGACGTTTCCGGCAGGACCGACGATTCGACGGGCGACGAGGAACGCGCGGTGCGCCAACTCGCGGCGCTGCTGTACTCGCTGCTCAACGGCACGCCGTCGAACGCGCACACCGAATACGACATGTCCCGCCTGAACGACGACATTCCGGGCGAATTCAAGCTGATCTGCCGCCGCGGACTCGGCCTGCACGGCGATAACGGCACGTTCAACGCGCCGATGTCGTCGCTGGCTGAAATCGATGCGCTGCTGGGCGCGTGGTATCCGCTCAACCAGCTGATGGAGCACGACATCGCGCTGCCGAGCATCGCCGGCACCGCGTCGATCATGCTCGCCGCGATCAACCCGACCCCGCAGGATGCGCTGATGGAGATTCCGGCCGGCATGGTCAACACGAACCCGCTGCCGCCGCTGTCGCTCAATACGCCGAAGTACGCGTCCGCGCTGACCTCCGACGACGTGGTCGACGTGACGCCGCTGACCGGCGATCTGTTCTCCGCGTTCGACGGGCAGCACACCGACGGCAATGGCGCGGCGCTGCCGACCGTGCCGCTGAACGTCTCGTCCGTGCGCCACAACGACGCGATCCCGAACCCGCCCGCGGCTCCGGCCGTGCAGAACGTGCCGGGATACTCGTTCCCTGTCTCCGACGCGGTGTCGCGGCCGACGCTGCCGCTCAACCCGATCGTGGCGGGCTCCCCGACTGCGGCCGCCGGAGCCGGAGCCGCGGCCAAGGCCGACGATATCGAGGCGACGCAGACGCTGCCCGCGGCCGTCGCGCCGCCGGTCGCGCCGCCGCCGGTCGCCGACCCGGCCCTCGAGGCCACGCAGGTCATCGACCCGGTCAAGAACACGGCCCCCGATCCGAACGAGACGGTCGCGATGCCTCCGATCACGGTCAAGACCGCTGTGACCCGACCCGACAAGATCGCCAACGCCGCGCTGAACGCCGACGTGGCCGACGAGACGCTCATGATCGGTCTGCCGACCAAGATCATCACGGTGCTGGTCGGCATCGCGGTGGTCGTCGGCGCTGGCTATTTCGCGGTGCGCGCGCTCAACAACGCGGCGACCGGCAACGTGGGCGGCGGTTCGTCCTCGCAGGCCGATCCGTGGAAGGACAACCTCAACGACGTGCCGTTCGGCAACACGACGAACGGCGAGGTTTCGGGATCGGACGATTCCGATTCGTCCGACAATTCTTCGAACGGCTCGAGTAGCTCGAATAACTCGTCGAGCAGCTCGTCCGACAAGTCGTCGTCCTCGTCCGGCAAATCCAAGGTCGTCACCGCCGACAAGGAGGCGAAGAAGGTTCCGGATCCGAAGTACCACAACGACACCCCGGTCACGATCGCAAGCCAGTCGTTCCTGTCGAGCCCGGCCGGCCAGAGCGGTTTCGCGTACCATCTACACCTGAACGAAGCGACGAAGGTGTACCGTCTCAAGATCACGATCAGCACGTCGGGCGGCAAGGCGTACGTGCGCACCGGCACCACGGACGATCCGACCAAAGGCAAGCAGGTCGCGGACTTCACGTTCGCGGAGGGCGGCACTACCGAGGTCAAGTTCAACTCCGTGGTCACCACGCAGGACGTGATGATCTGGGTGCCGATGGACGGACTGCCGAACGGACAGCTCTACATCCAGAAGGTCGAGCTGTTCTAGGCGGTGCGGCCTTGCGCCGCGATTCCCAGACAACACTCAGGAAGAACACACGAAGCGTCAGGAATCAGGTGGTTATATCGTAGTCAGCGGTTGAAAGACCGCGACAACTGAACTTCCTTTCTTCCTTCTCCTCTCTGAGAATAAGCCCGGCCCCGCAGCCGGGCTTATTCGTTGTTGGGGTGATAGCCGGCCGTTCCTTCCTCCACAGGTTATGGGTCGGGGTTGAGTCACCCCCATTCCTTGTGCCGCCTGCCGCCCCGGCTGTTGTTATCCACCTTCCCGGGCACAACCCTTCTCCCGGGCATACAGCCTATCCCTTCCGGGCTTACGGCCGGTTCTTAGGCACAAAACGGCCGTAAGCCCGGGAGGCCAGTTCCCCTGTCGTTCCCCAGTTGCTTCCCTGCCGTTCCCTGCCGCCCCCGGTTGCTCCCAGTCATACCCGGTTGCGCCTTAGTTGCACACTGCCGTTCCCCGGCTGTCCCCGGTTGCTCCCTGTCGCCCTCTGACGTTACCGGCTGCTCCTGGTCATACCCTGCCGTTTCCAGTTGCTCCCGGGCATACGGCCGGTTTTAGTGTCCAAAAAGGCCGTAAGCCCGGGAAGGAAGCCCGCATCATAATCTCATTCCCGGGCATACGGCCGTTACGGACATGGAAACCGGCCGTATGCCCGGGAGAAGATCCCCAGACACAGCCTTTCTTCCGGGCTTACCGCCGCTCCTTCCCGGGCTTACGGCCGTTTCGCGCCTATGAGCCGACCGTATGCCCGGGAAGGATCGTGCCCTGAACCGTGAAACCGCGATCAGATGCCGTCGGGAATGCGGCGGTCGCGCCAGTAGTATTCCCGATCGTGGTCGTTGATCTCACGCACCACACGGCACGGCGAACCGAACGCCACCGAGTCCGCCGGCACATCGCGCGTGACCAGGCTGCACGCGCCGATCACCGAGTTGTCGCCGATCGTCACGCCGGGCAACACGGTCACGTTCGCGCCGATCCACACGTTGCGACCGATATGGATCGGCTCGGAGAACTGCGCGATCCGCTCGCGCAGGTCGGGACGGACCGGATGGCCGGTCGTCACGAGCGTGACGTTCGGGCCGATCATCGTGTGGTCTCCGATGAAGATCTCGCCGTCGTCGACCAGCGTGAGGTTGAAATTCGCGTACGAATGTGCACCCCAGTGCGTGCTGCATCCCCAGTTCGCGTGCACCGGCAGCTCTACGTACGCTCCCTCGCCGAACTCGGCGAAAAACTCGTGCAGCAGCTCGCCGCGCCGCGGATCGCCCGGCATCGTCGCGTTCAGTTCATGCAGCAACCTCATTTGCTCCTGCTGGGCCGCGCCCATTTCGGGGTCGCTGCAGAAATAGAT
Organism: Bifidobacterium simiiventris; assembly: GCF_019331715.1. Taxonomy (GTDB): domain Bacteria; phylum Actinomycetota; class Actinomycetes; order Actinomycetales; family Bifidobacteriaceae; genus Bifidobacterium; species Bifidobacterium simiiventris. The sequence continues at coordinate 48,801 of NZ_JAHBBG010000008.1, forward strand.
CCCGGGCGAATGCATCACGTCAAGCACCCGTTGCGGAACACTCATCGCACACTCCTTTGTCTGAGACGAACGTCGCCGTCTCGCAGCGGACGCCCATCGTCTTCTTGCGCAATCTTCTCCATTGAACCGGAGAACCAAGCTTTTCGCAAACCCGATACCGAACCTATCGTTCCCTGAACATGTCATCCGCACACACGAAGATCATGTCAGGATCATTGCGGTATTTGGCCAGTGTGGTCTCGTGCACGGGGTTCTTCGTAAAGAACGCCAATGTCGTCTCTCGATATCCGCGAATCAGTCCGATTCGATCCCGCAACGACGCGATCATTTCAGTTTCGTTGACCGTATTGCGCCATTTGCATTCGCCCAGCAATATCTTTTTCTCGTCAGGCTCGGCAGCCACCACATCGATGTCCGTTTCCTCCCGCTTCAGCGGATTGTTGCCCCACCATTTTCCGGTCAGCACCGGCATGAGCGGCAGTTTGCCGCTTTGGAATGCCCTGAATATCCATTGCATGCACATCGTCTCAAACTGCTGTCCGACATATGCGGCGAACACGGCACTCTCGGCAGTTTTCCGCGCGATTTCCACGCCACTGCCGGTCTCGATCAAGGTTACGTTCGGCGCGACGAACCTGTACCAGTATGCGAAGAACGGATCCTTGATGTGTATTCTGGATTTGCGCGACGTAGGCTTTTCCCCAAAGGGAATGGAACGCTCAATGAGACGCAGCTCTTCCAATGTCTTGAGATAGAACGACACAGATGTTGGTTCCAAACCGATATGATCGGCGATGATCTTCGGAGTATTGCACCCATTACTGACAGCTTGGAGAATGGAATCATAGATGGCGGGGCTTTTCAACTCCTCCCGCAACATCATCATAGGTTCCTCATACAGCAAACCAGCCTGATCGAAACATAGCATCGCCACGTTCTGCTCATACGACAGCTGCGGATCAAGCTGTGCCAAGTAATATGGGGTGCCGCCGAATGTCGCATAATATCTCACGGCGTCCTCGGCCGTGCAGTGTTCTACGAATCGGGCAGCATCGAAGCAATCAAACGGCTGCAACTTGATCTGACCAGTGCGTCGGCCGTACAGCGGACTGTGCACGCCAAGTACCTTGCTCTCCATGAAGCCCTGGTTACTTCCGGACAGAATCAGCATGGTATTCGTGTCCTTCAGACCATGGTCGATGGCGATTTGCAATATCGACGGCAGACTCGGCTCGGCCTCGGCGGCATATGGAAATTCATCCAATACAATGACAAGCTTGTCGCCCGCGTGACGACGTGCTTGACTCACCAGATAATCGATCGCATTGTCCCAACTACGAAAATCGACTTCAGGCTGATTGAAATACGCGGCGATGGCCATGGCGAACGATTGCAGTATCAGTCGGGAATTCTGCTGTCGGGCGGTGAAGTACAACGCCGTCTTGCCGTCAAGAAAATGGTCGATCAACGCCGTCTTGCCGACTCGTCGGCGACCGTAGATCACCATCATCTCGAATCGCTTGCTGTCGTACATGCGTTGCAATGCAATCAGTTCATGCTGTCTGCCGATGAACATGAAAGCCTCCCCGAAACCACATCGATATCCATCACTATATAGATTATTCTAATATAGAAAAAACTATATAGATTATTCTATATTAGAATAATCTATATAGTGAGACTCATACCTCCTCTTAGGACGGCCTTGTAGCTTGGCGGGGCTACTGCATGAGCATGTGGAGTCCGGTCATGAGGATCATGGCGGTGATGCTGGTGGTGGCGATAAGGCATCTTTACATAACAAAAAGATGCCTGTTACAACACCGTATAAACGATCTATCACGGCGCCAGTCCGGCGATTCAGCGGGAGGCGTGACACGGCCCGACATAGCCGGTGGTTGGTAGAGTGGGGCGCATGAGTGATGAGATTCGTGATGTGATCGTTATCGGTTCCGGCCCGGCAGGCTACACCGCCGCCATCTACCTCGGCCGCGCGGGATACCGCCCGCTGGTGATCGCCGGCGCCCTCACGCCCGGCGGCCAGCTGGTAAACACGACGGAAGTCGAGAACTTCCCCGGTTTCCCGGACGGCATCATGGGCCCGGACCTGATGGACGCGATGCAGAAGCAGGCCGAGAAGTTCGGCGCCGAACTGGTGTATGACGACGTGGTGTCGGTCGATTTCGGCGGCGATGCCGACCAGCCCGATGCGCACGCGGTCAAGTCGGTGACCGTGGACGGCGGCGAAACGTACCGCGCCCGCGCCGTGGTGATCACGACCGGTTCAAGCTACCGCAAGCTCGGCGTGCCCGGCGAGGCGGAGTTCTCCGGCCGTGGCGTCTCGTATTGCGCGACCTGCGACGGGTTCTTCTTCCGCGGCAAGCCGATCGTCGTGGTCGGCGGCGGCGACAGCGCGTTCGAGGAGGCGCAGTTCCTGTCCCGCTTCGGCTCGTCGGTGACGCTCGTGCATCGCCGCGACGAGTTCCGCGCCTCGAAGATCATGGTGGATCGCGCCCGCGAGAACGAGAAGATCTCGTTCGTGACGAACGCGGTGGTCGAGTCGGTGAACGGCGACGATTCCGGTGCGACGTCGGTGACACTGCGCGATGTGGTGACCGGCGAGACGCGCGAACTGCCGGCGGAGGGCGTGTTCGTGGCGATCGGCCACACGCCGAGCACCGGATTCCTCGGCGGCGCGGTCAAGCTGGATGAGGACGGCTATATCGTGGTCGACGGCGCGTCCACGCGCACGTCGGTGCCGGGCGTATTCGCGGCCGGCGACGCGGTGGACCGCGTCTACCGCCAGGCCATCAGCGCTGCCGGCATGGGCTGCCGCGCCGCCCTCGACACCCAGTCCTACCTCACACAGGAGTAGTGGCTTTTTAAGATTTCTCCACTCGCTTCGCTCGGTCGAAATGACAAAAAGTAGAGCGCTCAGTCAAAGTGACAGGAGAATATATGACGCCTCGGTCGAAATGACAAATAGAGCGTCATTTCGACCGAGGCGATAGCCGAGCGGAGAAATCTTTATTACCCGACCAGATCCTTAGCGAGATCATTCCACTGCGGATTAGTCAGTTCGACAAGACGGTTCTTCTTGTCACGGTTCCACTTCTTAATCTGCTTTTCACGCTCGATCGCCACGCGAACATCTTCCACGGATTCGTAGTGAACCAGTTTGGTCACGTTATATCGGTCAGTAAAGCCATCCACTCTGTGATTTCGATGCTCACTCAACCGGCGAAGCAAGTTATTCGTCATGCCTACGTACATCACCTTGTTATTCCAGTTGGTCAAGATGTATACGTAGTACAAGATTTCTCCGCTCGCTTCGCTCGGTCGAAATGACAGAAAAAGATGGCACATCGGTCGAAATGACGGGAAGCTTCATTATCTTACTTCCAACCAGAGTCGGGGGCGGGGGTGCCGTCGGGCATGAGCAGGTCGAGGATGCGGTTCATGTCTTCGGGCGAGGAGAACACGATCTCAATGCGGCCGTGCTGCTCGGAGCCCTTGATCGACACCTTGGTGTCGAAACGGTTCTCGAGATGCTCGCGGATCGGCGAATTGGCCCACGGATTGTTCTTGTTGGCGCGGGCCTTGCGCGGCTGATCGCTTTCGGCGACCTTCATCGCCACGATCTCTTCGGTGGAACGCACCGACAGTCCCTCGGCGATGATCCGCTGTGCCAGCTGCTCCATCTCGTCCTCGCTGCCCAGCGCGAGCAGCGCACGCGCGTGGCCGGCCGACAGCACGCCGGCGGCCACCTTCTTCTGCACGCTCGCCGGCAGGTTGAGCAGTCGCAGCGTGTTCGCGATCTGCGGACGCGACTTCGACACCGACTTCGACAGCTGCGCCTGCGTCAGACCGAACTCGTCGATCATCTGCTGGTACGCGGCGGCCTCTTCGAGCGGGTTGAGCGCGACGCGGTGCAGGTTCTCGAGCAACGCATCACGCAGCATGTCGTCGTCCGCGGTCGTCTTGACGATGGCCGGGATGGTCTTGAGTCCCGCCAACTGGGAGGCCCGCCACCGGCGCTCCCCCATGATCAGCTCGTACGGCGTGCGGCTCAGCTCGTCGGCGTTCGGATCGCGCTGCGCGGCGGCCAATTGGGAGGCCGGACGCTTACGCACGACGATCGGCTGAAGGATGCCGACTTCCTTGATGGACGCGGACAGTTCGGCCAGTTCGTCCTCATCGAAGACGGTCCGCGGCTGGTGCGCGTTCGGACCGATGTCGGTGATGGTCAGTTCGGCCAGATAGCCGCCCTGCACCGGCTTGAGTTCGACTTCCTCGGTGTCCTTGTCGTTCTTGGACTGCTTGCCGGCGGCCGTCTGGGCCGTCGGACGTTCGGCTGCGGCAGTCGGCGTGACAACGTTCGCCGCGGCAGCAGGAACGGCGGAGACGGCCGACGGAGCCGTGTGATCGCCGCCGAAGAACAGGTCGCTCGGATGCGCGATATCGCCGATGCCGGGCATCGCGGCGCGCTTGGTCTTGGCCGCCTTGGCCTTGCCGCCGTCGGTTGCGGCATCGGTCTTGCCCACGGCGCTCAACGGATCGCCGGAACTGTTCCGGCCCATCGACGCGGCCGCGGACGCGATCGCCGCGACGGTCGACGCGTCCTTCGCCGGCACGACGACCGTGGTCTTGACGGGATGGTCGTTCTTCGCGATCACGGCACCCGTCCCGGTGGTGGCTGCAGCCGCCGGCATGCCGGCGATCACCGACTGTTCGTCGGTCTTCTGCTCGTGCGGTTCTCCGGGAAGATCGGGAAACAGCGCACCCAGTCCTTTGCCCAAACGTGACTTTGCCATCTCAGTGTTCTCCTCGCTTGATCGCAATCGCCTGCAACGCCTGCGCCGAACGCTTCGCGATTTCCAGCGCCGCCTCGCGGTATGCGGTGGCGCCCATGCACTGCGGCTCGTAGGAAATCACGCTTTGGCTGAAGCTCGGCGCTTCGGAAATCTTCACGGTTCGCGGAATGGTCGTGTCGAGCACGATCGACGGGTAGTGCTGCTTGACCTCGTCGTAGACCTCGCGGCTGAGCAGCGTGCGCCGGTCGAACATGGTGACCAGCATGGTCGAGACGAGCAGCGACGGATTGAAGTGCTCCTGCACGAGGCCGATCGTGTGGATGAGCTGGCCGAGGCCTTCGAGCGCATAGTATTCGGCCTGAATCGGGATGAGCATCTCGTTGACCGCGCACATCGCGTTGATGACGAGCAGACCGAGGCTTGGCGGGCAGTCGATGAATACGTAATCATAGTGATCGCCGCAGTGCGCGAGATACTCGTTGATCGCGTCGCGCATCAGGTTGTTGCGGTTCGGCGAGTCGGCGACCTCGAGTTCGGCGCCGGACAGGTCGATGGACGCCGGCACGACGTCGAGCGTGGAGAAGTCAGGGCAGACCTGTTTGACCTGTTCGATGGTCAGACGCCCCTCGATCACGTCGTAGACGGACGGCATGCCCGAGCCGTGCGGGATGCCGAGCGCGGTGGACGCGTTGCCCTGCGGGTCCATGTCGATGACCAACACGCGGGCGCCGGCGAGGGCCAGGGCCGCGGCGATGTTGACGGTTGTGGTGGTCTTGCCGACGCCGCCTTTCTGATTGGCGACCGCGATCATTCGGGTCTGCTGCGGCTTGGGGAAGACGGCGGCCTCGATGGCCTTGTACCGCAACGATTCCTGCGCGATCTGCGCACCCAGAGGAGAAGCAGAATCCTTGAAGATGCGATTGATGGTCTGCGTCACCGTTTCCGGTTCCTGCAGGCCCCCAACGGTCTGGTCATCTGCTGTGGACACGAGTTCCTCCTTCACAAGACAGTACGTTCCAGTTTCATCGTTCGCGTGGACATGAAACGTCGTTTTCAGCAGTTATCCACACCGTTATCCACATGCATGTGGATAACGGTGTGGATAAAGCTGTGGATAACATGTGCATATCTTTGATAGGCGATTGCCAAAGTCGCTATTTTTCAAGGCTTGACGCCGGAAGTTATACACAGATGCAGATTGTGGATAACTTGCGTTCACTGGTGTTCAAGTCTGTGGATAACTACTATCGTTTATCCACAATCACGACGTGGGTGGGCTCCAGATCCGGTCCGACGGCGGCTTCAACCACACGCGGCCGCACTCCCCCGCGCTTGGCGATCTCCTTGGCGGCCTTGTCGATCTCTGCCTGGGCCGAGCGCCCCTTCAATGCGACGAGGCAGCCATGCGGTTTCAGCAGCGGCAGCGTCCAGCCGGACAGCTTGGTCATCGGAGCGACGGCACGACAGGTCACCACCGCGAACGGATGCAGGCCAGAGGCATGCTTGCGCAGGTTCGTAATCACCTCTTCGGATCGCGCGCGCAACACGGTCACGTTCTTGAGGTTCATCTCCTCGACGCACTCGTTCAGCCACTCGACCCGGCGTTCCATCGGCTCGATCAGCGTGAACCGGTGGTCCGGCAGGCAGGCCGAGGCGACGATGCCCGGGAATCCGCCGCCCGATCCGATGTCGGCGACGGTCTTGAACCGCTCGTCCTTGGTCGCCTCGCGCACGAACGGCACGATCGCCGCGGAGTTGAGGATATGTCGCTCCCACACGATCGGCACGTCACGCGGACCGATCAGACCGCGCGGCTCGCCCTCGCGCATGAGTTTCTCGTGAAACACCTCAAGTTTGGGGAGCGCGTCGCCGAGCACCTCGGCGAGTACGGGCGAACCGTCGAGCTGGTCGACGACCGGTTCGACGGGTTCGGATGTTTCATGTGAAACGTCGGTGTTCATGGAATGCCCTTCATGACTGGTCATACCGCCTCGACTGAGCGAAAGCGAGCGGAGAGATCTTACCGGAGGTTTCCACCTCCCAGAAGATTTCTCCGCTCGCTGCGCTCGGTCGAAATGACGATACGATCGAGGAAAATACGGATCGAACTACTCGTCGACCTCGTCGGTCTCGGCGGAATCGTCGGCGGCGGCCTTGAGATAGACGGTCACATAGCGATGCGGTTCCTCGCCGTGCGAACGCGACTTCATGCCCTCCTCACGGACCACGTCGTGCACGACCTTACGTTCGAACGAGTTCATCGGCTTCAGGTCGACCGGCTCGCCGGTCTCCTTCACCTCGTCGATCGCGTCGAGCGCGATGTCACGCAGGCGCTGGCGCTTGCGCTTGAGGAATCCGTCCACGTCCACGATCAGATGCGAACGCTCGCCGGTCTTCTGCTGCACAGCCAGCCGGGTCAGCTGCTGCAACGCGTCGACCACTTCCCCGTTGCGGCCGATCAGATGCTTGATGTCGGTATCGTCGTCGGCGACGATCTGCACCATCGGCCGTCCGTTGCGCACGCCCATCTCGATGTCGCCGTCGTAATCGGCGATGTCCAGCAGTCCCTCGAGATAGTCAGCGGCGATGTCAGCTTCCTCGTTGAGCTGATCGATCGTCTTCTCGTCGTCCTGCGCCATATCACAACTCCTTATCAGCGAGGCCAAAGGTGGTCAAATCTACAGTCAGTCTAAACCAAAAAATCTCACGGAAACGAATCACGCCCGTTTCCGTGAGATCATGGCACGTTATTTCTTCTTATTGCGGTTCTTGCGCTGTGGCTGCGCGCGCTGATAGCCCTGCTTCTCCTTGAGCTCGGCCTCTTCCTTGGCCTTGATGAGCTTCTCCTCTTCGAGGCTGGGCAGTCCAGCCTTCGCACGGCGCTCGTTCTCTCGCTTGTGGTCGCGCACTTCCTTGTCCTTGGCGGCCGGCGAACCGGGCGTCGGGAAGGCGTAGACCTGCCACGCGGTGCGGGCGAGGTTGCACACGTTGTTGGTGAGCCAGTAGACGAGCACGGCGAACGGCATGGTCACGCCGGAGAAGATGTACATGATCGGGAACATCCACAGCATGCCCTTCTGCATGGCCGCGGCCTGGCCGACCATCGCCTCCTGGTTCGTGTTGCGCTTCATGCTGAAGTACGTGGTGAACCACAGGCAGAAGCACATGAGCGCGACGAAGACGCCGATGATGATCTTGCCGTGCGTGGAAGCAGAGCCGAACACGTCGGTGACGTTCACGCCGAAGACGGTGGTCTGCGAGAACTGCTTGGCGGTGGCGACGTCGAACGCGCCGAGCGCCTCACGCTTGCCGCGCGCGATGTACGGAATGGCCGAGAGCACGTAGAACATGCACATGAAGACCGGCGACTGGATGAGCATCGGCAGGCACGAACCGGCCGGGTTCGCGTCGTTGTCCTGATACAGCTTCATCATCTCGCGCTGCATGGCCTCTTTGCTGGCCTGATCGTTCTTGCCCTTGTACTTGTTCTGGATGCGCTGCATCTGCGGCTGGATCGCCTGCATCTTGCGCATCGACTTCATCGTCTTGTAGTACAGCGGGAACACGCACGCGTGCACGACGAGCACGAGGAAGATGATCGACAGCACCCACGAGAAGCCGACGGGCGACATGCCGAGCAGGGTCAGGAAGCTGTGGAAGATGGCCATGATCTGGGTCATCAGCCACTCGACCGGGGTCAGCAGCTTGTACAGCCAGCCCCAGAAGCCGCTGTCCAGCAGGAAGTTATCGTAATTGATCATCGCTAGGCCATCTCCTTACGTTGCGCATGATGATCCGGCTCGTCGGCATCATCATGCCAGGCCAGTGGTGTCAGTCGGGGCTCCTCATGGGCCTTCGACCATGAAAATCGATAAAAAACGGAATACCGCTGCGGCACATCGTCAATGCCGCCGCGACTCCACGGCCGGCAACGCAGCAGACGCAATACGGCGAGCAACCCGCCGCGGAACGCCCCATACCGCTCCAATGCCTCGACGGCATAGTTCGAGCAGGAGGGGTAATACTTGCAACAGGCCGGACGGTTCGCGGAAATCGATCGCTGATACCAGCGGATCGCGCGGATCATGCCGTCAGCCGCGTGCATCGGCGACACGCTTCGCTGTTTTACGTGAAACAGCGTCGAACAGCGACGCCACCTGCCGGTCCAACGACTGGAAATCGGCATGTGCGGCGCTCGGCTTCGCCCGCATCACGACGTCCACGGATTCGGGAAGCCGCGATTCGTAGGCGCGGGCCAATACGCGGAACCGCCGCTTGACGGTGTTGCGCGTGACCGCATGCCCCACCGATTTGGATACGGCAAGGCCAAGCCGCCGGCCATTCGCCGTCGTTTCGCCCAAAACTGAGGAATCGTCGCGCACCAGATAGTGCACGACGATATCCTTGTCACTGACTTTACGACGGCGCTTGAGCACGGTGACGAAGTCACGATGACTCTTCAGCCGCTCCACGTCGATGTTGCCGCCGAGCGTATAGGTCAGGCGGCCAGGGACTTGCGGCCCTTGGCACGGCGACGGTTGATGGTCGCGCGGCCGGAACGGGTGCGCATGCGCAGGCGGAAGCCGTGCTTCATGTGACGGCGGCGGTTGTTCGGCTGGAATGTCCTCTTCATAATTTAGCTCCCGGTGTTTTAGCCGCGCCAAGGCACGGCTCCTCATGAGTCAAGCTATACCAAAGTACTCTTACCCCTGCCCACAAGTCAAAACGCCGAGCGTATTTTCACATTTCGGTCGTTGTTCCATAACGGTTCATTTGCATATAACCGTTGAAAAATCAAGCCCTCACGGCGGCGAGTTATCCACAAATTACACGAATGTTATTCACATTCCAATGTTTTCAACACGCAAGCCTGTGGATAACTTCTAGGTTTTGGAGTAAAAATGATCTGTTGTCATATTATTCGCTCGAGTGGAGGAGGCCCGCATGGCGCACACGCCGCAGGACCCCGCAGCGCAGGCGACCCGGATCTGGGCGGATGCGCTGGCACTGCTCAAGCATAATTCCAAGCTGACCGTCCGCGACAAGGCGTGGCTTGAAGGCGTGGTTCCCGAGGCGGTGTTCGGCACGACGATCGTGCTGTGCGTCGAGAACCTCGCCACGCAGCAGGCGCTGCAGAAGGATCTGAGCGAACCGATGCTCCAGGCGTTGAACATCGCCTCGGGCGTCGACATGTTCCCCGCGTTCAAGGTGGAGCCGCGTCCGAAGACCAAGCCGCAGCCGGCGCCGGCCTCGGAATATCCCGAATCCCGACACGCCGACGACGAGATCGAGGCGCTCAACGCGCCGACCGTCGCCGATCTCGGTCAGGAATCGTATCGTCCGGATGGCATGGAACCGGTGGCCCCCGCGCCCCAGCCGATCGCAACGTCACAGCCGATCGCACCGACCCAGCCGGCGAATGCAACGGACATCGCGCAACAACCCACACATCCGACGTTCAATCGCACGCAGGTGGCGCGCGATCCCGAAACGCATCTGAACAAAAACGCGACGTTCGACACGTTCGTCCCGGGCGAGTCGAACCGATTCGCATGGACCGTGGCGCAGGCCGTGGCCGAGGGAACCGGGCGCGACTACAACCCGTTGTGTATCTACGGCGGGTCAGGTCTGGGCAAGACCCACCTGCTGAACGCCATCGGCAACTATGCGCTGGTCAAGGACCCGAACCTCAAGGTGCGGTACGTCACCAGCGAGGAATTCACGAACGAATTCATCGAGGCGCTGCAGACCCCGAACCAGAGTCAGGGCCAGATCGCCGCGTTCAACCGCCGCTACCGAGCGGTCGACGTGCTGCTGATCGACGACATCCAGTTCCTCGGTGGCAAGGACGCGACACTCGACCAGTTCTTCCATACGTTCAACACGTTGTATCAGGCGAACAAGCGCATCGTGATCGCATCCGATGTGCCGCCGAAGAACCTCAAAGGCTTCGAGGCGCGACTGATCTCGCGCTTCGAGTCCGGCCTCGTCGTCGACGTGACGCCGCCCGATCTGGAGACGCGCATCGCGATCCTGCGCATGATGGCCTCGATCAACCATGCGAATATCCCGCCGGAGGTGCTCGATCTGATCGCGGAACGGTTCACCGAGAACATCCGCGAACTCGAAGGCGCGCTCACCCGCGTCACCGCGGTCGCCTCGCTGAGCAACCAGCCGGTCACGCGCGCGCTGGCCGAGCAGACATTGCAGGACTTTTTCACGGCGGACGTCGAAATCAAGCCGACCGACATCATCAGTCAGGTCGCGAAGTATTTCCACCTGTCATTCGATGACATCGTTGGCAAGGGCCGTACCAAAAACGTGTCGATCGCACGTCAAATCGCGATGTATCTGTGCCGAGAGAATACCGGCATGAGCCTGGTCGACATTGGCGAGGTGTTCCACGGGCGTGACCACACCACGGTGATGCATGCGGTGAAGCAGATCAACCAGAAAATGCAGCAGAAACAGGAGATCTACAATTACGTTGTGGAACTGACGCTGCGTCTCAAGCAGCAGTCGAACGACAAGTAGACCGTTTTCCACGTGTTTTTTTCGCCGGACGGACGTATTGCGCCGTCCAGCAGAATCGTTCTGACAGACCGTTTTCGGCACTTTTTCGCGGCTTCGCGGAAAAGTGCCGTTTTTCGTCTGTGAGCGCGGCTGTGACGGACGGCGACCGAGCGACGCTGCACCCCACTCCGCGCGCGATTCGCGATCACCAGGCACGGGACTCCCTCGTCCAGCGGCCGAATAATCGTTCTCGACGCCGTACGACACATGACGGGATATTCCGATCGATATGCCCTGCACTATTTCCCGCAATATGTTCGTATATTTCTTGATTATCGACCGAACCCACCGTCCAGCACGATCACGCTGAGCGAACGTTTTCAGCGTTTTTTCCAAGCGATATAAAAACCATGCGTTTTTCGTCTGTGAGAGCGGTTGTACTGGACGGAACCGGCCACGCGTTCCGGCGTCCATTTCAGGCAACAACCGCCCTCCCGGCATCGGATCGACGAACGAATATCATCCGAATTACGGCACGCATGCCACGTGTCCTGCCACGACAGCTCATGCCATTCAGCACAAGGGCGCTGAGCGAACGATTTCGGCACTTTTTCGGCTCGTTTGGGAAAACACCCGATTTTGGTCTGTGAGCGCGATTGTGGTGGACGGGCGGTGTCGGAAGCGTCCGCGACATACCTCGACACGCCCGGGTTGTGACGCGCGAACAGAAAAAGTTATCCACACAGTTATGCACAAATGTGGGTAAACCCTGCGGATAACCGGTGGATAACCCGCCGCTCCAATGTGGATAACTCGTGGAATACTCGTCGTCGAATGTGGATAACTTTCAATCTCGATTTTTCATGTGGATAACTTGCCGTTTTATCCACAGAAATGCAGAAGTTATCCACATTGATCTCCATCTCGTCAGCGCTACTCGCCATTACCGTCACGAGAGTTATCCACAGTTTCCACAGCGCTTATTACTACGACTATCTACCCACTTACGTACGGTCGTCGCCGTCACGATAACGCATCCCACCTTCACGATTCGCAATCCCACGGCTCTTGGTTAGAATGACGATCAAGACAGCAAGCGATGAAAGTAGGATTTACATGAAAGTCGAAATCGATTCCGCCGCGTTGGCCGACGCGGTCGCATGGACGACCCGCGTGATCGAGGCTCGTCCGGCCAATCCCATTCTCGTCGGCATCCGCCTCGAGGCCATTGACGGAACGCTGCAGCTTTCCGCGTACAACTACAAGATCTCCGCGCGTCACCACATCGAGGCCGGAGTCGACGAATCCGGAAGCGTGCTCGTGCTCGGCAAACTGCTCGCCGATATCACCAAGTCGTTGCCCGCCGAACGTACCTACCTGTCGACCGACGACTCGACGCTGACGATCACTTCGGGCAAGTCGAAGTTCACGTTGCAGCTCATGCCGGAGACCGAATACCCCGATATGCCCGTCGTTCCAGCGAAAATCGGTCAGGTCGACGCGCCGACTTTCGCCCAGGCAGTGTCCCAGGCGTGCGTCGCGGTGTCCCGCGAGGAGAATCGCCCGGTGCTGACCGGCGTACGCGTCCAGTTCCATGGCGACAAAGTGATCATGACCGCGACCGACCGCTTCCGTCTGGCCCGCGCGACCTTCACGTGGACCCCGGTCGACCAAGACATCGACGCCACGACACTGGTTCGCGGCTCGTTGCTGCGCGATATCGCCCGTTCGCTCGACGAGCACCAGAATGTTGTGATCGATTTTGATCAGGATTCGTCGTCTTTGCTCGGTTTTGAGAATGCCGGCCGAGTCTCGACCTCGCAGCTGATCGACGGCGAGTTCCCGGCGACCGATCGCCTGTTCGCCGACGACTATCCGATCCAAGCGGTGATCGATCGCCTGCAACTGATCGGTGCAATCAAGCGAGTCGCACTGGTCGCCGAACGCAACGCGTCGATCCGCATGACGTTCTCCGGACAGGAACTGACGCTGTCGGCCGGCGCCGCCGACGAGGCCCAGGCTCAGGAAATCCTCGACATCGATCTTGACGGCGAAGACATCACCGTCGCGTTCAACCCGTCCTACCTGATCGAGGGTCTGTCGGCGATCACTGAACCGTTCGTGCGCATGAAGATGACGACCGCTGTCAAGCCGGTCGAGTTCAATGGTCAGCAGGAATCCGATTCGGACGAGTCGATGGACTATCGTTACCTGCTGGTGCCGGTGCGATTCAACTGACGTTCGATCGGCGTACGCGTGGTGTGCGGCCGATCGAAATAACTCAACAAAATCGTTGGAAAGACAATACGGAAAGCGCTTACCAAAGTTTGGGGAAGACAAACGGTAAACGCTTTCCGTTTTCTGTGGCTGGAGAATCTCGCATGTACGTGTCGCGCCTCGCGCTTGACCACTTCCGCTCGTGGGAGCATCTCGTGGTCGACTTCACGCCCGGCGTGAACATCCTGCAGGGCTCGAACGGCCTCGGCAAGACCAACCTCGTGGAGGCCGTCGAAGTGCTCTCCACCGGTTCCAGCCACCGTGCCTCCGGTTCCCTGCCGCTGATCGAACGCGGTCAGGCCTCGGCCGTCATCCGCGCAAATGTGAACGATTCGTCCCCGTCCGAGACGACTACCTACGAGCTGACCGTCACGGCCCGCGGCGCGAACCGCGCCCGCGTCAACGGCGGCAGATCCGCCTACCTGCGCGACGTGATCGGACAGGTCCCCAGCGTCTCGTTCACCCCCGAAGACCAGCGTCTCGTGGCCGGAGATCCGGCCTCCCGGCGCACCCTGCTCAATCAGGCCGGTGCCCTCCTCGTCCCCGGCTACCCCGACCGGCTGCAGACGATCACGAAGATCGCCCGGCAGCGTGCCGCGCTGCTCAAGCAGCTCGGCGACGGTCGCACCGCGGCGAACGGACGGCTCGACCCCGGCTACGGCCTGCCCTCCCCCGCCGAGGCCGCGCTCAACGGCCTCGAGATCTGGACCGGCCAGTTCATCGAGACCGGCGTCGCCATCACCCGCGACCGCCGGCGGCTGGTCGACCGTCTCGCCGCTCCCTTCACCGAGATCTACCGCGAACTGGCCGGCGCCGACGAGCATGCGGAACTCGTCTACGAACCTTCGTTCGAGGAGATCTTCCTCTACCCCGACCCGCTGCCGCATATCAGCGAGCACTTCCAGCGCATCTACCCGGGCGAGGTGGCACGTGGGCAGAACCTGATCGGCCCGCACCGCGACGACCTGTCGCTGCTGCTCAACGGCATGCCCGCGCGCGAGTTCGCGTCGAACGGCGAGATGTGGACGATGGCGCTGGCGCTCAAGATGGCGCTGTACGAGGCCGTCGCGGCCGACCGCGGCGTCAAGCCGATCGTCATCCTCGACGATGTGTTCGCCCAGCTCGACGAGTCGCGCCGCCGTCAGATCCTCGACTTCGCCGCACGTCAGGACCAGGTGCTCATCACGGTCGCCGCGGCCAGCGACATCCCCGATCTCGACGTGATCGGCGGCCATCCCGCGCACGTCATCGACGTGGCCGCGCTCAAACGCGAGCAGGACGCGTACCTGCACCCCGATTTGTCCGCGTTCGGCATCGAGGTCGACTCGTGAAACCGCCGATCGAACGCACGCTCAAACTCGACGAGCGCAAGCTGCCGGCGCAGGTCTTCGAACGGCTCGCCCAGCGCGGCGGATACATCATGCGCGACCGCAAAACCCGCGAAGCCAACCGTGAGAAGGCATGGGAGAGCTTCGGCAAGCCCGGGCGCGATCCGAACACGCTGGGCAGCGTGATGGCCGGCATCGCGAACGGGCGGCATTGGGTGCCGCAGCTCAAACTCGCGCAACTGCGCGAACACTGGGATCAGGTCGTCGGCCCCGGCATCGCCATGCATTCGTCCGTGGCGAGCTTGCGCGACGGCGTGCTGACGATCCGCACCGAATCCGCGGTCTGGGCGACGCAGCTGACCTATATGATTCCGCAGCTGACCGCCACGATCCGCGAGCGGCTGGCCGGACTGGACATCCAGGAGATCCGCGTGACCGGGCCGGCCAGCGGACGCGGCGGCTACCGTCGGGGCGCCTACCGTGGCCGCCGCGAATACTGACGGTCCCGCAGAAGTCGGGCAGGATCGCGATTTTCGCCGCTGTGGGCGGTGTCGGGCTAGACGAGTAGACTTACGTGCACAACATGTAAAAGGCTGGAAGAGCCCATTATTTGCGTTCTAGGGCATATCGCCCTTGCGAATGGCCTCTCAAGCGGGGGTTACAACGCAGAAAGGAATCCTGTGGCAGACGAAGCAGATTCGCTTGAAGGTTCCACTGACAACACGGATCAGCACATCACCGATCCCATCACCGACAAACAGGCCGAACTCAACGCGGCCGCCGAACAGATCAACAACGACGAACTGGTCGACGCGCAGCTTGACGACAGCATGTCCCCCGACCACTACGACGCGAGTGATCTGAAGGTCCTCGAAGGCCTTGAGGCCGTGCGCATCCGCCCGGGCATGTACATCGGCTCCACCGGCCCGCGCGGCCTGCACCACCTCGTCTACGAGATCGTCGACAACTCCGTCGACGAGGCGCTCGCCGGCTATGCGACGCACATCGAGGTCACGATCCTGCCGGACAACGGCATCCGCGTCGTGGACGACGGTCGAGGCATCCCGGTCGACGAGGTGCCCGGCGAGGGCGTCTCCGGCGTCGAGACGGTCATGACCAAGCTGCACGCCGGCGGCAAGTTCGGCGGCGGCGGATACGCGGTCTCCGGCGGCCTGCACGGCGTCGGCATCTCCGTCGTCAACGCGCTGTCCACGCGCGTCGACATCGAGGTGCGCCGTCAGGGCTTCCACTGGACGCAGACGTACATCAACCAGCATCCGACCGCACGACTGGCCAAGGGCCGTCCGATGGACGAGAACGAGTCCACCGGCACGTCGGTCACGTTCTGGCCGGACGGCAAGATCTTCGAAACGACCGTCTACGACTTCGAGACGCTGCGCGCCCGTTTCCAGCAGATGGCGTTCCTGAACAAGGGCCTCAAGATCAGCCTGACGGACCTGCGCGAGCCGGACATGGCCGGCGACGAGGTCGCCGGCCAGGACGACGACGGCGAGACGAAGCACCAGAGCGTCACGTACCAGTACGCGAACGGCATCAAGGACTACGTCGACTATCTCGTCAAGTCCCGCAAGGCGACGCCGGTCGAGGACGACGTGATCGACTTCGAGGCCGAGGACCTCAAGATCGGCATCTCTGCCGAGATCGCGATGCAGTGGACGACCGCATACTCCGAGGCCGTGCATACGTTCGCGAACACGATCTCCACGACCGAAGGCGGCACCCACGAGGAAGGCTTCCGCGCCGCGCTCACTTCGCTCGTGAACCGCTACGCCCGCGAGAAGAACATCCTCAAGGACAAGGACGACAACCTCTCCGGCGACGACGTGCGCGAGGGACTCACGGCCGTGATCTCCGTCAAGCTCACCACCCCGCAGTTCGAAGGCCAGACCAAGACCAAGCTCGGCAACTCCGAGGCGAAGACCTTCGTGCAGCGCGTGATGACCGACAAGCTCGGCGACTGGTTCGACGCGCACCCGAGCGAGGCCAAGAACATCATCCAGAAGGCCATTGAGGCGTCCCGCGCGCGCATCGCCGCCAAGAAGGCCCGCGAGAACACGCGCCGCAAGTCGATCTTCGAATCGGCCGGCATGCCCGACAAGCTCAAGGACTGCCAGTCCAACAACCCCGAAGAGTGCGAGCTGTTCATCGTCGAGGGCGATTCGGCAGGCGGCTCCGCGATCCAGGGCCGCAATCCGGAGACGCAGGCGATCCTGCCGCTTAGAGGCAAGATTCTGAACACCGAGCGCGCGTCCATCGACCGCATGATGAAGTCCGACACCATCGAGTCGCTCATCACGGCCGTCGGCGGCGGCTACGGCGAGGACTTCGACGTGAGCAAGGTGCGCTACCACAAGGTCATCATCATGGCCGATGCCGATGTCGACGGCGCGCACATCGCCACGCTGAACCTCACGCTGTTCTTCCGCTACATGCGCCCGATGATCACTGCCGGCTACGTGTACGTGGCCATGCCGCCGCTGTACCGCCTCAAGTGGACGCGCGGCGACCACGACTACGTGTACACCGACCGCGAGCGTGACGAGAAGCTCGCCGAGGGCAAGGCTGCCGGACGCCAGCTGCCCAAGGGCGAAGGCATCCAGCGCTACAAGGGTCTGGGCGAGATGACGTACCAGGAGCTGTGGGAGACGACCATGGACCCGGAGCGGCGCATCTTGAAGCAGATCCACATCGAGGACGCGGCGGCCGCGGACGAGACGTTCTCGATGCTCATGGGCGACGACGTGGAGCCGCGCAGGCTCTTCATCCAGCGCAACGCTAAGGACGTGCGCTTCATTGATGCGTGAGCATCACCACGCCAAGAACGTGTCATTTCGAGCAGAGCGCAGCGAAGTCGAGAAATCTTCCGAAACCGGTATCCGGTAAGAGATTTCTCCACTCGCTTCGCTCGGTCGAAATGACATGATCCGCCTGACTTTCTTGTCAACATCAGCACAAAGGAACCAATAAGTGGCAGACGAAAACAGCACCGGTGGCAACGACCTGCCGGAGCAGAACGACGAGCGGGCCGAGCACTCGCTCGAGCCCACGAGCCCGCAGGCCAGCGAAAACCTGGTCCTCGACGAGCACCGCGTGGCCCACACCGATATCCAGAAGGAGATGCGCCAGTCGTACCTCGACTACGCGATCTCCGTCATCGTCGAACGCGCCCTGCCGGACGTGCGCGACGGCATGAAGCCGGTCCATCGCCGCATCGTGTACGCGATGTACGACGGCGGCTACCGTCCGGACCGCGGCTACTCCAAGTGCGCCCGCCCGGTCGCGGACGTGATGGGCAACTACCACCCGCACGGCGACGCGGCGATCTACGACACCCTCGTGCGTATGGCTCAGCCGTGGTCGATGCGCTACACGCTCGTCGACGGCCAGGGCAACTTCGGTTCGGCCGGTGACGATCCGCCCGCCGCCATGCGTTACACCGAGTGCCGCATGATGCCGCTCGCGATGGAGATGGTGCGCGACATCGACAAGGACACCGTCGACTTCGTGCCGAACTACGACGGCCGTACGCAGGAGCCGACCGTGCTGCCCGCACGCTTCCCGAACCTGCTCGCGAACGGTTCGTCCGGCATCGCCGTCGGCATGGCGACCAACATCCCGCCGCACAACATGCGCGAGCTGGCCACCGCCGTCCACTGGACACTCGACCATCCCGAAGCCTCCCGCGAGGAGCTGCTCGACGCCCTCATCGGCATCATCAAGGGACCCGATTTCCCGACCGGCGCGACCATCCTCGGACACAAGGGCATCGAACAGGCGTACCGTACCGGACGAGGCCTGATCACCATGCGCGCGGTCGTCAACACCGAGGAGATCAAGGGCCGCATGTGCCTCGTGGTCACCGAGCTGCCGTATCAGGTCAACCCGGACCGCCTGGCCGCATCCATCCGCGAAGGCGTGCGCGACGGCAAGATCCAGGGCATCGCCGACATGCGCGACGAGACGTCCGGCCGCACCGGCCAGCGCCTCGTGCTCGTGCTCAAGCGCGACGCCGTGCCGAAGGTCGTGCTCAACAACCTGTACAAGCACTCGCAGCTGCAGCAGACATTCGGCGCGAACATGCTCGCGCTGGTCGACGGAGTGCCGCGCACGCTGTCGCTCGACGCGTTCATCCGCCACTGGGTGAACCACCAGCTCGAAGTCATCGAACGCCGTACCCGCTACCTCAAGCGCGAGGCCGAGGAACGCGACCACATCCTGCAGGGCCTGCTCAAGGCGATGGACGCGATCGACGAGGTCATCAGGCTGATTCGCTCCAGCCAGGGCCGCGACGACGCCCGACCGAAGCTCATGGAGTTCCTCGACATCGACCAGGTCCAGGCCGACGCGATCCTGTCGATGCAGCTCGTGCGCCTCGCCAACATGGAGCGCCAGAAGATCATCGACGAGCACGAGGAACTGCAGCGCAAGATCGCCGACTACAACGACATCCTCGCCAAGCCGGAACGCCAGCGCAAGATCGTCGGCGACGAACTCGACGAAATCGTCGCCAAGTACGGCGACGAACGCCGCACCAAGATCCTGCCGTACTCCGGCGAGATGAACGTCGAAGACCTGATCGCCGAGGAGAACGTGGTCGTAACGGTCACGCACTCCGGCTTCATCAAGCGCACCAAGGCCGACGAATACCGCGCACAGCACCGCGGCGGCAAGGGCATCAAGGGCGCCAAGCTGCGCGAGGACGACGTGGTGGACCACTTCTTCCTCACGTCCACGCACAACTGGCTGCTGTTCTTCACGAACAAGGGCCGCGTGTACCGCATCAAGGCGTACGAGCTGCCCGAAGGCTCGCGCGACTCCAAGGGCCAGCACGTGGCGAACCTGCTGCAGTTCGGCCCCGACGAGACGATCCAGACAGTGCTGTCGATCCCGAACTACGAGGTCGCCAAGTACCTGGTGCTCGCGACCCGTTCCGGCAAGGTCAAGAAGACCGCGCTCGCCGAGTACGATTCGCCGCGACAGGGCGGCCTGATCGCCGTGCGTCTGATCGAGGACGAGAACGGCGAGACGGCCGACGAGCTGGTCGGTGCCGCGCTGTGCAACGCCGAGGACGACATCATTCTGGTGTCGCGACTCGGCATGAGCCTGAAGTTCGCGGCCGACGACGATCAGCTGCGTCCGATGGGCCGCCAGACCGCCGGCGTGCAGGGCATGAAGTTCCGCGACGGCGACAGCCTGCTCGCGATGGACGTCGTGCCGGACGACTCCGATCAGGATCTGCTCGTGGTGACGAACGAGGGCTTCGCCAAGCGCACGGCGATCTCCGAGTACCGACTGCAGGGCCGCAACGGCTTCGGCGTGAAGGCGCTGCAGCTTGCGGAGGGACGCGGTTCACTCGTCGGCGCGGTGATCGTGGCCGAGGACGATCAGGTGCTCGCGATCATGAAGTCCGGCAAGGTGATCCGCTCCGACGTGGCCGAGGTCAAGCGCACCGGCCGCAATACGCAGGGCGTGACGCTGGCCAAGCCGGACAAGGGCGACGAGATCATCTCCATCGCGCGCAACGAGGAGAAGGACGACGACGCGGATGATTCCGCGGTTGAGTCCGCCGTGACCGCTCCGGCCGAGTCCGCGGAAACCGCCGCTCCGGCCGAAGCCAACGAGCAGTAACCGTCTGCTGAGACTGGTAGTCTCGCATAAGATAACGGCTCAGACAAGGAGCAACGATGAGCGAGAACTTTGAGGACGACGGCGAGAACATGGGCCAGCCCGTCAGCTTCGCAGCCGATCAGGCCGAGGAATCGGCCGCGCCCGCCCAGTCCGCGCATATCGGCCGTGTGGCCCGTTCCGTGGTCGGCGAAAGCGGCGGCAACGCGCACGCGCCCGCCTCGGTGCCGCCTGCGGATCGTCCGAAGAAGAAGCGTCGCGGTACGCCGCGTGCCCGCCGCATGAACCTGTCGATCACGCACATCAGCGCGTGGTCGGCGGCCAAGGTGTCGTTCCTGCTGGGCATCGCGGGCGGCATCATCCAGATCGTCTCCGTGCTGATCGTGTGGCTGCTGCTCAACGCGGCCGGCGTGTTCGAGAAGATCACCACGATCGTCAAGTCCACCGGTCTGGACACCGGCAGCTTCGATCTGGCCAGCATCATCAGTCTGCCCACGGTGCTGAGCGCCACGACGATCTTCGCGATCGTCGAGGTCGTGATCTTCACGCTGCTCGTGACCATCCTCACGCTGCTGTACAACGTGGTCACCGCGCTCGTCGGCGGCGTCCACGTCACCCTCGGCGACGACTGACCGACTTCGATCGACCGTTTCGCAACCGTATGCAAGTGGCTCCCCGCACTCTCCGCGGGGAGCCACTTTCTGTATTACCTGTCGTTTCGCTCCCCTGCCTCTTGATCGAGCGCGAACGCGGCGTACAACGGCAGACTGATGAGCGGCACATCGGTGCCGGCCACGGTATCTATGCCGAAGTCGCGTTCGGACAGCCGGTATGCGCGCGGGGAATGTCCTTCCTCCACGAATCTGCGCAGGTTTTTGGCCGTGACGTTGCGGGCGGATTTGATCTCCACCGGAATGACCTGCGCTTGCCGGTTCTGGAATACGAAGTCCAGTTCCCCCTGGCCGTTGCCGGCGGGCGTCCAGTAGAACGTATGCAATCCCGCGGCCTTCAGCGATTGCATGGCATAGTTTTCGGCCAGTGCGCCGCGGAAGTCGGATGACAGGATCTGTGCGACGTCGGGACGCAGCAACAGTTCCGCATCGATGCCGAACTTGGAGAACATGATGCCGGTATCGGCCACGTAGATCTTGAAGAAACTGCCTTCCTCGTCGCAGTACGGGGTCAACGGCGCTTCGCTGTCCTTGGTCATGTCGTTCCGACTGACGATGCCGGCGGCTTCCAGCCATTCCAATGGTTCCAGCAAACGTTCGCGACGTCCTCCGCGGATGACGTCGGCGTATTTGAATTTTTTCGTGGACGATCGCAGGAGCTGCTTCTGCAGACTGTCCCAGATGCGTTTCGCGGAGATGCCGCTGATGCCGTTGTCCGGATCAGTCATGTCGTTGACGTACGTGTCGTTGATCTCGTGCTGTTCCTGCATGACCGATGCAAACGATCGCGTAGTGCGGTATGCGTCCACGGCCTTGGGCATGCCGCCGATGACGAGATACCGGTGATACCAGTCGAGCGCCCTATCGTGCAGCATGAACGAGCGTGGGTCGGCGGCATGATCCCTGATCGACTTGGCGAGTGGCTGCTCGTCCACGGCCCAGAGGAATTCCTCGAAATCCATCGGGAACATGTCAAGCTGGCGTACGCCCGACGGGAATGGCAGCCGTCGTTTCTTCACGGTGACTCCGAGTAGGCTGCCGGTTGCGATGACCCGCCACTGGGTTCCGGAGAAGAATCGCAATGAATTCAATGCCTTGTCGCTGAGCTGTATTTCGTCGAAGAACAGCAGCGTGGACTGCGGCTCGCATGGTTTGCCGGTATATTCCCGAATGCGGTTGATGATGGCTTCCGTGTCGTTGGTCGGAACGTCGAAGATCTTTTCGATGGTGGCCAGATCGGTCTGAAAATCCAGTTTGACCATGTCGTCGTCGAACAGGTCGTGTGCGATCTGCTCGATCAGAAACGTCTTGCCGATGCGACGCGCTCCTCGGATGAGCAGGGGTTTCGTGTCGCCGACATCCTTCCACCGGCGGATGTCGTCAGCTAACTTGCGTCGCATGTATGTCATGCCGGTTGTCTCCCTACGTCCTTGTGTACATAAAATAACATATTTTTATGTACATATAATACAGGAAAACATATTATTTTGTGTATAATTTTGGGATTCCAAAAGAACGGACGTGACTGAGTCTCGGTCGCGCTATCGGAGCTCGCCACGGTCGTTATTCGTTTGGAGGCGACTCGAGTTGAGTCGTGATGTCGTGACGTGTATCCAGTTAGGGTTGGTCAGGGTGGATGTCGCGCGTATCGTGTCAGGGACGGCGGGATTGCAGATTAACAGATGAATGGAGTGTTGGGGTTTGCCGTTGGTCGATGGATGCTAAGGATGATACATATCGACATGTTTATGGTGTCTTTTGAGTGGAAAATGTTTCTTTCTGTCACATAACGCGCCGATTTGATTTTGTAACCGGTCACACGATGGTGTATAGTACTTCATGTGACCGGTTACAACACTGTGGTGAGAGTGGCCGGCAGAGATTAGCGATAGAGCTCTTTCAAAGGAGAGGAGTCGTAAGATGGCTTCAGCTCAGGTGCAGGCCGTTGCCGCGCAAGCGGCGAGTACGGCTACGGCGCATACGTCAACGGCAAGAGTCAACAAGCACAAGGCAGACTGGCGTGGCTGGAAGTTCATGTGGCCGTTCGCCGTGGTGTTCGTCTTCGTGTTCATCGTCCCGATCGTGTACGCGATCTACATCAGCTTCTTCCAGAAGAAGATGATCGGCGGCACCGTGTTCGTGGGCCTTGCGAACTACACGCGTCTGTTCGGTGATCAGAACTTCTGGCAGTCGGTCGGCCGTGTGGCGTTGTTCACGGTCGTGCAGGTGCCGATCATGCTGTTCCTCGCCGCCGCGATGGCGCTCGCGATCGACAGCATGAAGTTGCATGGCACGAAGTTCTTCCGCATCTCCACGTTCCTGCCGTACGCGGTGCCCGCCGTCGTCTCGACCATGATCTGGGGCTTCGTCTACGGTGCGAAATACGGTCTCGTCGGCTCGTTCAACGACTTCTTCGGCACGAACATCGACGTCCTCAAGCCGTCCGTCCTGCTGGCCGCGATCGGCAACATCAACACGTGGGAGTTCACCGGCTACAACATGCTGATCTTCTACAGCTCGCTGTCGACCATCCCACACAGCCTGTACGAGGCCGCCTCGATCGACGGCGCGAGCGAATGGCAGATCGTCAGGTCGATCAAGCTGCCCGAACTGCGCGGCAGCCTCGCGATCACGGTGATCTTCTCGATCATCGGCTCGTTCCAGCTGTTCAACGAACCGAGCATCCTGCAGAACATGGTGCCGGGCAACGCGATCACGACGTACTATACGCCGAACATGTACGCGTACAACCTGAGCTTCACCGGTAACCAGTCGAACTATGCGGCCGCGCTGGCGATCACGATGGCCGTGATCACGATGGCGATCGCGTATGCGGTGCAGCTCAAGAGCATGAAGGAGCAGATGAAGTGATGTCGATGATGACGGCAATGCAGGTTTCGTTGAAGGAGCGTGGATGATGAGCAGTGCAACCATGACGGCGCAGTCGTTGCGCGAGCAGGAGAAAGCCGCGAAACGCGCCGAAAAGGAGCGCCAGAAGCGCATCGCCAAGGACGAGGCGGCGGAACGCAAGCGCGCAGAGAAGTCCGGCTTCGCGAACGTGAACAACCCGCGCCGGTCCGTGACGTTGACGGTGATCTGCGCGGTGTTTGCGGTGTACTGCCTGTTCCCGTTCGTGTATCTGGTCATCAACGCAACGAAGACGCAGGCGGACTTCACGTCGACGTTCGGTCTCGGTTTCGGCCATACGTTCGCCCTGTGGGACAACATCGTGACCGTGTTCACCTACCAGGACGGCATCTTCGGCCGTTGGCTGCTGAACACGCTGCTGTATGTGGTGGTTGGCGCGGGCGGTGCGACGCTGCTGGCGATCATGGGCGGCTATGCGTTGGCGAAGTTCCGCTTCCCGGGCCGCAAGGCCGTGTTTGCGGTGATCATTGGAGCGATCTCGGTGCCGGGCATCGCGCTGGCCGTGCCGCAGTTCCTGCTGTTCGCGAAGCTGAACCTGACGAACACCCCGTGGGCCATGATCATCCCGTCGCTGATCTCCCCGTTCGGTCTGTATCTGATGTGGATTTTCTCCGAGCAGGCAGTGCCTACTGAGCTGCTCGAGGCGGCCCGCGTGGACGGCGCGAGCGAATGGCGTACGTTCTGGACGATCAGCCTGCCGCTGCTCGCTCCGGGCATCGTCACCACCGCCCTGTTTACGATCGTGGCGACGTGGAACAACTACTTCCTGCCGTTGATCATGTTGAAGGAAGACAGCTGGTATCCGCTGACGATCGGTCTGAACCAGTGGAAGGATCAGGCGTCCACCGCCGGCGGCACCGCGATCCAGAATCTGGTGATCACAGGTTCGCTGATCACAATCATCCCGCTGGTGATCGCGTTCCTGTGTCTGCAGAAGTACTGGCAGTCCGGCCTCGCCGCCGGCGCCGTCAAGGAGTAGCGAGTCCGGCCGTAACTCAGCATCGGCGGTTGTCTGTTGTTGAGTTACGGTCGGGAACCATGCCTGAAACGACCGTAACTCAACGTGAGGTCTCCGATACCGTTGAGTTACGGTCGTTTTTTGCGTCAGAAACGGCCGTCACTCAACAACGCCGGTTATGGTGAAGCCCGTGATCTTGTCTAGGATCGCGGGCTTCACCATAACCGGCGGAATGTGTCCGGCGCTCAGTCGTCCATGTCCTGCGCCGAGATGTACGCGTTCGGGTCGGTGATCGGTTCATGATCGTCGGGGACCTCGCGATGCGTGGACCCCTCGTAGGACTCGTCCCAGACCATGCTCGCCGTTCCGTCCGCGATGGTGATCGGCAGCTGCACGATCGGCGAATTGCCGAGATCGTTCTTGTACCAACGGTCGCCGATGAACAGGAACCGGTCGCTGTGGTACTGGTCGTCGTCGAGCGGGATCACGATGTCGACCTGCGAGTCGAACGTCTGCGTGCCCAACGGTGCGAACGTGCGCCACTCGCTCCACGGGCCGTGCAGGTCGGGTGCGGTCGAGTACATGTTGTCGTTGGTGAACCAGCCGGTCAGCTTCGAGCCGAACCAGTAGTACAGGCCGTCTTTCTTGACGATCGTCGGCGACTCCAGTCCGTACGGATAGTCGTTGGCGCGCTCGCAGGCGACGTCTTCGACGATGGTCAGGTAGTCGTCGGACAGACGGTAGATATGCGTGCCGTGATCGCGGTCCTCGCTCATGATGTAGCCGCTGCCGTCATCGTCCTGGAACACGCCGATGTCGCGGCTGAGGTAGCCGCGCCATGTGATGGTGGTCTGGAACGTGAACGGTCCGAGCGGGTTGTCCGCGACGGCGACGCCGATATGCGCGTACATGTAGTCCGGCGTTTCGGCGTGGATGTACATGACGTATTTGCCGGTCGTCGGGCAATGCAGCACCTTCGGGCGTTCTCCGATGCGATCGGCCGCCAGCGCGGAGCCGTCTTCCTGCACTTCGAACACGATGCCGTGGCTCATCCAGTGGACGAAATCCTGGGTGGTGTAGCAGCAGACGCCTTGGAACAGGTTGCCGTTGGCCTTGTTCTCGCCGTACGCGCACCACGTGTCGCCGAAGCGTTGCACACCGATGCCGTGGAGTTGGGCGACGCTGCCGGCGGTGTCGGTCGGCAGGAATGAGCCGAATCTGGTTGGCATGAGAGATCCTTCCCTGTGGGGTGAAATATGATTCGCCGGCCGCATCCTCATTGTGTGACCGGTTACATATGTTAGTATATCAATATATGTAACCGGTCACGCCATTGTCTGCATCTTTGGTGTTGCGTCTGATGCCTCGCCGTCTCGCTGCGTGTCGTTTACGCTGACTGCCGCTCGATGATCGTGGTGGGCAGCAACTTCACGAAATGCTGCTCTACCGGCTCGCCGCGCATGATGCTCAGCAGCAGCTTCGCCACGGTCTCGCCGTGCAGATACGAGTCCTGCCGCATGGTGGTGAGCTTCGGGTTGGCCATCTGCGCGAACGGCGAATCGTCGAATCCGGTGACGGCGATGTCGTCCGGGACCCGGTAGCCGAAGCGGTCGAGCTGGTTGATCACTCCGATGGCGATATTGTCATTCGCGCATACGATACCGTCGATCTGGTCGAGGAACGGCTGGAACGCCACCGCGGCCATCTCACCGCTGCCGATCTCCCAATCGTCGGCGTAGTACACGTGCGAATCGTCGTAGAACTTGCCCATGGCCTCACGGAAGCCGTTCATGCGGTTGATGGCGGACGTCGAATATCCGGGTCCGCACACGTAGGCAAGGCGCGAGCGACCTTTGTTGAGCAGGAACCGGGTGATGTCGCGCTGGCCTTCCGCGTTGGCGAAATCAACCGCCGGATAGGGCAGATCGCCGCGGTTGCTGGCTTCCGAGCGCACGACCGGCCGCTTGATCTCCTTGCATGCCAAGGCCAGCGAGTCGTCCTCGCTCAGTGAAAACAGTAGGTAGCCGTCGGCGTAGTCGCTTTTGATGAGCTTGGTGATGCGATGGACGGCCTCGTCGGAGTTGGCGATGACGGTGACCATCTGGTAGCCGGCATCTCCCAGTGTCTGGTTTGCAGCGGCCATGGCCTCGGCGACGCTGGCCTGCATGATCGTTGCGGCGGATTCGACCTGCAGGATCAGGCAGACGGTCTGTGTGCGCTGCTGCGCGAGTGACCGGGCGGCGTTGTTTGGCACATACTGCAGGGTTTCGATGGCGTTGGCGATGCGCTCCGCGGCGTCCCTGGAGACGTGGTCGTTGCCGTTGAGGTAGCGGGATACCGTTCCGTAGGACACCTCCGCGTAGCGTGCTACGTCTCGGATGGTCACTTTCTTATGCGCCGTGGTCATGAACACCATGGTATTCGGTTCTGACATCTCCCCGCTCCCTTGTGTTTCACGCAGTGTCGTTCACTACCGTTCCGGCTTGCGGATCACGCGGCCATGCGCGTTCCTCGCGACTTGTCTGATCCGTGATCGCGATGATCGGCGACACACGATTTGTAACCGGTCACATATCAGTGTATAGTATTTTCATGTAACCGGTCACACAGTGTGTTGTGTGATACAAACCTCGAAGAGGAGAGGCGGATAACATGAACGGCTCGATAAACAAGATAATCGCCGTTGCGGGTGCCGCGGCCATGCTGGTCAGCGTCGCGGCATGCGGTGGCAACTCCACCAACAACGCGCAGCAGGGCGGCGGCGACATCTCCACGGGCGGCACCACCGAAATCACCGTGTGGGCGTGGGAGACGACCCTGACCCAGGTGGTCAAGGACTTCGAAAAAGCCAACCCCGATATCAAGGTCAAGCTCGTCAACTCCGGTCAGGGAAACAAGACCTACACCGCGCTGACCAACGCGCTCAACGCCGGCAACGGCGCGCCGGACGTGGCCCAGATCGAATACTACGCCCTGCCGAACTACGCGATCGACGGTGCCCTGCAGGACATCACCGACAAGACCTCCGGCTACGACAGCTTCTACACGCCGGGCACCTGGTCCTCCGTGCAGTGGGGCGGCAAGGTCTATGCGCTGCCGATGGACTCAGGTCCGATGGCCTTCTTCTACAACAAGGAGGTCTTCGACAAGGCCGGCATCACCGAGGCCCCGAAGACGTGGGACGAGTTCTACCAGGACGCCAAGAAGATCCACGCGCTCGGCGATAACTACTACATCACATCCGACACCGGCGACGCCGGCTTCTACGATTCGATGACGTGGCTGGCCGGCGCGAAACCGTTCGAAACCTCCGCGGACGGCAAGACCGTCACCATCAACCTCACCGGCGACGAGAAGGTCAAGGAATTCAACGAATTCTGGCAGAAGCTGCTCGACGAGGGCCTGCTCGACACTAAGACCGCCGGCTGGTCCGAGGACTGGTTCAAGGGCATGGCCGACGGCACGATCGCCTCGCTGATCACCGGCGCCTGGATGCCGGCCAACCTGGCCAACTCCGCCCCCGGCGGCGCCGGCAAGTGGCGCGTCGCCCCGACCCCGACCGCCGACGGTTCGGCCACCAACTCCGAGAACGGCGGTTCCTCGCTTGCTGTCCTCGCCTCCTCCAAGAAGCAGGACGCGGCCCTCAAGTTCATCGAATACGCGAACCACGGCGACGGTGTGGCCACCCGTGTGGCCGGCGGCGCATTCCCGGCCGACACCGAGTCGCTGAAATCCGACAGCTTCATCAATGCCACCACCGTGAAGAACGCCGACGGCGAGGACGTCGACTACTTCGGTGGCCAGAAGTACAACGAGGTCCTCGCGCAGGCGGCTGAGAACGTGTCCACCGACTACCAGTTCCTGCCGTTCGAGGTCTACGCCCGCGGCAAGTTCGGCGACTTCGTCGGCAAGTCGTACACCGGCGACCAGAAGCTGTCCGACGGCGTGGCCGCATGGCAGCAGGACCTGAAGTCCTACGCCGAGGGCCAGGGCTTCGAAGTCAAGTGATCGTCGCGCAAGCCGGTGTCCATCCGGTAATCGACGCGACCAATACAACCAGACATAACCAGTAATCAACGTAATCAACAGAACGTCTGTCAACAATCAAAGGAGCATATGATGACGTTTTCGATCAAGAAGTCCGTGGCGGTGCTCGGCGCTGCAGCCATGATGGTATCCGTGGCGGCCTGCGGCTCGGGCGACACCGGCGCAAAGTCTGACAATTCCGGCACTTCCGCCGACGGCAAGTCCACCATCACCGTGTGGAGCTGGGATACCACCATCGAGGACGCCGCGAAGAAGTACATGGAGGAGAACCCGAACGTCACCATCAAGGTCACCAACGTCGGCACCTCCGCCCAGACCCAGGTCGCGTTGAACAACGCGATCGCCGCCGGCAAGGGCGCCCCGGACATCTCCCTGATGGAATACCACTCCATCGCCCAGTTCGCGCTGTCCGACGCTCTCGAGGACCTCACCGACAAGACCTCCGGCTTCGACGCCGACTACCCCGCCGGCATCTGGAAGGGCGTGCAGGTCAACGGCAAGGTCTACGGCCTGCCGGTCGATTCCGGCCCGAACGCGCTGTTCTACAACAAGGCCGTCTTCGACAAGGCCGGCATCACCGAGGCCCCGAAGACGTGGGAGGAGTATTACCAGGACGCCAAGAAGATCCGCGCCCTCGGCGACGACTACTACATCACCTCCGACGCCGGCGACAACAACCAGTCCACCGTGTTCATGTCGCTCATCGCGCAGGCCGGTGGCGCCCCGTTCAAGGTCGACGGCGACAAGGTCTCCATCGACCTCGTCAACGACGAAGGCACCAAGAAGGCCGTCGAATACTGGCAGCGCATGATCGACGAGGACCTCATCAACACCAAGGTCACCAGCTGGTCCGACGAATGGAACAAGGGCCTCGGCGACGGCACCATCGCCTCGCTCGTCACCGGCGCGTGGATGCCGGGCAACCTGCTCTCCGGCGCCGCTCAGGCGTCCGGCAACTTCCGCGTGGCCACCGTGCCGCAGTGGAACGAGGGCGAGAACGTCAACTCCTTCAACGGCGGCTCCTCGCTGACCCTCATCAAGGGCACCAAGAACGCCGACGCGGCCTTCAAGTTCATGGAGTACGTCTGCCACAGCAAGGAAGGCATCAAGAACCGCGTCTCCTCCGGCGCCTTCCCGGCCGACTCCGAATCCTTCAAGTCCGACTACTACCTCAACGGCACCGATGATCTGAACAAGTACTTCGGTGGCCAGAAGTACACCGAGGTGCTCGCCCAGGCGGCCGAGCAGGAAGTCGGCGACTTCGAGTTCCTGCCCTTCTGGAGCCAGGTGCAGAACACCTTCGGCGACTACGCCGGCAAGGCGTACCGCAAGGAGGAGAAGCTCTCCAAGTCGATGGAAGACTTCCAGAAGTCGCTCATCGACTACGCTGAGGGTCAGGGCTTCACGGTCGAGAAGTAATAAGCAGGCAACGGCAGTCTAGCATCACATCATCTGCTGGACTGTTCTCACAGGCCGGAGCATCCTACATTTCAGGATGCTCCGGCCTGTGTCGTACGAACGCTTCTCCTTCGGGGAGCGAACGGGGCATACACAACGGCCGCAGCGAGTCCGGATGGAATATGCGGACTCGCTGCGGCCGTTTGTTTGCAGTGACCGAGACGACGGCTTACAGGATGCCCTGGGCGACCATCGCGTTGGCGACCTTGACGAAGCCGGCGGCGTTCGCGCCCAGCATCAGGTCGCCCTCGTGGCCGTACTCCTTCGCGGCCTTGAGCGACTCGGCCACGATGGTCTCCATGATGTTCTTGAGCTTGGCGTCGACCTCCTCGAAGGTCCAGCTCAGACGGTAACTGTTCTGGCTCATCTCGAGGCCGGAGACGGCCACGCCGCCCGCGTTCGCGGCCTTGGCCGGGCCGTACAGCAGACCGGCGTTCTGGTACACGGCGATGGCCTCCGGGGTGGACGGCATGTTTGCGCCCTCGCACACAACCTTGCAACCGTTGGCAACGAGCGCCTTCGCGGACTCCTCGTTGATCTCGTTCTGCGTGGCACACGGCAGCGCGATGTCGCACGGCACGGTCCACACGCCCGAGCAACCCTCGTGGTACTCGGCGGACGGCACGCGCTCGGCGTACTCCTTGATGCGGCCGCGCTCGACCTCCTTGATCTGCTTGACGACGGCCACGTCGATGCCGTTCGGGTCGTAGACGTAGCCGTTGGAATCGGACACGGTGACAACCTTCGCACCCAGCTGCTCGGCCTTCTGCGCGGCGTAGATCGCCACATTGCCGGAACCGGAGATCACGACGGTCTTGCCTTCGAACGAGTCGTTCTTCAGCACGCGCAGCGCCTCGGCGGTGTAGTAGCAGACGCCGTAGCCGGTCGCCTCGGTGCGGGCGAGCGAGCCGCCGAACTCGAGGCCCTTGCCGGTGAGCACGCCGGAGTACTCGTCGCGGATGCGCTTGTACTGGCCGAACAGGTAGCCGATCTCGCGGCCGCCCACGTTGATGTCGCCGGCCGGAACGTCGGTGAACTGGCCGATGTGACGGCACAGCTCGGTCATGAACGCCTGACAGAAGCGCATGACCTCGGCGTCGGACTTGCCCTTCGGGTCGAAGTCGGAGCCGCCCTTGCCGCCGCCCATCGGCAGCGTGGTCAGCGAGTTCTTGAGGATCTGCTCGAAGCCGAGGAACTTGATGACGCCCTCGTTGACGGTCGGGTGGAAGCGCAGACCGCCCTTGTACGGGCCGATCGCGGAGTTGAACTGCACACGGTAGCCGCGGTTGACCTGCACCTTGCCCTCGTCGTCGGTCCACGCAACGCGGAACTTGACCACACGTTCCGGCTCGACGATGCGCTCGAGCACGCCCGCCTTCTCATACTCGGGGTGCTTTTCGATCACGGGTTCGAGGGTTTCGAACACTTCGCGCACCGCCTGCAGGAACTCGGGCTGGTCGCCGTCGCGCTGCTCGACCTGGGCATAGACGCGCTTGATGTAATCGTTGGTGAACATGGATCTCCCTTGGTTCAGTCATCAGTAAGACGGCTTCATTGTATGGTTCGGGCGCAGGTGTACACAAGGATTTTTCCAAGATTTGGCTTGCGTCTCGTATTGTTGGACGTTTGCAACATTTGCTGCAAGTAATTTATTGAACGATAAATAAGGTGTTTTTCCCTTGATTTTCGGCCGTTTTTTACCATTCTTTGAGTAGAATTAGAGTGAAAATTTATCGCGGGGGGGGGCTTGCCTTGTAGCGTATATGCGAAGGTTCGCGTAACCTTGGCGTGCAATTGCAAAAGTAAGCTACTCGTGATGGACGAGTGTGGAAATGGTGGATGAGGCGTAACGATGGTCAGCAAGAAAGTGGTGTTTGATGCCGATCGGGTGGCATACCTGATCGGATTGCCGGCCGTGCGATCGGCGACGGCGAACCGTATCGAATACGCCGAGGATTTCCAGCGTGACTGCATGGAGCGGTATGCGCGCGGCGAATCCCCGGTGAAGATGTTCCGTGAGGCCGGACTCGGCCCGGAAATCATCGGATACAAGCGCATCGAACGGTGCATCGCCCGCTGGAAGGAAGTCGCGGCCAAGCGCGCGGCCGAGTCCGGCGAAGCGGCTGGAGAAACTCCTGCGGCTGCGTGATACGACAGAGTTGATGCCTCCTTGCGTTAGGCTTGCGATTATTCATATCGGAACGATTGCGGCATGACGCAGGGAGGCATTGTTCGATGATCGACGGATTCAAGAAGTTCATTTCCCGCGGCAACATGATCGACATGGCGGTCGGTGTCGTGATGGGCAGCGCGGTGACGTCAGTGGTCAACGCGATCGTCAACAGTCTGATCAATCCGCTCATCGCGATGATCTTCGGCAAACCGAACATGGACGGTCTGCTGGCGTTCACGTTCAACGGCGCGACCGTGTCGATCGGCGCGGTGCTCGGAGCAATCCTCAATTTCTTCATCATCGCGGTGGCCGTGTATTTCTTCATCCTCGTGCCGATCAACAAGTTCCGCGACATGTCGGAGGCGCTGCTGGTCAAGGCCAAGCTCAAGGAAGCCGCCGATGCCGCGGCCGCAGCCGCCGAACAGCCCGAGCCGGAACCGACACCCGAGGAACAGACCGTCGCGTTGCTCAAGGAGATCCGCGACGAACTCTCCAAGCGCAACGCATGACGGCCGGCGATAACGGCGCGATCTATCTCCGTCATGTTGGGTGCAAACAGATCACCCCTGTCATGTCGGGTGATGCGGGCCGCACCACTTTGTCATTTCGAGCGAGGCGAAGCCGGGTCGAGAAATCTTTCGGAGTCTTTGGCAGTAGAGGATTTCTCCGCTCGCTGCGCTCGGTCGAAATGACAGGGATGTTGCGGCGCTCGGTCGAAATGACACGGGCGGAGCATTTTCCGAGGTGACGTCCGCTGTCAGATCAGCTTGTTGCCGGCGGAGCGGTAGAGGTCCCACCAATCCTCGCGGCTGAGATCGATGTCGGCGCCAGCGGCCATCTGCGCGATGCGCTCGGTGTTCATCGAACCGAGCAGCGGCTGGATGCCGGCCGGATGACGCAGCATCCACGCCACCGCGATGCCGTTCGGTGTCGAATCGTACTTCGCGGCCAGCTTGTCGAGTTCGGCGTTGAGTTCCGGGAAGTGCGCGTTGCCGACGAACGGGCCGAACTCGGTGTCGGACTGGAACGGGCACCACGCCTGGATCGTCATGTGCTTGAGTCGCGAGTACGGCAGGATGCCGCCCGTGCGATCGGCCGCCTCGTCGTCGTTCACGTTGAAGTGGATCTCCGCGTCGAGCGGCTGCGTGTGCATTAGGCCGAACTGCAGCTGGTCGATCTCCAGCTTCTGCTTGAGTCCGCTCTGCAGCAGTTCGATCTGCCACGGTCCCATGTTGCTCACGCCGAAGTGACGTACCTTGCCACTCGACTCGAGCTTGTCGAACGCCTCGGCCACCTCGTCCAGCTCGAACAGCGTGTCGATGCGGTGCAGCAGCACGGCGTCGACGTAATCGGTGTTGAGGGCCTCGAGTTCCGCGTCGAGCGAGTCGAGCAGATGCTTGGCGGTGAAGTCGTAGCCGCGCGCGCCGCCGTCATCGAAACGGTAGTCGATGCCGAACTTGGTCTGGATGAAGATCTTGCCGCGGTCGAGGCCGGCGTCCTGCCACGCCTGACCGAATATGCGCGAGCTGGCGTGCAGTTCGTGCGCGTGGAATCCGTAGATGTCAGCAGTGTCGAAATAGTCGATGCCGGACTCGGCCGCCGTGGCGACCGTTTTCGCCGCAGCGTCGCGATCCAGTGCGTCCATGCGCATCACGCCGAGCGCGACGCGCGATGCGATCATGCCGGACTGTCCGATTTCCTGAGTTTTCATAGCCACTCCCCTGTGCTGATGTTGTCGATCGATATTTGCCGATCGATATCTGTCGGCCGGTATCGTCGATCGGTATCTGCTGCGCTGCGGTATCCGACGGTATCCGGCAGTCATCAACCGCACTGGTACCGCTGGTACCGCAATCGTTCAACCCTACTGCTTCAACCGCGCTTGAACGCAAATTGGCTGTTTTTAGGGGTAATAGGGCGACCGACGACCATGGCGTTCCGCTCTCGAGCCCCGTTCCGCCGAACTGTTCGTAACCCAAAAAGCCCGGCGGTTGGGCCGGGCTTCCAGAGAGAGAAAGGAGAAGAAGGAAAAAGGTTTTTCAGTTATGTTGTGCGGCCTTTCGGCCGTTGATTACATATAACCACCCGACTCATGGCGCTGCGTGCGAGGACTCTGTGAATTGCGTGGGAGTCGTGCGACGGTTGTGTGTGGTGTGGGGTGTGGGGTGTGTGACGTGTGGTGTGTGGTGACTGTATGTGGCGGGCTGTGTGCGTGGGCGGGTTGCGTGTGTGGTGGGGCGGCAGTTATCCACGACTTCTCTCGCGGTTCTTCCTGTGCTCCTTCTCCTTTCCTTCCCGGGCTTACGCCCGTTTTTGCGCCCCGATCCGGCCGTATGCCCGGGAACGTTGCCTTTCGGGGGATTCCCGGGCTTACGGCCGTTTGGAGGGGCGGAACCGGCCGTAAGCCCGGGAGTGAATTGCCGCAGAACGCAAAAACCCTCAGAAAATAAGCAAGAAATGAAAACAGAAAAACCCTCGGAATCGTTGAAATTCCAAGGGTTTTGTAAGTGGAGCATGCCGGGTTCGAACCGGCGACCCTCTGCTTGCAAAGCAGATGCGCTACCAGCTGCGCCAATGCCCCAAATGTGGGTGGTTAGAAAAAAAGAGCGGCACATGGCCGCTTCATTTTTCCTGTGGGCCCGGGAGGACTTGAACCTCCGACCTCATCCTTATCAGGGATGCGCTCTAACCACCTGAGCTACGGGCCCGATCCATACGCTTCAAAAGCGCACAATCGACTAGAATACCAGAGTCCGTTCGAACGTCAAGCTGTGGCGTGTCATCGGCGTGTCGCGTGGAGTGATGCGGTTCGTTGTACCCGGATTCCCTGTCGTCGCAGTGGATGCGTTGCTCCATACCCGTGACTCCGAATTTGGAGAAGCGCGCGAGCGCTCGACTGCCGTAACGCGGCCGCTGCGGAAATCTCGCGGCGGATCTATTTCCTTCTCGTCCCGTTCAGCCCGACCAGCCATTAGACTGGTACCTTGTCAAACAAGGCCTTTCGCCGGGCCTGCGAACCGTGACGCGGCAACGGGCATGACGTGGTGTCCGTTTGTGTGCGGCTTCGATGCGGCGGATGGCAGAAAGGAACGTCATGCAGTATTCCGTCGAGGGAGTATCCAAAAACTTCGAACTGATCCCGCAACCGCGGGATATATCGATCGAACCGGACGCGTACGCGATGTTGCCGTACGTCGACCGGATCGTCGAGATCGCCGCAGACGCCGATGCTGCCTGCGTACTTGCCAACCAGCTTGCCGACGACATCGAAGCTGCGACCGGACTGCGCTGGGACGTGGCGAACAGCGATCGTTGGCAGTCGTTCATCACGCTGTCGATCGACCACGGCAACACGGCCGACGGTGCCGCGATCGGACAAGCGTCGGACGATGCGATCGTTGGCACGGCGGATCATGCCGACAGCGCCCGCCCGTCGAACGATGTCTCGGAACGAAACGGTTGTCCCGCAGCCGTCACGTCGTCTCCGCTCGTACCAACCGCATACCGGCTCACGATCGCGCCGGACGGCATCACGGTTATCGGCGGCGGTGCGGCCGGCCTGCGCGACGGCGTACAGACACTGCGCCAGATCATCCGTCAATGCGCGCCCGCACTGCCGGTGATTACGATCGCAGACCAGCCAGCGTATGCAGTGCGCGGCTACTATCTCGACACGACGCGCGGCCGCGTCCCTACGCTCGACTGGCTGAAAACGTGGGCGGACAAACTCTGCCTGTACAAATACAACCAACTCCAGCTCTACATCGAGCATACGTTCGCATTCGACGGACTGAGCGAAACCTGGCGCGGCGCCAGCCCGCTCAAGCCCGCCGACATCATCGCCTTCGACGACTACTGCGCGGCCCGCGGCATCGAACTTGTTCCCTCCGTCTCCACCTTCGGCCACCACTACACCGCCCTGCGCACGCGCGAACTGCGCCGGCTCGGCGAATTCCCCGACCAGGCAGACCGCCCGTTCAGCCTCATCGAACGCATGGAACACCACACGCTCAACATCACCGAACCGGACGCGCTCGCGTTCTCGTACAAACTCATCGACGACTATCTCGGCCTGTTCCGCACCCGCAAATTCAACATCTGTGGCGACGAAACCTTCGACCTCGGCAAAGGCCGTTCCAAGCCGGAAGCCGACCGTCGCGGCGTCGCAGCCATGTACGCCGACTACGTGACGTGCCTGTGCAATCACCTGTCCAAGCAAGGCCGCGAACCGCTGTTCTGGGGCGACATCGCGATCGAACATCCCGAAATCCTCGACCGGCTGCCGCACGACGTGACCCTGCTCAACTGGCTGTACGCGCCCGACATCAACGACGACAAAGTGAGACTCGTAGCGCAGTCGGGCGCCGCGCAGTACGTGTGCCCGGCCGTGTGGTGCTGGAACGCGCTGTTGCCGCGGCTCGACTGGTCGTGGAACAACATCGCGCGGCTCGCGCGGTACGGCCTGCGATACGGCGCGGCCGGCTTCCTCGTGACCGACTGGGGCGACTTCGGGCACGTCAACGACCCGCGCATGGCGATCCCCGGCATGATCTACGGCGCGCAGTGCGCGTGGAACCCCGACTGGGCGGTGGACAACGGCTGTGACGGCTGTGGTTGCGCCGATCGTGATTCCGACAACTCCGGACTCGCGTTGGACGACGACGAGTACGACAGCGGCGATCTGTCCTGCGACGCGTGCATCGACGACGACCGGTGCGTCGCGCGGGACACCGGCGAATCCGCGCACGTCGAACTCGCCCGGCGCATCTCGATCGTCGAGTACGGCGACCGTAGCGGCACATTCGTCGCCGCGCTGCGCGACGCTTCACGGCAGGTGACGTTCAGTTGGATGAACGTCGTGCGGTATGTGGAACTCGACCTTGGCGACGGCTCGCTGAACGAGGACGTGCGCGACTCGATTTGGACAGGTTCGGATACCGAGGCCGCGGATCGGATTCACGCGAGCGCGACTGTGGGTGAGGCGCGGCGGCAGTTGCTCGCGTGGCTGGTCGATGCGGCGCAGGACGGCGCCGATGGCGGAATTCGCCGTACCTGCGCGGCGAACGCGGCGCTGCATGCGGCGGAAGCGCGGATGGGTGCGGTTCTAGCAGGCGAGACTGCCGGTTCGGGCGTGCGCGGCGCGGCGGGCACTGCCAGTGCGGCCGGTTCGCGTGGTCGGACGTTGCGGGCTGTGCGCATTGCATGCGAGGGTCAGCGGCTGTTCAACGAGCTTGGACTGTGTCTTGCGCTCCGTTTCGGTGTGATCGCGGCGGACGACGTGCGGTTGCCCGGAACCGGTTCATGGGCATGCGTGGCAGACCAAGCGGACCTGCACGCCGCATGCCAGGCTGTGGCGCGTGGTCTGGAACGTTGGTTCGAGGCATATGCGGATGCATGGCGCGCGGTCAGCGCCGAATCGGAACTCCGACGCATTGCCGACGTGGTCTGGCGCTGCGCCGATCTGCTGCGTGCGTAATCCGGTGCCTGACGCGCGTGCATCATGTGTGACTCGCTCATGATGCGGTCTCTAGGGATACGGGGTTCGTTGTCCCGGATGACTGCCGCATCATGGGCGAGAGGGGCCGCGCCGTGGGCGAGTGCCCGCATCCATGGGTTCTGTCTGCGTTTCGGTCGGTGTCTCGCGCATTCCTCGCGCCGCTGGTAAAGTCGGTCGCGCAAATCCCATGAGGAAGAGAGATGTAATGAATGGGATGCGTAACTGCATCGGAAATACTGGCATAACCATGACCGTTCCTGTCGAAGAGATGATGGAACGTATCGACTTGCCCGAAGAGGTTCGGAATGTGCTGCGCGAGCTGGAAGCAGACGGCGAATCACTGTCTACGGAAGGCATGGAC
This sequence comes from Bifidobacterium simiiventris, assembly GCF_019331715.1. GTDB lineage: Bacteria > Actinomycetota > Actinomycetes > Actinomycetales > Bifidobacteriaceae > Bifidobacterium > Bifidobacterium simiiventris. The sequence goes on from NZ_JAHBBG010000008.1 coordinate 87,472, forward strand.
GCGGTGCGAGGCCTTGCCAACCCCGAGCGACGGGTCGAATCATGGAACACGCTGAAATCCGTGCTCGGCGATGATCCGAACGGATGGCGCATGCTGTATTGGATGCTCTACGCGGCCGGTGAATACACGTTCCCGGAATACTGCCGTCTCGGTATCCCCGACAATGTCTTCGACAATACGATGGCCTGCTTTACGCGGTTCATCAACGAGCATCGCGTCAGCTACGGCACGTACGGCTTCGACCGTGACTTCTGGACGTACCGCCAGCTGAGCGCGCGCCTGTTCCGCCTCGGCGATCTCGAATTTGAACTGGCGTATGACACGAAGGATGTGCCGTCCGTAGCGGGCACCCCGCGCATCATCAACATGCATATCCCCTCCGATGCACGGCTCGACCCTGATCATTGCGACATGTCGATCGCGCGTTCGCGGTCGTTCTTCGCGCGGTTCTTCCCCAATTGGGCGCGGCTGCCGTACATGTGCGAATCGTGGCTGCTCTCCCCCGTTTTGGAACAGCTGTTGCCGGAGAACTCGCACATCCTCGCATTCCAGCGTCGGTTCGAGATTCTGGCGACCGATCTTGAAGCGCAGGATTGGCGTGAATGGGTGTTTCAGCGGTGTGCTGCGCCGGTTGAGGAACTGCCGGAGAACACGTCGCTGCAGCGCAACATGAAGCAGTTCTTGCTCGGCGGCGGCAAGGTCGGCATCGGCATTGGCCGGTTGCGCTGAGACTGTGGCTTTCTCTCAACTCTGAGGCAGATCCGTGCGCTGCAGAGGTCTTTTCGCAAAGTCTGAGGCAGCCGTCGGATGATACTTGTCGAGGAAGAGGCTTTTCTTGACCGTTAAGCACCCCCTATCTCGGGGTTCTTCATGTGCGGTTGCCTCAGACTTTGCGAAAAGACCTCTGCGACGGTGAGAATCTGCCTCAAGGTTTGCAAAAAGGGGATCAACATGCCGTCGGCAGGGCTGTCCGCGACGCCGTGACAATGGGTCGTATGCCTGTTCGCCGTTCAACCGCTTCGCCGCGCCCGCCCCAGATCATGACCATTGACGGGATGGCCGTGACGGTGACGCGTAAGGCGATCAAGAATATGTATCTGCGCGTGCGGCCGGCGGATGGTGGCGTGGAGGTTTCCGCCCCGTTGCGCATGAGTGAGCGGCAGATCGTTGATTTCGTGCGCGGGAGGCGCGAGTGGATCGCACGAGCGCAGGCTCGGTTGAGTGAGTTGCGCGAGCGGCAACAATCTGCGGGTGCGGCCGACGCAGTGTGGACGGATGATCTTGCACGGCAGGCGGAAGAGGCGATCAAAGCGGCGCTTCCAGGATTGCTGGCGAAATGGGAGCCGATCATCGGGCGTGCGCCTTCGCATATTTCGTTGCGCATCATGACTTCGCGCTGGGGGTCCTGCACGCCCAAAACCGGGAGAATCCGGCTGAACCTGCAACTGGGGCTGTTGGACCCGAAATTTCTTGAATCCGTGCTCGTGCATGAGATGACGCATCTGTGGAATACGCGAGGCCACGGCTCCGAGTTCCAGCGGCGCATGGACCTGTACCAGCCGAACTGGCGGCAGCTCAAGCGCGAACTTGATCGTCATCCGGTGATGCAGCGGCCGTGAGCCCATACCGCGCCATGCGCCGACCTCTCTTGGCTGTGGCTCACGACCCGCACATCGTCTCCCGGGCATACGGCCGGTTCAGGCCGTCTTTCCGACCGTATGCCCGGGAGGAAGCCGGATGAGAGGTGGTGTTCCCGGGCATACGGCCGTTTGGGTATGTTGTTTCGGCCGTATGCCCGGGAGGTTGGAGTATTGACGGTTATGTTCCCGGGCATACTGCCGGTTTGGACTGTCTTTGCGGCCGTATGCCCGGGAACCTAGCCGGCCACAGCCGGCCACGTCGTTTGTGACCATGACCGGAATGGTTGCGGCCATATACCCGGGGAGAACCTAGGCACCAGGAGCTGGACGGGATTGTTCCTTGATATGAACAACGGCCGTAACCGTGCCCGATCATCTGGACCGGGACTCGGTTACGGCCGTTGCTGCGGGATAATCCGGAGCATCCGCTCACGCAAGGTGCGAACGCATGAACCAGTGAAACTTCTCAAGCTGCTGCACATGATCCTGGATGATGTTGGAGCTGACGAAGTCGAGCTCGTCCAGCTCTGCCACCGCGCGGCGATCCTCCGCGATGAACGCATCGTAGTATTCGATCAGCGCCTCGAGGTACGCAGTGGTGCCGGCGCGGCCTTCCGTGTCGAACGGCTTCCACGTGCGGTTGCGCACGATCGCATCCGCACGGCCGTCCGGGGTGCCGCCCAGCGTGGCGATGCGCTCGGCCGTCTCGTCGGCCTGAGCCAGCACGGATTCGACCTCCGGGTCGAGCATCTCGTGCACGGCGATGAAGTTCGGTCCGGTCACGTTCCAGTGCGCGTGCTTGAGCACCAGCGCGGCCTCCTGCTCCTGGCTGAGGCGGTTCTGCAGGATGGCGATGGCCTTTTCGGACGTGGCCTCGTCGAGTCCGGGAACAACGAATGCAAGCGTCATAGCTCGCTCCTTTCGATCAGCGGCTCCTTGTGGGAACCATGTATGTCCACTCTACGCGCCGCAATCACACGCCGTGCGCGGGCCGGCAGTGGCCTACCTCACACTGCCGGCCCGCTGCCCATTCCCTTGGCGTCGCGGGAGCGTGACCGGGAGCGCCGTACCTGTGATGGCGGTATCGCAAAACGTTGAAATATCAAGGTTTTTGCGATGGGAGCGCTGGAGTGGGGGCGCTCCCGGTCACGCTCCGCGTGATTATGCGACCGGTGCGTGATCGGGTATCGGCAATTATGGACTCGCCGTTGGCGAGACTCAGTGCTGCCCTCGCTCAACTATCGTTTCGCTCAGGCCTTGGCTACGGACAGTCCACTGGACTGTCCGCTTCACGCCTCGGCAGCCTTGCGCACCTCGAGCGTTTCGATGCGGCGTCCGTCGACCTTGGTGACGACCATGTCGTAGCCATCATCGGAATGCAGCACGTCGCCCTCCTCGCCCATCTTGCCGGTGTGCGCAAGGAAGTACCCGGCCACCGTCTCGTACGGGCCATCCTCCAGCTCGATGCCGGTCAGGTCGTCGAAGTCCTCGATCGTCATGCCGCCGTCGATCGTCGCCACGCCGTTCACGAACGCGCTGCGCCCGTTCTTCCCGGTCTTGCCCGCCTCTTCCGGCAGATCGTATTCGTCGCGGATGTCGCCCACCAGCTCCTCGGTCATGTCCTCGAGCGTGACGATGCCGTCGGTGCCGCCGTATTCGTCGATCACCACGGCCAGATGAATGCCGCGTTTGCGCAGCAGCGACAGGCTCGGCAGCAGCTTCGACGTGCCCGGCAGCGAGATCCCCTCGCGCGTCACATCGGCCACGGTCTTCGCGTTCGGATCGCGCACGTCGAGCAGGTCACGCACGTGCACGAAACCGATCACGTCGTCGAAATCCTTGCCGGTGACCGGGTAACGCGAGTACGGCATCTCGCGAACGTATGCAGCGGCATCAGCGATCGACTGCGAGCCGTCCAAAAACACGACGTCCGCGCGCGGGCGCATGACCTCGGCCACGATCGTCTCGGACGCGTCGAACACATCGTCCAGGATCGTGCGCTCGTCCTTGCTCAGCGACGTGTTCGTATTGACCAGCACGCGCAACTCGTCGTCGGAGACCTCGCTTTCCGTTTCGTTCGGATCGAAGCCGAGCAGACGGACGATGCCGTTCGTGTTCTTGCCGATCAACCAGATGATCGGACGGCATACGGTTGCAAAGATATCGATCGCGGGCACGACGGCGCGCGCGATCTGCTCGGTGCGCTGCATGGCGATGCGCTTCGGGACCATTTCCGAGATGACGATCGAGCAGTACGAGATGATGAGCGTGAGACTGATGGTGGTCAGCGGCGCGGCGATGTGCGCGGGCACGCCCCAGCTCTCGACGACGGGCACGATGTATGGGGAGATCGACGATTCGCCGAACGATGCGGACAGGAAGCCGCACAGCGTCACGCCGATCTGCACGGTGGACAGGAACGTGTTCGGGTCGCGGGCGATCTTCGCCACGCGGGCGCCGCGGGCATCCTCCTGTTCCATCTGGTCGATCTGCGAGCCGCGCAGCGAAACGAGCGCGAGTTCGGTGCCGGAGAACACGGAACCGAGCAGCAGGAAGACGAAGATCAGGAGGATGTTCATACCAAGTGACATGCCCTCCACTCTAGAGGTGTGGCACGTCAATCGGGGATGATTGATGACTGATGATGAGGTGCAATGATATGTGTCATTTCGACCGAACGCAGTGAGTGGAGAAATCTCTTGCCGTGCGATGATTCTGAAAGATTTCTCCGCTCGCTTTCGCTCGGTCGAAATGACGCGATTGATGCGAGATCAGAAGCTGAGCACCTCGACCTTGCCCGTGGTGAGCTGGTAGCGCGCGCCGACGATCATGAGCTTGTCGTGCGCGAGCGCGTCCTGAATCACCTCGGAACGCGTGACGAGCTCCTCGATCGTGTGTGCCACGTGCACGCGTTCGAAATCCTCGTGCGCATCCAGTTCGGCCTGCCGCGCCTGCCACACCGACATGCCGACCGTGCGCAGCATGATCGACTCGGCCTGCGCGATCTGCTCGTCCAAATCGTCGATCGCCGCAGCGGCCTCCAGCGAGCTGGCCGGATCGTGCGTCGTCGCCGCGATCATCTTGTCCAGTTCGCGCGCGGCCAGGTCGATCGCACCGCAACCCTCGTGGCCGAGGATCACCAGCAGGCTGACGTGCAGCTTGCTGACAGCGTATTCAAGTGACGCGATCACCGCATCGTCGAGCACCTGCCCGGCTGTGCGCACGGTGAACAGGTCACCTAGTCCGGCATCGAACACGATCTCCGGAGGCACCCGCGAATCCGAGCATGCGAGCACGGCCGCATCCGGATTCTGCCGGTCGATCAGCGACTCGCGCGTGGTCGTGTCCTGCCACGGATGCTCCGGCTTGCCTTCCGCGAACCGCCGGTTGCCGGCCAGCATACGGCTCCACGTTGAGTTCGCGGTCGACTCGCGCTGCGCGTCGTCGCCGGCGTCCGGGTTGATGTCGTCACGGTCCTGTTCGAACTGGTCTGCTGCCATGATGCTCCTCTTCGACGTGGTCCAAACGAGTCCATAGTAAGGCAAGCGCATGCCGAGCCGCGGTGTGATTATTCTCATGTGCGCTGCCAGCGCAGGGTTCGGCGCGGCGCGGACGGCCGGGATACCATAGAAGACGGTGCGCGGGAAACGCATGTCCCGAGCCGAGATTTTTCACGAAAGGAACGACGATGACCCTGCTGCAGCACGAGCTCACCGATTTCAAGGTGCAGGCCTTCCAGAACAACGAATTCCACGAGGTGACCAAGGCTGATGTGCTCGGCCACTGGTCCGTGTTCTTCTTCTACCCGGCCGACTTCACGTTCGTGTGCCCGACCGAGCTTGAGGACCTCGCCGCGAAGTACGAGGACTTCAAGAAGATCGGCTGCGAGATCTACTCCGTCTCGACCGACACACACTTCGTGCACAAGGCGTGGCACGACGCGAACGAGAAGATCGCGAAGATCCAGTACCCGATGCTGGCCGATCCGACCGCACTGCTCGCGCGCGACCTCGACACCTACAACGAGGCCGACGGCATGGCCGAGCGCGGCGACTTCATCGTGAATCCCGAAGGCAAGGTCGTGGCGTACGAGGTCATCTCCTCCAACGTCGGCCGTAATGCGGACGAGCTGCTGCGCCGCGTGCAGGCCTCGCAGTTCGTGTACGAGCACGGCGATCAGGTCTGCCCGGCCAAGTGGCAGCCGGGTGAGGACACCATCGAGCCGAGCCTCGATCTGGTCGGCCTGCTCTGATCTTGTGTGATTGATGCGGCTCTTCCTGCATGGACTCGATGCGAGTGATGCTGGCGGAGCCTCGGCTCCCTCGGCTGAGGGAGCTGTCGCGGCCGATAGGCCGTGACTGAGGGAGCGTACACGGTTACGGTCTTTGTAGCTATGGAACGTAAGGGGTGTACGCTCCCCCAGTCAGCTTCGCTGACAGCCCCCTCAGCCGAGGGGGCCAAGGCGTATTTATGACACCCCCAGTCAGCTTTTGTTGACCGCGTCCTGCAAGTAAGGACAGCCTGTCTGCTGTTTTATATTGGCTCCCTGTCGGTTCGCACATTGCCTACAAACAACTCTGCTGTTTGCTTAACGGCAATGTCCCTCAGCCGAGGGGGCCAAGTTATATGTAAGGAGCTTTTTTCATGACTGATACCAGCAATCTCTACGACGTGGTGGTGATCGGCGGCGGGCCGGCGGGCCTCACCGCGGGCCTGTACCTCGCGCGCGCTCGCTACCGCGTGCTCGTGCTTGAGAAGGACGATTTCGGCGGACAGATCACCATCACCAACGAAGTCGTGAACTACCCGGGCGTCGGCCGCACCACCGGCCGCGCGCTCACGCAGACCATGCGCCAGCAGGCCAAGGACTTCGGCGCGGAATTCCTGTCCGCGGAAGCCACCGGGCTCGACGTCGACGGCGACATCAAGACCGTGCACACCTCGCGCGGTGACCTGCGCACCTTCGGCATCGTGCTCGCCACCGGCGCATCCCCGCGCAAGCTTGGCTTCGAGGGTGAGGCCGAATACGCGGGACGCGGTGTGGCCTACTGTGCCACCTGCGACGGCGAGTTCTTCACCGGCCGCGAGGTCCTGGTCATCGGCGGCGGATTCGCGGCGGCCGAGGAATCCGTGTTCCTCACCAAGTACGCTTCCAAAGTCACCGTGCTCGTGCGCGAGCCGGACTTCACCTGCGACGCGTCCGTCGCGGCGGAGACGAAGCGCAATCCGAAGATCGAGGTGCGCTACAACACGGTGCTCGACGGCGTGACGGCCGGTCAGGGCGGCCTGCGCGAGGCGACGATCCGCAACGTTTCCACCGGCGAGAGCGAGACATGGAAACCGGCTGATGACGGCACGTTCGGCGTGTTCGTGTTCGCCGGATACGTGCCCGCGACCGATCTTGTGCGCGGCATCGTCGAACTTGACGATCACGGATACGTGGTCACGCACGGCTATCTCGAGACGTCGGTGCCGGGCGTGTACGCGGCCGGTGATCTGCGCGTCAAGAACCTGCGTCAGGTCGTCACGGCGACCGCCGACGGTGCGATCGCGGCCGTCGAACTCGAACGGTACGCGAAGTCGATGAGCGAGAAGACTGGACTCGTGCCGCCGCGGCCGACCGCGTCCGCGTACGAACAGGCCGAAGCAAGTGCAGCCGCAAACGCGAACACCGCTGCGAACGCTGGCACCACGCCCGCCCCCGCGCCGGTCAAGCGCAGCGCGGATGCCGCCGCGGCCGCCGCACAGACCGCGAAGAAACCCGGCGAACTGTTCTCCGCCGCGATCAAGCAGCAGCTCGACGTCGTCTTCGGCCGTATGACCCGGCCGGTCACACTCGCGCTGGAATTGGACGACACCCCGCTGTCCGCGGAATTGCAAGGATTCATCGGAGAGATGGTCGCACTGTCCGGCGGCAAGCTGAACTCGGTCGTGATCGATGCGGCCGGCTTGGTCTCGGCTGTTGACGGCGAGAACGCGCCGACCGAACTGGTCGTCGGTGAGCCCGCGACGATCGCACTGCCGGACGGCACCGAACTGCCAGTCTACGGTTCGCTGGATGACAACGGTCGCGCCGAGTTCGATCCGGCCGGACTGCTGCCAGTCGCGCGTCCTGCCGTGCGGTTGTGCGTGTGGGACGAGTCCGCCGGCCGACTGACGGCAACCGGACTTGCGTTCCACGGCGTGCCGAGCGGTCACGAGTTCAACTCGTTCGTGCTGGGACTGTACAACGCCGCCGGCCCGGGCCAGCCGTTGGACGACGACCTGCGCGAGCGTGCGACGGCGGCCAGCCCGACCGACATCATGATCCTCGTGTCGCTCACCTGTACGATGTGCCCGGAGACGGTGCTCGCCTCGCAGCGCATCGCCTCGCTCAACCCGGCCGTGCGGGCGGAGGCGTACGACATCTCGCACTTCCCCGAGCTCAAGGACCAGTACGGCGCGATGAGTGTGCCGTGCATCGTCATCAATCAGGGCGGCGAGCAGAAGGTCGAGTTCGGCAAGAAGAGCGTGCCGCAGATGCTGAGCCTGATCGGGGCGTGAGTCTGAACGGCCCTGATTGGATATATGAATGTGGCCGGTTCCCGGGATTTTCTCTCAATAATCCCGGGAACCGGCCATGTGCGTTTTTCAGGCGTAATCCGCGCCATTCCGCCAATTGCGTTTGTGCGGTTGTTGCATAATGTGCGATTGCCGGTTCCCGGGATGTTGGCGCCCGATCCCGGAAACCGGGGCCACCCACTCAGCGCTGCCGCCCGGCCCGCTTCTTGACCAGCGTCACGCTCGCCAGCGCCACCACATACAGCGCCGTGATCACGGGAATCAGTGCGGCGTACCGGTGCGCCTGATCGGGCGCATGCGTGACCACGAACGACGCGAGCTGGTTACCGCTCAGCCCCGCGAACGCCCACGCGCTCAGCGTCAGGCCGTGCGTGGTCGACACGGTTTTCGTGCCGAAATGCTGGTCGAGCAGCACCGGCAGCGTGGAGAAGCCGCCGCCGTAGCCCGCATTGACAAGGAACAGCATGGCCAGCACCGCCCACAGCAGGGCGTTATCGATGCTGTTGAGCGCCACCTGCAGCACGCATACCGCGATCGACATGACGAAGATGATCTGATACACGCTTTCGCGACGCGTGAGATGGTCGGAGATCGTGGAGAAGCCGATGCGGCCGGCCGCGTTGAACACGGCGTCGACCGCGAGCACGAGTCCGATGACGCCCGCGATCGCAGCGGCCAGCTCGCTCTGGTTCAGCCCCACGTACTGCGGGAACGACTGCAGAACGTCGTGCAGGATGTCCTTCTCCTGGCTGATGAGGGCCAGACCGCAGGTGATGTTGAGATAGAATGCGATCCAGATGCCCCAGAACACGGGTTTCTTGAGAATCTCGCGGCGGCTGACGTGCGAGACGGCCGGATCGTAGACCCAGCCGGCCGGCCGGCGGATCAGCAGGAATCCGACGAACATCATCACCGCGTAGATCGCGGCGAGCACGTAGAACATGGCGACCAATCCGACCGTGCCGATCAGCCCTTCCATCACCGGACTGGCGATGGCCTTGGCCAAGCCGAATCCGGCCACCGCGATGCCGGTCGCGAGCCCCTTGTTGTCCGCGAACCACAGCATGAGGTTCTTGACCGGCGTCAGATAGCCGACGCCCAATCCGACGCCCATGATCGCGCCGTAGCAGATGAACACGCCCGGCAGGAAGTGCAGCGCGATGCTCACGCCCGTGCCGGCGAACCCGACCACGAAGCAGATCATCGACACGAGCGCGGACCGTTTGATGTTCTTCTCCACCATCGGCCCGGCGAACGCGGCGGACATGCCGAGGAAGAAGATGGCGAGCGAGAACGCCCATTCCACCGAGGACGGGCTGGCGTTGAGCTGGTCGGCGATCAGCTGCTTGAACACGCTCCAACAGTAGACGGTGCCGATCGGGATATGGATCAGCAGTGCGGGAAGGATGGCGCTGATCCAACGGTTCGTGGCGAGACGTGCCATGCGGGCTGGGTCCTTTCGTGGCTGGCGATAGTGGTGTCATATCAGCCGGTGCCGCAAGAGACTGCCTGCCGCGCACGTCGCCGCGAATGTGCTTGGCGGTCCGTGCCGCTCGCGTCGCGCGATCATCTCGCGCGGCCGGCGTGCCCTGACCGAACATCCTTGGTGTGCGTTTATCGGCGTTGCTGTCCCCTGTCGACGCCGACAATCAGCACTATACCGCCGTTCTTGTTGTACGACACGCGCCCTGCGCCGCAAGTGTGCGTGAGATAGTTCACATTGGTTGTGTGCTGAACGGCAATCGTCGCTATGTGCGAGTCTATGTCGCGATCGCGCGAACAGAGCGGCGGTGCGGTGTACGGAATGTGCATAAACGCGATGAAAAAAACGGACGCCATTGTCCTGGATAATCAGCTTCGTTGATGGTTGGGTTACCTGTCCTGATCGTATTCGCGGGCGATCGTGATCATGGTCTTGGCCATGTCGTCGTTCATGTGCTTCATGTTGGCGAATCCGGTCATGACCAGTCCGCGCTTCACGTACTTGAGCATATCCATCGTGCGTCACCTCCTCCCCTGCTTGGCTGACATCCAGCATAGCGTATCTCATCGTTGAGATAATTGCGGTCGGGTTACGGGACGATGACGGTTGACTGACATATGGCTGGATATGGCAAAGCCTCCGCGGGGTTGGGCGGAGGCTTTGCGAGGCCGTCTGAAGCAGGATGGAAACAAGAGACGGCCGGATCAGCACAACATCAGTATGGTCGTATAGGCATCACCTCGATTTGTGGTGGGTTCATGCTGTCATTTCGAGCGCGGCGAAGCCGAGTCGAGAAATCTTGCGATGATGTCGGTGCGTCGAAGGATTTCTCCGCTCGCTTCGCTCGGTCGAAATGACATGGGGTATGGAGATCTTCGTTTGGTCGGAATGATATGTATGTGGGGATCTCCGTTCGGTCGGAATGACGCGGGTGGGGCGTGTCCTACTTGTCGAAGACGACGTGGTAGGTGCGGGTGGCGGTGCCGTCCTCGGAGGTGACGACCACCTGCGTTTCGGCGTCGCCGGGCACGACGGTCACGGCCGCGTTGTTGCCGGCGGGCAACACCGCGAGGCTCGACTCATGACCGGCCGCGACGTGCACGGTTTCGGCAGCCGGATCGAATCCGGCCAGCGCCTCGCCGTCCACGGTCAGGCCCGCGATCGTCGCATCGGAGTTGAGCGCCGGAATCTGCGCGTCGCCACGCACCTCGGTGATCGCCACGACCGCGTCTTCGGCCGACTCGAACGTGATGCGAATGCGTGACGTGCGCACCATGTCGAACGAGTAGGTCGTCTCGTCGCCCTTCGACGACATCGACGAACCCGGCTTGTCGCCGACGGTCGCGTACACCCACGCGGCGTCGTTGGTCTGCTCGACCGGATGCGGCGTGACGGTCAGGTTACGCACCGGCTGCCAGTCGCCGTTCGCGTCGAGATATTCGACGCCGACGTGCTCCGGCAGCGCCACGTTCTCGCCGTCCAGGCAGTAGTACACGGTGAACGCGCCGAGGATGAACGGCGTCTCCTCGCCGTAGCCGAAGCGGTACTCGAGCCATGCGGTGCGTGACGGGTCGCCGGTGGTGGACCAGCGGTTCTTCAGGTTGTAGCCCACGCGCGGCGTGTACGAGACGATGCCGTCCATGAGCAGCGAGCTGTCCTCCTGCGCCTTCGGATCGGGGTTGGTGTAGGAGGCGCGCACCTGCGGGTACACGTCGTTGCGGTACGAGAACAGATCGCGGTTCTGCACGTGGTCGTCGGTCACGCGAACGTGTGCAACGGCCTGCTCCTCGATGCCCTCGACCGTACCGAGCAGCGAGAACGTGCCCGGATGACGGTACGTGGCCGCTTCCGGAACATCCCACGTGACCGGGCGCTGTTCCTTCGCGCCGTCGGACCAGTAGACGGTGACCTCGGGCACGTTCTCCTGGATGAGCGGCTCGATGCCGGTGATCGTCGCGAGCGACACCGTTTGCACTGCGGCGACCTCGACCACCTGCACGCTGGTCGTCACGTCACGATCGAAACGTGCGATCTTGCCGCGCAGCGTGACCGTACCGGCGGTGGCGAAAACCGCGTCGGACACCGGTTCCCAAGCGATCGGCAGCGGCGCGTCGACGCCGTGGCCGAACGAGACGATCGCGGTGGCGGGCAGTTCCGGCGTGGTGCCGGCGACGGTGCGCACGTTGGCAACGGTCGTCTTGACCGGGGTCTTCGGTTCGCTGCCGGCCGTGACGGTGACGATCGCCGGGGCGCTGGTCTTGATCACGCCGCCGTACGTGACGGTTGCAGTAACGTTTGCCGTGCCGCTCAGTCGCGCCTCGACGGTGCCATCGTGTGCAACGCCGGCAACCGACTCGTCGCTGGATGCGAACGTGACCGTCGCATCGTCGTTCATCGCCAGTTCGATCGGACGTCCGACCTCGTCGGTCGCGCGGACCGACAGCGCAGCCGTCTCGTCCTCGGCCAGCGTGTGCGTCGGCGGTACGATCGTCACTTCGGCGACCGGTGCCGGCGGCACGTCGAGATCGAGCGCGTATGAGCCGTGCTGCTCGCCGTCCTCGGACGTGACGCGCACGACGTACGAGCCGTATGGATAGTGCAGCGGCGGCACGACGACCGCGGTCGCGTTGTCGGCCGCGGTGGCCTCGATGACCGGCGCGGGATCGATGTACGCGCGATGCAGCGTGTAGCGGTGCGTGCCGGCGGCGAAGTCGGCGAGCGGCTTGCCGTCCACGGTGATCGACGCGAGATCGGTCGTGTCGTGCGCGGTGTCGTCGGATGCGGTCAGCGTGCGCACGGTTGCGGTGACCGGCAGATCGTAGCCTTCGACGGTGCCGCTGAACGTTGCGGTGTCGCCGGAGGCGCTGGTTGCGACGGGCCACGCGACCGGAGCGTCGGTTTCGCTGCCGTCGTCGAAGACGACCATCGCGCGGGCCGGGAGCGCCGGATCGGTGCCGGCCGCGGCGGCCAGCGTGACCGGACGTGCGGCGAGCGGATGCGCGACGGTGACGGTCGCGTGTACCGGCAGACCGGCTGCCTCGCCGTTGACGACGAAGGACTGCGCGCCGGACTTGGCTGCGGCGGTCTGGTCAAGCAGGTCGGCGGCGGCCCAGACGACCGGGACTTCGGCGCGGGAGTTGTCCGCGAGCAGCGCGGTCACGGTCTGCGGCAGCGCCGGCGTCTCACCGGCACGCACGCGCACCGCGGCGTCGCGCACGGCGAGGACCTTATCTCCTCGGCTCCCCTTGTCAGGGGAGCTGGCCGACGAAGTCGGACTGAGGGGTAGTCCGGCGCTTTGGGACGCCTCGGGTGCGGACACTCCCCCGGCCACGGACTCGGTCAGGAACACCTCGACGGAGTCGGAACGCAGGCCCTTGGCCGTCGCGGTCACGCGGATCGGCTTGCCGGAGCCGTCGGACGCGACGATCGCCAGCACCTTGCCAGAGTACGCGGAGTGCACCGGCGACTGCAGCGGCTCGGTGTTCGCCTGATAGCCGTTGTCGGTGCCCAGCAGACGCCCGTGTTCCACGTGAAACACGATCTCGTTGTTCGCGCGCGGCACGATCACGCCGGCGTCATCGATCACGTCGGCCTCGACGAAGCTCAGGTCGTGACCGTCGCCGTCGATCACATGACGGTCCGGAATCAGTTTGATCCCAGCCGGCGCGCCCGCGGTCGTGATCGAATCACGCGCGACGACCTTGCCGGACTTGTCGTACGCGACGACCTCGACCGTACCCGGCTCGAACGGCACCTCCCACTGCAGGGTCAGCTGCTTCGGCTCGTTGCCGTTCTTCTGGTAGCGGTACTCGAACGGCTTGTCGGCGTACTTGTTGCTCAGGTGGAACGTCGCCTCGTGCGACTCGAACTCGCGCTTGCCGAGCGAACGGCCGTTGACGAACAGCTCCGCGCTCGCGGCGTTCGTGTAGGCCCACACGGCCACCGACTCGCCCTCGTCCCAGTTCCAGTGCGGCAGCAGATGCACCATCGGCGCATCCTCCGGGTCGGTCCACAGCGCCTTGTACAGCCACCACGGGTTCTTCGGGAAGCCGGCCGTGTCGACCATGCCGTAGTAGGAGCGCAACGGCGCGAGCACGGTGCCGTCGGACTCCGGCATCTCCGGCTTGTTCCAGTAGAAGTTCGAGATGTACGGCGCCGGCTCGCCGATGTAGTCGAAGCCGGTCCACGCGAACTCGCCGACGTTGAACGGCAGGTTCACGAGACGGTCGAACGCGATGTCGAGCGGGTAGCCGCGGTTCGTGGTGACGTTGTAGTCGGAGATCTCGTACGTGTTCTCCGTCCACGGCCGGCGGCCCTTGGCGAAAGGATAGTCGCGGCCGCGCAGCTGCCATTCGTCCGTGAGGATCGTCGGGTGCACGTAGAAGCCGCGGCACGGCGTGCAGTTGCCGGATTCGGAGTTGAGGATCACGTCGTTCGGGTGCTTCTCGTGCACCTTTTCCATCTGGTCGCGGTTGATGTAGGAGTAGCCGCGCACGTCCATCTGCTCGTGGATCTTGTTGCCGATGCCGTCGATGCCCTTGGACAGGTAGGATGCGTCGTTGACGGAGTTCGGGCGGGTCGGGTCGAGCAGGTGGCAGCGACGGGTCAGGTCGGCGGCGATCGGGATTTCGGCCTCCTGCCAGGCGACCTCGTTGCCCATGCCCCACATGAACACGCACGGCTCGTTGCGGTCGCGCAGGATCATCGTGGCGAGATCCTCCGGGTAGTCCTGGGCGAAGTAGTTGGAGTAGTCGTTGCGGTTCTTCGGCGCAGTCCACATGTCGGTGAGCTCTTCGAGCAGCAGGAAGCCCATGCGGCTGCACTCCTCGGCCCACACCTTGGAGCACGGGTTGTGGCTGGTGCGGATCGCGTTGACGCCCGCGTCCTTGAGGATTTCGAGCTGGCGCACGACGGCGCGGCGGTAGGTGGCCGCGCCCAGCGCGCCGAGATCGTGGTGCATGCACATGCCGAGCGCGCGCATGTTCACGCCGTTGAGGTACAGGCCAGACGCCGGGTCGAGCGTGATCCAGCGCAGGCCGATCTTCGATTCGGTCTCGTCGATGGCCTCGCCGCTTTCGCCGGACAGTACGGTGGTGCGCAGCGTGTAGCGGTACGGGTCGGACGTGCTCCACAGGCGCGGGTTCGGCACGGCGACGGTCTGCTCGTAGCGGTTGGCGGCGTCCGCGTCGTCGTAGTGGGCGGCGGCGTGCGTGGTGTCCGGCGTGTTTGCGGGGACGGTGACATGGTCGGAGACGGACGCGACGACGGTGCCGTCGGCGTCCACGACTTCCGTCAGCAGGACGATCGGCTGGTCCTCGGCAGTTTCGTTGGCGACGATCGTGGCGACGTGCACGTTCGCGACGCCCTGCTTGACGTCGGCCTCGAGCGTCGGCGTGGTGACCTGCGTGCCGAAGCGGGCGACGTGGACCGGCTCGGTGACGGTGAGCGTCACGTCGCGGTAGATGCCGGCGCCGGCGTACCAGCGCGAGCTCGGCTCCTCGTTGTTGGAGCGCACGGTGATGACGTTCTTCTCGCCGAGCTTGAGCTTGCCGGTCAGGTCGATGCTGAAGGCGGTGTAGCCGTAGTGGTGTTCGGCGATCTTGACGCCGTTGAGCCAGATCTCGGCACGGTCCATCACGCCGTCGAAGTCGAGGGTGACGCGCTTGCCTTCCAGTGCGGTCGGGGCGACGAAGGTCTTGCGGTACCAGCCTTCGCCGACCTTGAGGTAGCCGACGGTGGCGCGGGCGTTGCGCGAGAACTTGCCTTCCACGCCGTAGTCGTGCGGCAGGGTGACGGGGCGCCAGTCGGCGTCGTCGTAGGCCGGCTTCTCCGCGCCGTTCGGCGTGCCGCGGAAGAAGCGCCATCCGTGGTTGAAATCATTGGCGCGCTGAGAGAACGCGTCGGTCGGGTTGGTGTCTGTCGTCATCGTAAGACCTCCATTGACTTGTGATGAGCGAGCTTTGGTGCAGCATTGCGTGTGGTGTCGGCTCCCTCCCCTTCGTCGCCTCATGTCATCTCGACCGAGCGATAGCGAGCGGAGAGATCTTTCAATGGCCTGGCATCGGAAAGATCTCTCCGCTCGGCTTCGCCTCGGTCGAGATGACATGGAGACGGACGGGAACGGGAGTCGGTTGACTACTTTGTTGTGACATGAACCAGCATATCATCTCAACGATGAGATTGTTGAAAAATGTTGATTTAATGGGTTGTCAAAACGCCGCTGATGGCGCGAAAATCTTAACGATGATATAGTTTTGAACCAGGTCAAACGAATGTGCGTCGACGGCGTGTCGCGAGGTCGCGACAAGGAGTGCCGCAGTCGGACGCACGGAAGCAGGAAGGATAGGACGACGATGTCTATGCAATCGTCAGGGTCGCGCGCGCCGCACGGCCGCCAATCGGCCGCCGAGGCCACCATCAAACCGCTGTCGTGGAAGGCCAAGCTCGGCTACTCCACGTTCTCGCTGTCGTACGTCATGCAGACCATGATCGTCACGTGGCAGATGTTCTACTTCACCACGTTCCTGAACGTGCCGATGGCCGTCACCGCCGTGCTCATCGCCACCGGCAAGATCGTCGCGTCCGTCATCGGGCCGGTCTGGGGATACATCTCCGACCGCATGTACCGCAACGCGCTCGGCCGCAGGTTCGGCCGCCGCCGGTCCATCCTGATCTTCGCGATCCCCGCGAACTTCGTCTTCTACCTGCTGCTGTGGATCCCCAACCTGCCGATCGCGGTCTACTTCTTCGCGAACCTGCTGTACTGGGCGTTCTTCGCCGGCATCACCACCGTGCAGTACGGCCTGCCGAGCGAAATGACCGAGAACCCGACCCAGCGCGCACAGCTCGTCGGCGTCAACCAGATCGCCGGCGCGATCGGCGGCACGTTCCTGTCCGTGCTCAACGTCTACCTGTTCACCATCTGGGGCAAGGACAACTGGGAATCGTACTTCAACATGGCCCTGCTGTACGGCATCATCGGCACTGCCGTGCTGCTGCTCGGGTTCCTGTCGATCCAGGAGCGGCCGTTCGACGAATCGACCAACGTGTCCGATGCGGATGTCGATCCGGCTGCGAACGCTGGCAGCGGCGACAACGTTGCTGCAAACGGCAGACTCGGCTTCGGCCAGCGGCTCGTCTCGGTCGTCTGGAACTTCCTGTCCGTGCTCAAGGTCAAGGAATTCCGCAACTATCTCGGCCTGTACCTGTCCGAGGAGATGTTCCGCACCGTGCGCGGCACGCTCAACACGTACTTCGTGATCTTCGTGCTGCTGCTCGACCCGCAGACCGTCTCGCTCGCCACCGGCGTGAACCTGCTGTTCGGCATCGCGTGCGTCGGATTCTTCATGTGGGTCACCGCGCGCATCGGCGGCCCGCGGGCGTACCGTCTCGGCGGCATCGAGGTGATCTTCGTGTTCCTCGCGATGTTCGCGCTCGCGATGAACGCCGGGAGTCTGCCGACCGGCACGCGCGCCGTGCTGTACATCGGCCTCGGCCTGTTCATGAACTTCGGCATCACCGGCGTGGTGAACGCTACGCAGTACACGTACACGTTCATTCCCGACGTGGACGAGATCATCACGTCCAAGCGGCGCGAGGGGCAGTACGCGGCCATCAACTCGACCATCGACGACATCTTCTCCTCCGCCGAGACGATCGTGATCGGACTCGTGCTGGAGGCGACCGGATTCGTGGAGGGCGCGCAGTCGCAGCCGCCGCAGACCGTGTTCGCGCTCGCGTGCCTGTTCTCGTTCGTGCCGATCGTGATCTGCATCGTCGGCATCGTGTTCACGTACCGGCTGAGGCTCAACCGGGAGAATCATGAGCTGCTGCTGGCCGAGATCGCGCGGTTGCGCGAGGGCGGATCCATGGCCGACGTGACGGACGAGACGCGCGCACTGGTCGAAAGCCTGACCGGCATGCCGTACGAGCGGTGCTGGGGCCACAACAACGTGATCAACGTCGCCCGGCGCGGGTGAGACGTGGATAAGGAACGTTCCCCAGCGGAGGCTGGGGAACGTAAAGAAACCGTGACGGCTACTTCCGCTTGTTGCTTCGATCAGTTACCGCAGCGTATACCAGAACGGCCACGTACGTGACCCATGCCAGCGTCGGCGATATTTGACCGGCCAAGGCGACAGACGATGCCGCCGCAATGACGGGGAACATTTCGGAATTGCCGTTATTCGGCTTGCGTTCTTTGGAACCCATGGGATTCCTCCTTATCACTATTGATTTTTGATGGTTTTCGGTGTGCACCGTTCTCCTCTCGTCCGGTACCAACGGAGTCGAAGAGATGTGTCTCAGAATACTGGAATGTGCGGTTGCGGTCGGTCACCGTGTTTGGTTGTTTGATGGGTTGAGTGGCGACGCTGACGCTCGCACCATGCGTGGTGTTGTTTGAAAACCTACGCGTGGGAGCGGACGTGGCGTGTTAGCGCGTGCCTCGTCGGATGGCTCGTTTGCGGTTGCCGGCCGTGGCGACGCGTGCCTGTTTGCCGGTCGTGCCGTTGCCGTCGTGCAGGCGGTTGGCTTGCGTGGCGGTCAGCGGGGGTTTGAGCTGGTATT
>NZ_JAHBBG010000009.1 GCF_019331715.1 Bifidobacterium simiiventris
CCGGATCGCGGGCGTCGAACCGGAAGACGACGAAACCCCACAAGCCGACGCGGACTAGGATTTCACGCTCACCACAGGTGAGGCACCACTCCGGATTACGCGCTCATTTTCAAATGAGGCACCTCGGCTAAAAATTCAAAGGCATATTCTGTCTACCTGCTGTTCCGATTTGTCTGTTCCCTGGCGGTTTCTATGTCCACAGTGCTTTCCATCGTGTACCACCTGGAGGTGGTGCAGCTGGATGCTTTCCAGCTTGTCCTGGTAGGGACGGTTCTGGAGACCTCCTGCTTTCTGTTCGAGATGCCCACCGGTGTGGTGGCGGATTTGTATAGCCGTCGGCGCTCGGTGCTGATTGGAATGTTCCTCTACGGCCTGGGCTTTCTGATGGAGGGTGCGCTACCGTGGTTCGCGCCGGTTCTGCTGGCCCAGGTTGTCTGGGGTTGCGGTGATACCTTCATCACCGGCGCTCTGGAGGCGTGGATTGCCTCGGAGGAAGAGGACAAACCCATAGACAAGGTGTTCCTGCGGGGCAGTCAAATGGGGCAAATCGGCGGCGTTCTGGGCGTGGTGCTGGGCACACTGCTGGGAAACATAAACCTGCAAATGCCTATCATCTTGGGGGGCAGTTTGTGCTTGTTGTTGGGGCTGGTGATGGTTCGCATCATGCCAGAAACCAACTTCTCCCCTGCTATTGAGGAACGGCAGGGCTTGCTTAAAGACTTTGTCTGCCTGTTCAAGCTCAACCTGGGCTTTGTGAAAGGCGCACCTGTGTTGCTGGCGCTCTTAGCAATCACACTATGCGGGGGACTTGCCAGTGAAGGCTTTGACCGGCTCTCCACCGCTCATTTTCTGGATGACACGGTAATACCCGTTATCGGGCCGCTGAACAGCGTCACTTGGTTCGGTGTTATCAGTCTTATCGGCAGCGGCTTAGGTATTCTGGCTTCTCAGTTGCTCATCGCCCGCATGGAGAAAAAAGGGACTGTCAGCCGAACCAGTGTGGCCATGTCCACCAGCGCCGGGTATATCCTGTGCCTGGTTCTCTTCGCGGTGGGGCGGAGCTTTTGGTTCATGTTGTTGGTGTTCCTGCTGGCGGGGCTTATGCGCACCATCAAGGAGCCTGTGCTGGCCGCCTGGATGAACGACCAAGTGGATGAGAAAATGCGCGCCACAGTCTTTTCCACCAGCGGACAGCTGGACTCTTTCGGGCAGATCATCGGCGGGCCTATTGTGGGGCTGGTAGCCCAGCAGGTGTCCATACCCTGGGGGCTGGTCTGTACCGCTTTCCTGCTGTTGCCCGCGCTGTTCTTAGTGCCGGTGGCGGGAAAGAAGCGGGATTGATATGGCATAGTTAAGTTTACTGACGAGCGGGAGATTACTTCCGCTCGTCTTCATTTAGTAGCGCAAAATTTGAGGACTCTTTATTTCCTTATTCGGTATAGCGGAGGCGGCTGTCAATTCGACATAATTTTCTTGTGATACTTTACCGTACATGAGCATTGACTCACGGCATATTGGGTGCTCTTCCAACTGTGTTTTGTTGGGTTTGGCAAACACTGTACCTATATCGATGTCTTATTCATTGTGCTGTTTTGATGAAGTCTTCGGCGAGTTGGTTGACGATCTGGTTGCGATGCTGGGCGACGATGCGCTGGTAGTGCTTTATGGCGACCTTCTCGCTGACGTGGCCGAGTTCATCCATGACCTCCCTCAGGGTGCCGCCCTTGAGCATGAGCAGGGTCGCATGGCTCGCTCTCAAGGATTGGAAGGTCAGATCGGGTCGGCCGGCTTTCTCCCTGGCTTTGCGGAACTGGGCTTCCAAAGTGGTCTGGCTCATCACCGAGGCTCGTCTGGGGCGGAAGACCATGGCTTCCTGGTCCGTCCATTCGCAGTGTCTGAGCAGATGGTCGTGAATCAGGGGAACGAGCCCGTCGGGGATGGGTACGGTGCGTCGGCTGGAGTCGGTCTTGGTCCTGGCGATGCGTGTCGAACCGCAATCCGTATAGCCCCTGTTGACGGAATGGCGCACGGTCAGGCGTTTGGCCTTCAGGTCGATGTCCTTGACCTGCAGGCCGCACAGCTCGCCGCAACGGAGGCCTCCGACGAGCGTGGCGAGTATCACCGCCAGTCTCGTGTAGTCGGGCATGTTCTCCGCGATCAGTTTGAGTTCCAGCGGCGTGACCGGCGGAACGTCCTCCCTGGCGGATCGCGGTGCGGGTGGTATGGGCAGAATGAACGGGTTATCACGGATCAGCGGCGGGGAGCCGTCCATGCCCATCTTCGTGGCGCTGGCGAACGCCGCCTTCAGACGCATGCATGAGCGACGGAACGCCCATTGCCCCTCGGGGTGCGGCGCATCGTACCAGCGTTTGATGTCCTTCGGCGTGATCTCGGTCAGGAGCTTGCCCTTGAAGCCCGGCATGAAGTGCGCGATGTCGAGATACAGGTTCCGGCGCGTGCCGCCGGCTATCCTCTCGCCGTTCGGCAGCCGGTATCCCTCCGCCCACCGGGCCACGTAATCCTCGAACGAGATAAGGCTCGCGCGCTTCCTGCGACGGCGTTCGGACGGATGGACCCATTCCTGGATGTTCTTGCGGTCCAGTTCCACCAGATGCCGTTCCTTTTCGAGCCACTGATGCGCCTCATGCTCCATGTCCGGCTTGAACTGACGCTGGACCTTCTTGCCCGGGCGCTTCGGGTCCGGGTAGCGCACCTGCCAGGCGATGAGATTGCCCGCGGCGTCGTAGCGCGGCGTCACGGTGCCGAACCTGCTCCGCCGCTCCGGCGACGGCCCCATACTGTCCTTCTTCGTCCTTGCGGACATGATGATGCTCCTTGTGCTGAATCCAGGATCGATGGCACGCATAACGGCCTCGGAAAAATGCCACCAAAAATGCCACCAAGTGGCCGAATGGGCTCTCGGCGAACCATTGCACCTAAAAATGCACCTACGGCACCTTAGGCATTGCAATCATTGGGGTTTAGGATGATTCGATCACTCGTCACAGGTCGTTTCGACCATCAGCCGCATGAAGATGACGCTAAGGAGCAACACCGCTCGCGTGTCTACCGGAAGGAAGCGGGAATCGTTGCTATACTTAAGATTCAGATTGATAATAAGTAAATATACATTTGAAGGATTTGCCGTTTGCGCTTGAGGCAATTGCCTTTCGTATCCCCCTCTCTGGGGGTACGATGGCTGACTGCCACGAAAAGCGCTGAAACTCAATGGTTTCGGCGCTTTTCTGTTTCTTGCCGGAAGCCGTTTTGGTACCGTTTTGGTACCGTCCTGATGCATCCTGACTCTGTCGCCAAGTTATAGGGATGGGACTATGCCACCTCGATGGGCATCTGTACGGCGCAACAATTCCGGGAAATGAACGGCGCTTTCCGAGAATAGTTGCACTGGAACGTTGCCAGCGCAACTATTCTCGGACGAATGGGGTGTTTTCCGAGAAAAGTTGCACTGGCGCCGGCTTAGCGCAACTATTCCGGGAACAGTGGGCTGTTTTCCGAGAATAGTTGCGCTAATAATCGGCTTACCCCTCGAACGGGTAACGCAGGCCCCACTTGCCACGCAGCACGTCCATCAGTTCCATGATGCGCAACGTGTCGGAGTGCGGCATTTCGGCGCATTCGCCCAGTCCATCGAGAATCGCATTCGCCGCGGCCGCCACCTCGTATTCGTAACCGGTCAGCTGCTCCGGCACGTCGTAGTGCGCGAGAGGCAGATGATCCAGCCCGTACACGTCGACCGCCTCGACGTTGTTGATGTTCCGGCACACGATGTACCCGCGCTCGCCCCAGATATAGCCGCCGCGGTCGGACGCGGCCAGCATGGACGACTGCGCCGACGCCATCACGCCGTTCGCATAGTAGATCGTCGTGGCATTCTGCGCGTCCACGCCCGTCTCATACGGCATCATCGACGTCTCCACCCGGTCGATCGCCACGTCGCCATGCCCGCCCATCACCATGTCGATGAAGTTCAGCGGATACACGCCGACGTCGAGCAGCGCACCGCCGGCCAGCGCCGGATCGGTCATACGAGCCTTGCCGGCCACCGGATAGCACAGGTTCGCCGCGATCGACTGCACCTCGCCGATCACGCCGGACGCCACCACGTCGTCGATGATCGCGCGCGACGGCATGTACCGCGTCCAGATCGCCTCCGTGCACAGCAGTCCCGTCTCGTCGGCCACGGCCAGTAGGTCACGCGCCTGCGCCGTGTTCGCGGTGAACGATTTCTCCACCAGCACGTTTTTGCCCGCCCGCAGACACGCGATGCCCTGCTCGGCGTGCAGGCTGTGCGGCGTGGCGATGTACACGAGATCCACGTCCGGGTCGGCCAGCAGCTCGTCATAGGAGCCGTACGACACCGGGAACCCGTACTTGGCGGCGAACGCGGCGGCGCGCTCCCCGTCGCGGGCGGCCACCGCGTACGGCTCGACCAGCCCGGCATAGCGCGGGTCGGCGGCCATCTTCACCAGCGTCTCGGCCATGTGGATCGCGATGCGGCCCGCGCCGAGAATCGCCACCTTCACCTTCAGTCCCTGCGCCTCGGCCTCGGCCCGGCGTCCGTTCAGTCGGCTCATCGTTCCTCCTTGAATCGTGTTGTTGCATGTGATGGAATCGCAAACAGTACCATTCTAGAATCCGCACGGGTAATAATGGAATCTCGTGAACAGTCAATCCAAGCGAACAGCCGGTCAGTCGTCCGATCGAACGGCCAAGCGTGCGCCCCGACAGTCCGGCCGATCCGGTTGGTCCGGTCGCGGCCGGTCCACCCAACCCGAACGGTACGAACGCGGCACGCGCAGCTACACCATGTCGCACATCCGCGGCAAGGACACGAAGATCGAGGTGCTCGTGCGCAGCTACCTGTTCCGCCACGGACTGCGCTTTCGCAAGAACGACAAACGCTACCCCGGCCATCCGGACGTCGTATTGCCGAAATACCGCACCATCGTGTTCGTCAACGGCTGTTTCTGGCACATGCACGAGGGCTGTGCGAAGCATTCCATGCCCAAGTCGAACGTCGAATTCTGGAGTGCGAAGCTCGTGCGCAACCACGACCGCGACGTGCGGCAGCATGCCGAACTGCGGGCGGCCGGCTGGAAGGTGATCGTCGTGTGGGAGTGCGAGCTGGCGAAACCGGTGCGCGAGGAGCGGTTGGCGCGGTTGGTGCGCGAGATTACGGGAGCGGCCGGCGGCGGGTCGACTGGTGATGCGGCTGGCGGCGGGTCTGCTGACGGCGATGTGACGGCGATGGATGACGGTGACGTGCCGCTTGGCGGAACGACGGATGACGGCGATGCGACGGCCGGCAGCGGCGCGACGGCTGACGGCGTGGACGATTCGACCGATCCGCGGCCGTCGGAAACGGGCATAATCGGCACGATCGACGCGCACGACACTAGAATCGGGAACGGAAACGAACGAAAGGAAGCGTGATATGGCAGACAGGCAGCCGGTGATGGCGCAGCGGGCGCGCGAGGCGCAGCCGTTCCGCGCGATGGTGTTCGGCGAGAAGGCCGACAATATGATCGCGAACGGCGTCGATGTGGTCAAGCTCAGCTTGGGGGAGCCGGACTTCGGTGCGCCGCCGGCCGTGCGCGAGGCGATGCGCGAGCAGTACGACGGCCGTCCGTTGCCGTACACCGCCGCGTTCGGTCTGCCGGAACTGCGCCGTGCGATCGCGGACTTCTACCGGACCAAACACGGCGTCGAGATCGACCCGAAGCGCATCGTGATCACGTCGGGCGGCTCGGCGGCGCTGCTGCTGGCGACCGCGCTGACCGTCGATCCGGGCGACGAGGTGATCATCGCCGACCCGTCGTACCCGTGCAACCGTGAGCTGGTGCGCTCGTTCGGCGGCACCGTGGTGGACGTGCCGACCGGCGCGGCGACCCGATTCCACCTGACACCGGAACTCGTGGACAGCGCGTGGAGCGAGCATACGAAGGCCGTGATGATCACGTCGCCGTCGAACCCGACCGGCACGACGATCGAATTCGACACGCTGAAGGCCGTGTGCGATCTGGCGCGTGAGCGTGGCGCGTGGCGCATCGTGGACGAGACGTATCTTGACCTAGCCGACCGAGAGGCGGACGGCAGCGAGGTGCGGTCCGTGCTGCTCGCCGACCCGGATGCGATCGTATGCAACAGCTTCTCGAAGTTCTTCGGCATGACCGGCTGGCGGCTCGGCTGGGCCGTGATTCCGGAGAACACGATCGAGGCGGTGGACGACCTTGCCACGAACTTCTACCTGTGCGCGCACACGCCCACCCAGCATGCGGCCGTGGCGTGCTTCACGCCCGAAAGCCTTGCGGTATGCGAGGAGCGGCGGCAGGAGCTGCTGGCGCGTCGGCGCATCGTGGTCGACGGGCTGCGCGAGATCGGACTGCCGCTCGAGGTGGAGCCGAACGGCGCGTTCTACGCGTACTTCAACATCTCCTCGACCGGATTGGACGCGTGGACGTTCTGCGAACGTGCGCTGAACGAGGCACATGTGGCGCTCACCCCGGGGCGTGATTTCGGGCCGGCCACGGCCGACACGCATGTGCGCCTGTCGTATGCGGCGTCGCGCGAGGCGCTCGCCGAGGGGCTGCGCCGGCTGGGCGAATTCGTCAAGACGCTGTAGCCGCTCGCATTAGGCGAATCTTGGCTCCCTCAGCCGAGGGAGCCAAGGCTCGCTGCGCTCGCATAGCGGCCGTAACTCAACAGTAGGACGCAGATCCTGTCGGGTTACGGCCGTTTTCGGGCATGAAAAAGGCCGTAACCCGACAGTAGACGTTCGCTACTGTTGAGTTACGGCCTCACGCATAAGGCTGCGGCGAGGAGAACTCACTTGGCCGCGGCGGCCTTCTTGTCGGCGTCGAACGCGTGTTCGCTGGTCGCGTCCTTGGCGGAACCCTTCTCGCCGTTGTCGGAATCCCAGTGGATCTCGTGGCGGTCATCGTGGTTGCGCCACCAGCTGGAGAGGATGGAGCCGGAGATGTTGTGCCACACGGAGAAGAACGTGGACGGCACGGCCGCGATCGGGTTGGAGGCGAACGAGGTCAGCGCCAGGGTCGCGCCCAGCGCGGAGTCCTGCATGCCCACCTCGAAGGTGATGGCCTTCTGCTGCGCGTAACGGAAGCCCTTCGGGTAGATCTTGTACATGAGCTTGGAGAAGCCGAAGCCCAGCGCGTAGCCGGAGAGGTTGTGCAGGATGACGACCGGGATGGCCATGAGCGAGGAGGCGACGAACAGCTTCGAACCGTTGACCGCGACGACCACGCCGATGATGAGCAGGATGGCGACCTGGGAGACGATCGGCAGGGCGACGGTGATGGTCTCGATCTTCTTGCCGAAGATCATGTGGCAGATCACGCCGAGGGCGATCGGGAAGAGCACGACCTTGACGGCGTTGAGGAACAGGGACTCGACCGGCACGGTCACATACTGGGAGGCCAACCACTGCATCAGCAGCGGGATCATGAACGGCGCGCACAGGGTCGACAGGATGCCGATCGACACGTCGAGCGCCACGTCGCCGCGCGACAGGTAGCTCATCACGTTGGAGGAGGTGCCGGACGGGCAGCAGCCGACGAGGATCACGCCGACGGCCAGCGGGCCGTCGAGGCGGAAGATCCAGCACAGCAGCACGGCGATGAGCGGCATGATCACGAAGTGCGCGATCGTGCCGACGATGACCATGAGCGGCTGGGTGAGGATTCGCTTGAAGTCGTCGAGCGTCAGCGTCAGGCCCATGCCGAACAGCACGATGCCGAGCATGTAGCCGGTGTACGGCTTGCCCCACAGGCTTGCCTGCGGCACGAAGTAGTTGAACACGGCCCACACGACCACGATCGCCGTGAACCACTTGGTCAGCCAATCGGCGAATTTCTTCACGTTTTCCATCGAAAATCTCTCTCTTAATACAACTGTGGAATACGTTGTCCGTTTTGCGGATGTACCCGAACATCGTAAGAGTCTGCGTCCGATTGTTCTCGCGCGTCTCACGTTGTGAACGTTGTGTTAAGGATCGTGTTACGTAATGGTGTCGTGGTGAACGATTTAGATTGATGGCGCGGATACCGTGCGTACCGGCAACGTGATGACGTCGCTGGCGGCGTATGGGTCACCGTCCGGCGACGAACCGGCGCGAATCTGGTCGAGTAGGTTGCGTGCTGCGGCCTGGCCGAGTGCCTGAGGATCCTGCTCAAGCAGATAGATGCCGTCCCGCACGTATTGCGACCATTGCCAGTCGTCGAAACTGACCAAGCCAATGTCGTCGGGGAACGTGATGTCCAGCGTGCGCAATGCGGCGAGCAAGTCGAACAGCAATGGTCCCATCAGTGAGATGACGACGGTGCGGCCATGCAGATGACCGAGCGTCACCGACAGTTCGCGCGTCAGCCAGTCGACGTCGTTGGAGGCGACCTCGATGTGAACCATGAACCGGTGGCTTTCCTCGGCGGCCGCGCGGAAGCCTTCGACTCGTTTGGTCTGCGCGGAGATCTCGCTGCGGATGCGGCTGCAGACGACGATGTTGTCGTACCCGCGTTGCGCGAGTTCGAGTCCGAGCCGATGACAGGATTCGCTGTTGTCGGCGACGATCTGGCTGATACCGGCGGGGCGTTCGTCGGGCTCGCGGTCGACGAGCACGAGCGGCTTGCGCGCACTGATGACGGATTCGTATGCGGCGGCGGTCCTTGCGTTCGGTTGGATGATCAGTCCGTCGGCACGTTGCGAGAGCAGTCGGTCGATGTCATCGTGCTCTTCGCCGAGCGAATTGTTCGAGTTCATGAGCATGACGTCGTAGCCGGCCGGTTCCAGCTCGTTGTAGATTCCCTTGAAGAGCAGCGACGAGAAGACGTTCGAGATGTCGGCGACGATGACGCCGACGATATGCGTGTGCTGTTGGCGCATGCGCTGCGCGGATGCGTTGGGATGGTAGTCGAGCCGTTCGATGGTCTCCTGGACGCGTGTTCTGGTGGCGGCGCTCATCTTGCCGTAGTTGCCGTTGAGGTAGCGCGAGACGGTGGTCACGGACACCTGCGATTCGCGGGCGATGTCGGCGATGGTCACCTTGGCCATATGCGGTCCTTTCCGTATGGGTTGTGCATGCGCTCCGTATGCCGCATGCTGCGTGGCGCCGTGCGTGTCGGCGGTGCGACACTCCGACGGACGCCAGTGAATCCGCCGTTTTCCGATCGTCGAGGAAAACGATACACCATCCGACTTGACTTCGTCAATCGTCGGTCATATGCTTTGGGGTATCGATACACCACGGCGAACGTCAGCGGTTGACGTAAGCTAGGGGCAACGATATACCTAACTGCAACACATCGGCATCGGCTGCGATGAACGTTGGGAAACCGAACCCAACCGGCACGCCGAACCTCCATCATCGACGAGGAGCAATGATCATGGAAGAGTTTTCGATTCACACCTTCGAACTGACCGACAAAGTCGTGCTTATCACCGGCGGCGCCAGCGGTCTGGGCGAGTATTACACGCAGGCCGTGAGCAAGGTCGGCGCCGACGTGTTCGTCGTCGCCAACGAGCAGCGTGGCTGGGAGGAGACCCGTAAGGCGGTCGAGGCGAACGGCCGCCGCGTGGTCTTCATGCAGCAGGACATCACCGAGCCCGGTGCCGCCAAGAAGATCGTGGACAAGGCGCTCGAGGAATTCGGCCGCATCGACGTGCTCATCAACAACGCCGGCATGCAGCGTCGCCACGACCTCGTCGATTTTCCGGACGAAGACTGGCAGGCCGTGATCAACCTCAACCTCAACGCGCTGTACTATCTGTCGCATGAGGTCGCCAAGGTCATGATCAAGCAGAACCGCGGCAAGATCGTGAACATCGGATCCATGCAGTCCTACCGAGCCGGCAAGTTCATCTACCCGTACGCCGCCAGCAAGCACGCCGTGATGGGCCTGACCCGCGCCTACGCCGACGCGCTCGCTCCGTACAACATCCAGGTCAACGGCCTCGCCCCCGGCTACATCAACACGCCGATGACCAAGGCCTTGCAGGAGGACCCGGTCCGCAGCGTCGAGATCCGCGAACACATTCCGGCCGGTCACTGGGCCGAACCGCGCGAGCTGATGGGCGCGATGGTGTTCCTGTGCTCCGATGCGTCCAACTACATCAATGGCGTCATGCTGCCGGTCGACGGCGGCTACCTGCTGCGTTAATCTGCAGCGATCGAAACGTCAACGGATAAGGAAGTCCCATGCCATTGCTCATCGTGGCCTGCGCCGTCGCAGTGCTTATTTTCCTGATCGTCAAGGTCAAGCTCAACACGTTCGTCTCGCTGATCATCACCGCGTTCCTCACCGCGCTGGTACTGCAGATCCCGGTCGACAAGATCCCCTCCACCATTGAGACCGGCATCGGCGGCCAGCTTGGCCACCTCGCCATTATCTTCGGTTTCGGATCGATGCTCGGCAAGCTCGTCTCGGATTCGGGCGGCGGGCACCGCATCGCCATGACGCTGATCAACCGCTTTGGCCGCAAACACATCCAGATCGCGGTGGTCGTCGCGTCGTTCATCGTCGGCATCGCGCTGTTCTTCGAGGTCGGTCTGGTCGTGCTGCTGCCGATCATCTTCGTCATTGCGCGTGAGCTCGACATGCCGCTCATGTTCCTCGGCATCCCGATGGCGATCACGCTCAACGTGGCGCATGCGTTCCTGCCGCCGCACCCCGCTCCGACCGCCATCACCGAAACGCTCGGCGCGAACATGGGCCATGTGCTGCTGTTCGGCATCATCGTGTCCATCCCGACCGTGATCGTTGCCGGTCCACTGTTCAACATGCTGCTGCACCGCATCAAGCCGGGCCTGTACCGCAAGAACTTCGACATCGCCGTGCTTGGCGAGTTCAAGGAGTTCTCCGAGGATGAAACCCCGGGGTTCGGCATCTCCGTGCTCACCTCCATGATGCCGGTGCTGCTCATCGCCGTCGCCACCGTCTGCTCGTTCACGCTGCCGAAGGACGCCCTCGTCAACGAGGTGATCCAGGCGATCGGTGCGCCGGATACCGCCATGCTGCTGTCGATGTTGTTCGCCGTGTGGAGCATGGGCTTCGCTCGCGGCAAGAAGATGCCTGAAATCGCGCAGTCGATGACCGAGTCGGTCAAGCAGATCGCCATGATGCTGCTCATCATCGGTGGTGGCGGCGCATTCAAGCAGGTGCTGGTCGATGGCGGCATCTCCGATTATGTCTCCACGCTGTTCCAGAACATCAACATGCCGCCGCTGATCGCCGCATGGCTCGTCGCCGCCGTGCTGCGCGTCTGCCTCGGTTCGGCCACCGTCGCCTCGCTGACCGCGGCCGGACTGGTTGCGCCGCTCATGACGATGACCACCGTGAACCCCGCGCTCATGGTGCTGGCGGTCGGGGCCGGATCGGTGATCGCCGACCATGTCAACGATGCCGGATTCTGGATGATCAAGGAGTACTTCGGACTGTCGCTGAAGGAGACGTTCATGTCGTGGACGACCGCGACGACGGTTATGTCGGTGATGGGCCTGGTCTCC
This sequence comes from Bifidobacterium simiiventris, assembly GCF_019331715.1. GTDB lineage: Bacteria > Actinomycetota > Actinomycetes > Actinomycetales > Bifidobacteriaceae > Bifidobacterium > Bifidobacterium simiiventris. The sequence goes on from NZ_JAHBBG010000009.1 coordinate 11,537, forward strand.
GTGCTCGGCCTGTCGCTGTTCGTCTGAACGGCCGCCGTATCGGCTTGGTCGGTTCGGTCGTGCCGCTTGGATCGGCCGGTCGCATCGGTCGGATCAATTGGATCGGCCGGTCGCATGCGGCGGAGACGGCAGTCTTCGGTCGCATGCGGCCGTTGCCGGTTTTTGCCGTGGGCATGGCCGATTGGTGCGGCCGGGTTATAGACTGATCTATGGAATATGTATGCCAAATATTCGAAAGGATAACAATGTCCGCTGAAGCAAACGTCGGCGTTGTCGGTCTTGCCGCGATGGGTGCCAGCCTCGCCCGCAACCTCGCACGCCACGGCAACAAGGTGGCCGTGTTCAACCGCCACTACTCGCGCACCGAGAAGCTCATCGCCGAGCACGGTGACGAAGGCCAGTTCTTCCCGGCCAAGACGATGGCCGAGTTCGTGGACTCGCTGAAGAAGCCGCGCACCGCGATCATCATGGTCAAGGCCGGCGAACCGACCGACGACATGATCAACCAGCTCGCCGATCTCATGGAGCCGGGCGACATCATCGTGGACGCGGGCAACGCCCACTTCCCGGACACGATCCGTCGCGAGAAGGCCATCTCCGCGCGCGGCATGCACTTCGTCGGCTGTGGCGTCTCCGGCGGCGAGGAAGGCGCGCTGCTCGGACCGTCCATGATGCCCGGCGGCTCCGAGGAGTCCTGGCAGACCTTGAAGCCGATCTTTGAGTCGATCGCGGCGAAGGCCGAGGGCGAGCCGTGCGTCACGCACATCGGCGAGAACGGCGCCGGCCACTTCGTCAAGATGGTGCACAACGGCATCGAATACTCCGACATGCAGCTCATCTCCGAAAGCTACGATCTGATGCGTCGTGCGCTGGGCATGACCCCGACCGAGATCGGCGACGTGTTCGAGGAGTGGAACAAGACCGAGCTGAACTCGTACCTGATCGAGATCACCGCGGACGTGCTGCACCAGGTCGACAAGAAGACCGGCAAGCCGCTTGTCGACGTGATCGTCGACCACGCCGGCATGAAGGGCACCGGTACGTGGACCGTGCAGTCCGCGCTTGACCTGGCCGTGCCGGTGACCGGCATCGCCGAGGCCGTGTTCGCCCGTGGCCTGTCCGGCCAGAGCGAGCTGCGCGCCGAGGCCCAGAAGCAGGCGTTCGAGGGCCCGGAAGGCGTGGTGCCGATGGATTCCGCCGAGAAGGCCGCGTTCATCAACGACATCCGCGAGGCGCTGTACGCGTCCAAGATCGTCGCGTACGCGCAGGGCTTCAACGAGATCACCGAGGCCGCAAAGGTGTACGACTGGAAGATCGATCTGGCCGCGGTGGCGCGTATCTGGCGCGGCGGCTGCATCATCCGCGCGAAGTTCCTCAACCGCATCTCCGATGCGTTCGAGTCCGGCGAGGCCAACGTCTCCCTGCTGTTCGCGCCGTACTTCAAGGATGCGATCGAGACCGCGCAGACCTCGTGGCGTCGCGTCGTGACCCGCGCGATCTCCTTCGGCGTGCCGGTTCCGGTGTTCGCCTCCTCGCTCGAGTACTTCGACGGCCTGCGCTCGAAGCGTCTGCCTGCCGCCCTGATCCAGGGCCAGCGCGACTACTTCGGTGCCCACACCTACCAGCGCGTCGACATGCCGGGTGCATTCCACACGCTCTGGGCCACTAAGGATCGCGAAGAGATCGAAGCCTGATCGCTTCTGATCTGATATAGATAGTGGCGGTTTCTCCCACTGGGCACATGCTCAGTGGAAGAAACCGCCACTCGTCGTTTATGACCTCAACCGTGTCATTTCGACCGAGCGTCAGCGAGCGGAGAAATCTCTTGCGGCCAGCCGCTTTGAAAGATTTCTCGACTCGCTGCGCTCGCTCGAAATGACAAGAGGAACGTAATACCCGCTCGCTCGAAATGACAAGACCTATTCGCGGGGCAGCCTGCTTGCCGCGCCCTTGTCGATGAGCCAGAGGAGTTCCTGACCGTCGGCGAAGGAGCTGGGGGCCTGCGGGTTGCGCGGCTGGGCGAATGCCGCAGCTACGGCCGGGGCCTTGCGTTCCTCGGAGGTGAACACCCACGTGTGGCGCGACCGGGCGATCATCGGCACGGTGAGCGTCAGGCGCAGCGGCGGCGGTTTGGGGGAGTCGCGCACGCCGGCGACCAGCACATGCGGGTCATCGATGAGCACCTGCGGCAGTCCGGGGAACAGCGACGCGAAATGCGCGTCCGGCCCCATGCCGAACATCGCGATGTCCAGCGCCGGTTCGGACCCGAGTTCCGCGACCAGTTCGGCTTGATATTCGGCCGCAGCGGCAGCGAGCACGGCATCGGTTTCCTTGGGGGAGGCGGCCGCGATCTCATCGGCGGAACGCGTGTCGGCCGGCATCGGGTGGATGTTCGCCTCGGGCAGCAGTCCGGCGCCGGTCATTGCATCGAGGAACTCGCCGCGGGCCTGCTTGACGTTGCGGTCGTCGCTGTCGGCGGCGACGAACCGTTCGTCGCCCCACCAGAGGTGCACGCGCGACCAGTCGACCGCTTCGGTGAGCGGGCTGGCCAGCAGTTCGTGGAAGACGCGGTTGCCGTCGGTGCCGCCGGTCACGGCGATGTCGACGCGCGTGCGGCCCGGTTCGGCCAACAGATCGCCGATCGTCAGCAGCGTACGCGCGGCCACGGCCTGCGCGAGGATGGTCGGATCGCGATAGATGATGGTTTTACGATTGGTCATGTCATTCCTTGGGTAAGGAATCGGCCGTAGGCCGATACCGCGTCAGTCGGTGGGGTGGATGAGGTCCCAGCCTTCGGTGATGACCTCGGCGTAGACCTCATCGGGGTTGAGTCGGCGCAGCTCCTCGCTCAGGCATTCCTCGAGCGTGCGGGCGGGTACGCTGATCGTCTGCGGCGAAGCGCCCGGCATGCTGATCACGGCCACGCCGCCATCCGCATCCGGCCGCTCCAGGCTCAGCACACCGTCGGAACGGGTCAGATACACGCCGGTCACTGCGGTCGCGCCCGGCACATCCTCCACCGTCACCGGCACGTTGAGCCGCAGCCGCAGCCACGCGGCCAGCATGTCCATCGGCAGGAAGCCCTTCGGGCCGGTCACGCGCACGGTGCTGATCGGCAGGTGCGGCGGCTGGTCGAGCATCGTCGCCAGCATCGCGCGCCACACGGTCAGTCGCGTCCACGACAGGTCCACGTTCTTGGACGAACGGTTGCGGCGCAGGTCGGCGATCGTGCGGTACGGGTTCGACGAGCGCATCGCATCGGTGATGCGCGTGCGGGCCATCGCGCCGAGCAGATCCTTCGACGGGTTCGCCGGCGCCTCGGTCGGCCACCACGCCACCACGGGCGCGTCCGGCACGAGCAGCGGAATCACCAGCGTGTCCTGATGGTGCACGAGTCCGCCGCGCGGATGCAGCACGATGATCTCGCCCGCGCCGGCATCCGCGCCGAAACGCACCTGCGCGTCGAGGTTCGACTCCTCGTCCTGCGCGTCGGCATCGTTCTCGGCCACCGCGCCCTTCTGACCGCCCGCCGCGGCCGCCCCACGCTTCGGGCTGATCGCGATCACACGGCACGGATGCTCGCGGCTCGCCGCATTCGCCAATTCCAGCGCATGCTCCAGCTCATCCTCGTTGGTCGAAATGAGCAACGTGAGCACGCGACCGGTCGCGGACTCGCCGCGCTCCTCGTGCAGTTCGTCGATCTTGCGCGAGATCTCACGGGTCCGCGTGTTCGGCATATCGATAATCATGGCATCCTCCAATGGCGTCCATCGCGGGCGAGCATCTCATCGGCCTCTTCCGGTCCCCACGTACCTGCGCGGTACGGCTGCGGCTGGCCGAGCGTCGACCAGAAGTCCTCGATCGGATCGAGGATCTCCCAGCTCAGGTCGACCTCCTTGGTCGTCGGGAACAGCGGCGGATCGCCGAGCAACACGTCCAGAATCAACCGTTCGTACGCTTCCGGCGACGATTCGGTGAACGAACGGCCGTAACTGAAGTCCATCGACACGTCACGCACCTCCATCGACGTGCCGCCCGGCACCTTCGCGCCGAACCGCATCGTCACGCCCTCGTCGGGCTGCACACGGATCACGATCGCGTTCTTGCCGAGCTCGCGCGTCGCCGTCGACTCGAACGGCAGGTGCGGCGCGCGCTTGAACACGACCGCGATCTCGGTCACGCGCTTGCCCAGACGCTTGCCGGTACGCAGATAGAACGGCACGCCGGCCCAGCGGCGCGTATCGAGATCGAGCCGGATCGCCGCGTACGTTTCGGTCGTGGACGACGGGTCGATGCCCTTCTCCTCCAAGTAGCCGACGACCTCGTGCGAGCCCTGCCAGCCGGCCGCGTACTGTCCTCGGGCGGTGTGCGCGGCCAGATCGCGCGGCAGACGGACCGCGGAGAGGATCTTCGTCTTCTCGGCGATCAAATCGGACGCGGCGAACGAGACCGGCTCCTCCATCGCGGTGAGCGCAAGCAGCTGCAGCAGGTGGTTCTGGATGATGTCGCGGGCCGCGCCGATGCCGTCGTAGTAGCCGGCACGACCGGCGACGCCGATGTCCTCGGCCATCGTGATCTGCACATGGTCGACGTAGTTCGCGTTCCAGATCGGCTCGTACATCGCGTTCGCGAAGCGCAGCGCAAGGATGTTCTGCACGGTCTCCTTGCCGAGATAGTGGTCGATGCGGAACACGCTCGACGGGTCGAACACCTCGGAGACGACGCGGTCGAGCTCCTTCGCGCTTTCGAGATCATGGCCGAACGGCTTCTCGATGATCACGCGACGCCACGCGCCCTCGGAAGAGCGCGACAGGCCGCAGTCGGCCAGCTGACGCGCCACAATCGGGAACGCGCGCGGCGGCACCGACATGTAGAACGCATGGTTGCCGCGCGTGCCGCGGTCGCGGTCGAGTTCGGCAACCGTGTTCGACAGCCGCTCGAACGCCTTCGGATCGTCGAACGTGCCCTGCACGAAGCGGATGCCGGCCGCCAGCTGCGTCCACGTGGACTCCTTGAACGGGGTACGGCAGTGCGCGATCACGTTCTCGCGCACGAAATCCTTGAAATGGTCCTCGGTCCAGTCGCGGCGGGCGAAGCCGGTCAGGCCGAAGCTCGGCGGCAGGAGGCCTCGGTTGGCGAGGTCGTAGATGGCGGGCAGCAGCTTCTTGCGTGACAGGTCGCCGGTCACGCCGAAGATCACGATGCTGCACGGGCCTGCGATGCGCGGCAGACGTAGGTCGCGCGGGTCGCGCAGTGGGTTGACCCACTCGGTTGGTGTTGAATCGCTCATACGAGTCATCCTAGTGGTCTCGCCGGCGGCGCGCCCGGGAGTTTCGAGCTGGGCGAAGCGGGACGATGGGGGCGGGACGATATCGGTCGCGTCGGCGATCGTCGCGACTCGCCCGCCGGCTATCGGCGCGAGAGCCGTTCGAGCATGCGGCCGTTGAGATGGATCTGCGAGCACAGGATCGCGGAGAAGATCAGCACGAAGCCCATGCCGGCCGCCGCCTCGACGCGCTCGCCGTAGAACAGCACCGAGAACAGCAGACTGAACACCGTCTCCAGACACATGATGAGTGACGCCTGGGAGGGCGGTGTCACCTTGAGTCCGACGTTCTGCATGATCTGTGCGGTCATCGTCGCGCCGAAGAACAGGTAGACGAGACACAGCAGAATGCTCGGCCGCAGCCAGGTCGCGGACGGTGCCGGCTCGGTCACGATCGCGCCGATCAGAAACAGCGTGCCGGCCGTCATGAACTGCGCGAACGTGAGCGCCACCGGGTGGATCACCCGTCCGAACTTGCCCAGCCACACCAGATTGAACGAGAACACGATCGCGCACAGCAGTGTGAGCAGGTCGCCCAGTCCGATCGACATGCCGCCCAATCCGGAGCTGAGCGACACGCAGCCCACGCCGGTCAGGCACAGCACGGCGGCCACGATGTTGCGGATTGTGGGCCGCTGCTTCATGAGCAGCCACGACGTGAACGGCACGATCACGCAGTACGCGGCGGTCAGGAACGCGCTGCGGCCCGGTTCGATCATGGTCAGACCGACCGTCTGACTGCACATCGTGCCCCAATACGTCACGCCGACCAGCAGGCCGGGCACGATGATGTGACGGTTGAGATACGGCGTGATCTGTTTGCGGAACAGGATGAACATGATGAGCGAGGCGGCCAACAGGCGGATGGCCATGAGCCACTGCGGCGGGACGACGGTCATCGCGACCTTCGCGGTCGGGTAGCTGCCGCCCCAGAGCATCGCGCATGCGAGCAGCATGAGCTTGCCGATGGTGGGGGAGAGCTGGAACTTGCGCGTCATTGCCGGATGCTCCTTTTGCGTGGCCGATGGTTGCGGGTATCGATGCCGGTTGACAGACATCGATAAACCCGCCAACAGCTTAGTGTGGCGCACGGTCAATCGGCGGATGCGCGGTGATGTGCGTGTCGGCTGCCGCTGCCTGTGCATACGCGCGTTTGCATGGGGTGAAATTCGGCTCGAAAGATGGGGTTTTCGGGTTACATGCGATGTGATGGGAGCATTGAGGGGGCATTGGATGATGCGGATGTGGCCGTTGCGCATACGCGCGTTTGCATGAGAGGGGATTCGGATGCGCGCACAGGGAGGACGACACGCCGCGAACATATAGTAAAATCATTGTACGAAGCGATGCGGTGTACCGTGTTGCATACGTTATCATGCGCAACCCAGTGCGCTTGCGAGGAAGGAGGCGGCCCCGATGCCGGTGTCCAAAAGCATCAATCAGGACGATCTGCGCAACCACAACCTGTCCGTGGTGCTGTCCACGATGGCCCGGTCCCGCACGCCGCTCAGCCGCGCCGAACTTGCGAAACAGACCGGTCTGACGAAAGCCACGCTCTCGCTGCTGAGCGACATCCTGCTCAAGAACGGGGTGATCCGCCAGCTTGAGCCGGCCGCCGGTGTGTCATATGGCCGGCCGAGCACGCCGCTCGCGTTCCGTCCGGGCCGTTGGGCCGGCATCGGCATGCAGATCAACACTGACGGCTACGGCTACACCGTGCTCGACCTCGACGGCTCCGTCGTGGCCAGCGACTGGCACGACCGCGCAATGGACGACGTGAATCCCGACGAGATCTTTGCCAAACTGGACGAGATGATGCGGCCGGTCGAGGAACAGCTTGCCAACGACGGCTATGTGGTGGCCGGCGCCCAGCTGGCGCTGCCCGGACTCGTGTCCACCGGCAACCGTCTGCTCATTGCGCGCAACTTCGGTTGGCGCGACATCGACCTGAACCGGTATGCGGTGATCGAACGGCTCGGTGCGGTGGCCGACAACGAGGCCGCGCTCGCCGCGATCGCGCAGATCCCCGGATACGCGACGCAGCGCCCGGCGGAGGATTGGCCGGTCGCGTCGTCCGACTCGTTCGTGTATGTCTCCACGGATGTCGGCATCGGTGGTGCATACGTTCGCGAAGGGCAGGTCGTGCGCGGCGACCACGGGTTCGCCGGCGAGATCGGCCACATGTGCGTCGACGTGCACGGCACACGATGCCGGTGCGGACGTCACGGATGCCTGGAAATGTACGCAGGACGGCGCGCGGTGATGATCGCGTCCGGCCTGGCCGATGCGGATCACGCGGCCGGCACCGACCTACCGCGGCAGTTGGTCGCCGCGTGGCATGGCGGCAACACGACCGCCGTGCTCGCCGTTGAGGACGCGATGGCGGCGATGGCTGCGGCGATCGCGTCGACCGTGAACATCGTCGACATGAGCAATGTGATCGTCGGCGGATTGTGGAGCGAGTTCGGTGACAACCTGCGCGCCGACCTCGAACGACGCGTGCAGTCGCAGATCCTCGCCCGCGACGTGGTGCGCGTCAAGCTCATGTTCCCGCCACTGACCGGGCATCCGGCCATGTATGGCGCGGCCGTGATGGGTCTGCACAACCTCGTGCACAACCCGATGCGCTTCCTCACCGTCGAGTGAATACGAAAGCGGCCGACCAAAGTATGGTCGGCCGCTTGCCATGCCGCAAAACCGTTGCCCGTCTATGTCACTGCGCGTCGTCGGCCGCGGACACGTCGAGCTTCTTGGCCTGCTCGATCAGATCGTCGAGATCGGAGGCGCGCAGTGCGCCGGCCTGCTTGAACACGACCTGACCGTTCTTCGCGATGAGCAGCGTCGGTACCGCCTGGATACCGGCCGCCGCGGCCAGATCCTGGTTCGCGTCGATATCCACCTTGCCGAACACGATATCCGGGTTCTCGTTGCTGGCCTGTTCGAAGATCGGGCCGAACGCGCGGCACGGTCCGCACCACGTCGCCCAGAAATCAACGAACACCAGCTCGTTGTCGTTCAGCGTCTTCTCGAAATCCTGCGTGTTGAGCGCGACGGTCGCCATGCTCGATCCTTCCCTTATCCAAACTCCTGCTCGCAGCCGTCATGCCGGACCAGCACGCTGCCCGCGAACGTTTCCATAACAGACAATAGTTGAACCCCAGCATCTCAGCAGAGCGGAACAACTTCCACTGTGAGCCGAATCCGGCAGGAACCCCGGCACTCGAACGGTGCGGGCCCTGCGAAACCAGGCCGACGCGCCCGAACATGCGCGTTCCGTTACGCGGCCGGGGTGATAATGAGGGTATGCCAGTCTTGAATGATGAAGTGCCCGACGAGGGCGATTTCGACGCGGGACGCCGCCGCGGCGAGTTCGACAACATCACGCCTGAGGATTTCATCCGCGGCACGGGCCACGGCAACCCACCCGGATGGCTTGGCCGTGCGGACATTGAGCGGGCGCGGCGGCAGATACCGATCACGTACGTGGAGATCGTGCCGGTGCGCACCGACGAACTCGGCCGTGTCGCGCAGGTCGGCTCGCTACTGCGCGTGGCCGACGACGGGTCGATCGAGCGCACGCTGATCACCGGCCGTGTGCTGTTCCATGAGACGTTGCGCGAGGCGATCGCCCGCAACGTGGCCAAGGATCTGGGCGACATCGCGCTGCCGGTGCTGCCGCAAAGCCTGCAGCCGTTCTGTGTGGCCGAGTTCTTCCCCACGCCCGGCATGAGCGAGTATTACGATCCGCGTCAGCACGCGATCGCGCTGTGCTACGTGGTGCCGATCGCCGGCGACTGTAAGCCTCAGGACGAGACACTCGACGTGGAATGGGTCGATCCGTCGAGCGATGTGATGGACACGTTCATCGAACAGATGGTCAACGGTCATGGCGACATCGTGCGCCGCGCACTGGCTTGGCTGGGCGACTGAACTGCTGAGCGCCGTACTGGATGCACGGCACGCGCAGGATGATACGGGATTACTGATACGGGATTACTGAATCAAGGCGATATGTCATGACGATTGAACTGAAGAACAACGTGTACCGTGCGGGGAACGGCTCAGCGGCACCGCTGGTGCTCGTCCACGCGTTCCCGGTCGACCACCGCATGTGGGACGACTGCGCGGCCGAGATCATCCGGCAGGCCGACGCGGCCGGCATGCCAGCGTTCGCAGTATGGGCGCCGGATATGCCCGGTGCCGGCGAAGGGCCGATTCCGAGTGACGCCGAGTCGGGCGGCCGTGCCGCGGACGGCGCGTACGATCATGCGCTTGACCTGCTGGCCGATGCGTACGTCGGCCTGCTGCACAAGGCCGGTTACCGGCGTGCGGTGTGGGCTGGACTGTCGATGGGCGGCTATGTGATCCTCGACATCCAGCGTCGGCACCCGGGCGCGGTGGCCGGATTCGCGATGTGCGACACGAAGGGTGACGCGGACACGCCGGCGCAACGGGCGAACCGCGTGCGCGTGGCCGATACGTGCGAGCGTTCGCAGTCGGTCGAGCCGGTCATGCACTTTGCCGATGCGGACGAAACCGATTCGAGCTTCAAGCGGTCCGAGGCCGGCAAGGCGCTGTTTGCACGGTGGATCCGCGAGCAGCGTCCGGAGGGCATCGCATGGCGGCAGCGCATGGCCGCAGGTCGGCCCGACCTCAACGACCAGCTGCCGCTTGTCAATGCGCCTGCCGCCGTGGTCTGCGGCGATAAGGACCCGTTCGCCGACGAGACGCGCATGCGTTCGATTGCTGACGCGATGACCGGCACGGAGACGGCCTACACGCTGGTGGACGACTGCGGCCATTTCAGCGCGGTCGAGCACCCGGACACCGTGGCCGCCGCGCTCGTATCGCTGATGCGACGGGCCTTGTGAACGACCGTCGGTGATTGCGAAAGGAAGTCTGATTTCATGTTTTCACCATTGGCGCTGACCCAGGCGCTTCCATTCCTGCCGCTCGCACAGGGCGACATCGACTATCAGACCGAACGTCGTGGCGAGGACGGCCTGATCGACTCGCTGCTGAACGAACCGAGCACCAAGGTCATCCTCACGCGCGGCGGCCGTATTGCCGTTCCCAAAGGACAGGGCGGCATCGTCGACTATGAGAACGTGCGCATGCGACTTGCAACACTGCCCGGCGCATACGTTCGCAGCGAACTGGCATCCCACCCGGCCGCCGTCGCCATGTTCCTCGGCAGCTACGGCGGCGAACGCAACGAGCACGTCATCGTCATCGACATCACCCGCGTCGAACCGGCCACGCCGGCCGGTCAATCACCGGCTGCGGTCCCCGACTCTGCCGGAACCGGCGCGGACGATGCGTTCGATGAACACGACGACGAATCGACGTCCCGTCCGTCCGCCAAACCGAGTCTGCTCGAACAGGCCGTCACCCGCTTTGACTGGGTCGATCTGCGCGGATTCGCGCCGCACGCCACCGCTCGCGAGGCAGGCCAGGCCACGAGTGCGATCTCGCTGAGCATCTGGCACACGCGCCAGCGGTTCTGCCCGACCTGCGGTGCGCCGGTCGAAACGGCGATGGGCGGCTGGGCGCAGCGTTGCACGAACGACGCCGACGGTCGCCGACTATTGTTCCCGCGCGTCGAACCGGCCGTGATCACCGCGATCGTGGATGGCGACGATCGGCTGCTGCTCCAGCACAACGTCGCATGGAAGGACTCGCGGCTGTACTCGGTGTCGGCGGGATTCGTCGAGGCAGGCGAGAACCTCGAGCACGCGGTGCGCCGCGAAGCCAAGGAGGAGGTCGGGTTGACGCTCGGCGCGGTCAAGTATCTCGGTTCGCAGCCGTGGCCGTTCCCCGCCTCGCTCATGATGGCGTTCAAGGCGCAGGCCGTCACCGTCGACGTACACGTGGACGGCGAGGAGACGATGACCGCGCGGTGGGTCACGCGTGACGAATACACGAACGAACTCGTGACGGGCCGCATGGTCGCGCCGGGCAAGGCCACGATCGCTCGGTACATGATCGAGGAGTGGTACGGGCGCGAGTTGTGAAGACTCGAGACGAAGCGTGGGAACCGTTGCGCGGCACGACCATCGGGGCTAGTAGTCTTATGCCCCAGTATTGTTCCATGGAACGGTAAAGGAAGAACATGACCAAGAAGCGCATTGTGGTAATGTACGGCGGCAAGGCCGACGAGCATTCGATCTCTTGCATCTCGACCGCCGGTGTGCTGAAGGCGCTCGACACCGACAAGTTCGAGCCGATTCCGGTCGGCATCACCAAGGCCGGCCAGTGGATCGTGGACGGCGAGGACCCGCGCGGCTGGGATCTGAATGGTTCCGCGCTGCCGACCGTCGAGAAGACCGCCTCCTCGCGCGACGTCGTGCTCGACGTGGCGCTCGGGCAGGACGGCTTCTTCGCGCGCAACGCGGACGGCACGCTGGAATCGCTCGGCCACATCGACGCCGTGTTCCCGGTGCTGCACGGTCCGTTCGGCGAGGACGGCACGATCCAGGGCCTGTTCGAGATGATGAACGTTCCGTACGTCGGCTGCGGCGTGCTCGCGTCCGCCACGTGCATGGACAAGCATTACACGAAGGTGCTGCTGGCGGCCGCCGGCATCCCGGTCGCGCCCGGCATCACGCTCGACGCGCGCGGCTTCGACCAGGCGACCAAGTTCGCGGCGAACGGCGAGGCCATCCTCGCGCAGGTCGAGGCGGCGGGCCTTCAGTACCCGCTGTTCGTCAAGCCGTCGCGCGCCGGCTCCAGCTTCGGCGTGACCAAGGTCGAGCACGAGGGCGACGCGGCCGAACTCGCCGCCGCCGTGTTCGAGGCCAGCCACCACGACTGGCGCATCCTGGTCGAACAGGGCATCGACGCGCGCGAGATCGAATGCGCGGTGCTGTGCCCGAAGGCCGGCGAGGAGCCGAAGGCCAGCTGGCCGGGCGAGATCGTGCTCGACAAGCGCGCTGGCGGCGACGACCAGTTCTACGATTTCGACAGCAAATACATGGACGCCAGCGCCTCGCACGTCGAGGTGCCGGCCAACCTGCCCGACGAACTGCTCGAGCGCGTGCGCGAGATCGCGGTGCGCGGTTTCAAGGCAGTCGACGGCGCGGGCCTGAGCCGTGTGGACACGTTCGTGACCCCGGACGGCGACGTGATGATCAACGAGATCAACACCATGCCCGGTTTCACGCCGATCTCCATGTACCCGAAGGCGTGGGAGGCCACCGGCGTGAGCTACACCGACCTCATCACCACCCTCATCGAAGGCGTACTGCGCTGATTCGCGGCGCTTGACGGCGAGGCCCCGTGTTCCGGTCAGAACACGGGGCCTCGCCGTAAACGGATCATGCGCCGACGGCGGCACGCTGCTCAAGGGCGTCGACGTCCGTGAGCGCGCGGGCGGCCGCATCGCGTGCGGTCGACAGCAGCAGGTCCGGCTTGGCGAACACCAGCACCTGCCCTTCGATGCCATAGGGCGAGAATCCCGTGAACTTGACGATCGGCACGGTTCCTTCCGTCGCCACGTCGACGGTGCCGCGCTTGACCGCCTCGACGATCCGCCGCTCGACATCCTTGACATCGCTGCCCGCCTTCGCCGTGAACGGCACCGTCACCAATCCTTCGTTCACCGGCGTCAGCTTCTCCAACGACGCCGTGTTGAGCACCGAATTCGGAATCACCATCTCGTTGCCGTTGCGCTCGCGCACCACGGTCTGCCGCCATGTGATGTCCTTGACCACGCCGGTCGTGCCGGCCACCGTCACTAGATCGCCCGGCTGGATCACCCGTCCGAGCATCAGTCCGAATCCCGAGATCACATTCGCCACCGTGTCCTTCAAACCCAGTGACACCGCGATGCCGCCGACGCCGAGCGCCGTCATCAGCGTGGTCGGATCAATGCCGAACACCGGCTTCAATACGATCGTTGCGGCCACCACCCAGATCAGCACACGCACGATATTGATGAAAATCGACGCGCTCGGCATGTTCGTATGGTTCAGCACCTTGCGCAGCACCTTGCTGACCACCTTCACCACCACCCACGCCGCGGCGAGCACCACCACGAAGAAGATGATCTTGCCGGCGTTCGCCGCCAGCCACTTCATCATCAAGCTCATCATGTCCAGCCCCGCATCAGCCGTGTCGCTCATCGCACGCTCCCGTCCTGTCGGTTTCCATCGCATGTCCGCCTTCATCCTAGCCGGCCCATGCGGCGGAATCTGTGACTACCATGAAAGCATGGGCAATATTCTCGATAATGCTCGCACAAATTTCCGGGGATTCGGCGAGCTGCCGTTCAACGAGGTCGATTCGCTGGTGCTGTCCGAACTTGCGTACATCCATATGCCGGATTCGGTGCCGCGATTCGGCGCGGCGAAAACCGTGGCGAGCGTGCCGTTGGGTACCGCGTTGCGTGCCGAGGATTACCCGACCATGTTCACGACCGGATCGGATTCGGTCAACGAATACCGGCTCGGCCTGTTGCGTGCGGTATGCGAATCGCCGCGATACCGCGGCATCCGCGTGGGAGAGTATGCCGAACAGCTGGACGCCGGAGATCAGACGCAGTTCGCCGCGATGACGTTCGACCTGACCGACTGTGACGGTGTGGGCGGGGCGCTGCTGTACGTGGCATTCCGCGGCACGGACGGCACGTTGATCGGATGGAAAGAGGATTTCAACATGGCCGTGCGATGCCCGGTGCCGGCGCAACGGTCGGCCGCCGAGTACCTGCGGTCGATTGCGGACCGGTCCGCAGGGGTGCCGGGGGCCGTGCCGGCGCGGCTGATGGTCGGCGGCCATTCCAAAGGCGGCAACATGGCCATCTACGCGGCCATGCGCATGGTTGATGATGCTGCGAATGACAACGATACGTTTGCGCCGAAACGGAACGTGGCATTTCCTGATCATGCTTGTCATGGAGTCGATGATGGTGCCCGAGACGGCGATGACGTCCGTAAGAGCCGTAGTGATGCCGATGGAAGGATTGTCATGCCGCGCATCGCGCGCATCTTCAGCCACGACGGTCCGGGATTCGACGCGGCCATCACCGCGTCGCCCGCCTATCGTGCCGTATTCGACCGCATCAGCAAAACCGTGCCGGAAGCATCGGTCATCGGTATGCTGCTCGATGACGGCGGTCTTGGACGTACCATCGTCAAGGCCGACGCGATCGGCATCCTGCAGCACATGGGCGGTAGCTGGCAGGTCGAAGACGGCCGGTTCGTCACCGCGTCCGAGCTGACCTCCGGCGCGCAGTTCGCGGACCGCACGATCAGTACGTGGCTGGCCGGCGTCGACCAGCGGCAGCGCGAGGTCACCATCGATCAGGTGTACGACGTCGTCGCCGCTGCCGGATACACGAACTTCGCCGATCTGGCAGCGAACTGGACCGACGCTCTGCCGAAGATCCTCATAGCCGCGACAAGCACCGACCGCAAGACCCGCGAGCTCATCACCTCGGTGCTCAAAGGGCTGCCATCCAGCGCCATGCGATCGCTGGTGCAGCATGACGCCCAGCGCTGACTGGACCTTCGGTCTTACGGGCGGAAACATATGCGCGCGGCACAGTTGTTCCTTCCCGGGCATGTTCCTCCCGGGCATACGGCCGGTTCCGCCTCCTCGAATGGCCGTATGCCCGGGAGATACGTGCGGGGTAATGCTGGTTGGGTGTGTTCTCGGACTGTGTTCCCGGGCTTACGGCCGGTTCCACCCCTTTCGGCGGCCGTATGCCCGGGGAGGAGTGTGCGCACTGTGGGTGTATGCCCGGGAGGGGTGCGCAGGATGCCCGCTGATTCTGTGTTTGTTCCCGGGCATACTGCCGGTTTTGGCGCTTTGAATGGCCGTATGCCCGGGAGGGGTGCGCGGGATGATGGCGGTTGAGGGTTCATTCCCGGGCTTACGGCCGGCTGAGGGTGCGGAACCGGCCGTAAGCCCGGCTGAGGGTGCGGAACCGGCCGTAAGCCCGGGAGGGAATGACGGCTCGCCGGGCGTCAGGCGTCGGAACCGGCGGATGCGGACGGCAGGTTGTTGCGGAAGATACGGTGCCAGTAGCTGAGCAGGTCCGCGCGCGACAGCGACAGGCACATGCTCATCGCGAGCACGGCCACGTCCTCGTTGAGCAGGTCGCCGAGTTCCACGGTGTCGCGTAGATCGGGCCAGCGGCTGAGCACGGCGAGCATGCCGCCGACCGTGAAGTCGAGCATGAGATCGGTTTTCAGGTCGATGTGCTCGGGCAGTTGCAGGCTGTGGATGATGGTGAGCCGGCCGAAGTCGCGCAGCGAATCGACCAGTTCGGGCGAGCTGTGCGGGCCGGCGATGAGCGCGAGCCGGTCGAGGCGCTCGCGGTGTTCGGGCGACTGCATGAGGTTGGTCATGTTCTCGCGCCATGTCGCGTCCGGGTCGGAGTCGGGCGTGGGCAGGGCCGGCTTGGCTTCCTGCACGACGTGCATGATGGCCGAATCGGCGAGCTCGGGCAGGCTGCTGTAGTGGTAGTAGAACGAATTGCGGTTGACACCGGCCTCGTGGACGATGTCGGTGACGGTGATTTTGTGGTATTCGCGGTCTGCCAGGAGGTCCCAGAACGCGTTCTCCATGCGTTCCTTGGCGGGCAGGATTTCGGAATCGCGACGTGGGCGAGGCATGGCGGCTCCTTGGATGAGATGCGGCGCGGGCTGAGCTTGCCCGGCATGGTGATTATTGGCCGAAGTGTCTAGACAGTCTGTCTAGACAAGGTGTCTGACCAGATATGATACACCGTTATTGGACAACGTGTCTATAGTGATCGGCAGTGAGACCTATCTGTCATTTTGACCGAGCGGCAGCGAGCGGAGAAATCTTTCGAACGGACATCCATAAGATTTCTCGACTCGGCTTCGCCTCGCTCGAAATGACAAGGCGTGCGTTGCTTGGCTCAGACAGGGTGTGCTTCGCATCGCTCGAAATGACGCAATGACGTGTCGTGCCTCGATCGATACAGGCAGAGGTACCTAGTGGTTTCTCGGGTTTAACTGACGCATTGCTATTCTTGGCTCCCTCGGCTGAGGGAGCTGTCAGCTGTAGGCTGACTGAGGGAGCGTCAGATCCATCACATTAAATCCGACAAAATACTAGCGCCGTGACACCTTGGTGTTGCGCGCCAGCGCGGCCTGCAACAGGATCATCATCGCCTGTGTGATGTTGCGCCGATCCTCCGGGCTCAGGCCCACATACGCGCCGAGCATATCCGGGATCGCCTTCGCGCCGGCCGCCATCATCCCGCCGATGTTGTTCGCGCCGCTCGCCTCGAGCACCGCGAACAGCGCGTCCACCGCATGCTCGCGCTGCTCTTGGCTCAGCCCCGCCATCCAACGGTTCAGCGACTCGTTGAATAGTTTCGAGCTGTGCGCCAGATCCTCCACCTGCACGAACTCGCCGCCGCACATCTGCCATGAGAACGCGAAGTGCTGCATCACGCCCTCCACGTCCGACTTGACCACCGTGCACTTCTCCGGCGTCTCCAGGATCATGCCGATGATCGACGAATCCGGCACGATCTTGACGATCCGGTCCTTCACCGTGCCGTATTCGTATCCGTGCACCACATCCGCCGGGAATCCCGGCCCGTCCAGCGAATAGATGCGCACGACCCGCTCGCGCACGTCGTCCGGCGCGTTCATCGCCGCGTACACGGCCAGGTTGCCGCCCTTCGAGTGTCCGGTCAGGATGATCGGCCCGTCCCACAGTCCGGCGACCTGCCGCAGGTACTGCGCGGCCGACACCTGCGCCGGCACCGGATACTGGAAGGACATGTTGAAGTCCTCCTTCCAGCCGACCAGCGAGTCGTCGGTGCCGCGATACGAGACGACCAGCGTGCCGTCCGGCAGCCGGTACGTCAGCGCGGCGAACTGCGTCTGCCGGTCCGCGCTGAACTCCGCGGCGTATGCGCCCATGACGATGCCGGAAAACCGCGGATTGGCGGCGCATGTGCGATAGAAATCGTGCGTGAGCTGCGGGCTGACCAGTGCGATCGCGTTGACGTCGTGGTCGCTGACGACCTGGCCCTGATGCAGTTCGCGGTCGGCCTGTTCGATGGTCATGCCGTCGAACGGCGGATGGTTCAGGTGGTGCAGCGACGTGATCGGATGGCGGAAGGAGAACGATTGCAGGCGGTCGCGGAACGTGCCGTAGCGGTGCAACTCGTCGGCCAGGTGCGGCACGTCGTCCGGCACGTCGTCGTAGACAAGGATCGCCAGCGCGAGCGCGTCAGCCGCGCAGAACGGGCGCGTCGCGAAACCACGCGTCTCGGTGCGCGCGTAATCGGTGATGTTGCCCATCGCGCACCTCCTTCGCCACGGGCCGGTTCCGCTGTGTCTGCTGTGCGGGCCTCCTAGGAAAATCATAGTGAATGACGGTCTCGCTGCAGGCGAACCCGCGCGAAAATCGGCGGATTGATCCGACGAACCGCGTGAAATTGGAGTGTTGCGGCGCGGATGTGCCATGCCGGTGGTAGAAACGGAACCATACGCGGGAACGGCGCGGCATCGGGCTGTGGCCGTTGCCGGCGCATGGCTGGTATGACGGCACGTCGTTCCGCGAACGTTTGCGAGGCAGCACGAGGAGGTTGCATATGATCAACGAAGAATACAAGGCGATGCTCGGCGGCAAGTCCGTGATCCGAACCCTAAGCGAATACGCGACCGCCCGTGGCGCGGAAATCGGCTATGACAACGTATTCGACTACAGTCTCGGCAATCCGAGCGTGCCGTGCCCGCCTGACTTCACCAAGACGGTCATCGACATGTACAAGACCGCTGAACCGGTCAAACTGCACGGCTACAGCCCGTCGCTCGGCCTGCCATCGTTCCGCGCGGCCGTCGCCGACAACCTCAACCGCCGATTCGGCACCGACTACACCGCCGACTACATCTTCCCGACCACGGGCGCTGCCGGCGCGCTCGCGCACGCCCTGCGCGCGGTGACCAAGCCCGGCGACGAGGTGATCACGTTCGCGCCGTACTTCCCCGAATATCAGCCGTACGTGAACGGCACCGGCGCGCACCTGACCGTCGTGCCGGCCGACACCGAGAACTTCCAGATCAACTTCGACGCGTTCGAGGCGGCGCTTGGCCCCCAGACTGCGGCCGTGCTCATCAACACACCGAACAACCCGTCCGGCGCGGTGTACTCGGCCGCCACGCTCCAGCGCCTCGCCGACCTGCTGCGCGAACGCCAGGCCGAATACGGCCACGACATCTTCCTCATCAGCGACGAGCCGTACCGTGAGATCGTGTTCGACGGCGGCGAGCAGCCGTATCCGGCGAAGTTCTACGACAACACGCTCACCTGCTACTCGTGGTCGAAGTCGATCTCGCTGCCGGGCGAGCGCATCGGCTACGTGGCCGTCAACCCTCGCGCCACCGACGCCGAGCTCATCGTGCCGATGTGCGGCCAGATCTCGCGCGGCACTGGCCACAACTGCCCGAGCTCGACCATGCAGCTCGCGGTGGAGAAGGTGCTCGACGAGACCTCGGACCTGAGCGTGTACGAGACGAACATGAACCTGCTGTACGACGCGCTCACCTCGATCGGATTCGACGTGGTGCGCCCCGGCGGCACGTTCTACATCTTCCCGAAGGCGCTCGAGGAGGACGCGACCGCGTTCTGCATGAAGGCCAAGGAGTACGACCTGATTCTCGTGCCGTCGGAGAGCTTCGGCGTGCCCGGCTACTTCCGTATGGCGTACTGCATCGACACGGAGAAGGTGAAGCGTTCGATCCTGGCGCTCGAACGGTTCGCACGCGAGGTGTACGGCAAGGCCTGACGGCTTCGGGGTGCCGGGCATCGAGTGTGGCGTGCCACATGATGCCGCGGAATTCCGGGCGACACGCCGGGATTTGCGTCTGGCATCGGGTTCGTGTAGATTATCCATCTGTTGCCTCACGGCGACAGATTGCGGACATAGCTTAGTTGGTAAAGCGCAACCTTGCCAAGGTTGAGACCGCGGGTTCGAGTCCCGTTGTCCGCTCTAGTTTTTCGTGGTGTCGAAGCGATTCGGCGCTACGGGAGCGAAGACCCGGGCGGTTGGCGCAGAGGTAGCGCACTTCCCTGACACGGAAGGGGTCACAAGTTCGAATCTTGTATCGCCCACGATTGATCGGCAGGAGACTGTTGACCGATTGGATCGGACGCGAGTCTGGTCGTGCGACTGGGTGATTGGCGCAGCGGCTAGCGCACTTCCTTCACACGGAAGGGGTCGTAGGTTCGATTCCTACATCACCCACGATCTCGTGGTTTGCCGCGGGTGAATTTTGGGGCTATGGCGCAGCTGGTAGCGCATCTCCATGGCATGGAGAGGGTCAGGGGTTCGAATCCCCTTAGCTCCACAGACAAAGGGCTTGCCTTCGGGCAGGCCCTTCTTGCGTTTTGCGGACATCTTCTGCGGATCCTGGCGGCAACCCGACACTTGAGGTGCCGGCAGCGTCCGTTTACTGCCAGAACGGGCAGACCCTAACGGGAAACGGACGCTGGGAGCCGCGGTGGCGTCCACTTTCCTCTAGAACGGGAAGGATCCTAGTGGGAAACGGACGCGCACCATGCCGGCAGCGTCCGTTTACCGCGAGAACGGGGAGGGGTCCGGCGGAAAGCGGACGCTTGCTGATCGGCGCGCATCCGTCATCCTACTTTCGCGGCGCGTAGATCACCGTGTCGATCAGCTCGCGGTAATGCTTGACGATCTGCGCGCGTCGCGTCTTCAGGCTCGCCGTCAGCATGCCGTTGTCCTGTGTGAACTCGTCGGGCAGGATCTCGAACTTGCGGATCGACTCGGCGCGCGACACGCTGTCGTTCGCCTGATTCACCGCGCGCTCCACCTCGGCGTGCACGATCGGGTTGCGGGCCAGCGCGGCCAGATCAGGCTCGGTCTTCGCGCCCTGCGACTCCAGCCACGCGTTCGCGTCGGCCAGGTCGAGCGTCACCAGCGCCGCGACGAACGGCTTGCGGTCGCCGATCACCAGACATTGGTTCACCACCGGCGAGGTCATCACCGCAGCCTCCAGCAGTCCGGGGGAGACGTTTTTGCCGCCGGCGGTGATGATCAGATCCTTCTTGCGTCCGGTGATCGAGATGAACCCGTCCTCGGAGATATCGCCCAGATCGCCGGTGTGCAGCCAGCCGTCGACGATCTGCTCGGCGGTGACCTCGGGATGGTTGTGATAGCCGCGGCACACCAGGTGCCCGCGCACGCACAGCTCGCCGTCATCCGCGATGCCGGCCGTGACGCCGCTCATCGGCATGCCGATCGTGCCGATGCGGTTGTTCTCCGGCAGGCTCACGCACACCGGGCCGCAGGTCTCGGTCATGCCGTACCCCTCGAGCAGCGGCATACCGATGCCGTTGAAGAAGTGCGACAGGTCGGCGTCCATCGGCGCGCCGCCGGTGATCGCGAAATCGGCGTTCGGCCCGAAGATCGTGCGGATCTTGCGGTACACCACGCGCTCGTAAAACGCGTGCGCCAGCCGCCTGTTCCACGCCAGCTTCTCGCCGGCCTGCTCGGCCTTCGACCATTCGCGCGCCACGTCGGCCGCTCGCAGGAACATCTTGCCCGCAAGCCCGCTGCCCGCACGCTGGGAGGCCGCGTTGTACACCTTCTCGAACACGCGCGGCACCGCCAGCAGCAGCGTCGGCCCGAACGATTCGAAATCCTTGACGATCGTCTTCATGTTCGAGCTCAGACCCAGCGTCAGCGTGCCGCAGAAGCTCAGCAGTTCCATGAACCGCGCGAACACATGGCTCAGCGGCAGGAACAGCAGCAGACGGCGATCCGGCCATGCACAGGCGCGCGGCATGTATTGCATGGCCGACAGACACAGGAATGCGAGGTTGCGGTGCGTCAGCTCCACGCCCTTCGGGGTGCCGGTCGAACCGGACGTGTACACGATCGTGGCCAGGTCATCGCCGTGAGCGGAGCGCTTACGATCCCAGAACTCGCCGTCGGACACGGTCTTGCCGTATTCGCGCAGCGTGTCGAGCGCACCGGCCTCGATCATGAACACGTTGCGCAGCGTCGGCACCTGCGCGTGCACCGACTCGACCTTGTCGCGCTGGCCATCGTCCTCGGCGAACGCGATGGTGACCTCGGAATCGTTGAAGATCCAGCTGACCTGCTCCGCGGAGTTCGTCTCGTATACGGGCACGGTGAGCGCGCCCACCGCCATGATCGCCATGTCGAGCGCGGTCCACTCCCAGCGGGTGTGCGAGACGATGGACACGGCGTCGCCTTGCTGCACGCCGAGCGCGATCAGGCCCTTGCCGAGCTCGATCACCAGGTCGCGGAACTGTGCGGCCGAGAACGATTTCCAGATGTCCTTGCCGGATTCATCCTTGGCCTTGTATTCGACGGTGGAACCGTCCGGATCGCGTTGGGCGCGCCGGTCGAGGAAATCGAACAGATTGATATCGTCGTCGATGGGTTCCTTGAGCGGGTTGGTGAACTCTTTGACGATGGTGGTGGAATTGACTGTCATGGCTCAAGCATGGCACCGATGCAGTACATCGTGACGGCCATTGGAAACATGCGGAATGTGACCGTCCTCGCCCGGCGACACGCCGATGACGGCGGCCTGTCATGCGGGAAGATGCCGTCGGGTGTGTCGGTTCGCCGTTGCCGGACGGTCGGCAGATACCGGATCTACACTGGTAGCCATGACTGATGAGTTTGACATACTGGTCGGAGGCTTTGGCGCGTTGCAGGGGTCTCATAGCCCGGGCATCGAACAGTACTCGTTGCAGGTCGACGGCGCGGCAGACAATCGCGGCGCGGCAGCCGGCAGGCTCGACGCCAAGAACCGGGGTCTGCTGTCCGATGTGCCGTCCCCGTCGTGGCTGGAGCGTGATGGGGACATGGTGTATGCGGTGCTGGAAAACAGCAACGAATTGGCGGCGCTGCGCATCGAAGCGGACAATGCAACGATCGCTGAACCTGTGCCCGGCGGCACGTCCACGGATCCGGCAGTCCGGCAGGTGCGTCTCTCGCTGGTGTCGCGGATGCCGGTTCCCGGCGACGGCCCGACCCACGTCGCCATAGCCGTCGATGACCGGGATCAACGGCATGCGGTCACCGCCGACTATGTCAGCGGCACGGTCAGCGTGTTTCCGGTGGGCGACGATGGCTCGCTCGAGGCGGCAACACAGCACCTGCACGGCGAAGGCCGCGGGCCGCTGCCGGCGCAGGACGGGCCGCATGCGCATTGGATCCTGCCATTGCCGGACGGGCGCGTGCTCACCACTGACCTGGGTGCGGACCGCGTATACGTGCACCGCTGGCACAACGGCGAGCTGGTGCGCGTCGGTGCAGTGATGCTTGCGCCCGGAACCGGCCCGCGCGACATGCACATCCTGCCGAGTCGTGACGGTTTGCTGCGGGTCGCCGTCGTGGACGAATGGGGTGATACGGTCACGCTGCTGGGGTGCGATGCGAACGATGGCGATCTGCAAGTGCTGCACACCGTCGACCTCGGCGGCGACGATCTCGATCAGGCCGCATCGCTGGCGTATGTGCCGGACGCCGCGCTCGCCGAGGCGTCATCCAGCGATGCTGAAACACATGCTGGCGCTGAATCTGACGGTCAGGCCGCGATCGCATCGGCATATCCGGGATTCGCGTACGTGGGTCTGCGCGGCTCCGAACGCATCGTCACCTTGCGCTGGGACGGCGAACGGTTGCAACGTCTTGCCTCGCCCGATACGCCCGGCTGGACCGGTCGCGGCATCCCCAGCGGCGGCAGCCGTCCGCGGCATCTGCGCACGATCGGCCGATATCTGGTTGCCGCCAACGAAATCACCGACAACCTGACCGTCTTCCGCATCGCCGCGAACGGCGAGCCGGTCCTGCTCGGCAACGTTTCGGTCGGCTCGCCGACGACGATCTTGCCGCTGTGATCGGGCGAGCCGCTGCCTGAACAGGTGAGGAAAGGATGCATCGTGACTGAACCATCAACGGAGTCGTCAACGGAACCGTCTACGCGACAGCCGTCCGAAATCCAGACCAAATTCCACGGCAAGGCGCAAGCCTACGACCGTGCGCGGCCGGGATACCCGGACGCGGCCATGCAACACATCGCCTCGCTGCTGCCGGACGGTGCGCGGATCGCGGACATCGGTGCGGGAACCGGCAAGTTCACGGTGCCACTGGCCCGGCTCGGATACGAGATTGCGGCGGTCGAACCGGACGCCGACATGCGCGGCGTGCTGGCCGACGCCGTCCGGCCGTATCCGAACGTGACGGTGGCCGACGGCACGGCCGAGCGCACCGGACTGCGCGATCGCAGCGTGGACGCGATCACCTGCGCACAGGCGCTGCACTGGTTCGACCATGATGCGTTCCTTGCTGAATGCGCGCGCGTCAGCCGAGGCGAATCGTTCCTGCTGATATCGATCTACAACAGCACGTCGTTCGATTCGGCGATGATGCGCGGCGTGGACCGTGACGTGCCGGGGGTGTCTTCCGGCGGCGGCAACACGACTGGTCCTGCCGACTCCGCCAACGCGTCGCAAGCGGTCGGCGCAACCGCCGTCTCGGACGGCGACGCCGCCGACATCGGCGTCAGTGCGCGGCACTTTCGCGAAACGGCCGCCGCATTTTTCACGCATCCGACGATCCGCCGGTTCCCCAACCCGATCCGCTACACGCACGCATCGTGGCGCGCCTACATGGATTCGCACTCGCACAGCCCGCTGCCGACCGACCCGGCGTATCCCGCGCACCGCGCGTGGGTCGACGCGATCTTCGACGCGCGGTCGGTCGACGGCATCCTCACCGACGACAACGTCACCATGATCGCCAGCGAACGTATCCACGTGCGATGACCGAGCCGACACCGACCCGGCCGACAACCGCAGAATTCCGCCGATGCAACCGCTGGTTGCGCATCGGTTGCGGTCGGGATCGGCGTGTGCAACCGCAAGATGGTGGCGGGCGGCGGCGTGGTCTGCCATAGTGGGGTCATCGGCCGAACACGACATGACGACACCGTGGAAAGAAGGGGGATCACCATGACATTCCGCACCAATCTGCAGGCGTTGCGCGCGCGGCGCAACATGACACAGGAACAGCTCGCCATGCTGCTCGGCGTCTCGCGGCAGGCGATCTCGAAATGGGAATCCGAGAAGGCGTACCCGGAAATGGACAAGCTGCTGGCGATCTGCGACCTGTTCGGCTGCACGCTGGATGATCTCGTGCTCGGCGACGTGACTCGGGCGGATGATACGGGTGATGCGGGTGATGCGGCGGACATGGTCGATGCGGCCGATTGGTCGGCGTCGCTGCCGACGGCCGAAGGTGATCGTTCCGACTCCGACGGGCATGGCGGGAATCGGCCGGTCGGGTGCGACGGCATCGACGCCGCATCAGTGCGAACGCAGGACCCGGCCATCCCTCAGGACCCGACCGGCTACGATGCGCATCGCCGCCGGTTCGCATTGCTGATCGCGTCCGGCGTCACAACGGTCGTCGCGTCGGTTGGCGTTGCGAACCTGTTCGATCCTGTGAACTCGATCATCGGATCGTCGCCGTTCAACGATCTGCTGATGTTCGTGTGCATCGGCATGGGGATGGTCGTCGGGCTGGCGCTGCTTATTCCGGGCGGTATGTCTCATGTCGTCTTCGCGCGCCGGCATCCGTACGTCGAGGATCCGTATACCGAGGACGATCGCGATCGGGAGATACGACTGCTCGCGACCGGTATCGTAGGCGGCATGGTGGCGATACTGGTCGGCATCGTGGTGGTCGTGTATGCGGATGATGTGCTGGGTATTGCCTCTGGCTGGCCGAACGCGGTCATGCTGCTGCTCAGCGCGCTTGCCGTGTTCGGCTTTGTCTACTGCGGCATGCGGTATGGTCTGCTGAACATCGACGCCTACAACCGTGCGGCCGAGAACGATCGAGGTGAGGAGCGGCGAACCGGACAACAGGCGTTCTCCAATAGACTCACCGTGGCGGTGTGCGGTGTCATCATGCTGGTCGCCACGATCATCGCCCTATGTCTGTTGCTACTCATGCCCGGTGCCGATGCCGGTGTGTGGTCGGCGTTCACGCTGTTCTGGCTGCCGTGGCCGGTCGGCGGCACACTGTGCGGCATCGCGGCGCTCGTCATCTGGCTGTGCAAGGATCGTCTTGACGGCTGATGGGCGGGGTCTTTTGGGACGGTTCGCCGATTGAGAGGCAGATTTGGCGGTTTGCGTGCGTCGGTTCGCCGATCGAGAGGCTGTGGCTTGGCGGCGTCGGCCTCGAAAAACAAGGATAGGGGTGGCATGCGGTTGATCAGGTCGCGGCCGCCCGGGCGCACGATATCGCTGGATGCGTCGTGTCACCGTGCATGGATGAAGTGAATCGTATAACACGCCGCGTGGAACCGTATATGCTCGATCTATAATGATAACGCAAACATAGTTGCAATCATTGGGATTTGACGAGGAGTGTCAATATGGCCGAACTCAATAACGCGCAACGCCGTACCGAACAACTGCCGTACCACTACGACGATCCGTCCATCATGGGTGGCCAGCTCGAATATCAGGAGAAGCTGTGGGAGTTCAACCGGACCCACCCCACCGACGCGGACGGCAAGCAGAAGCTCCTCAAGGAGATGTTCGCCGAGATTGGCGACGGCTGCCACGTCGAGACGCCCGCGCACGCGAACTGGGGATTCCACCACGTGCACATGGGCAAAGGCGTGTACTGCAACGTGAACTTCACCTGCGTGGACGACGCCGACATCACGATCGGCGACTACTGCATGTTCGGGCCGAACGTCGTCATCGCCACGGCCGGGCATCCGGTGCTGCCGGTGCTGCGCGAACACCACTACGTGTACTGCATCCCGGTCACGATCGGTCGCAACGTGTGGATCGGCGCGAACGTGACGATCCTGCCGGGCGTGACCATCGGCGACAACTGCGTGATCGGCGCCGGCTCGGTCGTCAGCCACGACATTCCCGCGAACACGGTCGCCTACGGCGTGCCGTGCAAAGCCGTACGCGAGATCGGGGAGAAGGACCGCGAGTTCTACTACAAGAACCGTCGCCTAGACGTGTGGGAGTGAGCGCGTGCCAGAGCGAGCGTACTCGGCCGAGCATGTGTGCACTTCCGTAAAGGCTTTTGTGTCATGCGTGATCTGCCTTCTCGATACGTGGGAATATGGAACCCGAAAACGAATCTGCATATAAGAAAGATCGAGAATGATGATAGAAACTCAGCGTCTTATGATGCGCCCGTTCACGCTTGATGATGAGGATATCATCTCCGCGCTGTACGGCGACCCAGAGATCATGACGTATATGCCGTGCGGTTGTTTGACGGATGAGGGGATTCGGGATCATGTGCGGCAGGTGGTGTCTGACTGGGATGTGCGGCCGCAGACGAATTATGAGATGGCGGTGATCGCGAAATCCGATTCGCGAAAAATTGGGCGGGCGCGAATCCATATGGATTATGAAAGTGATACCGCGATGCTTGGCTGGCTGCTCGTGCGATCTGAATGGGGCAAGGGGTACGCCACGGAAATCACCAAATCATTGCTCAAATATTGCTTCGATGTGATGCAGGTTCATCGCGTGTGCGCGCTTTGTCATCCGAATAATATCGGCTCATGGAAGGTGATGGAGAAATGCGGTTTACGCAAAGAGGCCCATTACGTTCAAAAGGTGAAATATGTGGGTGCTGCCGGCACGCATTGGGAAGATGAGCTGGAATACGCGATACTGAACGAAGAGTTTCAACGAATGTGACTTGCTGCTGTGGTGGGAGAGTCGCCTCACCCACCACAGCCGATGCACCGCTACTGCAGGCAGGCTTCGATGTTGTTGCCGTCCGGGTCGTGGATGAACGCGGCGTAATAGGTCGGGCTGTAGTTCGGGCGCGGACCGGGCTGGCCGTTGTCGACGCCGCCCGCCGCAAGGCCGGCCGCATGGAACGTCTTCACCGCATCCTCGTCGGCCGCGTGGAACGCCAGATGCGTCGGCACGACCGGGTTGCCGTCCTTCGGCGACTCCAGCCACACGCTGTCGCCGTCCTCGTCGTTCGCAAAGCACACCGCGCCCGGGAACTCGCATTTCTTCACGTAGCCCAGCGGCTTGAGCAACTGCTCGTAGAAGCCCGCGCGCTCGTTCGCGTCCTTGACGAACAATCCGACATGATCGATCATATTGACCTCCTTGCATCGGCGGAACCGCCGTATTCCCGGTGATCCCATCGGTTTCCAGTCTAGTCGGCGGGACGTGGGCGGCTGGGCGGTTTTGAGAATCTCGCGTCCGGCGCGTTGGGTGACGCGCTTGGCGGGCTCGTCGAGGAGCACATCTCCGTCGATCAGATCGGTGCGGTCGCCGGCGCGATCCGGGAACAGGGCGAGAACCTCGATCTGGGATCGATCGCCGATCGGACGGGTCTACCCACCGACGTCATCGGACAGATCTCGGGGCTGCTGGGACATTAACCGACTTGGATGCCGCGCCTCGGCCCTCGCCGTCGCCGGTCGATCGTCTCCTGATCCTCACCTCTCCATGGCTGTTCGAGGCCGATGATCTCCGCCAGACGGACCGCTCCCGCGGCGACGCTCGCGGCCGCGACGGTCGTCATGTCCGCATGGCCAAGGGCCGCGAAGGCCGCGATCCACGGCAGGGCGAACGGCAGCGCCATCTTGGCGGCGATCATCGGCCATGGCATCGGCGGTGCGGTGCGGTTCGTCGCCCGCCGCAGTTCGTAGTCGAGACGCGAATCGATCAGCGAGACGCCCAGCCATGTGACCGCCAGCAGAGCGGCCAGCTCGCCGGCGTCGAACGCGGCGTGCGTGATGAACCGCAATCCCAGCCACGCGACCAGCAGACTGATCGGGAACGAGACGACCGCATCCAGCGTCAGATGTCCACCAAGCATATGGCCGTATCGTGGCCTGTTCTCAGGATTGTCGCTGCGCATTGGCGTTCCTTCCGGCCGGATTGATGCGTCCCAACGGTCCGATGCATCCCAATGTATCAGTGCGCAACCGGCCGCAGGGGGAGCATGCGGACATCTGTGCACCCGCATGGAGGAATCGGACGGTCGGGCGAGGCAGGCGCGCCGCCGTCAGGCCGTCTTGGTCGGATCCTTCTGCAGGGTGAGGAAGACGAGCGCGACGACGAGCAGGATCGCGATCGACAGGACGCCGAGCGACGCGTTGCCGGTCAGCGACGTGGTGGTCGCCACGAGGAACGTGCCGAGAATCGAGGCCGTCTTGCCGAAGATGTCGTACAGGCCGTAGTACTCGTTGGCGTGCTCCTTGGGGATGATCTTGCCGTAGTACGAGCGCGACAGCGCCTGAATGCCGCCCTGGAACATGCCTACGAGAATCGCGAGGATCCAGAACTGCACGGCCGAGCGCAGGAAGAACGCGGCGAAGAACACGATGCACATGTATGCGACGACCGCGGCCATGATCATCGGCTTGCACCCGAAACGGCCCGCCAGCCGTCCGTACAGGATCGCGCACGGGAACGCGACGAACTGCGTCACCAGCAGCGCCACCACGAGCTGCGTCGAGTCGATGCCGAGCTGCGTGCCGTACGACGTGCTCATCGAGATGACCGTGTTCACCGCGTCGATGTAGAAGAAGAACGCGATCATGAACATCCACAGCGGCTTGTTGCGCACAAGCTTGCGCAACGTGCCGCCCAGCTCGGTGAACGTGCCGTGGATCGCCTCGCGCGTGTGCTCGCGGGTCGCGCGGTAATGCACCTGCCGGTAGCTCGTCAGCAGCGGGATCGTGAACGCCACCCACCACACGGCCGTGATGACGAAGCTTGCCCGCGTGCATGCGACCGTCGACCAGCCGAACAGAGCGGGACCGCCGAAGATCAGCGCGATGCACGCGATGAACGGGATCGTCGAGCCGACGTATCCCCACCCGTAGCCGTGCGACGACACCTTGTCCATGCGATCGTTGTCGGTCGTGTCGATGAGCATCGAATCGTAGAACGTGAGCGAGCCGTTCAATCCGATCGTCGCGAGCACGTACGCGATCAGGAACGGCAGCCAGGTCAGCGGCAGGGCCATCGCGCAGCACATGACCACGCCCGTACCGAAGAAGCCGAGGAAGAATTTGATCTTCATACCCTGCACGTCGGCGATCGAGCCAAGCAGCGGCATGAGCAGCGCGATGACGAGCGATGCGATCGTTTGCGCGTAGCCCCATGCGGAGACGATGTTGCCGTCCGCGGGCATGAGCGATTTCGCGTAGATCGGGACGACGGCAGTGCTCAGCAGCACGAACGCCGAATTGCCGACGTCGTAGACGATCCACTGCTTCTCGCGTTTCGTGAGTTTCGCGGATGCGGCCGGTGCCGCCGGGGCTGGCGCGGCGGACATGCCGGTGGTGCTTTCAGACATAACGACTCCTGTTCATAACCATCTTTAATGGTACGGGACGTGCCGTGCGGCCGGAAGAATGGAGATGAACGCACAGTGAATTGTCGTTTGCCGGCGGCTGGCGGTGGTTGGCCGCATGCTGCCGGCAAACGTATGCCAAGGTGTGGGGACGATATGTCTGTCTGGGGAGCCGCGTCTACGCCTGGGGCTTGCCGGTTTCCGTTTCGGCCGCGTCGACGAGCGCGATCGCGTCCTCGTATTCCGGGCAGCTCGGCACGCCGTTGACCGCGCGTTGGATCGCCATCGACGCGGCCGCGTTCGCGATGCGCACCGCATCGGTCAGCGACCAGCCCTGCGCCAGCATCGCGCACAATGCGCCGGTATGCGGCGCTCCGGCCGAGCGCGTGTGCGTCGCCTTGGTAGGGAATCCGTCCACGTGCACGACGTTGCCGCCCGGCGTGCGTACCCATGCGCCGCGCGAACCGGCCCGCACCACCAGCGGCGCGCGTAGCGTCTCGCCGAGCACCTCGCACAGTTCGGCCATTGACCGGTCGAACCCGCCGCCCACGGTCATCAGCATGTCGTCGTCGCGCAGCACGCCGAGTCGGTCGGCCAGCGTGTTCGCCTCCTGCCGGTTACACGACCAAATCGGGCGCGCCAGCACCAAATCCTCGAGCAGATGGTCGTTGACCAGCGACAGCGTGTTCGTCGGGTTGAGCACGATTGTGAAATCGCGGCCGGCCGGATCGCTGCCGGCCCGGTGCATGAATTCGTCCACGCCCGCTGCGGTGTGGTCCATCAGCGTGTTGCCGCTGATGTGCACCACGTCGCCGGGACGTGGCTCCACGCAGTCGAACGTCGTGCCGTCGCCCTGTGCCTCCGCGCCGTAGGTGGCGATGTAGGTCTTGCGGCGATCCTCGTCGGCGAGCACGAGGCGGAAGCCGGAATCGGTGTCGAGGCGGTCCTGGCCGATGTGGTCGATGCCGCTGGCGGCGAGCGTCTCGCGCACGATCGTGGCCCACGGGCCGGTGCCGATGATGCCGGCATGTTCGGCCTTCGCGCCCATGCGTGTGGCCGCCTGCAGCACACGGTAGCTGCCGCCGACCGCCGCATTGGTGTGATCAGAGACGGCGAATCCGCCGGGTTTTGGGAAATCGTTGACGTTCATCATGATGTCGACCCAGATGTGGCCGAGCGAGATGACGGCATGCTGCGGTTCGTCGTCCTGCGTTTCCTTGAACTGGGCGAAGCGTTCACCGATTCGGCTGAGCATGGCATCCTCCTTGACTGCTGCGGATGGGCTGCGCGTCGATGTTGCGAGCCATCGCCATTAATTAGTCACGTTGTACAGCAAGTTTATGAATGTTTCCTGAATGCGGCAATAGGTACTAGGTATGATTGCGTGAAGTTTCGCGAGACGGCGGATGATGATGCGCTCGGGCGGGCTGGTCGGTTGTAGGGAGATTTCGCGCGCCTGTTTTGCGTTGTCCGGTGCTGTGCGCTATAGTAGTGAAGTTGTGTGTTCCGCCGTGCGGTAAAATGCGTGGCGCGAACGCAAGACTTGCAAGTCAAAGAACATTATAGGGAGTCCATTATGGCAGCTCGTTGCGCAGTGTGCGGCAAGGGACCGCAGACCGGTTACACCGTTTCGCACTCACATATCCGCAATAAGCGCACCTTCCGCCCGAACCTGCAGCCGGTTCGCACCACGATCGACGGCGAGAACGTCCGCGTTCGCGTGTGCGTCAAGTGCCTCAAGGCTGGCAAGGTTCAGCGTGTGGCCGCGTGAATCGCGAGATAGCAAGCTTAAACCCCGGTAGTCGCAAGACCGCCGGGGTTTTTCATATCGCAGGCGGTCCGGGCCGTTGACCGAAGGCAGCTGTCCGCTTGCCCCGACACAATGGAGCGTTATGAGCATTACCCTGAACACCCCGGTGTCGTCGTTGATGACGAACAAACGGCGTGCCGGTGCGCTCAAATCTCTAGGCATCGTCTCGATCGGCGACGCGCTGACCTACTATCCGTTCCGTGTGACCGACCCGGTGCCGCTGCGCGCGCTGCGTGAGGCTCGGATCGGCGAGGCGATGGCGTTCGCCGCGGTGATCCGCGACCTGCGGGTGGTGCCGATGAACGCGCGGCGCGGCTACCGACTCGAAGCGCTCGCCGACGATTCCGATTTCGCCCGTTCGCGCGGCATGACAGGCGCGATCACGCGGCTCACGTTCTTCTCGTACAAGAAGCAGTACGTCGACTGGCTGAGTGTCCGGCTGCGTGCCGGATCGAGCGTCGTGATCTCGGGAACGCCCAGCGAATACGGCGGCCAGCTGCAGTTCACGCATCCCGAAATCGTGACGGTCGCGCCGAACGACGGTCCGACCGTAGACGGCATGTTCGTGCCGGAAACGTCATCGCTCAAGTACGATGCGGACACGGTCGAGGCCGGCCTGCGTCGCGTCTGCCGGCCGCGACCGGTGTACCACGCGACCTCGCGCATCTCCAGCGAGCATATCCACGAGTCGATCCTCTCGTTCATGCGAATGCTGGAACGCGACGATGTCGCGGACATTGCGGACGCCGGCCGGGCTGCGCGGAACGATACGCTCCGCGACACGACAGCGACCGCCGAGGGTGCCGCCGACTCCGTAAACGGCCCTGCCGACGCCGCCCAGATCATGCGACTCGCGCATGCCATCCCCGACATCCTGCCTGAACCGGTGCGGACCGCCAAACAGCTCATGCACCGAGCCGCAGCGTTCGCCGCGATCCATAATCCGGATTCCACGGCCGACTTCGCGCGCGCCATCGACACGCTGCGATACGAGGAAGCGTTCATCTGCCAGACCTCGCTGCTGCAAGCGCGCCGGCACGCGCATCACACGGCCGCGGAACCCTGTCCGCACACCGCATTGCGCGACCGGTTCATCGCATCTCTGCCGTTCGATCTGACGCGCGGTCAGCGCGAGGTCGTCGACGACATCGCCGCCGACATGACCCGCGACACGCCGATGCAACGGCTTCTGCAAGGCGAAGTCGGCTCCGGCAAAACCGTCGTCGCGCTCGCCGCGATGCTGCAGGCGGTCGGCTCCGGCCATCAGGCCGTGCTCGTCGCGCCCACGCAGGTGCTCGCCGAGCAGCACGTTGCCACGATCGGCAAGATGGTCGCCGGACTGCGCGCGGCGGATGACGTCGATGCGTCCGCTGACGGTGACGATGTAACGGACGACCATTCTCGCCGTGGCAAAGCTTCCACCGCCGCATCCGACGGCCTATTCGACGATCCCGCGGCACACGACGACGTCATCCCCGTGATCCTCTTGACTGGCGGCATGAAACTCGCCGCCCGTCGCCGTGCGCTCGCCGTTGCCGCCAGCGGCCGGCCGTGCATCATCGTTGCCACGCATGCCGCGTTCTCCAAAACCTTTCAGGCGCCGAACCTCGCGCTTGCGGTCATCGACGAACAGCACCGGTTCGGCGTCGAACAGCGCGAATCGTTGCGCGGCAAAGCCGACAAGGCGCCGCACCTGCTAGTCATGACCGCCACGCCGATCCCGCGCACGGCCGCGATGACCTGGTTCGGCGATCTCGACATCTCGTGGCTCACGGAATTGCCGGGCGGCCGCAAGCCGATCCGCACGTTCATTGTGCCCGAAGCGGACGGGCGCACGATGGGCAGTATGTTCGCGCACATTCGCCAGCGTATCGACGCAGGGGAGCGGGCGTACGTGGTCTGCCCGCGCATCGACGCGGATTCCGAGACCGACGATGTCGACTCGTCGGTGACCGGCGGCTCCGAAATGGACGTATACGACCGCTCTGATGCCGGCATGACCGGGACGGACGGCGACGAGCACCCACAGCGCCCGCCGTTGCACTCGGTGACCGAGATCGCCGACCGGCTGGCAAGCCTGCCGCAGTTCGCCGGCATCGAGTTCGCGACGTTGACCGGGCGCGACGACGACGAGACGAAGGCCCGCGTGATGGCCGACTTCGCGAGCGGCAAGACGCCGATCCTGGTCGCCACCACGGTGATCGAGGTTGGCGTGGACGTGCCGCAGGCCAGCTGCATCGTGATCTTCGACGCCGACCGGTACGGTCTGTCGCAGCTGCACCAGCTGCGCGGGCGTGTGGGGCGTGGCGGCACGAACTCGTGGGCGTTCCTGATCTCGCGTGCCGAGCCCGGATCGCCGGCCGAACAGCGGTTGCAGGTGATTCAGGGATCTTTGGACGGTGCCGAGATCGCGCAGGCCGACCTGGAATTCCGCGGCGCGGGCGATGTGCTCGGCGACGCGCAGTCGGGCGGCAAGTCGAGCCTGAAACTGCTGCGCGTGGTCAAGGACGCCGACATGATCGCCGACGCGCGCGAACGTGCCGGACGACTGCTGACCGACGACCCCGATCTGGGCGGCGAAGTGCAGCTCGCCGGCGCGGTGCTCGACTTCACGCGCGGCAACGAGGCGTTTTTGACCTCGTCGTGATCGCGGCGTGACGTGTCATTTCGGCCAGGCGGGGCGAGGCGTTGCCATATCGACTGAGCTGGTCACATATTGTCATTTCGACCTAACCGCAGTGGGACATTGTCATTTCGACCGAGCGAAGCGAGCGGAGAAATCTTGCTGAGGCGGCGGCATAAGATTTCTCCGCTCGCTTCGCTCGGTCGAAATGACATGGTGGGAGGCTTAACCGGAATGATGGGCCGGATTGAAAGACCGGTGCATAGGCCGACCGCTACAGTAGGGCGTATGCGCGTGATTTCTGGACGATTCAAGGGCGTGGCGCTGACCACGCCGAAAACCGGCACCCGGCCCACTACCGACCGCACCAAGGAAGCGATCTTCTCGCGTCTCGACTCGTGGGGCGTGCTGGACGACGCCCGAGTGCTCGACCTGTTCGCCGGCACCGGGGCGCTCGGCATTGAAGCGCTGAGCCGCGGCGCGCGCGAATTGGTCGCCATCGAGGCGAACGGACCGGCCGCCGCGCTGATCGCGAAGACGCTGACCGCGCTGAAGCACAACAAGGCGTGGCGGCCGGACATGGGCGCGCGGGTCATCAAGGCGAAGGCGGAGAAGTTCGCGGCTCCCGCGGCATCGGGTGCGGCGGCCGCCCGGCCGTTCGACGTGATCTTCATCGACCCGCCGTATGCGTTCGAGACTCAGGCGTGCGACCAATTGCTGGCCGACCTGGTGGCGTCCGGCATGGCGGGGGAGCGCACGGTGATCGTACTGGAACGGTCGGGCCGCTCGGATGACCCGGCCGCCCCGGCCGGCTGGGAGATCAGTGAGCGGCGCGACTATGGCGAGACGGCGGTGTTCTATCTGGAGGCTGCGGTTCCCGCGATTGACGGCGAATAATCCCGGGAGCTGACTGATTTCACTTTCAGCGAAACCGGCATGACGTGCCGGTAATACCTCGTATCGTGGTATGCGGATGATATATCTCGAATCGAGATATCGAATCGAGATATATCGATGATCTGCATACCGTGACCGAAAGGAACCATCATGTCGAACTTTGTCGAGGAACTCCAGGCCCGTCGTTCCCAGTACGCGCTGACCAGCGCCTCCCCGATCGCCGACCAGGAGATCGTCAAGCTGATCGAGGACGTCACCGTCGCCGTGCCGAGCGCCTTCAACTCCCAGCCGCAGCGCGCTGTCGTGCTGTTCGGCGACGCCAACCAGAAGCTGTGGGACATCGTCAAGGAGACCCTGCGCAAGGTCGTCAATGACGAAGAGGCGTTCAAGTCCACCGAGGCGAAGATCAACTCCTTCGCGGCCGGCCACGGTACCGTCCTGTTCTTCGACGACGAGGACGTGACCAAGCAGCTGCAGGAGAACTTCCCGGCCTACGCCGCCAACTTCCCGGGCTTCGCACGTGACGCCGCCGGCATGCTGCAGCTCGCCGTGTGGACCGCTCTGTCCGAGAAGGGCCTCGGCGCGTCCCTGCAGCACTACAACCCGCTGATCGACGAGGCCGTCGCCGCCGAGTTCGGCCTGCCCGCAAGCTGGAAGCTGCAGGCCCAGATGCCGTTCGGCACCGTCGCCCAGCCGGCCGGCCCGGTCGACAAGCAGCCGGCCGACGCCCGCGTCAAGGTCTTCGGCCTGTAAACCGTGCCGCGGTGCGTTGCGGCCATCTGACATGGCTGTGCGCTGAGACGCGATGAGATCACGGGATGGAAAACTCGCATGGTTTTCCATCCCGTTTTTTATTGCGCGATTCCGCGATGGCATATGGATTTGAGTTTCCATCGCGTGCGCAATCGCGTGATGGGGAGCGTCGACTACCGGCGCTTCGGATGCGCGCCCGAGACCTCCCAGCCCAGCGCCATCAGCGTCTTGCGGTCGGCCTTGTCGAGCG
Source organism: Bifidobacterium simiiventris (assembly GCF_019331715.1). Classification (GTDB taxonomy): domain Bacteria; phylum Actinomycetota; class Actinomycetes; order Actinomycetales; family Bifidobacteriaceae; genus Bifidobacterium; species Bifidobacterium simiiventris. The sequence continues at coordinate 47,560 of NZ_JAHBBG010000009.1, forward strand.
CCTTGCAGTCCAGTCGCTCGATCAGATCCGGCCGGATCTCGTCCGTACGGGCGATCGCCTCGTCGCGGCGGTAGCGGTCGACCTTGCCGTGGTCGCCGGACAGCAGGATGTCCGGCACCTTGAGTCCGCGCCATTCGGCCGGCTTGGTGTACTGGCGGTGCTCGAGCAGCGCGTTCTCGCCCGTGTAGGATTCCTCGATGATGGAGTCGGCGTTGCCCATGAACCCGGGCAGCAGACGCGTGATCGCCTCCAACATCACCGACACGGCCACCTCGCCGCCGTTCAGCACGTAATCACCGATCGAATACTCGCGCACGTCCACGCCCTGCGCGCGGTAATACGCGGGGATTCGGGCATCGTAGCCCTCGTAGCGGCCGCAGCCGAACAGCAGGTGACCGGCGTGGCTCAGCTCGGTCGCGTCGCGCTGCGTGAACAGCGGCGCGGACGGATTGGGGAAGATCAGGACGGGGGAGGATGGAAGATCTCTCGACTCCGGCTGCGCCTCCGCTCGAGATGACGAGGAGGAAGACTGTTCAGAGGGCTGGGATGACGGGAATGATGACTGCGCGTCGGACCGCGATTCCGTCGGGATGGTTGCCGAGGTCGTATCGTCCGGCGAGACGGAAGCCGGAACCCCGTCGGACTCGTCGGACTCGTCGGACTCGCCGGACGGCGCAGTCACGACCGCCGGCGCAAGGCCTAGCAGATCGTCAAGGCACTCGGCCCACACCGCGGGCTTCATCACCATGCCGGCGCCGCCGCCGACCGGCGTGTCGTCCACCGAATGATGCACGTCGTGCGTCCAGTTGCGCAGGTTGTGCGCCTTCACCTCGACCAGTCCCTTGGCCTGCGCCTTGCCGAACAGCGACAGGTTCAGCACGTCAAAATACTCCGGGAACACGGAAACGATATCGATCTTCATGAACCCCTAGCCTAGCGTGTGGGCTGGTTCTGCCATGCGTCCGCCCGCCCGCGACGTGAAACATCACCCCGCCGTCTGATCGGCCACCATGCGCGAGTAGACGCCGCCCGCCGCCATCAGCGACTCGTGCGTGCCCTGCTCGACGATCCTGCCGTGCTCGAACACGACGATCAGGTCGGAATCGCGGATCGTGGACAGGCGATGCGCGATCACGATGCTCGTGCGTCCCGCGGTCATGCGGATCATCGCGCGCCGGATCGACTGTTCGGTCACCGTGTCGACCGCGCTCGTCGCCTCGTCGAGGATCACGATCGGCGCATCGGCCAGCAGCGCCCGCGCGATCGTCAGCAGCTGCCGCTCGCCCTGGCTCATCGCACTGCCGCCGCCGGTCAGCACCGTATCGTAGCCATGCTCCAGCCGTTCGATGAACCCGTCCGCACCGGCCGCCCGCGCCGCATCGCGAATCTGCTCGCGCGTCGCGTCTGGACGCCCGAACGCGATGTTCGCCGCCACCGTGTCCTCGAACAGCGACGGCTCCTGCAGCACGCTGCCGAACGCATGCCTCAGGCTCGCCATCCGATAATCGCGCAGATCACGCCCGTCCAGCAGCACGCGCCCCGCGTCCGGATCGTAGCAGCGCGTCAGCAGGCTCACCATCGTCGTCTTGCCCGAGCCGGTCTGCCCGACGAACGCGACGCGCGCGCCGGCCGGAATCGCCAGCGTCACGTCATGGATCACCGGATGCGCCGGATCGTAGCCGAACGAGACATGATCGAACACGATGTCTCCGCGCGGCCCGGCCGCATCCACCGCGTCCGGCGCGTCGGCCGGCTCCGGCTCCTCGTCCATGACCTGGAACATGCGTTCCGCGCCGGCCACCGCCGTCTGGAACGTGTTGTAGATGTTCGCGATGTCCACGAACGGGCGCGAGAACTGGCGCACGTACAGCAGGAAGCTCGACACCACGCCGATGCCGATCATGCCGCGGGCCGCCATCACGCCGCTCGTGACCGCGACCAGCAGGAACCCGAAATTGTTGATCGCGTTCGACAGCGGCATCATGAATCCCGACCAGGTCTGCGCGCGCGTCGCCGTCGCGCACAGCCGGTCGTTGAGCCGTTCGAAATCGTCGATCATCGCCTGTTCCTGACCGTACGTCTTCACGGTCGCCATGCCCGAGACCGTCTCCTCGACATGCCCGTCGAGCTCGCCGAGCACGCGCTGCTGCTTCGCGAACAGCGGTCGCGTGCGGCGCGTCACGGTGCGCGCGAGCAGCAGCACGAGCGCCACCGAAACGAGCGAGACGGCGGTCAGCGGCGGACTCAGCCACAGCATGCACGCCAGCGTGCCCGCGATCGTGAACGCGTACACCATGAGCTGAGCGAGCGAATCGGAGATCGTGGAACTGATGTTGTCCACGTCGTTCGTCAGGCGGCTCATCAGCTCGCCGTGCTGATGCCGGTCGAAGAAACGCAAGGGGAGCCGTTCCATCGATTCGAACAGCGCAAGCCGCAGATGCAGCACGATCCGCTGGCCGACCGCGGCCATCATCCACTGCTTGCCGAAGTCGATGAGCCAGTCGACCGCATACAGCCCGGCCAGCAGCGCGAGCGCGAACGTGACCGACGCGCGGGCCGAGATGCGGTCGATGACCATGCCGATGAGCAGCGGCGAGAGCACGCCGGACGTGGCGCCCAGTCCGGACAGGACGAACACGCGGCCCAGACCGCGCCGGTGGCCGCGCGTCACGTCGAGCAGACGACGCAGCGTGCCGCGCATGTCGTGCGGTTTGACGACCGGCGCGCCGCGACGGGCCATGCCGCCGCCGAACTGCGGTCCGGTCGCGCGGCGGTCGAACGTCGGGGATGGGGTTGCGGATGGCGATGATGGGGTTGCGTTGTCTGCGTGACTCATGATCGGGTGCCTCCGAGTTGCGACGCGGCGATGGCCTGATACAGTGCGCACGTTCGCAGCAGCTCGTCGTGCGTGCCGACTCCGGCGACGCGGCCGCCGTCCATGACGACGATGCGGTCGGCGGTGCGCACGGTGGCGATACGCTGCGAAATGATGACGACGCTGGTCCGGCGGCGCTCGCTGGTCTGGCCGGTCGAAGCGGCGGCAGACAACGTACGCAGATTTGACAGCACCTGATGCTCGGTGACCGCATCCAACGCGCTCGTGCAGTCGTCCAGCATCAGCAGCCGCGGCCCGCGCACCAGCGCGCGGGCGAGATTGAGCCGCTGCTTCTGCCCGCCGGACAGATTCACGCCGCCCTGACCGACGCGTGCGTCATAGCCGTCCGGCAGCCGGTCGATGAACTCGTCGGCGCAGGCCAGCCGCGCGGCCCGGCGCAGCTGTTCGTCGCTTGCCTGAGGGTCGCCCCAGCGCAGGTTCGAACGGATCGTGCCGGTGAACAGGGTCGGCTGCTGCGAGACGAGCGCGATATTGGCACGCAGCTCGTCCACATCCCATGCGTGCAGGTCGCGGCCGTCGACGGCGACCATGCCGGACTGCGGGTCGTACAGGCGCGCGATGAGCGATACGAGCGTGGACTTGCCGGAACCGGTCGGGCCGATGATGCCGAGCGTGGCGCCGCGCGGCATGGCGAACGACACGTCGCGCAGCGCGGGGGCGGCGGACTGCGCGTAGGCGAAGGTGACGTCGCGCAATTCGACGGTGGGGGAGTCGTCAGATGATTCGGGTCGCGTCGCCGGTTCGTGCGACGGCAGCGGCGGCGTAGGCGCCGACGTGAGGGCTGGGTTGGAATCGGCGGAGGGCTTGCTTGAATCGGGAGCCGGACCGCGGACCGTATCATGGGCCTGATCGGTGCCGATGGCGGAATCCGGCGACTGCGCGAACTCATCGGGACAGTCGAAGATCTCCTGGATACGCGACGCCGAAGCACTCGCGCGGGTCGCCGAATTGACGATCATCGACACGCGGTTCAATGCGAACAGGATCTGCGTCATGTAGTTCATCGAGGCCATCAACGTGCCGATATGCGCCGCGTCCTGCGTGCGCGACAGCCACAGCATCACCACGATGCCGACGTTCACGCTCAGGTTGATCATCGGGCCGAACGTCGCGTTCACCCTCGTCGCGGCGACGTTCGCATCCGCGAACCGCCGCGCGGCACCGGCGAACCGGGCGCGCTCCTCATGCTCCATCACGAACGCCTTGACCACGCGGATCGAACGCAGGAACTCGCGGCTGACCACGCCCAGCCGGTCGAGCGTCTGCTGCACGCGCAGGAACCGGGGGAAGCTCAGATGCATGTTCGCCCAGATCAGCAGCGCCGCCACCGCCAGAATCGCCGCCACCGTGGGCGTCTGGTCCGGAATCTGCACGATGATCAGCGCGATCGCGCCCACGCAGGTGATCGGCGCCTTGAGCATGATGCGCATCAGCCCCTGCGCGAAGTTCTGGATCTGCACCACGTCGTTGGTGATGCGCGTGATGATCGCGCCGGGCTGCAGCCGGTCGACCGTGTCGAATCCGAGCGACATCACCTTGCGATACGTGTCGGACCGGATGTCGCGGCCGATGAGCTGCGAGGCGCGCGACGCGAAGACGTTGCGCATCGCGGCCGCACCCGCGCCGATCACGGCGACGGCGAGCATGACCGCGCCCCAACGCCACACCGTGCCGATATCGCGCCGCACCACGCCCTGATCGACGATCATCGACATCAGCGTCGGCTGCAACAGGTCGCCGATCGTCTCGATCAGCAAAAAGCCGGCGGCGGTGAGCGCCAAGGCCCAACACCGCCGGACATAATGGAATATCAGTCTCACCGTCGCCTCCCGTTATGGAAGACGATAGTAGTCGTGCCGGCGAGAGAGTATGGTCAGGATTCCAGACCGGGAATCAGCCCGCCGGGAGGATCGATCGTCAGATACTGCTCGTTCAGATCGATGTCGGGCACCAGCTCGTCCACGAACGGCACGAGCGCCGAGTTCTCGGTCACCTCGCCGGTTTCGGGATCACGCACCGGATTCGCGAGCCGCACCTTGAGCAGCGACTGGAAGCCGTCGAGCACGTCCACGACCTTGCCGACCACCTGACCGGCCGGCAGTCCGAGGCCGTTATCCTCGGCCAGCCGGACCTCCAGTCCGATCAGGTCCTTCGGATACCAGGCGTCCTCCTCCAGCATGTCGTCCGGGTCGTCGGCCTCGCCGAACAGCTCGGTGCCGTTGAGCACCTCCGCATCCTCACGCGATTCGACGCCCTCGAGCTTGATGATCCAACGGCTCTTGAACGAGCGGGAACGTTCCACGATGTACTCTTTCTCGCCGTCGCGCGAGTACAGCACGGAACCTGCAGCGAACCGGTATTCCGGTTCGTCCGTGAAGCTGTAGACGTTGACTTCGCCCTTGAGCCCCTGAGCGCGGCCGATACGACAGACCCTCAGCAGTTCGAGCTGCTGAGGGTCGTCTGAGAATGATTCTCGCACCACGTTGGGGTTCACCTGCGCACGTCCATGATGTCGACGCGCACCTTGTGATCGGACAGAGCCTGGATCACGGTGCGGATCGCGTTCGCCGTGCGGCCGTTACGGCCGATCACGCGGCCGATGTCCTCGGGATTCACGCGCACGCGAAGCAGTTCGCCGCGCGGATTCTCGTGGGACTTGACCGAAACATCGTCCGGAAAATCAACGATGTTCTTGATGAGGTGTTCCACAGCCTGCGCGAGCATGATCACTCAGCCTGCGCTTCCTCGGCCGGGGCTTCCTCGGCGGCAGCGGCGGCTTCGGCCTCGGCCTTGGCCTTCGCGTCGGCTTCGGACTTGGCGGCCTTGAGCTTCTGGGCCTCGTTCTCGACGGCCTCGACGCGGGCGGCGGCATCCGGGCCGGCGGCAACGGTCTTCAGGGTGCCTTCGGCACCGTCAAGGCCCTTGAACTTCTGCCAGTCACCGGTGATCTTGAGGAGGTTCAGCACCTGCTCGGTCGGCTGGGCGCCGACGCCGAGCCAGTACTGGGCGCGCTCGGAATTGATCTCGATGGTCGAAGGCTGGGTGTTCGGGTTGTAGGTACCGATCTCCTCGATGGCACGGCCGTCGCGCTTGGTGCGCGAATCCATGATGACCACGCGGTAGAACGCGTAGAACTTCTTACCCATGCGCTTCAGACGAATCTTGGTTGCCAAAATGGCTCTCCTTGTAACTAGAGTCGTGGTTTCGGTTTGCATTGTGGGGCGCAGCTCGCCGAGCCCACATGTTCCTCACGGCAAGCGGGATAGAGGGCACCGCCGGTCGCGAATAACCGGGCCATTATAGCGCATGGGGGTGGATAGCGCGACACGCTGGGGCGGGCGAGCGGTCTGGTTCGCTACTTGATGGTGAGCGTGGCCGTCAGCGCGAGATGGTCGGTGCCTTCGATGACCGTGGACTGCACGTCGGTGAACGACGCGCCCTTCGAGGCGAGCACATGGTCGAGGATGAGCCGCGGCCAAGCGGTCCAGCGCGGGAACGTGTACTGCGGTCCCTGCGCGACGGCGAGGTTCGCGTCGGTGAAGCCGGACCTGAGCAGCGCGCGGAAGCTCGGATGCTGCGTGCCTGAGTTGAGGTCGCCGAGGATGACGGCGATGTCGCGGTCGGGATGGGCTGCGCCGTCGTTGCGTGCGAGTTTGCCGAGTCCGATGATGCCGGCCGACCATTCGCGGCAGCCGCGCATCGGCGACTTCGGATGCGCGGAGACGAACGTGATGTCGCGCATCGAATCGACCGGAATCGTGATCGACGGCACGTCGGCCGCCGGGATCTCGATCGCGGAACGTTGCGCGTCCTTCGGGTCGACGCGAATCCACACGCCGTTGAAGCCGCCGTTGTCGGTCTCCTTGCTCTCGCCGAGCTGATGGTAGGGCAGCAGCAGGTCGAGGCCGTTGGCGTTGAGGTCGCGCACGAGATCGTCGGTGAGTTCCTGCAACGCGAGCACGGTGATGTTGCGGCTGAGGACCATCGCGACGATGGACTTCGCGTCGGCGCGGCCATACCGGCAGTTGAGCGTCATGACGTTGATGGTTGCCGCGGCCGAGGTCCGCTGGTCGAGGACGTCGTCGGCGGTCTCGCTGGCATTGATCTCCGTCTCCTGGCGCGCCTTGCGGATCTCGGCGAGCAGCTCGTCGGTGGTCGGCTGACGATGGGCGGGTTTCCTGGCCGGGACGGGGGATGCCGTCAGACGGGCGGGGGCATCGAACATCTTCGTCGAATAGTTCGCCCAGTATCCGGTCTGGTGCAGCTGCGAGGCGAGACCGACCGCGATCGCGCCGCACAGCAGCCCCCATTCTCCCATGACGTCGGCCGCGACGGCCACCAGAAGCGTCGGCACCCACAGCAGGGGCACCAGGGCGATCAGATACGGCAACGGCATGTGGGCATCCATGCCGGCCGGCAGTGCGGACAGAGCGACCCAGACCGCGCAGATCAGCACCACGATCCACAGGAACCAGAACATGACAACGTCTCCTTCATTACTGATAAGCCCTCGCTCTGTGTCAAAGCGAGGGCTCAGTTCACAACGGATATAGACGGCCAATCGCAGCCGCCGTATCGCTGTTTCAGCCGGATTGCACTCAGCCGAGCAGACCGGACAGGCCGCCACCGAGGTTCGGCGGCAGTTCGCCGTTGCCGCCCAGCGCATTCTGCAGACCGGCCGGAAGCGCCGGATTCTGCGGTTTCTTGGCAAACGCGGAACCGGACGACGAGCCGCTGGACTTGCCGGCGAGCTTGTCGCGCAACGCCTTCTCCTCGGCCTCACGCTTCATCGGGTTGCCGGACTTGGAACCCTTCTTCTTGCCCTTCTTCGCGTTCTTCTTGCCACCGCCCATCGCGGGGCCGCCGAAGCCCGGAATGCCACCCATGCCGGCCTTGCTCGACATGCGCTTCATCATCTTCGCGGCCTGTTCGAAGCGCTGCAGCAGCGCATTGACGGCAGACACCGTATTGCCCGAGCCGTACGCGATACGGGCGCGGCGCGAGCCGTCGATGATCTTCGGATTGCGACGTTCGGCCGGCGTCATCGAACGGATGATCGCCTCCGTGCGGTCGATCTCACGCTCGTCGAACTGCTCCAGCTCCTTGCGATGCGCGGCCATGCCCGGGATCATGCCGAGCAGCGACTTCATCGAACCGAGCTTGCGCACCTGCTGCAGCTGCTCGAGGAAGTCGTCCAGACCGAACTCGCCCTCGGCCATCTTGGCCGCGGCCTCGCGCGCCTTGTCCTCGTCGAACTGCTTCTGCGCCTGCTCGATCAGCGTGAGGATGTCGCCCATGTCGAGGATGCGCGACGCCATACGGTCCGGGTGGAAGACCTCGAAGTCCTTGAGGCCCTCGCCGTTCGAGGCGAACAGGATCGGCTTGCCGGTCACGCTCGCGACCGACAGCGCTGCGCCGCCACGCGCATCGCCATCGAGCTTGGAGAGCACCACGCCGGTGAAGTCCACGCCCTCGTCGAACGCCTTCGCGGTCTTGACCGCATCCTGACCGATCATCGCGTCGATCACGAACAGGATCTCATTCGGCTGCACGGCGTCGCGGATATCGCGCGCCTGCTTCATCAGCTCCTCGTCCACGCCGAGACGGCCGGCGGTATCGATGATCACCGTGTCGTACAGCTTCTGCTTGGCGAACTCGATCGAATCGCGCGCGACCTTCACCGGGTCGCCGCTCGTCAGTCCCGGGGCCGACACCGCGTCGCCGCCGTCGGACTGCACGCCCTTCTCCGGCGCGTACACCGGCACGCCGGCGCGCTCGCCCACCACCTGCAGCTGCGTCACCGCGTTCGGACGCTGCAGATCGGCCGCGACCAGCAGCGGCGTGTGGCCGGCGTCCTTGAGCCAGTAGCCGAGCTTGCCGGCCAGCGTGGTCTTGCCGGCGCCCTGCAGACCGGCGAGCATGATGATCGTCGGCGGGTTCTTCGCGAAGTTGAGCGGACGGTCGACGCCCGCGCCGAGGATGTCGGTCAGCTCGTCATTGACGATCTTGACCACCTGCTGCGCCGGATTGAGCGCGTCGGAGACTTCGGTGCCCAGCGCACGTTCGCGGACTCTGGCGGTGAAGGAACGCACCACGTCGAGCGCCACGTCGGCGTCGAGCAGTGCGCGGCGGATCTCACGGATCGTGCCGTCGATATCGGCCTCGGAAAGCTTGCCCTTGCTCTTCAAATGCTTGAACGCATTCGAGAGACGGTCTGTCAAAGAACTAAATGCTGCCATAATGCGCACCAGTCTAGCCGTGGCGGGGGAAAACGGGGAGGCCGTCCGCCGGCCATCCGTCATCCGGACGATTCAGCCCAGAACGCAACGCTGAATCGCGCCCTCCCAGTATCCTAGAAGGGCAAATAATCCGTGGTTTTTTGATGCACACGCTGTTTTGAAATGCCGACGGACACCACCTATACGCAGACTGCCGTGCGCCCTCGCAAATCGAGCCGTCCCGGAACCGCGACGTTCCGAACCGGCCAGTGAAGTAACGGGTCAACGCAGACATGCCGTGCAATATGGAAGGCCCGCCCTATGCCCCAAAAAAGAATAGAACGTAAAGCCCTGATCGTTGGCATCGTCGTCAACGTGCTGCAAGTCGCGGCCGGTATGGCCGTGTTCTTCATGACCGGCCTCAAGGCCATGTTCCTCGATTTCTCCTTCACCGCGATCTCTGTGCTGTCTGGCCTTGTCGCGGTCTACCTGTCCTCGCGCACCGTGCGCACCACCGAACGGTTCCCCAATGGCCTGTTCGCGCTCGAGCCGATTTACGCGATCTGCAAGGCCATCTTCACGCTCTCGCTGTTGCTGTTCTCACTCGTCGACGTCTCGCGCGTCGCTTACGACTACTTCGTGCTCGGCCAGGGCGAACGCATCGAAACCGGCCCGGTCGTCATCTACGAGATCGTTACCGTGCTCGTCTGCTTCGGCCTGTACGTCTACTACCGGCGCGAAAACCGTGCCATCCGCAATTCGAGCACCATGCTCACCGCCGAATGCAAGAGCACGCTGGTCGACGGCGCGATGTCGTTCGGCATCGGCGTGGTCGCCGTCGTGCTCATGTTCCTGCCGACCAGCGGCCCGTTCGACTTCCTGCACTTCACCGGCGACTTCTTCATCACCGTCGCGCTTGTGGCCTGCACGATCAAGGAGCCGTTCGGCGTGCTGCGCGATGCGTTCATCGAACTGGTCGGCGGCGTGCATGACGACGACGAGACGAACGCGTTCGTGGAGACCACCGCGCAGCGCCACCTGCCGGCGAACACCGAATACGAGCAGACGCTGATCTTCAAGACCGGCATGAACTACACGGTCGACGTGTATCTTTCCGGCACCGGCGAGACGATCGACGTGGCCGATCTGGTCGAGTGCAAGCGTTCGCTGGAGGCGGAGCTGACCCGGCGGCTGCATATCGTCGACGTCGATTTCGTGTTCGACTGACAAACCTATCCTTGGCCCCCTCGTTTGAGGGGGCTGTCAGCGAAGCTGACTGGGGGAGCGTGGAAGCAACGGAACAGTCCGAGGCTTTTGGCTGCCCCTTAGTCATGCCGTGCATGACAACTCCCCTGACAAGGGGGATCGAGAGAGAGGTTGCTTACTTGAGGCTCCAGGTGCTGCCCTGCGGGCCGTCCTCGATGGCGATGCCGGCGGCGTTCAGCGCGTCGCGGATCGCGTCGGCCTTGGCGAAGTCGCGCGCCTTGCGGGCTTCGGCGCGGGCCTCGAGCTGCTCGGCGATCAGCGCGTCCAGCACCTCGTGCTCGCGGTTCTCGCCCTCGCCGGCCGCGCCCGCCGCAGCGCCGCCGCCGATCCACGGCTCGGCCAGCGGATCCAAGCCCAGCGTGTCGAGCATCGCGCGCACGGCCACCAGCGCCTTGCGCACCTCGGCGCGCGCCGCCTCGGAATCCGCGCGGTCCGCAAGTTGCGAAAGCAGCGTATTGCCGTTGCGGATCGCGGTGAAGATCGCCGCCGTCGCGCCCGACACGTTGAAATCCTCGTTCAGTGCGGACGTGAAGTCGGCCGGCAGCGCATCCGCGCTCACCGCCGTGATCTCCTCGCGGCCCGGCTGCTCGCCCAGCGCCACGCCCGCACGCTCGATGAAGTTCGATACGCGGTCGTACGCGGCCTGCGCCTCGACCAGCGCCTGGTCCGACCATTCGAGCATCGACCGGTACTGCACCGAACCGAGCGCGTACCGCACCACCCACGCGGAATGCTCGGCCAGTACGCTCGGTACCGACAGGCCCGTGCCCAGCGACTTCGACATCTTCTCGCCCTTGGCGGTCACCCACGCCGAATGCATCCAGTGCGCCGCCGAATCGTAGCCGGCCGCGCGCGTCTGCGCCATCTCGTTCTCGTGGTGTGGGAAACGCAGGTCAAGGCCGCCGCCGTGGATGTCGAACATGCCGTCGAGGTAGCGGTGGCTCATGGCCGAGCACTCGATATGCCAGCCCGGGCGGCCCGCGCCGAACGGCGTGTTCCAGCGCGCATCCATCGGGTCGGTGTCCTTGGGGGCCTTCCACAGCGCGAAATCACGCGGATCATGCTTGTCGGGAGACATGTCGGCTGGATCGACCGGATTGTACTTGTCGTTGCCGGCCGCGTCCACGCTCGGACCCATGCGATCGGCCACCGCGGCCGCCTCGTCGGCTTCCGCCGTGCCCTGCTTCTGGTGGGTCAGCTCGCCGTAGTGCGGCCAGCTCGCCACGTCGAAATACACGTTGCCGGTCGGTTTGCCGTCCTCGTCACGCACCACGTACGCGTGCCCGTTGTCGATGATCTTCTGAATCAGATCGATCATGTCGAGCATGTGTCCGGTCGCGCGCGGCTCGTAGGTCGGCGGCAGCACGCCGAGCGTATCGTACGCCTGCGTGAACTCGCGCTCGTAGTGGTACGCGCGCGCCCACCACTGCTGGCCGGCCGCCGCGGCCTTGTCGAGGATCTTGTCGTCGATGTCGGTCACGTTGCGCACGAACGTGACCTGGTAGCCGAGCTTGAGGAACCAGCGACGGATCACGTCGAACGCGACAGCCGCGCGGATATGGCCGATGTGCGGCGACGACTGCACGGTCGCGCCGCACACGTAGATGCCCACCTGACCGGGCTTGATCGGTTCGAAATGTGACACGGCGTGCGTCGCGGTGTCGTACAACTTGAGTCCGGCAGCGGCCTTGGCGACGGCCGAGGTTCCGGAAATGTTGGAATCATGCGGTTCTTGAGCTTCTGTCATACTGCCGAGCGTATTCGTGTTGGCCGACATCGCACAAGTGTTTTTGCCGCATTGATGACGGTTGTGTGCAAAACGTGAACGTCTGTTTACGTGGGTGATGTCACAATAGGAAACATGACGCAACCGCAAGTGTTGATTCTGCAGCACGTCCCGTGGGAGAAGCCGGGGCGCATCCTGACGTACCTTGAAGAGCTTGGTATGGGCAGCGAGACGCTGAACATCGCGAAGAAAAAGAAGCCTGACTTGCCCGATTTCGACGAGATCGCCGGCGTGGTGATCATGGGCGGGCCGATGGGCGCGCAGGACTATGACGAATACCCGGGGCTCAAGGTCGAGGCGAAGCTCGCCAAGGCCGCGGTGAGCGTGGGCAAGCCGGTGCTCGGCGTATGCCTCGGCCACCAGATCATCGCCACCGCACTCGGTGCGAAACTGAGCCGTGGCGAGGCTCCTGAGATCGGATTCGGGCCGCTCAAGCGCGTCGACAAGAACGACTACTTCTCCATGTGGGACAAGCAGATCAACGTGCTGCACTGGCACAACGACGTGGTCGGGCTGCCGGCCGACGGCCAGCTGCTCGCGCGCTCGGCCACCACCAAGGTGCAGGCGTTCCGCTTCGCTTCGGCGCTCGGCCTGCAGTTCCACCTCGAGGTCAGCGCGCCGCTCTTGGAGGAATGGTTGGACGAGCCGTCGATGGTCAAGGATCTCAAGGCCGCGGGCGGCTCCAAGTCGCAGCTGCGCGAGGATTTCGCGCAGTATGATCCGCAGATCCTGCCGCTCGCCGAGCAGGTGTTCTCTGGATTCGCCGCGCGCTGCAACACGTACGCGCAGTCGTTGGGCTGAGCAGACGGCTGCGACCGGGTGGCCGTGACTGAACGATCGTATCTGCCGGTCGGCGAACGCGGCGGGCAATGCCCGGTGGTGCCGCTAAGTTAGTGGGTTATGCCGACTTACGATATTGGATTGGAACACGTTTCGCTCGCCTTCGCCACCAAAACCATCTTCACCGATGTGACGCAGGGCGTGTTCGAAGGCGACCGTATCGGCATCGTCGGCCGCAACGGCGACGGCAAGTCCACGCTGCTGCATCTGTTCCGCGGCACGCAGGAGCCGGATTCGGGCCGCGTCACCAAGCGTAACGGGTTGACGTTCGGCATGCTCGACCAGCGCGATCCGCTCGACGACAACGCCACGATTCGCGAAGCCGCGCTGGAGGGGCGCGCGGACTACGAATGGGCGGCCGAGACGCGTTCGCGCGAGATCGTCGAGGCGCTGCTCGGCGGCATGAGCCTGGACGCGAAGATCGGGGCGCTGTCGGGCGGCCAGCGTCGCCGCGCCGATCTGGCCCGTCTGCTGCTGCATGACTGGGACATTCTCGCGCTGGACGAGCCGACCAACCACCTGGACGTGGTGACGATCCACTGGCTCGCCGAACATCTGAAGAACCGTTGGTCGCGCGGTGAGGGCGCGCTGCTGCTCGTCACCCATGACCGCTGGTTCCTCGACGAGGTGTGCGAATCGATGTGGGAGGTCCACGACGGCCTGATCGAGCCGTTCGAAGGCGGCTACTCCGCATACATGCTCCAGCGCGTCGAACGCGACCGTCAGGCCGACGTGCGCGAAACGAAGCGCCGCAACCTCGCCCGCAAGGAGCTGGCGTGGCTGACCCGCGGCGCGCGTGCCCGCTCGACCAAGCAGAAGTTCCATGTCAAGGCCGCGCGCGAGCTCATCGCCGACGTGCCGCCGGTGCGCAACACGCTCGAATTGAAGCAGATGGCGACCTCGCGTCTTGGCAAGCAAGTCGTCGACCTGATCGATGTGACGCAGATCTTCGAACATACGCAGGGCAGCGCGGAGCGTTCGATTGCCGAGGCCGTCGACCCGGATGTGGTGGCGATGGCCGATTCCGCGTCGCGCGTGGATGTGGTGCGGCCGATGTACGCCGAGCCGCAGGTGCACGGTTCGCTCGAAGTGGCCGTGACCGATATGAATGATCCTCGACTCGTGGACGCCGGCGTGCCCGAGGCCGTCGAGGCTGCCGCGGCGGCCCGCGCGGCCGAAGAGGCGATGACCGACGAGGAACGCGAGACCAGACGCCGGCTGACCGGCGGCGAGACGATCGGCGTCGACACGGCTGCCGTGACCGGTGCCGACGATATGGACGCCACATCGGCCGCCCGCAAGATCACCGTCACCGGGCGCAAGATCCTCGACGACGTGACGTGGCTGATCGGTCCCGGCGACCGGTTCGGCATCGTCGGCGCGAACGGCGCCGGCAAATCCACGCTGCTGCGTCTGCTCGACGGCACGCTCACCCCGACCGCCGGCCACGTGAACATCGGCAAAACCGTGAAGTTCGCGGTGCTCTCGCAACGCCTCGACGAACTCGAGAAACTCGGCAAATACAAGATCAAGGAAGTGCTCAGCCGCTACAAGCCGAGCTACATCGTCGACGGCAAGGAGGTCACGCCCGGCCAGCTCATGGAACGGCTCGGTTTCGAGTCCGCGCAGCTTATGACGCCGATCCGCGACCTGTCAGGCGGCCAGAAGCGTCGCATGCAGCTGCTGCTCATCCTGCTCAACGAGCCGAACGTGCTCATCATGGACGAGCCCGGCAACGACCTCGACACCGACATGCTCGCCGTGATGGAGGATCTGCTCGACACCTGGCCCGGCACGCTCATCGTCGTTTCGCACGACCGGTATCTGCTCGAACGCGTCACCGACGAGCAGTTCGCGCTCATCGGCGGCAAGGTGCGGCATCTGCCCGGCGGTGTGCAGGATTATCTCGACATGGTCGAGGACATCAAGAACGGCAAGCCGCTGCCGTCGCTCGAACCGGCGTACGGCAAGAAGAAGGGCAAGAGCGGCTCCGCGACTTCCGCTGCTGCGTCCGATGCCGCTGACGTTGCGTCCGCGCAGGATGCCGCCGGCGACTCCGACGAGGAGTCGACCTCGCCCAAGCTGACCGGCAAGGCGTTCCACGATGCGAGCAAGCGTGTCGCCGCCATCGACCGCAAGCTCGCCAAACTCGAGGAGCTTAAAAGCGATCTCGAATCGCAGATGGCCGCGCACGACCCGAGCGACTACGAGGGCCTCAACAAGCTCAACGAACAGCTCAAGGCCGTCGCCGACGAATCCGACGAGCTGACCGCCGAATGGATGGAACTGTCCGAACAGCTCGAGTAGCGGGGATGGTCGAACGTCGCGAATAGTCGGAGCGACATACCGGCTGGGTGCGCGCGACACGCGCGATGTGTCTCGGACGATGGCGGATTGCCGGCGTTCCTGAGCACGCATCAATCATGCCGCGACCGCTCGCACCGTTACAGTTCGGCTTCGTCCCAGTGGGCGGCGGCGGGGATCGTGCGTACGGTCGGCACGGTCAGCACGATCGCCACGTTAGCGGCCAACGCGAGCAGGAACAGTGCGACGGTTGCGCGGAAACCGATCGTCGGCAGCAGCGATCCGGCGATCGCCGAACAGAACATCGTCGGCAGCATGCCCAGCAGATTGGTGAACGAGTCGACGCGCCCCTGCATGTCGGTCGGCACCTTGGCGAACACGAATCCCAGGACCAGCGAGTTGAGCGTCGGAATCGGCAGGCCGCACAGCAGCGACGACACGAGAATCACCGGATACGCGTGACTGACGAGCATCGGGGCCATCGTCGCCAACGCGACCAGCGACATGACCACCAAGCCGGCGCCGACCGCCATCCGGTCGCATACGCGGGACGCGATCACCGCGCCGACCAACAGTCCCGCGCCGACCGCCGTTTCCACAAATCCGATGCGCACCGAATCCACTCCGGAACCGACCAACTGCAGCTGCACCGCGGCGAAGATGCCGTTGATACCGAAATTCAACAGCGCGGCGATCACACATATCGCCATCAGCGTGCGCCGCCGCAACGTCCAGCGCCAGCCTGCGACGAAATCGTCGACGAACGAACCATGTGCGACTGCGGACGCATCGTTCGCCGCGTCGCGCTCGCCGTTGCGGTCGATCATGTCACGCACATGCTCGTCGACGCGCAACATGCCGGCGCTGATGCCGGCGATCGCATACATCAGCGACGCGGCGGCGAACGGCGCCCACGCGCCGAACGCGTACAGCACGCCGCCGAGCGGCGAGCCGACAAGGCCGATCACCGAATCGCGCCCCTGATTGAGACTCTGCGCCTTCGGATAGTCGGCGGTCGGGATGATCGAGCGCAGCATCGCGTTCGTCGCGCCGCCGAGCAGGCCGTTGATCGTGGACGCCGTGACGATGGTGGCGGCGAAGACCGGGAACGTGAGCAGCTTGGCCGCCAACAGCGCGAATACCGCGCCCCACAGGACGGTGCCGCATATGGCGTTGAGGATGATGAGACGCTTTCGGTTGTGCCGGTCGACCAGCGTGCCGCCGAACACGTCGGCGACCTGCGCGGCGATGACGCTCGCCGTGGCCAGCCAGCCGGCTGCGGGCAGCGAATGGGTGAGCGAGAACGCGACCAGCGAGATCGCGAAGCCTTTCATCGCAAGGCCCACGGCGGACGCGGTGTCCGCGGTGAACCATGCGCGGTATTGCGGTCGGCTCCACAGCGAGGTGTGCGTGGCGCGTGCGGCTGGGGAAAATGCTGTTGTGCGGTCTGTAATGTTGCTCATAACCGCTCCAATCAGTCCAGATAGCGGAAGGCAGACAGTGCGACCATGACCTGTTCGGACCCGTCGCCTTCGGTATGCCGGTCGCCGACCGTGTTGACCCACTTGTTGGCGACGGCCATCAGTTCCTGCTGCATCTGTTCGGCCTCCTCGACGGTCAGCCTGGTAATCGCCATGCCGTCGAGCGAGTGCCGCCACTGCTCGGGCAACGACGGTTCGGCTTGGCGGTAGCGCATGCGCGCCTCGTTGACGGTGGCGGATACGGATCGTGCGAGCGCATCGGCGGACGCCGGGTCGGTGCTCTGGTCGGAATGGACGACGAGTTTGGGTGTGGTGGCCCGCCAGCAGCTTTTGCGAGCATCGCCGTCGGAGGAGGGGACTTGCTCGACGAGTTCGGCTTTGGCGAGTTGCCTGAGATGATAGCTGATGGTGCCGGCCGATTCGCCGGTGCGTTTGGCGATGTCGCCTACGGTGAGTGCGCCGCCGTGCGCGGCCATGATGTTCATGATACGTATGCGTGTCGGATGCGATACGGCGCGCAATTGCGTAAGGTCGGCGTTGTGTCGGTTGTCGGTCATATTGACCTCCCTGCTGATCGGCGGGCGGTTCCGTCGTCCGTCATGTTTCACAAGAATTATTGTACAACAAATCTTGTATAAATTAACAAGGGATCTTGTATATCCTGTGCCGTCATGTACGCCGGAATCGGTCCGTGCGACGGCCGAAACATTACGGATGCATACAGAAAAGGCTCCTCGCGTAGACGAGGAGCCTGATGTCGGGGGACGACTGAGACGGCAGGGACGGCCGGATACAGCCGTGCGCCGGAACGTCAGCGGCCGGTGATCTCCGAGCCGATGACCTTTTCGCTCAGCGCACGCGGTCCGCGGGTCACGGCGACCGCGCCGGAACGCACCAGCTCGATGATGCCGTAATGCTCGAGCAGCCCCAGCAACGCGTCGATCTTGCCTTCCGCGCCGGTCGCCTCGATCGTGAGCGACTCGGGGTTCACGTCGACCACGCGCACACGGAACAGACGCACGATCTCGAGCACGTCCGAACGGTTCGACTCGTCGGCCGCGACCTTGATGAGCACCAGCTCGCGCTCCACGGTCGTATCCGGGTCGAGATCGACGATCTTCAACACATGCAGCAGCTTGTTGAGCTGCTTGATGATCTGCTCGAGTGGCAGATCCTCCACCTCGGCGGTCACCGTCACGCGCGAGATATCCGGGCGTTCGGTGGGAGAGACGGACAACGAGTCGATGTTGAACGCGCGGCGGGCGAACAGGCCGGCGATACGCGCCAGCACGCCCGGACGGTTCTCCACGAGCACGGACAGCGTGTGACGCTTGGAGCCAGGCTGGGAAGCGGGATAATTAGCCATGAAAAATTCTCCTTAACCCTTCACGAACCTTAGAAACCGGCCTCGCCGAGCTCTACGGCACCGGCCTCGCCATGCGGGCGCAGCGGCTGCGTGCCCGGGCGGTATGTCACGTCGTCGTTCGACGCGCCGGCCGCGACCATCGGCCACACCATCGCGTCCTTCCAGACGCGGAAGTCGATGAGCACCGGGCGGTCGTTGATCGCGTTCGCCTTGTCGATCGCCGCCAGCGCCTCCTCTTCGGTGAACGCGCGCAGGCCAACGCAGCCGTACGCCTCGGCCAGCTTCACGAAGTCCGGCACGTCGAAGAACTCGGGCGTGCCCTCTTCGGCCTCGCTGTGCGCCTCGCCGTCGAGCAGGTTCGTCTGCGAATAGTGCTGCTCGTAGAACAGCGTCTGCCACTGGCGAACCATGCCGTACACGGAGTTGTTCAGAATCGCGATCTTGACCGGCGCATGGTCGAGGAACGCGGTCGCCAGCTCCTCGCTGGTCATCTGGAACGAGCCGTCGCCGTCGATCAGCCACACCGGCTTCTTGCCGGCGAAGTCGCGCGCCGAACCGACCGACGCGCCGATCGCGGCGGGCAGACCGAAGCCCATCGTGCCCAGACCGCCCGAGGAGATCCAAGAATGCGGCTTCTTGAAGTCGATGAGCTGCGCGGCCCACATCTGGTGCTGGCCCACGCCCGACACCCAGATCGTCGACGGATCGGCCTTGGCCGACAGCTGCTCGACCACCCACTGCGGCTGCAGCGTGCCGTCGGTCGGCTGATCTTCCGGCTCGTCGTAGTGAATCGTGTACTGTTCGCGCAGCTTGTTGAGTTCGTCCCACCACGGCTTGACGTTCGGCTTGCCGCCGATCGCCTGTGAACGTTTGATCTCGGGGATCAGATCGTTGAGCACGGTCGCCACGTCGCCCACGATCGGCACGTCCGGCGCGCGGTTCTTGCCGATCTCGGCCGGGTCGATGTCGATGTGGATCACACGGGCACCCGGCGCGAACGCGTCGAGCTTGCCGGTCACGCGGTCGTCGAAACGCGCGCCGATCGCGACCAGCAGATCGCAGCGCTGTGCGGCGGCCGTCGCGGCGACGGTGCCATGCATGCCGAGCATACCGAGGTTCTTCGGATTCGAGTCGGGCACGATGCCACGCGCCGGCAGGGTCGTCACGATCGGCGCGCCGGTCACTTCGGCAAGTTCGGCGACTTCCTTCGACGCGTTGGAACGCGACGCACCGCCGCCGACATACAGCAGCGGGCGGTACGACTGCGCGAACAGCTTCGCCGCGTCCGACAGCACGCGGCCGTGCGCCTTAGTGACCGGATTGTAACCGGGCAGGATCATGCGCTGCGGCCACGAATAGTACATCTCGCCGACCTGCGCGGTCTTGGTCAGATCGACCACGACCGGGCCCGGACGGCCGGAACGCGCGATGTAGTGCGCCTCGGTGAGCACGCGCGGGATGTCCTGCGCGCGCGTGACCAGATACGAATGCTTGACGACCGGATAGGTCGCGCCCACGATGTCGGCCTCCTGGAAGGCGTCCGTGCCGATCGCGTTCACGCCGACCTGGCCGGTGATGACCACGAGCGGCACCGAATCCATGTTCGCGTCGGCGATCGGGGTGATCATGTTCGTCGCGCCCGGGCCGGACGTGACGATGCACACGCCCACGCGTCCGGTCGCCACCGCGTAGCCCTCGGCTGCGTGGCCGGCGGCCTGCTCGTGGCGCACGAGCGTGAAGCGGAACTTCGTGTTCTCGTTGATCGCATGGTAGACCGGCAGGATCGCGCCGCCGGGCAGGCCGAACACGTCCTGGACGCCCAGATCCTCCAGCGCACGAACCAGCGCCTGTGCGCCGGTCATCTTCTCGCCGTCGACAATGGTCTGCTTATCGTTGTCCGCGTTCTTCGGAACGCCGCTGAATGCCTGAAGAGGCGTAGGTGTCGCCATGATTCCTCTCAACTTAAGGTGTGCCGGCTTGCTGGTGGTTGCGGCCGTGCCTCGGTGCGCGGACGGTCGCGGTGATCATGCGAACGTTTGCGTCCGATGGCGACCGTGTACGACGCTTGTGGCATTGCACACGGGGCGCTACTTGTCAAGTCCTGATTCATCCCATCCTAGTGCGGGGCGGTGAGATACGGCGATTCGCTGCCCGCATGGTGGCGGGTGACGGCACTATGCGAGGGGTTCGGAGGCGCACGCCGCAGCGTGATGCGTCGCGAAACGCGGTGGGTCAGCCCAGCGCTTTCCACGCGACTTCGGCCGCCGCCAGCTGCGCCTTGCGCTTGCTGGAACCGGTGCCGGTGCCCCAGACCTTCGTCTCGTCGTCGCCGAGCAGCACCTGCGCGGTGAACACCGGCTCGTATTCCGGGCCGGCGACCGACATGCGGTAGTGCGGGTCGCCCTTGCCCTGCTGGTGCGACTTGACCTCCAGCGAGGTCTTCCAGTCGAGCGCCGGGCCTTCGGTGGCCATCTCGCGGAACGTGTCGTCGGCCAGGCGATGCACCACCTCTCGCGCGCCGTCGATGCCGTGCTCGAGGAACGTCGCGCCGATCAGCGACTCCACGATGTCGCACAGGATCGAATCCTTGTCCGCGCCGCCCTCCTTCGCCTCGCCGTGGCCGAGCAGGATGTACGGGCTTACGTGCAGCTTCTCGCGGGCGATCGCGCTCAGCGCACCCTCGGAGACGGCCTTCGCGCGGATTTTCGCGAGCTGGCCCTCGGTCATGTCGGGGTGGTCGGCGAACAACGTTTCGGTGGCGACCAGCTCGAGCACCGCGTCGCCGAGGAATTCGAGGCGCTCGTAGTTGATCGCGCCGGGATGCTCGTGCGAGAACGAGCGGTGGGTGAGCGCTTGCACGAGCAGCTCGGGGCTGATCGTGGTGCCAAGCGCCTCCAGCAGCGGATTGGTGGGGCTGGCGGGCGCGGGAACGTCTGCGGTGTTGGTCGTATTCGTCGAAGTCATGGTTCCTTCTCTATCGCGGTGTCGGGACAGTGTCGGCTGCCTGGGCAGATCGGCGGGCGGATGGGCTGGCGGATCGGCACGCAGGTACGAAAAAGCCCCGCCACCCGTCGATGGCAGGGCTTTCGATGCTTAACGCAGCCGGATCACTTGGTGTGAGCGGAGCGGATGGCCTCGCGGTAGGTGCGGCCGCGGAAGTTGCCGCAGCTCGGGCAGGCCATGTGCGGCAGCTGGGGAGCGCCGCAGTTCGGGCAGGTGACGGTCTGCACAGCAGACGCCTTCCAGTTCGCGCGACGCGAGTGAGTGTTGGCGCGCGAGGTCTTGTACTTAGGCAGTGCCATTTGTATTCCTCTGTTTCGTTCGAACGATTGAGCTTAAGCGTTCGGTAGTTTAACGCAACGGGCGTACAAAGTCCAGTCGGGCACGGTCCGCGGCCGCAACGGCGTTACTCCTGCGCTTCGAGCTGGGCCTTGAGCGCGGCCAGCGCGGCGAACCGGTTGTCGACCACGTCGTGATGATGATCCGGATCCTCGTTGAGGTCCGCGCCGCACTGCGAGCACAGGCCGAGGCAGTCCGGCTTGCACAGCGGCTGCAACGGCAGCGCTTCGACCAGCGTGTCGCGAATCAGCGCCTCCAGATCGGCGAACGATCCGTTGTTCAGCAACGGATACGTGTCCTCGGACTCGTCCTCGCCGGCGATGATCTCGATCTCGCCCTTGTCGTCGTGCTTGCCGCCCTTGCTGGAACCGTTGGATTCGGCGGAATCGTATGGGAAGAACGCGGTCACGTCCACGCTCCAGTCGCGCTTGATCGGCTTGAGGCAACGCGTGCATTCGGCGTGCACCGGCGCGTTGATGCGCGCGGTCAGGATCAGTCCGTCGACGATCGAATCGAACGAGCCGACAACGCGCACATCCGCGCCCTCATCGACGCCGATCACCTGATCGCCGATGCCACTCGGCGCGGGGAACACGGCATCGATCGGCTTGCTCTGGCCGGCGCGCGACGCGACCTGCGCCACGGACACGGCCCACTGGGAATCTTCAGGACGAGGCATGGTTTCAGCTTTCCGGATAGTCGTTGTTGTCGAGATGGGGGAGTTGTTCGCCGGCGGTGCGCTGGCGTTCATACAGTACATTAAGGCCGGCCTGCACGTCGCGGTCGAGTTTGCCGAGCTGCGCTTGCAAGCCTTCCATCACCGTGGTGCAGTACTTGTCGGCGCCCTGCGTGAGCCGGTTGGCCTTGGCCTGTGCCTGGTCGAGGATCGCGCGCGCCTTCTGCCGGGCGATCTCGGTCACGTTCTCCTGCCCGGCGAGGAACTGCGCCTGGTCGTTCGCGTCCTTGATCATGTCGGCTGCGCGGCTCTGCGCCGAGGCGACGATCGCGTTCGCCTGCGTCTGTGCCGATTCAAGCCTGCGCTCGGCCTCGCGCATCAGGGCCGACGCACGTTCGAGCTGCACGGGAAGCATCTTCTTGAGCTCGTCGAGCTGGCCGCCGAACTCGTCGCGGTCGACCTTCACCAGACCGGGTGTGAACAGGCTGCCTTTGGCCTCGCTCAGCGCAGCCTCCATTTGATCGATGATGTCGTACACGGTGGTGAATTCATCGCGCGACTGCGCGTCAGCCGGATCGAGATCGTCGTTTCCGCCGGCGGACGGTTCGCGCAGGTCGGGCAGCGCATCGATCGGGAATGGACGGCGCGACGAAGACTGTGGAGCTGACGGCGAGGCGGACGGTGCGACCGGCGTGGCCGGCTGCGTAGCGGACGGGATGGTCTGGTGCGGCTGCGTGGCGCCGAGATCGTATCCGGTCGGTGCGTCGGACTGTGCGGCCTCGTGCGCGTCGGCGGTCTGCGACGGCTGGTCCGTGGTCTGCGGCATCAGCCCGCCGTCCTGTGCGACCTGTCCGGTCGGTGCGGGCTGGGCGGCACGTTCGTCTGTCTGATCGAACTCATCGGTCATGTCGATCAATCCCCTTCCTTCTGCGTCGGCTGCGCGTCGCGCGTCATGCGTTCCGAACGTAGCGCCTCGTTGAGCATCGGCACCACGCAGTCGGGCACCATGCCGGTCACGTCGCCGCCGTGCCGGGCCACGTCCTTGACGATCGAACTGGAGATGTGCTCGAGCATCGGATCGGCCGGCAGGAACAGCGTCTCGATACCCGCGAGCTTGCGGTTGACGAGCGCCATACCGAGCTCGGCCTCATAGTCGCCGTTCTGCCGCAGTCCCTTGACGATCACCGTCGCGCCGACCTGCTTGCAATAGTCGGTGATGAGCCCCTCCGTCGAGGCGACCTTGATGTTGTCGTACCCGTCCTTGGCGATGGCCCGACGGATCACGTCGACGCGCGTGGCCTCCGAAAACATCGGCGTTTTCGCGGCGTTGACGGCCACCACCACATGCACTTCGTCGAAGAAGCGCGCACATCGTTCGATCACGTCCAAATGCCCTGCCGTTACGGGGTCATACGATCCTGGACACACTGCGATAGTCATACGGTACAGCCTACCGCGTCGCGGCGAAGTCGGCGGGGCGACGTGCGGGGAACGCGGCGGTTTTACTGCCGGCCTTGCGGGTGGCCGTATGATTGACCATGACATTGGACATGAGTGGGAGGTTGTGATGTCGATGATGATGACTGACAGTGCGAACGTGTGCGATCTGGCCGACCCGGTCTCGCCCCTGTCCACGCCCGATACGGGTTCCGGCACGGCGGTGCTTGAGCGGCCGCAGATCAAGGAGCAGCCGCTCAAGGACGACGGGGGCGACGCGGACCGCTATGCGCACTATGTGTCCAAGGAACGTATCGCCGAATCGCGCATGACCGGGCGGCCGGTCGTGGCACTGTGCGGCAAGGTGTGGGTGCCCAAGCACGACCCGTCCAAGTACCCGGTCTGCCCCGACTGCAAGCGCATCTACGAAGAGATGATGCACTGATTTCCGCCACGCACCACGAGGGTTGACGGTCACAGGACGGCGGTCTCAGTAGCCGAGCCGTGAAACGGACAGTCCGGTGGACTGTCCGTAGGCGAGGTGAGTGGCTGCGATGGTGAGCTGTGAAGGATTCCTGCGGAGTGAGGGTTCCCGTTAGAGAACCGTGGTCTCAGTAGGAATCACCGGCTCGCCCTTCATCAGCGACTGCGCGGTGATCGGCAGTTCGGCCAACGCCCGCGCACGGTACTCGTGTGCGGCCATGATCGCGTCGTGGCCCTGGTAACGTGGATCGATCTCGCCATGATCGACGTAATCGACCAGCAGATCCTTCCAACCGTCCTTCGGCTCGTAGGTGGCCAGCGCGTCCTCCGAACCGGAGATCACATGCTCGCAGTCCGCGAGATTGTACTCGTACGAACGGTACGCGAGCTTGCGTCCCGGAATCGACGCCTTGTCCTTCGACTTCTTGGCCACCGGCTGCATCACACCGTCCGCGTTCTCGCGCTCGGTCAGCTTGTACACCATCGCGCAGGTTGGCGCGCCCGAACCGGTCACGAGCATCGTGCCCACGCCGTACGAATCGACCGGCGCGGTCTGCAACGCGGCCAGCGCATATTCGTCGAGATCGTTCGTCACCGTGATCTTCGTGTTCGTCGCGCCCAGCGCGTCCAACTGGTTGCGCACGCGCTGCGCGAGCGAGGCGAGGTCGCCCGAATCGATGCGGATGCCGCCGAGTTCCGGCCCGGCCACTTCGACCGCGGTCTTCACTGCCTCCTCGATGTTGTACGTGTCCACGAGCAGCGTCGTGTTTTTGCCCAACGCGGCGATCTGCGAGGCGAACGCGTCGCGCTCCGAATCATGCACGAGCGTGAAGCAGTGCGCGGCCGTGCCGATCGCCTTCAGCCCGTACATCTGCGCGGCCAACAGGTTCGCCGTGCCCTTGAACCCGCCGATCACCGCGGCGCGCGCTGCCGCTACCGCGGCCCATTCGTTCGTGCGCCGCCCGCCCATGTCCATGCACGGGCGGTCCTTCGCGGCCGACACCATGCGCGACGCGGCCGAGGCAACCGCGGAATCGTAGTTCAGGATCGACAGCACGAGCGTTTCGAGCAGTGTGCATTCGCCGAACGTGCCCTCGACTTGCAGGATCGGCGAGTTCGGGAAGAACATCTCGCCCTCGCGGTAGCCCTTGATCGAGCCGGAGAACCGGTAATTCTCGAGCCACTTGATCGTCTCAGGGCTTACGACCTTGCGGTCGGACAGGAACCTCAAATCCTCGTCGTCCAAATGGAAGCGTTCGAGCGCGTCGAGGATGCGCCCGGTGCCGGCCGTCACTCCGTAGCGGCGGCCCTCGGGCAGGTGCCGCGTGTACACCTCGAACACGCACTTGCGGTCCGCCGTGCCGTCGCGCAGCGTCGCGTCCAGCATCGTGTACTCGTACATGTCGGTCATCAAAGCCGGTGAATAGTCCATGGAATCTCCCTTGTTTCGTTTGCGTACCAGCCTACCGCGCCGTGCGCTTACGGGCCAATCATTCGCGGAATGTATCGGGCACCGCGCGCACCCCGCGCGTAGACTGGCCGGTATGCGATTCATTGCGGGACTGTGGCGGTTGGCGATCGCCGGACTGTGCTTCGTGGGGACGTACGAGGCGTGGCAGCGGCCGGAACTGTGGGTGTATTTCACGTTCCAGACCGGTTTCGTGCTCGGGTTCACGATGCTGTGGGCCGCGGCGGCGAGCCTCGTCAAAGGCGTGCAGCCGCCCGCATGGCTTAAGGGCATGGTCACGCTCTACGCCCTCATCGCCGCGATCGTCGCGTTCCTGCTCATGCCGCCCGACGACCCGAATTACGTGCCCCAGATACTCGGCGTCATGACCAACACGATGCTGCACCGGATCGCGCCGATCATGGCGGTGCTCGACTTCATCCTGTTCGACCCGCACCGCCGGTTCAAATGGCATTACCCGTTCAGCTGGCTGGCCTACCTGCCCCTGTGGCTCGCGTTCATTGTGATCCGCGCGCTGATCTGGCCGCATGCCGGGCCGGCCGCCGGCGGCAACCCGTACCCGTACACGTTCATCGACGCGAACGCGCTCGGCTGGATGCAGTTCGGCATCAACTGCGCGGAACTGGCCGCCGGGTTCTTCATCCTCGGGCTGATCCTCTTCATCATCGACAAGATCGAGCCGGCCAAACCGCTGCTCGGCTGAGCGGCGGCGTTCGTTGCGGCGGCTGGTGCGCGGCTGGTGCTAGGTTGGGCGATATGGCTCAGATCAAGGATTTGCTTGGAAACGATACCGTGCTGCGCGCCGACGGACGCGCGGTCGACCAGCTTCGCCCGGTTCGCATCACCCGTCACTTCACCGACGTGCCGGAAGGCTCGGTGCTCATCGAATGCGGCAACACGCGCGTGATGTGCACCGCGACGTTCACGCCCGGCGTGCCGCGCTGGCGCAAGGATTCCGGACTCGGCTGGGTGACGGCCGAGTACTCGATGCTGCCGCGCGCGACCGCGGAACGCACCGACCGTGAGTCCGTCAAGGGCAAGATCGGCGGTCGCACGCACGAGATCAGCCGACTGATCGGACGCTGCCTGCGCGGCGTGGTCGACATGAAGGCGCTCGGCGAGAACATGGTGCAGATCGACTGCGACGTGCTGCAGGCCGACGGCGGCACGCGCACCGCGTCGATCACCGGCGCGTACGTCGCGCTCGTCGACGCGATGCACTGGGCCGAGAAGAACAAGCACATCAAGTCCGCGGACCGTGTACTGAAGGACGTGGTGTCGGCCGTGTCGGTCGGCGTCATCGACGGTACGCCGATGCTCGACCTGCCGTACCCGGAGGACAGCCGCGCGATGACCGACATGAACGTCGCCATGACCGGCTCCGGCACGTTCATCGAAATCCAGGGCACCGCCGAACACCGCCCGTTCAACCGCGCCGAGCTCAACACGCTGCTCGACCTCGCGGAAAAGGGCAACCGCGAGCTGCAGGCCGCCCAGCAGGCCGCCCTCGCGCAGGACTAGTCCCTGTTCCTCGCCCCCTCGGCTGAGGGGGCTGTCAGCGTAGCTGACTGGGGGAGCGTCGGAGGATATGCATACAAGCGTTGATTGTCGCACTCCTCGTGGAAGCCCCGAGCAAAGGAATTCAAGAGATGGAGACATCATGAAACTCATCGTCGCCACGCACAACGAAGGCAAACTCGTCGAAATCCGCCGCATCCTCGAAACCGGACTCGGTCCGGATGCGGCTCGCGTCGAACTCGTCTCCGCCGGCAGCCTCAACCTGCCTGATCCGGTCGAAACCGGCGTCACGTTCGAGGAAAACGCGCTGCTCAAGGCGCGCGACGTGGCCGAACGCACCGGCTGCCCGGCCATTGCCGACGACTCCGGACTCATCGTGGACGTGATGGGCAATGCGCCTGGCATCCTGTCCGCGCGCTGGGCCGGCCGCCACGGCGACGACGCGGCGAACAACGCGCTGCTGCTCGCCCAGATCGCCGACATCCCGGACGCCAAGCGCACCGCGCGGTTCCGCTGCGCCGCCGCGCTCGTCGTCCCCGACGTCACGCGCGACGATCCCGACGACGTCCCGGTCATCATCGCATCCGACTCGCCGCAGTCCGAAACCGCGCTCGCCAACCGCTATCCGATCGCCGAACAGGTTGTCGAACTCGGCGATATGACCGGCCGCATCATCCACGAGCCGCGCGGCACCAACGGATTCGGCTACGATCCGCTGTTCGAGCCGGACGACCAGCCCGAACGCGCCGTGGCCGACGGCGAGGACGGGCGCCTGACCAGCGCCGAACTGACCTCGGCCGAGAAGAACGCGATCTCGCACCGCGGCAAGGCCCTGCGTGCGCTCGTGCCGGCCGTCGAACAACTGCTGCACTAACCAGGCTTTTCGATACGGCAGGACGTGCGCACGATGCGGCGCGACGCAGGACGCGTCGCCCGCGCATGCGCCCGCAATGCCGGCAGGAACCCAATCAAAGGAACAAGGCAATGACAGCAAACGGCAACGAAACGCTCCGGTGCACGACCATCACCGGCGATCAGATGGACGCGTTCTCGTTCGCATATCCCCAAGGCAATTTCCAGCAGACGTCGTACATGGCGCGCTACGTGTCGCGCACCGGCCGAGCGGTCGACTATGTGGGCGTGTGGCGTGGCGACGAGATGGTCGCCGTAGCTGAGATCGCGTACGCGCGCAGCCGGTTCGGACTGGAAGGATCGGTGTGGCTCGGACCGTTGTGCGACCCGCATGACACGGACGTGCTGCGTACGATCACCGACGGCATCCGCACCGCCGCACGCCGGCGCAAGGCGATCAGCGTGACCGCATGGCCGAGCGCGGTGTACTGCGTGCGTGATTCGCAGGGCGAGCCGACCGGTGCGCCGGACGACGCCGAAGTGGCGAACTACACGGCGCTCGGATGGCGGCATGCCGGGTTCACACGCGGATACGGCGCGGTGATCAACCGCTGGGTGTACGTCAAGGATCTGAGCGGTCTGGCCGACGAGAAGGCGCTGCTCAAGTCATACGACAAGCGCACGCAGTGGAGCGTCAAGCGGGCCTCGTCGATGGGCGTGCACGTGCGCGAGATCGGTGAGGACGAACTGGACGTATTCTCCGACATCGAACATCAGACCGCCGACCGGCGCAACTTCACGGCGCGCGACGAGCAGTACTTCCACCAGTTCAAACAGGCGTTCGGCAACAAGGTCCACTACCTGTTGGCCGAGATCCACATCGCCGAATACGTGGCCGACATGGAACGCAAACGTGCGGCTTTGCAGGCGAAGGTGGCCGATCTGCAGGCCAAATACGACGAGCATCCGACCACGAAGACGGAACGCCAGCTCGGCGAGGAGAGCCGCAACCTGGCCGCCGCCGACAAGCGTCTCGCGGAGGCCGCCGAGTTCGCGAAGGACGGCGACGTGCTGCCGGCGGCCGCGTCCATGTTCGTCGACCATCCGCAGGAACGCGTGTACCTGTTCTCCGGCAGCATCGAGAAGTACAAGCCGTTCTATGCGTCCGCGCTCATACAGCACGTGGCGATGACGCAGTGCCTCGAACTGGGCATCACCCGGTACAACTTCTACGGCATTGAGGGCGTCTTCGACGATCCGGACGCCGAGGGGCGCGGCGTGCTCGAGTTCAAGCAGGGGTTCAACGGCTATGTGGAGGAGCTGCCCGGCGAATTCACGCTGCCAGTGGACGCGTTGCGGTTCAACGTGCAGCAGCTCGCGCACAAGGTGCTTGGGCACTGACCTGCTGATAGATAGATGCTGAAATGGCCGAAATCGGGTTCGATTTCGGCCATTTCAGCATCAAGTCAGACGCGTGCCGTCACGCCGGCAGCAGGAAGTTCGCGCCGGTCATCAGGCAGATCGCGATGATCGCCGACGTGGCGAGCGTGAATCCGGCGAGCTTCGCGTTGCCGAGCACCTTGTCGGTGAACAACGTCGAAAACACGGCGGTCGGCGCGAGCGTGAGCATCACCGCGGCCTTGCGCACCTCGGCGTCGAACGGGAGCAGGAACCACGCGGCGCACGCGAACAGCAGCCCCATCGGCAGTCGCCATCCGAGCACGCGGGCCACGTCCTTCACATCCTTGGCCGTGTGCGGCAGATCCATCAACATGCCCACCATGAACACCGAGCAGAACGAATTCGCATCGGCCACCGGCTGCAGCAGCGTCGGCACCACGGACGGGATCTTCACGTCGAACAGCATGATGACGATCATGAGCATGTAGATGTCGAACGGAATCGACGTGACGAATCCCTTGACGATCTTGCGCAGTTTCGCGCGCCGGGCCATGCGCCGCGCGTCGCGGTCGGTCGGGCGCACGTACGGCACGGTCGGCGCGTCGCCCGCATCCTGCTCGGTCAGCGGCTTGTCCATGTCGATATGCAGCAGCGACGTGGTCATCACGTTCGTGCCGGCCGTTACCATGATCGAATTGCCGACATCGAACATCGCCGCCGTGATGAGCGCGGACGGTCCCATGAACGCCTGCAGGACCGGGAAGCAGAAGTTACCCACGTTGAATCCGGACGCGTTGAGCATGAGGAACGCGCGGTCGGCAACCGGCTTGCGCCGCGTGGCGAGATAGACGAGCGGTAGCGGCAGCATCGCGCACAGAAAACCGAACGCGGAGACCAGCAGCATGCTGATATGGTGCGGATTCGTGGCGAACGAGACGATGACCGACGCGGGCAACGTGAAGTTGAACACGACGACCTGCATGACGCGATAGTCGCGCGCTTTGAACAGGCCCGCCCGCTTGACCGCATACGCGGCGAAGATGATGATCAGGAACGCGATGGGCTTGAGAATAGCGGACATGGCTGCGTGGTTCCTCTCCCGTGTTCGACCTGGCCCGGCCCGATCGTTGGTCGGCACAGGGCCGCAAGGGAGTCGGGGAGTGCGCGCGATGGGACTCGAACCCACACGTACAAGACACAGGAACCTAAATCCTGCGCGTCTACCAATTCCGCCACGCGCGCGCAAGGTGCCAATCTAGCATGAGCCCTGCCTTAGGCGGGTGTTGTGTCCGCGCGCGGCGCACGGGCGCGGCACGCGGTCGTGGCTTGTGGCTTCCCGGGCTTACGGCCTCTGCGATGCTCGGAACCGGCCGTAAGCCCGGGAGGGGCACGCCGTCATCCGGGCATACGGCCGGTTTGAGGGGCTGAACCGGCCGTATGCCCGGGGAGCCAGAACCACCCGCCGTGCACTGCCCGGGGGCCAAGACCATCTGCCGTGCACTTCCCGGGCTTACTGCCGGTTTCGCGCCCTGAGCCGGCCGTAAGCCCGGGTGGTGGGGTCAGGGACAGAGGAAAAACAAAAACCCCGAACCGGTTGGGTTCGGGGTGGTGGAGCCACTTGACAGAATCGAACTGTCGACCTGCTCATTACGAGTGAGCCGCTCTACCGACTGAGCTAAAGTGGCTTGTTGCCCGGATCGCATTCGCTTTCCGCGCACAAGAAGGTTAGTGTACCGGATGATATGGATGATGGCAAATCGTGGCTCGGGCGATGGTGTCGTGCGGCGTGTCGCGTGGTTGGCGCGGTGATGGTTGGGGGAGGCGCCCGGTGTGGTCGGGGTTGTTTCGCCGGTCGGTCGAGCTTCTGCTCCAAGCGTCCGACCGTTTGACTGACTGTCGGTGGAGTCGCGACGCCACGGCGATGTCGCGGCGGCGTCGCCGTGGCCGCCGGTGCGGCGCTGCCGTGTTCTGATGCCACGATATTGCTAACGTTTGCTTCGTAATGTTCGCCTATGGTTTCCCGATGTTCACCGGTACGTTGTCGTGACGTTAATTTGTGTAGTTATGTCTGCTTTTGTGAGTATCTTGTTCTATGAAGTAAACGATACGGTTCCGGCTCGGCCGACGGTCGACGGCGGTGCCGCGTCGCTTCGCTAAGTGATGATGAAAGGACCAATACCTATGGCCATCAATCCTCCTATCGACGCCACGAAGACCCCGGCGTGGGTCGCCCTGCAGAAGCACTACGACGAGCTGCAGGCCGAGGGCATCAGCCTCAAGAAGTGGTTCGCGGAAGACTCCGATCGCGTCAAGGAGCTGAGCTTCGACGCCGGCGACCTGCACTTCGATCTGTCCAAGAACCTGATCAAGCCGGAGACCCTGCGCCTGTTCACCTTCCTCGCCGACGAGGTCAAGCTGGGCGACCGCATCAAGGCCATGTACTCCGGCGTCCACATCAACAACACCGAGGATCGCGCCGTGCTGCACACCGCGCTGCGCCGCCCGGTCGAGGACGAGGGCAAGTACATCGTCGACGGCCAGGACACCGTCAAGGACGTGCGTGAGGTGCTCGAGCGCATCTACAAGTTCGCCGACGAGGTGCGTTCCGGCAAGTGGACCGGCATCACCGGCCGTAAGATCGAGACCGTCGTCAACATCGGCATCGGCGGTTCCGACCTGGGCCCCGTCATGGTGTACGAGGCGCTCAAGCCGTACGCTGACGCCGGCATCTCCGCCCGCTACATCTCCAACATCGACCCGAACGACCTGGCCGAGAAGACCAAGGGCCTCGACCCGGAGACCACCCTGTTCATCATCGTCTCCAAGACCTTCACCACGCTGGAGACCCTGACCAACGCCCGTGAGGCCCGCACCTGGCTGCTCGAGCAGCTGGTCGCCAACGGCGCCATCGCTGAGGGCGACGAGGCCGCCCGCGCCGAAGCCATCAAGAAGCACTTCGTCGCCGTCTCCACCAACCTGGAGAAGGTCGCCGAGTTCGGCATCGACCCGAACAACGCGTTCGGCTTCTGGAACTGGGTCGGCGGCCGCTACTCCGTCGATTCCGCCGTCGGCACCTCCCTCGCCGTGGTCTTCGGCCCGGCCCGCTTCGAGGAGTTCCTGCACGGCTTCCACGAGATCGACGAGTACTTCGCCAACACCCCGTTCGAGAAGAACGTCGTCGTGCTGCTCGGCATGCTCAACGTCTGGTACCGCAACTTCTTCAAGGCCGCCTCGCACGCCGTGCTGCCGTACGACCAGTACCTGCACCGCTTCCCGGCGTACCTGCAGCAGCTGACCATGGAGTCCAACGGCAAGTCCGTGCGTTGGGACGGCACTCCGGTCACCACCGAGACCGGCGAGATCTTCTGGGGCGAGCCGGGCACCAACGGCCAGCACGCCTTCTACCAGCTGATCCACCAGGGCACCCAGCTCATCCCGGCCGACTTCATCGCGTTCGTCAACACCCCGAACCCGACCAAGGACGGCGACCAGGACGTGCACGAGCTGTTCCTCGGCAACTACCTCGCGCAGACCAAGGCCCTCGCGTTCGGCAAGACCGCCGACGAGGTCCGTGCCGAAGGCACCCCGGAGGAGATCGTCCCGGCCCGCGTGTTCACCGGCAACCGCCCGACCACCTCGATCTTCGGCGTCGCGCTGACCCCGTTCTCGCTCGGCGAGCTCATCGCCCTGTACGAGCACATCACCTTCGTCGAGGGCACCGTGTGGGGCCTGGACTCCTACGATCAGTGGGGCGTCGAGCTCGGCAAGCAGCTCGCCAAGCAGATCACCCCGGCGATCTCCAAGGACGACGAGGCCCTGGCCGCGCAGGACGCGTCCACCCAGGCGCTCATCCAGTTCTATCGCGCGAACCGCGAGTTCTGATTCGCCGCGCTCGGTCGCAATGACCGCGCGAACGGACTAGATTGAGGCTCCCCCCCCATCCTGCATGGAGGGGAGCCTCAACTTGTTGTTCCGCAAATAGTCGCGTTGGGATATCGCCGGGGAGGGGCGAGCCGACGTATGATGTGACTGTCGGGGACGGCGAGGGACGAAGGGGAGTGCGATGACGGACGATCAGGTACCGTGGGACAATGCCGCGGACGCCGTCGATGATGTACGTCGTCGGCACGGAATCGATGATGCCGGGACCGATGCACTCTCCGGTGATGTTTCCGCAGATGACGTCGATATCGTTCGTCCGCACGGTCTGTATGTCGTCGGAGATGACGGTGCCGGCCATGCCGACGTGCCGGCCGCCGATGATGACGGCGCCTATGCCGCGGATGATGATCTGCCAGAGGCGGTTTCCGAGGAAATCGGCCGCCGGATGCGCATGCCGCGTTGGCTGGTGCTGCTGATCGCCGTAATCGTGCTCGCAGCCGGCGCCGGAGGATTCCTGTTCCACCGCGCGCGGCAGGGCGGTTCCGCGGTCAACTGTTCGGCCCACGACGGCATCGACTACTGTTACGGCGGATTCACCCCGCTCGAGCCGTCCGGCGAACGCCTCGACATGGGCGACGCTTCCGACTATTTCGCCAAGGCCGTCCGCCCGGTGTATCCGGCCGTCGACGCCGTACGCATGGCAACGTTGTCGGGCGACCTTACGGTCGTCCATAATGCGGCCAAAACGGCCCGCGATACGGCCTTGCAAGCCGCGCATACGTTAGCGGCACGCACGTGGCCGGAACGGCTCGACAAGCCGATCCGCGTCGCGATTATCGAATATCAGCATCGCGCATCCGTCTACGGCAACATCATCACGAACACCAACTGGCAGGCTATCGAAGACCTGCTGTTCGGTACGCTGTCGGCCGCGCGCACTGCCTCCGACGTACAGCGGATCATCCGCACGACACTGGAACTCGACGCCGAGCCCGAGCCGGACATACCGTTCGACATCACCGATGCCAAGGACGCGGGCAACTGCGACCAGCTTGCGTTCATCGACGGCGAAGAGCGCACCGTGACCCGCCGATGCGTCGCGATCTCCGTCACCAGTCACGTGCCGGCGGACGTGCCATATCTGGCGTTGCGGCTCAACTTGCTCGACCAGAACGGCACGATCGTTGCCACCGACCTGCTTGCCAGCACCATGGCCGACGTCGACAACCCGAACTATATCCACGATGGCGGCAAGGTCACGCTCACGGTCGGCATCAACTCGAAACTCGTGCGATCCGGCTACCGGCTTACGGCATCCAGCTGGTCGGTGCATACGGCCGGCGACCTCATCGTCGGCGACGACTACACGGCCGGGCAGTCGGCTGCGGTCACGGCGTTGAACGAGTTCCGCATCGCGTAAGGAGACGGTCCACGATGAGCGACATGCCACAGTCCGGTAACGTGAACGACGATCTGCAAGTCGACGCCAACGATCGCAAGGCAAGGCATCAGGCCGGTCGTGACCGCAGATCGCATGCCAATGCCA
This sequence comes from Bifidobacterium simiiventris, assembly GCF_019331715.1. Taxonomy (GTDB): domain Bacteria; phylum Actinomycetota; class Actinomycetes; order Actinomycetales; family Bifidobacteriaceae; genus Bifidobacterium; species Bifidobacterium simiiventris. Next base: position 82,319 of record NZ_JAHBBG010000009.1, read on the forward strand.
ACGATCGCATCCCGCCTGACATCCTCGCGCAGATCCCCTCGTGGAAGCCGACCATCTGGACGTTCCTCGTGCCGGCCGTTCTCGCCGTCACGGCGGCGATCGGCGGCTACCTGCTCGGCGGCGTGCAGGCGATCAGCTCCGACGTATGCCTGTACGACGCGATATACCAGGTGAACGGCCGGACTCCGGCATACGTCGACTATCCGCAGTACGACGGGCCGCAGCTCACCGGACGGAAGGCCGCAACCTACTATGCCAAGGCGGTCGCCGCATCATGGCAGCCCGTGCAAGACGCACTGCCAACGTTCGCCGGCAACGATCTCGCCGCCATCCACGAACAGGCCGGCACTGTCGCGAAGGCGCTGCACCGCACCTACGCGATGCTGCTTGAGCGCACCTGGCCCGACAGCGTCACCGACGCACTGGACGACGTCGTCAAACAGTACGGCAACCTCGAACAATCGGCACGATACACGGCCTCATCCATCGACGTCACCGACGCGCACATGCTGCTGAGCGACCTGATCTCCTTCTCCAACCATACCGACGCCGCGCTGCGCGACGATCTCGGACTGCCGGCCGGCGAACCGTTCACACCGCCGTACGACATCGTCGCCGTCACCGACCAAGGCATCTACGACGCGGCCGCCAACGGCGACGACCGCACGATCAACGACGGCCAGCACATCGTCGACGTGACCGTGCGCAGCCGCATACCCGGCACCGTGACCTCGATCAGCCTCGAACTCGCCGTATATTCCGCGATCGGACGCAATGTCGGCACCGCAAACGGCGGCGTGGACGGCATCGCGCTCGCGCAGGGGCAGTCGGTCGTCGTGTCGGTGCCGATCGACCCCGACCTCGCGACGAGCGGCGCGTCGCTGTCGTTGCGGACGCTGTGGACGCATAGCGGACGTTCGTCCGTCACGATCAGTCTGGACGGCGCGGACGGCAGCGACGCGGCGGGCGATGACAGCGACACGACAGATGGCGCCGGCACATCGGCCGGCGACCCGCTCGGACGACCCGGCGCACTCGCCGACTTCCGACTGCGGTAGACGATCTGAGTGACGGCAAAGCGCTCGCCGAAGGACCTTTCGGCGAGAGGAAACCGCCATGCGCGAACGATCGTAGGTAACGCGGGCTGAGTATCCTTGGAAGTCGGGAGTAATCAATGAAGCAAGGAGGCAGCATGGTAACGACCTACCAGACCGATTATCCGATGGCGGCCAAGGTCTACTTCACGCGCGACATCAGCCCGGCCGGACTGATGCGGGCCTACGAGGCGCTGAACGCCCGCCCGCAGGGCAAGGTCGCGGTCAAGCTCAGCTCCGGCGAAGGCGGCAACAAACACTACCTGCAACCGGCGCTCATCGCCGATCTCGTACACGAGCTCGACGGCACGATCGTCGAATGCAACACCGCGTACCCGGGCACGCGCGACACCAGCGAACACCACTGGAAGACGATCCGCGAGCACGGCTTCACCGACATCGCGCCGTGCGACATTCAGGACGAGGACGGCGAGATCACGATCCCGGTCGAAGGCGGCACACGCATCACCGGCGACATCGTCGGCTCGCACTTCCCGAACTACGACTACTACGCCGTGCTCTCGCATTTCAAGGGGCACGTGATGGGCGGTTTCGGCGGCGCGCTCAAGAACATCTCGATCGGCATGGCCTCGTCGAACGGCAAGCGCAGGCTGCATTCCGGCGGCGACAAGATCCTCGACAACCCGTTCAGCGGCGAGCAGGACGCGTTCCTCGAGGCGATGGCCGAGGCCGCGACCGCCGTGTTCAACGCGCTCAAGGGCAACATGCTGTTCATCAACGTGATGAACAACCTCTCGGTCGACTGCGACTGCGACGGCAACCCGCATGCGCCGTGCATGCACGACATCGGCATCTTCTCGTCGCTCGACCCGGTGGCCGTCGACCAGGCGTGCGTCGACCGGATCTACACGTCCGATGAGGACAATTCCGCGATGATCGAGCGCATCGAATCGCGCCACGGCATCCACACCATCGAACACGCGGTCGAGATGGGCCTCGGCAGCCGCGAATACCAACTCGTCGACCTCGACCAGCGGTGAGCCTGATCGTCATTCCGTTGAAAAGGAGTTTGTGATGCAACCAATCGAAACCACTGAAACCGTGCGCAGCCGTTCGTTCACGGCCACGCTGCCGTCGGTGACATTCCAGACCGCCGCCGCGGTCATCGCCGTGGTCGCTGCCGTCGCCTTGCCGCAGGTGTTCCACGTCGCAGGCGCGGCGCTTGGCCTCGGCACGATGGTCGGCCAGACCCTGCTGCCGATGCACCTGCCGGTTCTGCTCGTCGGCCTGTTGGCCGGTCCGTTCGCGGGACTGGCGACCGGCGCGCTTGCCCCGATTGTCAGCTTCCTGCTGACCGGCATGCCGATGGTCCCGATGGTGCCGTTCATGGTGATCGAACTCGCCGCGTACGGTCTGTTCGCCGGACTCCTGCGCGGTGTGCGTCTGCCGGCCGCCGTGCCATCGCCGCTTGGCTGGCTCGTCAAGCTGGTCGGCGCACAGGTCGCAGGCCGTATCGTCGACGCGCTCGCGATCGCCGTGGCCGTGTCGCTGCTCGGCAACACGACGATGACCGTCGCGTCCGTTGCCGCCGCGGTCGTGACCGGACTGCCGGGACTCGTGCTGCAGTGGGTGCTTGTGCCCGTGATCATGGCCGCCGTGGATCGCCGCCGCGACTGACAGCCGCATAACGGATGCCGAGATGACCCCTCGCTGCACGAGGGGTCATCGTATGAGAGGAGACATGATGACCGATTCGTCCGCAACAGCCGACCTCGACCGTGCGAAGACCGTGTTGCTGGCCGATGACTCGCTCGGCTGCGCGGCATGCCGCACCGACGGTGAGACCGGACGGTCGACGATCCTGACCGGCACGGGCCGCGGCGTGCGCCCGCTGCTGCAATGGCTGGCGGTCGGGCAGCGGTTGGACGGATTCGCGGCCGCCGATCGCGTGGTCGGCAAAGGCGCGGCGCTGCTGTACGCTCGGCTCGGAGTGCGCGCCGTCTACGCGCAGACCGTGAGCGAAGCCGGCCTGGCAGCATTGCGGGCCAACGGCATCGAGGCCGGCTACGGCACACTCGTGCCGCGCATCCTCGACCGCGCCAAAACCGGCCTGTGCCCGATCGAACAGTCCGTCGTCGCCATCAACGATCCAGCCGCCGCCGAACCTGCCATACGCGCAGCCGTCGCCGAGCTCATGCATCGATAGTCAGTCGATAATCGTCGACAATCGTGTCCTGACTTGGGCGTAGACTGAGCGATTGCTGTGTCGAGAGGCGGGTCGCCGCATAAACCGGTCTCTCCAAGGGTCCAGCCGGACGGCCGCAAGCGAAAGCCGAGGCCAGTCTTCCGGCGGATTGACAGGCTTCCCGAGGGCAAACCCGAAGGAGAAACGATTCGGTCGCCGATCGCAGGCGGACGGGGCACGCAAGGCCGTGTTCGCCCGCACAACACGCGAGGCAGACCCTGACTGTGGCTGATATGCGGCAGCGACTAAGGAATGAACATGGCTAACGCTATTGACGCTTTCGACGCCAAGCACATGAAGCCGGCCGAGGAGATCCCGGCCTTCCGTCCCGGCGACACCGTCGACGTGAACGTGAAGATCAAGGAAGGCAACAACTCCCGTATCCAGACCTTCACTGGCGTGGTGATCGCCCGTCACGGTGCTGGCGTGCACGAGACCTTCGTCGTGCGCAAGATCAGCTTCGGCACCGGTGTGGAGCGCCGCTTCCCGGTGCACTCCCCGTCCATCGACTCCATCAAGCTGGTTCGTCGTGGTCGTGTGCGTCGCGCCAAGCTGTACTACCTGCGCTCCCTGCGCGGCAAGGCCGCTCGTATCGTCGAGCGCCGCGACAACTCCGCCAAGTGAGTCTGATCGCATAAGACAGCACCTGCAGCCCGGTACCGTTCGTCGGTGCCGGGCTGTCGTGTATTCGTCGCCTACAATAACCACGAGATACGCCGCGAACGATGACGAACGACCCGGCAAGGAGGACCCGCCGCATGCAGTCGAACGACCAACACACGCTGATGGTGGCCGACCACGGCATCGATCCCGCGCCCATGCCCGATCCCGGCAACGGCATCGCCCATGGAGCCGTAAACGCCGATCGTGCCGCCCGCAACGCGTTCTGGCATGACATCATCGTCTGGTGCGGCATCCCCATCCTCATCGTACTGTTCGTGCGCATCTTCCTGATCGGCTGCTACGTCATCCCCTCCGGCTCGATGCTGAACACCATCGCGCCCGGCGACAAAGTGGTCACCGTCAAAACCGCGCCGTGGTACTCCCAACTCGAACGCGGCGACATCGTCGTGTTCAAAGACCCCGCGAACTGGCTGCCGAACGAGGAGAGCCGCGGACTCGGCGGCGACTATCTCATCAAACGGCTCATCGGCCTGCCCGGCGACGTGGTCGAATGCGCCGGCAAAGGCCAGCCGATCACCGTCAACGGCACGCCGATCGACGAAAGCGCGTACCTGCGCGCCGGCGTCGACCCGAGCGCGTTCCCGTTCCGCGTCGAAGTGACCGCCGGCCACGCGTTCGTCATGGGCGACAACCGCGCCAACTCCGCCGACTCCCGCTACCATCAGGACGACGGCGAACACGGCCTTGTGCCCATCGACGACATCGTCGGCGTCGCCTTCGCCCGCTACTGGCCGATCACCCGCATCAGCACGCTCGACTCCCATCACGACGTGTTCGCGGGCGTGTCTCGATGACCGACTTGTGACGGATTGCGGGTTGCTGAGCAGCGGATAAAGACGATCTGTACCTGATTATGTGACAGTTAGTCCCGAAACTCCACCTGATTATGTGATGGTCGGTACCGAAACTCCACCTGATTATGTAGATTGATCGACGGAAAGGAATGACGATGGCGATCACCGAAGTGCCTACGCTTGAGCTGGAACGTGAACTGGCCGCGCAGGGGGCCGATCTGATCATCGGATTCGACGAGGTCGGCCGCGGCGCGCTCGCCGGCCCGGTCATGGTGGGTGCGGCCGCGATCTGGGCGAAGGATCTGCCGACGCTGGATGTGCCGGACGGCGTCGCCGATTCCAAAATGCTCACCGAACACCGCCGCGAGACGATCGTCGACTCGCTCAAGTCGTGGTGCGCGGCATACGCGATCGGTCAGGCCAGCAACCGCGAGATCGACGAGTGGGGCATCGGCTATGCGCTCGGCGTCGCTGCGCTGCGGGCCATCGACGATCTCGAACAGACGCTTGGTATCGGCATCGCCGGACGTCCCGGTAACGAACTGCCGGTCGCGGTCGCCGGCATCCTCGACGGTCCGTACGACTACATCACCAAGGCACTCGGCACGTTCGACGCGCCCGCCGTGCCGGTTCCCGCGACGATCACGACCAAGGTCAAGGGCGACCGTCATTGCGCCACCGTCGCGACCGCCGCGGTCATCGCCAAGGTCACGCGTGACCGGCTCATGGTCGATCTCGCGCACGGCGACCCGCAGTACGCGCCGTACGCGTGGGACCACAACAAGGGGTACGGTTCCGCTGCGCACCGTGCCGCCATCGCGCAGTACGGTCCGTCCGATCTGCATCGCGTCAGCTGGAACCTTGCGTGATCGGGTGGAAAGATTGCTCCGCTCGGTCGAAATGACATGGGAGTGGTGTCTCGACTAGTATTTTGTCGGACCTGAGCTGACGCGTCTTTATTCTCGGCCTCCTCGGCTGAGGACGCTGTCGGCGAAGCCGACTGGGGGAGCGTCAAACCCATCACATTCAGTCCGCCACAGTACTAGTCGGTTGATGGTCGTTGGACTCGTGTATGGAAGTCGTTCCCTTCATGCCGTGGAAGGCGGGCTGGTCTTGTCACGCATGAGGATTGAGGGAGTGTTTAAGGCTGGTGTGGCATGATTTGTTGTCACATATCACGGGGATGGGCGATTTTCTGGGTTGTATGACAGCGAATATGTCACACAACCCAGAAAAGCCGGATTCCGAGCACAGCGTGACAATCGGACTATGCCCAAACCCTTGTAATACCAACCATTCTTGAGCAACGTATCGCACGCAGCCATTGGCGACTTGTCACGCTTTGGCAGAATCCCCCGTTCTTGTCACGACATGGCACGATATCCAAACACACCCCATCATGTAATCGTGCACAACAGCAGAGCGTGACAAACACGAAGCCATGAACACCGCATAACCCCACAGCCCATCGAGGAATCCAGCATCAACCATGCCCCGAGGCATGCGTCAACTATCCGCTGAGACTAGTACTTTGTCGGGCTTAATGTGATGGGTTTGACGCTCCCCCAGTCGGCTTCGCCGACAGCGTCCTGCAACCGCGGACGGCCTACGGCCGCGCTCTGCTGGTTCGCTATCGCTCGCACCTCGCCTACAAACGCCGCTGGCGTTTGCTTCACGGCTCGGCCCTCAGCCGAGAGGGACGAGAATAAAGACGCGTCAGCTTAGGTCCGACAAAATACTAGTCGAAATGACAAGAGTGTTGCGTTTGACCGGCATCGCATGTGAAGACAAAGCGGGTGCGATACGCGTCTCGCAAGGTGATACCGGGCGGCGAATCTCACGCGTCCCGTGTACATTGTGAGCGTTCTCACCGTGTTGCGAACGGCAACGCGGTATGCTGAAAGCCAGCACAGCAGCGTGACATGCGGGGAGGTTCTGACGTATGGGTGGCAGCCGCGGCAACAAGCGTCCGTCGATGTTCGAGGTGGCGAAACTGGCGGGGGTGAGCCATCAGACCGTCTCGCGCGTGATCAACAACTCGCCCGACGTGTCCGACGCGACCCGCGCCAAGGTCCGGGCCGCGATCAAGCAGCTCGACTACCACCCCAGCAACTCCGCGCGAGCCCTCGCATCCCGCCGTTCGCGCACGATCGGCCTGATCGCCGGCGGCATGCGCTTCTTCGGACCGATCTCGGCCATCTCCTCGATCGAGAACGTCGCGCGGCAGCACGGCCTGTTCATGTCGGTGATGATGGTGCACGAGGCCCTGTGCACGCAACGGGAGTTCGAGGAGCTGTGCGGCACGTTCAACGAACAGAACGTCGACGCGTTCATCTTCCTGACCCCGACCGACGTGATGTTCGAGGCGGCCTGCCGCACGCAGGTCAACCAGCCGCGCGTGTTCCTCACCTCGACACACGGCTCGCTCAGCATCAGCGAGGGTCAGCGGCTGATCCGCTCGCGCGACCACGGCAAGGTATCGATGATGGGACTCGACCAGTGGGGCGCGATGGAGGAGATCGTGCGGCTGCTGGGGGAGTACGGGCACCGTCGCGCGCTGTATTTCGCGGGTCCCGGCGAGTGGCGCGATGCGGTGACGCGACTGGACGCGTGGGTGAAACTGACCCGTGCGAAGTCGATCAGTTCGGTCACCGTGCGCTGTGAGACATGGGATTCGTCCGAGGCGTACGCGCGGATGAACCATGTGCTCGACCAGATCGGCCAGTCGGGCGGCGTACTGCCGTCCGTGGTCGTGTGCGCGAACGACAGCCAGGCGGTTGGCGTGGCGCGTGCACTGCACGAGCACGACGTGCGCATTCCGCAGGACGTGAGCCTGGTCGGATTCGACGATATGCCGGCGATGGACAACATGTATCCGCCGCTGACGACCGTGCGGCCCGATTTCGAACAGCTCGGCTCGATGGCGATGCGCGAGGTGCTGCATCTGCTGGGCGCGGGCGACGAGGTCGCGTTCGCGTCGTCGTCGCATGGCGTGGGGCTGGTGCCGGCGAAGGTGATCAACCGGTCGTCGCTCGGGCCGGCAGCGCGGCGATAGACGGGATTGAGGCGGTGCGATGATGCCGGCGATGCAATCGGTTCGGTTGAGGTTGCCCGGTGATTCTGTCATTTCGAGCGAGGCGAAGCCGAGTCGAGAAATCTTTCGGACGATTGTGGTATAAGACCGTCCGATAATCGGCTATCAAGCTCAGATCAGTCAATACATCACGACACGACGAGGTTGTGCTTTGTCATGACTCACGATAAAATCGTGAACGTTAACAGTGAGCGCTAACAATTCCCCGAAGAGGCGGATTCTGGCGCTAGGCACAAGGAGATCGAAAGTATGGCAACCAACGACAGCGATCAGGTCGCGACCATCGCCGAGAAAATCCGCGCGGGCAAGACCTCGCTCGGCATCGAATTCGGCTCCACCCGCATCAAGGCCGTGCTGATCGACGACACGTACGCCACCATCGCGTCCGGCGACTACAGCTGGGCCAGCCACCTGGAGAACGGTCTGTGGAGCTACTCGCTCGAGGAGATCTGGAAGGGCGTACAGACCGCCTACGCCACGATGGCCAACGACGTGCACACCGCCTACGGCGAAAAGCTCACCAAGATCGGCCACATCGGCTTCTCCGCCATGATGCACGGCTACCTCGCCTTCGACAAGGACGGCGAGCTGCTCGTGCCGTTCCGCACCTGGCAGAACACCAACACGCACGAGGCGCACGAGAAGCTCTCCGAGCTGTTCCAGTACAACATCCCCGAGCGCTGGTCCATCGCGCACCTGTATCAGGCCGTCCTCAACAAGGAGGAGCACGTCTCCAAGGTCGCGTACTTCACCACGCTGGCCGGCTACGTGCACTGGAAGCTCACCGGCGAGAAGGTGCTCGGCGTCGGCGACGCCTCCGGCATGTTCCCGATCGACCCGACCACCCACACCTACGAGACCTCGTTCATCGAGAAGTTCGACGCGCTGCCCGAAGTCGCCGCGCAGCCGTGGAAGCTCGAGAACCTGCTGCCGACCCCGCTCGTCGCGGGCACCCCGGCCGGCAAGCTCACCGAAGCCGGCGCCCTGCTGCTCGACCCGAGCGGCACCTTGAAGCCCGGCATCACGCTGGCCCCGCCGGAAGGCGACGCCGGCACCGGCATGGTCGCCACCAACTCCGTGCGCGTGCGCACCGGCAACGTCTCCGCCGGCACCTCGATCTTCGCGATGGTCGTCCTCGAGCACAAGCTCGAACGCCTGCACCCGGAAGTCGACCTCGTCACCACCCCGGCCGGCGACCTCGCGGGCATGAGCCATGCCAACAACTTCACCTCCGACCTCAACGCGTGGGTCGGCCTGTTCGGCCAGTTCGCCGAAGCGCTCGGCACGCCGGTCGACGCGGGCACGCTGTACGGCACGCTGTTCCGCACCGCGATCTCCGACGACGCTGACCGCAACTGCGGCGGCCTCATCAACTACCCGTTCCGCTCCGGCGAATTCCTCGCCGGCCTTGAAGAGGGCCGCCCGCTGTTCGCGCGCAGCCCCGAGGCCCACATGAACCTCGCCAACTTCATGCGCGCCCAGCTGTTCAGCGCGTTCAGCCCGGTCAAGATCGGCATGGACGTGATGACCAAGGACGAGCACGTGCAGATCGACTCGCTCGTCGGCCACGGCGGCATCTTCGCCACCCCGAAGGTCGCGCAGAAGATCCTCGCCGCCGCGTTCAACACGCCGATCAAGGTCATGGCCACCGCGTCGGAAGGCGGCGCATGGGGCATGGCCGTGCTCGCCGACTACCTGTGGCATGCGAACGAGGAGCGCACCAACCTCGCCGACTACCTCGACGGCCGCGTGTTCAAGGGCGCGTCCTCCGTCACCGAGGTGCCGGACGCACGCGACGTGGTCGGCTTCGAGGACTTCTTCACCCGCTTCACCAAGGGACTGCCGATCGAGCACGCCGCGGTCGCCGCGATCCCGCTGGAGGACTGAGCCGCCCTGTTCTTGGCATGTCATTTCGAGTGAGGCGAAGCCGAATCGAGAAATCCTTCAGAGGCGTTGCCGTGTAAGAGATTTCTCCGTTCGCTTCGCTCAGTCGAAATGACACGACGGCGGAGCCGAGGCTCCGCTGGCCTTTACAACTTCATACACGTCAATCATTCGCAACGAAAGGAACAACCAAATGGCAACTCTGGCTGATTACGGTCCGGAAGTCCGCGCCGAAGTCAAGCAGGTGCGCGAGGTCGTCGCCACCCTGCACGAGCAGCTCATCAAGTGGAACCTCGTCGTGTGGACCGCCGGCAACGTCTCCCAGCGTCTACACACCGCCGACCTCATGGTCATCAAGCCGTCCGGCGTGCGCTACGAGTACCTGACCCCGGGCTCCATGGTCGTGTGCGACCTCGACGGCAACGTCGTCGACGGCACCGAGGCCCCGTCCTCCGACACCGCGTCCCACGCGTACATCTACCGCCACATGCCGAACGTCTACGGCGTCGTGCACACCCACTCCACCTACGCCACCGCCTGGGCGGCCACCGGCCAGAACATCCCGTGCGGCCTGACCATGATGGGCGACGAGTTCGGCGGCCCGGTGCCGGTCGGCCCGTTCCGCCTCATCGGTTCCGAGGCCATCGGCGAAGGCGTCGTCGAGACGCTCAAGAAGTACCCGAAGTCCCCGGCCGTCCTCATGCAGAACCACGGTCCGTTCACCATCGGCAAGGACGCGGAAGCCGCCGTCAAGGCCGCCGCCATGACCGAGGAAGTCGCGCACACCATGTGGGCCGCCAAGCAGCTCGGCGACATCATCGAGATCGATCAGAAGGACATTGACGCTCTGAACGATCGTTACACCAACGTCTACGGTCAGCACTGAGCAAGTAATTTTTCCACAAAGAAGTACAAAAGGAGCCTGATATGGCATTCGAAAACCCCTTCGAGGGCAAGGAAATCTGGTTCGGCGTCGGCTCGCAGGACCTCTACGGTGAGGAAGCGCTCCGCCAGGTCGCCATCCACGCCAACGAAATGGTCGACTACCTGAACAAGACCGGCAAGATCCCGGCCAAGATCGTTCTCAAGCCGACCCTGAAGTCCTCCGACGGCGTCAAGCAGTTCATGGTCGAGGCGTCCGCCAACCCGAACGTCATCGGCGTCATCACCTGGTGCCACACCTTCTCCCCGGCCAAGATGTGGATCCGCGGCCTCGAAGTGCTGACCAAGCCGCTGCTGCAGCTGGCCACCCAGCACCACAAGGAGATCCCGTGGGAGACTATCGACATGGACTTCATGAACCTGAACCAGGCCGCCCACGGCGACCGTGAGTTCGGTTACATCGTCTCCCGCCTCGGCATCAAGCGTAAGATCGTCGTCGGCCACTACACCGACCCGGAGGTCGCCGAGAAGGTCGGCACATGGGCCCGCGCCTGCGCCGGCTGGGACGCCTCCAACAACATGAAGGTCATGCGCTGGGGCGACAACATGCGCAACGTCGCCGTCACCGAAGGCGACAAGACCGAAGCCGAGCGCGTGTTCGGCGCCTCCATCAACACTTGGGCCGTCAACGAGCTCGTCGCCGCGTACGAGGCCGTCAAGGACGATCAGGTCAAGGGCATCATCGAGGACTACAAGGCCAAGTACGACATCGACCCGGCCCTGCTCGACGCCAAGTACGACTCCCTGTTCATCGCCGCCAAGGAAGAGGCCGCGATGGTCAACATGATGCGCGAGAACGGCTGCACCGCCGGCGTCGACAACTTCGAGGACCTCGGCGCCCTGCCGCAGCTGCCGGGCGTCGGCCCGCAGCGCTTCCCGTCCGAATACGGCTGGGGCTTCTCTGCCGAAGGCGACTGGAAGACCTCCGTGCTCGTGCGCATCGGCGCCGTGATGGGCTACGGCCTCGAGGGTGGCGCCTCCCTCATGGAGGACTACTCCTACAACTTCACCGAGGGCGACGAGCTCGACATGGGCTCCCACATGCTTGAGGTCTCCCCGGCCATCGGCACCATCGCCAAGCCGAAGCTGGAGATCCACCCGCTCGGCATTGGCGGCAAGGCCGACCCGGTGCGTCTGGTCTTCTCCGGCAAGCCGAAGAAGGACGCGGTCGTCGTCTCCATGTCCGACGTGCGCGAACGTTTCCGCCTGCTCATGGACGTGGTCGACGTCGTCGAGCCGCAGGGCTCCCTCAAGGAGCTGCCGTGCGCCCGCGCCGTCTGGAAGCCGCAGCCGAGCCTGAAGACCGCCGTCCAGTGCTGGATCACCGCCGGCGGCTCGCACCACACCTGCATGACCACCTCCGTCGGCCGTGAGGCGTGGGAGGACTTCGCCCGCATCGCCGGCGTCGAACTCGCCGTCATCGACGACAAGACCGACGCCCGCCAGTTCGAGAAGGAACTGGAGCTGTCCGAGATGTACCACCGCTTGGATAACCGTCACTGATTGATCATCGGTGATTGATGAGGCCGCCCGGTACGTATGTGCCGGGCGGCCTTTGCCGTATGCGGGGCCGGTATCTACCAACCGTTAGACTGGCGCGTATGGCAGCAGTGAAACAGGGCAGTGCGAACGGTGGGGCGAAGCGCGTGCGCAAGACGCCGGGGGAGCGGCGGCGCGAGATCGTCGAGGCGGCGGTGCGGCTGATCGGCGAGAAGGGCTATTACGGCACGTCGCTACGCGAGATCGCGGACGCGGTCGGCATGAGCCAGCCCGGTCTGCTCCATTATGCCGGCACCAAGGAGGGGCTGCTGTCGATGCTCGTCACCGATGCGTACGACGCGACCGGCACACCCGACGACTTCATGAAGACCGGTTTGCCCGGCAGCGACCCGGACAACCTGCTGTTCCCCTCGTACCTGCGCTATCTCGTGCGCCACAACGCGCAACGCGTCGAGCTCATGCGCCTATACATGGTGCTTGAAACCGAGGCGTTTAGCCCCGGCCATCCGCTGCACGACTATTTCGAACGTCGCCCGGATTCGACGTGGGAGTACTACAGCGGATACCGGTGGCGTATTCCTCCGCAGATGGGGCAGTGGCATGAGTCGATGCGGCCGGTCGTGCGCCAGTGCATCGAGGCGATGGACGGCGTGCAGCTGCGGTTCATGCGCCGCCCGCCGATCGACCTGTACGACGAATGGCTGGTGTTCGAGCGCATGATCTTCCCCTCGCCGCTCTGGGATCGCTATCGCTGAGCGCATTCGCGCGTGTTTCGGTTGCGCATGGTTGCGTTATCAATATACTAGAAGATATCTAATAACTATTAGATATCATAATTGATGTATCTGCCAATACAAGAGACATCATCGTTCGGCAAGCGCGGAGGAACGCTGCCGAACGCAGCGCAAAGGAGCAGACGTGGGCAAGCAGACCGTGGATCGTTTCCTGTTCGGAGCGGCCTATTACGACGAATACATGCCGAAGGATCTCGATCGTGTCGACACCGATATGGCGATGATGCTGCACGCTGGCATCAACGTCATCCGCATCGCCGAGTCGACGTGGAGCGCTTGCGAGCCGCAACCGGGCATCTTCGACTTCTCTCATATCGACCGTGCGTTAGATAGCGCGCGTCGTCACGGCATCAGCGTCATCGTCGGCACGCCCACCTACGCCGTGCCGACCTGGCTCGTGCGCATGCACCCCGACGTGCTCGCCGTCACCCCGAGCGGCCCCGGCAAATACGGTCCGCGCCAGATTATGGACATCGTCAACGGATCGTACCGCTACTACGCCGAGCGCGTCATCCGCAAGCTCATCGCGCACGTCGCCGACCATCCGGCCGTCATCGGCTATCAAGTCGACAACGAAACCAAGTACTACGACTGCGTCAGCCAGGACATGCAGACGCTGTTCGTCAAGTACCTGCGCGGCAAATTCCACGACGATCTCGACGAACTCAACGCGCATTTCGGGCTTGACTACTGGTCGAACCGCATCAACGCGTGGGAGGATTTCCCCGACGTGACCAACACGATCAACCAGTCGCTGCGCGGCGAATTCGACCGTTTCCGCCGCGAGCAGGTCACCGAATTCCTTGACTGGCAGGCGTCGATCGTGCGCGAATACGCACGCGACGACCAGTTCGTCACGCAGAACTTCGACTTCGGCTGGAAGGGCGGCTCGTACGGCATCCAGCCGGCCGTCGACCACTTCACGGCCGCGCGCACGCTCGACATCGCCGGCTGCGACATCTACCATCCCACGCAGGACGACCTGACCGGCAAGGAGATCGCGTTCGGCGGCGACCTCACCCGCTCGCTCAAGGACGGCGCGAACTATCTCGTGCTCGAAACCGAGGCGCAGGGCAACCACGGCTGGCTGCCGTTCCCCGGGCAGATGCGGCTGCAGGCGTATTCACATCTTGCGTCCGGCGCGGACATGGTCGAATACTGGCATTGGCATTCGATCCACAACTCGTTCGAGACGTATTGGAAGGGATTGCTGAGCCACGACCTTGAACCGAACCCGACCTATGAGGAGGCGGGCGTGTTCGGACGCGAGATTGCGCGGCCCGAGATCGGCGAACGTTTGCTGCACTTGCGCAAGCACAACCGCGTCGCGCTTATGGTGTCGAACGAGGCGCTGACCGCGCTCGAGGGATTCCGCATCGGCAGCAGCACACGCTGGGGCGGCGGCGCCGACTATAACGACGTGGTGCGGCGTATCTACGACGCGCTGTTCGAACTCAACGTCGAATGTGACTTCCTGCCGACCGACGCGCCGGCCGAACGACTGGCATCGTATGCGGTGATCGTGACGCCTGCGCTGTACTGCGCATCCGACGAGACGATCACACGGCTGCGCGAATACGTGGCGAACGGCGGGCACCTGATCTCGACACTGCGGTCGTTCGTCGCCGACGAGGAAACGACCGTGTGGCACGACCGCGCGCCGCATCGGCTGACCGACGTGTTCGGCATGAGCTACAACCAGTTCACGCCGCCGAAGGGACGCGTGCCGGTCGTGTTCGGGGACGGTTCGGTTGATGTTGCGGATGGTGCCGGTGCCGCGGGTGCGCTCGCCGGATTGCCGGATGCGCAGGCGGAGACGCTCATCGAACTGCTCAAGCCGAACGGATCGACCGTGTTCTCTGCCGAGGACGGGTTTGATGGTGCCGATGGCGACGCTGCCGGTTCGTCGAGCGCGCAGGTGCTTGCGCACTACGGGCATTATGCGTGGGCCGATTACGCGGCGATCACCCGTCACGCGTTCGGCAAGGGTAGCGCCGAATGGATCGGTACCGTGCTCGACCCGGACACGACGCGCGCCGTGATGCGCGAGGCGCTGGATGCCGCGGGTGTGGCGACGCTGCGTGTGACGAAGGCTGTCGATGAGACCGTCGACGCTGCGGGTGCTGACGCCGAGGATGCCGGTACGGGACATAATGTTCCTGCCGATGCGTGCGGATGCAAGACTGCCGGCGGGAAGGCTGCTGCGGGAGCTTCGGGTAACGTGACTCCGTCAGCGATTACGGTGCGTCAGGGCGTGAACGCCCGCGGCGAAACGGTGACCTATCTGCTCAATTACTCCGCCGATCCGGTGTCGTTCGTCAGCCCGGTCGCCGGCGAAGTGGTCGTCGCGCCGAAGATCATCGCCGCCAATGGGTTGATCGACGAGTCTGCCACCGCGGCGCTCGCCCTGCATGAGGGCGATACGGTCGCGGCCGGCGACGTGCTCACCTTGCCGCGTTGGAACCTTGCCGTCATCGCCGGCTGATCTATTATCTGCGGCTGCTCTGTGGGGCATGTCTCGGGCCGATTCCGAGGCGTGCCCCTTTCTTTATGGCGGGAGCGGATGCCGGGCGGGGTGTTGAGCGGGGTGCCGGGC